>CAZMJL010000003.1:60882-182333 GCA_964566635.1 uncultured Fimbriimonas sp. | reverse complement strand
ATCATGCCGCCGCCCATGCCACCCATCATGCCGCCGCCCATGCCGCCCATCATGCCGCCGCCGCCTTGACCGACCCTAGACAAACTAATCGGTTCAGGGCTCGTGAAGAAGTTCTGACCTGACTGACCGATCAGCATAGCCAAAAGCTGAGGATCGATCTTATTGAGAGGGATCCTTGCGGTTACCTTTCCTGACTTTGAATTGTCTGGCAATTGCGCATCTCCGCCGCCTGGATTGCTAGTATTTTCGATCGGCTTAGGAAAGATGATGAACGCCCCGCCCTCGTACCGCCAAGAAGCACCGACTTGATCGAGGATGCTTTGCAGGAGCAACCCGAAGCGAGCATTTTTCATGCTAACCGTCACGAGACCTTGCACTTCGGGCTGAATACTGTAGTTGACATCAACTTGCCGGAACAAAGTTTTGAGCGTTTCACGTACGTCTGCTTGCTGATACTCCGCCGATGGGATGACCTTGTCGAGCACCGCATCAGCTTGAGCATTTGCAGTCGCAAAGGTGCCGATCGTCGCAAGTGCAGCCACGGCCAGAGTGATGAGATTCCTAGTTCGGATTTTCATTGTTTTATCCTCAGTTTATTGACGTTTCTTTTCTAAATTTGTATCCACGAAGTTTAAGCTGCGCCGCCGCCCGCCATCGCGCCGCTTTTACCGCCGCCCCTCGGAGCACCCGGCCCCGCGCCTCCTCCAGGATTCGGTCCTTGCGATCCCATACCTGGTGGAGGCAGCTCAAGACGAACTTCAATTTCATTCGGCAGAGCGCTACCCGACCGCCTCAAAATGACACGATCTCGGTCAATTGAAGCGACCCTCCAATTCGTCTCGGGGATTTCTGAACCTGGTCGAATAATGTAAGAACGCCCATTTTGCTCAAGAATCGCGTAAACAGCATCCCCAATGATGATTCCGGAAATTCGGCGATATGGCTGAGCTTCTTCTGCGACGACCTGCTCTTCCTTGTCTTCCGGAAGTTCAAAGGTCGATCCAAAATTACCTTGCTCGGAGAGAAGCTTCTCAGCTGCTTGAAGCTTATCAAAACTCAGCTCTTCCTCATTGAGCCGGAACGGATTCTGCCTAGAACCGAATCTCGACGATGATGCAACGAGACTTTTCAGACGATCTGGGCTTTGCGACTTCGAGACGTCTTTGTTCACGCCTGCAACCGCCGATGGGAGGTAGGCCTTCGTCTTATCAGCTTGTCGGGCCGGAAGCTCCTCAAGCGAGGCAGTTGGGTCACCACACCCTTGCATTACGAGCACTGATAAGGTGACTCCAAGACCCCACGACAATTTTTGCTTGCTCATTAACCCCTACCTCCCGGAATTGGCATACGACCACCGGCGGGCTGACCACCGACTCCTGGCGGCATCCCAACTCCTGGCGGCATCCCAACCCCAGGCGGCACACCGCGCCCCGGACCAGCTCCACCGGATGGTGCTATTGCTCCACTACCATCCGGAACTGGACCAAAGATGCCGTCGTACCGTATATAACCGACGAGAGAAAGATTGTAAGTACCAGTCAACCTTGGTGCAGTTCCGGACAACGCAAGCCCTTGAGTCACCGCGAGATAGTTCTCGATGTCCGCCCATGAGCGCACATTCTCCATGATCTGCTCGTAAGTGCCTTGCACTGCCACTTGCCCAAGATCATAAATAACGACCGGGAAAGGCGAAGTCGGATAGTTGTAGTAGCTGGCCAGCACGGAGTTAGGAGCGTCTTGATCCGTCACACCAGGGATCGCCGGACCCGAGACTACAGTCACACCGCCCACCTTCAGTTGGCGATTCAAAGCGATCTGGACACTGTCTCGAAACTTCTTGGTGTCCAGCAAGAGTTGATACGGGTTAACGTTTACGTTGATTCCACCAGCGTTCGTGTTCTGCGAAGGAGTTCGTCGTTCCACAAACGGCTTCCACTTTGCTTCAGCAAGTGCGATCGCCTCGGCGGCTACCTTCTTCTTCTTCAGAGCCTGCGGAAGCTTTGCAGCTTCGGCGACATAAGCGTTGTGGTTTTCAACCTTCAATCTCGTTTCTTCCTGGCGAGGAAGCCAGAAGAAGAACAGACCAGTGCAAAGCGCGATGGCCGAGAAAGACAGGAAGATCAACCAAATAGTTCGAGCATAGAGGGCTTTAAACATCTTCTTCTTTCTCCTTAAAGATCTCGGTCACCAGGAGGCGTCGTTCCCGCGCCAGTTGCTGGAGCCGCCGCCGTTGACGCAGGAGCAGTCGGAGCCCCACCTAGGGTCTGAATTGTAGCACGGGGGTTCGGGACTCGCAAGTCTTTTGGCACCGTTACCGAAACATTAATCAAAGATTCATTGGGGCGAACGGTTTTCGTCGTCCCTACTTCAGTCTCTCCGAAACCGCCCGAGGCGAGATAGCCTGTCGGATAGGTTTGATTGGAGAAATATTCCAATCGCTCAACCGCATCATCTGGGATCGGAGCCTCGGATGCTTTACGCGGTCGACCCGTTTGATCTGCAACAGTCAATGCAGGCACGGACACGTCCTCCGCCGAGAATCCACCTCGCGAAACCGAGGTCGCACCAGGAATCCTGAGCAGAGCGAGCATCAAATCAGCGTATTCCTGAGCGCTCTTTACAGTTCCAGTCAAATTCAGCGTCGAAGTCTTATCATCCACGGCAGAAGCAGACATCGCCGTAATGCGGAAGAATGCAGGAATGTAACCCTTCACCGAATCATAAAAATCAGGATAGAGTGCATTCGCTTTGATCATCGCCGCAGCGAGTTCAGCATTCGTGACGACTTGCTTAACTTGCGGTGCAGACATCATCGTGTCTGCTTCGGTCGCAACTTTGACTGCGTTGTCATAAAGAGGCTTAACCTCTTCTAGCGCCGTGTTAGCTTTCGCGAGTCGATCGGAAGAAATCTTCGCCATGGCCCCGGCCGCAACCAGAGAGCCAATAAAGATAAGCAAACCACCCACAAAGGCACCTTTCGCCCTTGAGGTTGTGTCAACTGTTTTCGGGAGCAGGTTTAACTTCATCTTTTCTCAATAAGCGATGTGCAATCCGTTTCCGACCGCGACAGAGAGCTGAGATCGAATCTCATTGACGTAATCCATTCCCACCTTCTTTGCCGAAACACTCATATTGCTGAGCGGATCGTAAACAACTGCTGGGACGTTAAGCGATCGTGAAAGGTAACCAGCAAGACCGGACAACTTTGCACCACCACCCGTCAAAAGGATTTGAGATACATTACCACCCCGACCCGAGTAATAGTCGATGGAGCGTTGCAATTCGGACACCAAATCTTCGAGGATTCCCTGAACGGCCTGAAAGTCAGCATCAACCGAAGCCGGAGCCGAGGACGCCGACTCGACGAAAGCTGGCACCGAATCGACAGATGGTGCAACATCAGCAACTGCAAACGGATCAGAACCGTAAGTTGGGGCCTCAGGCTCAATTGCCGCAGGAGCAGGCTCGACTGGCAAACCCGTGATCGGATCAATTGCCAAGTCATCCATCGGATTGAATGAATCAGTCACTGGTGCCGGATCAGGCGCTGGCACGTAAGAATCCACCCCAAATCCCGCACTGTAAGTATCTCCGCCACCGAACGGATTTCCGAAACTCTGGAATGCCGAAGCAGTCTCCGGAATCGAGAATTGTGTTTGCTTGAACTCCTCGGCTTCCGAAATTCCTACCTGGCGAGCATCAGCGAGAGCTCGCGTGACCATCTCGCCGCCGCCAGGCACCGGGCGAGGCAACACGAGATTGCCAGAATCGTAAATGTTGATCGAAGTGGTTGAGTGACCGATATCAACGATGCAAACACCGTTTGCGCTAGCCAATTCGGGATGCGAAGACTTGAGGCTACGGGCCAAACCGAGCGGCTCGACATCTATTGCAAACGGCTTTCGTCCAGACTTCTTGATGCACTCAACGACCGTATCGATCGCCGTTTGCGGAGACATGGCCATCACGACCTCCATCTCTGCGGCATTGGGATCGCCACCCTCGATCACTTTGTAATCCGATTGAATGGTCGTCTCAGCGAAAGGAATGTTCTTGCTGATCTCCCATTCCATGTGCGAGGCGAGCTCCTTGCCTGGGTCCATCTTCGGAACCGGAAGGACGCGAACCAGAACCGATTGCTGTCCGGCGATCGAAACGACTGCGTTCGGGCTCGACGCTCCCACTTGCGAAAGAAGGTCCTTGAGAACCTTTCCGACTTCTTCGGGGTTATAGATGCCGCTGTAGTCAACTGCGCCTTCGGGGGTAGCGGCAACGCCAACTGCGGTGATCGATGCACCGGAGCCGCTTGCCTTCACCTCAGCAACTTTGATGCTGTGGCTTCCGATATCAATTCCAAGGACGCTACTTAGCTTTTTCGCCATAAACAAGCACCTACCACTTCGGGGGCGGTTCATCTTATCACTCTGTCAAGTAGGTTGTCAACTTACTTCGAGGGTGATTCGAGAGAATTCTACAGCAGTTTTCGCCCCGAAAAACCACAGAAGCTCAGATTCTTGTGAATCTGAGCTTCTTGCAGTCGGGTTAGGTTCGGATTAGTTACCAGTGCCGTGTGGAGTGAGCTTGCGAGCCATCGTTTGCATGAAGAGGTTCGGAGCACCGTTTCGACTACTAGACCAAAGCATCCAGATCAACTCCCTTCGCTCACCGAGGTCACCCACAGGATCCATGAAGAGGCTGAAGTTTGCTTCGTTCAATGCGCTTTCGATCGGCACGAACTCCTCGCTCGACTCTCCAACGATACTCACCGGTCGGGTGATATCAATCGTTGATCCAACTCGGATTCGCACGATTCGGTTCTCGTCACGCTTGTCAAAGAAGATTCGTCCACCGACCGGATCAACTTGATAGCTAAAGTTGTTTCCGGTAACTGTGACCGCCTCAGCAAGCGTGCCATTGGCATTCGCAAGGATCGCCCGACCAACCCGAACTCCGTAGCGGAACGAAGCCATGATTGGACGCGATACTTGTCCACCCGCGGCAGTTCCACGAACCGCTCCAAGGACGAATCGGTGCGAGAAGGTATTGCCACTGTTCGCTGGCTCAAACGCTCCAGAAGGGGTGAACCAGAACGCAGGAGTATCGGTCGTGTTCGAAGGAGCCAGTCGCTCATCTTGGATCAGTGTTGGTGCCGCATAGCCCGCCGCGTTGCTTGAACTGATCCGCAGTACGGAAGGAACGTAAGACAACGTCAAGGTCTGAGCCTTAGGCAATTGAGCATTCGTGAACTTCACGAGTCCCAGCGCGGTATCAACGACGACCCTGCCACCAAAGATGGTTGGGTAGGACTGCAAGCCCGTTTCGCGATCGACCGATCCGGTCGGAGTGAATGTGGGATTACCCGCTGCGTCCGCGAAGATCGATGCTCCGTTGGAAGTCACGATCGAGAAAGTCGCAGCCGAACTCCAATTGACGCCTCGCGAGCGGTATGCGCTCAGTCGATTATCAAACACGAGGCCTTCGACCAACGCGCCGTTCGCCACGCCGGGAACGCCAAAGGTGATCGGAGTTGGATTTACCCCGCCCGCTCCGTTGTCTCCAAAGCGAACCATGAAGACCTCGGAAATGCTCGAGCCCCGCAACCTGGCCGAGAAGACCACGTTGTACTGCAAACCACCGGCCGCGTTGAGACTGATTGTCACCGACGGATCGGAGATCGAATCGAAGCCAGCACCGAGCCGCAGCGCAACTGGGGCGCCGAAGCCACCGTTCAGGGTGTACGGTGCCACGTAAAGCGAGCTCGTTCCATTTCCGCGCGCGGTGAAGAACACCCACGCTTGGATTCCGAACTGGACAACCGAGGGACGACCCTTTTCTAGCGTCGGATCGAAGTCCAACGTGACCGGCGTGTTGACGATTGATCCAGTCGGACCGACGTGAACCGCCATGATTCGCGAATCGTTGATGAGTCCAGTCGAGGTTTGTCGCTTGGTCGAACCAACCATCGCCATCACCAGGTTGTTGAGCGCGGAGCCATCCGGATTTCGATCGCCATTCGTCGGGAACGACGGGTGCGCCAATCGGTTCTCCGTTGGGACCACCGTGCCGCCAATGTCGTAGCTGTTTGGCACGCCATTCGTGAGCACATTTCCGAACAAGGTTGTGATGACCGTGGCATCAACGGAACCACCGAGACCAGCCCATCGCCCTGCCCCTGGATTTGCTGGAGTGAACAAGTTGAGGTCTCGCAGGTGCGAGTCTTCACCTCTTCCGTCCGGAGCCCCCATCGGGCTGCCAGGTACGGTCGAAACGTAGATATTGAAGTTCCGAGTTTGCGGCGGAATTCCTACAGGCGCGGCCGGAGCAATCGTTGGGCGATTACTTGCAAACGCCATCGTCAGGTTTCCGTTTCGCCGGCGAGTACCCGTTGGTTGGATATCACTCCACTGGGTGTTCGGGCCCGCGTAGCCCTCGTGAATAATCGCCGAGGTGTACTGGCTGCGTCCGCCGGTGAGTTGAGTTTCCTTGACACGGAAGCTGACGGTGAATCCGGGGTCGCTGTACGCTTCGTACATCACCAGGTCTTGCGCGCCGCTTGAGGTCACGTATCCCAGTGAGACGCTTTCGTCGTTGAAACCAGCGACCGGTCCAACTCCAGCCGTGTCGTCAAGTACGCGCATCATTTGCGAGTACTGACCTACAGGAGTACCTAGCGGAGGCGTGACCGTGATGCGAGGATCACGGCGTAGGCCAAGCAGAGCCGGATTGAGGACGTCACCTGCCGGGCGAGTTCCCGCACCAGAGTTGTTCAAGTTCGGGTTGAGACGCGAACTTGGGTTGACCTGAAGCTGCCGACCTCGGCTATCTCCCACACGAGGCTTCTGAACCACAACGTAGTTGAGACCAGTCGAGCCAAGTTCAGGAGCGAAGTTACGATCAAGTTCAGTGTGAACGTCAGTGGCCGTATCAAGCCAGACCTGGTCGTTCCCCGTAGTTGAGAGCAGCTGCCATGGCCAATAGAGGCTGATTCCGCCACCGGAGACTTGTGCCGTGCCCTTTGCCAACCTCACGTTAAGTGCGTTCACGTTGCCTTCGTTGAAGACTGAGAACGGCTTGAACATTCCGCTGTAAGTGGCAGATGTTGGGTTGAACAAGGTCGTTGGCGACAACGTTCGGTACGGTCTAGCGGTGAGGTAAGCGAGTCCGGCATCGTAGCCAGCACCTGCAGCCAGCGAACCGAGATCGACGTTGGGAGTCCCTACGACGAGTTTGGTATCTGGCGCAACAGCGGTTGCGAGGTTGAACGATCGGTTCGCTTCTCGCGAGAGTCCTCCGAAGCGCTGATCCTGGTCGCTATCTACATAGACCGTGAATCGACCGGCGTAACCAGCGAACCAGCTCGGACCGGTATGGCTCGGGATGGAGCTTGCACCAATGTTGGTCGGCTGATATTTAGGCACGTCGACTTGGAACTCGAACACCGTCGGAATAAGCGAGCGGGTATCTGCGTTGGTTTCGTCGACAAAGGCGGTTCCCACACGGGGACCATTGAGCGTAACTCCGCCGAAGACGGGGTTCTCGACGTTTCCGTTCGGATCTTTGCGAACCTTTACTTGCTCGCGCCGAAGGTCGGGATAGTCAAGGCTGATGTTCGGGAAGGTCACTGGCAAGTCCTCGTAGTTGTTGAAGAGGGTCGCCAACGCGCCGCCCAAGCTAGAGAACGGCCTCGTAACCGTAGACGCTCCGCCTTGCCACCTGAGGTCGCGGCGGTCAACCTTGACGTTATCAAGGCCCCTGCCTTCACCCCGCTGAAGCGTGATCAGGCTGCGGTCGAAGACCTGCAGCGTCGTGCGTTTGGATTGCCCGTGACCAGTAACGCCGGTTGACTGTCCGAAGCTAGCGCCAAGGATCGTCGAAGAAAGGCTCGAGACCGCGACATTACTCGATCCGTTGAGGAGCGCGTCCTCTCGGCTCGGATCAATCGTGTATCCGAGCTGTCGATCGTTCAGCGGCACGCTCGGCGTGTTCATGACGATCGCAAGCGGGTTTGCAACTTGGTAGTTGATCGTGGATCGTGCCGGGTTAAGCGTGATCGACTGGGGAGCGCCCGAGGCCGTCGTCGCGCTCGTCTTGATGCCGACCTTGATTGCGCCGGGACCAGGAACTTGCGAAGTGTTTCCACCCGAGGTGAGCGGGATTTGCACGACCGCGTAACCGCCGTCGGTGTCAGACTCGGACTTGTCAGCAAAAAGCTTGGATTCGAACACGATGGTTCGTCCCGGATTACCCTCGGAGTTGATGGTCACTTCCACCGTTGGAGGCGGCACGTCGTCACCCAGCGGGTTAGTCGTGCGCATCGGGAAGTTGTAAACGAGCATGTAGATCGTTTCACCCCACTCAAAGGCGTTGCCGTGAGTTGATCGGAACGGAGCGAGGAGGCGTCCGAGAGGCGCAGAGTAGGCCGCGGCCGTATCGATGACAGTTCCAAAGTTCTCTTGACCTCGCGAAGTTCCCGGCGTTGTTTTGCGCAGACGCAAATAACCTTCGCGACTGAGGAATGCAACCTCGGTGTTTCGATACTCCTCATACAGCGAATCCTGGTTGTTGTCCGGAATCACATCTGATCCGGGCCCGAAGAAGCCGAACGGAAGGAATCCGCCTGGATTCGTTACGTCTGACCATGCCAGCAGGTAGCCATTTGTGGAGGCACCATAGAGCCAGCGGTTCGAGACGGTCATCGAGGCTTGAACCTTATCGTTGAGGTTATAGCCCCACGCCTGACGGTTTCCGGTCAGCGGATTGGTCGCGAATCGTGTGTGCTCATCGAGCCGCGCAAAGAGCGCGGCAAGTTTTCCGCTTGCTGTCGGAACGAAGATGACCGGGAAATTCGCCAAGCCACCAGCTCGACCTTGGGTGGTCAGGTGAGAGAAGATGATCGACCCTTGTCCGCCCGATTGCAGTTCGTTGGTTCGCCACACGACCGATCCATCGGCCGCATTGATCGCGTAGACCCAGCCGTTCTCGTTCATTGCGTACAAGCAGTCGGGAGTAGTGAGTGCGGTAAGCGATCCTTCACCCGGAGCTGCCGGGTCGGTCAGCTGAGCGTTTGAGACATACGCAGCACCAGATCGCCAATCGAGAACAGTCGGCGGGCTCGCCAATCCATCTGTAATCGAAGTCCAAAGAGGAGCGCCCGTGTCGACGTTCATCGCGACAAGGTTGGCCCCCTTTCCGTCCTCGAATTGCGTTCCGAAGAACAGCCGATTGTTGGTTGCATCGTAGACAGGTGCGCCTTCGATCGCAGGAAGAGTTTCGGACGTTGCGGGCGGATACTGCCACAGGACCGTCGTGTTGAGAAGGTTTGCGCCGCTGTAGTTAAAGTCACCGAGGGCGTCCAAACAGTACATACGACCTTGCTCGGTTCCAACGAAGACCACGGGGCGCACCACGCCGCCGACGGTTGCATTCGCATAAACCACCGAAGAAATGGCTCCGAGGGCCGTGTTTTGTGCGGGATCGGTTGGATACGTCGCCGGATATGTCCAGGTTCGGAAGGTGGTTCCGCTCAGCTTGGTTGCCGCGTTAAAGTCTCCGCGACCTTCCATCGCGATGGTGTACACGCGACCGTTGACGGAGCCAATGGTCAGCATGTCGCGGTTGACGGTCACTGGTCCAGGCAAGACATAGCTCTCGCGGTGAACGACCGCCGTGCTGAGGTCAAACCTTGTCGGCATCGAGGCAATGAGGGTATCGGTCTCACCATCAAACTTTTGCGATGGGCCCGAGAAGTTTGGGTCGTTAGGATCTTGACCCGGCTCAAGGTTAGGGTCGGCCGTAAGTGTTCGCTCGCTGGGATAGGTCCAGTAGCAAGTCGTGGTTCCGTCGCCGTTTCCAGTTGCGTCGAGACAGTGGAGCCGCCCGTTTTCATCGGCAACGATGACGACGTTGGTTTCTACCGGTGCCGCCGCAGGCGCGAGGCGAATAAAGGCTCGCGTGTGAACCGGAGTCGACATGAATTCAGTGGTCGTATTCCCGATGAAGCGGAACTGGTCGACGTAAATCGGCTTTCCAGCATCACCTGCGAGCGGGCTTCGGTTCGTCATTACGATCTGGAGCGGATTCGCAACCGAATGGGCGTAACGCCGCACGCCAATTCGCTTCCAACCCGCCGGGCCGCTCATATCGAGCGTGAAGGTTCCGACAACGCCACCGTTCTCGATGATCTGATATTCAGCTCGTTGGGCGTAGTTGATCGGTCCCGTAGTGACGTCTCCGCCAACATACATCTCGATCTCGTACGAACCCGGATTGAGGTCGGTATCGGGATTTAGCGTGACGTTTTCGGTTGCGGCAACCGCCGTGGTCGCAGGGGTAGTGAGATACTCACCCGACCTTGCATTGGGGTTATCCGTCGCTGCAATCACGCCTGCCGTCAGCGCAAACCTGGGGTCGGTATTCTCGAAGTAGCGAGCGCGATTGGTCGCATCGTTGGGGCTGTACTTCCAGCGAACGTTACCCGTGTTGTGATCATAGCTGGTGACGACGCCTCGACCGACGGTCGTGGGCTTTGCCTTGAAGTCGGTGGAGGAGAGCGAGGGGATCGTGGTTGGGTCGGTCAATCGCTCATTGAGCGCGCCGGTGACCCGAATATCCGTTCCGCCAAAGCCTGCCGAGGTTGGAGTCGACGAGTAGCTATCAGTTTCGGTGCTGAACATCACCGCGTCGGCGTAGACCGCAAATCGGTTGTCGGGATTCGCGCCGTTGACGGTCTCCATCAGCTGATCTTGATCGTTGCGCGGGATCGTGTTGTAAAGGGTCACGCTGATAGGGTTCAGACCATCGTAAGGGAAAACTTGGTTGGTCGGCCGACCACCATTGCCGAGGCGCACGTATCCGCCGCCTGACGCCCAAGTGTCCACCACGTCAACGTACTTCTGGCCACCCGCGTACGTGATTTCGTACACTTGGTAGCGAGCCTGAAAGCGACGTGTAAGAGCAGTCGGGCGAATTGGACCAACCGGGAGCCAAACGTAAACGGCAAGGTCCTTTGGAGTAGTGTCGTTTGTGAGGGTGAAAACCGGAGCTTGCACGGTTCCGACGTTGGTGCTGATTCTAGGCGTGTAAGTCCAGGTCCAAGTCTGTAGGTTTGCGAGGTTGATTGGGATCCGAGGATCACCATTCACGCCAGCTGAAGAGGAGGTTGTTGGTGCCCACACGAGCGACGGGAATCGATTGTTGAAGTCTCGTCCTTGAAATGCCGCCGGGTTCGCCAGGTTTCGGTTTCGCCGAACCGGAACTTGCAGAGCATAGTCCGCTTCTTGGTTGCTGGTAACGGTGTTCCAAAGCGAGTTGGAGGTGGTCACGCCAATCGGGTTTGGATCGAACGGGCCAACGACGTTTCCGGCTTCGTCCAGATTTGTCGCTGCTGGCGAACCAGCACCAAGCGCATCGGTATTATCGATCTGCATCCGGAACGGGTTCACTTCGTTCAGGCGCAACGCATCGAGCGGACGATACGATCGCTGAGGAATAAGCCATCGCAACGCCGACCCTTGCGGAACTCCCGCAACAACGGTCTCCGGGCGCAAATATCCGGGCATGGAGCCAGACACGTTTCCGTTGACACCCGTTCGAGCGTTCCCGCTCTTTAGGTTCGGATGGTCCGTGGCAGACTGCCCAAACACGCTTACCACCAAGGTAAGCCCGATCACATTTGCTAGTGCTTTCATTGTTTGCATGCTTTTCCTCAAGCTGCTATTCATTTATCGTCGATCCGCAAAAACGGGGAGTGAGAGACCACGAGTACCTTCGACCGCGCCATAGCGAAGTCGAACGCTCTTGGTCTTGAAACCGAGGTTGAGCGCGGTGAGGCTGAATCCATCACCAATCGGGCTCGTTGCAAAGCTTCCGTCGATTTGGATGACTTCACCACCGAACGCCAAATTAGCCCGAGTAAGGCCGTTGAATCCGTTCACAACAATTACGTTGTCGTCATCCAAACGCCGCGCGTAGGTCGGCAGGAATCCGCGAGGATTGTCGGTTTGGGGAATCCCGGCGGACGAGCGTCGCAACGCACCGTAGGCCCAGTTCGGCAACATCCAACGGGTGGAAAGAGCAACCGGATTCGCCGGGTCAGCTTGAAGTTCATAGACGCCAGTTGCATCCGCGACCATGATCGCGTAGCTCGCGGGAGCGGCTGGACTTTGCTTAAATAGAGTTGCCGTGACTGATTGCAAGCCCGAGAAGAACTTTTCACTCGGTAATGCCAGCTGGGAGTTCGCAGCCCAAGCTGATCCTGCCCAATCCCACTGCACGGCTCCCGAGATGGCAGGAACCGAGAACTTGTTGAGCACTCGGTAACCACCGGGAAGCAGCGAATCGAAGATCACGATCGAACCATTTCCAGTTTGGCTGTCCCGACCGACGGCCACGTCACCGGTTCCGACAACTCCGCCACCAGCATCTTCTTGTGAGGGGGCCTTATTGCCAACTCCAGCCACGATCACCATTCGGTTACCGACCTGCAAGCGAGTGAAGCTGTTGTAGTTCCAACCCTTTCCACTGACTTCCGATGGCGAATGCCACAGGAGGGTTCCCTCGCTGATATTCCCCGTGACTCGACCGGTTGTGGCGTCAACCGCATACCGATCCACAACTTCGATGAGCCGACCGTTTCCTTGGTCAGCAACAAGGTAGTGAACCCATGTCTCCAGTGGCTGCGGATTCGTGAAACGATTATTTCCGCCCGAACCTGCTGGAGTTTCTTGGCTGACCCAAGTCCATGCGTCGCGTGGGTTCGAGAACGTGAGTGACTCGCCGGCCTTGTAGCCGCTCGGCACAAAAGTGGTATCTGCGCTGAACTCAAACAAGGATCGAGACAGATTTCCGTTTGGACTCATGCGATAGATGTGGTTTTTGTCACTATCCACTACGAGTGCATCCGCGCTATTGGCGATTGGATAAACGCGAGTGGGGCGCACTAGTTGACGAAGCGAATTCGCATTCGTGTTTCCGCCTGTCGCACCTGACGAGAAAAATCTCGTTGAATCAAAGATCGGATTTCCGCTCGGATCGAGCTGAACAATTCGGCCTTCGTCTGCGACCCAAGTGTTCGCCCGTCGGAATCCATGAATTCTCGGCGCGGCACCCGTTTGGGTTGGCGTCCATGCAAGCAATAGACCGTCTCCAGCAACGACGCCAAGGCTTGTTCCAATACCGACTCCCGCACCATTCTTGGGTTCCGGTCGGAGGACACACTGGTTCAAACGGACAATGTAATCATCGAACGTGACCACACCGCTATTGGACCTTGGCGTTTGTGGCCAGGCATATATTTGGCTGGGTCGGATCGTGTTCAGCGAAAGCTGGCCCGAAGTGAACGAGTTGGTCGCCCTCACGTAATCCATCGAAATCACTTGGCGCAGATATGGGCGACCCTGATCGGCAATCACTTCTTGCGGCTCAAAGTCAGCAGGGTTGGTCGTAAATGCTCCGGTGTTGCTCGGGCGCTTGGCTTGTGTTGCATCGAAGTCCGTGCGGAGCGCGAAAACCATTCCACTTAGCGGAATTGTGAGAGGTGGACTGAATTCACCGTTGAACAAACCTGGCACCATCGAGCGACCACTCACAAAGAGCGTGTTTCCGGTTCCAAACGCAGTGTTCGTCAGCTGAGTGCCGTGGAAGATCGTGTACCACTTGAGGGGGTTCCATCGATCACCAGACTGCCCTGGATCGTAGACGAAATCGGGCTGACCCTGCTCGCGAATGATGACCGGCTGGCTGACGCTCAGGGCGTCATTGATTTGCCCACGAGTCGCAAGCATCATGTTGTCGATGCGAATCACGCCACCAACTTCGCCCGGCTCTTTCTCGATCTGAAGCCGTTCGGGTGTCAAGGTCGAGAACTGATTCGGTTGAGTCGGGTTGGTCGAACGAGCGATATCTGGCTGGACAACAACGGCTGAAGTTCCTAGACGTCGGTTGACGCGGATTTCACGGGTCGATACATCGTCAGCAAAGCAGAGTACGCCGCCAGCGGGAACATTGAAACCTCCAACCGAGCGCTTGGCACCGCTAATTGTCACGTAAACCTCTCCATTTCGGATCATTGGTGCGCCTTGAAGCGTTGCCAGGCGCATTCCACCGCCGAGGATCCCGTTCAAGCTACCGATTCCGGGAATGACAAGGTTCGTGATTGGGTCATTGTCGGGGAGTGCTGACTGCCATGTGACCGAACCTGCACTCGTTGAGAATGAGTGTTGCGGGTACAGGTCCCACTTCCAAGCGCAACGGAAGTTGCCGATTCCCTCTTCGCGAAGCGCAAAGAGCGATCCGTTGTAGTTGTTGATGTTTGGGTCGGGGACGCCTGGCTCAAGCCGATCTGGCTTCACAAACTGGGTCGAAACCGTCGCGTAGATCGTGCCGCTTGGGCTCAATGCCAGTCCGCCAACCACATTTCTAGGTTGTCCATTCGGCGCCGGGAACTGCAATCGTCCGCGCTCGATCACCGAAGTGGTCGCCGGGAAAGCGGCGCCCCAGTCCAGCGTGTAATCCACTCGGATTCCATTGTCGGGATTGACATTGACTGGCGGCCAAGTTACAAGCGGGTTAAGCGTCAACGAGACGGTTCCGTTGCTTTGCGTGACTGCGCCACTGAAGAGCGCCGCCATCTCGGCCGCGCTGAAAACTGTGCCGTCGTTCCGAACAATCGTGAGCCGGAATCCGAGCGAGTCGCCGAGACCAGTTCCCAGATAGATTGGCGCGCCGCCCTTTCGAGCTGCGCGCGTAAAGATCTGGACGACGCCGCCCGATTCCGTCACCGAAGCAGGTCGCTCGCCCTTCACTCCCGCCCAAAGCGAAATGAATCCCGCATTTGCGAACGGAGTCGATTGCGCCGCCAAAGGTGCATAGATGACCTTATCAAGGCCGCCGCTGTTATCCAAAATCGGAACATAGCCAACGGTTGGCGAACCCGTAATGCGCTGAATCGGCACCGTAGTTCCGCCAAACATGAAGTTGTTCGACGATGGGCTTTGGACTACCGAGAGTTGCCGGAGATCAGCGAGCCACACTCTGCCGCCGGGGTTACCGGAGACATTCACATTGTCGGCGACATACGCGATTTGCTCGAAAACCGTCGGCGCCACCGGGAATTCGCCGGCGTTGAGAGTTGCCGCACCGCCACCGAGTCCAGGATTGAGGACGGCGTCCGGTCCCACGTTCGTGAGAGCCTTGAGTCGCCGAGCATTGTCATAGAGTCCAAAAATCGCGAGGTTGCCATCGTGGGTGGTTACCATCACGATGTCCCGCATTCCTGGAGTCCCGGCATTTGGAATCTCGGCGCAAACCGGGCTAGAAATCGGTCCGCTAAACGTTTGGCTCGCCCAAACTAAATCTCGATCTTCACCAAGACTCAGATCCGCGACGCCGTCATCCGTCGTGCCGTATCCGTCCGCATCTCGCTTGGGGTCAGCGTCGAAGACGTAAATCCGATTGTCGGAAACCGTAATAGCGAAGCCCTTGTAGATGATCGGTGCTCGCGAAGGCTGAGTGAGTCCGCCAGGAGCGTAATCGTTTGGCCGGTAATCGTAGTTCTCGGACAGCTCGGCCGAGAACGTTTGAAGCAACGGTGCGCCAGTGTCTATGAAGCTACTCGACACCTTTCGGCTGCCGCCACCAAGCTGGTTTGACTCAGCCGCAAGGGAAATCAAGTTGACCATGAACTTGAGTGCCGAGGACGGCTCAAGCGACGAAGAAGTCGTGCGACCAATCTGCAAGGAGGGATCGGCGGCGTAGAAGCCCCGGTTCAAGTTCGAACCGATACGGTTTGCCATTTCCGAGACGCCTCGGCTGGTTACGACAAGGAAACCATCGCCCACTCGCGCGTAGATCGCGGTCGCGCTTCCGGCGGCGGCAGCAACTGCTTTGAACTGGCCGTAATCACCGAGAGGCCCGACGAGATTGTGGAGCAAAGGAGCGATTGATCCCGCACCTTCAGTCGAAAGATCGACCAGATCGAGTCCGGCCTTGTTGGTCGGGAGGAGTCCGTAGTTCGGACCCGTCGCAATCGATTGAATCTCGTTCGAGTTCAGTGTGTACGGGTATCGGAAAAGCTGAGTTTGCAGGTCCCACTGGGGATTTGCGTTTGGCGAACCCGGGAAGACAGCGCGAAAAGGCAGCGGCAAGCCGTTGGCTTGGTCGAACGATCCATAGCTGAGATCAACCCAAAGCACACCGCCCTTATCGACAAAACGTCGCAGCCGCTCGCGGTCCGAGGGATGAACCCGAAGAGCCGGCGTCGCAACTTGCAACATCGCGACATCTAGCATGTCCATGTCATCGTCGGTGAGGTTAGCGACATTGAGCCACCAGTAAGCGGCATTTCGCTTAGTGTTTTCCGGTCCCGTTGCACCCACGGGGACTACCGGTGTGTTAGCAAAAATCGTCTGGAAGAAGGCCGACTCGTCCGAGGTCAGCGTCCCCGAAGCGAGCGGGTTATAGATGTTCCAACCTGCCGGCTTGATCTGGGTGTTGGAGTCGAGGTTGTACCAAACGAATGGAGCGACGTTCGCCATCGGCGCGCCCGCATTCACCGGGTTTGCGATCGGAGCGTGATCGTTTCGCAGGTGCAGGTATGCCGCTCGGATGTCCGTCTTTCGCAACGCAAAGCCCTGTTGAGCCAGCGAAGCCCCAGCGATTGCTAGGGCGGAAAGGATGGCGAGAGTGCGCTTTATCACTTTACTTCTCCAAAGAATGAAAGAGTCGGGCTCACGGGTAGCCGCGGCATCGGAGGTAACGCATACGTCACTCCGTTGATGGTCGAGGTTCGAATCACGGGATTCGTATCGTCGTTCAGCGAGGTGTTGTCACCGTAGCCGTTTACGCGGCCCGTCGCCAAAATCGGATCGTACGAGATCGTGATGTTCGGAGTGATCAGCCTTGCCGCCGGGTTCGCTCGAGTCCATTCGGAAACGTGGCTGAACGGGATGTGGCGGGGGCCGCCTGCTGGGTTCACAAGAGCGGCTTGCTTCGTCGGAATCCAGCCCCACTTTCGCAGCCAGTCGGCTTGCTGAGAGATCGGCGGCGCCATGTTCTCGGCAACCGATCCAACGATGTCGATCTTCACGTCAACGGGCTCTCCGTAGAAAGGCGCGTAGGCGGTTGAGCCAAAGTCACGCAGCCGTTCGGACGAAGCTTGGGCGTGAGCCTGGACGAGGGTGAGTCCGCTGGTTTGAAGGGCAGCCACACGAGCGTTGTAGGTGTCGCGCCGATCGTTCGGATTCGGATTAAACCAATCGCCGGGGATCACGAAGAACGATCCCTCTTCGGCGTAGAGCGAGGCTTCGATCTTAACATCCATCGGCACTGCAGTTGCTCGGGCCAAAAGGTAGTTTCCAGCCGCTTGAGTTCCCAGCGACGCCAGCGCGATTTCCAGGCTGTTCGTCTCCTGAAGAACCAGTTCGAAGTTGTTTGGAGTATTGACTCCAAACGTTGTTGTGATTCGGTTCTGAGCCAGGTTGCTGGTGAACGATGTCGGCGTCACGATTGGCATCTGTACGGTTTCGAACTTGGGTGACTGTTGCCAGCCCTCTGCACCAAGTCCATAAATCGGACCGAAATCCGCCACCGGACCACCAGAGATTGATGCCCAGATCACTTCAGCCGTATTCGTTGCTGAACCAAGCGTTGCGAACTGGTACTCCTGATTTCCAGCAATCTGATTACCAGGGTTGACCGCCATCCCAATAAACGTGTTAGATGGACCAGGGTTTGTGTATTCCAGCGCGTGAGTGAGCAACAGATTCGAGTTGACTCGGGCGCCCGTACCGGTTGCCAGATTGGGATTCGCCGGATCAAACTCGTAGTAGCTGAGAGGGGCCGCGGTTTGGAGGTTCGTCGGCAAAAGCGTGCTCGGATTTGCTGGATCGGTTGCGGCCAGCGGGATGTCGTACTGAAGCGTTGTCATTCCATCTGGCGCGCCAAGCTTGACCGGGTTATATCCGCCGAGGCCAGTTCCGCCCCGCTCCACCTGAGCGTTTCGCTCGTTACTCGGACCGAAGAACATCGTGGGGTTTAGTGCCACGTAGTCCTTGGCCATGAGCATGAGGCTCGACTTGCTTGGTCGATTCAATCGGCCGCCAGTGATCGCGATTGGGGTTGCAGAAGTGACATCGTTTTCTTGGACACCCTTCAGGATGCTGCCTTCGATATAGACCGTGCGTCCGGAAACGATTGTCATTTGAACATCGGTTGGAATCACACCTCGAACCCGGACATTGCCCTCGAAGTAAAGCGTGCCGTTGAAGATTGGTCCTCGATCGTAGTCGGCCGGATTCAGAACTCCGTTGATCGCCGCCGAGAGACCAGCCGTCAGGCTGTTCACGACGTGCAACTGACCATCGGTTCCGTAACCGATTCGGTACCGGATCGACGACAGCCCGCTATCTGCACCCGCCGGGTTGCGCCATGTGCGCTCACTCACGTTTTGCTCAGGGTGAACGTTGCGACTTACGATAAAGCCGTCTTTTGTGAGGTGAACGAAGGCACCAACCGGGATGTAAAACGGTCCGTGCCAGCCCGACCGGAAGGTTACGCCATCGCCAAACGGGTTCAACCAGTCTTGGACGAGCGAGGCGGTTCCGCCGGCAGCACGTCGACCTTCTTCATCAACCGGAGTTTGGTAATCCGAGAAGTTATCTACGTAAACACCTTCGCCGTGACCGTATTGTCCGCTGTAACCAGCACTGACCATCGACCCCGAGTCGCGGGTCATCTTCACGTATCGACTCACCGCCGATGCGTTTCCGTTGGAAGGCGATCCCATAATCGTCGCTGGGGTCATGTATCCAACGTTTCGCGGATCTTGATTCGCATCCGCACCCGGGAAGCCGTCTCGGATCCCTCCGCCGAAGGTGGAGAAAGCGTTGTTGTTGCTATCGATGATGGGCGCGACCGTCGCGTTATTCCAAGAAGAAGTGGTCGGATCCCAGCTGGAGTGATTCAAGGTCAGGGTCGAGTTTCGCTCGCCACCGATGGCGCCCGAGACAAAAATTCCTTCTCCGAATGAGCGGTTCACGTTCACGACCATGTTGCCGTAAATGCGCATATCGCCATTAACGCGAATCGCGCCATTTGCGTAAACCTGGGTTGGGGCACCCGCTGCCGAACCTGCGCCAAGACCGCGAACGACCGCCGAGGTTCCAATCTGAACCGGAGCATCGATCGGCAATCCGTCCGGTGCCGCCGTACTTTCTCGGTATCGGGTTCCGGAGTCCGTCGGGAATCCGAACTCGAACGGCCGAGAAACTCGATGCTTGTTCGTAACGAACCTTGCGTAGTCGATCAGACCAATCTGCGCAAACGCAATCAGTTTTCGACCCGTCGTTTCCTTAACGTCGTACTCGCGCATGCGGGCGAGTTCTGTCACGAGCTCTGGCTGACCCGAGAAGTTGACATACTTCACCGCGCCGCGTGTACCGGCAAGCGATGGATCGTTCGGTCGCACATCGCCCTGCCGACCGACCGATTCGATAATCAGCTGGTTGCGAACCATACCTGCGTTGCGCAGATAGCCCTCGGTTTGACCGCTGAAAAGAGCGTCATCGGCGGGCGCGTAACGCACTCGAACAAGCGCTCGGCCTCCACGATAAAGAACTCGGAAGAAGGGTCCGAGCCCATCGGGGCCGCCCAGGTCGTACCGAGTCGTACCTGGGAAGGTAAATGCCGGAGAACCGGGTCGGAGATAGTAGATGTCCGGATCCCGAGTAAAGTCAGGAGCGGTCTCGACGATTGTCTCGGGGTTGCCGCGCCAGTCCGCACCAAGCTCTGAATTGAGAAGCTGCGAGTGCGCATACCGAATTCCGGATTCGGCGAAATCATTCGCTTGCCCTCGCGCCTTTGAGAGCGAGGTGCCCTTGATGGTTCGGCTCAGGATTCCGGCGAAAACTGCACCAAGAATCAGCAGCACACCCAAGATGAGTAGCGCAATGATCAGGGTTTGTCCCTGTTGCGTTCGTCGATTGCGTAGCGTGGTTCTCATGGCAGTTTTAGCGGATAAAGTTCTTCACGTTTGCAGTCGCCTTCATGGTCACCGTCTGCGGGTTTGGCACGTTGGACTGCGGGTAGTTGCGAATCGTGACCAGAATCTGAACCAGTTGGCGAGTGTCGTACTCGATCCGAACCGTATCGGATTGATTCGTGAACTGGAACTGGTAGGCCACACGAATTCGACCGGGCACATCGGCAAATGTTCCTGGCGTCGCACCGCGAACTTTCATCGAGGCAGGAATCGGGACTTCTGGATTAGAGCAGAGTTGGATGTAGCCCGCTCTATACCGCGGCTGCACGATAGCACTCACAAAGCTGGTCGCATCGTAGTTAACCGGGGGCACTGGCAGCCCGAGAGCCGCCCAACCCGCTGCTGATGGCTCGGGCAGATTCGTGTAGTTGATTCGGTACTCGTTTGGACCTGGGTCCTTATTGACTCGTCGGTAGCGAACTTCGAATCCGTAGTTTGCGCCTGGGTTCTGGTCGGGACCATAAACCTCTTCGGAGTTCGCCACAATCGATGCGTTTCGCCACAACTGAAGTGGACTCAGGGTTCGGTCGCCTTGAGGAACATGGGCGAGATCAATAAATCGATGTGCGCCCCCGACTTCGCCAAACTGAGCCGGGATTCCGTTCCGACCAGCCTGCGCGTCCGCCCAAACCTTGTTGAACACTCGGTTGATGTTGAACCGATTCATCGAACCGTCGAAGAATGGGGCAACGTTAAAGGTCCCTGCCGACGTCGAGGTGTCGTTCGTTGGCGTCAGAGCAGTGTCCGTTACGGTCCAGCCGGTTGCTTGCGCTCCGATCTGAGGCAAGTTATCTGGGTTCAGATCGTTTGCATTGAACAGATTCGTACCTGCATTGGGATTCTGTGTGAAATCGCCTACCTCGCTGATGGGGAACGCGGCAGCAACCCTACCCCGCTCCTCGTTCACATAGAAAGGCATGAATACCGGCGAGGTCAAGGCAGCCGCAGTCGTTGCAAGCGTGAATGGATAGCGCTCGGCGGCCACGGTTGTCTTTCGCGAGCGGAAAAGCTCGTAGTCAGCCGAGTTAAACAAAAGCGATCCCGTACCAACTGTCGTGTCGGAGACTCCACTCGCCGGATTGTAGAGCCAAATCTGCAGCTTGTCTGCATCCTTTCGAGCGATTTGATAAGGGTTCCCGGGCGTCCAGGTGCTTGGGAAGGAGCGCACAGTGACACTGCTCCACTGACCGAACTTACCGTTGTAAGACTCCGAACCCATCTCGGAGCCGCCTTCCGACTCCGCACCAAGGGGCATTGTTGCGCTCGCATCGGCACTGTCACCCTCAACGTGTGACGGGCGGAACTGAATCAAAGGCGTCAATCGAGGAGTCCAAACACCACCGATGTTCGTCATTCGAATCTTTCGGCTACCCTTGTCGTACTCCGGCTGAATCATGTCGTACCGACTCAGTTCCGTGACGATCTGAGCGCGGCTCTGCCAATTCCTCACTCGGGTTGCTTTGGCATCATTCGCGACAGGCGTACCGATATCGGCACCAGTCGCCAAGAAGAAATCGGGGTCGTCATAAATCGGCGTTTTGCCGCTCGGATCGGTCGGGTCCGCGTCAAAAAAGTTAGCATTGACAACCGGAACTCCGCCGACACGCACAACTGGCTCAACCTCTGCCACATAAAGCACGAAAAGGTTGTCTTGACCGCCACCTCGCGCCATCAACAAGCCGTCGTAAGGGTTGTTGTAGTTCGCAAACGGATTCCGGAGCCCGATCCAGTAGCGACGAATCGTCGTTCCGGGAGCAAGTGGCAACTGAACCTGACCTTTTGGCGCGCGAAGCGTTGGGTCTTCTTTTCCAGTATTGGGGTCGATGAATCCACCACCAGGCCCTCGAGTTCCAACTTTCGCCGGCAACACGATGTCGACCTTGGTGTAGTTCATTCCAACCTTCACCCATCCCGGCGTGAACGGAACTGCGACTCCACCGTCATCAACGCCATTGTTTGGAATCGGAACGACGATCGATGCACGACCGCCTATCCCATCGATTTCCTTGATTCCCATCGACTCGTTGATCTCGCGAGTCAGCCTTTCGGTGAGAAGGCGGGCCTTATCTTGCGCATCCGCGAAAGATTGCGCGGTTCGAGTCGCCCGGAAGCTCTCGAACATCGGAACCACGATGATCCCCAACAGGATCGTGGAGATCGCCATAACGGTGATGAGTTCGATCAGCGTAAAGGCGCGGCGGTTGTTTCTCATCGGGATGATTCTCCTTGATTTAGGTAGGTTTCTTTCGACGTGATGTTCCACATCTGGGACCAATTGTTGAAGTTGTTACTCAGGTTTGTCGCCGCGTTCCCGGTCAAGTTGAACTTGTCGGAATTGAAGAACACCCTGACGAGGACGGAAACACCGTGGACATCACTGATCGCGAACGGATAGGACGCAGGGGCACCGCTATCGGCCACGAAGCTCGTGATTCCGGGATTGATTTCGCGGATGTCAATCGATGGCATCGGCGTGCTGATCGTATCGGCCCCAGCGCGGTTTTGCACCGTGAACTCAACCCCTTCCATCACTTGCGGAGTTCCGCCAAGCACGTATCGAATCTTGCCGAACGAGACCTTTCGATTCGTATCCATGCGCGGGAAATAGATGCGAGTAGGAAGTCCGCCAAGCGCTGGGTTCGAGCCGCCGACGTAGAACTGTCCTGCCCCTGGTAGGCCGAGCGTCGACGTATAGGTCGCAGGATTGCGTAGAAGCTGAACTGCCCATTCGTCCTTGCCCATGAAGAACACGCGAAGGACGCGACCCGTAATGTTCGTCGGGACGACGCTGCCGTCGAGCATGATGATGTTCTGCGTCAAACCATTGCCCGCAGCACCGTCGGCATCAAGGAAGGTGACGACGCCAGTTGACTTGTCGACCTTGATTGCCTGAGCACCGCCAATAGACTCGGCAAGCTGACCGCCGGTGGCGAGGTCGATCACCAAGAAGTTATCGGCTAACGCATCGTTCGCATTTGCAACATCTGCATTTGAAGCCACGAAAACGTCCTCCATGGATTGCGATGGAACATCGTTTCCACCAACGACCGCGGCGTGAGTAATTGCGTTTCGACCATCTGCACCTGGCTGGGTGTTTGTTTTCAGCCCCGGAATCGGCAATCGAATGTTTTTCGGCAGGTTCGCAGGAAGGCTCGTGCTGATTCGGAAGTCTTCATGCAGAATTCGCCAGTCACGAACGTCGTAATCGATTCGCGCGATGTATGGCGCACGGCTTGCACCGGGGCGCTCCTCATATCGATTCGCGAGGGCCGGGTTCAGGAGAACCATACCGATCCGGTCGTTCAGCAGCTTGTATGTGAACGGAAAATTGGGCTGAAAGGCGTCGGTAGTGTTGATGCGCTCGTAAACCCGAGCGATCTTCAACGAACCCGGCTCAGCTGCAACAAGTGTCTCGCCCGCATTCAAGAATCCGTAGGTCGACACGTCATCGAGCCGAACTTGGGTGTACCCCGGCGTCGGAGTCGCATTAACGCGGATGATATTGCCTACAATCTGTCGGCGATTGATCTGACCGGCGTTATTGACAACCAGGTTGACGCTCACTCGGTAGAGCAGATCAGTTGGGGCCGGAAGATAGACCGAAGCATTGGTCGTGTTCATTCCATCGTACAGATATTCAAATTCGCGGAGTCCGGTGAAGTCGCTGACCTCCCGAGCCACCCGACCTGCCATGTCTCGACCATAAACCTGGAAGGTCACGTCAGCCGGAACGCCGATATCGCGAGCAATGGGTCCGCGCTCAACCACGACCAAACTGCCGAAGTGAGCCGTCACTGAAGTTGGATCCGTCGTGAGGGCCTTCGGCGCCGGAATCACGTGAGTCTCGCCAATGATTCTGCGGAAGGTGTTTGCACCCGAAACCAGTTGCCAATCTCGACCAGCCTCAGGGACGATGCCCGTTTGAGTGATACCTGTCCCGGTGGGGGCGTAATCCGTCACGAGCTTGGTCGCATCCACGATTGGAACAAACACTCCGCCCGAATCTCGATAAACAACCGGAAGAACCGCCTCAGGAACCAGGTCAGGCCGAGCCTTCAGCTCTTCAACCTGCGCCCGCGCGAGCGAAAGCGCCATCGACTGGTTGCGAGTTCGCGCCAAAATCTTGATTCCACCAGGGAAGATTTGTGCGATTGCGAGAATTCCGATAAGGAAAACCACAATCACAACGAGGACCTCCACCAGGGTGGTGCCTCGCCGGCGATGACTGAAGAGTGCGGGGTGCATCATGTTGCCCTGTTCTTTCAAATTAGTTGGTAAACCGCCAGCTTCGCTCCGACATCAACTTGGAATCGACTGGTCGAGCCGAACCATTCAACTGGAGGACGATATCCTTGCTACCGCCGTTCGTCAAGAGCCCGTTTTGATAGTCACGGAAGAACGAGTTCCAGGTGACCACAGTCGTCTCGGGCGGCTCGGTGTATCCGAGCTGTCGAGGATCATCGTTTGCCGCGCCGGAGTTAATTCCCAGCGAAGTCCAGAAAAGACTGTAGCGAACTTCGTAATAGTTTTGACCCGAGATCGGCACCGGAGCGACGTCGTATCCACTGATCGCATAGAATCGACCAGCGGCGGTGGTTGCGTTCGAAGCCGCGTTACCGATCGATGGGGTCTGGAATCGGTCGCTGTAGTACCAGGCCACGGTTCCGCTTCCGTACGAGGAGCCGAATGCTTGCCGCGCCGCAGAGGTGTCATCAAGATTAGTCAGCTGGCCGTCACCGTTGGTGTCGGCGACCGGAGCCGTGCCCACAGGGCGAACGTCGACTTGGGGCCAGATTCCGGGAACCATGAGCGTATTCGCCACTCGATTGAGAGAGCCGCGCATCGTATCAAGCGATTCCACTCTCTTCGGATAGATCGGTCCGCGGTACTGATTAGCTGGGACGACGGTTACGCCATTTGCATACTCATAGGGCGAGATGTAGCCCAGGAGTGCCGGCGGATACCCGCCTTGATCCTCACGGTAGAGCTGAATCGCATTGCGAATCGAGTTCATCGCGGAGATATCTCCGCTCTTGTATGCATTGAGCTTGACTCTGGCAAAAACCGGGAAGATGATTCCCGCCAGAATTGCGATGATGGCAATAACCACCAACAGCTCGATGAGTGTGAATGCGCGATTTCGATTCATAGCACGACTCCTAATACCCTTTCCCCAGCACTTTCGACTGACCCGAAATCGGCTTTGTTCCCGCGTTTCATCAATCTTGAAACAGTAGGTCGTCAGCCCCATTTGGGCGTCGTATCATTATGCCAGTTCCCGCAGGATTTTAGGGCAAAAATGCGGGGCCACTCAATGCGCGTAGGTAATCAGTCGCATAGGTCATCAGCTCCGTTCGGAACAACATGCAAACCAATGCCCCGATCGCCAAATAGGGCCCGAACGGAATCGTGGTCAAACTCGGCTCCCAATCGTCATCCTCGACGCTGAAATCCTCGACCGGATACCCAAATTTCGTGTAAACCTGCGGGAACCAAATGGCAACCACATCCACGCAGAGCAAGTAGCTAATTCCCAGAATCACCAGGTCTTTGATCGGCTCTGGCTGATACTCTTCTTCTTCAGTAGCCTCCTCGACATTGCTTTGCTCGGATTTTGCCTTCTTGGCGGCGATCGCCATGAAAACGAGCCCGAAGACGAGGCCCGCAACGACCGCGATTCCCACGCTGAAAACAGTCAAAATCCCGCCAATGAGTGCACCCACGCCGCGCATCATCTTGATATCCCCGTGACCCATTGCGTCCTTTCCGAACGCGACCCGGCCGAGGAACGCGATGCCCCAAATGATTCCCCAACCAACAAGGTAGCCAATCAGGCACTCCCGCATCGTTCCATTGATGAGGTGGAAGCCGACTCCGATGAGGAGCAGGAAGGCGTTGATCTCGTCTGGGATGATGAAGTGTTCGCCGTCAATAAAGATGATCGCGACCAGCGCCGCGACCGCTAAAAGGAAGGCGCAACCCAATATCCAATCTTTGCCGGTCGGCTCTTGGCAGAAGTAGCGGAACCAGATTCCCGCCCACAGCGCGCCGTTCACCATTTCAACCCAGAAATACCGGGCGGGAACCTTCACTCCGCAGTAGCGGCACTTCCCCTTTGTGCTGAGCCAGCTGAACAGCGGCACCAGGTCCACCATCATCAACTGGTTCTTACAGTTGGGACAAAAACTGTTTTTCGGCTGCCCCAAGGACATCCGGCGGGGCATCCGGTAGATCACCACGTTCAAGAACGAACCGATCGTCGCCCCGATGAAAAACCCGACGATCCATGTCCATTCAGGAAACATCTTTCACCCCAAAAAAGAAAATCCCGGCAACCATAAAAGTTGCCGGGATGGTACCTCTTTTGCCGAGGTCAGCTGTCGTCGCCGCCGCCGCTGGACAGCGAGGAAATAACCTTAACGAGCGGAAGGAACATCGAGATGACGATGAATCCAACCATGAATCCGAGTCCGACGATCATGATCGGCTCAAGCGCCGCCGTAAGCGAAGCAAGCGCCGCCTCGACTTCGTTCTCATAGAAGTCAGCGATCTTTTGAAGCATGAAGTCGAGCGATCCCGACTCTTCGCCAACGCCGATCATGTGAACAACCATCGGCGGGAAGAGCTTGGACTCTTCGAGCGGATCACCAATGCGGTCTCCTTCACGGATTCGGGCCCGAGCTTCGAGAATCGCGTCGGACATGATCGTGTTTCCGACCGTACCGGCAACGGTTTCCATCGCCTGAAGAATCGGAACACCGGAGGTCATCAGGGTTCCCATCGTACGGCTGAATCGTGCCATACAAATCTTGTGGTGCAGCTTGCCGAAGACCGGGACCTTGAGCTTTACTCGGTCCATGACGCGGCGTCCGAAGCGGGTGCTTACAAACAACCTATTCGCGAATATCAAGATGACGATCGAAACCGCGACCATCCAGCCCTTGTGAACGAGGATGTTTGACACGTCGATCAGGAACTTCGTCGGCGCAGGAAGGTCGTCGGCCTTCAATCCCAGGTCAACCAGAATCGCCGCCCACTGAGGCACGAACCAGTAAACCAAGAAGAGGGTGATACCCAGCGACATGACAAGAACCAGAACCGGATACGTAAGTGCTGATTTGACCTTTCGCCGAAGTTCAACGTCCTTTTCAAGGAAGTGCGAAAGACGTTGAAGCGACTCTTCAAGCACACCACCGACTTCACCAGCTTTGATAAGACCGATGAAGAGCGAGCTGAACGCTTTCGGGTGTCGTTGCATTGCGCGGCTGAGTGATTCACCACCTTCAACGCGAGTTCCAAGGTCAGCGATGATCTTTTGCAGCTTCTTGTTCTGAGTTTGGCGACCCAGAACGTCCAAGCAACGAACCAGCGACACACCGGCGTCAACCATCGTGGAGAACTGACGACACCAAACCGAGAGGTCGTTAAGCTTGACTTTACCGGGCGACTTTGACTTCGGGCTCTTGGCCTTGATCATCGTAAGTTCGGTGATCTTAAAGCCCTGCTCCTCAAAACGCTTCCGTAGAAGCTCCTCGCTCTCCGCATCGGCCGTTCCTTTCTGAACGGTTCCCATTGCGTCGGTGAATGTGTAGCTGAAAATAGGCATGTTTGCTCCTTAGTTGTTATCGACGAATTTGTTGACCCGAAGGCGTGTTACCGGCGGTCGCACCTTGCGAAGTGGCGAGCATCTTCTTAAGCTCTTCCACGTTTGTACACCTTGCCATGATGTCCTCCAACTTAACCCAACCCTTGAGGTACAGGTCTCGCAGGCACTGGTCCATCGTAAACATTCCCATGTTTGCGCTGGTCTGGATCATCGAGGTGATCTGGTGCGATTTTGCTTCGCGGATGAGGTTGCGAATCGCTGGCGAAGCGATCATGACTTCGTTGGCCGGCACCCGACCCTTTCCGCTTGCATGAGGCAGAAGCTGCTGGGCTACGATCGCAACGAGGTTGTTAGAGAGCTGAACACGAATCTGCTCTTGTTGTCCAGGAGGGAAAACGTCAACCATTCGGTCAACGGATTCCGCCGCCGTATTGGTGTGAAGCGTGGCAAACACCAAGTGACCGGTTTCCGCCGCGGTAACTGCGAGCGAGATCGTCTCGACGTCGCGCATTTCACCGACGAGCAGGATGTCCGGGTCTTCACGAAGCGATGCGCGAAGCGCGTTATTGAAACTCTTGGTGTCCATTCCAAGCTCGCGCTGGTTGATGACGCAAAGCTTGTGCTCGTGCAAGTATTCGATCGGGTCTTCGATCGTAATAATGTGGTGAGCATGGTTCATGTTGATGTGGTTGATCATCGCCGCAAGCGACGTTGACTTGCCGGAACCAGTAGGACCCGTAACCAAAACCAGACCACGAGGACGCTCGCAGAGCTGCTTGAGGATGAGCGGAAGGCGAAGATCTTCGACCGTAGGAATCTTCGAAGCGATCAATCGGAACGCCGCCGCAACCGAACCCTTATCCTTGTAAAGGTTGACCCGGAACCGCGCCCGAGCGGTGGGACCATCCGGAACTCGCTGATGGAAAGGAATCGGGAGCGAATACGAGAAGTCGAGTTCGTGAATCGTTTCGAACTTCTGAATGTTGTCGTCCGAGATGATTTCGTACATCATCCGCTGGATGACTTCAGGCGACAGCTTTTGGTAGTTCAATCGCTTAAGTCCACCATCGTGGCGCACGACAGGAGGACTGTCCTGGCAGATGTGAAGGTCCGAAGAGTTCAGATCAACAACAATGTTCAACAACTCGTCGATGTGAAGATCTTCAACATCGCCCTTCGGCCCAAGCGGCTTATCATCACCAGGGATGCCCGAGATGGTTACGACTCGCTCTTTCCAAGCATTGAGGTCTTGCTGACCACCCATCGGAGGTGCAACAGGACGTGGCGGCTGACCCGCGGCAGGCGGAACCGCTCCTGGCTGAGGAGGCATATTCTGACGAGTTGGATCGTTTTGCATCTTTGTGTTTTAGATTGTATGTCGAAATTAGTATCCAGCAGTGAAAACAACGCGCATAACTTCTTCAGGAGTCGTAACGCCAGAAAGAACTTTGACCAGACCGTCTTCGCGAAGCTCCTTCATGCCGTTCGCTTTTGCCGCGTCTTTGATGTCATTTAGAGGAGCGCGGCGAACAACAAGTTCCGCGATTTCAGAGTTCATCGTCATCAATTCGTGGAAACCAGTTCGACCTTTGTAGCCCGTCATTCGGTTGCTCTCGGCAGGGACGCCTCGGTAGAGCTGAACCAAACCTTCCGGATCGGTAACTTCAAATCCGAATCGGCGAAGATCCATCTGCGCAACTTCGTAAGGCTCTTTGTTTTCGCTGTCGATTCGTCGTCCAAGCCGCTGAGCGAGAACGCCAACGATAGTCGCCGCGATCAGGTATGGCTCAACGCCCATGTCGATCATACGAAGCGTAGCTGAAGGTGCGTCGTTCGTGTGAAGCGTCGATAGAACCATGTGACCCGTTAGCGATGCTTCAATCGCGATTTCCGCCGTTTCAAGGTCACGCATTTCACCGACCATGATGATGTCGGGGTCTTGTCGGAGGTAGGCGCGAAGCGCGGTAGCAAAGGTCAGACCCGCCTTTCGGTTCATCTGAACCTGAGCGATACCGTTAAGCTGGTACTCAATCGGGTCTTCAGCAGTGATGATGTTGACGCCAACCGTGTTGAGGATGTTGAGAACCGAGTACTGCGTGGTGGTCTTACCCGAACCTGTAGGACCCGTACAGAGGAACATTCCGTTCGGCTGACTGACCAACTCTTCGATCTTCAGCTGGTTTTCTTCGGTGAAGCCGATCTTGTCAAGACCAAGCAAGACGCTGGTCTTATCAAGAATACGCATAACGATCTTTTCGCCGAAGGGCGTCGGGATCGAGCTAACACGAAGGTCGATTTCTTTCTGACCGTGGCGAACCTCGATACGACCGTCCTGCGGGATTCGTCGCTCGGCGATGTTCATGTCCGCCATGATCTTGTAGCGGCTAATAAGCGGAGCCATCAGGTTCTTAGGAACCGTCATTGCCTCCATAAGAACGCCGTCAATTCGGTACCGAACTCGGATCGCCTTCGACCCCGGCTCGATGTGGATGTCCGACGCCCGGTCAGTGATAGCCTGCTGGATGACCGCACTCGCGAGTTTGATGATCGGTGCCGCATCGGCAGCCGCTTCTTCCTCGCGGTTGCCAATCTCTTCGAAGTCGGAGCCTTGCTTGACGCCGGCTTCCGCCATGATCCGCGCGAAGTTGTTGTTCGACTGAGCCGCTTGAGCAGCAGCCGGCGTGTTATCGGCCGCTTTTTCAACCGCGTTGCTCGCCGCGTAATACTTGCGGATTGAATCCTCAATTGCGCCTGCAACCGCAAGAACCGGCACAACCCGGCATCCCGAAGCGAGTCGCAGGTCATCGATGGCCGCGATGTTCGACGCATCCTTCATCGCGACATAAAGCGTTTGTCCGTCTTTGCGGACGGGAATCGCATTGTGATTCTTCACAATGCGCTCGGGAACAACGTTGAGAGCGCTCGATTCAATCGTAATTCGGTCGAGATCGGCAAAACCAAGCCCCATCTCTTGCGCTTTGGCCTGAAGAACTTCACGCTCTCCGGCATAGCCAAGTTGCACGATCACCTTATCAATCGACGCCTTCGTCTGTTGCGCGACCTTGCCAGCCTCGGTCGCCTGGTCAGGGGTAAGGAAACCCTTCTGAACCAGCCATTGGATCATCGGAACGCGTTGCGCAGCCATATGTGAACTCTCAAGCAGACACTCTCTCCCAGAGTGACCCTGCAATTCTAACCCAAGTCACCAAGATTCGCCTAGGTGTTTCGACGACGGTTTGGCATTTCTAACGCTTTTTTTATCCACCGTTCTGAATCCGTGAGCCCAGCCAGAAGCCGACAAAGCATAACAGCAGCCCACCAACCACCTGAACCAGCCCATTTACGAGCGCCGAACTGACCTCACCTTTCTGAATCTGCTGGAGCAGATCAAGCGAAAACGAGGAGAACGTAGTGAACCCGCCAAGCACTCCGACACCAAGCAACAGCCTCGCCGGGTGATCTTTAGCGAAAAACGCCGCTAGAATCCCCAAAAGCAGGCTTCCGGCGAGATTCACCACCAGCGTGGCCAACGGGAAAGGCTTGGTTGCCAGCCAAAGCGAAACCGCGTAGCGGCTCACCCCGCCGACAAATGCCCCACCGCCCACGAGTAACCAGTTCACTTTGCTCATTTTACGGAACTGCTTGGCGCAAAGACCTTGTTTTCCCTCCTAACTATGGTTCTGGTCCTCCTCGTTGCCCCGACGAACCCGCTGGTTTCCGCCGCCCGAGATCAGCTGACTTGGGGCACGACCTATGACCCCACCTACGTGCGCCTAAAGTATCCAGGGGGCGACGTCCCGCGAACCAAGGGAGTCTGCACGGATGTGATTATTCGCGCGTACCGAGCCATCGGCAAAGACCTTCAGGTTCTGATTCACCGCGATAAGAAAGCGCATCCGGGCGCGTATCCGGCTGGCAAGCTCGATCCCAACATCGATCATCGCCGCGTCCCGAACCAGGTGGCATTCTTCCGGCGGCACGGGAAGTCCCTATCCATCGTTTCCGATTGGAAGCCGGGTGACGTAGTTTGGTGGAAACTGCCGAGCGGCCTCAACCATGTCGGCCTTGTCACCGACCGCCGAGGTGCCTCCGGAAGTTACTTGGTGATTCACAACCTCAGCACGCCCAAAGAGGAAGATTGTCTCAATTCATGGAAAATCCACGGGCACTTCCGCTGGTGAGATGATCGGCCGAGTTGGCTGAAAGGTGAGAAAACTCTAACCTTTTTTCACTGAACACTGTGATTGAACTTGCGTTTCGGCGGAATAGCGGAGTTTTTGAAATGAAAATTGCTCGTAATCTTCTCGTCGTTTCCTTTGTTGCGGTTACCGCCCTCGCCTTAGCCCAAGGAGGAGGCGGACAAGGTCGCGGTCAAGGTCGCGGCGGCTTCGGTCAAGGCCGAGGCGGCGGGATGACTCCCCTTAGCCTCCTGATGCGCGGCGACGTTCGAAAAGACCTCGACCTTAAAGAAGAGCAGATCACCAAGATCGAAGCTCTTCAACCCCAGCGCGGTCAAGGCGGCGGTGGTCAGGGCCAGGGTGGCGGCGGTCAGCGCGGACAGATGACCGACGAACAGCGCGCAGCCATGCAAGAGGCCGCTCGAAAGCGCGCCGAAGAGCAGAAAGCAGCCATCGCCGCAATCCTCTCGCCTGAGCAGGTCACAAGGCTGAGCGAAATCGCCTACCAACTCCAAGGCAACATGGCAATCCCCCAAGCCGATACTCAGAAGCTACTCGGCCTTGACGACAAGCAAATTGCTTCCATCAAGGATCTCCAAACGAAGCAGCAAGAAGCCAACCAGGCCCTCTTCCAAAAGATGCGCGATCAAGAGATCACTCAAGAAGAGCTTCGGGACAAGATGACCAAGAACACCGACATCATGAAGGCCGAGCTCGGCAAGATCCTCAAAGCCGATCAAGCCGCAAAGCTGAAGGCACTCGGCGGAACCAAGCCGTTTGTTGCTGATCAAGCGTAAATTCTGTGAACTGCGAGCTATGAGCGGCGAGCAGTAAACGGTTCTGAAGCAAAACGGGGTGATCGATGATCACCCCTTCTTTTTCTACGGACTCTGAAATTTCAGAATTTAGACGTTAAACAAGAACTCCATGACGTCGCCTTCCTGAACGACGTATGCCTTCCCTTCCGCGCGGAGCACGCCCTTATCCCGCGCCGCCGACTTCGAACCGCATTCAACCATATCCGCAAAAGAAATCGTCTCGGCGCGGATGAACCCGCGCTCAAAGTCCGAGTGAATGACGCCGGCGGCTTCCGGAGCGGTCATTCCCTTCTTGATCGTCCACGCCCGCGTCTCCTTCGGGCCACAAGTGAAGTAGGTCTGCAAGCCCAAAAGGTCGTAAGTCGTGCGAATCAGGCTCTGCAGACCGCCCTCTTTCACGCCCAGGGACTCCAAAAACTCTTGCCGATCTTCCTCGGGCAGTTCGATGAGTTCGGACTCGACCTGCGCCGAAATCACGATCACCTTCGCGCCTTCCGCCGCCGCGATCTTGCGCACGCTCTCGACCCAGGCGTTTCCGGTGGCAAGGTCATCCTCGCTCACGTTGGCCGCATAGATAATCGGCTTGCCTGAGAGAAGTCCAAGTGCCTTAATCGACGCCGCCTCATCTTCGGTCAGCTTCACGCTGCGCGCGGGTTGTCCGTCCTGCAAAACCGGCAGAATCTTTTCGAGCGCATCGACTTCGACTTGAGCTTCCTTCTTGGTCCGGGCATCCTTTCGCGCTCGCTCGATTCGCCGCTCGACCTGGGCCATGTCAGCCAGGATCAGCTCCATGTTAATGATCTCAATATCTCGAACCGGGTCGACCGAACCCGCAACGTGGATGATGTCATCGTTTTCGAAGCACCGGACCACGTGGATAATCGCGTCGACTTCTCGGATATTGGCGAGGAATTGGTTCCCAAGCCCTTCTCCCTGAGACGCGCCCTTGACGAGTCCCGCGATATCAACAATCTCAAGGCGAGCCGGAAGAATATTCTCTGATCCAGCGAGCTTTGCGAGAACTTCGAGACGCTCGTCGGGCACGTTGACGAGTCCGACGTTCGGCTCAATCGTACAGAACGGGAAGTTCGCGGCTTGGGCTTTGCTGTTCGCAACAACGGCGTTAAAGAGCGTCGACTTTCCGACGTTTGGCAACCCTACATTTCCGGCTCTGAGCATGGTGGACACACGGCAAAGCCACTTTTGTGACGATGCGAGCTAAGAGTTTACCGGACGCCTATCCCTCGACCCGCAAATGGCTGGCCACATCCATTGCCGAGTGGAGGATCCTGACAATCTCCAAATCATCGCCACGTCGGCGAAAAATTATGTTGTGACCAAACTTTGCATTTCGCCACTTCACGAAGTGAACCCGCAACTCCGGCTGATCGGCGAAGCTCTGACCAAACGTCGGATTCGATTCCAAGAACTTCAACTCGTCGTCAATCATATCGACGTACTTCTCTGATTGAGAAAGTCCCCATATTCTCGCCGTATGATCTTGAATCAGGGCCAAATCCGCTTGAGCCGAAGGGCTGAGCCTCCTCATGCCGACTTTTCGGCTTCGGGAAGCCACTCACCAATTCGCCTTCGTGCGTACTCGCGCGCCTGATCCCAGGTAACGAATTCTCCACGATCGAGCTCTGCGAGTCCTTCTTCGACCATCTTGACTTGCTCAGGACTCAACACAACTTCGCCCTTTTCGTTCAGATGCATGAAACCATTATAAGTTAGATCGCTCGAATATCTGTGTTTTGCCCCTGTTTCATCCCATCCACCCTAGCCAGCGAACGCAAACCCGCCACAATGGAGTACAAGGAAATACGATGGGAATCCCTTACGTCATCGAACAAACCGCTCGCGGAGAAAGAAGCTACGACATCTGGTCCAGGCTCCTCAAAGACCGCATAATCTTCCTTGGAACCGAAGTTGACGACTATATCGCCAACCTTTTGGTCGCCCAGCTCCTCTTCCTCGAAAAGGAGGATCCGGATAAGGACATCGATTTCTACATCAACTCGCCCGGCGGATCGGTCACTGCGGGTCTCGCCATCTACGACTGTATGCAGCACATCAAGTGCGACGTCGCGACCATTTGTGTGGGATCTGCAGCTTCAATGGGCGCAGTTTTGCTCTCCGGTGGCGCGGCTGGCAAGCGATTTGCTCTTAAGCATTCACGCATCATGATCCACCAGGTTTCGGCTGGATTCCGAGGCACTGCGGCTGACATCAACGTCCAAGCAGCGGAAATCAACCGGATGATGGACTCCCTTATGGGAATTCTTAGTCACCATACTGGTAAATCTGAGGAAGAGGTGCGGAAGGATTGTGACCGAGACTACTTTATGTCGAGTCAGGCAGCCGTGGAATACGGTCTGATCGACAAGGTCTTGGAAAGAGCTCCTTAAACCGATATAGTTAAGTAGGCACCTGAATGGCGAAATCACCGGAACGAAGAGATCAATGTTGCCTCTGCGGAAAGCAGAAAGAGCAAGTGAAGAAACTTATCGTGGGACTGCATGGCGCAGTCTGTAGCGATTGTATCGACCTTTGCAATGACATCCTTCATACCGATACTGAGCCTCGCGCTTCGGGTGCCAGAGCTGCTGCTGCCGCCGCGAACGCGACGACGCCAGTGGCAACCCCAATGGCGCCAGTTCCTCGCACTTCGGGAGTTCCGAAGCCGCGAGAGATCGTAAACTATCTCGATTCGTACGTCGTGGGGCAAACGGTCGCCAAGCGAGCGCTTTCGGTCGCCGTTTATAACCACTTCAAGCGGGTCAACGAAAAGCAACACGGTTCACCAAGCGATGTTGAACTCCAAAAGAGCAACATCCTCATGGTCGGCCCCACTGGATCGGGCAAAACGCTTCTCGCGCAAACCCTGGCAAAGATGCTCAACGTTCCGTTCGCGATTGCCGATGCAACCGCGCTAACGGAGGCTGGCTACGTCGGCGAGGACGTCGAGAACATCCTTCTCAAGCTTTGGCAAGCCGCCGACGCAATGGACCCCAACAACGCAAAGGAGCTTTGCGAGCGTGGCATCATCTACGTCGACGAAATTGATAAGATCGGGCGCAAGAGCGACAACCCGTCGATCACTCGCGACGTCAGCGGCGAAGGCGTCCAACAAGCGCTTCTGAAGATTCTTGAAGGCACCACTGCAAACGTGCCACCTGGAGGCGGTCGAAAGCATCCTCAGCAAGAGTACATGCAGATCGACACGTCCAACATCCTCTTCATCTGCGCGGGAGCCTTCGAGGGAATCGAAGACCTCATCCGACGCCGAATGAAGGAGAATACGATGGGCTTCCGGTCGAACCCGTCCGGAAAGAGTGAGGAGAAGCACGATGTTCTGCAATCGCTCCTCCCCGAAGATTTGCTCAAGTTCGGATTGATCCCCGAATTCATTGGCCGACTCCCAGTCGTCGCCACCCTCGACAACCTCGACGAAGACGCGCTCGTTCGCATCCTCTCCGAGCCTCGAAATGCGATCCTCAAGCAGTACACCAAGTTCTTCGAGATGGACGGCGTTGACCTCGTGGTCGAGCCGGGCGCGCTCCGAGAAGTTGCTCGAGAAGCGATCAAGCGCAAGACCGGTGCCCGTGCCCTCCGCGCGATTATCGAAGGAGTGATGATGGACGTGATGTACGAGGTGCCTTCGTCAAACGACATCAAACGGGTCATTCTTCCCGCCGGAATCATCGATGGCGGTGCCCATCCGATCCTGCTCAGCGAAGAAGACCTCCGCAAAGCAAGCTAAGCCAGCTCATTGCGCCCTTTGAGTGAACTCAAAGGGCGCTTTTGCGTCCAGGTATCCTAGTCTGGAGCGTTGCCCATTCGTCTAATGGCAGGACGACGGTTTCTGGTACCGTTAATCGTGGTTCGAATCCACGATGGGCAGCCACCTTTCAAGCGAGCCAGTCGACAAACCAGGTCAGAAAGTAGTAGCCGCAAACCGCTCCGAGGACTAACCTAACAATCTCGTACCACTTGAACAGAGGCTTCTTCGGATCCGAATTGTGCTCGGTCATGCCATCCACTCAGTCAACGGAATTAATCCACTTGCCAACAGAAGCACGGCTAAGATGACGACAACTATCGCCCACAAAGCACTCCTCTGCTGACGCGTCTCCAAAGCCTATTCTTAGAACCAGTTGTTCTTTCCATCGCCACCGAGGCCCTGAATCAGGTTCAACTGCCCGTTGTGATAGTTGGTGTGCAGTGCCGCAAACTGCGCCACCCAATACGCGGGCCGTTCACCAAAGAATGATTGCCGAGGTGCGAGTAAATCGGCCTCCTCCATCCCCTCAACTGCCGCACGAACCTCGTCAATCGAAGCCCTAAAGTTCGCGACCGCCGCCTCTTTGGTCAAATCCCCCGGAGCGACGATGAACTTGTTTTCATCATGAGCTTGCGCACCAAACAGCGGGTTCGGGTCCTCGCCTCGAAGCTGGCAAGCAATGCCTCGATTCACTACCGTCACCTCGTGCACATAGTCAATCGGCCGCCGCGCAGCGCCGCCCGGAGAATTCATCACCTGCTCCTCACTCAAGCGCTCCAGATCGCCCACAAAGAATCCGCCCATGCTGTTAATAAGGTCCAAAGTGCACTGTTTGATCGAAGTCGACATGGCCTAAAGGGTATCACTTTGCCAAGAGCAAATCAATGAAGATTCAGAAGCTGCTGGTGGCCAACCGAGGCGAAATTGCGGTGCGGGTGTTCCGAACCGCCAAAGCCCTCGGAATTCGAACCGTCGCCGTCTATTCCGACGCCGACCGAGATTCGATTCACACCGCGCTCGCCGATGAATCCGTCCACATCGGCGGCCCCGCCCCCGCCGAAAGCTATTTGCGCATCGAGGCGATCCTCGATGCCTGCGCGCAAACCGGTGCCGACGCCGTCCACCCTGGCTATGGCTTCCTCTCTGAGCGGGCTGAATTCAGCGAGGCATGCGCTACAGCCGGAATCAAATTCCTCGGTCCGCCTGCCTCGGCAATGCGAAAACTCGGCGGAAAAATCGATGCGAAAACTCTCGCCGTCGAGAATCAAGTTCCCATCACTCCCGGCTTCTTTGAACCCGGTGCAACCGAAGACAACCTTAAAGCCGCCGCCGAAAAAATCGGCTATCCCGTGATGCTCAAAGCCTCGGCGGGCGGCGGCGGACGAGGAATGCGGATCGTTCGCGATTCGGCATCTTTCGCCGACGAACTAAGCATCGCCAAGGACGAAGCCCTCAAGGGCTTCGGCGACGACGCGATGATGGTCGAAAAGCTCGTCGTCGATCCTCGCCACATCGAAGTCCAATTCTTTGCCGATCAGCACGGAAACGTCGCGTGCCTCTTCGAGCGCGAATGCTCCATCCAAAGGCGACACCAAAAGCTCGTCGAAGAGGCTCCGTCCGCCCTTCCCCTCGACCTGCCCAAGAGCTTCGATTGGGAGGCCATGCAGTCCGCCGTTCGCCGACTTGCCCTCGCCGCCGGCTACCACGGAGCCGGGACCGCCGAGTTCATGGTCGACCGCGAGACCGGCGAGTTTTACTTCCTAGAAGTCAATGCGCGGCTCCAAGTCGAGCACCCCGTCACCGAAATGATCACCGGACTCGACCTCGTCGAGCTTCAGATCCGCATCGCCCAAGGTGAAGAAATCTCCATCGATCCGCGCCTGATGGCGGGCGATCGATCTGCGATCAATGGTCATTCCATCGAAGTTCGCATCGTTGCCGAAGACCCCGGTCAAGGATTCCTCCCCTCCATCGGGCAAATCCTTGCCTGGGCCGAGCCTCGCCATCCGGGAATCAGGTTCGATACCGGGTTCGCGGCTGGCAAGGAGATCTCCCGCTTCTATGACTCAATGATCGCGAAGGTCATCGCCCACGGCCCGAACCGCGAAGCGGCTCGCCGCCGCCTGGTCGCCGCGCTCAAGGATTTCCACGTTCTCGGAGTCAAGACAAACGTCGGCTATCTCATCGACGTTCTCGAGCACCCCGGATTCATCGCCGGAACCATCGACACAGGATTCCTTGCTCGCGAGTTCGCCGATTGGCAGCCACCCGCGCTACCAGCTGAAATCTTCTCAATCGCTTCGATGGCAACCGGCGGCGGCGGAAGTAAACCGGTCGAAACTTCAAAATCCGGCGCCTGGGATTTAGCTGATAACTGGCGAGTCTTTGCGCTAAAGTAGATTCAAATGCGTTTGGTTTTCGGCAGTCTTGGGGTCGTGCTTTTGGCGGCGGCGTTCACCGCTCCCGTTGGCGCGCAAACCGACAACAGCAAAGTCTGGCCGACCTTCACCAAGGATGTGGAGCCGATCCTCAAGGTCAACTGCATCAACTGCCACACCGGAAAAGATTCCAGCGCGGGTCTCGACCTCACCAAGCCCGAGGTTGTCGAAAAGAAGATGCCCGTCATCCTTCAGCGGATGCGCGGCGAGGGCGGCAAACCCCTCATGCCGCTCGGGTTTAAGGCCGTTCCCAAAGAGCAAATCACCATCCTCGAAGAGTGGGTCAAGTACGGCGCAATCCTCGGCGGAGCGAAGCAAAAGCACTGGGCCTACATCGCCCCCGTGAAGCCGAAACCTATCGCCCTTACCAAATGGGGTAAGAACCCGATCGACGGATTTGTTTACGAAAAGCTGGTCAAAGCCAAGCTCCAACCCAGCAAACCTGCCTCCAAAGAGACTCTGCTACGGCGGGTGTATCTCGACCTTATCGGCATCCCGCCCACCGTCGAACAGATGGATGCTTTCCTCGCCGACAAGCGGCCCGACGCCTACGAGCGAGTCGTTGATCAACTCCTCAAGAACCCCCATTTCGGCGAGCGTCAAGCCCGTTTCTGGCTCGATCTCGCTCGGTACGCCGACTCGAACGGCTACGAAAAGGACCTCAACCGGGTCGCGTGGCCGTACCGCGACTGGGTGATCGATGCTTACAACCGTAACCTCCCGTTCGATCAATTCACGATTGAGCAGCTTGCGGGTGACCTCCTCCCGAACCCCACCGTCGCCCAACGCGTCGCGACCGGATTCCACCGCAACTCGATGTTCAACGAAGAGGGCGGCGTTGACCCCGCCGAATCGCAATTCCTCACCGTGATCGATCGGCTGAGTACGACATCAACTGTTTGGATGGGCTCCACTCTTGCCTGCGCGCGGTGCCACAACCACAAGTTCGACCCCTTCACCCAAAAGGACTTCTATCAGACCTATGCGGTCTTCGCGAACACAGATTATCGACGCGAAGGCGATTACAAAAAGTCGTTCTCGGAGGTATGGCGCGAACCCACGCTCAAGGTCATCACCCCGGCAACTCAAAAGCGCAAGGACGAGCTCAACGCTAAGGTTTCGACCGCAGAGGCAAACCTCTGGAAGTCAGTACAGGCAAACGGCGATGAGTTCCGTCAGTGGCGATCCGAACTTGCAAATCCATCGGCGCTTCCTCTCATTCCGTTCAAGGCTTCCAGCAAGGCGGGCACCGTCCTGTCGATCCAAAATGATGGCTTAGTCGTGCCTAGCGGACCGAACCCCGCTCGTGAAGTGTACGAAATAGCCGTCGAAGCGACCAAACCTGGCCTGACCGCCCTCAAGCTTGACCTCCAGCCATTCGGAGGGTTTGGCGCGGGACGGTCGTCGAGCGACAACTTCGTTCTCACCGGTGTCGAGGTCGAGGTCGGCGGCAAAGCAATCCCGCTCGCCGAATCTCGGGCGAGCTTCACCCAGCGAAATCACGACGCGACCGGAATCGCAAACGGAAAAGCCTCCCCTGGCTGGGCGGTCTACCCCGAAGGCAAAAAGCGGCATTCACTCGTCGTCAAGCTCCAAAATCCGCTCCCCGTCGGACCCGTCACGATCCGACTCCGCGCCGAGAGCGAGTACGCCCAGCACAACCTTGGCGCGTTTCGATTGAGCCTGATCGAAGGAAACCACCCTTTTGTCACCCTCACACCCGCCGAAGCCAGGACCAACTCCGAAGTCGCCCTCCGCGAGTTCGCCTCGAGTTCCAAAAACGTTCGCCCCCAATGGCTGGTTCTCCAAGCCGCGAAAGATGAAGTCTCCGAATTTGAGCGTTCGATCCCTAACGCGCTCGTGCTCACCGAGAAGCCGACCAAGGGAGACCTGACAGCCCCAATCCACCACCGAGGCGAATTCACCAGCCCCGGCGAGATGGTCAAGGCCGGAGTTCCCGCTGTCCTTCCCCAACCCGAGCCAGGGACGCGGCTCGACCGACTTCAGTACGCCAAATGGCTCGTCTCCAAGCGACACCCGCTGACGGCGAGAGTCCAGGTCAACCGGATCTGGGCGCAGTACTTCGGCCGCGGCATCGTCGAGACCGATGAAGACTTCGGAACGCAAGGTTCCGCCCCAACCCACCCCAAACTGCTCGATTGGCTCGCCACCGAGTTCATGGACCGAAACTGGGACGTCAAAGCGATCCACAAGCTCATCGTGATGAGCGCGACCTACCAACAATCCTCGGCAACCAATCCGGCACTCGCCGCAAAGGACCCCGAAAACGCCCTTCTCGCCCGGGGCCCCCGGGTCCGAATGGACGCCGAGATGATCCGCGACAATGCCCTCGCAGCCAGCGGCACCCTCAACCCCAAGATCGGCGGCCCCAGCGTGATGCCCTACCAGCCCGACGGCGTGTGGGGCATGGTCTACTCGAGCGAGAATTGGATGGTCGCTAAGAGCGATGACCGCAACCGCCGAGGCATTTACGTCTTCATCAAACGCACCTCGCCATACCCGAGTTTCATGGCGTTCGACGCCACCCCGCGCGAGGTTTGCACCACCCGGCGGTCGCGCACTAACACCCCGCTCCAAGCGCTGACCCTGCTCAACGACAAGGCGTATCTTGAACCTGCCAGCGCCCTTGGCGTCCGAATGGCAAGCAAGGGCATCGCCTACGGCTTCCGCGCCGCAACCGGACGGAAACCGCTCCCCACCGAACTCAGCATCCTCACCAAGGCCCTCAGCAGCTTTAAAGCTAAGTACCAAACCAAGCCCGAGCTCGCAAAGCAACTCGGTGCAACGCCTGATCAAGCCGCGTACACCATGCTCGGCAACGTCATCCTCAACCTCGACGAAACCATCACCAAGGAGTGACCATGAACGAGCAAGACCTCATCAAGCAAATCACCCGCCGCACCTTCTTCAGACAAGTCGGTTACGGACTCGGAAATGTCGCCCTTGCCACCATGCTCGCCGACCCCGTCTTCGCGGCGATGGTCGACCAAAAGGGTCGCAAAGACCCGATGTCGCCGAAGAAACCCCACTTCAAGCCCAAGGCGAAGTCGATCATCTACCTCTTCATGGCGGGCGCTCCTTCTCAGCTCGACCTGTTCGACTACAAGCCCGTCCTGAACAAATTCGACGGCGATTACTGCCCGGACGAGTACATCAAAGGCGAGCGATTCCCCTTCATCCGAGGCAAACCCCGCCTCCTTGGCACTCCTCACACCTTCGCCCAGCACGGCCAATCGGGTCAATGGATTTCGTCCCTTCTGCCGAACATTTCCTCCATCGCCGATGACATCAGCGTCATCCGGACAATGCGCACCGATCAGTTCAACCACGCCCCCGCCCAGCTGTTCATGAACACCGGGTTCCAAATTCCTGGTCGCCCCTCGCTCGGGTCATGGCTCACCTACGGTCTCGGCTCCGAGAACGCCGACCTTCCCGGTTTTGTTGTTCTCCTGAGCGGTCAAAGCAACCCCGACGGCGGAAAATCCTGCTACGGAAGCGGCTTCCTCCCTTCCGTCTACCAAGGCGTCGAATTCCGCTCCCAGGGCGAGCCTGTTCTCTTCGTCCAAAACCCCGACGGCATCTCATCCGAGATTCGCCGCGACTCTCTCGACGCCATCCGCGACCTCAATAAGATGCGCTCGAAAGAGGTTCTCGACCCCGAAATTGAAACCCGCATCGCCCAGTACGAGCTTGCGTACCGAATGCAAACCAGCGTGCCCGAACTGATGGACATCAGCAAGGAATCGCAAGCGACCCAAGAGATGTACGGCGTCGAACCAGGCAAAAAGTCGTTCGCCAATAACTGCCTCCTCGCGCGCCGCATGGTCGAGCGCGGCGTCCGCTGCGTTCAGCTTTACCACCGAGGGTGGGACCACCACGGCGACAGCGAAGGCAACGACCTCAAGCACGGATTGCCCGAAATGTGCCGCCAGGTCGACAAAGCCGCCGCCGCCCTCATTAAAGACCTCAAGCAGCGCGGGATGCTCGACGACACCATCGTCGTTTGGGGCGGCGAGTTTGGCCGAACCCCGATGATCGAAGCCCGCGATGGCGTCAAATTCCCCGGACGTGACCACCACCCCAAAGCGTTCTCGATGTTCGTCGCCGGAGGCGGCTTCAAGCCCGGCGTCGCCTATGGCCAAACCGACGAACTCGGCTACAACGTCGCCGAAAACCAGGTCCACGTCCACGACCTCAACGCCACCCTCCTGCACCTCATGGGTCTGGAACACACGCAGCTGACCTACAAGTACCAGGGGCGAAACTTCCGTTTGACGGACGTCGAAGGCGAGGTCGTTCGAAGATTGGTTAGCTAGGCGCGTTCCAAGATCAAACCTTCAACCAAAGAGTTGACTATAATTTGTCGATGAAAGGAATCGCGGATACAGTTTCAGGGAGAGCGTCTCGCTTGAGCGCGCCGCTCTCTGATACAGTTTTTGCAGCAAGGGGGATAGGAATGATACTGGTCGTGTTTGGTCACTACCTTGAGAACCTTGCTTATGTAGGACACTTCGAACTTTGGGGAGACTGGAGAATACTGTATAGATTTCACATCCCACTTTTCTTCGTTCTTGTGGGTATCACCCTTCAATCCAGGGAGTTTAATTTATCTCGTGTCACGGAAATATGGTCCAAAAGAATGAAGCCCGTGATCAACTACTCACTGGTTGCATCACTACTTGGATTACTAGTCGGCTTTAAAAACATTAGGGAGGTATCGGCAGGGCTAGGCGCCACGATATTCGGCGGCATCCCTGTGCTCATTAAGCCGATGTGGTTTCTCACTTGCCTTCTTTTTGCTGAACTTATCATCTTATTTTCCCGAATCAAGCAGAATGCTCTCTTTTCAAATCTGTGTAAAGCCGTTCTATTGGCCCTGATAGCTTCGATTGTCATTAACTTGTGTGGTGCCGAACGAGTCCAGGACATCAAGCTCGCTCTCCGATTCTATTATTGGCCAATGGCCGCATTTTCCGCCAGCATTATTATCTGTTCCTTCTCCGCAAATTGGAAAAGGATATTAGATTACTATCGGGAGCTAAATCTATCCATGAGGTTTATCCTTGGTTTCCTGCTGGCATTCTTGCTTCTCGCGGGCAGCAATCGGGTAAATTTTGCTGGCTTCCAAATTGGGAATCCCGCTTTGCTTTTTATCAACTCATTAGGAGGAAGCGGTATAGTTTTGATCTTGTCGTACCACCTTAAAAATAAGGTCTTTCTAAATCTTGTTGGCAAGCACTCCCTAGCTATCCTTGGGCTAAACGGTCTTTCCTTCTCTTTTCTTGATCCGTGGATCTGCAGGTTGCTGGCGGAATCGCTTCCACGTGATCATTCGGTTGGATTATTGTCCGCACTTGCTCTGTCCATCGCCTGGATTACGTCAGTAAGCATAGTACTCACATATTGGGAACGTTTCGTCAAGCTGATCAAAAAACGTGACTATCCAGGTCTTGCTAGATCATAATACAAGTAAGTCTCATCTAAAGTGAATCGACGGTAACCTCTCACCCAAATGCGCCAGATCATCGCCCTCGGCGGAGGCGGCTTCGGCTCCGGCCTCGAAAACCTCAAGCTCGACGAGTACCTCCTCTCCCTCTGCCCCGCAAGCGCGCCGAAAGTCTGCTTCATCCCCACCGCCAATGGCGATTCGCTCGACTACATTGGCAGGTTCGAAGCCGTTTACAAATCCCTCGGCGCGCAAATCAGCGTCTTCCAGCTCTTCCGCTCCCAAACCTGGACCGGAACCCCGGAAGAAATGCTCCTCGACCAAGACCTCATCTTCGTCGGCGGAGGCAGCACCATGAACATGATGCTCCTCTGGCAAGCCTGGGGCATAGACACCATCCTCCGCAAAGCCTACGAGCAAGGCACCATCCTCGCCGGAATCTCGGCCGGAGCCAATATTTGGTTCGAGCAATGCACCACCGACTCGCTCGGCCCCGGAATCCAGGTCATGAACTGCCTCGGCTGGCTCCCCGGCAGCTTCACGCCTCACTACGACTCCGAGCCCGAACGCAAACCGCTGCTTCGGCAAATGCTTCGGGAACAAACCATCGCCCCCGGCTATGCGGCAACGGATGGCGCAGCGGTCCACTTTGTCGATGAGGCGTTCCAGCGAGTGATCACGGACCGGGAAGGAGCAGCGGCATTCGAAGTCGATCGGGACGGCGATACGAAGCTGTAGGGCTCACCAACTCGTCGACGGAGTTTTAATTCCAGCCGCCGCGCCCAAAGGCGCGGGTCCCGAGGCGAGGATTCCGCCCGAGCAGATGCAAGGCGCGGAGTCGTCGTCTTGGGTGGGGCGTGGCCTCGGGTGGGCGCGGCGGAAAATCGGTTGACAATCGCCTCTCAATCTCGCTTAGAGATAAATTCCGAAAAAATCCACCGTCTCCCGACTGCCCAATCCCGCCCAACCCCGCCCAACTTCACCCGCAAAGTGACCACCGCCCGAGCCTAGACTGCCCAACTTGCCCAACCCACACGACCCTTTCCGTGTATACTTTTCAAAACCCCTCCACCCAACGGCCGATGCCGTCCGTCATCCTATTTGGGGTTTATCCAAGAGGGCAAAAATGGCGACGAAATATATCTTTGTAACCGGCGGAGTGGTCAGCGGAATCGGCAAAGGGGTCGCCACCGCCAGCCTCGGAAGACTTCTCCGAAACCGCGGCTTCACCGTCGCCCCCATTAAACTCGACCCCTACATCAACGTCGACGCCGGAACAATGAACCCGTTCCAGCACGGCGAAGTCTTCGTCACCGAAGACGGCGCCGAAACTGATCTCGACCTCGGTCACTACGAGCGATTTATGGACGTCAACTGCTCCAAAGGCAGCAGCGTCACCACCGGAAAAGTCTATCGAAACGTCATCGAAGCCGAGCGCCGCGGCGACTACCTCGGGGGCACCGTCCAAGTTATTCCGCACGTCACCAACGAGATCAAGGCCCTGGTCCAAAAGGTCGCCGTCGAGCAAGAAGCCGACGTCGTCATCGCCGAAATCGGCGGTACCGTCGGCGACATCGAAAGCCTTCCCTTCCTCGAAGCCATCCGCCAAATGCGCACCGACCTGGGCTACGAGAACACGATGTACGTCCACGTGACAATGGTTCCCACCGTCGGACCGTGGCACGAAGTCAAAACCAAGCCAACGCAGCACTCCGTCTACAAGCTTCGCGAAATCGGCATCGCCCCCGATGTCCTCGTCTGCCGATGCGAAGTCACGATGGAACCCGACGTTATCGAAAAGATCAGCCTCTTCTGCGGCGTACCAAAGGAAGCCGTCATTCAGTCGCAAAACCTCGATACGGTTTACGAAGTGCCGCTGATGTACGAAGATCTCGGCCTCGGCGAATTCGTTTCCAAACGCCTCGGGCTCGAGCAGCGACCAGACCAAATGGAAGAGTGGCGCAAACTGGTCAGCACACTCAAGAATCCTAGCCACGAAGTGACGATCGCCGTCGTCGGAAAATACACCTCCAACGGCGACGCCTATAAGTCCATCGCCGAAGCCCTCGTTCATGCCGGAATTCCCAATGACTGCAAAGTCAACGTTAAGTGGATCGAAAGCGACACCCTCGAAGGCGAAATCGCACCCGAAGATGCTCTGAAAGATATCGACGGACTGGTCGTTGGCCCAGGCTTTGGCGGACGCGGCATCGAAGGAAAAATTGAGGCGATTAAGATCGCTCGCGAAAGCGGTCTCCCCTTCTTTGGTATCTGCCTTGGTATGCAAATGGCGGTCATCGAGTACGCCCGCAATGTCTGCGGACTGGTCGGAGCGAACTCCGAGGAAATGCTGCCTAATCCGCCGTATCCGGTGATCCACCTCCTGCCCGAGCAAAAAGGCGTCAAGGATAAAGGCGCGTCCATGCGGCTCGGCTCGTACCCATGCAACCTGGTTCACGACACGCTCAGCGCAAAGCTCTACGGCGCGACCCGCATCACCGAGCGTCACCGTCACCGCTACGAAGTCAATAACGACTTCCGCGAGAAGCTACAAGAGCAAGGCATGGTGATCTCGGGAGTTTCACCCGATTACCGACTGGTTGAGATGGTTGAAGTCCCGGCGCACCCGTTCTTTGTTGCCACTCAAGCTCACCCCGAGTTCAAGAGCCGCCCCAACCGCGCACATCCGCTGTTCCAAGGCCTGGTGAAAGCCGCCCTTGAGAGTCAACAGCGCGCAGAATTGAAGTAGTGATCTCTACACTGGCCGCCTCGCTTGTACTCGCTCCGACCTATTACCGGGGCGTGGATGCGTCGTTCATTCCGGAGTACCGCGACCTCAAGACTGAGTTCTTCGCGGGTTCGATGCCGGTCGAGCCGCTTCGAGCATTCGCCGCATCAGGGTGCGATCTGCTGCGCCTTCGGGTTTGGGTCAATCCGCCGAAGGGGTATTGCGACCTCGCGCACACTTTGGCGATGGCAAAAGAGGCCAAAAGTCTAGGGATGGATACGCTGATCGACTTCCATTACTCGGATGATTGGGCCGATCCGCAGCACCAGATCACACCGCTCGCTTGGCAAAAGATGAAGTTGCCGGAGCTATGTGACGCCACTCGTGCCCATACCAAGGAGGTCCTGGATGCGCTGATTGAGCAAGGCACTCCGCCCAAGCTGGTCGCCATCGGAAATGAGATCCGAAACGGCATGATGTGGCCGCTCGGCAAGCTCCCGGAGGGCGGTTATGACAACCTTGCCAAACTCCTGAAGGCCGGACTAGAAGGCGCTGAGCAAGCCGAGGCTGGGCGAGATCTCTGGCAAACTCAGATTCATCACGACTCCGGAGGAGACGCGAAGGCGTGCCGTGGCTTCTTCGATAACCTGCGCAAGCGCGAAGTCAAATTCGACACCATTGGCCTCAGCTACTATCCATGGTGGCACGGCAGTTTCGACCAACTGCGAGACAACCTGAAGATGCTCGCCAATCGGTACAGCAAGCCAGTCTTTGTCGCCGAAACCGCGTACCCGTTCACCTTCAAATGGGCGGATAATACGGGCAACTTTGTGTGGGAAAAGACCGACCTCAAGTGCTCGATCCCGGCCACGCCGGAGGGTCAAGCGCAGTTCCTGCGCGAGCTCCACAAGATCGTCAAGGAGACGCCAAAGGGGCTCGGTGCGGGCGTGATTTATTGGGCGCCCGAGTATGTCGCTCAACCTGGGATGCAAACTCCTTACGAGAATCTGGCCCTGTTTGATTTCGAGCATCGCCTCCTCCCCGGAGCGGCGGCGTTGGGTGGAAACTAAGCCTTTGCGTCAAGTCGCTTGAGGATTTGCTCCATCAGCGCCTGGTGCTGCTCAAGCCGAAGCAAGATCTCTTTGATCTCCTCTTCGGCCTTCACGTTCACTTCGAAATCACTCTCTGCGCGGAGCTCGCTGTGCCGCGACTGCAAGTTTTGCCCCACCATAATCAGCGGCATCAGAAGAATCTGAATGACGTTTGAGATGAGAAGATAGGCGACGAACGCGGGAAACGGATCGAACGCTTTTAGCCCGACATGCGGAGCAAGGATGTTGTATCCCGTCCACAGCACCGTCCAACTAAGGATCAGGAGGAAGAAGGCCGGCGATCCCACCTTGTCCGTGATCTTGAGCGCGAACAGCTCCAACGGCGATAGCTTGTCGCAATGCTCCCGGTTTGGATTATTCACTGGCTGCGGCTGAGCCAGAACTTGTTCGCGAGTGCGGTGGAGGTGACGGCGCTTATGGATGCTCACAGTGTTAGCTTAATCTACACTCGCGGCTCGAAGCGCAGCGATTCTGTTCTTCAAGGACGGATGTGTAGAGATTAGCTCGTCAAACTTTATGAGTTCGTGCGGTGCTTCGTTCAGAGTGTGTATTGCAACTAGAGCCCGCTCAACAATTTCCCGGTCGCCAACCATTTCCATGGCGAATCGATCGGCTTCGCGTTCCGCTTTCCTCTTCTGCCAGCTAACAACCGGCAATGTAATGAGTGAGATCAACATGTTTGCAAAGTAGCCAAATCCAAATAGACTAATCTTGTGGACTTCGTTCAGCCACTCCGCGAGTTGGTAATAGCCAAAGAACAGAGGAACCTGAAGCGCTAAAGATAGCAAAATCCCCTTGGGAACGTGTTGGAATCGCACGTGACCAACTTCATGGGCGATTATCGCGCGAATCTCTTCTGCAGGCAATCTTTTCAGGAGACCTTCGTTGATCGTAACGATTCGCCACAAGCTCGCCGATGCGTTGATGGCCTCGGTTTTGTGGACTCGGACACCTCTGACCTTAGTTCGGGCCAACTGCGCAAAGCGCATTGTTTCGTCAAACCACTGGTCGCCTGGCTTCAGTTCCTCGTGACTCTTTTTGACCTGCTTACGCCCGTACAAAGCCATGGCGATGAACGTGACGAAAAGAGGCGAGAAGACAATGATTCTTACAAGTGACGGGGTCACCCCTCTCAGAAATGGTCGTAAGAATGGCATCCCGACCAAAAGCAACATCATGATTACAAGTGGGACGACCATGAACTTCATGGGCCACATACCCTTTTCGGCTTCTAGTTGTTGAGGTGATTTTGGTATATCGCTGGCCCCTTCTCGCTTCAGAACGCGCTTTACCCAGATGCGGGAGAGCACAAAGCTCACCCCCGCACTCCCAATCATGATTGGAAGCAAAAGGCTTGTTGGAAACCACCCGAACCAATGAGGGGTTGGAGCTCGGTCGGCCGCTCGCGGAACATGAGAAGGGGCAAGAATAGCAGTGGGGCCAAGGAAGGCAATATCTTCAGCAGAAGCTTCGGTCGCTCCTTGACGGAATCTAAGTATGCCTCCTGTACAGCCTCGGGTGACCTTGGTTCAGCAGACCCTAACTGCTCTTCCCCAGACTCAAGTTCGCGCTTTTGCTCCCGAGCGAACTTGATACTCATGCGTGCCACCCACCATGGAAGGAGGAGAGCAAGTGGAACGATCATCAAAGACATGCCTGCGATGAACCATCCTTGCGCCTTTGAAATGAAGCCGATTTTTTCGTGGTAAACCAGACGCGACCCACGCTCAACTTCTTTTGCGGTGAAGAACCCGGCTTGCTCTAGATCTCGATTGGAAGAGTTTCCGTTTACGAGCAACTTGGTATATGCAGCATCCGACCTCCTAACGTAGTAGCAAATTGGCTTCGGAAGACTTGGGGAACTCTCGATCGCTTCGACCAGTGCTGAGAAATCCCATTCAAAATCGCTGATGTCTCCATTCCTTTGCAAGTAATCGTTCGCCTCGATATCGACCATACGAGTTTTGGTACCTTCAGCTTCGATAAAGTCGAGATTGGGCAAGTTCAGCTTTCTTGCGACTTGCTTAGCATCGTCAAGAAGTGCCTTGCGACTAACCTCAAAAGGGGTAATGATGAGGATATCGACGTTATCGACTTTGAAGAGGATGTGAACCTGGGTGCCTCTCTCGCCAGATAACAGGTCCACCCAATTCGGAAAGCCCTGTTTCTCACTTTCCGCAAGTGCGCCACGCATCGCGCGGGCGTAGCTCTCTGTTTGGAAGCGAACCTCTTGGCCGATTCCGAGTGCAGGGATGAGCACGCAGACGAGCAAAAAGAGTCGGACAAAAATCACGCCTGCATTGTATCAAAAGATCTACCAACTAAATGTAGAGATTCCAGCCTTTAGTCTCGCTAGGCGAGGTAGTTGTCTCATGCGTGATGTACTTAATCTGGTGGGCAGGCACGAAGTAGTTCATCCCATCCACGGCGTGAACCTCGATGAAGTCGCCAAAGACCTTCACCGACTCGGTGTAGCCCATGTCGGGGATTCCTTCGCCGATGAGCTTGAACTCGACGGTGTGGTGTTGCTCGTGCTCGCGGCGAATAATGCGGGCAATGTAATCGGAGGTCGGATGGACGAGTGACATAGCCTTATCCTATCACTCAGACAATATTGCTTCAACTGTTGGGACCTGCGTGTGACCAAGCAGTGACTCGAGCCGCTTGATTCGTTCTTTCGTCAGGTTGTTTGGTTTTGCTTTTCGCAACGCAGATAAGAGTTCTTGTGAGCTGTTCTGCGCGTCTCGTTTGAATACTGAGTTACACCAGCGGGTGTCAGCAACGAACAATAGAATCAAAAATCCAATCAACTGGCAGGCAAATTCCATGGGTCTATATGGATATCCGAAATCCTTGGCGAGGTTACCAACCGCCGTCGGAATCACACCATACGCAAGAATCAGACTTAAGAGGGCCACAACGTATACTTTTACGCGCTCGGAAGCGCTCAGGGATTGACCAAGCCACTCTACTCCTACCCGCAACTCCCCGTCACTGAAACTGTGTACTCCTGCGGAGGAAACAAATACTTCATCGTTGATCAGTAGCATGTTGGCGACCCGACTCGGATAAACCTTGACACTTCTGCCTAGCAGTTCTGCCAGCCGGTCATCGTGGTGCGACTCTTTCGGTGGTCGTTGAGAGCGAGCATCAAAAGAGAGCATCACTCCAATCAGGATCCAAACAAAAGAAAGCGCAAAGAGCAAAAAACCGAAGAGCTTTGGCGGTGACAGAGAAACCAAGCATAGGAAGATCACCGGAGGAATCCAAGTCCACATTGCCCGCCTCAAACTAAACTTCAGGGGCTCCTTTTCGAATTCATCGAAGGAGAATTCTCCATCTGAGAATCGCATTTGAGAGGCTTCAACCAATTTGACCATGTGAGTTACTGCCCTCGCCTCGATTACTATTGTAACGACCCTCCCAACACTTTTCAAGAACCCGCTATAATCCCTTCACCCATGGACGACGCCCAGAAGCGCGAACTGACCAACCGCCTGATCAGGCGGCAACTGAACCTGAGCTTGCGGATTGCGGCAATCTTTGTCCTCATCCTCGTCGGTTTGCCCCTGATCAACCTGTTCCTGCCCGAACTCGCGGCAACCAACATCGGCGGATTCAGCGTGACTTGGCTGGTACTCGGAGTGCTTTTCTACCCTCTCACCTGGGTTCTCAGTAGCTGGTTCGTCAAGGGCTCCGAGAAGCTTGAAGCCGACATCGTGGCGGAGGAAATGAAGTGAAGGCCACCGAGCTTATCCCGTTGCTGTGGGTGATCGCGGTCACGGGGGCCACCATCCTCCTCGGAGTCTGGGCGACCAAGAAATCGTCCAGCGCAAGCGACTTCTTCGTCGCGGGTCGGAGCGTCAGCGTCTTCTGGAACGCCTCCGCAATCTCCGGCGAATACCTCAGCGCGGCCAGCTTCATGGGCGTCGCCGGCCTGGTCATGAAGAACGGCTACGACGCCCTCTGGTACCCCGTGGGCTACGCCGCCGGATATCTCTTCCTGCTTCTGTTTATCGCCGGACCTCTGCGCCGATTTGGCGCGTATACCATCCCCGATTTTGCCGAAGGGCGCTTCCATTCGCCCGCATTCCGAAAGGTCGCCGTCTCCTTTGTCCTGTTCATCGGGTTCTTCTACACCCTCCCGCAGATGAAGGGCGCCGGAGTCACCATGTCTGGCATCATGGGCTGGCCGTACTACGTGGGAATCCTCGTCGTCGGCTCCGTCATCACCTTCAACGTCGCCATAGGCGGCATGAAGGGAATCACCCTCGTTCAGGCCGCCCAATACTGGATGAAGGTTTTCGCGATCTCGATTCCGCTCTTCGTGGTCATGTCCGTGGTCGGCTTCTACAACAAGCCCCTGGAGGCAGCGCGCGGCGACGCCAAAGGAATCCCGGCGATTCCCGGCGACGTTATCAAAATGAAAGGCGCGACCGCCGCTCCCAACAACGCGCTGGCCCTTTCATCCTCAGGTGTGAGCCTGGTCAAGTTCGAAACCGACACCAAACTCGCCGCCATCTCGGTGAACCCCAAGCCCAAACTAGGCGACGTGTTCGACGCCTCGCAAGCCATCGCCGCCATCGGTTCAACGCTTGCCATCGATGCCAAGAGTAAGGATGTTGCGATTTCCAAAGACACCCTGGTGCAAATCACGCCCTTTGAAGTCACCAACGCCGAAGGCAAAAAGAGCAAAGCGTCACTCAAGCTCGAGTTCGGCGAGAAAGCCGAGATTCGCGTCACCGCGCCTGAGAATCAGCCCGCCGCCGCGCCAAATGCGCCCGCGAATGGCAAGTGGCTCAACCCGTTCGGCCCCCTCACCAGCAAGAACGGCTACCCGCTGCTATACACCTACTCACTCATCATCGCTTTGGTATGCGGAACCGCGGGTTTGCCCCATATTCTTGTACGTTTCTATACCAATCCCGATGGTCGCTCCGCCAAGCGAACCACCCTCTGGGTCATGGTCATGCTCGGCGCGTTCTACGTCTTCACCCCCATTTGGGGCTCGCTGGGGCGGCTTGCGATGCCCATCCTCTATGCTTCGAATAGCACCGATTCAGCCGTTATCAAGTTGCCGATGATGGTCGATGGTGGCGGAGTGTGGGGCGCGATGCTCAGCGGAATCACTTCGGCCGGCGCGTTCGCCGCGTTCATGTCCACTTTCTCTGGCCTGCTCGTCTCGATGTCCGGCGCGTTCGCGCACGACATCTACGGCAAGATCCTCAAGCCCAATTCTGCTCCCGAACAGCGGCTCAAGATGTTCAAGTTTGCCGCCATCGGAATCGGTGCGGTCTCAATGATGCTCGGCCTCCTAGTCGAGAGCTTCGATATCGCAATGATGGTCGGCTGGGCGTTCGCCATCGGCGCGGCCTCCTACTTCCCTCTCCTTCTTCTCGGTGCTTGGTGGCGAGGACTCACCGCCAAAGGTGCCGCGACGGGAATGCTCGTCGGCGGACTCGCTTCGCTTGCCGCGATCATCACCACCATGCTCGTGGATAAAAAGGTGCTAACCGTCGAGCTATCGCCGCTGGTGCGCTCGCTGATGGAGCAACCCGCAATCTGGGGCGTGCCGCTCTCGCTTCTGCTCATGATCTTCGTGAGCAAGGCGTCGGCGTCGCAAGTCCCCGCCGATGCTGACACGATCATGCTCCGTCTCCATGCGCCCGAGGAACTGGGGCACTCGAAGGATTACATAAGCTAACTAGAGATACCTCTCGCTGGCGAGAGGTCGGTGAGCAGCGGCGAACCGGGAGAGTGGACTCAGAAGCGATTATGAGTGCGAATAGGGTGCATTTCTCATTATATGCATCTAAATAGTTGCATTTCTTCTCAAATGAGCCCATACTACTTGGCAACGGTTGCATATTATGGAAATCACTCGCAGATCCGACGCTCTGACCAGCGAATTCGTCGTCAACGCCCCCATCGACAAAGCATGGGCGGCGCTCACCACCAAAGACGGTTGGGAGTCGTGGTTCAGCGACCGCGTGACCAGCGACTTTCAGGTCGGCAGCCCGCTCGTAATGTACTTCGAGGGGTACGGCGAGAGCGTGGGGACGGTGACTGAACTCGAGGAACACAAGTCGTTTGCCTACCAATGGCACCCCGGCGAGGGCGACTGGACGGCTCGACCCGATGAAGAAAAGACCACGGTGCGCTACACGATCGAAAGCGTCGAAGGCGGCACCAAAATCTCGATGGTTGAGTCGGGCTTCAGCCGAGTTCTCGAAGCGAGGCGCCCCAAGGCCCTCGAAGACAATACCGGCGGATGGACCTACATGCTCAAGCAAATCGTCCGCTGGCTGGAGGATGGCGTTCGGCAATCGGGTTCAATCAAGGAAGAATAATGGCTTGTCACAAGATTTTCGAGGCTCTCGGCGATCCCACCCGGTTGGCGATCGTCGAGCGCCTGGCGACGAACGGCCCGACTCCTACGGTCGAGCTCGTGAGCGATCTCGGCATGACCCGTCAGGCCGCAACGAAGCACCTTTTGGTGCTGGAGAACGCCGGAATCGTGCGGAGCGAAACTCGCGGACGGGTGGTTCTGCGCATCATCGAGACCTCGGCAATGCTTGAGGCCAAAGATTGGATGGATCGCCACGCACAACGCTGGAGCCGCAACCTCGACCGCCTCGCGAGCTATCTGGATAAGTAGTCCATACGCTCGCGGAATTAGGGTGACAAGTCGCGACCCATTTCGCGCTAAGGGTGGATGCCTATTAATTTCAATGCTTTGGGACGGCTCAATTTGCCCCCTCATTCCCCCTCAAATTAACGAAAAAGCTAGGCGCTTGAACCTAATTCCCCCAAAAAACTCGTCGCAGTTCTAAAGCGAAAGAAGGAGAAAGATCGTGGTCGGGATGGCGGGATTCGAACCCACGACCTCGTCGTCCCGAACGACGCGCTCTACCAAGCTGAGCCACATCCCGAAAATAGCTGCTTGGTAACGAAAAACCAAGCAGAACTGGAGCCTCTGACGAGAATCGAACCCGTGACCTCTTCTTTACCAAAGAAGTGCTCTACCTCTGAGCTACAGAGGCTCGTGAATCGAAAAGTATACCTCCGGCAAAGAAAAGAATTACAATGAGCAAATGCTGACTCCGTTGATCGCGAGCGCAATGATGCTTGCCCCACAAACCCAAACGCCGAACAAGGTATGGTTCATGTTCTTCCTCAAGGGCAACGGGCAGCGGCCTGCGGACGCAAAAGTGCTCGCCCAGATGCAGGCGGATCATATCAAGAACCTGGGAGATCAAGCCGAGAAAGGTCACTTGATCGCGGCTGGTCCGCTAGGCGATCCCACGCAGCTTCGGAGAGGAATCACGGTTGCAATCGCCAAATCACGCGAAGAGATCGACAGCTTCTTCGCCACTGACGCTTACGTCAAATCCGGCATCATGACGGTCACTGCGACCGAGTGGGAAATGTCACCGGACTGCATTCGGAAAGATTATGACAAGGCCAACATGGCCGAATACGAACTGTTGATCACAGATCATCCGCTCTTGCGCTCCTATCGAAACGCGCTTCGCTCGTTCGCAGTGGGTGGTCGAACAAAGTTCGTCGGAAGTGAGAAGTACCGTTTCTCAGGCGAGGTCTGGATCACCCTGAAATCCAACCACGAAAAACTGGTCAACGCCATCGACGGAGCACGTGATGGCGTTGAAATCATTCCGCTTTGGATGGCGGCGAACCTGATCAAACCAGCGGGTTAATCTCGCTCGCGGCGAGATCACCTGGCTTCAGGCCTGGGAACCAAGTCTTGAGATCATTCTCCCTTTGAGGCGAATCCGGCTCGGAGATCCTTGCGCCGTCGGCGAAGTAGATAATCGTCATCACTTCACGCGTCGTCGTTGAGGAAGCATTACCCGGCGCACCGTGGATGCACCACCCGTCATGGAAAGTCGCGTCGCCCGCGCTCATGTCTCCGGCCGACTCAATCTCGAAGCCTCGGGTGCGAATGAGATCTTCGAGTTGCGAATCGCTGTCGTCCGAAATGTTGAGAGGGCCCAAATACCCGAGGGTTTGTGACCCGTTTGCGAAGTTCAAGGTGCCCATCTCTTTCGTGACGTCGACCAGCGGCATCCATAGCGTGCAACACCGCACGCCATCCAGAGGCCAATACTGCTGATCTTGGTGCCAAGGGGTCGGGCCGCCATTTGGCTCCTTGTACAGCGCCTGATCGTGGTAGATGCGAACCCTGTCCACCCCCATCAGGGCTGCGGCGGCTCCGGCAAACCGCTTTGCGAGGGTGAATTGACGAACGGATTCATCCATTAGCCAGAGATTCATAAATTGTATGAAAGCCTTGCCATAGGTGTCCCTTTCCTCCATAGGCTTGTATGTTTTGGCGAATTCATTTGTCCGCGCGGTGATCGACCGCCGATAATGTTCAACCTCGGCTGGCGTTGCGAGGCCGCGCACCATCGCCCAACCATTGCTGCGAAAGTCGTCTATTGTCGACGAGTCGAGGGAGTAAGGAGAGTCCAGAAGCATTGCATCTCATCCTACTAGCCCAGAATAGGACAGATACATTGCTATAATGGTAAAGATCATGTCTGAAATGGGAAGTTTGGAGCGGCACCATCGGTTGATTTCCTCGCCGATCCAAACGCCCGTAGCAACTATTCAACTTGGAGGCGTCTGGCTTTTTGGGCATGGTGTGAACCGAACGGGGCGGCTGCGAAGCTATGACGGATCGGCGCTCGTGCTCCTCACTCGCGGTGAGGGCGTGTACAAAGATGGCTCGCGAAAGAAGCAAAAAGTCTCTCAAGGAGACGCGATTCTTGTATTTCCTGGGAATCCGCACTGGTACGGCCCCACTAAGGGCAACATCTGGGATGAGGTTTACATCGCCTTCGACGGACCACTTTTCGACGCTTGGTTCCGTTCGGGTCTCCTGAACCCCTCAAATCCCATTCGAAATCTCGGTGAGGCGATCGATGACCGGGCATCCTGGCTATTGCTTTGGATCGAGCGATTTGTCGAGATCAAGGACGAGGTTTCACGCCTGCAGGCAATCAACGCACTGATGAATTTCGTTTCGGAAATCGCGCTCGGTCAAGGTTATGCGTCCACCGAACAGAACACTTGGCTGAGCAAAGCACAATCGTTGCTGGCTTACGATCTGCGTGAAGAGATCGACCTCAATAATGTAGCAACGAGTATGGGTATGGGTTACGAGGCCTTCCGAAAGAGATTCCAGTCCTACGCTGGCGTCAGCCCGGTCCGCTACCGCAACATTCGGCGCATTGAAGCGGCGAAGCAACTGATTCGGTACACGCCGCAAATCTCCAATCGTGAATTGGCGGAAGCGCTCGGGTTCAGTGACGAATTTCACTTCAGCAAGCGGTTCCGGCAAATCGCGGGCGTTTCGCCGCAAGATTTCCGGCGAGAGTGAGCATTCGCGCCCCTCGTCGGAGTAAACATTTAGGGTGAAGTCACCCGAAGAAAAGTCAGAGCAGAAAAAGATTGATCGAGTGACTCTGCGCAGAGTTTTCAGCCTGTATGGGCCGTATCGGGGTGAGACGATTATTCTGCTTCTCACCGTGCTGTTGGGCACCCTCTTGGGTCTCGTTGCCCCGTTCTTCATGCAAACCATCGTCGACGATGGACTACTCAAAAAGAACCTCAGCGTGATTGGCACCTATTCGATTCTTACCGTCATCGTGACGCTTCTCGCTGCCGGTGTCACGCTCCTTTATGGCTACCAAAGCGTTGTGATCGGTCAGAAGATCATGCGCAAAATGCGGAATGACTTGTTCACCCACCTCCAGGGGATGTCGCTCCGCTTCTTTACGTCGGCCCGGACAGGCGACATCCAAACGCGATTGATTTCGGACGTCGGCGGTGTTCAAAACGTTGTCTCGAATACCTTTGTCGACGCGCTTAGCAATATTGCGATTGTCGTTTCGTCGCTCATCGTCATGTTCAAAACGGACTGGCGATTGACTTTGCTCGCGATCGCGTTCATTCCGTTGATCGGATTCTTCGGGCAATGGATCGGCAAGTTCTCACGCGATATCCGGCAAGGAGTTCAAGAGCAAACAAGCGAACTGAACTCGATGATGCAAGAGAACCTGTCCGTCAGTGGTGCCCTTCTCGCCAAAACCATCGGCCGAGCGGACGTCATCGCCGACAAGTTTGATGTCGAGAACGAAAAGCTGGCGGGTTGGCAGATCAAGTCTTCCACGATTCAATACGTTTTCTTCGGCGTCTTTCGGATCATCACCCAGCTAATTCCAGCCTTCATTTACTGGCTCGCGGGGTGGCTTCTTACCCGAGGCGATGAGAGCGTGACGGTTGGAAAACTCGTTGCATTTTCTTACCTGCAAACCCGGATGTTCTTCCCTCTCACCGGGCTCATGAGCTTACAAGTTGAGCTGCTTGGCTCGTTCGCACTGTTCGAGCGGATCTTTGAGTACTTGGATATGAAGCACGATGTTCAGGAGAAGCCGGGCGCGGTTGCACTGCCAGCTTCCTCGGTGAAGGGCCTCGTTGAATTCGATAATGTTGGGTTCAAATACGATCGTGATGGTGAGGACTGGGCGCTCAAGGGGATCTCTTTCAGCGCGGCTCCGGGGCAGCTAATTGCGCTTGTCGGGCCCTCAGGAGCGGGCAAAACGACGACGACTTACATGATCCCTCGTTTGTACGATGTGGACGAAGGATCCGTCAAGATCGACGGAATCGATGTACGAGACGTCGCTTTGGAGGACCTTAAAGCGGCGGTCGGAATGGTGACCCAGGAGACGTATTTGGTTCACACGACGATCAAGGAAAATCTCAAGATCGCTAAGCCGGATGCCACGGATTCGGAGATCATTGAGGCGTGCAAGTTGGCGGCGATTCATGATCACATTGATTCGCTCGACGAGAAGTACGACACCGTAGTTGGTGAGCGGGGTTATAAGCTCAGCGGCGGCGAGAAGCAGCGGATTGCGATTGCGCGGGCGATTCTGAAGAATCCGCCGATTTTGATCCTTGATGAGGCGACGAGTGCGCTCGATACGACCTCGGAGCGTCTGATTCAGAACTCTCTGAACTCGCTGATGAAAGGGCGGACGACCTTTGCAATTGCGCACCGCTTGAGCACAATTTTGAATGCGGATCAGATTCTCGTGATTCAGGATGGCCGGATCGTCGAGAGCGGGACTCATGCTGACCTGTTGGAGCGCCGAGGGCTGTACGAGCAGTTATATTCGGAACAGTTCCAGTCGGAAACGGCACCCGTTTAGTCAAAGAACGGTAACGCACTTTTGAGGGGGAATCAGGTTCAACCGAACTTAGATTTCCTCACTTTGAGGGGGAATGAAGGGGGACAAATATGACCCTCAATCGCTCTACGGTACGCCTTTGCGTCGGACGGTTTGTTGAGCTATTGCTATCAAACGGCGAAATCAGGGGCGGTTTGTCAACATAACGCTGGAAAATCTTCTCAGACTCGCGCGCTGAGGTACTCGTTGACTTGTCGAGCGATTCGTTGTTTGAGTTCTTCGGTTGCGCCTTGCGCAAATGAGACTTCTTTGCCTTTGGCGTCGGTCATGATGACGGCGCGCTGGGGAACGCGATTGTTGTTGTTCGTGCGGAAGGCGGCAGAGGCGATTCCGACCACGGCGCGGCTCTCAGGATCGAGGTCGATCATTTTCGTTCGGACCCATTTACCGAGTGTCTTTTTGATAAGCAACGACCGGCCCGTGAGTTCGATTTCTTCGACAGATAGCGCGTCGATCGTCGCGTAGATCATCGCGAAGCCGGCGGCGAAGAAGAGCGAGTAGAACAGTAATAGGGCGAGCGCCACGGGGCCGAAGGCTTTCCACATTCCGCCAATCATGAGGGTAGCGTGAAAGAGCGTGAACGAGTTCCACGCGACGGCAAAGCATCCGATGCCGCCCGCACCGACGACGTTCCGGGGCGAGGTCTGGAGGTTGAGCGAGAGGGCGTTATGGATTGAGGTTGGGAGTCCGAGTTCTTGTTGCGCTTCGCGCTCGGCAAGGCGCTCTTGGATGGAATCGAGATCAACCCGTGGACCGGGGGTGCGGAGTTGGGCGAGGCGTGTGCGGAAGTCGGCTTCGAGCGAAGGAAGTTGGCTGACCGCGTTTGAGACGGTGTTTGAGAGTTCGAGGTCGCCTGGCTCCCAAAGCGAACCGAGCCGGTAGGTGAGATCGGACGCCTCGGTTTGGAGCTTTTTGAGGCTGTTGATGTTCTTTTCGACCTCATCGATCGTTAAACCGGGTTTCGGGCTCAGCAACGGCGAAAGCCTGGCGAGCCAAATATTCGCATCGTCTCGGGTTTGCTGATCGTGGTCGGGCATCTTATTCGGTTTTGTTGACCTTTCTAGGATTATGGCGAACGCACGGCATTCTCGATAGGTTGACGTAGGCGAGACGCCTGCGATCCCAGACTCTCGCAGGCAGGAGGCGAAAGCGCGGCTCGCACCGCGCACTGCCAAATGCCTTAGTATGCTTTCGCAAAAACCACGCGCTGCTTACTCGGCTTGCCCGAGAAGACGCAGACACCGGGCTTTGCATCCTCGGGGTGAAGCGGCTCCAGCGGAATGCAACGGATCGTCGCCTTGGTCGCCTCGCTGATCTTGTCCTCGGTTTCTTGCGTTCCGTCCCAGTGGGCAAGAACGAAGCCGCCACCGCCCTCGCCATCGAACTGCTTGGTGAAGTCCTCCCAGGTGTCGATGCGGTGGATGTTAGCGTTTCGGAACGCGAGAGCCTTTTGATATAGGCTCGATTGGATCTCGACAAGGAGCGTTTCGCAGGTCGAGACTACGTCGGTGACCGGAACGGTCAGCTTTTCCTCGCTATCGCGGCGCGCGACTCCGAGTTCGCCCGCTTCGAGCTCACGCCCGCCGACATCGACGCGAATGCAGACGCCTTTGAGATCCCAATCCTTGGCCTTGAAGCCGGGACCTTCTTTGGTTCGCTCGTCGACCTTGACGCGGATACCCTTTGCTTTGAGCTCGGCGGCCAGTTCGTGAGACTTGGCGAGGGTTTGATCCCAGACTTCACCGCGTCCCATCGGGACGAAAACAACCTGGATCGGCGCGATTTTTGGCGGGCAAACAAATCCGCGATCATCGGAGTGAGCCATGATGAGCGTTCCGATGAGTCGCGTCGAGACGCCCCAAGAGGTGGCGTAAACGTGCTCTAGCTTCCCTTCCGCGCTTTGGAACGTGACGTCGAATGCCTTCGCAAAGTTCTGGCCGAGATGGTGCGACGTTCCGGCTTGGATTGCGCGGAGGTCTTGGGTCATGGCCTCGATGGTGTAGGTGTGATCGGCACCAGCGAACTTCTCACCTTCGCTCTTGACGCCTTTGATGACCGGAACCGCCATCCACTCTTCGGCGAACTTGCCGTAGCATTCGTGCAGGATGGTCAGAGCCTCTTGTTCGGCCTCATCGTAGGTAGCGTGCGCAGTGTGACCTTCTTGCCAGAGAAATTCGGCGGTGCGAAGGAACATCCGGGTGCGCATTTCCCATCGCATGACGTTGGCCCATTGGTTGATGAGCAACGGGAGGTCGCGATAGGACTGGATCCAGTTTTTGTAGGTGTTCCAGATGATGGTTTCGCTGGTGGGCCGAATGATGAACTCTTCGGTGAGTTTGGCGTCAGGATCGGGAATGAGGCCGTATCCGTCAGGGTTTGCCTTCAGGCGGTGGTGAGTAACAACGGCGCACTCTTTGGCGAATCCGTCGACGTGGTCGGCTTCTTTCTCGAAAAATGATTTGGGGATGAGCAGCGGGAAGTAGGCGTTGACGTGACCGGTGGCCTTGAACATATCGTCGAGGGCGCGTTGCATGTTCTCCCAAAGGGCGTATCCGTGGGGGCGGATCACCATGCAACCTCGGACGGCGGAGTGGTCGGCGAGCTCGGCCTTGATGACGAGTTCGTTGTACCATTCGCTGAAGTTTTCACCCTGGGGGGTGATTCCGTAGTTGCTGCTCACAGTTAGATTGTGGCAGAGCGACCGCGCTGGTTACTTGCTCGGCTTCCATTTGAGGTGCTGGGCCTCGTCGATCAAGGCCTTGCGTGTGTAGCCGCTAGCGTCGGAGAAGATCGTTCGGTACGGTGCGGCGGTGATTTTTCTGAGAGAGTCGGGCACGAGGAGGGCATCTTTGCCGGGGCGCGATGTGAGACCGAAAAGAATGTACTTGGCGGGATCCTCGAGCTTAGTGATGTCAACGGATGAGATTCCAGGGTTGAGGGCAAATCCCCGCTGTTCGGGTTCGGCGGAGAGAAGTGGATCGTGGAGGTAGTTTGGTGTCTTTGCGACCTCGTCAGGCGCCAAGTACTTTGTGAGCGCCTCATTCCAGTTTGTACTTGGGCAAGATCTATCATCGAAGTCCACACTGTAGACCTCCCACGCGACGCTTAGTTCTTTCATTCGGAGCGTTGACTGACTGGTCTTTGCCGCCAGTTTTGCTTGGTTGAAGACAGGGAAAAGGATCGCCGCTAGAACTGGAACGGAGCATGTGCAGCAGCCGAATAGTCCGATGAGCGCGATTGTACTGGCCGACATCGACTTCTTTGGTGGGGCGATTTGCTCGTTTGAGTTAATGGGAGGCAAGTTCATGGAAGCATTCTAGCTTGAACTGATTGCAAGCGGGTAAAACGCGGAAATGTTGATAGACGCTTATATCAAGCCGTCGATCGTTTCCTATGGACCGGCAAAGGTCTCGCTGGCGGCGCAAGTGAACGGGAACCCGTACGATGCCACGTTAAACGATGTGCGGTTCGTGAGTGCGAGCGGGACGTTCACGGCATATTTCGATGCAGGCGTCTGGCGAGCAAACGTTGTGGGCGCGAAGAAGGGTAAGTTTTCGGGTCAGTTCACCCTCAACGGAAAGAAAATCGGCAAATCGATTTCTTTCACCCTGACCAAGCCACTGATGGGCTATGTTCAGCGCCACGGGACGACGTTCAGCCTCTCTAACGGCACTCCCAAGCCCATTCCGTACTGGCCGATTGGGCACAACCTGGCCTGGCAGGGTGGCAAGTATTCGTTCCGTGAGCAGATGGACCTGATGAAGGCAAACGGGCTGAATTGGACCCGAATTTGGGCTTGCCATTGGGACAACCGGAATCCTTACTGGCCCACTTCTTTCCCGAAGCCCAATGACAGAATGTTCTCGCCGGAGGTGCTGAAACGCTGGGACGAAACGGTTTGGAATGCCGAGGCGACGGGGTTAAAGTTTCAGTTTGTGCTGTTCCATCACGGACAGGTTAGTTCGGATGTGAATCCCAATTGGAACGATCATCCTTGGAACGCCAAAAACGGCGGATTTCTTAAGTCGGCCAGCGAGTTCTTCTCGCATCCCGAGGCGATCAAGCGAGAGAAAAACTTCATTCGCTATGCGATCGCGAGGTGGGGTGTCTCGCCGTCGATCATGGCTTGGGAGTTGTTCAACGAGGTTCAGTTTGTTGACCGGGCACGGAAGGACAATGACTGGGCAACGATTGCTAAATGGCACGACGAAATGGGGCGATACATCCGGTCGCTCGACCCTTATCGGCACCTGATTACCACGAGCAGCGAGCTTGGTCAGCCAATTTGGAACGAGATGGACTACCTGCAAGGTCACGCCTATCCTTCCAGCATCCATTCGCTAGTGGCAGGGACATCTCCTGACCCGAAGAAGCCGCTTTTCTATGGCGAGGTCGGGTTTGGCGATGGCGGTCAGGACGAACGCATTGCGATTCGCGATGGCATCTGGTCGGCGCTGTTTGCAGGACATTCGGGCGCGGCACAGTATTGGTATTGGGACCGAATGAACGGCTCCTGGATGTACGAGCAATACGCCACGGCTGCGAAGGCAATTCGGCACATTGGCGATCCTAACCAGTACAAGTCCGCGCCGTTCCAGATTGATACGCCGATGGGCGCGGCCTTGGAGTTCATTCCGGGACGAGGGTGGGAGAAAACTGACAAGACTCGGTTTAACCTTCCGGAGGAAGCCGATGAAGCGGGCAAGCTGAGCGGCTACATTCAGGGCCCGAGTAAGCCGGAGATGCAGAAGGAGCCGATTTATCTCAGCTTTACAGCGAAGCAGGCCGGGGAAGCGGTTGTGGATATCGCCGAGATTTCGGGGAAGGGCGCGGTGGTCGTGATGAGTCTCAATGGTGCCGAGGTATTCCGCAAGGATTTCGGCGCCGGGGCGAAAGGTCAGGAAGTGAGGATTCCCTTCTCGCCGGGCGCGAACACGATCGTGCTCAAGAGCGAAGCCAAGGATTGGTTCCGGGTGCGTAAGGTATCGATTCCGGGCATCATGCCCGTCTCGACGGCGTATGTTCGATCGGACGGGAAGAACGCGATTGTACGAGTTCGATCAAGCAAAACCGGTGCGGGATGTACGGTTCGTAGCGATGCTTGGAAATCGGGCAAGTTCGAGGCTCGGATATTTGACCTCGAAACGGGTCTTGAGACGATCCGCCCGACGGTAGAGATAAATGGGGCTTTGGCGCTGGCTAATCTCGGAAAAGATGTCGTCGTAGTGCTAAAGCGAAGGTAAATTCAGGCTTATGACGAAACTGTTCCAGATCGCGCTTGCCTCGATGGGAGCGATTGTTGGCTGTACGACGGTTGCGACCGGAGGGAAAGAGAGTTCCGCTTACACCCCCGGCAAAGTTGCTCCTCCCCAACAGCGCACCAACGTCACCAAACTCTATAACGAATATTGCGGTAAGTGCCACGGCGAGAATGGCGAAGGTGGCGGCGGCGGAACGCAGTCGCTGCTAACCGTGGATAAGTTCGACCAGAAATGGGATCGGGCGTTCTTTGACGCGACTCGAAACGGCGTTCCGAATACCGGAATGGAGCCGATGGGGCAGACCCTTTCGGATCAAGAGATTTGGGGTCTGGTTGTTCATATTCGGGAACTTCAAGGTAAGGCGCTTCGATGGGGGCTTGGACAGCCGAAGAAGTCGGGTGACATCTTCAACTCGAAGCTCCACAACTACAAAGTGGAAACGGTGGTTGATCAGGGCAATGGCCTCAAGGTGCCATGGTCAATGGACTGGCTCCCCGATGGCAAGATGCTGGTGACCAACCGACCTGGCGGCATTGGAATCTATCAAAACGGATCGCGAGTGGGTGAGATCGTTGGACTTCCACAGACCGTTGAAGTCGGTCAAGGTGGTCAGATGGAGGTTGCGGTTCACCCGAACTACGCTTCGAACGGGTGGGTTTACATCAGCTACGCAGAGCCAAAGGCTTCGGGAAGCCGAGAGTGCTTCACCAAAGTCGTTCGCGGAAAGCTCACTTGGGAAGGATCGAACGCAAGGTGGGGCACACAACAGACGATTTACGAAGTGGACAAGAGCAATTACAACGGCTCGGGAGTTCACTTTGGGTGCAAGATCGCGTTTGACGGCAAGGGCCACGTCTTCCTCACTCAAGGCGAGCGCGGCGGCGGAAACGTGGCTCAAGAAGTGGACCGACCGTTCGGAAAGGTTTATCGCCTGAACGAAGATGGATCGGTACCGAAGGACAACCCGTTCTATGGCAAAGGCTCGGTGGCGCAGATGGTTTGGTCATTCGGACACCGGAACCCGCAAGGACTCACCGTTGGCCTGGATGGACGAATTTGGGACACAGAGCACGGTCCTCGCGGCGGTGATGAGCTGAACGAGTGCGTCTCGGGCGGGAACTACGGCTGGAGCAAGGTCGCGTTTAGCATCAACTACAACGACTCGGCGGAGTGGGTGCCGTGGCCGAAGCCAGGCGAGAACTACCGCCTCCCAATCTTCCGCTGGTTGCCGTCGATCGGAGCTTCTGGCCTCGATGTTATGAAAGGGTCGATGTTCCCGAATTGGAAGGGCGACTTGATCGCGGGTGGACTCAGCGGCAACAGCGTTGATCGAATCCGCACGAAGGACGGTAAGTTCGTCGAGCGCGAAGGGTTGCTGATCGGAATGGGCCGAGTGCGCGACATTGCAGTTGGACCGGACGGCGCGATCTACGTTGCGCTCAACCAGCCAGACAAGATTGTCCGGCTGGTCGCAACGCGCTAAGCGATTAGCTGGCGGCGAGAATCTGGGAGCCTAATCGGATTCCCTTTTTCTCGCCGTCTTCAGTTCCGTTGAAGTTTTCATCTTCGAGTTCAATGCTCACAACGCCTTTGTAGCCGGCAGCCTGCAAGGTTTGGAAGATGAGCGGCCAATTGGATTCGCCGTAGCCGGGGATGGTGTAGCGCCACACGGCGGAGCCGAAATCGTGGCTTTTTGCGCTGGTAGCGGGTTGTTCCCAGCCGTACTCTTGCAGCGCCTCGCGGTCGATGTAGCAGTCCTTTCCGTGGACGTGATACACCCGATCGGCGAACTCGGCGAGGAAGCGGTGGGGGTCGATCCCCATTCGGATCATGTGGCTGGGGTCAAAGTTGATTCCGATTGAGTTCGAGGTTGCAGATAGCACTTGACGGTAGCTCTCGGGCGTGCAGCAGAGGGCGCCCGGTCCGGGCCACCCTTCGATGACGAGCTTGCCGCCATTTTCGTCGAGCACTTTGGCGAGAGCCGGAAGCGTGCTGAGGAGGATGTCGAGATTCTCTTGGCGCGGCTTGGTGGGGTCTTTGGGCAGCATCACGGCAAAGAAGTTCGTCGCCCCGTGCTTGCAGCATTCAGCGATGTACTCGGCGTTTTGGTCGAGTGACTTCTTTTGCTCATCCTTATCCTCGTTGAGGAAGCCCTGCCAACCGAGGAGGTCGACCGAGCCAATGCGCATTCCTTCGCCATTCACCTGCGACAGGTGCGGCCTCGCATCGCCTCCCAGATCGACGACGCCAAGGCCCTCACTTTTGGCAAAGGCGATCATGCCGGAAAGATCCTTGAACCACTCGGTCCAGCCTTGACGAAATCCGATCGGGAATCCCCCGGTGCGCGTAGTGAGCATCGGGGATGAATTTACCTACTTTGGATCGGCGAATCGGGCTCGCTTGATGACCGGCGGGGTCACGGGGCGGTCGTCTTTTGGCCCAATCTGAACATTTGCGATCTTCTTGAGCACATCTTGTCCGGAAACGGTTTCGGCGAAGGTGGTGTACCGACCGTCGAGGTGTTGGGTGGCTTCTCGGCTGAGGCCGAAATAGAACTGGGATCCGGCGGTATTGGGGTCGGTCGAGCGCGCCATCCCAACGATGCCAAAGTCGTGCTTCAGGGAGGATTGTTCGAGCACAATACTGTAGCCTGGGGAGCCCATTCCGGTGCCGGTCGGGTCTCCGCCTTGGGCGACGAACTGCCCGCCGTTGCGTCCCTTTTGGACGATTCGATGGAAAATCACGTCTCGGTAGTAACCGCCGCCGACCAACTGGACGAAATTAAAGACGGTATTTGGCGCGACGTCCGGTCGCATTTTGAGTTCGATATTGCCTTCGGTGGTCTCGAGGATTACGTTTTGGTTGCGCCAGACCCTCACTCCGGCGTAGATGTTGTCCTCGTCGGGCTCCCATTTGGGATTTTTGGTGGTGGTATCGAGGGTTGCGACGGGCGGATTGGTCATCGGTTGGAGGACGAGGGCGTCTCCTTTTGGCTTTCCGTCTGCAGTGAGCTGGGCGAACAGGACCGCTTTGCGCTTTTGCTTGAACAGGCTGGGGAGGGTCTTGCCAAGATCGGCTTTGCCTCGTTTGACCGGAGCCTCTTCGAGGACGTTTCCGGTTGCGGGTTCGATGAGTTGCAGCGTGAGCTTGCCGCGTGCGTCGATTTCGATGGGGAATGGACGATCGACGCCGTTGTACAAGAATTCGGATTGAAGGACGGGTTTGGCGGCCAGCGCGACGGCGGCGGTGAGCAGGGTGAGACTCATTTGATTCTCATTTTAACCCTTTGCTTGGAAACGGCTCCTCCGGAAACGATTTGCAGTCCGAATCGTCTTTACTCGCATGAATCGCACTTTTCGACCTGTTTTTGCTCTCGCGGGAATTGCCGCCGCCATAGCCCTCGCGGGATTTGGTCGAGAACAGGGGTCGGATGCGAGCGCGTTGGATGCGGAGGGAGTTCGAGCCATGGCGGCCAATTTGGGCCACGAGCTGAAGGCATTGAACACCGAGGCGGGCAAGGAGAAGTGGCAATTTGATGTCAAAACAACGGGCTTTAACGTGCCGATCGGGCTAGAACTTTCACCGAGTAAATCGTATGTCTGGTTAACGGTTTCGCTCGGGCCACTTAAGGCGTCGCAGGACACAAAGGAGCTGATGAAGCTTTGGGCGAAGACCCAACCCACGCAGGTTTATCTCACCGCAAAAGAGACTTTGATGATGGCAATGCCTATCGAAAACCGAGCGGTGACTCCTGCGATCATGAAGAGTCGGATCGAGAAGCTGGCGAAGGATGTTGAAGAGTCTGCGACAGTTTGGAACAAGCAATAATCGCTTGGTTTAGGATTTTAATGGAACCACTTTTCGTGGTTCCATTAGCCCTATGTGCTCAACTACAAACGCATCACAATCGCAGCAAGCGTTCCGCTCCTCATCGGTGGATGGCTTGCCTTTCGACCCGAGAAACTATTCATTAGCGAGAAGGTTAATGAAACGATTCCCGCTAACAATTCGGCTTCGACTAAGTTAATTAGTGAGGGCTCTTTTGAATCTTATGCTCACGAGACAAAGGGAACTGCTCTTATCAACTTGGTTGACGGAAAGGCTGTTCTTAGCCTCAAGGATTTTGAGACGTCTAACGGACCAGATGTCCACGTCTACCTAGTGAAGGGAGATAACCCTGACCAGGGGAGCGTTTCGAAGGCTGGCTTCCTCGACCTTGGGGTCATCAAGGGGAATCAAGGCAACCAAAACTACGCTGTGCCAGAGGGAACGGACCTCTCGCAATACGGATCGGTAGCCATCTGGTGCAAGCGCTTTGGAGTTGACTTCGGCGGCGCGAGCCTGACCAAGAAGACCTCTTATCGAGTTAACTCGGACCATCTTAGCCTCTCGCCGCATGCCTTGAATGCCGCTTTTGGCGCAGACATCACGGTGACGAGTGGAGCATTCTCGGGAGCAAAAGGTTCCGCCGCAATCATTGAATCGAGCGGTAAGCGATTCTTGAAACTCAAGGGCGTCAAGGCGAAAGTGACGGGCCTTAAAGTGCTCCTCTTGAAGCTCAAATCGAAGAGCAGTGACGAAAAGATTAAAGCCGCTACTAAGGTCGACCTTGGTGATCTCTCCCCCTCGGGAAGCGCAATGATTCCGATCAGTAAAGAGCTCGATATTTGGCTCTATCGAAGCGTGAGTCTCTGGGACAGCAAAGCAAACAAAAGCATAGCCTTTGCCAAGCTCCGATCGGATCAAGAGCGCGCGCCTAAGCTCTCACAACAAGTTTAAGAACAAACCACAAGGAACAAACAAATGAAAACAACTACTCTCATCAACCTCGTCGCCGCTATTGTAATTACTTCGGTAAGCGCTCTGCCTGCCTCGGCCTTCGCAACTCATCACCAAGATTCCATGAAGATGGAGAAGATGATGGGAGCGACCTCTGGAAAGTTCATGGGGATTGAGGTCAACGGCGGAACCGTCACTCTTAGCAAGGAAATGGGCAAGAACGTGCTTCGCCTCAGCAAGGACTTCTCGGTGCCCAAGAGCCCATCGCCCCACTTCCAAGTGATCGACAAGGACGGGAACGCATTCTTGCTCAAGCGCATCACGATTGCCGGCGACAAGACCAACCTCGAAGTGACCCTTCCGAAGTACATCAAGAGTGTGAAGAGCGTTCAAATCTGGTGCTCGTTCGCAGAAGTGAACCTTGGCGAGGCAAAGTTCGCCAAGCCGATTGACCTGAAGTAAGACTTACCAAACCATTGAGCACCCCCGCGCCTTTGTGCCGGGGGTGTTTTGTTATTGATTAGATCAAACTGAGAAGGTTTATGCGATATTCGGCAATCTCGGAGGCCCTGCCATTTACGGTGCCATTTGTTGCTCCCGAGGAGCTTGAGCGGCAATTGGGACGACCCTTTGTGCTTCGATTGGGGGCCAATGAGAGTCCATTTGGACCGTCACCGCTGGTCGTGGAGGCAATGCAAGAGGCACTCGAGCGAGTGCAAAACTACGGAGACCCGGAGGCGCGGGACTTGCGGGCGATTGCGAGTGAGCAGTTTTGCTTCGAGCCAGCCCCCGAACGGTGTGTGCTAGGAAGTGGCATCGACGATCTGCTTTATCTGGCTTGTCGGGCGTTCTTGAATCCGGGTGAGAGGGCGGTGACGACTCTGGGGAGTTATCCGACGTTTGCTTTGGCGGCGAGAAGTGCGGGAGCCGAGGTGATCGCGGTCCCCTATCGTGATCGAAAACCGGATTTGGACGGTCTGCTTGAGGCCGCGACCGGGGCGAAAATCGTCTATTTGGCGAACCCAGACAACCCTTCGGGATGGTTTCACTCGGGAGAGCTGATCGAAGAATTTGCCGCCAATCTGCCTCAGGAGACGGTGCTGTTGCTCGACTGCGCGTATCAGGAGTTCGCCGATGCGGAGAACTTGCCGTCGTTCAACTCTGAGACGGAAAACGTGGTTCAACTCGGAACGCTGAGCAAGATTTATGGCCTCGCGGGGCTGCGGTTTGGATGGGCGGTTTCGAGCGAGGCAACAATTCAAGCCATGAGCAAGCTTCGGGTTCAATTCGGGGTCAATTCGGTTGCTCAGGCGGCGGCAACGGCGGCATTTGAGGATCAGCAGTGGTTGCTGGAGGTTCGTGAGCAGACATCTCTCGGGCGCGAAATCCTGAGCAAGATGGCAAAGGAGCGAGGCTTTGAGCCACTCCCGAGCTGGACGAACTTTGTGACAATTGATTGCGGCTCGGTTGAGCGAGCGACCGAGGAAATGGAGCGGTTGTTGGCGAATGGCGTGTTCGTGCGCAAGCCGGGAGCGGCTCCGCTTGACTCGTGTATACGAATTACGATTGGCACCGAGGAGCAATTGACGCTTCTCGACCAATTGTGGCGAGTCTAATTTCGGATCGCCTTAAGATCTTGCTCGGTAAATCGGAAGGTCGGATCGATTCGGCGGCGCGCGCGCTGGGTCTCGATCAGGTCGCGAAGGCCGATCTCCTTTAAGGGTTCGATCTGAGTGCCTTCACCCCAATCGTTCCAGGTGACGATTTGGACTGCGTCGGAACCTGACTCGAGGGCGAGCTTGAGGGTTTTGCGATAGGTGTTGCCGTTGTCGTCGGGAAGCTCGCCATAACCCTCGCTCACGCCGCCTGCTTTGTAATAATCCTTGAATCTGGGATATGCGCAGGCGACCTTGATCGACCAATTTTTTGCCCGGTCCGGATACCTTTCGGTGAATGCGATTCCTTCGCTCGGGACGGGCCAGTCGAACGCGCCGCCCGCGGCTTCGACTTGTTTGTGCTCGCTGATGAGGGTCGGCGAGCCGGCAGCGGCGAGAAACCTCCTCCAATGCTCGGTTCGGAAGTGTTGGGGACCGAAAACGAACACGACTTTTTTGTTCCTGAGTTTCAACCAGCTCTCGCGGCTGACCCATTTGGCGAGTCCTGCACCATCGGCTTGCGCGTATTTCAGTTCATCCTCTGACTTTGCAAGTCCGCCCTTGATCGCATTTTTGACCGTTTGGTCTTCGTACATCGCGCAGATCTTGAGTCCGGCTCGCTCGGCGAGTTCGAAGAGTAGCTCCGTGCGTTTATGGATGCCAGGATAGTCGTACCAATTGTGGGTGCCGTACCAATCGGCGATGATGCCGTCAAAGCCTGCCACCTTCATCAGCTGAACTTGCCGTTCGACGACCGCTTTGTCGAGGGAGTCATACGCGCCGTCGAGGGGAGTGAAGTGCGAAGCGACTCGCCCGGGCGACAATGGGGCGTTCATCTTCCAATGCCACCCATCCTTCTCGAACCAGGGCATGACATGCGCGAGGAGGAGCGGACGCGGCTGGAGGAGGAAGAGAGTGGCGAGGAGCATTCCCATGCATTATAAGTTGAACGATACGACTCAATAGTGAGTGCGGACAGGAGTTCGCTGTCAAGTTCCAGTCCGGTACCCTATAGGGTAGATGTCAGTTCGAGTTCGATTCGCGCCAAGCCCAACTGGGCTATTGCACGTCGGCGCATTGCGCACGGTGTTGTATGACTATTTGCTTGCCAAGAAGCTCGGTGGGCAGTGCATCTTGCGAATCGAAGATACCGACCGGAGCCGCTACAACCCAGAAAGCGAGCACGAATTTGTCGAGACGCTTCGATGGGTCGGAATTGAGTTTGACGAGGGACCCCATATTCCTGGCGGACCACATGAGCCATACCGACAGTCGGAGCGTCAGGCCAAGGGCATCTATGCAGAGAAGATCGCGCAACTCGAGGCGGCGGGACACGCGTACAAGGCATTTGATACTGCCGAGGAGATCGAGCAGATGCGCGAGTATCAGCAGATCAACAAGGTGCAGATTGGCTACTTTGGCGGCGATTGGCGCGATGCTGATCCCGAAAAGGTTGAAGCAGCGATCGCCGAGGGTAAGCCCTACGTGATTCGCCTGAAGGTGCCTCGCGACCGCAAGATCGTGGTTCAAGATCTGATTCGCGGACGCGTTGAATTCGATTCGAACACGCTGCCCGATCCGGTGCTGATCAAGGGTGACGGAATGCCGACGTACCATTTCGCGGCGATGGTCGACGACCATTTGATGGGGATCACCCACATTCTGCGCGGCGAAGAGTGGATTTCGACTTCACCTATTCACTGGCTAATTTTTGAGGCGTTTGGTTGGGAGCCGCCGATTTTCGTTCACTGTCCGGTCATCGTTGGGGCCGATGGCAAGAAGCTTTCGAAGCGGCATGGCGCGACTCGTGTTCTGGACTACATGGCGCAGGGCTACCTGAAGTCGGCGCTGAAGAACTTCATCGCGCTGATCGGCTGGTCCCCCGGAGACGACCGCGAGGCGATGTCCGAAGAGGAGCTGATTGAGGCGTTCTCGCTTTCTGGGCTTCAGCCGAGCCCCGGGAAGTTTGATATTGAGAAGCTGAAGTGGCTTAACGGTCACCGCATTCGATCGATGACGCCGGAGGAAGTCGCCCAGGAAATCGAGGGGCTCTACCGTGAGGAGCACACGAAGGCTTTTTGGGATGCGTTTGAGGATGAAGAGGCGTTGCCGAATCAACCAAAGCGCGACGGGAAGGCGATTTACGCCAAGTTTGAAAAGCTGGTGAAGGCTTTGGAGACCAACCGTCCGTATGCGCTGGAGTGCATTACGCTTGAGCAGGAGCGGGTGACAAACCTGATCGAGTTCGGGGAGGCGTGCGAGTTCTTCTTGGTGGATGAGCCGGCAATGGACCCGAAGGCGGTCGAGAAGTGGTTTGGTCAGGCGCATGTCCGCGCTTTGTTCGAGCACTTGAAGAGTGCGCACTCGGCGGGTCCGCTTTCCGTAGATGAGCATAAGGCATCGCTGGTGGCGTTTCAGGAGGCGAATGGGATCGAAAAGCTTGGTCCGATCGTGCATCCGACCCGGGTTGCGCTTACCGGAAAGACGGCAGGGCCTGGGCTTTTTGAGCTGATGGCGGTACTTGGTCCGGACCGGATTGCCCGGCGAGCCGAGCGCGCCTTGGCAATGTTGAACTGATGCAGATCAAAGAACTTCCGCCACGATATCACTACTACTACTCCCGGTCGACCCTGAGGAAGGATGAGGCGGTAGAGGGCATCGTCGCCGAGATTCTTGCCGACGTGAATGAGCGTGGTGAGGAAGCGTTGCTGGATTCGGCGAGGAAGTTTGACTCGCCGAACTTGGACTCAATTTGGGTCACCGAGCATGAGATCAAGGAAGCATCGGTTTCTGAAGATGTTCTTGAAGCCGTTCAAATCGCTCACTCGCGTGTGCGCGACTTTCATCAGCGGCAGTTGGATGCGATGACGGCGGGTCTTGACGAAGGTCTCGCTTGGAGTCACGAAGGGATTGGGCAGCGGCTGGTGCGAATGCGCAAGGTCGGGGTTTATGTGCCTGGAGGGCGGGCGGCTTACCCAAGCTCGGTGATTATGAACGCGGTTCCGGCACTGGTGGCGGGTGTCGATGACGTGGTGATAGCAACTCCGGCCCGGGCAGATGGAAAGCTACCAGCGGCGGTACTGGTGGCGATGCGAGAGATCGGGATTCGCCGGGCGATGAAGGTGGGCGGTGCGGCGGCGATTGCGGGAATGGCGCTCGTTGAGAGTGTCGATAAGATCGTTGGTCCGGGAAACCGGTACGTCAATGAGGCGAAGAAACAGCTTTTTGGAATCTGCGGTTTTGATGGTTATGCGGGGTCGTCCGAAGTCTGCGTCATTGCCGACGAGCACGCGGATGCCAAGTTCGCGGCAGTTGATCTGCTGACTCAGATCGAGCACGCGCCAGATAACCTCGCCTACCTCATCAGTTGGTCGAAGGCGAAGATTGACGAGATCTTGGGGCAATGCGAGGAGTTGATTCCTTTGGCGAAAGACCCGGAGGGCATTCGAAAGGCATACGAATCGAGCCATGCGATGCTGGTTGCCGACGCTACGCAGGCGGTTGGTCTGGCGAACTCCCTTGCGCCGGAACACCTCACTTTGGCGGTCGCCGAGCCAGAGGCACTCGTTCCGTTTTTGACGACGGCGGGGTGCATTTTGATGGGTGAATGGACTCCAGAGAGCGCTGGAGACTATATGCTCGGGCCGAGCCATACGCTCCCGACGGCGCGCGCGGGTCGATTCCAGAGCCCGGTCAACGTCATGGACTTTTTCAAGTTCCAATCAGTGAGCCGAATGTCGGCCGAATCAATCCAGCCGCTGATCCCGCATATCGAAGCAATTGCCAGAGCCGAGGGCTTCTCGATGCACGGTCTCGGGGCAACGCTAAGGCGAATTGAGACGGATCACCTGAGCGAAGTCAAAGGGTGTTGATTACCAGCGGATAAGGTTGGCGCCCCAAACGAGTCCGGCTCCGAACCCGACGGTGAGGACAACCATTCCTTCTTTGAGTCGTCCTTGCTCCACGGCCTCGTAAAGGGCGAGCGGGATCGATCCGGCGCTCGTATTGCCGTACTTTTCAAGGTTGATGAAAACCTTTTCGGGAGGAAGGTTTAGTCGCTTGGCTGCTGATTCGATGATTCGAATATTCGCCTGGTGCGGCACGAATAGATCGACCTGATCGGCAGTCATTCCAGCATCGTGAAGCACTCGCTCGCAGGCATCGCCCATCGCTCCGATTGCGAAGCGGTAGACCTCGTTGCCGTTCATTCTGATGCCGTAGGTGCGGGCGAACCAGTCTTCGCTCTTGGGCGGATACTTGGTGCCGCCGAGTTCGTTCATGATGTGCTGCGCACCGCTACCGTCACTGAGGAGGACGGTTTTGATGATTCCTCGAGTGGTGGATTCTTGGGCGCCCATGATGACTGCGCCTGCGCCATCTCCGAAAAGGATGCAGGTGGAGCGATCCTTCCAGTTGACTTGCTTTGAAAGGGTATCGACGCCGACCACGATTGCATTTGAAATCTGTCCGCTCTCGATCATTGCCGTTGCGACGCTAGCGGCGTAGATGAAGCCAGCGCACGCCGCACCAAGGTCGAAGGCACCGGCATTTTTGATACCGAGTTGGTCTTGTACGTAGCAGGCGGCGGTCGGCCAGTCGTAATCGCCGCTGACGGTGGCCACGATGACCATTTGGATGTCATCTGGTTTCAATCCGCTATTCTCTAGCGCTTGACGGGCGGCTTGGAGAGTGAGATCGAAGCATCCTTCGTCGCCGGTGCAGATGCGCCGCTCGCGGATTCCCGTTCTCTGAACGATCCACTCGTCATTGGTATCGACCAACTCGCTCAGTTCGGTGTTGGTGAGGACCTTGGTTGGCAGTGCGTGGCCAACCCCTTTGATGACGGCGTTTCTGTTCATTCGGCTGGTTGTGAATCTACCTGTTTTGCCGAGGGTAGCTCTCGGTCGACAGCCTCGCGGATGTGCTCGACAAGCTCGGTTCGGACGGCTTTATCGGCCATCAGGATCGCGTTTTTCATCGCCTTTGCGTTGCTTCGTCCGTGGGCGATAATGCAGGTTCCATTAAGTCCAAGGAGCGGTGATCCGCCAACTTCTGCGTAATCCATGTGCTTGCGGATGGGCTTCATAACCTTCTTCAGGGGCCAATACATGGTTTGCATGAGCTTGTTGGTGGGCACTCCGGCTTTGATCATTTTCGCGAACATCTCGGCGACGCCCTCGGCGGTTTTGAGGACGGTATTGCCGACAAAGGCCTCGCAAACCACCACGTCGCAAGGCGAATTGAACATGTCTTTACCCTCGATGTTCCCGGCAAACCATTCGTGCTGGGCGAGGAGCTTATGCGCTTGCTTGGCGAAGGCGTTACCTTTCCCTTCCTCTTCTCCTATGTTGATGAGGTGGACTTTGGGATTCTTGCGTCCCATCACTCGCTCCGCGTAGGCGCGGCCAATGATTGCGAATTCCACAAGGTGCTCCGGATCGACATCTGGTGACGCTCCGGAATCGAGCATCAGAAAGCCCCCATGCATATTGGGGAGTTGCGAGCCGATTGCGGGTCGGTGGATGCCGTGGACTTGCCGCCAGGTGAGGAGTGAAGTTGCGGATGCAGCTCCGGTTGATCCTGCAGAGACGAACGCCTTGGCCTTCCCTTCTTTCACCAATCGGCACCCAACGAGCATCGAGGAATCCTTCTTCTTACGGTAGGCATCGAGTGGCTTTTCGCCCATTTCGATGACTTGGGAGGCGTGGTAGACCAGGATGTTGGTCGGGATTGAGCCGCTGATTTGCTTGGACAGCGACTTTTGGACGACGTCTCTTTGCCCAACGAGAATGATGTTGCCTTGCACGAGCGGAGCGGCTTGAATCGCCCCGAGCACGATTTCATCGGGGGCATTGTCGCCGCCCATGGCGTCCACAACGATGTTATGATCGGTTTTGAGTCCGTCGAGAACGCCTTGGTTTGCCGCCGACATCACTCTTCCTCCTGAAGAAGGGCTTTCAGCTTGCCAAGCTCGGATTTATCGGACTCAATCTCACGTTGGGCGTTCGCTTCGAGAAGCCTGGCGCACTCGATGGCTTCGTCGCCCTCGCACTCGGGGTTGAAGGGAATGTTGAGCAAAAGCGTTTGTTGAAGGAGAACTTCGACCATAAGGTTGTTCTCTTCAAAGAACTTGACCGGCTCATCCAGGTTAGGTTCGATCTTGGCAAAATCCTGATGGCTCAGCGAGCTGGGGATTCCTACGACCCCGAACTGCTCGTCAAGGGGAAACGCGATTTCGACTTCGACCGGCCGGCTACACCGGCTACACTCCAGCACGACCCGAGTGTTGAATTCTCCCGTGAGAAGTAATGCGTTTCCGGTGGAGACCGCTTCGAGATAACCTTCTAATGGTCTGAGAAGATCGACATCTTCGATTTCGGGCAGTTCGGTAGAGATGTCGACCGCAAGCTCTCGCCCTGGGTGTTGAAGGACATCATTTAGGTCAAGCAGGTCGTCCCTTCGCACAGCGTATCAGTGTACCTACGGGGTGAATTCATGAAAAAAACTACACAAGAGGGAACATAACTTGCTATACTCCGATCACTCTTCTCGCTAGGGCAAACTATGCATCGTCGAATTGATTGGAACGTAATGAAGCAGGTATCGGGCGTAGGCGTGCTCGCTGCAATTGTTTTTGGTTGTGCAGGCAACACGGGATCGGGGACGACCTCGACTTCAACGACATCTACAACGTCGACGACTGCAACGACAGCGACCACAGCAACGACTTCGGGGTCGCGAGTATTCCCTGAAGTTGCGGCGGTGAACCTTGGCACTTCGCCAGCCCTCGTTCAGTACGTGTTTCTGACGGGTGCAGGCCGCGCTGAGGGAGACGAAATCGCAGTTGCTCGAAACCTTTCGGTCTCGGACAACATCGGCCTCGAGATGACCGACCTTACCGAGCGAAACCTGACCTTGACTTCGAACCAGTCGCAGATGATTTCGTGGAACGTTGCTCTTGGTAGCTCGCCTTCGCGAATTTTCGATACGCTCAACCTTAACTTCGTTCGGTACTCCATTGAGACCGCAACTGGGGTTCAAAGCTTCTCGTCAATCTCAGGAATTCCTGCGGCAGTTCCTGCTCAGGTTCGTATCTTCAACGGCCGCCTAACTCACGTTCCGATCTTCCTCGATGGCGCAACCATCGAGCTCGTGAACTCGGGATCGGGCGACGTTCCTACCTGGGATAGCACCTGGTTTACGGCAATCAACAAGCTTGACGGCGACACGACCACCGTTCGGTCGATGATGAGCGACTATGTTTGCTTCGATGTTTCTTCGATTCCGGCAGCGAATCGACCTGACCTGAGCCAAGGTCGCGGCTCCGCAAACCGAATCTTCTTCAGCGGTGACCAATACGCACTTGGTTCGGGCGACCCAACCGTGGGCGGTGCTCCGTTCGAGACGATCTTCCCGGCTGGACAAGACGCTTCTGTTATAGGACGATACTCTTCACCGGCAGTTCTGCCCGGAGGAATCGCAACCTCGCTTACTCCTGGAAGCTACACCACTCTTGGTGTTGACCCGACCGATGTGACGGCTCCTGATCCGATCCTTGCTCGAAAGATCACTTCGTTCCAAGGAATCTGGAAGAACCACTTCATTCAGCGACAAGACCCAGTCACAGGTGTGATCCAAGACCTCGGTTACCTCCGCGATGTTCACAGCTTCGAGGCAGTTTCGATCCCAAGCAGCGACGACGATGAGCGACAAGATGTGGTTTTCATCAATCAGACGATCACTACAAACGCAAACGGCACCAAGTCGGCGTCCATCACTTCGATGATGTGGGGTTACCTCGACATGAGCACCAACCAGATCTTCCTCTATCCGATCAAGAACATCGGTGATGTGAACGCAACCACCAACCGAGTTGGTGAGGTCGCAGGAACGATCTCGACTCGCTACAACGCATCGGGCGGAACGACGGTCTCTGTTCAACGAACCCAGTTCATCGACTTCAACTTCCCGACTGCCCCGGCTGGCTTCCCAGCTACCGGAAAGATCGTCGTCATTCGACGATAAATGCATCGGATCCTCGCCGGAATCGATACTGAGTACGGACTCAGAATTGAAGGGCGAGGACCCGAAACCCAAGTAGAAGACTCGGAAGACTTCGTGAGAGGTTTTCCGAGTCTTTGTTTTGAAGGTTGGGATTATCGCTTTGAAAATCCCCGAAACGACTTACGCGGGTTCTCGGTAGACCGCCTTCAGTTTGATCCGAACGATGCTCGGTTCGACAAAGGAAAGACTTATGGCGACGCTCGGGATATCCGGGCGGATCGAGTCTTGCCGAATGGAGCCCGGTTCTATAACGACCACGGGCATCCGGAGTACGCCACTCCGGAGTGTTTTTCGATTTTTCAGCTCGCTCGGGAAGTGTCGCTGGGCGATGGCTACCTACTGGCCACGGCGGCGGCTTACGCGGCTAAGACCGGTCGCAGGGTCGGTCTGTACCGGAATAACACTGATTTCCATGGGGCGTCTTTCGGCACGCATGAGAGCTATCTGGTCTCGCGGCGGCACTCGCCAGAAGCGATTCGGGACGCAATCGTTCCCATACTAATCGCTCGCCAACTCCTGACTGGAGCCGGTAAAGTCGGCTCTGAAAGTGGCGAGCCGTGTGATTTTCAAGTCAGCCAACGCGCCGACCACCTGAGTGAGCTGATGAACTTGGAGACCTTGTGGCGCCGCCCAATCTTCAACACCCGCGATGAGCCGCATGCCGACCCAGAGAAGTGGATTCGGTTGCACGTGATTACGGGCGACTCGAACATGATGGAGGTGTCTTGCGCCCTGAAAGTAGGACTTGTCAAGCTCGCCTTGTACTTGCTCGAAGCCGGAAAAGTACCCCAGTGGAAAATTGACGATCCGGTGGATCAGTTCAAGCACTTTAGCCGCTCTCCGAATGACAAGGAGGTCATCAACAGAGCAGAGGAGATCCTTGGTAGCTATGCTCGGGCGGCCGAAACTGCTCTGCTCGGTCAGGTCGATCCAGAGATGGAATGGGTGGCCAAGAGCTCGATGGAGTTGATTCAAGGTATTTCATCGCCTCTACCTGCGGTAGTTAAGCGCATTGAGTGGCTTTCAAAGAGTCAGCTCCTTGACCAAGTGAAGGCGGAGTTTGGCGAGGACGGCGACATGCGCTCCTACGACTTGGAGTTTCACAATATCGACCCATATGAAGGGCTGTACTACGCGCTTGAGCAAGCCGCCGAAGTACACCCGCCGATTACCGATGCGCGGCTAAAAGGTGTTCCGCACTCTAGGGCACTGGCGAGATCGGTGGCGGTCACCAAGTTCCGCGACCAGCTGCAAACTATCGGGTGGCGCGGAATTACAATCAACAACGAATTCATCGATCTGCCGCCGGAAAAGGAATATCCCGCGACGCTGGCGGAGTGCGCTGACGTAGAATCGTTTGTGACCGCCCTCAAGGAGATGCAATGATCAACGCCGAGCAACCTCAACGCCAGATTCCGACTTCGCCCGAGCGAAAGCTGGGCGATGACAGCGGCCCCAAGGCGCCGGATGTGCAAAAGCCCGATGGCGGCGACGAGCTTCTGCGCCGCCTCAAGCGCGTCGATCCGGATCAGGCGAAGAAGTATCGCCAGAGGTCGGGCCAATGAGCCTTTCTGCACTTGCAAAGCCGTTTCATGAGCTCGTGCCCGAGCCGTTTATCAAGGCGGGTGCGCATCCTGACGAGGCGCACGGAACGACCGTTCTCGCATTGCGATTTAATGATGGAGTTCTGATTTTTGCCGATCGCCGAGCCACGATGGGCAACATGATCATGTTTGAGCAGGCCGAGAAGGTGATGCCGCTTGATGACTCGACGGTCGTCGCGATTAGCGGCTCATTTGCCCGCTCGGTCGAGATTTGCCGGTATCTGAAGCACTCGTTCAAGTACTACCGCCGCTCGGTTATGCAGGAGCTTTCTTTGGAGGGCAAGCTGGCCGAAGTGAGCCGCTCGTTGGCGGGCAATGCGGCCTCGGCGATGGAGGGGATCGGAGTGTTTCTTCCAATCTTGGCTGCCTACGATAAGGCGGCGGATAAGTTCGTGCTGTACTTCTTTGACGGCGCCGGCGCGAGGTTTTTGAACGACGAATATGCTTGCGCAGGCTCAGGTTCTGGTCCGATCCGAGGAGTTTTTGAGTATCTGCGCCGGAAGGAGGGTACGTTCACAAAGCGATCTCTGGAGGACGTTTTGGTCAATGGCCTCGAAATGCTCGACCTTGCGGCGACCCTTGATTCGGCGACGGGCGGATTCCAGCGGATCGAGCCAGTGGTGCGGATTTTGGACCGGGACGGCAACCGTCCCGTGGATGAGAAGTTGCTCCAGTCAGCGATGAAGAGCGTGCTCAAATCGGCGAAGCCGCTTTAATAAATCCTGCTCCGACGCGGAATTTCACAAAACTTTGAAAGTTCGCTTAGCGTAGACTCTAGGCGAGCATGGCGTACCGCGACTACCGACACTTTTTGGAGTTCCTTGAATCGAAAGGGGAGCTAAAGAGGATCACTGAGGAGGTGTCGCCGTACTTGGAAATCACCGAGATTACGGATCGCGTAGTGAAGAAGGGCGGGCCCGCGTTGCTGTTCGAGAACGTGGTGGGGCCGACTCATCGGACATCGTCGCCGAACGTGATGAGCGCGGTGATGCGCAACCCATCGATCCACCCTGCCGAGCGCCCGACGGATCGACGGAAGTATGATTTTCCGGTCGCGATCAACACGATGGCAACGCGCCAGCGAATGAGTTGGGCGCTTTCGTGCGATGACTTCGAGGAGCACGCGGGACGGATTGCCGAGCTATTGAAGCCGGAGCTTCCGAAGGGTCCGGTCGAAGCGTTGAAGAAGCTGCCGTGGCTGCTGGGCGAGTTGAAGAACATTCCGCCCAAGGAAGTCTCCAAGGCGGCGTGTCAGGAGATTGTTTGGCAGGGCGACGAGATTGACCTACGGAAGCTCCCGGTTTTGACGTGCTGGCCAGAGGACGGCGGCCCGTTTGTGACCTTACCGCTGGTGTTTACGCACGACCCCAATACGGGCAAGAGGAACGTGGGGATGTACCGGGTGCAGATCCACGACGAGAAGACTTGCGGGATGCACTGGCAGATGCATAAGACCGGCGCGCGGCAGATGGAAGACGCTGCCGAAAAGCGGCAAAACCTGGAGGTTGCGGTTGTCCTGGGCGGAGACCCGGTTTACAACTTTTCGGCGATCTCGCCGTTGCCGCCAGGGATTGACGAGATGCTTTTCGCCGGATTCTTGCGGAAGCAGCGCGTCGAGACGGTCAAGTGCAAGACGGTGGACGTGATGGTTCCGGCGGATGCGGAGATTGTGATTGAGGGCTACATCGACCCCTCCGAGCGAAAGCTGGAGGGTCCTTTTGGGGACCATACGGGCTATTATTCGCTCGCCGAGGACTTCCCTGTTCTTCACGTCACGGCGATTACGATGCGCGAGAAGGCGATTTATCCGGCGACGATCGTGGGTCAGCCGCCGATGGAAGACGGCTGGATGGGTAAGGCGGTGGAGCGGATTTTCATGCCGATGATCCAGCTCTCGGTGCCCGAGATTGTGGACATGAACCTTCCGGTGGAGGCGACTTTCCACAACATGGCGTTTGTTTCGATTAAGAAGAAGTATCCGGGTCACGCCTATAAGGTGATGAACGCGGTTTGGGGGCTGGGTGGGCTGTCGTTCACTAAGTTCGTGTTCATTTTTGATGAGGATTGTAATGTGCAGGACATCGGTGAATGCCTTTTCCGGATCGGGGCGAATTGTGATCCTTCGCGCGATACTTTGATGAACAAGGGTCCGGTAGATCAGCTTGACCATGCCTCGATTGCGGAAGGATTTGGCGGCAAGATCGGGTTTGACTGCACGCATAAGTGGCCAGGCGAGAACGGCTTTTCGCGCCACTATCCGAAGCTGATTACAATGTCGGATGACGTGGTGGCGAAGGTGGATTCGATGTGGTCGCGGCTCGGGCTGTAGGGACTCGAGTTGCCCCGAGAACTGCGACGCATAAAGTTGGGTCATTAGGTTCGATGGGCGTTGATTCTTGGTCGCGAGTTGGGTCACGTTGGGTCAAAGTTTGGCGGCAGGTTTCTGTGGTGATTCGGCTCCGAAAGCGAAAGCGCGACTGGCATCGCGCACTCCCAAATACCGCACTTCACTAATAGGGCACGTTGAGGGACGAAAGTCAACCTTTGGTTGCGCTTTTCACTGGAGAGCTATTTGTCTCAGTGAAATTATCGAGTCACAGTCAACCTCACCAATCTCGCGATGCAGGCGGAACGCCTGCGATCCCGGTGGGGCTAGCCGTTGCTACTTTTTCTTGCATCGATCGAGTTGATTGCGATTTTGACGAGCCAGAAGGCGGGGAGCCAGGTGAAGGACATCACGTCAAGGATGTCACCGTAAATGGATCCCGTACAGCAGGTGTGGTTGGAGAGGTACTCGACAAGGCACATAAGGCTCGCGCCGAGGCTGAGCCAGCCGAAGATGGCAATAGATTGCCTATGTCCAGCCCATCGGCCCTTTGGCGGACAGGCGAGGCTGATGAAGAAGTACGGGACGAGGTAGAGGCAGCTTGTCCAGAGCATTCCGCCGGCGTGGTAGGTCTTGCTCGGGCCGGAGTCGCCCATGACGATCATGATGAACCCCGCGACGAGGCAACCTCCGGCGAGGAGGATGGTGCAACCGGAGTTCGTTGCTAGGTCGCGGGAGCTAGATTTTTCGGGCACGGCGACGCTTGACGAAGATGACCAGGCCGAGGATTAGCGCGACAGCGGCGGCCGTGAGTCCGCCCAGCCATAGGTAGAGCTGGTTTAGATTGGAGCGCATCGCAAACGCACGCGGAACGCCTTCTTTGTAACGGCTGTTGTCGATTTCGGGCACATCTTTGAGCGCGGACCAGAATCCATCGGTGGTGTCCGGGTGGCTACCAAGGGCAAGTTGATTGAGGATGTACTCCTTTTGGTTTGCCTGGTAATCGATGGCATTCTGCCTTAACGCGATGAGCAATTCCATATCATGCTCGTACTCCATTCGCTTGTTGTCCGGAGTGCTGACCTCGAGAAGAGCACTACGGTATCCCGAAATCGGAAACATGCGTTCTAGTTCCAAAACCCGTAGTTGACAAAACATTACGACCTGTTGATCCGTCGGGACAAGACGTTCAATCGCTCTCAACATCATCGTCGAGTTCCAGGCGTTGCCGAGGACCATCATTCCGGCGATGCCTTTGCGGAGGTCTTTGCGGTCGACTTTGTCGCGGTCAGCGAGGGCGATGAGGTTTTCGGTGAAGTTGCGCTTCCAGTCGCCTTCTTTGGCTCCTTTTAGGATGGCGCGCATGCAGTAGAGCTGGGCGAACTCGCGGCCGAAGTGGGCGTTGGGGTTGATCTCGATGGCTTTGGCGATGTGTTTTTCGGCTTCGATGGCGTCGGAGAGGTTTTTCGGGTTTCCGCCATTCGTGATCCAGCGATGGATGAGGAACGTGCCCTCGTTGGCCTCGACGGTGTAGCGATGGTTGACGGGCGGCGCGTTGGGGACCAATTCGTCCTTGACTTCGGTGAGGGGGTTCACCCTGCCCGATTCGATGAGGGCGCGCTCTTTGCGGATGGTGGCGATGGCTTCGTCATGTTTGCCCAGGCGGTCATAGGCGACGGCGAGGTTGTCGTAGGCGGTGAGGTCGTTGGGGTTCCGTTTGAGGTTCGCGGTTTGGATTTCGATGCGCCGCTTGTAGTATTCGGGCGGATAAATAGTAAATCTTCCGGCGATGGCGTAAGTGATATCGAGGTTGTCGCGAAGCTCGGTGAGGTTGGTATCGCTGTCGTTGTAACACGGCGAGGCGAGGGCGGAAAGCATAATTGCCGCACCAAGGGTTACTTTTCTCATGTGATTAAGGACGAACCGGGGCTCGCGATGAGTTCCAGTAAACTGAGCGTAGATGTCTGCGCTTGATTTCTTCCGGAAGGTATCCCTCGTCGAGGGTGTCTCGGCGATTTTGCTTTACTTTGTCGCGATGCCGCTGAAGTATCTGGCGGATATGCCGATGGCGGTCAAGGTCGTGGGATCGATTCACGGCGCATTGTTTTTGGTATTTTTGGTCGCGCTTCTGCGGGTGTGGGTCGCGGATAAGTGGCCGTTCGGGAAGGTCGTGATTGGATTCATTGCCGGAAACCTGCCGTTTGGGGCGTTTTGGTTTGAGCGGCGCTTGCGCGACGAACATGGACAGCCCTGAACTGAGCTTTGAGGAGTGGTTTGGCATTCTGTCTTCATTTGATTCGGATGAGGACAGGTGGAATTGCGATCTGCGAATGCATTCAATGCCAGACGAAGTCGTCGCCAAATTCCTGGAAAGACTGCTTCGACAATCTCCAGAGATTTGCAAAGATATAGACCCCGCGCAAGTTGGTCACATGATCAACTTCATTCAAAGTGTGGACTGCGAATACTGGCACGCAGTCGTCTCCGAGGCTGTTCCAAGAGAGCAGCAAATTGCGACGGTTATGGGACTCTCTACCTTCTATGAAGATTTCCTAGACCCTTATATCTCTAATTCAAACTTTGCAAACATTGGCGACGCCAGAGAGGCGGTGCATATGATTTGGGATTGCGGTGGACTTTCGCTCGCTGCCAGATCTTCTGGATTGGAGTATCTCTTGGAGCCAATTTTCAGGGTTTTGGATGTAGCTCTAAATTGCAGATCGTACGAATGCCAATTCAGCGCCTTGCACGGCTTGGGGCATCTGCATAGATATCATCCCATGAGAGTAGAGGCAATAATTGACAATGCACTGGTGCGTCCCGGACACCTCAAGCTATCCCTGATTGAGTATGCGCAAGCTGCCCGAGAGGGAAAGGTTCTGTAGATTCCCCTGCATCGCATTTCGATGCATGATTGTAGTGATGCTGTTGGCCCGCATTTCATTCAGACGGCGCTTGCGCGAGGAGGCGCAGTAGTCTTCAGGAATGCTCGCCGTCAGTTTGCTGCTTGCCCAGGTGCCATCGCCCGCGAAGTTTCCGGATGACTTTCTGGGGAATTGGGCGGGAAAGATGGAATGGTCCAAGGCTGGCGAGCAGAAAGCCACGGATGTTCCGATGCGATTCTCGCTCACGAGAACACCCAACCCGAAAGAGTTTGAGTATTTGATCGTGTACGGCGAGAAATCGCAGGATACTCGACCCTATTTGCTGCGCGAGGTGGATGCGGCGAAGGGAAAGTGGGAAGTGGACGAGCGCAACGGCGCGGTTCTGTCGGAGCAGTGGGTCGCGAACTCGCTCAACAGCGTTTTCAAGGTGGGGAAGGTGACGCTTTATGGGTCTCTCCAGCGCGTGGGGAAGAATCTGGTGTGGCAAATCACCACGTACGGCGAGCCATCGGCTCCTGATGCGGCGGGCGTTGTGTGCCAGCCGGTCTTGAGCGTTCAGAGGGCGGTGCTGAGTCGGCAACGCGGTTAGCGGAGCGGCTTGGTACGACTCGGTTAGGATTCGCCGAGCTGTTTGGGGGTCGAGGTCATCAACTTTGATTAGCACATAGGGATACCGCCGGTAGTGGTCGGTTTTGAAGAACTTGGTGCCTTCGGCGCCGAGGAGTTCGTCATGGACTTCCCACGGAACCCGAATGGCGAGGGTGGTGCCTTTGTCGCGAAGGCGGGCGATGTGGCGACCTTTGCGCACGAGGTCGATCTCATGTCGCCCGACTTTCTCTTCGACGTCGGGGAGAGCTAGGGCGAGACCGGCGAATTCGTCGTAGGTCATTTTGGTCCCTCCGATTCCCCGTTTGAACTGTCCGCGTCGTGATCGGAAGCTATCTCTTTCACAATTTGCGTTGCCAATTCCTTTGCGAACTCTCGGATCACTTGTTTCGTTTGCTCACTTAGTGCTGCCTCAGACTCTGGAGAGACTCGAAGACTTGGCGATGGCCGCAAAGGGATCACTTGAGGTAGCGCCCTTGCGCGAAGTAAAACTCCGACGTCATCGCTCAGTACATGCGCAACCCGACCTTGTGAAAACCTGACCGCATACGATGCGTGCCAAATCAGGTCATCGTCGGCATTCTGAAAAACTGGTTTGACGTGATGCGAATCGTATTCGTAAGCAAGTGAAATTCGAACTCTGCTCCGATTCGAGACTGAAATCGTATTGTTCGTATCCACGTTCTCATACATCCAGTTCAAGAACGATCTAATGCGAGCGCGCTTTCTATTGTTTGTATGATTATCCTTGTTTCGCTCCAACTCCCTGATAATTGGGAGACAGATGACAAACTCGGCGGACTCACAATCGTCTGGGATGAATTCATCCATTCGATCACGAAAATCGAACTCCATCACTATCTGAGTGTCAACAAAAATGGAGGCTTCACGATGCATAAATCTAGCGCCCGGTGCGGGTTGCCATTCGCTCGGAGTAGATGACGCAAGCGAGCAGGAAGACCTCGGGGATTTCGAATTCGGTGAGGATCGCGGCCTCTCTTCCGAGCGAGAGGGCCTTGATTGCCTCGGCTTCGTTGCCTTCGGCGTGAGCTTCGAGGGCGGCATTGGCATGTTTGGAGCGCTTGCCGCCAACCGTGAGGAGAGTCATGATGAGTTGGTCGCGCTCCATACCGGCGGTCATCATCGCCCGGTAGGCCTGGCTTTCGACCCCAAAGAGCCGCGCCACGCCCAGGAGGCAACGCCGGCGGGTAGTCATCGAAACGCAACTTTTGGCGACGGCGAGGATGCGGGGAGCATCTTCGAGGTTTCCGTTTACTCCGAGCGCGTAGGCGACCTCGGCGCAGCCTTCGTCGTCATAAAGCACAAGAGACGCCCGACACGCCTCGGCGGTGCTCTTCAGTTCGAGTTCTCCGGCGGCCTCGGCGGCGGCAATTCGGACGGAGGGGTGTTTGTCGACGAGTGCATGGCTCACGGTCGCCTCGATTCCGGGGGCTTCGAGGTTGCGCAGTGCTTGGAGGGCCGAGCGGCGGAGGTCAGGGTCAGAGGGGTTTTCGGCGGCATGGATGAGGGCGTCGACGGTTTCTCGGCTTTCGGCGGCTCCCGGAATCTGGGCGATGGAGCGCGCCGCAGCGCGCCGAAGGACGGATCGAGGGGCATCCAAGACCTTGATGAGTTCGGAAAGGGCGGAAGGGTCGCCGAGATCGCCGAGCGCCTCGACGGTTTCTTCTTCAACAAGGTCGGGGTGCTCTCTAAGTTGGTGAATGAGTTCCTCGACGGCGGCGGTGTCGCCGAGGCGACCGAGGGCCGAGGCGGCTTGCCTTCTTACGCGGGGCGAGGGATCGTGGAGGGCTTTGATGAGTTCATCGGTGGCGAGGGTGAAGCCTTGTCCGGCGATCCTTTGGATGGCGTGTTCGCGCTCGGTGGCGTCGCCGCTGGTGGTGAATTTTCGCATCGCGCGGATACCGCGCGGAGTCACGCTCTTGAGATTTTCGACGGTCGAGCGGAAGGATGCACTTCCCTCTTCCCTCACCGGGATGAGGAGGAGGAGGGCGACAAATCGAATGACGATCGCACCGCAGAAGGTGAGCTTATAGGCGACTTCGGCGCTGTGGCCATCTCGCAAGAAGCCGAGCATCGCGGCTCCGAGCAAGGGCGGAACCGCGCCCGCGACGGACTGCACCGCCATTGCGGAGCCGAGATAAGTAGACCGCTCGGCGGCGGGCGAGGTGCTAAAAATGATGTTGTATTGGCAGAGGGCGACGCCGCTCCAAACCATCCCCATAAGGATATGGGTTGAGTAGAGGAGCACCATGTTGAAGCCCGGCGCGCCACCATGGGTGAAGAGCCATGCGGTCGGGGTGAGGAGCATTCCCATGCCGACAATAGCGAGGATGGGCTTGTTGCCGTACTTATCGGCGAGGAATCCCCACCATTTGGACATGAGGATGTTGCCCGCGGCATGGAATAGACCGAGGAGCTGAAGCTGAGTTTGGGTGAACTTCAGGTTCTCAATCGCATAGGCAGCCCAGAGCGATCCTGCGAACGATTGACCAGCGATGAAGACGAACAAAAAGAGAATCAGCTTGCGAAACTGTCGGTTTTGAAATGGCGACACCAGCGCTTTTCCGGTCTCGCGGAGATTGGCTTTGATGGGCTCTTCCCGCTCGACATCGGACATCTGGGAGAAGAAGTGCATACTGACGAAGCTGCAGATGAGGCCAAAAACGAAGACTCCCGAATAGGCTTGCTGGGGTTCGGCGGTGACTTTTTTGAGAGCATCGACCAGTAGACCGCCGAGTAGTCCGGTTCCGGTGCCGATGGCCGCCATCAGCGAGTTTCGCTTGCCGTAGAATGCGCCGCGTTGGGAATCGGGAACTAGCCGCGCGAGCCAATCGCCATAGATGGGATTAACGAGGTTGACGACGAGCGACGCGATCCCGGAAAAGATGAGGATTGTGGTGAGTCGAAAGTTATCGTTGAGAGCGGTAAAGACGGGCAGTACGCAGAGCGGAATGTGCAGAAGTCGCCAGATGAGGCCGCCGGGAGCGACGTACTTTTTGAAGCTGACGAAGCTTCGGCCCCATACAGAGCCAGGAATCTGAGCGAGTCCACAGATGGCGGGAATGGCGGTTAGGAGTCCGAGCCAGATGTCTTTCGCACCGATCTCTTTGAGGAAGCCGACAATAAAGTTTCCGCCGACGAGGGTGATGAAGGCAGTGGCAAAGGCACCGTCGAGATTCGCGGCTCGAAGAGTTTTGAGAGTATCGAGGCGGTTTGGGTTTCCGGGCACGGAGAAGCGTCTAGGTTACCTTGGACGCGCGACGATGATGCCTTCGGTTCTTTTGGATCCTGCGAGGTAGTCGGATAAGCGTTCGTCGAAGGTCACTTTGCGCTTTGTACTGCTGGCGTGGACGAAGTGCGGCTCTTCGTTTTGGACGATGATGAGTCCGACGTGGCTGATATCAATTCCCTCTGCGCCTCCGACGAGGCCGATGATGTCGCCAGTTTTTAGCTGCTTTTCGGCGAGTTTGAGGCTAGCAATGGGGATGTACCACTTGGTTCGGGCGTTACTGGCCACCTCAAGTTCGCGGCACTTGGGCAAAAGGTCGGGGTTCGCCTTGAGAGCCGGATACTTTTCGAAATTGCTGGACATGTAGCCGACTGTGCGCTTCATGAGTTCTGCGCCGGGCAACTGGGCGCTAATGTCCTTCACGAACCCCCGGCGATCGTTTTCATAGAACCAATCGGTCGTGTAGTGCAGCCGGCTGAGATATCCGTTCACTTTGGCGTTCCAGTAGCGGGTTTGGGTGACGGCGTCGCGGAGCTTCGATTCGGTTGGGTTCGGCGTTCGGGCGAGCGCGAAAACGGTTTCCATGAAGGTCACGCAATCGAGTCCGTCGAGCAGAACGGTGCATTGCTCCCGCGTGGGCTCGGTGTCGAGCGTGCCGCCGACGTATGGGGTGTCGATGAATTTGCGGGCGAAGAACTCCATCCGCGCTCCGATTGGTTGAGCGTAAATATTTGCGTTACTTGCGGCTGAATTCAGTTCGGCGAGGGTGATGACCGCCGCGAGTAAGGTCATTATGAGATGATATCTGATCGCCGTCCGGGGCGCAGTCCCGGTCTCGCTACGCGAGGCCGGGAAGGGCGCGGCACCGGGCCGGACGGCGAGAATTCAATTATGCGTGGTGGCTACAGGAGCACTCGTCGCAAGAGGTCTCCCACTCTTCAAGCTCGGCAAATACGCCATCCTTGTTCTTTTCCATCGCCCGATGAGCATCCTCGAAGCTCATTTGCGGGGCATTTTCGAACTTGATTCCCTTTGCGCCGAGGATGATGTTGAAGAATTCGATGTTGTTGGTGATGCCGTGCATTTGCTCGCTACCGGGGCCAAACGCGCTGACCAGCACGTGCTCGGAAGTGTGATTGAGGCTCGTGTAGCCGACTTTGGAGTAGTTCTGGAGCACGAGCGCAAGCACTGAGTTGGGAGCCTTTTGCAGTTCGAGGAACTTGAAGGGTGAGTTCCCGTTCACGGTCGCCGCGACCGCTTCGGCCTCTTCGAGCTTCAGTCCGTAGCCGTACTTATCACGGATCACGTCGCGGACAGTGTCTGCGCTTGGCTTCTTGCCGATCGCGTCAAACGTGATTCCGAAGGTGCACTTATGGTTGGCGATGCTTGCGAAACCAGCGGTTGCATCGAAATACTCATCGCCCGCACCGTTCAGCGATGGGCCGCCGGTGGCGTGGTCGCTGGTGATAATGACCAATGTCTCTCCATCCTTTTGTGCGAATTCGATGGCAACTCGGACGGCTTCCTCGAAGGCAATTTGGTCGTGAATTTGACCAGCGATGTCGTTCGCATGCCCAGCGTGGTCGACCTTTCCGCCCTCGATCTGGAGCACAAAACCGTTCTTGGCACCTCTTAGGTTATCAAGCGCAACGGTAACCATTTCGGCGAGCGTGGGAACACTCTTTCGGAGTTCCTCACTCATATCGCGATCCAGGCTAAATGGGAGGTGGCTGTCGCTAAAAATGCCCAGAATCTTGTCTGATTTGAGACCAATTGCTTCATCTCGTGTCTTGGCAACTTTGTATCCTTTGGCCGCGAATTCGGTGTACAGATCGCGCTTATCTTTTCGCTTTGAACCGCTGAAGAATTTGTCGCCGCCGCCCATCAAGATGTCGACTCCCCGAGTCAGATGTTGCTCGGCGATTTGGGCTTCTTTCTCTCGGTTGTCGATGGCGACGCTGAATCCGGATGGCGTGGCGTGGGTAATGGTGGTCGTGGTGACGAGTCCGGTTCGGACGCCCTGCTCCTTGAGGATGGTGTAGAGCGGCGTCAATGCCGTGCCATCGGGATAGTAATTGAGTTGTCGGTTCCAGATTTTTCGGCCGCTTCCCCAAGTGGATGCCGCCGCCGCGGAGTCGGTGACGATGCTGCTGAGCGATCGCGTCTCTTGAAGTCCGGTAACGACATCTGGTCGCTCCAAAAGTTCCGCCCAGTAGGAAGGGTGACCATTCACCGCTTGCTGGAAGTGATTTGTCATCGCGACGATCTGATGCGCCATTCCATCCGCGACGCAGAAGATGATGTTCTTCGGTCTCTTTCCTCGCCCCTTCTGGACTTCGCTGGAGAGAATTCCGGAAATTGGCAGTGCGGCACCCGCCATTCCGGCGGCGCCAAGCGAGAGGATCGAGCGACGAGAAAGAGACATGTCTTTAGTTTAACGTCTGGAATGTTAAGGTCGGGTTTAGATTTTCACGCCGCCAGCGTCCGAATCACGGTAGGCAGCATCGACTAGGCGCATCGTCTTGAGGGCGTCATGCACCTCGGTCGATGGGGCGGGACCGCCCTCGGCCCAGATCATCATCGCCGCCATCGGTCCGATGAAGGCATCAGGGAACCAGCTTCCGTTGAGTTCAAGACTGGTCCAATCGGCATCGCCGTCGAGCCAATACTCGAATCGGTCCTCGGCTCCTTTGGGATAGTTCATGTTCAGCCCCATCTGCACCCAAGCGGCGCCCTTACTTCCTTCGAGGCGCAGATAAGACTCCTGATGGCGCGGTGGCGCGGTGTGCCCGTGGTAGGTGCTCACGGTGGCGCGCTTCATTCGACCGTAGTCCAGAATCACGGTGCTACGGGTTGACTCAAGTTTTGGCGAATTCGGGTCGGGGATACTGTGCGCTTTGACCGATTCTGGCTCGCCCCAAAGATGGCGGATGAAATCGAGGTAGTGGATTGAGTGGTACACCATCTCCATTCGCGGGGCTTTCTCGAGAAATGTCCACTCGGACCAAGGGGTGTGCACGTTGATTTTGAATTCAAGTTCGTGGGCTTCGCCGAGTTTGTTTTGGTGAATGAGGTCTTGGAGAGCGAGCATGTAGGGGGCCCATCGCAACTGGAAATTCACGGCGGCATGAAGGCCTTTTGAGTCACAGAGGTCTACGATCTCTTCCGCTTGCTCCAGCGTCTCGCCAAGCGGCTTTTGGATTAAGACATATGACCCATCCGGGATGTTTTGGAGGGTGTTTTGGACTGCCGAGCCAGGGATGGCGAGGTCATAGATCGCTCCATTCTCGTGGGCGTCTATGAACTGTTCGACGGCTTTCGAGCCGACCATGGACGCCGCATGTTGAGCGGCGGCGGGATTGGGATCAAAGGTCTTCGCAACCGAAAATCCGGCCTTCAGATACGCTGGATAGTGCGCGTTTTGGACAATTCCGCCCGCGCCGATGCTTACGATCGGCCGCTTGGTGACCGGCATCTGGGGGGATTGATTTAGCTCCGTGACAGCCTCCCCGACATCTGCAGGTGAACCGTGGCCGCCTCTGCCGCCGCAATGAGAGCTTCGGCGGGATCCGCGCCTCGGTGGAGTACCGCGTCAACCGCGCCCGAAATGCAATCGTTGATCAGGTTGTACTCAGGAATTGCCGGAAGCGTCTTGGTTTGCCCGTGGACATCTTCGATGATGTTGTAGTGGGGATACTTTGCCCGCACTTCGGGGTCGCGCCAAGTGCTGAGCCGAGTGCCATTTGCGCCCATCATGCTGGTGACTTTGTCGCAGTGGGGCTGGCTGATGTGCTTGATGAACTCCCACGCCGCGGCTTTATCGCGGCAGCCCGAGGTGATGGTCATTGCCCAGTAGATGTTGAGCGAAACCGACTCTATTCCGGCAGGAAGTGAGGCGAGTCCGATGTTTCCGACGACGTTGCTGTACTCGGGCATCTCGCACACCGCTGCGAACCCGCACCAGTTCCACATCATCGCTACTTTGCCCTTTGCGAAGTAGTCTCCCGCCTCGACACTGCCGAGGTTGAGTGCCTCTTTGGGCATGAAATCGCGATAGAGATCGCGGAGGTAGGTGAGGCCGTCAATGCCTTCTTGGCTGTCAAATCGAGGGCGAAAATCCTCGTCCAGGAGGGTTCCACCACGGCTCCAAAGCTGGATGAGGAAGTCGTAGACGTTGTTGTGGCCGTCGGTGTAGCCAGCGCAGATACAACCCCATTCATCATTTTCGGGGTGCGTGAAAAACTCGGCGACTTGGCGAAACTGGTCCCAAGTTTTGGGAACATCGAGCGGCCAGCCATAGCGAGCTTCGAATTGGGCGATGTGGCTGGGGTCCTCAAATATGTGCTTGAGGTAGATGAACATTTGGGGTCCATCGTGCCACGGGATGCCGATGAGCTGATTGTCTTGGTAAACCAGTTTTTGCATCGCGGGATGCCAACCGTCGGGCCAACCCTCTAGGGGTCCAAATTGGTCGAGGGGCTCGATGAGCCCCATCGCGAACGCTTCCGGTAGCCAGTCAGTACAGCACAGGAAAATGTCGCCTTTTCCGTTGGCGGCCCCTTTTTGGGTTACCATTTCGTACATGTGCTGGCTGATTGGGGCGGCGATCACCTCGATTTCAATGTCGGGGCGAACCTTGCGGAAATCCTCGATTTGCCAGGCGAGAGCATTCTCAAATGTCTCTTGTTCGCGCGTGCGGAGGACTAGTTTCGTCATGGCCTTTGGAGTTGGACGCCGTTGACCGAGCCCCATGGGCGACCAGTCGGAGGCTGCAGCATTTCGAGGGTAATGTCGTCGGGATCGAGGAAGTAGACGGTGAATCCACCCTTGTTCACGCCTTCTTCGATGGCGACTGGCTCGGGGGCCTTGAAGCGCACCCCGGCGGCGGAAAGTCGGGCGTAATCGCCATGGATGTCGTCGGTGACAAAGGCAAGGTGCGGAGCCCCGGGACGATTGGTGGTGACGTCGGTCTTTTCCCCGCGCGGGTGAACGTATTCAACGAGTTCGAGGTGGTGGTTGGATGGGCCAACAAAGGCGTTCGGGATGCGGAGCATCGCCACCTTCAGGTCGGCATCTTTGAAGCCGACCAGCTTTGAGGTGTATTCGTTGCACTGCACCTGTTGGTGGTGTAGCTCCATTCCAAGGAGTCCGCAATAGAATTCGAGGGACGCCTCAAGGTTGGAGACGGTGAAGCTTGCGTGCCAGAGTCCGTTAAATGCCATGGGTTATCTCATCCATTGTCCACCATCGACGGTGTAGGTTTGCCCGGTGACGTAACTTGCGGCATCCGAGGCGAGGAAAGCGACGACTTGAGCGATCTCCTGGGGTTCCGCCATCCTTTTGAGCGGCAAACTACCCACCACCGGAGCAAGGGTTTCTTCGGGGGAGACTCCGCGAATTTCGGCTCGTTGCTTGGCGATGCTTTGCGTGAGGGGTGTGTTCGTGATGCCCGGAGCGACGGCATTGACCCGAATTCCGTGGGGGCCAAGGCTGAGGGCGGCCGATTTTGTGATTGAGATCAGGGCGGCCTTGGTTGCGGCATAGTCGAGCTGTTCGAGCTTGGGCATGAAGGCTGAGTTGCTCGTGATGTTGACAAACGAACCGGGCTTCCCTTCGGCGATCAGCCGCTTCGCGATGCCTTGCATCAGGGCAAGCGGGGCCTGAACGTTGAGCTTGTGCATCCGCTCGAATCCGGCTTGCTCGACATCGAAAAACGGGCGAGTAAGGCACATTCCTGCCGCATTGACGAGAATCTGAGGCGTTTCTATCAGATTCTCGACTGCGGAATTCAAAGCGTCGAAGTTCATGAGGTCGAGTTGAAGATCGACGCCGTCTTGACGATCAACCCTGATCACCAGGTGCCCTTGCGAAGCGAGCAAGTCAGCGCTTGCTTTGCCGATGCCTTGCGCGGCCCCGGTCACCAGCGCGAGGCTCACCCAATCATCTCCCGGATTTTCGCTTCGATCCTTCCGGCGGTCGGGAGGACCTCGTTTTCGAGTTCAAGCGCGAAAGGAATCGGTGCGTCGAGGGCGGTTACGATTTCGACGGGGGCATCAAGCTCGTCGAAGAGCCGCTGCTGAATTTGGAATCCGAGGTCGGATGCGACCGAACATCGAGCGTGGGACTCGTGCGCGATCATGACGCGGTGCGTCTTCTTGACCGAGGCTGTGATGGTTTCCCAATCGAGCGGATTGAGCGTGCGCAAGTCGACAATCTCTACTTTTCCTGGGAAGGCTTCGGCGGCCTTGAGTGCGAGATCGACGGTGAAGGAGTAGCTCAAAATGGTCAGATCGGTTCCCTGTTGCACTACATTGCTTGTACCGAGCGGGATGAAATGCTCGCCATCCGGAACCTCGCCTTGCTTGCCAAAAAGTTGCTTGTGTCCGATGAAGACGACGGGGTTGTTGTCTCGAATTGCCGCCGCCATCAGCCCTTTTGCGTCGGCGGGAGTAGATGGAAGAACGACCTTGATTCCGGGCAAGTGGAGGAAAAGGGCTTCAAGCATCTGGCTGTGCTGGGCCGCCGCGCCGCGGTAGCCGCCGCCTTGGGTGATGATCGTCATTGGAACCGCGCATCGTCCGCCGCTCATGTAGTGCGTTTTGGCGATGTTGTTCAGAATTTGGTCCATCGCCACTAGCCCAAAATCGATAAACATTAGCTCGGCAATCGGACGTTTTCCTGCCAAAGCCGCCCCGAGAGCCATTCCCATGAAACCGCTTTCGGAGATGGGGGTATCGATGACTCGGTCTGCGCCGAAGTCTTTAAGGAGCCCTTCGGTAACCCGGAACATGCCGCCGTAGTGAGCGATATCTTCGCCCATGAGGAACACATCGGGGTCTCGCTTCAGCTCTTGGCGAATGCCGGCGTTGCAGGCTTGAACAAAAGTCATCTTGCTCATGCGAACACCTCCGTGGTGGCTTGGTCTGGGGTTGGTGCCGGCGAGGCGAGTGCTTTTTCAATCGCCGCGTTCACTAGGGCGAACTCTTCCTCGTCGATTTTTGTGGCTTTTTTGCCGAGCTTGGTTTGCAGGGAAAGAATGGGGGATTTGGTGCGCCAGAGATCGATTTCTTCCTTGGTTCGGTACGCGGTCCCGGAGTCGGCTTGATAGTGCCCAGTCGTGCGATAGGTCATCGCCTCGATGAAGGTGGGGCCGCTTCCCTTTCGGGCGCGCTCCACTGCCTCGTCGACGGTTTTGAACACGGCGTGAGGATCATTTCCGTCGGTGACGGCGGTTTCGATTCCGAAGCCCTTTGCGCGCTCAGTGAGATTTGTGTTTCCGTGCGAGCGGCTGAGCGGCGTCATTTCGGAATAGAGATTGTTTTCACAAAAGAAGATGACGGGAAGCTTGTAGAGAGCGGCCATGTTCCAGCACTCAAGCAGGTGGCCTTGGTTGATGGCTCCGTCGCCAAACACGGTGAGGGCAACCCTTTTCGAGCCATCAAGTTTGGCGGCCATGGCGGCACCACAGGCAGTTCCCACTCCGGCACCGACGATGCCGTTTGTGCCGAGCACGCCGAAGTCTTGGTCAAAGAGGTGCATCTTGCCACCTTTGCCTTTGCAGAGCCCGGTGGCGCGACCGAGGACTTCGGCGACGATTGCGTCGAGATCGACACCCTTGGCGAGGACGTAGCCGTGCCCTCGATAGGTGGCGGTGAGGTAGTCGTCCTGGTTAAGGGCGGCGCATGCACCAGCGGGACACGCTTCTTGGCCTTCGCAAAGGTGCAATGAACCACGTAGTTGGCCGGCGGCAGAGAGCTTGGTGAGGGCGACCTCAAGGTGTCGGAGCCGAATCATTTGTCGGAAAAACTGCTCGTCCGAAGGCATAGCGGCGAGGTTACCGCATCAATTCGTGAGCAGAAAATGGGTCCGATGACCCAAGGATTGTTAAGATTTCCATAACGAAGCCGATAAAGTGATGTTGGCACCGAACTTGCCGTAAACTTTAGGTGTCTCAAAAAAAGGAGGAGCACTTATGGAATCTCTAATTAATAGAGGTCTCAAGCTCACCGAAGACGAAGCATTTGCGTTGTTGGGACTTTGTTTGACCAGCCCTGGGCCGGTTGACGAGGTTGCTTCAGAGGCGATGCGGAAGCTGGCTGCATATTGTTCGCAACGAGGCGAAAAAATTAGCAATCATCAAGTAAATCTGACAAAGGCAGCGACCATCGTCCGGTAAGTGGACAGACGCAGAGTAAGGGGAGGCAAGATGCCTCCCCTCTTTGTTTGGTAAGGTCCATAATTGTTGGCAGATGACGACCGTTGGCGATGTTCTTGCGACCTTAGAAACCTTCACACCCGTTCGGTGGGCGTTTGACTTTGACAATGTCGGTCTTCTGGTCGGCTCTCGGTCGGCGGAAGTGACTGGCATCGTCACCGCGCTTGATCCTTCATTGGCGCTTGTTGAGCAGGCGAAGAGCGTCGGCGCGGAACTCGTCATCACGCACCATCCGATCTTTTGGAGTGGAACGAAGTCCCTTACTGACCGCAATGCTGACTCAGCGTTCGCGCTGGAGCTGGCCCGACATGGAATCGCACACATTGCGGCTCATACGAACTGGGATTCCGCTCCGGGGGGAATTAACGATGTTTTGGCGGGCTTGCTCGGGCTCGAGCAAGTGACCTCGTTCGGAAGCGCGGCATCGGTGGCTTACAGCAAGATCGTTGTTTTTTGCCAGCGGGAACAGGAAGATGTTCTGCTCGACGTGATGGCGGAGAACGGCGCGGGAAATATCGGGCTGTATCGTCGATGTGGGTTCAAGAGTCAAGGCATCGGGACCTTTGAGCCGCTTCCGGGTTCGAACCCTTACGTGGGCAGAATTGGAAAGTCGGACGAGATTGAAGAGACGCGAATTGAGATGCTGTGTCCTCAGCACAAAGTCGATCAGGTGATTTCGGCGATGATCGCTAAACACAACTATGAGCAGCCAGCATTTGACGTGATCCCCCTTGCGCCCCTGGCGGAGCAGCCAGCAGGCAGAATTGGACATTTGGCGGAGCCAATGTTGCCTGTTCAATTCAAATCGTTCCTGGAGAATCAGCTTCGGGGTCCGGTGCTCGTGTGGGGTGATCCAGCGCGGATGATCGAGCGGGTGGCCGTCGTCGGTGGCGCGGCCGATGGGGAGTGGCGCGCCGCACTCGACGCTGGCGCGGATGCCTTTGTGACGGGCGAGGTGAAGCATCACATTAGCCTAGAGGCGGCGAATCATGGGTTTGTGATCGCGGCGGCTGGACACTACGCGACCGAAAATCCGGGAATGCGGGCACTTGCGACAAGGCTTGAAGTTCTTTTGCCCAGCGTCGCGATCCGGCATTTTGAGCCTGAAGCGGGATTGATTGGGCACCCGATTGCCTAGCTTGTAACTTCCGGAGGCGCTTTTTCCGTACCAGGTTTGATGAAAGGTTTGATTGCTCTCCCGATCGGCGTTTTGGCGTTGGGATGTTACGTTTATGCGGCGACCCACGCCGTCCAAAGCTACAAATCTGTGGTCGGTAATGGGAAGCTCACCACCCAGAGCAGGAAGGTCGGCACATACTCAAAAATCGTGATCGGGTCGGCCTTTGAGGGCCAGTTCTTCGAGACGACTCCGGGACCGCTGACAATCAGCGCGGACGCGAATCTTTTGCCTTACATTCAGACCGAAGTGAAGCAGGACACCTTGTATGTCTCCATCAAGGGCTCGGTGAGTACCAAGAATGGCTTCCGAATCACAGGTCGGACGGCTCGGATCAGCGCAGTCGATGCGAGTAGGGCGACTAAGCTTGAGATTAAGGGGATCGGGAAGCACCCGCTTGACCTGAGTGCTTCGGGAGCGAGTCGGCTTACAATTTTCGGTGTGCCAACGACGGTTCAAGCTGACGCTTCGGGGGCGAGTGCGATCTCGCTTGGCTCGGTCACTTTGGAGAAGCTCGTTGCCGAGCTTTCGGGTGCATCGAAGATCAATGTCTCGGGAACGGCCAAAAACGTTTCGATCGAGGCTTCTGGCGCGAGTTCGTTTGATGGCAAGCTCTCGGGAGATAAGTTCGCGGCAGAGGCATCGGGCGCATCGAACATCCGGGTTAAAGGGCACTTCAATTCGTCTTCGGCGAGCTCAAGCGGAGCTTCGAGCATTACTAAGCCGAACTGATCGGTTTGTGATCCATACTATTTGAGCCACTTCATATGGCGTGGCAACAAGGAAAACGATGAGTATTTTTGATAAGGCAAAGGAGATGGCGGCTGAGGCTCTGGAGAAGGGCAAGGAAGCGGCTGAGAAAGTTGGGGATGCAGCTGGCGACCTGAAAGATAAAGCGGTTGACGCGGCTGGAGACCTCAAGGATAAGGTTGTGGACGTGGCTGGAGACCTCAAAGACAAGGCGATCGAAACTGCAGAGAACGTGACCCACAAAGACCTGAACAAGGACGGCGTGATCGGATCGGGATCTTCGGACAGCGAAGCCTAAGCGCATTCTTCGAGAAAGAAAAATCCCCAAGGTGTTTCGCCTTGGGGATTTTTCTTTGGTGGGCGAGGAGAGAGTCGAACTCTCACGGCTATTAACCGCTGGAACCTAAATCCAGTGCGTCTACCAATTTCGCCACTCGCCCGAATGAATACCTAGTGTACCTAGGAGAGGGTAACCCTACCCAAGACCACAACTTCCCCTTCTCGGTGCTCAACCCGCTCAAACACGACGCGGACCGGGAACATGTTTGCTTCCACGATCGGATTCATTCGCTCAATTTGGGTTGAAACGAGGTTTTTGAGGCCCGCACCCATGGCGGCGGCCGAAATGAGTCGGATGGAGAGCGATTCGGGCGAAAACAGTTCGAGGACGGCCTGCGCGGTGACAGGGATGGGCACGATCACCTGTTTTTTGGCTTCGATGTGAATGCCGTCCGGCTTGACGGCGACTTCGAATTCGTACAGATCGGCCGGTTGGAGCTTCTCGAGGAAAACCTCAATCGACTTCGCCTTGACGGTAGCCGTGAACGTCCCGTTACCTTGCGATTTCACCAGCTCATCGGGGTTGATTCGGAGGTTTTCGCCCTCAAATTGAACTTCATCGATAAGGAGTCCGACCGGGGTCATCAGCCATTCGAGAGTTGTAGAAATGCGCCCGATGGTGATGTTGGAATCCTGACTCACCCAGAAAATTTACCGTAGACTAGGCACATGCTCACGGCTGCGCTTTCGATGATGATCCTTCAGTCCGATGTTTTGAAGGACTTGCCGCCGCTTCCGCGCGAGTTTCGGGCAGCGTGGGTGGCTACGGTCGACAACATCGATTGGCCCAGCAAACGGGACCTCTCGACGGAGCAACAGAAGGACGAGCTGAAGGCGATCATTGACCGAGCCCGGACGCTTCACCTCAATGCGCTAGTGTTCCAGGTTCGACCCTCCGCGGATGCGCTTTATGCCAGCAAGCTCGAGCCTTGGAGCGAGTACCTGACCGGCCTTCAAGGTCAGGCGCCGAAACCCGCTTGGGATCCTTTGGCGTATGCCGTCGCCGAGTGCCACAAGGTCGGAATCGAGTTGCACTGCTGGTTCAACCCGTACCGGGTGCTTCACCCGTCGCAGAAGGGTCCTTTGGCGACCAACAACTTGGCGAAAACGAATCCGGGAGTTGTGAAGGAGTACGGCAAGTACTTGTGGATGGATCCGGGCGAGCCCGCCGTGCAGAAGCGATCTTTGGACGTGATGATCGACGTTGTGAAGCGCTACGACATCGACGGCGTTCACATCGACGACTACTTCTACCCGTATCCGATCTTGGACGACAACAAAAAGAAGGTTGACTTCCCCGACGGTCCGTCTTGGGCGAAGTATCAGGCTTCAGGCGGTCGCTTGAACCGAGACGATTGGCGACGAAAGAATGTTGACGACTTCATCGAGGCTCTGTATAAGGAAATCAAACGGCAGAAGTGCCATGTGAAGTTTGGGATATCGCCGTTTGGAATTTATCGTCCGGGCATTCCGGAGGGGATCAAGGCAGGGGTAGACCAATACGCTGAGCTTTACGCCGATGCTGAGAAGTGGCTGAAGAAGGGTTGGTGCGATTATTACTCGCCGCAACTGTACTGGCCGATTTCGCAAACTCCACAGGCGTACCCGACGCTTTTGGATTACTGGATTAGCAAGAACGACATGAAGCGTCACATTTGGCCGGGCCTCTACACCAGCCGGGTTGACCCCAACGGCGGAGCCTGGAAGGCGCAGGAGATTGGCGACCAGATTCGGATGTCGCGCGAGCGCCAAGCCTCGGCCGGGAATGTCCATTTCAGCTTCAAGGCGCTCAAAAAGAACTGGGGATTGCTTGCGACTGGGTTGCAGCGCGGGCTGTACAAAGACGACGCGTTCGTGCCGGAATCGGCTTGGCTAGGGCCGAAGAAGCCGAAGAAGCCCGGGGTCTCGATCGCGGATGGTGAGGTTTCGGCGGCTCCGGCTGAGGCAGGCATGAGCGCGGCGGTTTGCCTCGGAACCCGGCGTGGCGATGCCATTGAGTGGTCAGCTTGGGTGATGGGCAAGGAGCCGGTCAAGCTCGGTTCCGCGACGGTGGTTGCGGCGGTGAGCCTCAGCCGAAGCGGAGTCGCGAGCGACATCTGCGTTCAGGAAGTCAAATAACACCTCGGATTAGTGCGTTTCCATGCGACTTGGTACACTCTCTCACTAAGATGGCGGCGATCGATTTTGACTTAGTTCGGCACGCGCTCACTCTGGCTCAAGAGAACCAGATGAACGAAGTTGAGCTTGAGATTGCGGGAACGAAATTCGTGGCCGTGATTGATAAGAAAAGCGCGCCAAAGCCGGCCCCGGCGGCTCCCGCAGCACCCGTCGCAGGCGGGGAGACGGTCGCCACTCCCACCAACAAGCTGATCAAAGCGACGTCGGTGGGCATCTTCCGGACCGCCAAAGTGCCTCTGATTTCGGGGGCGACGGTCGAGGTCGGAGACGTCATTGGATCCATTTTTGCCTTGGGCATCACGAATGACATCGTGAGCTCGGTGAAGGGCACGATCGCCGATATTTTGGTTGAAGATGGCGACCCGGTGGAGTACGGACAGGTCGTGATGGAGGTTCTGCCATGAGGTCTCGCCAGTCTGGCCAGTCGCTGGTGGCGAGCCTGGTTGTGATCGTGATCATCATGATCGCGGCGGTGATTTTGTTTAAGGGGACGTCGGATACGGCTCCTCGCGCCAAGGCCGATGGTCGAGGCAAGACCGTGCTCGGAAACGCGATGGCGAGTGCCAACGATAGTGCTTGCCAGAGCAACCTGGGCCAAGTTCGGCAGATGATGCAGGTTCAGAAAGCGACCGACGAAGAGTTTAAGCCTACGACGGTTGCCGACATTCCTGGCGCGGCATCGGTCGGGAAGTGCCCGGTCGGGAAAGAAGTTTATGTGATTGACGCCGCAAGCGGCGATGTGAAATGCCCTCATCTTGGGCACGAGAAATACTAATGCTGAAGAAAGTTCTTGTGGCAAACCGAGGCGAAATCGCCTGCCGAGCAATCCGCGCATGCCGCGAACTCGGAATTGAGAGCGTCGCGATTTTTAGCGAAGCCGACCGAGAGAGCTTGCACGTCAAGCTTGCCGATCAGGCCATCTGCGTCGGCGCCGGTACCAATGCTGACTCGTATCTGAACCTTGCGAACGTGCTGATGGCGACCCAGATCAGTGGAGCCGAGGCGGTTCACCCTGGGTATGGATACTTCTCGGAGCGGGCAAACTTCGCCGTTGCTCTCGAATCGCTTGGGGTGAAGTTCATTGGCCCTCCCACCGCCGCAATTGAGGCGATGGGCGATAAAGCGAGCGCAAAGAAGGCGGCGATTGAAGCAAATTGTCCGGTCGTGCCGGGTTCGGACGGGCCGGTTGCAAACGAGGCCGAAGCATTGGAAGTTTCGGAGCAAATCGGTTATCCCGTTTTGCTTAAGGCGGTCGCGGGGGGTGGCGGCCGAGGAATTCGGCGCGTCAACTCGCCGGACGAACTCAGCGGCCTGTGGAAGATGGCGACAGCGGAGGCCCAGGCATCCTTTGGATCGGGCGAGATGCTCGTCGAAAAGTTTGTCGTGAATCCTCGTCACGTGGAGATACAGGTGTTCGGCGATGGCTTTGGCAACATGATTTATCTAGGTGAGCGCGAATGCTCCATTCAGAATCTGCGCCACCAAAAGTTGGTCGAGGAAGCACCTTATGCCGACCTCCCTGCCGAGGTTCGAAAGAAGATGGGCGAGGCCGCGGTTCGGGTGGCTTCGAGCGTCGGGTATCAGAATGCGGGCACCGTCGAGTTCTTGGTGGATACTGATTTCAACTTCTATTTCTTGGAGATGAACACTCGGCTTCAGGTCGAGCACCCAGTGACGGAAGAGATCACAGGCATCGACCTCATGCAGCTGATGCTCCGGACGACTGGCGGCGAAAAATTGCCTTACACCCAGGACGATATCAAGCTGAAAGGGCACGCAATCGAGGCGCGAATCACGGCTCAGGACCCTGATAATGATTTTTCGCCTTCAACCGGAAAGATCACGGGATGGCGCGCCCCGATGGGACGCGGAGTTCGGATGGAATCGCACTGTTACGCGGGACTGACGGTCACTCCGTTTTACGATCCTCTGCTCGCGAAGCTGATTGTTCGGGGAGATACTCGGTTGGAAGCAGTTCAAAAGCTCCAAGCCGCGCTTCATGAGTTTGAAGTAGAAGGCATCGCGACGAACATTCCGTTCTTGCGACGGCTTGCCGCGACTCCATCGTACATCGAAGGCAACTTCGACACCGGATTCATTCCGAAATTCTTGGCTGGGGAGGCCGTCTGAGCACCCCGTTAGGATTTCGCCGCGTTGCCCGAGAGTGCGCGCTCCGCGCGATTTACATTTGCGAGCTGTCGCAGGTTTCCTTGGAAGAGGCACTGGAGCTTGCTTTTGATGCGTTTCATGACGACGAGCAGCTCGAAGAGCTTGTGCGGGGCGTTGAGTACCCAGATGCCACGCTGGATTTGGTGTTTCGGTTTGCTCGGGCATTGGCTTCGGGCACTTGGAAAGGACGGGTTGCGCTGGACCGAGCGATCTCTTCGAAGATTCCGGACTACGACTACGGAAGGTTGGCGGCGGTGGACCGAAATGTCATGCGGCTCGCGCTTTACGAGTTGAACGAGTATCCGTACATCCCTCCCGCGGTGACCATCAATGAGGCGGTCGAGATGGCGAAGAAGTACAGCACCGCCGAGAGCGGAAAGTTTGTCAACGGCGTTCTCGGGACCCTTTTGGCCTCCTCACCGAAGGCTTCGTTTGATGCCAAAACGGCGCCGGCGGACCCTGATCTGGGTGAGGCTGAGCGCATCTTCCATGCGCCAAAGGTCGAGATCGAGGAAGAGACGGTTGAAGCTGACTCGGAACAGGGCAAGATCGTCAATCGGTTTGGCTGGACGATCAAGCAGTAGCACTGCCTGATCTCCCGCTCTGTGGGTCTTTTGGGGCACATCAAGGTTATCAAAAACGGCGTTAAAGAATCATGCCGACATTCATCGTTGCGTCATAAGCTGCCCCGTTCGGAACAACTGATAGAAGGAGTGCCGCGCCGTTGGTGCCGTAGATGCCGTCAGTCGAATTGAAGGTATTTCGAGTTCCTCGAGTGTTATACGGCGTTGCGCTATGAACGGTGGTCGTTAGCGACTCGTCAAAAAACATCTGCGACGTGAATTCATAACTCGTTCCCGATAGGGTGAATCGGATCTTGAAGTGAATGTGGACTGCGCGGCCTGAATACCAACCCGGGTAGATCGTGGTGAATGTCACTTTGCCACTTGAATCGGTTAGCTGATATCCACGCAAGAAGTTCTGCCCCACAGTGCCGTTGGCTGACTCATCGGAATACAGCCCCCCCGCATCGCAGTGCCAAATGTCGATTTGTGCATTTTGAATCGCCCGGCAGTTACTTCCCAAGTTCATTAGGTTCACCGATATATTGAGTACGGTACCGGCTTTGACCGCTCCGGTCGCGGTGTCCGAGCGAATATCGCTCCTATTCAAGAGTTCATCGACGAAGTAAGGCCCCTCAGTCTTCTCAGGTGTGGCGGCGACGCACGTGACGACTCCGCCCAACGAGGCAGTTGTCCCCGTGCTTCCTGTGGAGGCTGTGGAGGCTGTGGAACCAGTAGACGCAGTCGTTGACGTGGTGGAAGTTGTCGTCCCCGTCCCCCCGCAACCTATCAGTGCTGCCAAACCGGTAACTCCGACAAGTCCGAGTGCTTCTCGGCGGCTAAGTATCCGGCCAATCGGACGGTCATCTTCGTCCCAAAGCGTATATTCCGGCGACAAGTCTTTCTTCATCACATCGCCATTGTGAGAAAAAAGTGTTTGGAAATCGTTTAGACGGCGCTCAAGTAAACTTGATCCACCAATGGCAACCATCCTTGACGGCCTCGCACTCTCGAAAATCGTACGCGCCGAGCTGGCCGAGAGGGTGGCGGCGCTCAAGGTAAAAGGCGTGACTCCGCGCTTGGATGTCGTGGTTGCCGCGCAGGATCCGGCTTCGGTCGCCTACGTCAACATGAAGAAAAAGTGGGCGGCGGCGGCGGGAATGGTTGGCGAGCAGTATGAGATTGACGAAAAGACCAGCCAGGAGGAGCTCATCGACATCATTGGGCGTTTGAACGAGAACCCTTTGGTTCACGGCGTTTTGCTTCAACATCCGCTGCCGAAGCACCTCGATGAGGATGCCGCTTTGCTTGCGCTCGGGGCAGAAAAGGATGCGGACGGCATCACTCCCGCCTCGCTCGGGCGGCTCACGGCGGGCTTGGACGGGTTTCGGTGCGCGACGCCGCTTGGGATCACCAAGATTCTCGACCATTACAACATCGATGTCACCGGGAAGCGGGCGCTGGTGATTGGTCGGAGCCACATCTTGGGTAAGCCGATGGCGCTCATGCTTCTTGAGCGCAACGCCACGGTCACGATCGCGCATAGCAAAACGGTTGATCTGGCCGATCGATGCCGCGAGGCGGATATCTTGGTGGCGGCAGTCGGGCGCGCCGAGATGGTGAAAGGCGACTGGATCAAGCCGGGAGCGACTGTTATTGATGCCGGATATAACAAAGTGGAGGGCAGAAAGGGCGATGTTGGGGACGTTCACTACGATTCTGCGGTTGAAGTAGCCGGGGCGATCACTCCGGTGCCGGGTGGCGTCGGACCGATGACGGTCGCGAGTTTATTGAGCAATGCAGTCCTGGCAGCAGAAAAGACGGTTTCGTAAGATGATTTTGTGGCTCGCCCTGGGGGTCGGAGCCTACTTTGGTGGTTGCTATGCCATCGCACGTCGACTGGTTGAGATGCCACGGCATGTCGCGGTTGCTCGGAAGGAATTCGCGATTTGGGAACCCGTGCCGGGGGTTCGGGCGTGGGTCACCCCTTCATTGGCTGAAGGACCTCGAAAGGAGGTCTTCGTGTTCAGCCACGGGATGAAGGGCAACCGAGACTACTGGGCGGATACCGCGCTGAAGCTTCAGGAGCGAGGGTATCAGGTCGTGATTTTGCCGATGCCGGGGCAGGATGATAACCCCGAGAAGTCGCTGGGCTTTGGACCGAAAGAAGAGCAGCTCATCCGGAAAACAGTGCGGGAGCTCAAGGCCGAAAGCGTGGTTTTGGTGGGGTGCTCGCTGGGCGGAGCGGCGAGCTGGATGGCTTCGGACGAGCCTGGGGTATCGGGGGTCGTGTCGGATTCAGCGTTTGCGCATCTCGAGCCGGCCACTCGGGGGTGGTTGCGCAAGGATTTGCCGTTTGGAGACATATTGCTCCGCCCGGTGATCTGGTTTGGAACGGCGATGGTGGGAATCAAGCCGGATGAAATAAATCCGGTTGATACAGCGGGGCGGTGGATCATTCCAAGCGTAGGGGTACTCGAACCCGGTGCCCCGCCGGTGCCCGAGCTGCGACGTCCCGCGCTGGTGATCCATGGAGGCGACGACCGGATGATCGGCACCGACCAAGCTGAGGAACTTGCCAAAGCGAGCGGTGCCGAGCTCTGGATTATCCCAGGTCGGGGTCATGCCGACCTGCAGATGCATCAGGATTATGTTGACCGAGTTGAAGCGGTTATGAAGAAGACCCGAAGTTTACGGTGACCGGGCGTCGAGCGATGGGATCGTCGATCTCGAAGAAGGGCTTGGGTCGGCGAGCGCCTTTGAAAAGGGTTCCGGGGAACATCTCAAGGGCGGCGTTGAACTCGCGCACGTTGTTGTTGTAGATTCGGCGCGACGCCGCGATCCGGTCTTCGGTGTCGACAAGCTCCTGCTGGAGTTCCATGAAGCCCGCTTGGGCCTTGAGGTCAGGGTATGCCTCGGCGCGCGCCATGAGGTTCGCCAGAGCGGGAGAGAGTTGCTGCTCCACCGCCATTTTGTCGCCTACCGAGCCCGACCGCATGCCTTGCTCTCGAAGTTGCGACACCTTTTCGAGGACCGCCCTCTCGTGGTCCATGTAGCCCTTGACGGTGTTAACGAGGTTTGGAATTAGGTCGTATCGTCGTCGGAGGACGATGTCGATCCCGGACCAGGATTCTTCGCACGTCTTTTCAAGTTGAACAAACATGTTCATGAACTTGATCGGAACGACGATGAGGATCAGACCGAGAATGACGAGAGAGCCGATGATGATGTAGGCGATCATTGGGTGGGGTTAAGCGCGTAGTCTTTCCGGTAGTAATTGGGGATCATCCGAATGAAGTCCGCAATTGCATTGTAGTACGTTTCGAGGCTCTGCGCCGAGGCATCACCTGGAATCGTCACCATGATGTACCGAAAGTTGAAATCCCAGGTTGCAGCCGGCAGATACATGATTCGATCGATTGCGCGCGGATGGAGTAAGTGGAGCACTTGGTCGGGCGAATTGGTATCGATGTAATAGCGGTCGTTGAAGGCGTGGTTCTCGACTTGGAGTTCCCGCTTGCCGGCTGATTTCGCGGCCCGAGTGGCGGGGGTTTCGGGTCTCAGCGAGAACATGGGCAGGACGACGGGGGATTCGGCGATGAGGTGCCGGGTGACACCCACTTTGGCTTGGGCGAGTTGGAAGATGGTCCATTCCGTCCCGTTCGCGTCCCGACCTTCCATGATGTTGATCGCCGAGGGCGGGGGAGTGTCGGTGTCGAGTTGTTGCAAAACTGTCTGATCGAACTGAGGAAAGTAGGGTGCAAATTTTGCGATGACCGGGTCGCGATAGTATCCGGAATCCTCGAAACCTAGCATGAAAGGACTTCGCATCGGCGCGATGTGGGCGGGCGCGCCGGGACGGAAGAAGAGTCTCTTCTTTTGGGCGAAGGCGTAAAACTCGTCGCCCTGCCCTTGTTTCCAGGCGTTTCGGGCTTTTGAGGCGGCAATTGCCCCAATTAATGCGACGATGCCCCCGATGCCGTACTGGATAATCGATACGACTGGCAAACCAGAGGGAAGAGCGAAATCTGCGAGCCAGATCACTGCTTCATTGTACGGGTTGCGGCGGTTCGCGGTTGCCTTCTATACTAGCCAAATGGTTTGCGCCACCGTCGCCGCCTTGATTGCTATGTTGCCTTCCGCCCAAGCCCGACCTGTGCCGTCCCCCCGTCAGTTGGAGTGGCACAAGATGGAGTACTACGGCTTCGTTCACTTTGGACCAAACACGTTTAGCGGGAAGGAGTGGGGAGAGGGCAACGAGGATCCAAGAAGCTTCAATCCGACTCAGTTGAACTGCCGTCAGTGGGTTCAAACCTTTAAGAAAGCGGGAATGAAAGGTGTGATCCTTACGGCAAAGCACCATGACGGTTTTTGCTTGTGGCCTTCCAAGTTTTCGACGCACACGGTCGCCCAATCTCCGCTTAATCGAGACGTATTGAAGGAGCTGGCCGCGGCGTGCAAGGCCGAGGGGCTGAAGCTTGGAGTTTATCTATCGCCTTGGGACCGGAATCATCCGCAGTACGGAACGGAGAAGTACAACGACGTCTTCGTGGGGATGCTGGAGGAGGTTCTGGGGAACTACGGTGAGATTTTTGAAGTTTGGTTTGACGGGGCAAACGGAGAAGGTCCAAACGGGAAGAAGCAGGTTTACGATTGGGATCGCTTCATTGCGACAGTGCGAAGACTCCAGCCGAAGGCGGTGATTTTCTCGGACGCCGGCCCGGACGTGCGATGGGTTGGAAACGAGGCAGGCGAGTCTCCCGAGACGAACTGGCACACGATCAATCGCAGCCGCTATAAACCGGGAACATCGCTCTACAACGAGCTTGGCTCCGGCGATCCGCTCGGGGCGGATTGGGTACCGAGCGAGTGCGATGTCAGTATCCGCCCAGGTTGGTTCTGGCGCGCCTCCGAAAACGAAAAGGTGAAGACTCCGGGGCAGCTTGAGGAGCTTTACTACAAGTCGATTGGGCACGGATCGTCCTTCTTGCTCAATGTTCCGCCCGATACCCGCGGGTTGATTCACGAGAATGACGTGAAGGCCCTTCTTGGTCTCAAAGCGAAACTCGACGAAACCTTCAAGACTCCGATTACCGGCAAACTCGCGGTGGAGAACAGCCGAACGGTGAGCCTCAACCTTACTAAGCCTACGCTGATCGATCGGATCGAGATCGCGGAAGATATCACCAAGGGTCAGACGATTGCCAGCTTCAAAGTCGAGGCGAGCATCGACGGCAAGTGGTCGGCAGTGGTCTCGGGAACGACAATCGGGAATAAACGCATCCTGCGGACGGCTCCATTTACGAGCAAAGCGCTCCGGCTAGTCATTCAGGAGTCATACGGCACGGCGAATATCGAGCGCTTCCGCGCGTTCTCGTCGGGTGAATCGACGTTCATGAATGAGAGCAAGGTCCAGAAGGACGCCCGCATGGAGTGGTGGCGCGATGCTCGGTTCGGAATGTTCATCCATTGGGGGCTTTACTCGATTCCGGCCGGGACTTGGAACGGCAAGGAGTATGGCGGCGCCTCCGAGTGGTTGATCAACACCGCGAAGATCAAGATTAAGGATTGGGAGCCCCTGCAGAAGCAGTTCAACCCGGTCAACTTCGATGCGAAGAAGATTGTTTCGACCGCCAAAGCGGCGGGCATGAAGTACATCGTGATTACCAGCAAGCATCACGAGGGGTTCGCGATGTGGCCGAGCAAGCAGGGGTCGTGGCATATCGGCAATACCGCGTTCAAGCGTGATCCGCTGAAGGAGCTTTCGGACGAGTGCCGCAAGCAAGGAATCATGTTCTGCACGTATCACTCGATTCTTGATTGGCACCACCCAGACCATACTCCGCGCGAGAAATACGACCTTCGACCTGACGAAAAGCCGAACTTTGACCGCTACGTAAAGTTCCTCAAGGCTCAGCTTAAGGAAATTGTGACGCAATACCAACCGGCGGTGATGTGGTTTGATGGTGAGTGGCTGAACACATGGAACCATGAGCGCGGAGTTGACCTGTACAACTACGTTCGGGGACTCAAGCCGGACATTATTATCAACAACCGCGTTGATACGGGTCGAGCGGGAATGAGCGGCTTCTCGGCAGGGGAGTTTGCCGGAGACTTCGGCACTCCGGAGCAGGAGATCCCCGCCAACGGCGTGGATACGGATTGGGAGAGCTGCATGACGATGAACGGCTCGTGGGGCTTCCATGCGGGCGATAAGAATTGGAAGTCGGTCGACACACTCATTTACAACTTGGTTGATTGCGCTTCGAAGGGCGGAAACTACCTGCTGAATGTCGGCCCGAACTCGTTGGGCGAGGTTCCCGAGGCGTCGATCGAACGCCTATTGGGAGTTGGAAAATGGCTTCAGACGAACGGCGAAGCGGTGTATGGCACCCAAGCCAGCCCGTTCCCGCGTGCCCTTCCTTGGGGCAAAGTCACTCGGAAAGGCAACACGCTTTACTGCACGGTGTTCGATAAAAATGCCCGCGAAATCGAGTTGAGTGGCCTCCAGACGGGCTTGAAATCGGCGCAGATATTGGGCAGCAAAACCAAACTTGAAGTAACGGAAGGTGGCGCGAGTCAAACCATTCAACTGCCTTCGGGGCGCACCGAGCCCGTGGTTGCCAAAGTGGAACTGTTCGGCGCGCCTGTCATCGTGAAGGTTCTGCCACAGCAGAATGCGGACGGAAGCTTCGTCTTCACCGCCGAAGATGCGTTGGTGAAGGGTTCAGCGGCACGTTTTGAGGCCGACAAAAAAGCGATTGGCTTTTGGACCAATCAGAAGGACTCGGTTGAGTGGGAAGTGAATGTTGTGCGCCCGGGAACTTACAAAGTCCAAGTAACCTACGCTTGTGATGCAGGGAGCGGTGGCTCGCTCTGCTCGTTCCTGCTCGGCGATTCGGAAACGCAATTCACGATTGCCCCGACGGGCGGATGGGGCACCTTCAAGACGGTTGAGATCGGCTCGGTAACGATTCAAAAGACTGGTCGTACGAAGGTCGAGGTGAAGGTGAGAATGATGCCAAATGGCGCGGTGATGAACCTGCGCTCCATCCGCTTGGGCTGAACATCCCGCACCCTTACCAGGGTGAACGGCATAGGGGTATGGATTAATTTCCTCGGTGGTCTTGTACCATCGGGGAATTGGGTTTTGAATACGGGAATCAAGACGAGTTATCGGCTAGAGACAGGGTTGCGGGTCGACCCCAAACTGCTCCTTTCGAGTCAACTTTTGCAACTTTCGTTGCAAGAGCTTGAGCAAAACATTGAGGCTGAACTCAACGAGAATCCGGCATTGGAAAGGCTCACTCCCGACGAGCCTTCGCTGACCGAAAACGAGATTTTGCGGAACATCGCGCCCCGTGAACTGAAGCCGAGGGGCGACGACCGCGAACTTTGGCGATCTCTGCCGACGGATGACGACACACCCGGTTGGATCGACCTCGCTTCGATTGATACGACCCTTTCGGAGTACCTAAGCGCACAGCTTCTGCCGCAGTTGCCCGACCACCTGCGCAAGACCGGCGAGTTTGTGATTGGCTGCCTCAACGAGAACGGCTACCTGTATGAGCCGATAGAGGAGATCGCCTTGGGCGGCGGATGCTCAATCGAAGAGGCCGAATATGTTGTTGCTCAGCTCAAGAAGTGCGAGCCAGCCGGAATCGGTGCGAGCGGCATCCAAGAGAGCCTATTGCTGCAGCTGAAGGAGAACGAGACTTTGGAGGGCAAAATCGCCCGAAAGGTCGTCCGGGAGTACCTCGATTACTTCACGGGTGGGAAGCGGATGAAGCTGGCCCGGAAGTTTTCTGTCACTCCGGCGGTCATTAACGAAGTTTTTGACCTCATTATGGGGTGCGTCCCGTTCCCCGGCGATGCGTTTCGCCCCTCAAGCCAAAGTCATGAGCCGCGCTTGCCCGCCGTTCAGCCGGACATCGTTTTGTCGCGGTCGGAGTTCGGGTGGGAAGTCTCGGTTCGGGGTCCCGCATCTTCGGAATTCACGGTGAATGGCTACTACAAGCAGCGCCTTGAGGAGCTGAAGGAAGCTGCTCGGGTCGAGAAGGATGAGCGGCGGCACTTGGCGCACTACGTCGAGCGCGCAGGCGACTTCATTGACTGCCTAGAGCAACGACGACGAACGCTGATGAAGGTCGGGCAGTACCTGATTGAGCGCCAAAGCGGCTTTGTAAGCACGGGAGATGTGGCGTTTTTGGTGCCGCTTACTCGGACTCAACTTGCTCATGATTTGGATATCCATGAGAGCACGGTGAGCCGCGCTACTCAGGGCAAATTTGTTCAGCTCGCGACGGGCGAAACGGTTTCGTTTGATGTGTTCTTCAAGCCGGCGCTTCGGGTTCAGAAGATGATCGAGGAGATCCTAGCGACCGAGAACCCGGACAATCCGCTCAGCGACGAGCGCATCGCCAAGATTCTGGCGGAGAAGGGTGTGCACGTCGCCCGGCGCACAGTGAACAAGTACCGCGATCGAACGAAGCTACTAAGCAGCCGCAAGCGACGTTCGGCGTAGGTTGGCGCGCCCGACTGGACTCGAACCAGCGACCAACGGCTTAGAAGGCAGTTGCTCTATCCACTGAGCTACGGGCGCGAACGGGTTGAGTTTACCTGGCGAGGGGACATGATGCCGGGTGCGTCCGGGTAGCCTGATTGGTATCCGATCCGCGCTCAAAACCTACCAACGCAACTGCTTCGCCGAGGGACTGCTGTTCAGCATGGCTTGGACGATGCACGTCGTGTTCCACATCAAAACTGTGCATTTTGACAACTTCATGGTGGTGTTCATGGGCACCCTTTATGAGGTCTCGATCATGTGTTTCGAGGTCCCGACGGGGGTGGTGGCCGACCTGGTGAGTCGCCGATTGAGCGCCTCGATTGGGTGGTTCATCCTGGGTCTTGGGTTCTTTATCGAGGGGCTATTCCCGGTCGCATGGGTAGTCATTTGCGCCCAGTTGCTACTCGGCTTCGGGGAAACCTTTGTCTCGGGAGCCCACGACGCATGGGTTGCCGACGAACTCCCGCACACCGATCCGGGCGTTGACTCGGGAACAGCGTTCCTGAAGGGTCAGCAATCGAGCTTTATCGGGCGGATGATTGGAGCTTGGATTGCGGTGCTGTTCACTCTGATCTCGCTGCCAGCGGTGATGATTGCCAGCGGGACGGGGTTCATGCTCTTTTCGCTGTTCGCCTTTCGAACGATGAGCGAGAAAGGGTTCCACAAATCGGACGAGCAGCGGCACTTCTGGGCTACTTTCCGGGAGGGCTACAAGTTGGTTCAAGGCTCCAAGGTGTTGATGCTGATCCTGGCAGTTTCGGTCTTTTACGGACTAGCATCGGAGGGCTTCGATCGCCTTTGGAACAAGGCGATCATGGATCTGAATCAGCTACCGCAGGTTGGCTCGTTTGGAACTGATTTCTGGTGGCCGGTCTTCTCCACTTTGGCGATTTTGGGAGGAATGGCAGTCAACAAACTTGTTCGTCAACGGGTTGATACGGGCTCTTCCCAGGCGGTTTCGGGAGCGTTATTGGTCATGACTACGGTGCTGATCTGCACTATCGCGGGGTTTGCGTTGGCACCATCGATTTGGATCGGCGGAGGACTCTTCGTGGTCAGCCGGGCGCTTCGGCGGGGTATCGAGCCATTAGTCAAGACTTGGCTCAACCTTCATGCCCCAAGCGAGAATCGCGCGACTTTGCTCAGTTTTGGGGGACAGGCGCATAGTTTGGGAGAAATCGCGGGCGGTCCGTTAGTAGGTTCCATCGGCAAGCTCCGGGCAGCGAAGGATGCCATTTTTGTGGCTTCCCTACTGCTATTGCCGACTCTGCCGTTGCTTGTGAAAGGCAAGGCACAACAAACGGGTGAGCCGAAACAAACGTAAACTATAGGAGTGAGCGTTTTTGCCTCCATCCCCGAAGCCCTGGAAGAACTGAAGCAGGGCAAGATGATTATCGTGGTCGATGATCCTGACCGCGAGAACGAAGGTGACCTCGTTGTCGCCGCGGAGGCTTGCACCCCCGAGATCATGAACTTCATGATTCGCTTTGGGCGAGGGGTTCCCTTCATTCCGACCACAGCTCAGCGGCTCGCCGAGCTTGGCATCCCGATGATGACCAAGCAGAACACGGCCCGGCACGGAACGGCAATGGCGGAGACCGTAGATGCGATTCACGGTGCCACGACCGGTGTTTCGGCAGGAGATCGGGCTTTGACGGCGGCGGTTTTCGTGGATGACAACGCCAAGCCGAGTGATCTTGGCCGACCGGGACACATCATTCCGCTTCGCGCGGAGGAAGGCGGAGTTCTCGTGAGGGCGGGCCACACGGAGGCGATTGTCGACCTTTGTAAGCTCGCCGGATTCAAGGCCGCTGGAGTCGGATGCGAGATTTTGAACGAGGACGGCACCATGATGCGCCTCGACGACATGGTTCCCTTCGCCGAAGAGCACAACCTGAAGATCGTCACGATTGCCGACCTCATTGCTTTCCGACGGCATCAGGAGATCCTGATTCAGCGAGTGGCAGGGCCGATTGACTTCCCGACGAAGTATGGTCACTTCCAGCTGTATGCCTACGAGCCGACCGTGGAGCGCGACCCGTATGTTGCGATCGTGAAGGGCGATGTTTGCACCGAGGAGCCGGTGCTGGTGCGAATGCACTCTTCGTGCCTGACCGGCGACCTTTTGGGTTCTCTGCGATGTGATTGTGGCGAGCAGCTTGCGCTTGCCCTGCAGAAGATCGAAGAGGCGGGCCGGGGTGTCGTGGTTTATATCCAGCAGGAAGGGCGCGGCATTGGCCTGATTCCGAAGCTGAAAGCGTACGAGTTGCAGGACCAAGGCATGGACACCGTAGAAGCAAATCTGGCCCTTGGTTTCAAGGCGGATGCACGAGATTACTCGCTTGGTGCTCAGCTCTTGGCAGATCTCGGAATTCGCAAAATTCAGCTCATGACCAACAATCCGGCCAAGCGAGCTGGCTTGATGGGCTACGGGCTTGAGATCACCGAGTTCGTTCCGATTATCGCCGAGCCGGATGAGCATCGGGCGAAATACATGGCGACGAAGCGCGACAAAATGGAGCACATCCTCCCCGAATGAGAGTTCCACCGAGCCTCAAATACAATTCAGACGGCCTGATTCCCGCGATTATTCAAGACGTAGAGAATGGTGACGTTTTGATGATGGCGTGGATGAATGAGGCCTCGTTGCAGCAAACAATCGATACCGGATTGGTGACGTATTGGAGCCGTTCACGGCAGGAATTTTGGGTGAAAGGAGCGACCAGTGGGCACGTTCAGCACTTGCGCTCGATCTCGGTGGACTGCGATCAAGACACCCTTCTGGTTCTGGTCGAGCAGATTGGGGCGGCGTGCCACGACAACTACCGTTCGTGCTTCTACCGCGACCTCTCAGAGGACGGCGAATTGGTTGTGAACGAGACGGAACTGCTGAGCTAAACGATCTTGGCGAGAAGTTCGGCTATAGTTACGCCTTGCTCAAGCGGGTGCCTTAGCTGTGCTTGCGTGTTAACGGTGTAGCGGTTACGGCGGCCATCCTTTTCGCGGATCAAGACTTCGCTTGCTTCAAGCTCAGCAACGATGCGCTGCACGGCTCTCTCGGTGATGCCAACGCTTGCGGCGACATCGCGCAATCGCATTTCGGAGTCGCGAAGCAAACAAACCAGCACGTGCGTGTGGTTGGTGAGGAATGTCCATCCGTTTACAGTTTTGAGAGAATCTATGTTATGCGACATCATTTTCGTGTAATTATATTCATGTAATGCAAATCGTTAAGGATTCTACCACGACTTCTTCGAACGCTCCCAAACAGGATGTGAAAACCCCGATTACGGTCGCCTACGGAGACGGAATCGGCCCCGAGATCATGGCTGCGACTCTGAATGTGCTGGAGAAAGCGGGGGCGATGATCGCTCCCGAAGTGATCGAAATCGGCGAGGCGGTTTACAAGTCCGGTCATACATCCGGGATCAAGCCGGAGGCGTGGGAATCTCTTCGCCGTACAAAGGTTCTTCTCAAGGCTCCGATCACAACCCCCCAGGGCGGCGGATATAAGAGCCTGAACGTCACGATCCGAAAGTCGCTGGGACTTTACGCAAACGTTCGCCCTTGCGTGACGTACGCTCCCTTTGCGGGCAAATCCGGCCCAGGCATGGACCTCGTGATTATCCGAGAGAACGAAGAAGACCTTTACGCGGGCATTGAGCACCGACAGACCAAAGAGGTGTACCAGTGTCTTAAGCTCGTAAGCCGGTCGGGGTGCGAGCGCATCGTGCGGTACGCATTCGAGTACGCCCGAGCGAATGGGCGCAAGAAGGTCACTTGCATGAGCAAGGACAACATCATGAAGCTGACCGACGGTCTGTTCCACCGAACTTTTGACGAGATCGGCGCGGAGTACCCGGAGCTCGAGAAGGAACACTGGATCATCGACATCGGCATGGCCAAGGTCGCCACCCACCCGGAGAATTTCGATGTCATCGTCACAATGAATCTCTATGGCGACATCGTGAGTGACATTGCTGCCGAAGTAGCAGGGTCGGTTGGACTCGCGGGATCATCGAACATCGGTGAGCATTGCGCGATGTTCGAGGCGATCCACGGCAGCGCGCCTTTGCTTGCGGGCCTTAACGCGGCGAACCCCTCTGGGCTTTTGCTTGCGGCTACGATGATGCTGGTTCACATCGGTCAGCCGGAGGTTGCCGAGCGAATCCATAATGCCTGGCTGAAGACGATTGAAGACGGGATTCATACCAGCGATATCTATCAGAAGGAGTCGAGCGCGAAGCTGGTGGGTACCCGGGAGTTTGGTGATGCCGTCATTGCTCGGCTGGGTCAAATGCCGACCGTTCTTAGCCCGGTGAAGTACGGTGAGGCCGCCGAAATGAAGCTTGGTGTGAGGCCAAGCCAGCCGTCGGTGAAGCAGACCGTGGGTACCGACGTCTTCGTGCAATGGGATGGATCGCCGGAAGATTTGGGCGAAAGGCTCAGCGCGTGCTCGGGCGAATTTGAGCTGTCGATGATTACCTGCCGAGGCGTAAAGGTTTGGCCGAACGGATTCCCGGAAACGAACCTAGTCGACCATTACCGATGCCGATTCATGCTTGAGAATGCATCGGGATCCGCCGTCGTATCCCTACTCGGACGGATGGTCGAGGCCGGGCTTGAGGTGATCAAGCACGAGAACCTTTGCACCTTCGATGGCGTGGCTGGCTTCTCGCTGGGTCAGGGCCAGTAAGCCTACTTCTGGGCGCGCATTTGCCGGTAAACCCTGGGCGGGGCGCCGGTCTCGCGCTTGAGAAGTTTATTGAACTGAGCAAGATCGGGCACGCCTCTTGCGTGCCCGATCTTGCGGATGAAATTCTGGACCGTCAGGTGGTGTTCATCACGGAACATCCGGAGGAGTTGGCGGGGGGAGACTTGGGCGTATTCGGCGATATCGGGGACGCGCAGCTCGGCACGAAGATTTCTTAGAATGAACTCCTCGGCGGTGTAAAGCGCTTCGCTTTGGCGGAGAAACGCGGGGTCGAGGCTGATATGACTCATGAACTGCCAAGCGAACGCGATGGCAGCGCTGGGACTTGGTCTGACCGGTTTGATCGCCCGGCGCAAGCGCAAGGTTTAACATTCCAAGAACAAAATGCTTTTCCCGGCTCGGTTTCGAGCCGGGATTTTTTCATATTCCGAAGGGTCGAATCTGGATGAGCCAGCAGTCGTTGGTTCGCATCGGGACTTCAAAGGTCAACTTTCCGTTTGAGTCGGCGTCTGCGGTGAGCGTGCGAATCGGTTTGCCCGTTGTAACCTTTCGTAGTCGCTCAAGCGTTTTCTCATCAAGACTGGGGCCGTTTCCTTTCGGTTTTCCGAGAGCGAGGTACTCGGCAAAGACGTCGTTTTGCTGGTAGCCGGCCGCAGTCAGCTCGATTCGGTAGGAACCAGGTTGGAGCCCGCTGAGTTCGATGCGTCGATCGCCAAGCTTTTGGGGTGGTTGATCCTTGTGGAAGAACGGATTATTCGGCTCGGTGAGGACCGGTTCGGTGTAATCCCAGGTCACCAGCGTCACTTTATCTCCAGATTTGGTCGCAAGGAGGCGCTGATCCGAACTCGGATATTGATGCTTCTGGAGCTCGGCGAGGAACTTGTAGGCGAAGAATCCGGGCTTTTTGAGTCCGTCGTAGTTGAGCAAGCCAAAGCCTCCATGGAACGGGGTTCGCACGGGGCCGCCTTCTTCAAACTGATCCGAAAATGCCCAGTACGACATTCCGTCCGTATGTGGCAGGCTCTTGGTGAGCTTCTCGAGAATCCAGGCGGCGCAGATGTAATTGTCGTGCACCGGGTCGACCTGGCTATAGCTGGGACCCCACTCGGTGATGTAGAGCGGAAGTTTGGGATACTTGCTCTGCTTCACCACGGATCGAATCCATGCGAACCCTCCGACCACGGCATCTGGGCTAGTGTCGAGGATCGTTTGAGACTTCCCGTCGGGATCGACGAAGCCCTGGGTTGCACCGTAGTTGTGGGTGCTGGCGAAGTCGACGGGCACATTGTTTTGGCCGCAAAAGTCCAAAAACTCTTTGATCCAACCTAGCCCGGCTGTACCCGGTCCGCCTACCTGCAGCTTCGGATCAATCGCCTTGAGGGCGCGGGCGGTGGTCTCGTACAGCTTGAAGTAGTCGGCTTGGGTCCCTCGCCAGAAGTAGTCGAGATTGGGTTCGTTCCAAACTTCGAAGTACCACTTTTGCACTTCCTTGAGGCCGAACCGGTTGATTTCATGCTTGACGAACTCGGAGACGAGCTGAGCCCATTCGGCTTGCGACTTCGGGGGAGTAGTGTTGCCTTTGTAGTAGAAGCAAGTCTCTTTGCCGCTGGCGAGCGGCTCGGGCATGTAGCCAAACTCGACAAATGGGCGAATCCCCACGGACTTAAGCCGGTCGATGAAGGCGTCAACTTTGGTCCAGTTAAAGCTGAGCGAGCCATCAGCGTTGCGCTTGACGACTTCCATCTCCTCGTTGAAAATGCCGTGACAACGCAGATACTTAAACTTCATCTCCTTTTGGAGAGCTTTCACGTCGCGCTGATGCATATCGCGAAGGAAGATCGCGGCTCGGTCTGACCCGACGCTGAAGAACGGAACTTCGCTGGTTTTGGTCGGTTTGGCGGCGAAATCGACGCGAATTTGGGCCGAGGCGGTGGTGCCGGTCATGAGGAGTGCACCTGCGAGGAGGGTGGGCATCTTCGGCATTGCCGCCGCAGATTACCGTTAAATCAGACCCGTTTTACTGAATTCCCCAGAGCTTCGCGACGAGATCGTACATCCCAGAATCGTGAGCTTTAAGTTGGGCGCGATCGAACGGAAAGAAGTCATTTTTCGAGAAGTACGCCTCGGTTGATTCCGCGAAATACTCCATCGGGTTGGTCATGGCGTACGCGCGCTCGAACGCGACTCCCCCCTTTCCGTCACGGCGCTCGACTTTTTCATAGAGTTTCTTGGCGACCGCTTGTTCGTAAGCGGCCTTGAGCTCGGTGTTTTCAAAGCCTTTGTCCAGAAAGCGGTCATGGTAGCCGTGGGCGAGCTCGTGCAGAACGAAGTTCGGCATCCGCTTGGTTTCGGCCTCGAAGATTCGGATATTTGTGATCTCGATGCCTTTCGCCATGTCGGGGTTGCGTTGATGCTCGCGTAACCATTGCTCCGCCGGGTGATAGCAGGCAGCAGGGCCTTCGCCCGGATACTCGGGGGATAACCATAGTTTGATCCCTTTGAGTTTGCGCGTTGCGGCACTTGGCACCACGCGCTCAACTTCAGCAAGTTGCGCCTCCAGGAGCTTCATCGCGGTTGCGGTTTCGCTCCGCATTGTCGAGAAGAGCCGCTTGTCGATGCGCACTTCCCATCCTCGGACAGACCTGACTTCGTGAGTGTTCGGAATGGTAGCGATTATGGCGACAAAGGCGGAAAGCATATGCGGCGATTCTACCGTTGTGGAGTTTTGGCGCACGCCTGTTGCAGAGGGCGAAAAGTTGTCGGTATACTATTTCTTCCTGCGTGGGGGATTAGCTCAATGGGAGAGCACCTGCTTTGCAAGCAGGGGGTTAGGGGTTCGAGTCCCCTATCCTCCACCAAATTCAAGATAAGGGGACGCGTTTCGCAACTCGGTCGTTCCTAATTG
>CAZMJL010000003.1:27251-60782 GCA_964566635.1 uncultured Fimbriimonas sp. | reverse complement strand
GGGACGCGTTTCGCAACTCGGTCGTTCCTAATTGCGTCCAGGAATCTCCACCAAAATTAAGTCCAAGGTTCATCCCGCTAATTGCTCAAACGCAATCTTGGTGAGCTTGAGTTGACTTGAACGTAATTATTTGCGTCAGAGTCCATAACGATTCTTAGCCGCACTTTAGAACCAGGGTTTCCTTCGGGTTCGTACCGAATGTAGCCATCCCTGAGAAGCTCGTGGAGATTGAGGACGTAGGTTCCCACTGGCTTTGCGGGATCGCCTTTACTCTTTCGCCAGTTCATTTCCAGCGTCAACGGACTCTCGGCCAGATCCACAATATTGTGGTGATGAGCGTTGTTGTCGTATCGGAGAGTCCAGCAACGAGTAGAACCGCGTTTCATGTTTGCAGTATAGCGGCACAGCCGTCGCTCGGCCCTTGACGGATCAGCGGACTGACATAAAGAATCGTCACCTGAGAATCCAATCCGATCTTGACTATTCAAATCCGTGAAGCAACGATGGGCAAACAGAACTCCGTTCATTTACGAAAAAGTAAGGTTCGTGGCCAGAAGCTTGCTAACTAAGGAACAACAGGCACGTCCTTACTCCAACTCGGAAACAAATCCTCCATGAAGCCAAAAGCTGCAACTCTCATTCTCGGGCTCGCATTGATGAGTCAACCGCTTGCCCTATCGGGGCAAACAAAGCCACAAACAAAAGTGCCGAAGGACGTCGTTCTGAGGACTTGGAAGGTGACTGGCAATTTTGTGGGATTCGAAGCGGGAGACTACGTCCACGCGCTGATCAAGCCGAAGAAGGGAGAGGAGATCAGCACATTCATCAACGGATACGGTTTGGACTACTTCCTTGCCGTGAACGCCAATAAGACTGGCGAGTTCACAATCCAGACGGTGAAGACGTACGTCCAAGAAGAGGGGGGAGTGATCGAGATCGATCGGGTCATCTCGGCGAAGTTTGGAAAAACTGACTTTGCGACGTGGTGGAAATCGACTCGGAAGTCGATGAGCACCGCTCAGATCGAAAAGAAATACGATCCGCTCGTCCAAAAACTGACCAAAGGCTCCTAAAACGAAACACATGATCGCAATTGCAACACTTTTAATCACCGGAGCTAAAGAACCGGTCACCGTCTCGATTGGGAATTGGCTTGTCGCGGAGCGCACAACGGCTGGTTGGACTCAACCTCGTAAATCGCTAAGCGGCGTCTCCGTGAACGTCAAGAACTTGGTTCCCGGAACTGGCGCCACCAAAGCAAGCGGGAAAATCGTGATCCCGGAAGAAGAGAGCACTCAAGAGTCGAGCCGAATCGAAACCGGGAGTGAACTAGACTCAAAATCGCTCTGGATTTCGGGCGGTCAAGCATCCTCTTTGACCTTCAAGCGCTTAGCGGTGACCAACGCCACTTACGCGAAAGTAGCGTCTGATTACGCAAAGAAGAAGGGCTCAAAAGCCCAGAAAATTGTGATTCAGGACGTTGCCGAATCGGACCTTAACGGCGACGGAAACAAGGACATCGTGCTCTCATTCGCCTCGGCTTATGATGGAGATCGACCCCAAAAGGGCTACTTCTCGGCGGTGATCGTGCGCTCCCTGGTTGGCGGCAAAGTACGAACGACCGAATTGCTCTGGGAGACCAATGTCGGACAGATGCGCGGTCCCTGGTCGAGCACCTTCGTTGGCGCCGGTGACTTCGATGGAGATAAAAAGCCCGAGTTCGTTGTCAAGACTCAGGATTCGTGGCTCATGGTGAGCCGAATTGTTCAGTTGTCGAAATCGGGAAATGCAAAGACGCTTTGCGAGACATACTTTGGAGACTAAATGATCATTCCATTCTTGATCGCCGCCCTCGGAACGCCTCCGCCGACTTTGGCGGTGGACTCTCTCATTATCGGCCAATACGAGTCGAAACGCTGGACGGAAGCGGGCTTTGACGTTCCTACCTGGACGAATGTGCCGTTTCGCGAAGTCCTGATTGGCAAGATGGGTAAGACCGTGAAAGTTGCGAAGTGCGTTAAGATGGAGCTCACTGAAACGGTGCACGTGCAGGGCTCAAACTCGCTGTCGGCCCAGGGCGTGCTCTGGAGCGGTCCGGCACCCGCGTTTCCGCGCAAGGTGACGGCCTCTAAAATGCTCTCGTCGACTGAGCGCAAGGCTCTTAATGACTTTCTCGCTCCCAAAGGGCTCGGGAAGGTGAAGTTCAATGTCAAAAACATCGTTCGGGGCGACTTTGATGGCGACCGAAAGGCGGATTCGGTAATTGAGTGCTTGAGCGCGAAAGGCGATTACAGCCTGGTTTTGTCAGCTCAGGGCGGAAAGAAGCCCACCGCGCTATGGTGGGAGACAAAGGACTCGGAAGGGCACTTGTCTTCGGCAGTCATCGTGGCGATGGCCGATCTTGATCGTAACGGATCGATGGACTTGATTCTGAGTGGACGCTACATCGAGGGCGGAAGCGGAGTCGTCTGGAGCTACCAGAAGTCTGGACCCGTCAAGCTTGTTGAGCACAGCGCGTAGCGCTAACGTCGTCCCTCTTCCCGCTTCGGCTTCACTTCGGGCGGGATTTCGGACGGGTTGACTTCGGCCCACTCGACATCGAAGGTCCCCTCGAAGCCGAACAGCGGACCCCAGAACTTGTTCTTGACCTCCACCTCTATTCGGTAGCGACCGATGGCATCGTCAAACCAAACGAACACATACGCCTTGCCCGAGAAGAACATCGGGAATCGGAACGCGATGGGACCCTCGAAGAACTTTTGATCTCCCGATTCGATTCGTAGGCCCCCATTCTAAGCCACGCTGAGAGTTAGATCCACGGCAAGGTGCTGGTGAGTCCCTTGGTAGTCGATCACCGAGTTTCGGTCGGGATCGCGAACCATGTAAGCATCAAAGCGCCTCTCCTTACCGATCTGGAACTTTCGAATTTCGGTCACGGTTTCTCGACCGAGCGAGTCAACGTACGCCCAGTTCTCGATTGTGAAGGGAATGTTTCTTCCCTGCTGGGGGAACATGATGTGGCGCAGTGTTCCGATCATGAGGAACGGAATGGTGTAAAAATGCCCATGCCAAACGCGGTCCATGACGCCGCGACCGATCGCGCGTTTGCAGGATTCACTGTTGAACCCAAATCGCTCCTGAATCTTGGGGTGGAGGCGCTCAAAGTCGTCTCCCATGACCGTGGCGTAGATCGATTTACTCATAGTTTTTGCCTGTTGGCATCAAGGTCGTCCTTCCCTGCCAGGAACCGTGCTCTGAGATCGGCCGGAAGCGTAACGTTGTGAACTCGTGACGGAAATCGCGACGTTCGCGCTCTTGCATCGCGACGCGGTGACGGTCGGGTTGAGAGAGTGAGCTATGACCCCGCACCATCTTGATCATATCCGCTTGCGAATCCCAGATCGAAAAGGTGGCGATTGTCTGGGGATGGCGGATCGCGGCCATTTTGAACGTGGCGTGAGGATTGTCGCGAACAAGTGACTCGACTGGTCGTCCCCAGTGCAGAAATCTCGGGATTTCGACCATTCGCATCCGGGCGAGCGTGAATGCTGCGACGGGTGCGTCAGGATCGGATTCGCCGACGGATTCGGGCAGATCCGCGAACGCCTGTACGCTTCCCCATCGCCTTAAGAAGGTCATCCTAAGATGCCAGCCCGCAGCGATACGCTCGCCAAGCGGCGATGTGGCGAGGAACTCATCTATCGCATCTTCGCTCTCCCAAGCGGCAAACATGAGGGTCTTGCGAAGTTGGAGCCGCTGCGCCGAGAAAATCGGCGAACCGAGCTCCATAGGCGTCAGGCACTCGGCATGAATCAACCCTGGCGTGCTAGTTGGCGTCGGGGCGAAGTAGAGGGACCGAACCGTCAGGTTCACTGGCGTTTCCGCGAGTCCAAGGGTGAAAATCTTCACGATCCCGAACTAGTTGTACCACATTTCAGAAGTTTCTGAAACTACAAAATTCTTTAGCATCGGATCTGTAGCAAGAGGGTCACCATGACACCGAAGTGGCAAAGCGCACCCGCGAGAACGAACACGTGCCAAAGCTCGTGGAAACCGAATTTTCCAGGAATCAGGTTTGGGCGCTTGGCGGCGTAAACGACGGCGCCGACTGTATAGGCGAGACCGCCAGAAATCATCCAGGCTAGGGTCGCGACGCTGGTTTTGGCAAGCACTTGGGGGACCAGCACGGCGATCATCCAGCCCATCACCAAATAGAGCGTCAATCGGAGCGGGGTCGGGGTTTTCTCGCGAGTCGCGGCGACCACGATCCCGATGAGCGCCATCGTCCATTGCAGGGCCAACACGATCATCCCGGCCGTTCGGGGCAGTCCGAGAAGCGCAACTGGCGTGTATGAACCGGCGATCATCACATAGATCGCGGCGTGATCCATCCGGCGCAACCATTGGTGGTCGGATTTGAGCCAGTGATAGAGCGCGCTACTGGTGAACATGAACGTCGCTCCGAGGCCGAAGATGGCGAAGGCGACTGCAGCAGTGGGATTTGACATCGAAGCAAGCGAGAGCACTAGTGCGCCGACCCCGACGATTACAGCCCCGAGTGCGTGAGAGAGCGCGTTGAATGGTTCGCGAATTCGGCTGAGTGCGCTCATGAATGCGAGTGTACATGTTTCAGCCCGAAGGCACCTTCCAAATGAAAATCAAACAAATCGCTATGGCTCCCAGCCGTATAATTCGGAAGCCGTGAGAATATTGGTGATCGAAGATGACGACGTCATCGGCAAGCGGCTGCAGAAAACACTTTCTAAAGAGGGGTATTTCGTCGATTGGGCGCCCGATGGCGAGGCGGGTCTCCGCCAGGCGCAGCGCGAGCGATACTCGCTGATCATTTGCGACGTGATGATGCCGCGGCGAGATGGGTGGTCGGTTGTGGAGGAACTCCGGCGAGATCGAGCAAGGGTTCCTGTGCTGATGCTCACAGCACGAGACGCCATCGAAGACCGCGTAAAGGGGCTCGACATTGGTGCCGACGACTACTTGGTCAAGCCGTTTGACTTTGCCGAACTGTTGGCGAGAGTTCGTGCCCTGCTTCGCCGCGAAAAGCCAACGAAGACGTCCGTCATGTACCTCGAAGATTTGGTGATCGATACCGTCGGAAAGAGCGTCACGCGGGGATCAGAGACGTTGCACCTGACGCCCAGGGAGTATTCCCTCCTTGAGGCACTGGTTCGGAACCGAGGGCGGGTGCTTTCGCGCGAGACGATCATCGAGCGCGTTTGGGACGATGACCAGTCGATGTCGAACACCGTCAATTTTCACGTCACGTCTTTGCGCAAGAAGATTGATGCGGGGCGCGACAAGAGCTTGATCGAGACCGTCCACGGATTCGGCTACCGGGTGGGAGATTAAGTGTCGTTCCGCCTTCGATTGATATTGATCAACGCCTTAATGGTGTCGCTTGTCCTCGAGGTGGGTATGTGGCTCGTCGTCTGGCGATCACAAGCAGTCTTCTTGGAGTCGATCGACCGGGAGATGAACCAGCGCGTCATGCGAATGGTGGGCGAAATGGGACCAGACCGGGGTCGCGGACCTTTTGGACCGCCGCCCGGGAATCGGCAAGAACTTGATCCGGGTCGCCCACTGTTTATAAGTGCCGACGGGCGCTCAATTTTCGACGAGCGGCAGCCGTTGGATGCGAAGGCTTTGGGTCTGGCAAATGAGAATCGCCCACTCTTTTCGACGGTGACGCGAGATGAAGAGCAGTTTCGGGTTCTGACGGTTGCTTTGCGAAAGCCAAATGATCCAAATCAGGAAGGTCCAGTGGCGAGGTACGTCCAAATCGGTCATGGCCTTCGCGACTTCGAGAGGATGCGTGAGACTCAGCTTGGGGTCGTAATGGTTTTGCTCCCTTTGGGTGTTCTTTTTTCGGCCCTGGTCGGGAGCTTTCTTGCTGAGCGCGCGTTGCGCCCGATTCGTCGGCTGACATCGGCCGCCCAAAGCATCGAGCCTTCGAAGATGGATGAGCGACTGGAGGAGGGTTCTCAGGACGAGCTTGGGGTGCTTGCCCGCACTTTCAACGCCATGTTAGGACGGTTGCAGTCGGCATTTCAGGAGCGGGACGAGGTCAATCGGCGGCTCGAAGAAAACCTGGAACGGCAAAAGCGCTTTGTTGCGGACGCCTCGCATGAGCTGCGGACTCCGCTGGCGCGGTTAAGATTGACCACAAGCGGTGCGCTCCAACAGGACTCGGACCCGGAAGAGCTCACGGAAGCGCTTCAGATTGCGGATCAGGCCGGAGCTTCCATGACGCGCCTTGTCGAGCAACTCCTTTCCCTGGCAAGGCTTGACCAAAAGGAGGGCTTGTCTCACGGCACATGCTTCGTCTCGGAAGTGATCAACGAAGCCCGGACCGTCCTCACACCTTTGACTCCAAACCTCGTCATCAATGCGACGTCTAATGCGAAGGTGAGGGGCGAGGTAAGCGACCTCGCCCGTGCGGTGATTAATCTGGTCGATAACGCCCGTCGGCATTCGCCTGCCGGCTCGCCGGTTACGATCGCGACGTCCCTCTCGAAGGGCGGGATCGAAATTTCGATCAGCGATAAAGGGGACGGAATACCGCCAGAAAAACTAGCCAGGCTTGGTGAAAGGTTCTACCGCGTGGACGAGCATCGAAGCCGAAATGATGGCGGTTCAGGGCTGGGCCTATCGATCGTGAGGAGCATTGTGGAGCGGTCGGGCGGCGAATTGCGCATTGCGAGTCAGGTTGGAATTGGAACCACGGCGACCCTTTTTCTTCCAATTTTTTCAGAAATTGACCTCCCAAATAAATCCCAAACATCTGAGTCGTAAATTAGCCAATGTAAAGGAAAACCTTTGGAGGTAACCAAATGGCACGAAACACACGAACAATCACTCGACTCTTGGTAACGGCCGCAATCGCAACCGTCTTCACTTCGGCTTTTGCATTCCAGGGTGGACCTGGCGGCCAAGGCCGACCCGGTGGCTTCGGTGGAGGTCAACGCGGCCCTGGCGGCCCTGGCGGCATGCGGGAGCCTCAGGGACCGATGTTGCTCATGCATCCTGACGTTCAGAAGGAGCTGAAGCTGAGCCAGCAACAAATTCAGAGCCTGCAACAACTCTTCCCCCGACCGCAAGGCGGTCCAGGTCAAGGCGGCCCTGGTCAGGGTGGACAAGGCGGCTTCGGCGGTGGTCAACGCGGAGAAGGTGGTCCTGGAGGACCCGGTGGCTTCGGAGGGGGCCAAGGTGGACCTGGGGGACCTGGAGGACCTGGGGCTCAAGATGGACGTGACATGGACGCGAAGCTGAAGACGATTCTCAGCGAGGCTCAGTTCAATCGCTTCCAACAGATCGATCTGCAAGTGCAGGGGCCGCGAGCCTTCATGAGCCCGAGGCTGATTGAGGGCCTCGAGATTAGCGATGAGCAGGGCGAGAATATTCGCGAAATCCTCGAAGCAAATCGGCCGCAACCTGGTCAGCAGATGGGCGATCCGGATGCTCAGCGAGCGAAGATTGTCGAGAAAATTCTTGCGAGTTTGAATAATAATCAACGAGCGACATACAAGCGAATGGTTGGAGCACCCTTCAAGCTGTCACGACCTCAAGGCCCTGGAGGGCAGGGAGGCCCAGGCAACCCGCCTCCTCCATTCGGCAACTAAGGTTTCGGCGCATCTCTCTCACTCCTTGCCTTCGGGCGGGGAGCGCGCCGATCACAAGCGAGTCGGGCTTTGTCCCGGCTCGTCTTGCTGTTTGAAATCGAATAAACTTGAAGCGCATGAGTCCTCGCCTGAAGATCGCAATTGACGCCGTTCGGAAGGCTGGCGATTCGACTCTTGAGCCATTCCGAAACCGGGTTGGTTACGAACTGAAATCGGATGCTTCTCCGGTGACGACCGCCGACCGCAATGCCGAGACCATCTTGCGGGAAGAACTGGGCCTGGCGTTTCCAGGTGAAGCGATTCTTGGTGAGGAGGAGGGGCAGATTGGCGCGGGGGCCTCGCGATGGGTGCTTGATCCAATCGACGGCACAAAGTCATTCATCGCCGGAGTTCCCCTCTACGCGACGCTTTTGGCGTGGGAAGAAGACGGATTGCCAACAATTGGAGTTTGCTACTTCCCTGCTCTGGGCGAGATGCTTTGGGCTGAGGCAGGTACCGGAGCGTTCCTCAACGGAGAACGGATTCGCGTATCGACACGATCCTCAGCTTCGGGCTCGATTCTGGCTTGTGGCGGACCTTCTTCGATGCTGAAGTACGGGCGCTGGGAGGGCTTCGCAAACCTGACGAAGAATGCGCTGGCAACTCGAACTTGGAGCGACGCGTACGGCCACTCGCTGGTGGCTCGCGGGAGTATCGACGCGATGATCGATCCCGTCGTAAGCCGATGGGACCTTTCGGCAGTTCGGGTGATCGTCAAAGAAGCGGGCGGGCAATTCACCGATTTTCGCGGTTCAGACCCTTTCGCGAAGGGCGACTTTGAGCTCGAAGCGATCTCAAGTAACGGTTTAATCCACTCCGAAGTGCTGGAGGCATTCGTATAGTGCGAGTTCTGGGCGTAGATTTTGGAGGGAAGCGGATCGGCATCGCCTCCGGTGACACCGAAACGGCACTTCCCTCGCCCAAACAGGCGATAGACGCGAGCGGTAAGTTAAGCCGCGATGCCGAAGCGATTGCTGGACTTGCCCGCACCGAAGGCGCGCAATTGGTTGTCTTGGGCGAGCCTCTAGACGTCGACGGTGAACCTACCAAAATGTCTAAGATTTGTCGAAAGCTAGGGGATGAGATTGCCCAAACTGGCTTTAATGTTGTTTTTGTCAACGAGGCACTTACGAGCGTCGCTTCGCACACTGTTCTCCGAGAGTTTGGCATGACCGCGGCTCAACGGCGAAGGCACATTGATAGCGAGGCCGCATGCCGAATCCTTGAGCGGTACTTCGAGGAATCACGAGCGTGAAAAAGGCGAAGCGACGCGTTCTGCAACTGATTGCCGGTGCCTTCCTGCTGATGCTCGGCGCAACCTGGTGGGGCATTCGCCCAGTTGAGACAGGGCCGAAGCAACGCTTTGTGATGGTCACAACCCGAAAGCTGAGTGAGCAACTCGCTGTGATGGAGAAGAAGGGCGTCATCCGGAACGCGACAGCAACTCAGACCGTCGGGTACGCGATGGGCTACTTTGGCAACCGCCTGATCGCCCCCGGCGTTTATGAGGTCCACCCCGGCCAATCCGCGAGCGAAGTTTTGAAGGCCCTCACCACGCCGCTGCGGCAACTGGTGCGATTGCCTGAGGGGCGTTGGATCGCCCGAACCGCCAAGACTCTGGAAGAAAAGGAGGTCTGTTCCGCGACGGAGTATATTGCGGCGAGCAAGGACGTATCGCAAGCCGCGGCCTTTGGGGTTCCGAAGGAAGCTAAATCGCTCGAAGGATTTCTCTATCCCGACACTTACAACTTTCCGCCGGGTCTTGGTGCCGATCTGGTTGTCAAGCGGCAGTTGCTTAACTTCTCAAAACGCACAAAGGGTTTGGGACTCACTAAGCAGAATGTGTTGCGAGTTCTCACCATTGCGTCTATGCTTGAGCTTGAGTCGGCTAAGCTCGACGAAAAGAAACTCATTGCGGGCGTTATCGAGAATCGAATTCGTAAGGGAATGAGATTGCAGATCGACGCGACAGTAAACTACGGGATGCAGTTGTGGCGACCACTCTTCTACTCGGACTACAACAAGGTCAAGTCGCCCTACAATACTTACCTTGTAAAGGGACTCCCGCCGGGGCCGATTTGCTCCCCAACCATTGACAGCATCAAAGCCGCACTTGATCCAGCCGTTCATAATGATTTGTATTACATCTCGATGCCCGACGGAGAAACGCTGTTCTCCCCAACTTATGAGCAGCATTTATTGAACATCAAGCGGCGCGACGAGATGAAAAAGGCGAAACAAAAATGAGCTTCCGAGCCGGAACCTTTGAACGAGAAAAGACGGGTGCATTTCGGCGCTTTTGTCCGGCTCGCTCGGTGCATCGCCTGGTGGACGTTTCGCTCGAAGAGTTGTGGTCAGAAGGTAAGCGGCTCATCCTCCTCGATGTTGACCATACGATCGTCAAATGGCGAGAGGAGGACTTTGCTCCAGGAGTTACCGAGTGGGTCGCGCAGGCGCGAGCGATGGGGTTTGAGCTATGCATCCTGTCAAACACTCGGCACCCAGAGCGGCTTCAGCGACTGAGCGAACGAATTGGCATTCCCACCAAGCGCGGGAAGTTCAAACCTTCGCCAGACATGTACCAAATGGCACTTTCGGAGTACAAGGTCGAACCAGAACAAGCAGTCATGATCGGTGATCAAATCATGACGGACATCTTGGGCGCAAATCGAAGTGGGATCGATGCCATCTGGCTTCAAAAGATGGACGGACCAGAGTTTGCGGGTACCAAGGTCAACCGCCTAATTGAGAAGTTCATCACGTCGTTTTTGTACAAAAGCTTGGTGATAAATGGGGCGGAAGAAGCTCCAGGAAGTACATCCCTGCCTCTCTTCGAACGACCGATTGTGCGGCAATTTGCTAAGTTTCTGTTCGTCGGAGCCATCTCGTTCGTGATCGACAATGGCATCCGCTTCCTGCTCCTCTTCTTCCTGAAGTCGGGGGGATCATCGCTGGCGGAGACTGCCGGAGCGTCGCTCAGATCGAGCTATCCAGCACTTTTTGGCTTTGCGAAGACGAACAGCGAGGCGTTCTATCCGGTTACCGCAGTCATCGGATCGTTCGTGGCCACCTTTAATTCGTACATCATGAACCGGGCGTTCACCTTCAAGATCAAGGGATCCGAGAACGCCGGCAAGCAGCTGGCGAAGGTGTTCATCGTCAACTACATTGGTCTGGCCATAAACGTTGCCGTCTCGTCCTACTTCTTCACAATCATCCCCGGACACCCGAAGCGTTCGGCGGCGGTCTCAGGTGCTCTCGGCGCTCTCGTCGCCGCCGTATGGAACTTCGCGGGACAACGCTACTTTGCGTTTAAGGTCCACAAAAGCGAATGAGCGCGATCGATTGGCATGAGGCTCCGAAGGGTGATTTCGCAGTCATCGGGCACCCCGTTACGCACAGTCTTTCACCCAGGATGCATCTGGTGGCGTACGCGGCTCTCGGTCTCGCCCACACTTACCGCGCAATCTCGGTCGCTCCGGAAGAGTTTGCAGAAGCAGTTGACCACCTGAAGGTTCTCGGATACCGAGGACTAAACGTAACCATCCCCCACAAATCGGCGGCGTTTGAGTGGTGTCAGTCAACATGCGAAACATCCCAAAAGCTACAAGTTTGTAACACGCTTGACTTGCAAGATCGCACCGGAATCAATACTGATGTTCCGGGATTCTTAAAGTCGTTACCTGGGCACTCCCCCCGCGCCCTTGTTTTGGGAGCCGGGGGCAGTGCGCGCGCGGTCGTCTACGCGCTCGTTCGATCTGGTACCGAGGTTACGCTCTGGAATCGCACCCGAATGCGCGCGGAAGAACTCGTTGACGAGCTCGGATTGCCTGCTCAGGTGATTGATGTGCCCACGGTTGCTGGTTACACTTTGGTGGTTAACACCACTTCGACGGGACTGAGCGGCGACTCGCTACCAATAGACTGGAGCGGGATGAACTCGGATCAGTTGCTTGCTTACGACCTCGCCTACGGGGCGCAGGCAACGCCATTTATGCTTGAGGCGAGGTCTCGTGGCATCGCGGCGATGGACGGAAGGCGAATGCTGATGGAACAAGGCGCGTTTGCGTTTGAGTGGTGGCTGAATGTCCCTGCTCCAAGAGAGGCGATGTGGGAGGCAATTCAATGAGACCTTTGCGGCCGGTGGAGCCGAACATTCGGCGTGCGTCAAATGCGCTTCTGAGGGGAGACCTTGTGGTTCTTCCCACCGAGACGGTGTATGGACTGGCGGCGGATGCCGCAAACCCCGAGGCAGTGGAGCGAATTTTTCAGGCCAAGGGACGTCCGAGCGACAATCCCCTGATCGTTCACGTCTCACAAATGGAGGCCCTCAAACTGTGGGTTTCGGAATCACCCCGAGTCCTCGATGCACTTGCTGAGGCATTCTGGCCAGGCCCCCTTACGGTGGTGCTGCCAAAATCCCATCGCGTACCAAAAATCACCACTGGTGGGTTAGAGACGGTTGCCATTCGGATCCCTTCGCATTCGGCGACACTCGCGGTGATTGATGAGTGCGGCCTCGGATTGGCGATGCCCAGTGCGAACCGCTTTATGGGCTTATCGCCAACGAGGGCCGACCGAATTGATCCTGAGCTAGCGACGTTTTTCGATTGCATCATCGATGGTGGACCTTGCCGCGTTGGCATCGAATCCACGATTCTTGATCTGTCGTCTAGTTCACCGCAGATTCTTCGCCCCGGTATGATCTCGGCGGAGGAGATCGAAGCCGTGATCGGCCGATTCGGAGCGGCCCCAGAGGCTGCCCCGAGGGTTCCTGGCCAGTACCGTCGGCACTATGCACCAACCAAGCCAGCGAGACTCGTCGATACCGTATCGGCGGGTGAGGCGGGATTGGTTTTCCGCTATGCAGAATCGGTTAACCAGATTCAGATGCCCAATGATCCGGCGATGTACGCCCGGAAGCTGTACGTGTCGCTGTCGGACCTGGAATCGCGAGACATCAAAGAGATTCTCATTGAGCGGCCACCGGGGGAGCCGGAGTGGCAAGCGGTGTGGGATCGTCTTCGGAAGGCGACTGCTACTGAACTTTGAACGTCTTCAAGAGTTCGCCGCTCTGCTCGTCGACCAAGTTCCACACCTTCGGATGACCGCGCATGCCCAAAGCCTCTCGGGGCGAATAGCAGCAAAGATTCGCCGCGACTTCCACGCCGAAGTCTTGCGTCAAGTTCGCGAAGACATTCCTAAGCGTAACCGCCGATCCGGCAAGGGCTCCTGAATCCGCCAGACGGACATCTCCATCTCCGACTACGCAGTCCATGTTCCACATCTTCAACTTTGTCCCAGGCTCGAGTCCAGCCGCCATCGTCGCGTCACTTACCGCAATGACTTCTCCGTCAACCAGGCGCGTTTGGATCAGAACCATCGCCGCTTCGGGGGAAACGTGCACGCGATCATAAATCAATTCAGCCCGGAACGGAGTAAGAGTCATTGCGGCACCCACCACCCCCGCCTCGCGGTGATGAAGAGGCCGCATTGCGTTGAAGGTGTGCGTGCTGTGCAGAAGTCCCGCCTCGTGAGCGGCCGCGCACTGGGCATATGTCGCGTTTGTGTGCCCCATGGAGCAGATCACTTTGCGTTTTGTGAGCTTCTTGATCAGTTCGATCGCGCCCGGAAGCTCGGGAGCGAGAGTGACGATCTTGAGGCGCGGATCGTTGAGGACCTCATCCCACTCCGAAGGACCGGATGGCGGATTGACGATGAACTCCTTTGGCTGGGCACCGGGATACTCTGGGGAAATGAAGGGGCCTTCGAGGTGAAATCCGGCGATGAGCGAATGATTAGGAAGGCTTTTTAGGGCTTGCTTTACATCCTGCTCACTCGCCGTTACGGTGGTGGGGAGGAACTTTTCGTACCCGTCCTCGGCCAGGACGTTGCACAGCTCCTTCATCTCAGCGGGCGTTGCCGACATGAAATCGATCCCAAACGCGCCATGGATGTGGATATCAATCCAGCCGGGAACGAGGACACCTTCGGGTTCACCTTTCTTGATGTCTGCCATTTCTCCGGTTCGAGAGTCGAAGCGGATGAGATCGAGCCCGTCTTCGCCGGGAGTGAGTGCAATGATTTGGCTCATAGGGCTTTTGAGAATCCACCGGGGTCGCGCATAACTTGCCCGTCGAGTTCTAGCAAGGTTAATTCTGACAGCACGTCGCTGGTTGAGAGTCCGGTCAGCTCCACGATTTTCTCAACGGGGATGGCGGACGAGCTCAAAACACCCAGGATTTGCGCCGCTGGTCCCTGCGCAACCGGCGAAGACTTTGATTGGAAGTTGATGCCCAAGGTTTCGAGGACCTGCATGGGGTGATCGACCAGAGTCGCCCCGTCCCGGATGAGAGCGTGAGAGCCTTGAAACCCGAATTGGTCGATTGGGCCTGGCACCACAAACACTTCTCGCCCCATTTCTCCCGCGAACCCGGCGGTGCGAATTGCGCCCGATTTCAGCGGAGCTTGGATGACGACTACGGCATCGCAAATGGCGGCAATCAGCTGATTTCTGAGGATGAATTTGTAGTCCGCTGGCTTTGTTCCGAGCGCAAATTGGCTCACCAGTGCCCCATTGGTCTTGATCTGCTCAAACAGGCCCGCGTTGGCGCTCGGATAGACGTGGTCAACTCCATTGGCCAGAACGGCGATCGTCTCGCCGCCGGCATCCAGCGCAGCCGAGTGGGCATCGGCATCGATACCGACTGCTCCTCCGCTCACGACTACCGCGCCGTGCCGCGCGAACTCCTCGGCGAACTTCCTCGCGCAAACTCGGCCGTAACTGGTGGCAGATCGGGTGCCAACAATGCCTATGCAAGGCTTTGCAAGCCACTCTCGGGTGCCGTCCACATGGATGGCGGGGAGGAATAAACCAGCATGAGCTATTTGTGGTGAGTAGCCCGACTCGGTCAGGATTGTTTCAGTGTGGCTTGTAGGGGCCCGGTAGCCCTCGAGTCGCTTCCGTTCACCTGGCGAAAGATCAGGATGGCGGAGTAACTGGCCAAGCCAAGAAGAAGAGAGGTCGAGCGATTGAAGAATCGCTCGACCTCTAGCGGGTGAGATTTCTGCTGCTAGAAAAACGTTCCAGTTCTCTGCGTTCAAGGCAGATTACGGGGTGCCGTCTCCGCCGCCAAGTCCACCTAGACCACCGCCACCGCCCCGTGGACCGCCGCCACCGGGTCCTCCAGGACCGTTCTGGTTTGATGGTTGTTTGGAGTAAACAGGAAGCGAATTGTCGATGCGCAGGTTGACGATGTGAGTCGTGGTGTTGCCCAACCAGTCGGAGACAACAATCTTGAGCTCATGGCGCCCATTGGGAATCGCGTCGTTCTTTTGAGCTCGCGAAATTCGAACCGTTAGCAGGCCGTCCTTACCGAACTCGTGGTTGTACTTCTTGCCATCGATCGTGACGGTGAGCGAGTTTGGATTTACACCTGAGCTGTCGTCATCGATTTGGAAAAGAAACTCTTGACCTTGTGTCCCTGCAATGAGTTCGCCTGCCGGTGGCCAAAGTCCCTTGACGGTTGGGGAAGTGATATCGACGCCGTTCTCGGTGTCAAACGATAGAACGCTTGCATCCGCAGCGGCGACAAGGAGGCTGCTTCCAACCGAGACGAGGCGACCAATGAGGGGAACAGTAACTGGGACTTCGGTTGTGTTTGTCTGACCGCCCGCGCCAGATCCACCCTGACCGCCGAATCCTCCCAGTCCGCCAGGTGCACCACCACCGCTAGGACCGCCAAGTCCACCGCCGCCTCGTGGACCGCCACCGGTAGCCCCCGAGGTTTGCTTTGCTGCCTCATTCATCGGGCGAACGTAGTAGAGCCAGTCAGTGGTTCCGGTTTCTGGATTTGCCAATGCGAATGCTCCGTTAGCAAGCGGCACTGCAACCTTCGACCCAACAATCGTTGCCTTCGCAATCGCGGGCGCTCCGAGAGCAATCGCCTTCTTGGTCAGCTGTTGACCAGATTCAGAGAACACAAGCAGGTTTCCGGTGGGGCCGACAATGGCAACTTTTCCGCCAGAGACTTCTGGTGCGTAAGGAATTCGCTCAGGAATTGGCTTGCTCCACTTTGGTGAGCCAGATTCGAGAGAGAGAGCGACCAAATTCGTTGAGGTCGCCGCGTAAATCGTGTTTCCGCTGACTTCCACCGAGCTATCTGAAGGGCGGGTAGTAAATGTTTGCGACCAGTTGGACGAGCGCGTCACGACGTTAACGCTTCGAAGCCGATTGCGGCTATCGAAGAAAAGAACTGAGTCGCGACCGTTTGAGTTCAGCGGGCTTGTAATGCCGTCGAGAATCGTGTACGGATCAGTATAGACAGAGTTTCCGGTGGCCACGTCCAAGACATCAAGCTGACCACTGCCCATCGAGAATGCGACGTATTTGCCAACCGCTACGGGTGCTCCGTAGACGTTCTGAGGCGTGTCATGAACCCACTTCAGGCTCCCGTCAGCGGAGTTAATGCCGTAAACCTTCTTGGTTTCGGTTGCAACCACGATGGTATCGCCGATCATGATCGGCGAGCGCTTGAGGTAGCCATCGAGCGGAGCTCCGTTCGGGAACTTCCAGTTGGTGTTTCCGGTTGCTCGGTCAATCGAATAAACGCGATTACCAAGGTTCATGAAGATGGTGTTGCCATCTACGATTGGTGACCCGGTCGGAGAAACTGGCGAAGATTGTTGCCATCGCCAAGCAAGCGGGGCTGGCCCATTGATCTGTGCGACTGCGCCACTGGCTACTGCAATCAGCGTGGCTAAGACGAAACTTCGATTGACGATCATATTTTTCCGGATTCTCCAGGCACTCGTTCTTTTCGGTTGCTGCTAGATTGTAGTCACCCGAGCGGGTCTTTGTCTAGCAGTTTAACCTGCTATCCGTTTGACGATTCAAATAAACTGTTCGGTACACCTTTGTGAAAACAGTCATTCTCTGCTACCACAAGATCGGCGATGAAGAGACCGAAGGGCGCTGGCTCAATTGTCACCCGCAAACCCTGCGTTCCCACTGCCGATTTTTTGCTCGGCGAAAGGTGCCCGGTTTCCTCCCGCGCGACTTTGTGACTTCTCGGCCAAGCGGGGTTTGTTTCACATTTGATGACGCCTATGTGTCGGCCGTTTCAGCAAGTCCGTCGATCCTTGAGGAGAACGGCTTCCGAGGAGCGTATTACGCGGTTCCCTCGCTGGTCGGGCAAAGTTCTGTATGGGATGGCGAGCGGGCGGTATCGCTGGCGACGTGGGGTGAACTCCATGATCTCATTCGGCGAGGGCATGAGATTGGTAACCATACAATGACCCATGCCCGCCTGGGCAATTTGGATTTTGAAGCGCAAAAGGCCGAACTCGAATCTGCGCAGAAGAAGTTGCACGAAATGGGAATTGACTCTCAGTCGCTGTGCTTCCCTTACGGCAGTTACAATGACGAAACCCTTCGGGTGATGCGTGAACTTGGCGTTAAGGTCGGCCTAAGACTGGGCAAACGTCCAGTCGGTAACGAAACGCCGGACGCACTGAATAGGGTGATCGTCGCGTACTCAGACACCCTGCCGAAGCTTCTTTATAAAATCCACCTGCGGCCGCTGTTGCCCTAGTTGCCTTCGGCGTCCTGAATGGCCCTGAGTACGCGATTTACGAGCTGATGGGCGGGTCGCTTGAGGTGCTTCGACAGGTAGACGCCCGCACGGCGAACTTGATCGCTTTGCGGCACCTTGTAAAACGTTCGTTTCTTTGATTTGAGGTCGTGTTCAAACAGGAACAGAGACGCCCTCAAGCTGTTCTCCGCCAACTTTCGGAAGAGAGATGCGGATTTCGGTTCGATGTCCGCCAGGTTGGACGATGTGAGCAGGAAACTGTATTGAAACTCCCATAGCTTTGGCGAAGACTTTTGCTCAAACAATTTTCGTGTGATGGCAAAGAGCGCGTGGCTTGGCAGCTTCTCTTGCGTCAGCTTGAGGACGAAGTAGTCGCCTCGTAAGGTCTCACGGGCAAGTCCTGAGTGCGTCAACGAAGGATCGAAGATCCAGCCGAGCCAGAACCAGGACGAGTTAAGGCTGGACATCTGCTGAGCGAAACTAGGACCTGCGGAGTTCTCGCTAATCAATCGCGGCGTCAGACCAAATGCTATCGGATCGGATTCCGCATACGTCCACGCGAGTTCGCCGATCTTCCAGAACGGATTTTCGGCCGGCAATGGCGCGGATGGGTCTTTCCCTAGCTGCTCCAGATAGCGCAGACTGCGATACTTTTGGATCGAAAGCTCTTCGATCGGGCTATTCCCGTGCAAGGTGTCCAGATCGGCGTCCGAGTTCACGGGGACGTCCGGAATCCAGTCCGACAACGAGGCGTGCTTTGCCCCGCGAGCTTGGTCCTCGCTGAGCGCGCTAAACCGAATCGCGACCGGGAGTTCGCGCACGTTGATTTGTAGAACACGATCACGATACTTTTCTGCATCTTCGAGCGATTGAATGGGTGAGTTGAATATCCAGGGCTCGCGCTTCGCGAGCCTTGCAAGAAACTCATCGTCGGATGCGAGAACCTCGCCTCCGGGCTGAAGAGGCACCTCATCGCACTCTCTAGGTTGAGAAGCGAAGAACTCCGCGAGTCGCTTTGCCTTACTCTCGTCGAGATGCCTTAGGCCCCTCCGGAAGATATCCTCGCGAGCCATGCCTTTGATCTCAAAGCCTGATCGAGAATGGCAAGATGCGCAAGCGAGCCCGGTTGAATCCTTTTCAAACCACTCTCCGGGCGGGTCTGCCCGGAGAGTGGCTGAAAAGATCAGACTGAGACCAACCACTCAGTTTCCGACGGCGTACAGCCGCGCATTTGCAATCGCAAACACAGTTCCATCAGGTGCAATGGATGTCGGCGTGTAGGCTTGGCCAATTCCGGTGGTCAGCGGAAGGCGCTGCGTGAAGGAGTTTGACGCCAAGTGCCATTGGTATAGGATTCCATCCTCCCCGGTAACCAAGATGCACCCCCTAGAAAGATCGAGAACCGCAGAATTGACGCACCACTCGCGAACAGCATTCGCATAGGTCGCGTTGTATTCGGGATCGGTGGTCGGATTAAGGATCTTTCGGATCACCTTCATCGTGGTGGTGCCCGACCTCGGGTCTACCTGTGTTTGGCCGGGATCGACAATTGCGAGTTCATTAAGGCCCTGACCACCGCCAACGGCGTAGTTGTTGTACTTAATGAAGAGCAGATAGGTTGACGGTCCAGCGTAATCCGGAATTACAAAGCTCGGAACTAGCGTCGCGGTGTCGTCCCATCCAAATGCGGCGGGGGTTTTGGTTTGCGAGAGGTCAGCATTAAAGTGGAGGAGCCAGCCCCGATAGCCGTTTCCAGGAAACGGATTCTCCAGCACTCCGCAATAAACATCCCCGTCGAGTCCTACGCTCGGACTCGCGGTGCCCTGAAAGTCGATGGCGGCATCGTTTCCGCTCTTCGGATCCTTCAACGCTACTCGGTTGATGGGCTGAAGATTGCTGAGGTTGCCTCGTACCAGAACGCCACGACCGAAGTTTCCGGTGCTGATGGGCACATAGAACTTCGTTCCATCCGCCGACAGAGCAATCGCCGCGTTTTGCTTTACTGAGCCAACGGCGGTATCTCCCGAAAGGGTCGTAGCCGGAATCCAAACCGGGGTGCCCTTCGGGCTGACTTTGGCGACGCCAGAAACCAGATTCGCGGCGTTACCAGAGGCAGCATTGAATCCGAAGATCACGCTCCCATCGGGACAAGCGGTCAGCGGAGTGCAAATCTTGATTTTGCCGAGCAGGTCGGTCTTGTTGGCATTGAAGACTGAATTGCCGTAGAAGGCGATTGGCTTTGCGTCGGAACGAGAAGTCTCGGCGGCTCGGAAGGCGACTCGTCCGGCCCCCATTGGATACGCGACGGTTTTGTACGGACGGTCAATGGTCACCAGGGTTGGCGAGAAACTAGGTATCCAACTCACGCTCGGAACCGAGTAATCGGTCGGCTCCGTCCAAACCTTGCGACCCGTATCTGCTCGGTAGCCGACGATCTTAAATCCGTCCGTGAGCCCAGTCTTGACCCCGGTAATCAGGATGTTTGAACTTGTAACGATGGGCACGCCATAGTGCGTCAGCAGACTATTGCCGTTGTAGCGCGGATTCTCATCTACGGGAGTACTCCACTTGATCCGGGTGAGGTCTTGACTGCTGGTGAGGCTAATGCCCGTATGCTGGGCGTCGCCGCTGTGGCCGATCCACGGTTGTGGAGTGCCGGATTGAACTCGCCAAGAAGAAAGTGAAAATGTCGCCAACGCCAACGCATAGACCATGACGCCACATTCTAAACCCTTGGCGAAAAATTCGCTAGTGGCTACTCATCGCCAAACACTTGCCACTCGTGGATGCCGCTCGAAAAGCCTTCCTTTTGATCGACATGAAGCCTCAACGCGCTCGCTTTGATCGGCGCAAAGTGCACCTCGTTCCACACGTCGAGTTTTGTGGTGTAAGAACTCGATTTCGTGAGTTCGAGCGGTACCCAACGGCCAGAAACAAGGGCCTCGACGCGCCACTTTTCGGGGATTCGGCACGCACCACTCCCGGAATCATCGAACCAAAACACCCTCATCGAACTGACGCTGACTGGCTTGGCAAAGTCGTATTGCACCCACTCGTTTCCGCCCAGGTGGCTCCAAAAGTGCAGCTGCTTGGGCGAATTTGGGTTGCTCGTAGCGGGCGTGAAGCCATCGTTCACACCCTCAGGCTGGGAGTTGTAATTCTTGAAACTCACCGATACCTTCGCCGTCCTCTCGTACCCGCGTAACGGAGCCGGAGCCGGATTGGGGTTCAGCCAGACCCGCATCGCGCCTGGTTTGCGGTTATCCCACATGAAGTACGGAATCGCCTTGAGCGCTACAGGCTTTGGCGTTGGAAGTGCTTGGAACAATCGACCCGACCAAGTGGCTTCGTCGGCCACGAATCCAGAACCGCGAAGGACCGTGGTGCCGCCGAAGACCGTCGGGTCGTTCTCAGCCACGAAATCTGACGTGAAAGGCACGCCAATCTGGTCGAAATTCACAGCGTTATCGGCTTGCTCGACGCAGTAAACCAGCGGACCGCGCTTCAGAGCGAACATCCCGGCCGTGTCTTTGACGGATGGGTGAGAAACGACCTTTCTCACGGGCATCGGAACGTTGAACTGCACGACGTCACCTTTCTTCCAAGTTCGCGACACGTATAGGAATCCGCTCTTCGTTGCCGCCTTGACCGGACTTCCGTTGACGCTCAGAGCCTGAATTTCGCTCCAGCCAGGTTGCCGGAAGGCAAGGCTAAACTTTCCGCTTCCGGCATTTTCGACCGTGAACGATACTTTTCCGTCCCAGGGCCAGTTCGTGCTCATTTTCCCGGTGACTTGGTCGTTTCCAATGTTCGTCTTCACCCGAGAATCTGTGTAAAGCAACGTGTAGAGCGTTCGGTCGTCCGTCCCGTAGCTGAGGCCCCCGATCTGTCCGATCAGGCGCGCGAGGTTTGGTGGGCAGCACGCGCAGCCGAACCAATCTTGGCGATGGTGTCCGCCCTCGCTTGCCAAGGGGTTGACATAGTAGTACTGATCGCCCTTGAGGTTGATTCCGGCAAGCGCGCCGTTGTAGACGGCTTGTTCAAGCACGTCGGCGAACTTGGCGTCTTTGTGGAGCAAGGCCAGCCGATAGTTCCAAAGTGCATTCGCGATGCTTGCGCACGACTCTTGGTAGGCCGTAAAAGTGGGCAAGTCGTAGTCGACCGTGAAGCCTTCGTTGGAGCCCGACGGTCCGATTCCGCCCGTGATGAACATCCGCTTGAGGGCGGTGGACTTCCAGACTCGGTCTAGCATCTGCGTGAGCCCCTGATCTTTCGTTTCGATCGCGAGATCGGTCACGCCGGAGAAAAGATATGCCGCCCGAACCGCGTGTCCAACGATGCTCGAATGCTCGCGCATCGGCACGTTGTCGCTCCAATAGTCGCCGTCGTATTTGTCGAGCGGCGTGTTGTGTTCTTTTGCAAAAAACTTGGATCCTCGCTTCTCGATGAAGAACTTGCTGAGTTCAAAGTAGCTTTGGTTGCCGGTCACCCGCCAAAGCTTGAAGAGCGCGAGTTCGGCCTCCGGGTGTCCAGGGTAGCCCATTCGCTTCCCTTCTCCAAACCGATTCGCGATATGGTCGGCCAGCTTGGTGGCAATGTTCAGGAGCGTCGTTTTGCCGGTCGCTTGGTAGTGAGCGGCGGCAGCTTCGAAGAGGTGCCCAGCGCAATAGAGTTCGTGCTGATCTCGTAAATTCGTCCATTTCGCATTGGGTGACATCAGCTGGAAGTAGCAATTGAGATACCCATCTGGCTCTTGCGCTTTGCCAATTAGGGCGATCCAGTTATCAACTTCTTGCTCAAGCCAGGGTTGTCGATTCTTGCCCAGCGCGTAGCTTGCCGCCTCGAGGACTTTATAAACGTCCGAATCGTTAAACACGTAGCCAACGTAGCCTCCCGTTTGCCTCGCGGCGGCGCGCTCAAAGTTTTGCTTGTACTTGTGTTCCGCCAGCTGATCGAACTGCTGTCTCAAGGTGACTGTGTTCAATGCCTGCTGGCGGGGCTTCCAGAAGCCGCCATTGATATCCACCTGGGTCCAGGGAACCGCTTTTATCTGAGCAGTGGCCGTGGTGGTGAGGATCAGAAGCGGAAGGATCGGAGCAAGAGATCGTTTCATTCGAATGACGTAACCTTTTCGAGGCTATTTGCACGTGTTACCCCAAACGCGTCTATAGTTATTGGGACGATGGTGTTTGCTTGCTTTTTAGGTGCAGTTTTGGCGGCAAAGGGTCCCATTATCACCCCTTACCGCAGCACCGAGAAGCTCCTCGCACGAACGATCCGAGCCGAAAAAATGGAGATTGATCGCAACGAGCCGGTCGACCTCACCATTGACGCTGACGCGACGTTCGACAACCCGTTCGATTCTCGCGATATCTCAGTCCGGGTCCAGATCGAGCAACCGGGCGAGGGTGAGATCAGCATCCCCGGCTACTTTTACGTCCCTTGCGAGCGGAAACTGGTCGACGAAAAAGAAGTCGTCACCAAAGCTGGTAAGCCAGTGTGGCGGGCGAAAGCGAGCTTCGAGAAGGCGGGGACCTATCGCCTCAGTGCCTTCGTAAAAGACCGCTCCGGGACTTCGCTCACCGACACGATTAGCATTAAAGTTCGCGAGGAATTGAAGCCCGGCATCGTGCGCGTGTCGGAGAAGGATCACCGGTACTTTGAAACTTCCGATGGACAAAGCTTCTTCCCGATCGGTGCCAATGTGTGCTGGGCGGGTCCTCGGGGCACGTTCGACTACGATACTTGGCTTCCCAAATACGCCGCGCAAGGCGCAAACTTTTTCCGGGTGTGGCTGGCGCCAGGCTTCTTTACATTTGGCTTGGAGCAAAAGGGGGCGTCGAAGGATGGGCAGGGTCTTGGCACGCTTTCGGTCGAAAACCTTTGGAAGCTCGATCATGTTGTCGCGTTGGCGCGGAAGAGCGGACTTCGTATCAAGTTCTGCATCGAGAGCTTTAACGTCCTGCGTGATCTCGACGGCTATAACGCCTGGGAAAATGGACCGCATTCGATCGCGAATGGCGGCATTCTTCACACCCCCAAGGAGTTCTGGTCGAACTCGGAGATGGATACGATCTTCCTCAACAAGATGCGCCACTTGGTGGCTCGCTATGCCGCGGATCCGACGGTTTTCGCTTGGGAGTTCTGGAACGAGGCTGATCTCACCCGCGATTTCCCAGTTCAGGAGGCGAAGGAGTGGCACCAGCGGATGGCCCGCGAACTCCGCAAGATGGACCTATATCGGCATCCTATAACGACGAGCTTTGCGGATTCTATGGGCGTGAAAGATATCGACATGCTCTCCGAGATCGACTTCATCCAGACTCACAACTATTCAGCACCAGATGTGATCTCGCAAGTTGCAGTTCAGCAGTCGAGAAAAGGCAGCTGGGGCAAGCCACACTACGTCGGGGAGATTGGAGCGGATTGGGCGGGTCCTCGGGCCGAAGAGGATCCCGAAGGGCTCCAGATTCACGACCCATTGTGGATCAGCACGGCAATGGGTTCGTCGGGTGCGGCGATGCCGTGGTGGTGGGATAACTTGATCGAACCGAAGAACTGCTACCCACTTTTCGGGGCGCTCTCGCGATTTGTGAGCGGGGTCGATTTTCCGAAAGAGGAGTTTCGGCAAAGCCAGCCCGCCATTAATTGGCAATCGAAGCCGAACCCATTACCTCGAAAGGATTTGTTGTTTTCGGGCGGCCCGTCCGAGTGGGCGGAATCACCTTACAACAAGCCTCGGACCGTGCGAATCAGCGATGACGGCGTGACCGGGCAGTTGCCCATAACAGGGCTTCTCCACGGGACGGTCAACCACCCTACTTGGCATAATCCGGTGACGTTTATTGTGAACTTCCCCAAGCCGACCCCCATCGATGTGACGGTCGCCGGCGTCTCGGGTTGGGGAGGCGGACGGTTGTCGATCGAGATCAACGGCTCGGCGTATCTCACCCGAGATTTCCCGCAGATTGACCCGAATAACCACGACACGATGACCAAGTACGACGGCACATATTCGGTCACGATTCCGGCGGGCAAACAGGTTGTGACCGTCAAGAACCTCGGCAACGACTGGTTCAACTTTTCGGTTCGATTCCGAGAGGCGCTTGTTCGCACGGCTCCGCCTCTGATCGGATGGGCGACGGTCGGAAACACCACCGCACTAGCTTGGATTAGGGTCGAAGATCGCACCTGGCGACGCCTTATTGTGATGAAGGAGAAGGTTCCGGCGGCTCCACCGAGCATTGTCTCCCTGAACGGGCTCGCGAGCGGAAACTGGAAGGTCGAGCTGTGGGATACTTGGACGGGCACGGTGACCTCAACCCAAACCGTCAAAGTGGGCATTAATGGGCTTTTGAAACTTAATCTGCCTTCCGTCGAGAAGGATGTTGCCATTAAGGCAACCCTGACACCGTAGGAAAACTGATGATCCCGCTCGAGAAGTACGACTTTGTGGTGATTGGGAGCGGGCTCGCCGGCCTCAGCTTTGCCCTCTCAGTAGCAGCCCATGGTCGAGTCGCGGTGCTGACCAAAGCGGAAGTTTCGGACAGCAATACACAATGGGCTCAAGGCGGCATCGCGGCCGCGGTTGGCGAAGCGGATCGGTGGGAGCTTCATGAGCAAGACACCTTGACGGCCGGAGCTGGAATCAACGACCACGCGGCCGTCAGGTTTCTTGTTCAGAACGCGGCGGACTCGATCGCTTGGCTTCAGAAACTCGGGGCTGACTTTGACCAAGAGCGCGGCGAGCTGGCGTTGGGCATGGAGGGCGGACACAGTCGCCACCGAATCGTCAAACATGCCGACAAAACGGGGTGGGAGGTCGAGCGAACGGTCGTCGAAGCAGTTCGCGCGCATCCAAGTATTCAGGTGTTTGAACGCGCCTTCGTCACCCGCTTGATCGTGGAGGACGGACGATGTATCGGAGCCGTCGCGAGCCTGGATACTCTTGGCGAACGCGCTTTCGGCGCGAAAGCGGTCATGCTGGCAACGGGTGGCTGTGGGCGGATGTACCAGCACACCACGAATCCCCGGGTGGCGACCGCCGACGGGATCGGACTCGCCCATGACGCCGGAGCGGAGATCACCGAGATGGAGTTCATGCAATTCCATCCCACAACGCTTTATCACAACCAGATGCGCAGCTTCCTGATCACGGAGGCCGTCCGCGGTGCCGGAGGGACGCTGCGTAATCACCTAGGACGGCGCTTTATGTACGATTATGACGAGCGGCTGGAGCTCGCGCCTCGTGACGTCGTGGCGCGTGCCATCGATGCTGAGATGAAGAAGCGAACGACTTGGTGCGTTTATTTGGACACCACACACCTTAAGTCGGCTGACCTTAAACATGAGTTCCCAACGATTTGGGACAAGTTGGCATCGATCGACATCCAGATGGATCGCGATTGGATCCCGGTCGTCCCGGCGCAACATTACTCATGCGGAGGGGTTTCGACCGACCTCAATGGGCGCACTAGTATCCCCGGTCTTTTTGCCGCGGGTGAGGTCGCACGAACGGGTGTTCATGGTGCGAACCGTCTGGCTTCAAATAGTCTGCTCGAGGCCATCGTATTTGCCCGGGCGGCATCTGCAGCGGCGCTTGAGGAAGTTGTTTCGCTCCCCGAGAAAGTTGGGAAGAAAGGACCTCACTGCATCGCGGAAAGCGAGGCGATCCGAATTCGGAGGACGATGCAGGCCCAAATGACGAAAGGCGCCGGAATCGTCCGGACTACCGAGGGCTTGGAAGAGACCCGAGATGCGCTAGTCAAGCTGCTCCGAGAGTACGACCGCCTGCCTGCGGCACCGTTCTCGCCCTACGCACTGGAGACTCGGAACCTCTTGATCGCATCACAGTACGTCGTCAATGGCGCACTGAAGCGAGCCGAAAACGTTGGGCTGCACTACAACGCCGATCTCGTTACAGCCTAGGCTCCGCATACTCGGGCGGGAGCGCGGTAAGTGGGAGTGCGTCGGCAAACACTGGCAGCAGCAGGGTTGCGCTGCTGGTTGTGTCTTGGTTCGATTGCGACCGAATCTCTAGTCCGCCGAACTTGGGGAACAGAAAGAGGCTCGATACGTTTCGCTTGGATACGGCACTCAGGGAGTAAGGCGCGACGAACTTGATTACCTCGTCTACTCCTCTGCGGCCATCCCAGCACAGCTCGTACCCCTCACCGACTCGGTTCAGCCAGACAGGCGAGTTGCTGTACACGCGTACTTCGCTGAACCAGTTTGAAAGCACTGGATCAGGACGGACTTCATTTGTGAGCGCGAAGATGCCTTTTCGAATTGCCGCCAATGGCTCCAGGAACTTTGGCATTGGTCGTAACTGCCCTTGGCGGCGGAGCCAGATCTCCTTGCCATAGCTCGCGCTTAATCCAGCCTCCATAAGGGCGGCATTGATTCGAAGTTCGGGGCTCGCCGAAAATGCCCCGGCCAATGAACCGATTGCGAGTGCGCGTCGCTCATCGTCATTGTTCATACCCAGCGAACCGGTGTAGGGGTCTTGCCGCCAAGCAAGGCTTACGAATTGCGGGTCATCCGCAGGGCTCTCTGGTTCGCCTACGTTGGTTGATTGTGTCAACAAGCTGTGGACGGCGGCCGCCAGCACACCTTCTCCATTGGGGCTGTACAGGGTCGCCAGTTTGGAGTTTGGCTCGGTCTGCGGCTTAGCCGACTCGTAGTAATCGTTAAGGAGTTGCTTGACGGCCGCACCTACTTCGCGCCCCCTGTTCGCCAACGTATTTGTAAGACCCAGAGTCACCAAGTCGATCGGCTTCTCCCACATTGTGGTGGGAATGGTGAGCGGCAAAAGCTCTCCCACTGAGAGTCCGCGACCATTGGGAATCCGACGCACCGGAAAGCGAACCTTGAGCTCACTCCCAACCGAAAGGATGACGGGGTCTCCGTTGAGCCTTGAGGGATAAACGGTGTACTCCGACTGGACTTTGAGCGGGTAATTGCCATACTGGCCGAAGAAGAATGAGAGCGGCACAACCGTTCGTTGCCTCGGTAGCTTCCAAGTGGCGGTGAGCCCAAGTGAGTCCTCCTCGATTGTTGGCTCCTTGAGATCTTCGAGTGGAGCGAACCAGAGGAGTTCTCTCTCGACGAGGCGCGCCGAAAGCAGTCCCAATTGGTGCGCGGTGGTTGTCTGGAGCGCATCGGTCCCGAACGGCAAGGAAAATCGCACCCAGCCTTTGAATTCGGGGTTGGACTTTATGGTCCAGTTACCAAGCTCGCCCTTGACGCTGAGGCTCGCTTTATCTTCCGGAAATCCCAAGACGACCGGCGGTTGGCGGTCTTGGAAGCTGAGTCCCACCCAGTCGCAGTTGGGGGTCGGAACTCCTTCCTTAACCGAACCTTCTTTCCAGGTCAGCAGCGGACTGTTAGTTGCGGAGACTTTGAGTTCAATCCCGGACGGAAAGTACATAGAAAATCCGAAGTCGGCAAGGTCGAACCGAAGTTTGCTGGGCTTGCCTGGTCCGCCGTCCGTCAGCGCCACCATGCGCCAACGATTGATCGCGACCCGGTTGACGGTCTTGAGCGGCGATACGAACTTGATGACATCTGCGCTCGGATGGGTAACTTTGAACCCTTGCTCAGAGAATTGAAAACCCGGGATTTGTGGAAACTTTGCGTAGCCGAACCTTCCGAAACCCTCTTGGATATCGGCGAAGCTAGAAGCGAGTGCCGAGATACACAAAACCGATGCGATCGGTTTCGCGAGAATACGCCAGACCCAGGTATGGACTCTTAAGGTTTGGACGGTATGCAAGGATAAGATTGTAATCGACAAACACGTTTTCGGCAAGTCTGTTGTACGTGTAATTCAGCGTCGTTTTCCACAATCCTCCGAAGTCATAGCCAGCGTTGGCGGTGAGGAGGAGGCGATCGACGCCAAGACTCTTTTGTGCGAAGCTGTTGAGGCTGAATTTTCCGGTGTAAACGTTGAATTGGTTCGAGAGACGGTGAAAGCCAATGGCTTGCTCGGTCTGCCCGTCTTGGGCAAACTCATACATCCATGTTGTCGAGGCGTTATTGGAGAGCCCTTGGGACAGCGTGAGGTTCGACGAGATTTGAACGAAGTTGGTCGAGCCGACGATTGGCTGGCTGATCGTTGCTCCACCGAGGAGAGACGTTTTGGAATTCAGTCGCACTTGATCCGAGATAACCCGCAACTGACCCGAGACCGTCTGGTTCACCGTCTTGATCGGGTCGGTGGCGGTATCGAAGACCGACTCTCGATATCCGGCATTGAGACCTAGAAACGTTTGCAGAGTGGTGCCTTTGATTCGGCTGGGGTTTCGCTCGGCGACTACGAAGTAGTCCTGTGTGTCTGCCTTGGGCCCCTTGAGGCGTCGGTTGGTCGAGGTTGTGAGGTTGAACTGGTAGTCCCGCTGCGTATTGGTGAGGGTTGCGACTCCGAAGAGCGAATCGAGTTGGGGGCTATCGATGCTGAAGTTGGCGAGGAGAGAGTCGTTGATGCGCTCAATTTGGCGCAATGAAAGGTTGTAGTCGTCGCGTCCGACGGCCGAATATACAAAAGATCCACCAGATTCGTCACGCCGGTTCCAGCGAGTCTCGTAGTCGAAAAAGACGCCTCGGTTGACGCTGAGACCAGTGCCGAAGTTTTGTCCGGTGCGGAACCGAATGTTGCTGGTCGTTCGGCGACTGAGATCTAGGAAGTACGGGTAGTTGACGCCGATTTGGTTATTGGTCACGCTAAACCAATCTTGCATCGGATAGTCGCCCTGGAACCCTCCGGTGGAGAGCGACATGAGCTTTTGCGACCACACGGTTGTGTCGACCTGTTTCACCTTAACATCTTCGAATTGAATATCTTGGTTGCGGACCACGCTCATCCTTTTCGCGGTGAGGGTGATTGATTCGTAGTCGCGATCATCTTCGCGAATCTCGTCGTCCTTGAAGACTTTGATTCCGCCGAAACGAGTCTTTCTGAAATCGAAGAAGTCTTGCGGAAGAGGCTCTTTGATCGGCGTCAGCTTTTCTGAGTCGAACTCGACGATGGCGAGCCGCGGTCGGGTTCGGGCGAATCTGAGTCCGTCATCCAAGTTGCCCGTGAGTGGATAGAAATACGTGCCGGAGTACGCTGGGAAAACCGCGCCCTCACGATCTTCGATGGTTGTGATTCCGTTGCCTCGTCCTGTTTGCAGATTTAAGAAGAATTCGCTGAATTTGACCGGCTTTCCCTTTATGGGATAGATCACATTTTTTGCTCTCAGTTCATTGGCGAGTTGCAAATACTGAACCTCATCGCATGTGAACTCGGTGTTGCGATGGGTGACCCGAATTTTTTTCTTGGGGTCGCTTCCGGTGAGAGTTCGGGTCCGAAACTGATACTCAAAGCCCGCCGGAACGATGATTTCGACGAAATCATTTGCCGAGGCGAGTTGGTCGCGACTGGATACGAACCTGACTTCGAGGATTGAAGGGTTGGATTGGTTGGTCAGCTCGCTTGCCGTGATCTTCGCTTTTCCGGCGACGCTTCCGGAGATAAGTACGGCTTGGGCGCGGCCTCCCGATGTCCGGACAATGCTCTCCCGAAAGGTGCCCAGCGAGGTGGTGAGGAGCACTTGAGTGCCATCGGGGACGTTTGTTCCATCGTTGCGACGAACCTCAAGGCTGATGTTGATGGTTGAGCGTCCGTTTGCGACTGCCTCGTAGGGAAACGCCTGCAATCGAATGTTTAACTGAGCGGCCCCATATTGGGCTAACACCGTCAGTCCTGCGATTACTGCGAGGCGAGTTGCAGACATAGGGCATATTGTAAACGAAAACGTCTCTCTTCGATGAAGAGAGACGTTCTATTTTGTCTGCGGATTCGCTTAGCGAGTAACAAGGATCGGGACGACCTTTCGAACTCGCTCTCCATCATCGCCCTCGGCGATGATTTCAGCTCGGTAGGTTCCGGGAGGAACGGATCGGTTGGCTTGGTCTCGAAGATTCCACACGACCTCGTTGGTGCCTGCGTTGTCGGCTCGTCCTCGAGTAATGGTCATTACTTCTCGTCCGGTTCCACCGAGGATTCGCACCGTCGTGGTTGCACCCGTGGTGAGGCTGTAGCTCAATCTGATGGCGGCATCTGCTCCTCCGGCTCGGCCGCTTCGGCTGACGACGACGTTACCGATAGTGGCTCGGCTAGCGACGCCAGTTTCCATCTCGATCTTGAACTCGCGGGTCAGGCTTCCGGTCGCATCGAAGCGATATCCAGACACCTTGCGCAGGTCTCTAACTTCGCCAGTTGCCTTGTCTGTTAGTCGGACTCGGACTGACTTCGGAAGTGTGTTGAGGTTCGGCCAAGTGAGGGTGACTGGTCCACTCTGCTTCGAGGTCACGGTGACATCGAAGTTTTGCTTGCCTGGCTTGTCGCTGATCGCTTGAGCGAGGCTCATATCTTTTCCGTTGACGCTTCGAGTAACAGAGAGGCTGACTCCTTCCTTCGTCGGGGTCATCGGCGGCTCAACAACGGTGTAGGCCTTCGCTACATCGGACGAGGACGAGACTCCAATGAAGTTGTTGTCATCTGCGACAGTGTTGGTCCGGGCTGCCAGTTGCAATCGGTACTGTCGGTCGTTTTGTTGCCACGCTGGCGTATCTGCTCGATAGGATCGGGCGAACGGCGTGAAGATCGACGGGTAGCGGAAGACAACATCCTGCGCCGAGTAGACGTAGATCCAGTAACCCTTTTGAGGCTCAAGGCTATCTGTCAGCTTTTGGATGAACTTATAGGTGGCCGTGTCTGAATCCCAATACGCGAGCGATCCTGATACGATTCCTTGTTGAACAAGTTGATTGAAAGTGAACGCACCCGAGGAGTTCGAGGCGGCTGAACCGACAATCTCGCCTAGTTGAATGGAAACGTGGTATGGGTTACCGATTAGGTTCCAACCTGGTTTGAGCGTGATGAGTGGAGCGCCGCCAGTACCGTCAGGCTGCTGAGCACCATCAGTTGGCGCCGTTGGCGTGCCACCCAGAGTGATGTCAGCTTGATTCTTGGCGATGATCCAATCAGCCTTTCCGCGAGTCGGACCAGATGTCACGATGTACTCCTTTCGAACCGGATCATACGTAAACGCTTGGTAATCGAGGTCTGGTTGCAGCCCAAGAATCGTTTCCCAGGTCGGAGATGTGAACGTCCAGGGAGCGGTCACCAAGTTCGCGTTCTGTCGAATACGAAGCTTCGGCTGAGAAACAACTTTGATTTGACCAGTGATCGTCCTTTGAGGACCAGGAGTCGGGGTGACACGCACTTGGTAAGTAACGTCTCCCGCAGTGAAGTTGTCTACCGCAACTTGGAAATCAACGGACTGCATCCGCCGAGCATCAACTCTTGGGATCGTTCTAACATTGCCACCGACGGCAGTCAGCCCGGTTGGCAACAGAAGCTCTACCCGGACATTTTGAAGAGGAAGCTCAGTATCGATCGTAGAGAATCCTCGGTTGTTATCAACCCACACCCTCAGCGTGAAAGGATTATTGGAAAACTGCCCGGAGTTTGCCGCATCCAGGTTGATGACCTTTGGCGCATCAGCAACCATACTGTATGGTCGCGAGTAAACGGCTTGGGACCAAGTTGACCTATAGTAAGAAACAATTCTTCTTGATCCACCAGCTAACACTGGAGTCCGAGCCCAAGTTTGAATGAAAGCTGGGTCAGTGTTAGCTATCGTATCTGAAATCGGTTCCATTTGAATCGCATCAGGGAACGCATTAACATCACCACCTGTTACCACTCCGAGCAACGGACCAGGCCGACCGAATACGAACGAATCGACGGGTGTTTGGCTTCCCGCGGTGTCAGAGCTATCTGTTGTCGCTTCATCGGCAGTGTTCTGCACCCTCAACCCAACTGCATTCTCTTGAGTGAAGCCAAAGTCAACGGTTGCCGGAAAACCGGAAGGATCAGCGGCCCGTGTAAATCTCTGCTCTACCCGAAGAGGCTTCAGTCCTGGAACCGTGACAAACGTGGTAGAAGGCAAATCACCATCCTGAGCGGCTGGTAGGAGTCCAACATTTTGACCAAATCGGAGCCCTATAGCGTGCGTATTTGCTGCATCCACATTCCGAAGGGTCCAGTCAAGTCGCGCAGCGTCACCAACGAGATCGGCTCGCAAGTCAATCTGCACATTTCCGTTCGTCGTTCTCGCAAAGAAATAAGAATCCGAGGCTCCTACAAATGCGGCTTGGAACAAATTGGCGCCGAAAAGTGTGCTTGTTGCGTCTTCCTGAACTGTGGCGTAGCTGAACGCCCCGAAAACAGATCCGACACCAGTAGTTCGACCATTCACGAGCCGGTAACCATAACCCCACGTAATAGCCATCAGGTCATCGGTTGCTGTTTGCACAGAGCCCGAGGTCCCAATACCGAAGCCAATACGGCCTCGCACGTTTCCAGTTACGGCGCTCTGAAAGCACCCTCCGTCTTGAAGTCTCGCCCATGCGCTTGTTCCAGACGTCCCCATCGCAACTGTCATGAGATCGTTACCCAAGCCCACCATGCGCCAGTCGTTCGAAAATCGAGCCGTATTGGGAGGAGGAGGACAGACATCAATCCAGCTCGCGCGTGCGAAACCTGGTATCACCGAAAGGACAGCACCTAGTGCAATAAATCGAAGAGATCGAATGTGGCTCATGTTAGCTTAGTTCGTTAGAAGCTGAGCTACCGGGGTTTGTTCCCCGGTAGCAATTGTTTGTTTAGAGGGCAGGAGGAGGAGGAGGCGCGCTTGGTCTGGTCAGCGAGTTGATTACGCTGAAGATGTATCGCTTTTGAGTTCGCGAATCCGGCACCGGGCCAGGAACATCGTCAGGATTACGAGCACCGATTCGCCAGTACAACGTCGTTGCCGCGAGAAGTGATGCTGGGAGCGAAGTGTCGCTCAGGTCGATAGGCACGGTCGCCAAGATCGTAGACGTGTCCCCAGAGCTCGTGAACCTGGCTTGTCGCTCAATGTAGGTGTTTACAGCAAACGTAGGAGTACTCGAAATCTGAATCACATATTCGAGCGAGACCGGGAACGCCGCGTTCCGCACCGAGTTAAAGGTGAAGGTTTGCGGACTCTGCAGAGCCTGACCAGACGGAGGCGAAACAAGCGTGGGCCGAACCAACGGAGTAGCGTAGCCGCGAGCCTGCGTTATTTCAGATTGGAAATAGCAAGCATTGACCGCACCAGTTCCACCGGCAGTTGCACCACCAGCGGTAGCTCCACCAGCGGTAGCTCCACCAGCGGTAGCTCCACCAGCGG
>CAZMJL010000003.1:1547-27151 GCA_964566635.1 uncultured Fimbriimonas sp. | reverse complement strand
CTCCACCAGCAGTAGCTCCACCAGCAGTAGCTCCACCAGCAGTTGCACCACCAGCAGTAGCTCCACCAGCAGTACCTCCACCAGCATTACCTCCACCAGGAAGGTCACCTCGATCCTTGTAGTAGATCAGGTTGATCGAGTACAAGTATGGCCGCCCAGGAGTCAAACCAGTTACCGTTGTGCTTGTGGCACTGCTAAATCCGTTACAGATCGCAAAGTTGTTCGTCGGAGGAAGGGTTGCGTAAGTCACGGACGCTTGAGCAACCGTGCTATCATTCACATCGAATGAACTCGGAATTTGCGTTCGAACCGGAATCGTATTACCGAAGTCGTTTCGGAACAGCTGCCAAGAAACTCGCTGAAAGTTACCCGGAGCCCATCCGTTCGTGCTCCACGAAACTCGAACCGATGCCCCATTCGTAGGATCATCGTACGCCTCAGAGACAACATTCTCAGTGACCGATCCGTTTCGACCAGAGCTACCGAAAGCAAGAAGAGCAACGAGACCCACAACAAGTAGTGTCGTTACCAGACCACTGTTTGCCTTACCCTTTCGCTCAGTTTTGATCGAAGGAGTTCCGTCGGAATTCCAGTTCGGGGTGATATTCGGCACATCGAAGACTGCGCGAACACGGTCACCAGGCTGAATTCCCTTAAAGCTTCGTGTGACACGAAGGAAGGACTTATCGGGCGACACATCGTATACAGATGCAGCGGCAACTTGCTCCTTACCTCGAGTGATGATGACGGACATTCCGTCCTTGAATCCTGTTCTTGAACCTTGGTTCAAGATTGCGCGGGATTCAAATGTGTTCAAAACCGTTCCAACCGGAAGAGTTTGCTGGCCCATTCGCTCGACAGCCTGACCAGCCGCTTGCGAGATTGCGTCGTTAATCAAAGTCTCGTCGGAAACTTCGCCAGCGCGAACCGTCGAGAATGCAGCTACAGCGGCACCGTTGACGACTTCGCTCGCCGCAACATTGTAAGCGATGACTCGCATAGAAACGCGAGCTTGCTTTCCAGCGGCAGACTTGTCAACTCGGTAGTCAACAACTTCGCCGGTAACGATCGTGCCTACAGAAAGCTCTCGACCAACGGCAAGGACGTTCGCCCGGTTGCCGAGCGGCTGAACGAGCCCAAGGCTCTCAACCACACGAGCAACGGTTTCGACCGGCTTGACATCGAATTTGTTGTCGTTCGTGAGTCGATTCGTGACAGCCTTTGCAGCTTCCGCTCCAAATGCGTTGTTACCTTTTCGATTCGTAAAATCGACAACCGCCCAGGTTTCCTTTCCTGGACCGATTTGAGCTTCCGATTTTGCGGCAAGACCTAGCGCAAAGTACGGCACGACGAGTGCCGAGATTACGACGTGACTGAGCACCTTGCCGGGCACAGATGCAATGAAACGCCTCATTTTGACGTGACCTCCATAGTTGACTTGAACTCGAGAAACGGTTGCATAGTTGTCAGACTTGCATTATATGCCCCATAGGACTCAAATGCAACGGAAAACTTGGCGCAAACGCCCCATATCCCTCTTTTTTTCTCCTCACGCAAGCCTCAAAAATGAAACCTCCGCTGGGAGTCGGTGGAGTATAGCACGATAGGTTGGGATACGGTGCAAGTTAATTCGCGTAACTTTGCACCAATTTGTCGAGTGCCAAGCTCACTTCGGCCAGAGGCGCTGAAGTGGATACGATTGCATCCGAAAATGCTCTGCGAGCCGCGCTCGAGAGTTGATGGGCTTCAAAGTCCGACTCGTAGCCTTTTCCGTACCTAGATTCCAGCCGATCGCGCTTGTCCTGGGGGCTACATTCGACGACCCAGATGAGGTTGAAATGTGATTCAAGGCACGCCTCAATGAGGAGCGGCACCTCGAAAAACTGCGCAGGAGATTGCTGAATTGCATCCGAAACCAGAGGGTGTAGATACTGATTTACGGCTCTCCTAACGTCATCGTCAGCGTTCATGCTCGACCTGAGTTCGCGGGAATCGAGGGGGGCGTTTAGGCTGGCGATGCGGCAAACAGCTTCTTGAACCGCCGGATCAGCAACGATATCGATCACAATCGCGTCGGCCGACTCGACCTCAAAGCCCTTGGCCTCGATGAGTTTGAGAACGGTCGACTTCCCTTCGGCGATTCCCCCAGTGATCGCGATTTTCATGAATCCAATGTTCTAAACGAAAAGAGGGGTGCATTTGCACCCCTCTTTTCAAGGCTCCAGCCGAATTACTCGGCCGATTCGTCGCCGTCGGACTTGAGAAGACCTTTAAGCATTCCCAGTCGCTCGCCGATAGTAGCACCGCCGGTAGCGATACCGCGTCGAGAATCCTCTCCGCCGCCTCGCGATCCGCCGCGTGACCCACCGGGCTTCGGCTTTCGGAATTCTTCGTCGAGACCAGCACCAGGCCGGAGCTCTCCGCCGCCGCCGAGAGCACGCATTGAGAGAACCATTCGTCGCTCGTCAGCTCGGAGGTCGATGATTTGCACTTCGACTTCTTGCCCTTCTTCGACCACGTCTTGCGGTCGCTTCAGGCGACGGTAGCTCATCTCGCTAAGCGGAAGGAATGCCTCGGCACCCTCTTCAAGCTTGATGAACGCACCGCTAGTGACGATTCGACCGATGTTGACCTTAAGGTTTTGACCGATTCGATAGTTCTGCTTGATGACGCTCCACGGATCAGGAAGAACCTGTCGGTGGCCGAGCGAAATCTTGCCGGCGTTAGAATCGAGTCGGAGAACCATAACCTTGATCTCCTGACCCTCCTTAAAGATCTCCTTCGGGTGGCTAATTCGCGCCCAGCTCATTTCGGAGATGTGGAGCAGGCCATCGACGCCTCCAAGATCAACGAACGCACCGTAATCAGCGATTCGCCGAACGGTTCCCTCGAGGATATCGCCAACCTTCAGGTTCTTGAATACTTCATCCTTTGCCGCGCCACGGGTTTCCTCTTCAGCCATTCGGTTGGAGAGAACTACCTTCTTGCGCTCGCGCTCAAGCTCGATAACCTTCAACTTCAGGGTCTGACCGACGTACTTGTCGATGTTTCGAAGCTTGCCGTTGCCGACGTGAGTTGCCGGAACGAATCCGCGAACTCCAATGTCAACCACCAAGCCACCCTTAACCCGGTCGATTGCCGGAGCCTCGATGGTCGTACCCTCTTCGTGAGCCTTCACGATTCGGTCCCACTGCTCTTCAAACTCAGCTCGCTTTCGCGATACAGTTGGGTTTCCGTCAGATCCGGTCGGGTTGAGGACGACAACTTGTAGCTTGTCGTCAACATTCACGTAACCAATCGCGGATTGGAGGTTCTGCTCGGAGAGCTCGGAAAGCGGGATAACACCCTCAGCCTTGGTGCCAAGGTTGACAAAAACTCGGTCGTTGTCGACTTGAATGACAGTTGCTTCAATTCGATCACCCTTACTCAGCCGCTTGTACGTTGAATCGCCTGCGGAGTCGCCGTCGCCCGAATCGAGCGCATTCATGTATTGCTCGAAAAGGTCAACGTCGTTCGCCGTCTTGACACCTTCGGAAGCCGGGGCTTCGGTCTTGGCAGCAACGGGCGCCTCTGCTACAGAGGCAGATTCGGTCGGGGTGGCAACTTCAGCCACGGGCTCGGTCACGGACGCAACCTCGGCAACCACTTCGGGGGTGGCTTCTTGCTCGGGGGCGGGCGTCAAATTCTCATCGACTGTCATAGGGTTACTCGGAAAAACGACACGCGAAACGCGCGTCTTAATAATTTACCCGATAGATTCGATTGAATTCAGCCTTCAAGAGCGATTCCAAGACGATAATGATTCGTAAAGCCTTGTGAATCGTTCGTACTGGACTGAATAGTTCGTACCGCTCGGTACAGTCGTTGTGGAAGTCTTAATGATTTCTTTACACGCGACTGCGACGTTGGGCCACAGGCCGATTCCGACTCCGGCGAGGATCGCAGCCCCCATGGCGGGGCCCTCATCGACAGCGAGGCGCACGCAAGGCGCTTCGAAGCAATCTGCGAGCATTTGCACCCAGAAGTCACTCTTACTGCCTCCGCTCGTGACCCGAATTTGCTTTGCACTGGCGCCCATTCCCTGCAAAAGGCGAAACGCGCCAAGAAGTCCAAAACTGACGCCTTCAAAAACCGCGCGGTCGAAGTCGGCAAGAGTAGCTCCAAGCCCAACGCCAGAGAAGGTTGCTTTCGCGCCCGGATCGTTGTACGGGCAGCGTTCGCCCGTCAGGTAAGGCAGAAAACTCACTCCAGATTGTCCGTTGGAAGACGCCGCGCTTGCGGCGATCTGGTCGTAGCTCCTACCTGCTCCAAAGGTATCCCGATACCAACGGAGGGCGCCCCCGCAAGAGAGCATCACGCCCATCGCGTGCCATCCGCGATTCGCATGGCAGAATGTGTGGGCAGCTCCGGTTTGGTCGTGATCGTTACCCGGTAGTGCCGTAAACACGACGCCGCTTGTACCAAGACTTACCGAGATGATTCCCGGTTCAACCGCACCGGTTCCGACTGCGGCCGCGGCCTGATCGCCACCGCCACCAACGACGGGGATTCCCTCTCCCAGTGTGTGACCACTCACCTCGTCCGATTCGTAGCACTTTGGAAAAAGCGAAAGGTCGAGATCAAGGGCGTCGGCGACTTCTTGCGACCAGCGCCGATTCTTAACATCAAAGATTCCCGTTCCACTTGCGTCGCTCACTTCGGTGGCGTATTCGCCGGTCAGGCAATACCGGATGTAATCCTTGGGAAGCAGAACTTGGCGGAGCTTTGCAAAATTGTCGGGCTCATGATTTCGGAGCCAGAGGACTTTGGGGAGTTGAAATCCGGTGAGCGCCGGGTTACAAGTCAGTTCCTTGAGCCTTTCGGAACCCACTTTTGACTCGATCTCTTCACACTCTGCGACGGTGCGTTGGTCGTTCCAAAGCAGAGCGGGACGAATTACGTCGCCGTTTTCGTCGAGGAACACCGAGCCGTGCATCTGCCCGGTCACTCCAATTGCATCGGGTTTTGGTTCGGCAATTTCAGTAAGGCACTTCTGAACGCCCGCCCACCAATCCTCGGGATTCTGCTCCGTCCAGCCTGGCTGGGGCACCGAGATCGGGTACTCCGCCGATGCTTGTTTGATGATTTCTCCCGATTCATTAATAAGAATCACTTTGCAGCCAGATGTGCCGATATCAATTCCGAGGAGCTTTGCCATCTACCAAAGCATATCCGCTAGTAGACTGGACGGGTGCGCCGAGCCGTCATTGATGTTGGATCAAACTCCGTTTTGCTACTTGTAAGCGAACGGACTGAAGGGACCTGGAAGCCAGTTTTCGAAGATACGGCGATCACCGCCCTCGGAGAGGGCACCAAAGCGACCGGACTGCTGTCGGAACGCGCCATGGGCGACACCCTGGCGGCGCTAAAGCGGTTTTTTGACGCCGCAAAGTCTCACGGGGCTGAGCAGATCGTCGCGGGAGCGACAATGGCGGCGCGAATCGCGACGAACCAAGCCGAATTCCTGGATCGCGCCTCTGCCCAGGGGACGCCAGTGAAGGTGCTGAGCGGGGATCAGGAGGCTCAGCTTGGGTTTGAAGCCGTGGTGAACGATCCAATTTTCGCCGAGCAGAGCCGGATCTCGATCGTTGACCCTGGTGGGCAAAGCACCGAAGTCGTGACCGCGACAAGAACCGAAGATTCGTGGCGGGTTGATTTCCGGCGAAGCTACCCGCTTGGCACGCTTGGGATCAAATCGAGCTACTTTTCTGGCGAACGGGTCGACGGGCTCGAAGTGTTGCGGGCGAGCGGAGCCGTTGATGACCAAATCGGCCTCTGCTATCGCCCGGGAGCATGTGGCGAAGTGGTTGTCCTTGGCGCGGCGGGGACCAACCTGATCTCGGTCAGGGATCGATTATTGGATTGGCAACCTGAAAAGGTGCACGGCGCAACTCTGGACTATGAAGAGGTCAGCAAAGCCGTTGGCTGGATGATGCCGATGTCGGATGAAGAGCGGCGCCAAATTCCGGGTCTTGAGCCGGGGCGTGAGAAGACAATCCATCTCGGTGCATTTGTATTGGAGCGATTCTTGTTCGCTCTTCGTGCCGAAAGCTGCCGTGTGAGTGTCCGAGGGTGGCGTCACGCGCTCCTCTCGCAATTAGACTCATTTCCGCTGTAAAGTTAGAGACGTGGAGACTCCGAACTGGCGACAGATTGTGGCAAGCCTTTTCGGCATTGTCGCGCTTGGTCTACTTGGTTACTTTGGTCAAGCGAAAGCGCGGGTCGGTACTCCTTCAACGCCCAAGAAGGCCGAGACGAAAGCTATTCAGCCCATTTCAGCACCGGTGAGCAAACCCGAACCCTCGGTTGACCCGGCATCAACGGCGGAATCAAAAATCTACATTGACGTCTCGGGCGAGGTCGTGAAACCCGGATTCTACTGGCTACAATCCGGGGCGAGACTGAATGATCTGGTCTCTCTCGCCGGAGGTCTAACCACTTTGGCCGACCGCGACCGGATCAACATGGCGTTGTTGCTCAAAGACGGACAGAAAATCGTGATTCCGGCGGTGCGAGCCGCGAGTCCGAGTTCATCGACACCCCCGGAAGCTCCTCTCGTTCAATCGGGTGTTGAGAATGCGCAGATTGAAGATTCAAGTAATGCTCCCAAACAGCCAGTCGAAATCAGCGTCATTAGGATTAACTCAGCCTCAAAAGTCGAGTTCGAGGGGCTACCCGGAATCGGACCTTCGCTTGCGGAGAGAATCATCCAGTACCGAGATCAAGTCGGGGGATTTCGATCGGTCGAAGAGCTGAAACAGGTTCGCGGGGTCGGCGAAAAGCTGTTCGAAAAAATAAGAGAGCGGGTGCAGCTTTGACCGTCCTGGCCGTGCCGAATTGGTCTTTTTGTGACCGCGAACTCGAAACCGAGGCGTCAGTTCTCATTTCGCAGCGGTGCTCTCTCCATTACTGCCAGGGAGACGTGGATCACGGCAGGACGGTGACCGCTTTCTCGGGTGATAGCGACGATGTCTTTGCGACGATGGACGCATTATGCGCCCTTCTCCTTCCCCGTATTGATCTCAGGGTTCACAACGGCGTTCATCCTGCCGTGGGTGCGGTCGATGTCGCGCCCTTTGTTTACCTATCAGGAGTGGAAACTCAGCTAATCGAGCGCACCCAGCAGTGGGCGCGGTCCCTTTCTGATCAATACAAAGTTCCGGTGTATCTGTACGAGAAGGCAGCGTTTCCGGGTCGTGAGCACCGCCTCCCGGTGCTGCGCGGCCAGGTGGCATCGAAATTACCAGGCTTCGATTTTGGGGGAGTTCCCTCGGGGCAGTGGGGCTATTCGGTGGTCGGAGTACGTGACTTTCTACTTGCCGTCAATATTAACTTTCCTGCTGAGCAACTTGAAGCAGTCCGAAGAGTGGCAAAAGCGATTCGGGTAGCCCGGGACGCGGGCGATGAGAGATTCTCCGGCGTTCGGGCGATCGCGCTGTCACTCCAATCGGTCGGGCTGGCTCAACTAAGCATGAACCTAACCTTGCCAGATCGGACATCCTTTGACTTGCTCTTTGAGTATGCAAGCTCCCAAATCGGCACCGCACACTCAGCCGAGCTGATCGGCGTGATTCGGCGACGGGATTTGCCCACTTCGACCATGCTTCAGATCGACCCAAGGCAAATTGTTGATTGATGTGCCACCCTTTAGGGTGCGGGAATGAAGAAATACGAAGTCGGAATTTTGGGTGGCGGTCAGCTGGCGCGGATGTCGATGATCGCCGCGCACCAGTTAGGCGTCTCGTGCGTCTCGCTCGATCCCGATCCGCACTCCCCGGCTGCGCAAGTCGGCCCGGCATTGCAAGGAAGCATCACCGATCCAGAAGCGATCGCCGATGTAATGCGACAGTGTCACCACGTCACGTTCGAGAACGAATTCATCCCTGCTCAGGCCCTCCGTGAGGCTTGTCAGTTGGCACCCTTCAACCCAGAAAATGTAGTTCCCGGCATTGACACTCTGGAGACAATCCAAGACAAATTGCGACAACGCGAGGCGTATCTCGCGGCAGGAGTTCCGTCGCCGCGAGCCGTCCCCGCCGACCGTGCGGAGGAACTGGGATTCCCTTGTGTGCTCAAGGCGCGCTTTGGCGGATACGATGGAAAAGGCACCCGGTACGCAAGAACTCGGGATGAATACTTGTCGATTTTGGGAGAAATCGATGTCCAGGATTGGCTTGGGGAGGAGTTCGTCCCGTTTCGCCGCGAACTTGCCGTCATGGTGTGCGCGTTCGACTCGTCCGTCACGTTTCCGGCGATGATCACCGAGCAAACCGACCATATGTGTGACCTCGTTTATCCGCTCGATAACCTAACCACAGCGAAGCGCGCTGAGGAGATTGCGCTCCTTGCAGTCAAGGCGGTGAAAGGAACCGGCCTGTTTGGTGTTGAGCTTTTTGAGCACGAGGATGGCAGCATTTCGGTGAACGAAATCGCCCCACGTCCGCACAACACGGGCCATTACACTCTCGATTGGGGAGGCACGAGTCAGTTCGAGGCTCACATCCTTCTCTCGATTGGGGCCTTTACCGGCATTCAGAGCGGACAACCGACATGTATGGCGAATCTCATTGGTCAAGAAGGTGCCAAATCATACATGGCTGGGCTTCGCGCAATGACGAAAAGATTCCCAGGAGCGAGGATGCACTGGTATGGCAAAGAAGTCGCCAAGCCGAAGCGCAAAATGGGTCACCTCAACGTCACTGGGACGCTGAACAACCGGGATTATGCCGTTGAGGCCAGAGCATGCTTTTACGACGGATGGGTGAATCAATGAAGCGAGCGATTGTGATCGTTTTGGATGGATGCGGAGCGGGCGCGGCGCCCGATGCGACTCAATTTGGCGATGCGGATAATCCGTCGACGATCAAGAATGTCTGGGACCATAGCGGTGGGCTAACCGCTCCGACGTTAGGGGGGATTGGGTTCTTCGCCGCATGCGGGATCGAAACTCCGGTCGGACTGGACGGGTTCAAGGTTGAATACGGCCGATTACAGGAGATGTCACAAGGTAAGGACTCGGTTACGGGGCATTGGGAGATGATGGGAGTACACACCTCGATGGCATTTCCAACCTATCCGAACGGGTTCCCCCCGGATTTAGTGCATGCCTTCGAGGCAGAAATTGGTCGCAAGGTTATTGGTAACAAACCTGCGAGCGGAACCGCGATCATTTCCGAACTCGGGGAAGAGCACATTCGGACCGGATCTCCCATTTTGTACACGAGTGCGGACAGCGTTTTCCAAATTGCCGCCCATGAGGAACATGTCCCACTCGAAACCCTTTACGATTGGTGCCGCATTGCCCGGAGGCTCTGTCAGGCGCCGAATAACGTCCAGCGCGTGATTGCCCGGCCCTTCGTCGGCGACGCATTGAATGGGTTCAAGCGGACCGAAAATCGGAAAGACTTCCCTCTTCCAGCGCCGAAGAATGACATCGAACTTATCGGGGATGTGTTTGGAATCGGGGTGATCCCGGAGCTCTTTGACGGGCGAGGTTTCCGCCCGGTGCGCCGGACTCAGAGCAACCCAGAGCACGCGAAAATGCTCTCTGAGGCACTTTCATCGGACGCCCGGTTCATCTTTGCCAACTTTGAAGACTTCGACATGCTGTTCGGGCACCGCAACGACCCAAGCGGATTCGGGAAGTGCCTTGAGGAGTTCGATCATACACTCTCCGGCGTTCTGAGTCAGCTCTCAAGTGACGATTTATTGATCGTTACTGCGGATCATGGCAATGACCCAACAAGTAAATCGACCGACCATAGCCGCGAATACGTCCCGTGCTGCGTTGTATCGCGAGGCGATGGCGTTATGCAACAACCGGACCTCAAGGGTATGTGGCACGTCGGCATTCTTGTTAAGAGCTGGCTAAGAATCGGCGCCCAAGAGTTAAGCTGAATCGGTCTTTCGGCATGTTTTTTGCTCGCCATGCCTACTGCACAGTAAACTGGTAATTCCTTTAGCGATTGGCTAAGGAATAAGCCAAAAGGCTTAAACATGATTCACGGGTGGAAGATGAACAAGAAGACGCAAGTTGCGCTAAGAATGTCGGCAGATGCCGTACTGCTGATATTAGCCTCGGTATTCGGCCTCATCGTTAGTTTCGCGCTCAATCCCATTGCGGGAACGCTCTTTAGCGAATATCTTGCCGCACACGCCTTTGTTCCGGTTAGCATGATCGCAATTTGCTTGCCGATCTACTTTATTGCGGGCTTTTACACCAAGGGCCGAGCGTACTCAAACCAGTACAAGCTCGTCTTCGTCACACAAATCTCGCTGGTGGCCGCGCTTGTTTGGTCGGTGGTGATGCTTGCGGTTCTCAAGTCAGAGCCCTCCGTACGAGCTTTCGTCCTTACGTCAGCTTTGATGGGTGCCTTCTTGGTACTCGGCGCCCGAATCTGGAGCGTTGTTTGGACCAAGGTCAACGCAAAGGACATCTACACGATGGTCAAGAACAGTCCGTCGGTGTTCGAAGATGTGCCGACCAAGAAGGTCTTGGTCATCGGCGGAGCCGGCTACATTGGTTCCGGGCTTCTTCGGAAGCTGCTCGCCAAGGGCTACAAAGTTCGCTTGGTTGACGCTTTCATGTTTGGCGAGGATCCCATCAAGGACATTCTCGGTCACGAAAACCTCGAAATCGTGAAGGCCGACTTCCGCCAAGTCGACCGTGTGGTGGCGGCAATGAAGGGGATGGATGCCGTCGTCCACCTCGGCGCGATCGTTGGCGATCCGGCTTGCGCCATTGACGAAGACTTTACGATTGAAGTCAATTTGATCGCGACCCGGATGATCGCCGAGTGCGCGAAAGGTTTCGGCATTCGCAAGTTCATTTTTGCCAGCACCTGCTCGGTTTATGGTGCGAGCGATGAAGTACTCAACGAGAACTCGCATCTGAATCCTGTTTCGCTTTACGCTCGATCCAAGATTGCCTGCGAGCGTATCTTGCTTGAAATGCAGACGGAGACCTTCAAACCGACGATTCTTCGCTTCGGCACCGTCTTCGGGCTCAGCGGCCGAACTCGATTTGACCTCGTTGTAAACCTCCTCACCGCCAAAGCAATCGTCGATGGCAAGATCACCGTCTTCGGCGAAGATCAGTGGCGACCGTTCGTACACGTCGATGATGCTTCGCTTGCGGTAGCAATGGCCCTTGAAGCTCCGAGCGACGTGGTCGGTGGAGAGACATTCAATGTCGGATCCGACAGCGGAAACTACACACTCGGCGACGTCGGGCGCATGATCCAAAAGTTCGTTCCGACTGCCGAACTGATCGCTAGTGGCTCTGATGGAGATCGCCGTAACTATCGCGTCGACTTCAGCAAAATCCGGACCCGACTCGGTTTCGAAGCCCAGTGGTCCTTAGAAGCTGGAGTGAAGCAAGTCATCACCGCATTCGAGAAGGGCGAAGTTACCGACTACAACGCTCCGCAATACAGCAACGTTAAGTTGCTGAACGAGGAAGCCTCCACCAAGGGGCTGCTTACCGAGCAACAGCGGTTGCGGAACATGGTCGAGGAAGCGGCATACAACCAAGACATCTTTGGTGAAGCCAAGAGCTAATGGCGGAAACCCGAATCGGCATCGTAGGCGGCGGAATTGTAGGTCTTTCCGTCGCCTACAAGATTTCTCAGAAGCACCCCGACGCTAAAATCATCCTCTTTGAGAAGGAGGCAACGGTTGCCGCCCACCAAACGGGCCGAAACTCGGGAGTTATTCACTCGGGAATCTATTACAAGCCCGGTTCTCTCAAAGCAACCACCTGCCGAGACGGAAAAGACCAGCTCGAAGCATTCTGCGATTCCCATGACGTGAAGTGGGAGAAGTGCGGAAAGGTAATCGTGGCTCTCAATGAGGCTGAGATTCCTTCGATGGACCGCATTTTTGAGCGAGGACAGCAAAACGGCGTCACCTGCCGGGTGATCGACCGCGACGAGCTCACCGAGATCGAGCCTCACGTCGCCGGGATCAAGGCAATCAAAGTCGATGAGACGGGAATCGTTGACTATGTTGGGTTCTGTAAGAAGCTTCAGGAACTGCTCGAGGCGGCAGGACACGAGATCCGGTTCAACGCGAAGGTCATCAACATCATTAAGACTTCGACCGGAGTAACGGTGGGCACCGAGGACCGAAATGGCGAGCACTTGGATTACCTTGTGAACTGCGCCGGACTCTTTTCGGATCGCGTTGCGAAACTGGCCGGGATGCACCCGAAGATCAAAATCGTTCCCTTCCGAGGCGAGTATTACGAGCTCACTCCCGAAGCCGAGCACCTCTGCAAACACCTCATCTATCCGGTGCCAGACCCCGCATTTCCGTTCCTTGGGGTGCACTTCACGCGGATGGTTCTGGGAGGCGTCGAATGCGGGCCGAATGCCGTGCTCGCCTTTGCCCGGGAAGGATATAAGAATTCGACTCTGAACCTGACCGACCTTGCCGAGACCCTCACCTACGGCGGATTTCTGAAGCTGGCGAAGAAGTTTTGGAAGACCGGCGCGGGGGAAATGCACCGCTCTTTCAGTAAGGCTGCCTTCGTCAAGGCTCTTCAGCGCCTCGTGCCAGAGATTCAGGAGAGTCACCTGCACTCTGCGCCCGCAGGGGTACGCGCTCAGGCGATCAGCCCAGAAGGGCTGCCCGTCGACGACTTCGTGATCGAGGACGACGAGCGCTGTGTGCACGTGATTAATGCGGTTTCGCCAGCGGCAACGGCTTGCCTTGCAATCGCCGATCATATCGTCAATGTCCTCTCGCCCAAGCTTGAGGGGTAATGCGGGTCCTCGTCACCGCTGGTGCGGGGTTCCTGGGTCGTCAAGTGGTCGCTGCTCTTGCATCCGAGGGACATGAAGTCATCTGCGCCGACGCTCGCACAGAGTCGGGTTTGAGGCTCAGGTCGTTGGATCTCACCGAGCGTGACTTGGATCGCGTCGAGTCTGTGTTCCATCTTGAGTGGAGTGGCTCGTTCAAGCAGGCGGTGGCTGACCCAATTGGCACCAGAGACCGCAATCTGCGCACCCTGGAACACGTTTTGCGTCTTTGCCGGACGACGGGCACCCGTCTCATTTTCACATCGACGAGCCTGGTATATGGCGGCACCTTGGATCATCCAAGCCGAGAAGACGAGGACGTCAACCCGAAGTCGCATTACGGCGATCAAAAACTCGCCGCCGAGCGGATGATTGGTAACGATGGCTGCTCAGTGCGGGTGTTCAACTTGTACGGTATGGGATCCACCGATCCGACTCAAATCATTCCGCGCCTCGTTTCGGCGGCTCTGGGCGACGGAAAGGTTAGCCTGAATGGCGATGGACTACAAACCCGCGATTTTGTTCATGTGAAAGACGCTGCTCACGCGCTTGCTTCGCTGGTGACCAAGGAAGCCAACGGCATGGTGCTAAATCTGAGCTCAGGTGAGCCGACGACGATTCTGGGACTTGTTCAAGACATCTTCGCGTTGGTCAATAGGACGCCCGAGATCACTTGGAATCCGGCGGTCGCAGGGGAATCAAGAATGATCTGTGGAAACCCCGAGGCGCTTCGAAGCCTCACCGGGTGGTATCCGCAAATCAGCTTGAACCAAGGACTCCAAGAGCTGTTAGGTGTTCCCGAAGCTGAAGAACGCTCGGTCGATCTGTCGTAATCTGGATCGCCCGCCATCCCGCGCTCCTAGCACCCTCGATGTACTTGGCTGAGTCATCAAAGAATAAGATTTCGTCCGCCTTCCAGCCCAACTGCGTCTCTAGCGCCCGGTAGATCGCCAAATCCGGCTTGGCGGCTCCGAGTTCGAAGCTGCAAAGCAGATTTGGAATGCTCTGCACTCCTGGATAAGGTCCCGTTTGTGTTATTCGTTTCCAATGGAGGGGGTTGTTGTTGCTGAGGGTCGCAACCGGAATTCCTGAGGCATTGAGTGACTCGATTAGCTCAACAACGCCCTCGAACTCCGGGCCGAGGATCGCGCCGTGAAGTTGCTCGGCTTCGTCCAGAGAATTCAACCCAAATCGGTTCATCATCGCGGACAGGTAGTCGTCGGACGACAACTGCCCAGACTCGTACGGCTCGTACTCCGGCATTCCGTAAAGGGGCTGATTGCCGAGCGGGTTCCTGGCGTGGGCCAAACCAGATGCCTTCGTGATCGTCTCCCAGTCCATGTTTGCGTCGATGAGGACGCGACCGACATCAAAAACGATATGCACAGCCTATTTTGGCGGATATGCTTGAACTTGTGAACATCGTCCGCGACCTACGAGCCATGGGAGTCGGCGGACGGGTAGTTTTGGTCCACACGTCGCTCCGCTCGGTGGGTCGCGGGATTGATGCGAAGAACTATTTGGCCGATTGGCGAGAGGCAGTGACGGATGACGGCGTGCTCCTTGTTCCGACATTCACCGGGCAGCCGACCGATCATCCCGAGCGTCCGCCTACTTTTGATGTCATTCATTCCCGGGCGGCCCGGATCGGCGTTGTCCCGGTCATTGCCACGCAGGTCGAGGGCGGATATCGATCTATGCATTGCACCCACTCAGTAGTCGGGTTTGGTCGCGATACGGCAGCGATTCTCGCGGATCACTTCGAGAGTTACACTCCTTGCGACGCTCATAGCCCATTCGCAAAACTTGTCGAGCGAGATGGCCTGATTACCCTTGTTGGATGCACCCAAACCTCGAATACATCGATTCATATGTGCGAGGAGTTTGCCGACGTGCCGTACCATCTCATCCCCGGCGAAGGAACGGCAACCGTGATTGACGCCGAGGGCAACCACCTCGAGCAACTTAGCCGTTATCACTCTTGGGCAACCGAGCGGGACTTCCAGATCATCGATAAAGACCTGACCGCTCTCGGGATCCAGACCTTCCATGCGGTCGGAGACGCGGTTGTTCGCCTCATCAAGGCTAAGGAGCTACACGATTGGCTCGTTCCGAGGTTAAGGGCGTACCCGTACCTGCTGTGTAAGCCGAAGTGAAGAAGGGGGGATAAGTTGCTGGTCGGGGCGACACGATTCGAACGTGCGACCTTTTCCACCCCATGGAAACGCGCTACCAAACTGCGCCACGCCCCGAGAGCGAGAAAAGGATACCCCGAAATGAGCTTCGAGGTATCCGTCGGCGGTTAGCCGAGAGCGGGTGGCGAAAGGACCGGGGTGCGTCCGCCAGCATTGAAGTAACGGAAGAGCTGCTCGGTGTCGAGGTTCGCTCGACCCTTGAGTGCCTTGGCATCCAGGGCCTCTGCCTTGGTCTTTGCATTCAGACGGATCGGAACAATCGTCTTCTTTTCGGCTTCGTACGCTGCTCGTCGAGTCTTCAGTGAATCGTTGTTCGGGTCGTTGGAGATTTGACCTACCACAGCGGTAATCGCGCGGCTGAGGTCGCCATCGCGTTGGTCAAGAGCCGTTGCATAGGCGTACCAAGCGGCGGCGTAGTTTCCTCCTGCACGGGTTGCCGCTTCGCTCATTCGAAGCGCATCGCTCACCTTGTTTTGCATCAAGTTCACGATAGCGAGTCCGGTGAGGGCCTGAGCGCTGCTGGATCGGCACTCAAGGGCGATGGTGTACATTGCCTTGGCGTAATCCAGCTGGAACTCCTTGTCCTTCGCGTCGAGCTTGGGTGTTTGCGACATCACGATGGCTTGGTTGCCTTGCTCCACAAACATATCGTGATCGGCGGCGTCGGCCTTAATGGCTCGCTCGAAACTCGCGCGGCTGAGGTTCAGTCGGTTGAGGCGATTGTGCAGTGCCGCCGCAAAGTAGTGGCTCTCGGGGCGCGACTCGTTCTCTCGGATGAGCGATTGCGCGGCATCCGACAATGCGCTCGGCTTGTTTCGCTTGATTGCGATGAACGCCTGGGCGGTCTTGAGTCCGAGAGAATCGGGCGAGTTGAGAAGCGCCTCTTTGATGGCGTTGTCGCTCGCGGTGTCAAGACCGAACTCATTCGCGACGACGGCTTGAAGCGCGTAGGTGTACGCATCGAATTGTCCGAGCTTTGCAAAGCTCTTTAAGTACGACTCCGCGTCCGTCGGTCGGTTCAGCATCAAGTACGAGTAGATCAGTCGATTCGCAAGGTCAGTGCGCTTGAAATCGGCGGCCAACGGCTTTTCGAGGATCTCGACGACCTTCGCAAATCGCTTGGCGCGGATTGCAGCGTCGATGTACTCGGTGCTGGTTGCATCGGGGTTCATGGAATCGAAGGCTTCATCGCGTGCCTCGACCCGGTATCGAGCCGCGGTGGTGAAAGCCTTTGTGATGGTTTGAAGAACTTCTTTTCGGTCTCCGCTCGACTTGGAAGTCGCTCCGAAACCGCGCTGAACGTTTAGCGAGACCAAGAGCTCTTTGGCGTCTCGGCTCTTCTTGTCCATCTGGAGCACATCCTCTGCGTACTTCTGGGCTTTGTCGTACTGGGCAAGGCCCAAATTCGCTCGTCCGAGCAGGAGTCGTGCGGCTAAGTTGTCTTTATCGGCCTTCAGGGCAATTCGCGCTTCGGTGATCGCATCGTCGTACTTCGCATCGCCGAGGAGTTCGTTGCCAAGCTTAACGTGGGCCTCGGCGCCAAGGCTTACGCTGTTATCAACCTTTAGGGTGTAGACCTTTTCGGCATTTTCACCTTCGGAGGTGAACCCTTTGAAGCGAAGCTTGATGTCGCCATCGTCTTCGGCGAGGGTGTCGACTTTGAATTCGTAGGGCGTCGACGCGTCGGTGTCGCGCAGGTCATCGCCGACGTAGAGCTCGATCGCCTGGATTGGATTGGTTGTTTGCGGAACGACGCGGAAGACAACGTCGCCTTTGAGGGCGTCACCGTTCTTTACGGCAACTCGTTCACTGCCTCGCAAATGGAACACATCGATGGAGAATTTGGGCTTTGCGCCACCGCCTTGCATGACAAGGATTGCCGTCAATAGAGAAAGGGTGTTCATTCGATCAACCTACAGTCGCTTAGTATGACGGATTTGAAGCCGAAACGGTACGAAAACTCTAGTCGGTTTCGCTTCGACGAAAAGGCAAGTCGAAGGAAAGATCATTGAGGATTCGATGCCGGTACCAATGCATGATAACCCTTGGCACCCAGCCCGCCAAGTTGAAGATGTCGCGGAAGAGGTCGAGCGTCGCCGCGTGCTCCTCTCCGACCTTGCGCCGGGAGAGCAAAGCAGCGAGGTCGTAGGCGACGTAGCCGAGCACGGCAGTGTTGCTGAGAAGAGCCGTAATGGAGCGAGACGTTGGGGCCGCTTCAACCACCAACACGATCGCGATTAACGTGCTACTCACGATCAGCGAGAGCACGTATCCGCCCACAAAGCTGAAATCCCGGCCGCACAGCGCCATATAGAGACCGAACGTAAAGAGACCAACTATCGGCGACCACAGCGGCCATCCGCTGGCGAGCGCACTCACGCTGGCCGGGATTGCGGCGGCGACCACCACAAAAAGGAGTGGCAATCCTAGTTTTGGCTCCCAGACCTTCCCTCGTCCGAATGTCCTTACAAGCGAGCATGACAACAGCACGACGAGCAATGTCGCGATCCACTTTTCATCGGGCTTCACCGCGCCTTTTGCCGCATTCTCTGCGATTCCCGCTACACCGACTGCGACAAGGAGATGGGCGTAAACCGCTCGCAAGAATCGTAACCGGATTCGATAGCGCTCTTGCGTGACGTTCCCCGGCATCGCTTCCGGCTCGGGAATGTAATTGGCGACGTACATTGGGGTTCAGAAGACCATGTTCAGCGACCAGGTGAGGTAGTTGCCACGCACGACTCCCATTTGGATGAAGAGTTGCTTGCCAAGAATGCTCGACTCAGTGGCGACACCGTAGTTCCAGTTGAAGCGGTCGTACTCGACGTACCCACGGATGGAATCATTGAGCAAAGCCGAGTACGAGCCGAACAGCCCCTTGTATCGAATATCCCCAAGCCCGAACGAGAAGTAAGCCTCCCGGCTGCACTCTTTGGTCCCCACAAAGAAGTAGCTCAAGCTCATCTGGTCATCGTCGTCGGGAAAGCTATCGCCCGCTGCAGAGGGTCGATTGAGGATGTTGTGAATACCAAATGAGAAAGTCCAATCACCAAATCGGCGATCGGGATCCCGATACATCATCTGCAAATTGTTCACATTGTCGCCCGCCGAGCTCACGATTTGGTGAGTTCCAAGAAAGCGCACATTCCCCCAATCCCATCCGGTGAGAATTTGTGCCGTTCCGTCACTTGGGGAGTTGCCTCCAAATCCCCTCGTCTCCGGAAAACGGGGCCGGAGATCATGGCTCCGAGAGGATACGCCGATGATGGTTTTTCCCGGCCGTGGCAAGTAGGCGATTGGGGTGGAAAGCGTCAGCGCCCCGTTCAACGAGAGCTCCCCATCCCGCATGACAGCAAATCCATTTCCGCTCAACCCGTTCATGTCTCGAAACTGAGGGAAGGTCCCCGGTCCGCTGATTGTTTGGGCGTTGGCGAGCGCTCCGCCGAGCAACGCTGCGGAAAGGCCAAGGCGCGAAATGGAAATCATGAAGTCATTATCGCTCAAGTTGGGGTGCTAATCTTGTTGAATGGCGCGGGCGATACTCGCAGATCGGGACGGAACCTTGATCGTTGAGAAAAACTACTTATCCGATCCTGAACAAGTTGAATTGATTCCGGGCGTTGGGGAGGCAATCCGCATCTTGCGCGAGGATGGCTGGCTTGTGATTTGTGTTTCTAATCAGTCTGGGGTGGGGCGAGGTTACTTTTCCTTGGAAGCGGTTGATGCGGTCAATGCCAAAGTCCAAGAACTCCTCGGCGAATCTGGAGCGCACATCGACGCCTTTTATGTCTGCCCCGCTGCGCCCGACGTCGATTCGACTCATCGGAAGCCCGCCCCTGGAATGGCTCACGACGCCGCCAGAGACTTCGAGCTCAACTTAGCCGACTGCGTCGTGATCGGTGACAAACCCGCCGACATCGGCCTGGCTAGGGTAATCGGCGCACGCGCAGTTTTGGTTCGGACGGGCTACGGCGCAAAACACGAGAATCTAGTGGAGGCCGACTTTGTGATCGACTCGTTCGCGGACTTGCCTGCCATAATTCAGACTCTGCAATGAACTGGGGGCAAGTCGCTGAAGATCATTTGAGGCAAAGTATCCGCACCAAGGAGGCGGTGATCGAGCAATGCATCCCCGACCTGATGCGGGCCGCCGATGCGCTTGTTGCGTGCTTTGAGTCAGGGAACAAACTCATGATTTGCGGTAACGGTGGCAGCGCCGCCGATTCCCAGCACCTCGCCGCCGAGTTCATTTCGACCCTCAGCACTTCGTTTCAGCGCCCAGCTTTGCCTGCAATTGCGCTGACAACGGACACCTCAACCCTCACTTCGCGTGCAAACGATTTCGGTTTTGATTCGGTGTTCTCGCAGCAGGTGCTTGCGCTCGGGCAAGCCGGAGATTGCCTCTTGAGCATCAGCACGAGTGGCAACTCGAAGAACTGCCTCGCGGCGATGCAAGCGGCGCGGGAGCGAGGAATTGCGAATCTTGTCCTCACCGGCGGCACGGGCGGGAAGATGCGGGAGCTTGCGGATGTCGCGGTTGTCGTGCCCTGCGACCGGCCGCTCCATGCCCACCTCCACATTCAGGAGTCGCACCTTGCGCTGTATCACATTCTTTGCTTCGTTGTCGAGCGCCGACTCAACCCCGAGTTAGCTGCGGAAGAACTCAGCCGATTAGGGTCCTAATTCCGGCCGCGAACTCGGCGGGCGCCCAATTGGGCAACGCTTTGTGAAGAATCGAGTTTGAGCCGATCGAGTGCCGAATATCGCCCGCCCGGCGATCGTGAAAGGACACTTTTGGCTTCCTCCCAAAGACGTCACTCATCACTTCGAGAACTTGGTTCAGAGAGGTTGGAGTACCTGTGCAAACATTTGCGACGGTCGGCGGCTCCTCATGGGAAGTCACAAGCCCATAGATTGCACTAACAACGTCATGAACGCTGATGAAATCTCGCGTCTGCGTACCGTCGCCGAAGATGTTGACTTCTCCCCGAGACTGAAATGCATCCAAAAAGATGCTAATGACACCAGAGTAGGGCGAGGCTGGGTTCTGGCGAGGACCGTAAACGTTGAAGAAACGCGCCGCGCATCCTTCAATGCCGTAGAGATTTCGGTAAACGCGGAGGATGTTCTCGGAGGACAGCTTGTCGACCCCGTACGGTGAGATTGGGTGTGCGAGAGTTGTCTCCTCTAACGGCAGCGATTGGCTCGCTCCGTATACGGCGGCTGAAGACGCGAACAGGAACCGTTTGACTCCAGCGTGGCGGGCGAACTCGAGAAGTTGCAGCGTTGAAACGTAGTTGATGCTGTGGGTTTCGAGGGGCTTTTCCAACGAGACTTGCACGCTCGGAACCGCGGCCAGGTGGACGATTGCATCGAATCGCTCACCTTCGAGCCTAGGCAACGCATCGCGAACATCGGCCTGGAGCAAATGCACGGAACCGGGCAGATAGCTCGAATCGCCGCTGGAAAGATCATCGATCACGGTGACCTCGCTCCCTTCGGCGGCAAATCGCTCAACCGTGTGCGAACCGATGAAACCCGCTCCGCCCGTGACCAAAACTCTCATCTTGTGAACCTGGAGAGGGTACCCACTCAAGATCGATTAAACTAAATGGGTGAAACGAGTGATCGACATCATCGGTTCCGGAATCGCGCTCATCCTGTTCAGCGTTCCGATGCTGGTTGTCGCGCTACTCATCAAGATTCTCGACCCCGGCCCGATTTTCTTTCGTCAAGAGCGGCTCGGCATCGGCGGCAAGGGATTTCGTATCTACAAATTCCGCTCGATGAAGGTCAACGCAGAAGACATCCGGAACCCAGACGGATCGGCTTTCAGCGGCGAAAATGACCCGAGAGTCACCCCGCTCGGCCGATTTATCCGAAAAACGAGTCTCGATGAATTGCCACAGTTCATCAATGTTCTGCTCGGCGATATGAGCTTGGTTGGCCCTCGTCCGGATCAAGTCAACCAGTTGCAGTACTACTCCGACGAAGAAAAGAAGAAGCTGTTGGTGAAGCCGGGAATAACCGGCCTGGCCCAGATTTCCGGGCGAAACTCCATTTCTTGGGAAGAACGGAAGCGATTTGACGTGATATACGCTGAGAAAAACAGCGTTCTGGGCGATTTGGCAATCATCTTGAAAACGATCCCTTACGTGCTTTTGAGTAAGGGGATCAATACGGAGGCGAAAACAAAATGACTTTTGCGGAAAGAGTCTTGAGCGGCTCTAGCCCACGGTTTAGGAACCATCCTGGGATTTCTCCCAACGGGGCATCTGAGTGGTTAGCGAGTCATCTCTCGAAAAGCGAGCATCTTCTTTTTGGAGAGACTGGTGCGGCATCCGTGTCCAAGCTTCTCTGGGATACCGAGCAGTTGGGCATCGCTTGCGGCAGGATCGACCACTTCGGAGCTAGGGAGGAACTCGATGCCTTAGGCGTACTTCAAGCGGCTACCGAAAAGGCAAAAGAACTTGAGATAGAGCACCTCAGTGTTCGTTGCGATGGAGATGACTCTATGCTGATCGAAGCCCTGCGTAACTCGGGGTTTGCCGAAGTCGACCAAATCATCACCTTAGTCGCCGACCTCGATGACTATGAGCCTACCGCGCTTGGGGACCGAACCCGACTCGCCGTTGAGGATGACGCCTGGCAAGTCGGTAGGATCTCCGAGCAGGTTTTCAAGCTCGACCGCTTCCACAACGATCCATTCATTCCTACCGAGATGGCTGATAAGCTCCACGGCGAATGGGGTCGAAACTCGGTGCGCCGGATCGCGGCTGACGAAACGATCATCGGACTCGATAATGAGGGAAAGGTGAGTGGATTCGTCACCTGCAAGCTGAATCGAGGCACCTACGAGGGCCTCGGGAAGTTCGTAGGCACGATTGTGTTGGTCGGAACCGCTCCGGAAGCGCAAGGCCAAGGACTAGGTAAAGCGATGATCGCTCATGCGATGAATTGGTTTCTCCAATCAGGGTGCGATTTGGTCGAAGTTGGAACGCAACGGAACAATCACGCGGCTGCAGGTCTTTATCAAAAACTCGGATTCAAGCAAACAGATTCCTCGATCTCTTTCCGCAAATGGCTGGGAACTGGCACTTCTGTCATAGAAGTCGCCGAAGAATCTGCCACTATTTCAAAATAAGATATGCCAACGAGTAGCTTCACCGTTCGAGATCAGTTCATTCCCTTTTCGCCGCCGCTTATCGAGCAAGATGACATCAACGAAGTCGTCGATACTCTAGGATCGGATTGGATCACGACGGGCCCCAAAACGCGAAAATTCCAGGAGAAGTTTTGCGAAATGTACGGCTCCCCGGCCGCACTTGCCGTCAACTCGTGTACGGCAGGACTCCATGTGGCATTGGTCGTCCATGGCGTCGGCCCGGGCGATGAGGTCATCACGGTTTCGCATACATTCTGCGCAACCGCAAACGTGATTGAGCACGTTGGCGCAAAGCCTGTTCTCGTCGACATTGAACCGGTGACGATGAACATGGATCCCAAGGCTTTTGAGGCGGCGATCACTCCTCGGACAAAGGCTGTCATTCCCGTTCACTACGCGGGCCACTCCGCCGAGATGGATGAGATCAACGCCATCGCCAAGAAGCACGGTATCCATGTGATCGAAGATGCCGCTCACCCCATTTCGGGCACCTACAAAGGAACGTTTGTTGGCGCATCCGACAATCTGACGTCCTTCAGTTTCTACGCGACTAAGAACCTCACCACCGCCGAAGGTGGCATGCTGACGGGTCATCCCGACCTCATCGAGCAAGCACGCGTCGTTCACCTGCATGGAATGACGAAGGATGCGCTGAAGCGCTATGAGAAGGGTGGTTCCTGGAAGTACGAGGTCGTTCTGCCCGGCTTCAAGTACAACATGACCGATATCCAAGCGGCGCTTGGTCTCACTCAGCTCGCAAAACTCGAGCGATTCCAGGCTCGCCGTCGAGAGGTTGTTGCGCAGTACAGCAAGGCGCTTGGCGGGCATGAATGTTTCACAGTCCCGATCGAGCTAGAGCACGTCAAATCGTCTTGGCACCTGTACGTTCTGCGCTTGAACCTTGAGACTCTGTCGATTGATCGGGATCAGTTCATCGAAGAGCTCAAAGAGCGAAATGTTGGCACCTCGGTCCACTACATTTCAGTTCACTTGCACCCGTTCTATGCCAACAAGTACGGATTCAAGCCCGAAGATTTGCCCATAACCTGGGATACCTACAACCGAATCATCAGTTTGCCTCTTAATGTCCGCATTACGGACGAAGAAGTTGCTTATGTTTGCGACGCGCTCCATGACATCGCGTCAAAATATAAGCGCTGATGAGTAAGCCTCGCATCGTCCTGGTTGTCGGAACGCGCCCCGACGCAATCAAAACTCTTCCCGTGGTCATTGCCTTACGGGAGGAGTCGGCGTTCGAAACGATTTTGGTTTCGACGGGGCAACACAAGGAAATGCTTCAGCAGGTTTTCGATACTTTCGGTGTTCAGCCGGATCGAGACCTCGGGCTGATGAAGCACGGTCAATCGCTCGGCGAGCTTACGGGGCGAATGTCGCTGGCACTTGACGAGCTGTTTAGGGAGCTGAAGCCTCAGTTCGTTCTCGCCCAAGGCGACACAACGACAACGTTCGTGGCCGGGCTGTCGGCATTTTATCACCAAATTCCGTTTGGGCACATCGAGGCCGGATTAAGGACCCACAATGTCTTCGATCCGTTCCCCGAGGAGTTCAATCGGCAGGCAGTGGGGCTTTTCGCGACTCATCACTACGCTCCGACCGAGCTTTCCAAGGCCAACCTTCTTCGGGAACACGTCGCTGAAGCTTCCATTTTCGTGACGGGAAATACCGGTATCGACGCGGTGCTGATGGTCGCAAAACGAGAACCGCAGACGTGGTTCGCTGACCATAAGGGCCGGGTGATTTTGATGACCATGCACCGCCGCGAAAACTGGGGAGAGCCGATGCGCGGTTGCGCCAAGGCGGCTCGGCAACTGATCGACGAGACTCCAGATGCGATCTTGGCGGTGCCGATGCACCGTAACCCCGTGGTGCGCGAAGTTCTTGAGGCCGAACTCGGCGGACACAACCGCATTCACCTCATTGAGCCACCCGAGTACGCGAAGTTCACCAAGCTGATCGAACGCAGCAACTTGATCCTCACCGACTCCGGCGGAGTTCAAGAGGAAGCTCCGAGTTTCGGCATTCCCATCTTGGTGCTACGAAATACCACCGAGCGACCCGAAGGCGTGACCGCAGGATGCGCAAAGCTCATCGGCACCGATCCGGGAGCGTTGCTGCGCGAGGCTCGCACGCTTTTGACTGACCAGAGTGCTTATGCCGATATGGGTCAAGTCAAGAGTCCGTACGGCGAAGGAACCGCCTCAAAACAGATTGTCAAAGCAATCTCCGACTATGTCAGAGAATAAGTGCGTCTCCACATCTCATGGAGCATCACGCATTGCCCACCGTGGTAGCTGTCGTGTTGCACGAGGTGGCCGACGATCCACTCGAGCGTGAACGAGTTCGCTTTGCTGGCGATGACTCGAGTTGGGTCGCTCAAATCGCGAATACCAGCAAACACCCACTCTCGCCCTTCCTTTAGGAGGTTGAGATACCAGTCCCAAGGCATGGCGGGAGGGGTTGGCCATTTCCCGCCATCGACGTCGAGTGCGTCGGCATAGATTGCAGCCGGATGTTCGTTTTCCCGAGGCTCGCCGAGGGCGAGGCCCGAAATCCAACCGAGATCAGCTCGGTACATGTGGAGCATTAATCCGCCAATGCTTGGTGCATCCGGATACGGTTGCCAACAGATCGCCTCGAGGGTGGGTTCGCCAAGTTCATCCAGCCATTCACGGGTGCCGTCCTCCCACGTTGCGATCAGCGTTGAAAGTTCCGGCGAAAAGCCCTCACGTCGAGTCAATTCGAAATGCATCAGCGCCGCCTTCGGGTGGATCCAAACACGCCGCCGAGGATGCTTCCTAACACGCCTCGAACAACCTGTCGCCCGAGTTGGCTTCCGGCCGCCCGCATCGTGGATTTCACTACCGATTCCAGAATTGAATCCGTCCTTCGGGCAGGCGCGCGATGCTCTTCGGGAAGTTCCTCTTGCTGGGCTTGGGCCTCTTGCGCTCGTCGCGTGAGTTCCTCGTACGCACTATCTCGGTCGATGCTTTGCGAGTATCGACCATGAAGCATCGATGCGTTGATGCAGCGGCTCCGCTCGTCGTCATTGATCGCGCCGAGGCGGCTGAGAGGCGGCTTGATGAACACCCGCTCAACAATGCTTGGAGTGCCATCCGCCGAGAGGGTGCTGACTAGGGCTTCGCCGATTCCGAGTTCGGTGATGACCTCCCCCGTCTCGAAGTCAGGGTTTTGGCGGAACGTCTCGGCGGCGGTCTTGACCGCTTTTTGGTCGCGCGGCGTGAACGCTCGAAGAGCGTGTTGGAATCGATTGCTCAGCTGGCTCAAAACCGAGTCCGGGATGTCTAATGGGTGCTGCGTCACGAAGAAGATTCCGACCCCTTTCGACCGTATCAGACGAACCACCTGCTCGACTTTGGTGAGCAA
>CAZMJL010000003.1:0-1447 GCA_964566635.1 uncultured Fimbriimonas sp. | reverse complement strand
GAGCGGATCTGAGTTCCCTTTTGCCCAAAGACATCCCAAAAAGCAACCGGGAATGATTGGTAATTGAGCGGTGAAAGTCCGAGTTGCTCGGCTCGTGCTTCTATCTTGGAGTTCCCTCCGCCTACTTGCGACATGCCGGCGAGATCGCCTTTGACGTCGGCCATGAACACCGGAACTCCGATGCTAGAAAGCCCTTCGGCGATGGATTGAAGGGTGACAGTTTTTCCGGTTCCGGTTGCGCCCGCAATCAATCCGTGGCGATTACAAAACTTCGGGAGGATGTAGGATTCAGCCGCTTTCTTATCCGAAGTCTTGCCAACGAGGATGCCGGGTGCACTTGCCATAGTGCACCCAGTTTACTTGGGGAGCGAGGCAGGAACCCTCAGCGCTTGCAATGCGTTGGTCTTCTCAATGGTAATCGTTCTCGGTCTGGCGGCAGTGACGGATGCTTTGCGGCCGGTCAATGCAATTGTCTCCGCTCCCGAAACGTGGAGGCTAACGACCGTCAAGGCCGTCCCGGACGGCTGCGAATGGGACGATTCGGAGGAGTGGAGCGAGCCGACACGGGCCGAGATGAAAGCGATCGAGTTGCGAGATGCGCGGATAGTGCGGCGTGCGAAGGACGGAAGTGCGATCGTGGTTGTGCCGGATCACGACACGTTCCGGCATCAATGGTACGTGCTGAGCGGTAAGAAACTAGCGGGTTCTAGCGGAGTGATCACTTGCATTGAAAATGGCAAATCATTCGCAGGCTTTACTTGCGACTACGGCATGAAGGCGACCGAGGCGTCCCCACGCAGTGCATTCATATCCCACAATGGCAAAGTCACAACACTCGGCTTTGGGACGCCGATTCTCGTCCGTGGCGACCTGTCGGTGGTTGAGTGTGGGCTTAGCAGGGACGGCCGAGCTGCTACGAGCGGATACGAGGAGAAGTGGGAGATTAGGTTTGTCACTCCTCGTCGAACCCAGCGATACCCAGGGAAAAGCGTCTTGGGGGAAGATCGCAAAGGAGGCATCTGGTTTCACTCCAAAACGGATCATGTGTTTGAGACGGAAGTTGATGTTGTGGCTTGCTGGAGAAATGGCAAGATCGAGCGAGCCGTGCAGCTTCCTGTGAACTGGATGGCTGAGGCAGTCACTGGCGACGGTCAAGTACTGTGCTCAACTGAGACGAACCGAAACTTATATGAGGGAGATTTGCGTCAGAAGAGTGCGCTCAAGGTCGCGTGGCTCAGGGGAAGGAGTTTGGCGCCGGTGCGATTTGGAACGAACTCAATCTTGAATATCAATCATGCGCCTCAGTTCAAATGGAAATCTGGAGCGCTTTATGCCAATGCCGGTGGGAAGTCAGTCCTGAGGCTGACTCGCTGAAAGCAAGATGCCCCTGATCCTCGGCAGGAACAGGGGCATGAAGCGATTACTTGTTCCAGCGAAGAGTCGCTTC
>CAZMJL010000002.1:0-514393 GCA_964566635.1 uncultured Fimbriimonas sp. | reverse complement strand
GGGCGTCGCCGATCGACTTCATCGCGGCGGTAATGTAGCCCACTTCGCCGGTTGAGATGCCATCGTTGAGCTGAAGTCCGGGTCCAAAGTGCCCCGTTGAATCGATGACGTATGTGCCGCCGGTCGCCATCATTTTGATGGTATCGCCCTTCTTGACGGCTCCGTCGCGAACGCGGACGTAGGCTACTGCGCCCTGGTAGGCATCAAAGTGAGAGTCGTAAATCAATGCCCGGAGGGGTGCATCCTCTTTGCCAGCGGGGGCAGGAATGCGCTCGACGATTGCTTCGAGAATCTCGTCAATTCCAATTCCGGCCTTCGCTGAGCAAGGGATAGCGTCACTGGCATCAATCGCGACTGCCATTTCGACCTCTTCCTTGGCCCGCTCGACGTCCGCGTGTGGAAGATCAATCTTGTTGATGACCGGAACGATCTCGAGGTTCTGGTTCATCGCCATGCTTGCGTTCGCGATGGTTTGTGCCTCGACGCCTTGGCTGGCATCGACCACCAAGAGCGCGCCCTCGCAAGCCGCAAGCGCACGGGAGACTTCGTAAGTGAAGTCGACGTGCCCCGGAGTGTCGATGAGGTTAAGTTCGTACTCAAGCCCGTCTTTGGCGGTGTACAGCAGCCGAACCGCCGCCATTTTGATCGTGATTCCGCGTTCACGCTCGATATCCATCGAGTCGAGCATCTGCTCTTGGGCCGTGCCGCGAATGGCTCCGCACCGCTCAATGAGGCGGTCGGCAAGTGTAGACTTGCCATGGTCGATGTGCGCGATGATGCAGAAATTGCGGATGCGCGATTGATCCATGCGGGAACCTAATTGTACCTGTCCGCCGCTCTCACACGACGGAAGGAGCTGGCGTCTATCTTCAGGAGAGCGCCAGAGCCGTCATCACATTGACCCCGATTTCGATTGCGTCGTCGTTGAAGTCAAAGTGAGGCGTATGAACGCTTGGCACAGAGTCTTTACCTTCGGGAATGAGCCCGAGTTGGTAGAAGCAGCAAGGACACTCTGAGGCGTAGTAGGCAAAATCCTCGCCGCCCATCGTCGGGATCGCTTGATCCGAACAGTTCTCGGAACCTACGATGCCCGGTGCGACCGCCATGAAGCGAGCCACCGCATCTGGGTGATTGATAACGACCGGGTACCCCTCGTTGATCGTCACTTTCGCTTCGACGTCGTGAGCGGCGGCGACGCCAAGCGCCACTTGCTCAAGGCGCTTTTTCGCCATGATTCGCGTCTCGGGGTTCATGGTTCGGATGGTTCCGTGCACCATCGCCGACATCGGAATGATGTTGTTCGCCGTGCCACCATGCACCTGCCCAATCGTGACGACTATATTGTCAAACGGGTCGGTGTTTCGGCTGCTGATCTGCTGGAGCGACGTGATGAGGGAGGCAATCGCCACGATTGGGTCGCGAGTCGTCTCGGGAGCCGCGGCATGACCGCCCTGGCCGATCATTTCGATGTAAAACTCGTCGGTCGAGGCCATCATCGCCCCGACCTTGGTCGCCACGGTTCCGATCTTTAGCGTGGTCCAGCCGTGCAAACCGAACATCATGTCGGCTTTTTTGCCGAGTAGAGTCCCGTTAAGGCAGCCGTCCTTGACCATCAAATCGCCGCCGGCACCGCCCTCTTCAGCAGGTTGAAAAACGAATAAAACGTTGTTCTTCCGCACCGTTTCGGCGGTTAGTCGCCGGGCGACCCCGATGAGAATCGTCGTGTGTCCGTCGTGCCCGCAAGCGTGCATGCGTCCCGGGATCGTGCTTGCATAGAGCTTTCCCGTCTCTTCATGGATCGGGAGCGCATCGATATCTGCGCGAAGAGCGATTGTAGGTGCGCTTTCTGGGTTTGACGTCGCGGGAAGGTATCCCAACACTCCTGTTCCACGCGCGAGTCCCGCCTTGAACTCGATACCGAGAGCCGTCAATTCACGCTGGATCAGTTCACTCGCATAAGTCTCTTCAAAGCGAATCTGAGGGTGGGCGTGGAGGTCGTGGCGGATTTCGAGCAGAGTCATGTCCGAATCATACCGAGTCGTTACGATTTGCAACCCGCAATCACGGATTTAAGTACAATGACGGGTATCCACGATGGAATCCGCGTTTGCAGCATCGGCGTTTATTGGTCTCACCACCCTGACCATTCTCGAAATCGTTCTCGGCATCGATAACATCGTTTTCGTAAGCATTCTTAGCGGAAAGCTTCAGGGCGCAGAGAAGGAGAAGGCTCGCAAGATGGGCATGACCCTCGCGATCGTGGCGCGAATCATTCTTCTCGCTTTCGTCGGAGTTCTTGCCAGCGCGACTCAGCCGATATTCCATCTTTCGTTCCTGGGCGATGCCTTGCGAGCCGCCGGGGAATCCCCCAAGGCGATCGAGGAAGCCACCGGAATCTCGGTTAAAGACCTCGTCCTCTTCGGCGGAGGTTTGTTCCTGATCTACAAATCCGTTAAGGAGATTCACCACAAACTGGAAGGTGTCGAGGAAGAACACAAGGTCTCGAGCAAGGCGGACTTTGGCAAAGTCATCACCGGAATTGTTGGCATCAACATCATCTTCTCGCTCGACTCGGTGATCACCGCCGTCGGTATGATCAGCAACCCGAAGCAGGCTTGGGTGATGTATGCCGCCGTCATCATTTCCGGCATCTTTATGGTGTTCTACAGCGGCCTCGTCTCAAGGTTTGTCGACAAGCACCCAACGATCAAGATTCTCGCGCTTTCGTTCCTGGTCCTGATTGGCGCGAACCTGATGGCGGACGCTGGTGGCATCCACATTCCGAAGGGCTACACCTACTTTGCGATGGCGTTTGCCGTGATCGTCGAGGTGATGAATATCAAAGTTCGAGGGTCTTCGAACCCGGTCAAACTTCACCAAGAAGAGCTGCCCGAAGCCTAGTTCTGCTGGCTCTCGAGGTCGCTCAGTTCGGTACCCAGGGCTTCCCAATGGGCCATCGCGTCGGCGATGGATTGGTTAATGGTCGCGTGCTGGGTGGTTAGCGCGAGGAGGTCGTCATCGGGGCCAACTTCGGCAAGGCGCTTCTCGAGATCGGCCAGGTCGGCTTCGAGTCCCGAGATCACGTTTTCCTGATTCTCGACGTCCCTTTTGAGCTTCTGAATCGCCTTACTGAGCTCGCGAGGAGAGAGTTTGGGAGCCTCTTCCACCGCCTTGACGGTCTCTGTTTTTGTGAAGGGTCCCGAAGTCTTTCGGCTCCGATATTCCGCGTAGGAACCCGGATATTGGATGACCTCGTTGCGGCGGACATCCAGCGTGTTATCTGTCACCTGCGACAGGAGCCAGCGGTCGTGAGAGATCAGAATCAAGGTTCCGGAATACTCTTTCAGAACGTCGGCAAGTGCCTCGCGCGAGGCCATGTCGAGGTGGTTCGTCGGCTCGTCCAACACCAATAAATTGGGGTTGAGATTCGTCAAGCGAGCAAGCGAAAGTTTGTTCTTCTCGCCACCGCTAAGGGTTCGCACCGGCCTGTAGACATCATCACCGGTGATTAAGAATCGCCCAAGAAGAGTTCTCGCTTCTGGGGGTGCCAGCCCGTCTTCGTAACAAAGCACGTCGAGCGGAGACATCTCGGGATCAAGGTCACTCGCGTCCTGGGTGAAGTACCCCGCAACGACTCCGGAGCCGAGTTTGCAGCTTCCGCCTAATGCAGGAAGATGCCCCATGATGGTTTTGATGAGGGTCGATTTCCCGGCCCCGTTCTCGCCAATGACGCCCCACCGCTCGCCGATGCGCGCGACCCAATTGAGATCCTTGATGAGCGTATTCGTCGGGTATCCAGCCGAGAGTTTCTTGGTTTCGGCAACGATCTCACCGGAGCGGGATGCCTTCCCAAATCCGCCCGCCATTTGCTTCTCGTTTTTGGGCGCGTGCACCTGAACGGCTTGCAGCTTCTCCATCTGCTTTAGTCGCCCCCGAGCCTGGGCGGTGCGCTGGCTATTCATGAAGCGCCGAACATACTCGTCCATCTTGGCGAGCTCTTGAGCCTGACGCTTTGCCACCTCAGCTTGGCGTTCTTCGTCGGCCTTCTTCAGTTCGAGGTACTTGCCGAATGGGCCCGGATAGGCCTTGACTTGACCGTCCGACATTTCGAGGACGCGCTCGGCGGTGGCTTCCAAAAACGTGCGGTCGTGGCTCACCAAGAGCACCGCGCCATGATATTGCACGATCCAGTTTTCGAGCCACTCGGTGGCTTGCAAGTCGAGGTGGTTGGTCGGCTCGTCGAGGATGAGGAGGTCTGGCTCTTCGAGGAGAATGCGGGCGATGGCGAGGCGAGTTTTCTCGCCGCCGCTCAGGGAGTCCGTGGATTTTTCAAACTCGTCCTCCTCGAACCCCATTTTTGTGAGCACGGTGCGTACGTCCCTCTCCGCTGAATATCCCTCGGCGTCGAGGAAGTGCTCATGCACCAGGGCGTATTCGTCGATGTCCTCAGGCGTCGCTTTCTCTTGCTCAATCAGCTCTTCTAGTTCGCGCAAACGGTTCTGAATGGCCAAGCGGTCCGACGCGCCAGCTTGAGCTTCTTCGAGCACTGTGCGCCCAAACGTGACCGGTTGCTCTTGGCGCAGATAGCCGATCTTTGCGCCGCGATTCACGTTGAATGAGCCGGAATCGGGTTCCTCGCGCTGAGTAAGAATCTTAAGGAGGGTTGACTTCCCGGCTCCATTTCGTCCGACGAGGGCGACTCGCTCTCGGGGATCAAGCCGGAATGTAACCCCGGTCAGGATTTGATCTGGCCCAAACGCCTTTTTGACATTTGAGACCGAGAGGAGCATTAAGAGGAGTTTACTTCACCCCAATCTGTATACTTGTCTACATCTGCCATGGAGCGAGATTCCCAGTCCGAGGTTGATCTTGAATTGCTTCGCTACACACTATCTTTGCAAATCGAGGAGCGGGTCAGCAGGCACGAAGCCATCATGGCCGAGGTCTTTGAGATTTGGAATAAGAACAAAATCAGACCAATTTTGAGGTGCGAATATGACACCCCCGAGCATTGAAAAATTGGTGACTGCCCTCGAAAAGCACAATGTACAGTACACGATCATTGGAGGCTACGCATTGCTTCTTTGGGGTGGAGTCAACACCACCCAAGACATTGACCTCTGCGTCTCGCTGGAGCAAGAAAATCTTGATAATCTTGCCGCCGCTCTAACCGATTTAGTCCCTCGAAACCGAAACGGTACACAGATTGCCGTCGACAAATACGCTTTCACCAGTCGGTTCTCGACGTTTTTTACCGATGCAGGAATCGTCCAGATCATCTCATCTCCACAAGGATTTTCAAGCTTTGAATCGCTCGCGGCTGAGTCTGCTTCGGTCGAACTCCGCGGGATTCCGATCCGCATTGCGACTCTGTCGGCATTGAGAAAAATGAAAGAGCAGACCGGTCGAGCCAAGGACGCCGACCATCTCGCGACAATCGACGCACTGGAGCAATTGCAAGCTGATCAGGACTGATTCAACTCTTCGATCGCGCGCAGGATGGACTGTGACTCGTTCTGAACTCGGCTGAGATTCGCCCTCAACGGGTCAAGGCTGACATGGGCCGACTGTTGCGAGCCAATCGAGAGGCCACTGAGCGACTCCTGGGTTTGCAAGAATGTTTGTCGCGTGAGCTCGAGCTGTGCCTCGATGCGCTCGCTCTGGGCCGCCATTCCGTTGCTTCGGTTCAGGCGTCCTTTCGCAAGTTCCAAGCTCTCCAGGTAAGTCGCCTTCGCCATTTCGTCTTGCGCAGAGGCAACCTTGGCTTCGAGACCAGCGATCTCATTGAGGAGCTCTTGGTGGCTCACGCCTCCGATCGATGCCCTCATATCCACATGAATCTTCTCAAGACTCAGGGCGTTGTCCAGAGCTTGGTAGAGCGCTTGCAGCCAGCTCTGCTTCTGCGTGTCGTCAAGAATCTTCGAATACAAAACCGAGACGACCGAAGTGAGATACAGCTTTTGCGATTCGGACAACTCAAGCGCGGGCAAGATGGCACTGAGTTCATCGACGGTGATATCGCGCTTCGTCCGCTCCCATCCCCAAATACCGCCGCCAATCCATGCCGCTAGCGCCACGAAGAAGATTGCCGCGCTGGCTGGCTTGGGAACCTCCAGTACATTCCTCAGGATCGGGATCGTCGCGATGGTCGGCGCGAGACCTGCCACCCACAGAGAGAACCCTCGCCAGTGCACTTTGAACCAGGCCGAATTGTAGGCGTTGTACGCCTTCACGAAGGTGCCATCACTTACTGATTGACCGCTCATCGACTGAGTGTTGATGGAATCAATTGCCTCAAAAATCGAAGGGTGAATATCGAGTTTGGAATATTGGCGCACGGCTACCACAAGTATACGGAGTGAGTTACCGCGCTCGTTTCAGACCAAAGTCCCGGACAAGTGAACTCTTTTGAATCGTTATCGTTCGACGCCAACATGATACTGACCGAACAACAAAAGATCGCGCATCTTCTTCGTCGATTTGGGCTTGGGGCAAGCGAAGCCGAGCTTGAGTATTACGGCAAGAATGGCCTGAGTGGAGCGATCAATCTGTTGCTCGATTACGAGAATGCCCCCGACGTGACGAACTGGGATCCCATGATCTTTGCGAATAATCGAGGCACCGTCAACATCAAAGTCATGCAGAACGTCTGGATGGCCCAGATCGTCTGCACCCAGCGTCCCCTGCTCGAAAAGATGACCCTTTTTTGGCATAACCACTTCGCCACCAGCAGCCAAAAGGTCACCAACTCGTTCGCAATGATGGAGCACATCCAAGTTCTTCGGGAGAACGCGCTTGGCAACTTTAAGGACATGCTGCTGGGCATCAGTAAGAATCCGGCGATGATTTTCTGGCTCGATAATCAGGAGAATCTGGTTGGCAAGCCAAACGAGAACTTTGCGCGCGAGGTCATGGAGCTTTTCACCCTCGGGGTCGACAATGACTACACCGAGAAAGATATCCAGGAGGCCGCTCGGGCGTTTACAGGGTGGCGATACGGGATCGGGCGCTTCGCCCGCGATAAGGAACCGACCAAGCGCGACCAGTTCATTTTCAGCAGCAAAGATCACGACTACGGCACCAAAACGATATTTGGCAAGACCGGAAAATGGAACGGCGAGGACGTGCTCGACCTCCTTTGCCAGAAGCGGCAGACGGCAAAGTACATCACCCAAAAGGCTTGGAAATGGTTCGCGAGCGACCAACTCGACCCGAAGGTCATCGACCGCATCACCGACCAATTTTACAACTCGAAACTCGACATCAAGGTGCTGGTGCGCGGCATCATGGAGGCGCCCGAGTTCTACAGCGAGGCGTGCTACCGAAAGAGCATCAAGAATCCGATTGACTATGCGGTCACAACCGTTCGTCAGCTCGGTATTGGTCAGCGCATCTTAACTCAAGTCGAAGAGGGAGCCAAGAATCCGATTCAATCGCCAGGAGACATCACCGTGAATGTGCGATTGGTGCGAGCTCTCGGCCCCTGCTTTGCCCTCATGGCCTCCACCACTTCAATGGGAATGGAGATCATGTCGCCCCCCGACGTTTCGGGGTGGCGCACCGGCTCGTACTGGATTACTTCTGCGACCATGGTCGAGCGGATCAAGTGGGCGGAAAGGCTATTCATTGGCGGCGAGCCAGCTCCAGCCGGCAATCTCGGGGGTAACGCCGGCGGGAACCGCGGCGGGCCATCCGTAGGCGCGGCGCCATACCCCCTGTTTGCCGACAATCCCACAACGGATGGTGCGGTCAAAACCCTCTGCTCGATTTTCGATATCGAAATGACGGGAGCCAAGTTTGCGAACCTTGTCGATGCTGCCAACAAGGCTGCTGGGTCGGGGCGCATCACTCCTCAAAACGCCTCAATTGTCGCAAGGACAATTAGCAAACTCATCTTTGCCAGTCCCGAGTTTCAGCTCGCCTAAAGACCCACCGGGAACGGATTCGGTCGGTTAACTGTCAAATGGTCTGTGCAACGCACAAACCATTTGCGCCCGCTTCCTTGGATTCTCGTTGGAATCCTCGGCACGCTCTACGTGACTAAGCCTTCGGGGGCACCGAAGGCTCAAGTCACCGACTCCACTCCAACCATCGTCGAATCTCTTCGGCAAATCGGCTTTCTGCAAGCCGCCGAAGCCAACCTCTCCGAGGCGTTTGAGTTTGCGACCCACAAGTCGCCTGGAGGGATCGCCGCGAACGTTCCGGGCGCAGATGCACTCGTGCGGGCCGCCACCGAAAACACCGTTTGGGTGCAAGCGAATGGCAAAGTCAAAGCCGGTTTCGACCTCTCCAAGGCCACCGTTCGGTCAACCGGAGACTCAATCCAAATCACTCTCCCGAAAGTCGTAATCGATTCGCCAAACGTGGACATAAAGCTCGTTATGTCCAAAAAGGGGCTGCTTTGGAAGGACGATGAGATCCTTCTGAAAGCGACGGAGACCGCCAAAGAGCGCTTCTCGATGAGCGCACTGCGCACCAAGCTCCGCTCCGATGCACTTGAAAGCGCGAGGTCCCATCTGAGAGATTTCTTGTCCAAGACGACCGACAAGCGGGTCGAGATTCGGCAAATGTAGTACCAAATCTAGTGTTGACACGGGATTATGGGGCAGATAAGCTCCCCGATTACTCATGGTCGAATGGATCGCCGCCGCCGCAATGCACGGAATCACCTCCCGGGTGCCCGCAACTCCGCTCTTCACCCACACGCCGTTCTACAGCAACTGGCTCATGGCGGACCGCCTCACCGACCAGTGGCCCAAGCATTGGGCAGGAGCAATCCAGGCGGTCGCGGGATTGGTCAAGATCGACGGAAAGACGTACCGATTCTGCGGCAACCCGCAAATCGAGGCCGAAAACTTGCCTCAAACCGCGCGGACGATCACGGCGACGAAGACCGTTTTTGAGTTTGAGAAGGACGGCGTCGCTCTGCAGGTGCACTTCCTTTCGCCACTGCTCGCAGACGACCTTGATGTCATGACCCGGCCCGTGACTTACCTTTCGTTCGTGTCCAAATCGATCGATGGCAATCTCCACGACGTGAAGGTTCATGTCGATTTCTCGGGCGAATGGGTCGTGACAAACACCGGTCAGCAGGTGGCGGCCTCGCGGCATCGGCTTTTGGGGCTCGAAGCACTTTCGATTCGCAATGCGAGCAACCAACCGCTCCACCGGGTCGGCGACCGAACCGGGATTGACTGGGGCGCACTCTGGATCGCGGGTCGCCAAGCCGAAGGCTGGACGGGCGGGATCGCTCCTCACAACCAGAGCCGCCAAGATTTCGTCGAGGGTAAAGCGCACGATTCGGACGATGTGAGGTTCCCCCGGTCGGCCCACGATGATTGGCCAGTCCTTGGCTTTGAGTGCTCTCTACCGACCACCAATGAAGCAACCAAGAAATCGCTGTTCGTGGCATACGACGAGGACCTTGGCCTCGAATACTTCCGCCGGCCGTTACGACCGCATTGGAACCGCACCGAGAAGGGCGTGGCAAAACTTCTGAGTGAAGCGGAATCGCGTCAGGGCGAGTTTGAGTCACGTGCGGCGAAGTTTGACCAATCCCTTTGGAGTGAACTCGGCAAAGTTTCGAGCGACTACCAAGCGGTAGGGACCCTTGCTTACCGCCAGTGCATCGCCGCGCACGGGATCGCTGAGGACATTAACGGCGACACCTTGATGTTCAGCAAAGAGAACTCGTCGAACGGATGCATTGGCACCGTCGACGTGCTCTTCCCAGCGGCTCCGTTCTATCTTTATTTCAATCCAGAAATGCTGAAGGCGCAGATGCTTCCGGTGCTCGACTACTCCAAATCAAGCCGCTGGAAATTCCCCTTCGCACCGCACGATTTGGGGACTTACCCCAAGGCAAACGGACAAGTGTATGGCGGCGGTGAGCGCACGGAGGAGAATCAGATGCCCGTCGAGGAGTCGGCGAATATGCTGATTCTCGCCCTCGCTTACCAGCGAGCAACCGGGGATAAAGAGTTTCTCAAGCCGTACCTGCCGACCATGGAAAAGTGGGCGGATTATCTTGAGCAAAAGGGATTCGACCCCGAGCTTCAGCTTTGCACCGACGACTTCGCTGGGCACCTCGCCCACAACACCAATCTCTCGATAAAGGCAATCGTCGCGCTTCGGTCGCACGCGGAACTGACGGGCAACAAAGCGCGCAAAGCACTTGCCGAAAAGTGGGCGAAAGAGTGGGTGAAGCAAGCCGCCGACGGGGACCATTACCGCCTCGTTTTTGACAAATCAAACACCTGGAGTCTGAAATACAACCTGCTCTGGGATGATCTCTTCGGCTTTGGGCTATTCCCTCGAGAGGTGATTGAGAAGGAACTCGCCTACTACGTGAAGGTGCAAAACAAATTCGGAGTCCCGCTCGACAACCGAGCCGACTACACCAAAACCGACTGGCTGGTTTGGGCGGCCTCGATGGGAACCCAGGAGCAGTTCAATGCCTTGCTGAAGCCGGTTGCGACCTGGCTCACCGAGACCCCGTCGAGGGTTGCGTTTAGCGACTGGTACGACACCAACAACGGTCGCAACGTTGGATTCGAAGCTCGCAGCGTGATCGGAGGAGTCTTTGCTAAACTCCTCCGCGATTCGGGTCGGCTCAAGAGCCGTTAATCTTCGTCCTCTTCCGCTTCCATCCCTGGTCGTTCGCCTGGACGACCAGGGTATGGACGAGCACCTTTGGTGTACGAATACCAGTTGATGCGATTGAGCCAGTAAGGATCTGCGCGATCCATGCTCGACCAATCCAGCGACATCGTTTTCTCGTACCAGAACTTGTCCTCGGCGGTCATCGCGGTCTTTCGTCCAGGATTCATTTCGTCAAGCGGAACGTTGTTCTTGGTCACTGAATACGGGGTGAGGTTTGGCGTGTCCGTAAAGCAGTCTGTAGCCGGGCGAGCGATCGCATCGAACTTGCAAAGCGGGCCAAATCCGAGCATCATTCCCATCGTTTTGTGAAGCGAAATCTGGGTGATAAATTCGCTCGAAACGTAGTTTCGTTTCGTATAGGGGCTAATGATGTGCGTTGATGTCCGATGCCCATCGACGTGATCAGGACCACTTTGTGAGTCGTCTTCGGTCACAACAATTGCGGTGTCCTTCCAGTATTTGCTGTGGCTCACTAAGTCCACCAAACGGCCAAGTGCGAAGTCGTTATCCGCTTGCATCGCCCTCGGCGTCGGATACGCGGGATTCGTTCCCTCGCCATGGTCGCAAGGCAGGGTCATTACGATGAGGTTTGGCAGTTGACCGTTCTGTTCAAACTCGCGAAACTCCTTTTCGAAGGTATCCATCCGGTGTTGATCGCTCTGCACCAGCGGCCAATAGTGATAGCCGGGTGCGAGTAGTCCCTTTAGAACAGGGATATCTGTTGTCGGCATGAACTGGAACATGTTTCGTCCCGATTTTCGGTCCTCCCACGCCTCAAACCAATCCTTGGGCGCGCGCGGCTTGTACACCGGTCGATCGTCGTCGGCCCACTCGCCATACACGCGAACCTTGAGACCTTTTCGTAGCGCGGCGTCCCAAATTCGGTCAGTGGAGTTGAGCGCCAATGCATCAGTGCCGTCGTCAGGGTAAGTCCGCGAGTAGCCCACATAGAAATGCTCCAGATACTCATTGGCCATGCTTTGTACCGCCCATTGATGGCCGTCGGCGGAGTTCGTTCCGCTCGTGTAGGCGTTGTCAAAAAGAGTGAATTCGCGAGCGATTTTGCGGTGATTCGGCATCACTTTCTCACCCAGAACACATAGCGAGGGGTCACCATTTCCCTCTTTCATGTCGCCATAGATCATGTCGTAAGTCTGGTTCTCCTTGATGACGTAGATCACGTGCTTGATGGCCCCGTTGTAGACCTTCAGCTTCGGCTTCTGAGTGCTCCCGGCATCGTCCCAATTATTCAGTGCCGCCACGCGCTTGGTCTCGGACGCCAGATCTGCGGTTGGGTCGATCACGGAAACAGTTCCAACAAAATCGTGGGTGTTTCGGCGGTTACTACCCTTCACTGCATTTCGCACCGAGCCATTCCCTTTCGTATTGAGTGCGAAAAGCTTTCCGTTATGCCACCGAACCGAGGTCGGATAAAAGCCCGCATGGCGGAACCCATCCACCTCCCCGGTGCTGAGGTTCATTTCGCAGATCGCATTGTCGCCGCCGTTCGCGACGAAGAGCTTTCCGCCCCTCAGTAAGAGAGCGTTGGGCATCGATCCAACTAGCTTGTACTTGCCGGTTTGAATTCGCCAGCTGGCCTTTCGCTCAAGAGTTTCTAGGTCGAGAACATCCACAGAATCCGTCATCGAGCAAGCAACGTAGGCGTTGCGATCGTCGCACACGATTTCGGTCGGGTGAAGTCCGACCGGGATTTGCTTCGTTGAGCCCGACTCGAGGTTGATCGCCGAGACCGATCCCGTCGCGGTATAGCCCTGCTTCGTGATCTTCAGGCGAGTGTTTCCGCTCGCCATGGTGTCGTCGCCATCTTTCGGAGGCTCACCGCCCCAATTGCTGACAAACAGAGTCTTCTCGTCCGGTGATAGCTGGCATCCAAAGGGAACTTTCTGGGCCGGCAAAAAGCGCTTGCGCGTGTTGGTTGCTAAATCAACTTCAACCACCCCGCCGTAGTCGGCGCAGGCGACGTAGAGGCGACTCCCCGCCCGGTTGAGGCACAGTCCGCCCGGAACTGGATTCCCTTTTTGCTCGCCGCCGGTGAGTAGAATCTTTGCTCCCAGCGTCAGCTCGTCGCCGTCGAGTTTGAACTCCTGAATGTGTCCCGCAGCGGTCGTGACCAGTAACCTTTCCCCATCGGGCGTCCATGCCACGCCATGAAATCCAGCATCCGCGCCTAGAGCGATCTCTTTGCCCTCAATCTTGCCTTCAGCGTTGATCAGGAATACGCGATTCTTTCCAACCACCGCCACGAGGTCTTTCTTGGGGTGCGGCGCGAGATCACTTAGGCGCATATCAAATGGAATCGACCCCGCAAATAGCCTTTGCCCCGTCGAAACAACGTATCCGCCGCCGGGCTGAATCCCAACTTGGATTGGTTTGGAGCTTTGTCCGACACCAAACCCCACCGCAAACACGGCAATCCCGAAGGCACCGAGCAAAAGACGCTTCATGCTCCCAATCTTACGCCCGAAGTCCGATCCATTGCCTAGAGAAGTAAATGAACCTTAATCTATCTGTTCGGATATGCTTGCAGCAGATACCGATGGCACCTCTCAACCTACGTGCTCAATTCGAATCCGACGGCTACTTTGTCGCCGAAGGTATGTTCTCGCCGGAGGAGATCAGCCACTTCCGGGAGCATTACGAGAACTTGCGCCTCCAGGCGGTCTTCGCTGAGGATTCTTCGGGATATGCGAACTCGGATGACCCTCTGACGCAATACCCAAGGCAGATGCAAATGCACCGACAGGACGAGGTCTCGCTGTCGTACCTTTGCGATCCGCGCATCGATACTGCAATTACTCAACTCACCGGATACTCTCCGTTTGCGGTGCAGACGATGTTCTATTTTAAGCCGCCCAGTGCGCGCGGACAAGCTCTGCACCAAGACAACTTTTATCTCAAGGCGTCCCCTTCGACGTGCATCGCGGCTTGGCTTGCCGTGGATGATTGTGATGAAGAGAACGGCTGTCTCATGGTCGTGCCGGGTTCACAGAATCTGCCGACGATGTGTCTTTCAAAGTCGGATACAACCAAATCGTTCACTTCGGTTCAAGTCGATATTCCGGAGGGGATGGAAGTGCGGCCGATCATTATGAAGGCGGGCGATGTGCTCTTCTTCAACGGCCAAGTGATCCATGGCTCCGGACCAAATAACTCGTCGGACCGTTTCCGTCGCTCCCTCATCTCACACTACGTTATCGGCGACTGTACTGCCGTCTCGAAGTGGTACCACCCGGTCTACCGAATGGACCGAAGCGTCATCGCTCTTGATGTCAACGAAGGGGGCGGAAAGTGCGGAGATTGGGTCGAAATCGGTGGCGAGCTTAAGATTGAGCTGTTCGATCCCGCTGAGCGTGATTTGCTTTCGCTCACAGAATAGCGACCTCGTAAAGTTTCCAGCAGGAAATCCTACCGTCAACGTGGAAAGACCTCTACGGGGGAAATCTGCGTGGGAACTTTTCGTGACTCGAAGAATCATTGGCTGGTGGGAGCGTTAGCGATCACAATCTGTTTCGCTTCCAGTTCGATGGTCAGCGCGGCGAAAGGCAAATACAAGAGCCTTGAGCGCCTCCGCGCGGGTCTTTCGAGTGTTCGCTCGTCCAAATCTGCCGCTGCGGCTAAGCTGGTGTCCCTCGAGCGAGAGCTAAGAGCTCTCTCTGAGCAGAAAAGCTTCGTCAAGGTTTACACCGCCGACGCCACCAAAGTTCAGTTCAGCAAGAAGATCAAACCGGAGTTCCAAGACCTGGTTCGCGAAGCCCTTTCGCCCGCTCCGGCCAAGGTGCAGGATCTCAAGCGTCGACTACGAGCTCAACTCGATCAAGGCAATATTGTTGCCCTCTCAAGCCTTTTGCTGGGCGAGCGAGACGTCCTCAGCTCAGCTGATGTCAATGATGCGATCGAGGCGATTCGCAGCGTCGATCAGTTTAAGATAATTGTCGGGGCATCGAGCGCACCCAAGTCCGCTGAGCCAACCGAAGTCGCAGCTGAGCCCGAAGAGGCAGATCGGGACCGGATTCAAGAACTCAAAGATCAAATCGACTTTTTGAAACTGAAGATCGAGAAGTGCACCCGCGATGAGAAGCATATTCGCGCCGAGATGCAGATCGTTGCGCGACTAGGCGAAGAGGCCGCCCAAGAGCCGGCCCAAAAGACCAGCGCATTGCGAAAGCCGATTGACGCTCGCATCACCAGCGCATTTGGGATGCGAATGCACCCGATTCTCAAGGAAGAGCGAATGCACAAGGGCATCGATTTTGGCGCGCCATTCGGCACCGCCGTCGAGGCCGCTGCCCAAGGCAAGGTGACCTTCGCTGGCGATAAGACGGGTTACGGCAACATCGTCATCATCGAGCACCGCCCTGGATTCGAAACGGCTTATGCACACCTCTCCAAGATCGAGGTCGAAGAGGGGGCGTTTGTCGGACGGGGTTACAAAGTCGGCGAAGTGGGCACATCCGGCCTCTCGACCGGACCGCACTTGCACTTCGAAGTGCGAGTGAATGGCGCTCAGGTCGATCCAACCGAATACCTGTAAGTAGAATAGAAGCGTGGCAAAGACGCTTTTCGACAAAGTATGGGATCGACACGTGGTCTCCGACCTTCCCGGCGGAGGAACGCTCATCTATATCGACCGTCACCTTGTCCACGAAGTCACTTCGCCGCAGGCATTTGACGGTTTGCGAGAACAGGGACGCAAAGTACGACGCCCCGACCTTACGTTTGCCACGGTCGACCACAACGTGCCGACCGATGGTCGTGCCATCGACGAGTCCTCTTTGAGCGGCAAGCAGCTCGCCGCCCTCGCTCGAAACGCCCAAGAATTCGGGGTGCCTCTCTTCGGATACGGTCATGCAAAACAAGGCATCGTTCACGTCATCGGCCCACAACTCGGAATTACCCTCCCTGGACTGACGATCGTTTGCGGCGATAGCCACACATCGACGCACGGAGCGTTTGGAGCACTTGCATTCGGCATCGGAACCACCGAAGTCGAGCACGTCCTCGCCACCCAAACTCTCCGAACCCCTGGCAAAGGAAAATCACTCGGCATCCGCATCGATGGTGAGCTAGGGAACGGAGTCACCGCCAAAGATGTGATCTTGGCGATCATCCGGAAGCTTGGCGCGAATGGCGGAACCGGGTATGTGGCGGAATACTACGGCGAGGCGATCTCCAAGTTGCCGATGAGTGGGCGCATGACGATCTGCAACATGTCGATCGAAATGGGCGCACGCGCCGGCCTCATCGCTCCCGACCAAATCACATTTGATTACATCGCTGCCGAAGACCGCCCATTCGCACCCAAAGGAGCCGACTTCGATGCGTTGGTTGCTTCTTCGAAAGAGCTGAGAACCGACGATGAATCGGCTTTTGATCGCCACGAATTTCTGGACGCCAATGCACTGAAGCCGCAGGTCACGTGGGGCACGACCCCTGCGATGACCATCGACATTGATGGCACGATTCCGGAGCCCAAAGATGCGGCGGAAGAACGAGCCCTCAAGTACATGGGCCTGAAGCCTGGTGACGCTATAGCCGAGCAACGTGTAAACACGGTGTTCATTGGCTCGTGCACTAACTCGCGGATCGAGGATCTTCGCGAGGCCGCTGCGGTGGTTCGGGGCCGACGGGTTGCTGATGGGGTGCGAGCAATGGTCGTTCCCGGCAGCGAAGCAGTGAAGGCTCAGGCAGAGCAGGAGGGCCTGGGCGATATCTTCAAATCCGCCGGATTCGAGTGGCACATGGCGGGTTGCTCAATGTGCCTGGGCATGAATGGCGACATTCTTCGACCTGGCGAGCGGTCGGCTTCGACCTCCAACCGACCTTATGAGGGGCGGCAAGGGCCGGGATCGCGTACCCACCTGGTGTCGCCAAGCACCGCCGCTGCGACGGCGATCAAGGGTTCGTTTGCTGATCCCAGAGAGTTCATCTGATGCCCACCCGACCGGAAGTGGCGGCGGCAATTCAGAGTGCTCTTGGCAGCATCGACGCCGTCGTGATCAAGCCGATGTTCGGTGAATTTGGGATTTGGATTGACGGAAAAATTGTAGGACTCATCGCCGACGATCTGCTGTTTGCTAAGCCCTCGAAGGGAGCCGCGCCGCACACGGCAGGCTTCGACGAAGCTCCGCCTTATCCCGGTGCGAAGCCGAGCATCATGATTCCTGAGGACCGCTGGAGCGACACCGACTGGATGACGACCCTTTTTCGAGATTCGGCGGACTCGCTACCCGCGCCAAAACCGAAGAAGAAACCCTGATCTGCAAACTTCCGTTACAATAGTGACGGTAGCCATGCGAAAAGGACTTTGCATCGTTTTGCTTTTGATCCCACTTTGGGCGTTCGCGCAAAAGAAGGACGACGGGAATGTCGTGGATCGAGGCATCGACTGGGCGGTCGGAATGTGGAATCGGGCCCAGAAAGAAGGCAAGCCTTTCACCGAAAAAGCCATCAAGCAGGCTCCCGAGTATTACAAAGGCATCCGCAAGTCACTCACCGACTTTGCAAAGCGCGTTGAGAAAGGCGACATTGCAAAGACGATTGAGGAGAAGCGGAAAGTGATTTCCGAGCTTTGGCGCATGCGATCGGCAATCAATCTAATGTCGTTGCTCGACCCGCAAGTGCTACGAAACCTGACCGGAATCGACACCAGCAAGCTCACGGAAATGCAGAAAACTCTGCAAAAGACGGAATCGAGGCTCGCGAAAGCCGGCGTCAAAGCGAAGGCATAACCAGCGAACTACCGCACGCGCCAGAATCTTCGGGTACAATCCATAGTTCATTCCGAGACGAATGAAGGCCGCAAAATGAAGCGAACTTTTCAGCCAAATAACCGAAAACGGAGCAAGACCCACGGGTTCCGAGTCCGCATGAAGACCACTGACGGTCAAAACGTTCTTAAGCGGCGCCGAGCGAAGGGTCGCCACAAGCTCAGCGCATAAAAGGCCCCTCCAAGAACCGTTTCGACAAAGTGTTTCACGAAGGTCGCCGCTACCGTGGCGACTTTTTGACGTTAATCACACTCGATGGGACGGGACTTGTAGGGATTGCGACAAGTAAAAAGCTAGGCGAAAAACCTCCCCGCAATTACCAAAAACGCCGAGTTAAGGCCGCTCTTCAATCCGTTGCGCTGAACCCGAATCAAGACTGGGTGATCGTGATTGGAGTGAAGGCAAAAGACGCCGACTTTGCAACGCTCAGCCAAGACTTGACGCATTTAGTGAACAGAGTATGGGACGACGCTTCGGAATCTTCATGATCCGGTGCTACCAAAAAAGCACGAAGTGGAAACCACCCATGTGCCGGTTCACCCCGAGTTGCTCTAACTACACTCTGCAAGCTATTGAAAAATACGGACTCCTGAAAGGGAGTTGGCTCGGAGCCAAGCGCATCATGAGGTGCGGACCTTGGCACCCCGGCGGACACGACCCCGTCCCGTAGCGGTCGAAAACAAAAAATGTCTCAAGCACAACCGGTTAAGAAGCTGCCTCCAATGTTCTGGGTCCTCTGGCTCGGATCCCTGGCACTCATCATCTTCATGCAGAAGAACCAGCCGGCGGACAATCGCACTTACTCCGACGTCTTCAAAGAGATTCAAAAGGCGAATGTCGAGACAAAAGACATCACGATCGCCAGCCTCAAGAACAAGTACGATTCGCTGGTCGATAAAGCCGTCAACGAGAAGAAGCTGACCGAAGCAGAAGCCAACGACAAAAAGCACGAGGCCGCATTCCTCGTTGCAAACACCGAGTTCCGCGCTGGACTCATGCGCAACGAGACTCAACGACTACGTACCGCCTACCAGACTCTCTGGCCGTACCAAAAGAAGTTGCGAGACACCCCCGAGTGGAAGGACAAGCAGTTCACGGCGGCAGCAGATAGCCGATTCCCCGACGTTCCTCAAACCGCCAGCGGGCAGCAGATATTCGAGAAAGTGAGCGATGTCATCTCCGCTCGCAACAAGAAAGAGCTCATCTGGGGATTCATTCCCGGCGGCTACCATCTGATTGACTCGCTCGTTCATATGACGGGTGCGGTGCCAGGCTTCAGCTACGCATTCGGAGCGTTTTTGCTCGCGCTGGTCGTCCGGCTGATCGTCTTCCCGTTCACCCAAAAGACCATCATGCACTCGCGCATGATGTCGCAGCTTGCGCCGCTTACCAAGGACATCAAGGATAAGTACGGCAACGATGCTCAGCAAGTGCAGCTAAAGACCATGGAGCTGTACAAGGAGTACGGCCTGAATCCGATGGCGGGGTGTGTTCCGGCCTTCGTGCAGATGCCGCTCTTCCTTACGGTTTATCAGTGCATGCTGCTGTACCAATTCGAGTTCCAGAAGGGCACATTCCTCTGGATCAATGAGACAACGAGCAAAAACACGAGTGGCTTTATCGCGCCGAACCTTGGTTCGCAAGACACGATTCTCATCATCATTTACGGAATTTCGATGGTCATCTCGCAATTCCTGACTCCGATCAGCGATCCGAGCCAGGCCAAGCAGATGCGCCTCATGGGCGTCGGCATTTCCGTCATGTTCACGATTTTCATGTTCACCGGAGCGTTTCCGGTGGTGAGTGGCTTTGTCCTTTATTGGACATTCACCAACATCCTCGCGACAGTGCAGTCGCTGAGGGCCTACCGCCTGCCACTTCCGCCGCTTCAGAAGGTGAACACGATTCAAGGGGGCGTCCGTCCCACCGATAACCCGTTTAGCGCGTGGATGAAGAACTTCCCACAGCCGCCGACCGGAACCCCGACTTCGGACGCAAAACAGACCCCTCAAAAAGGCAAACCCGACATCAAAACGTCAACGAAGACCGGTAAGCCGCAACAACACAAACCCAAAAAATAAGGATCACCAATGCCATCCATTGAACTGACCGTAAAGAATCTCGACGAAGCCGCCGCTACCGCTGCCGAACAATTAGGCGTTTCGCCCGATCAAGTGACAATCACCGTCATCGAAGAGTCCAAGAAGCTCTTCGGCAAAGTCTCGTACAAAGTAAAGGCCGAAGCGCCCGACGCTGCCGCTGCCGCTCCAGCGGCAGAAGAGAAGAAGGCTCCTGTTGCCAAGAAACTCGGCGGAAAGAAGAAGGCCGAAGAAGCTCCTGCCGAAGAGGCTGCTCCCGTCGTGGAAGAAAAGAAGGCCGCCGCTCCGAAGAAGCTCGGCGCCAAGAAGAAGGACGAGAAGCCTGCAGATGCTGCTGCAGTATCAACCGAAGAGGCACCCGCCGCTGCCCCACCTGCAACCGAAGAAGAAGCCGGACCAGAAGTCACCGCTACTCCGGAGGATGCCGCGAAGCTCGGCGACATCCTCAAGCTCCTTGCCAACAAATCGGGCCTTGAAGCCGAGATCGTGGTCGGCGAACTGCAAGGCAAGTACATCAACCTTTCGATCGACGGAAAGGAAGCTGGCTACCTGGTGGGTAAGAATGGCGAAGTATTGAACTCGCTGCAATACCTGATCAACTTGATCGCGAAGCAACAGCTTCAGAACGGCGTTCGGGTCACCCTCGATGGAAATGACTACCGCAAGAAGCGCGCTGAGTCGCTCACTGCTCTCGCCGAGAAGATCGCCGAAAAGGTGATTGAGCGCGGCGAAGAAGCGGTTCTCGAGGCTCTTCCGGCATTCGAGCGACGCGTCATCCACAAGGCTCTTCAAGAGATCGAAGGCGTGACCACCTACAGCGAAGGCGAAGAGCCAGATCGCCGAGTCGTCATCGCTCCTCTGGACTGATTTCGTTCAGAGTTGATAATGATCGGGCGAACACCGTTGTGCTCGCCCGATTTTTGTTTTGTCAGGCCATCTTTACCGGAAGAATTCGCACCCGACGATTCGGGTCCTCACCAACTGCCTCGGAAGCGAGCCGCCGCGACTCAATGATCTGGAACTGGGCCTTGCGAATCGTCGCCGATTGAGGTGAAAGCTCAAACGGTTTGTTACTGGTGAGTACGGTTTCGATTCCCGCCTGAACCTCGGCGAGCGCCTTCTCGTCCATTTTCAGCTGTTGGGGCGAACCCGCATCGCCTGGCGATTTGATGAGCTCATCTAGCGCCGACGCGATGTTCGCGAACGTGTTGGAACGAACCACGACCGTCCGGACATTCTTCCCCGCCATCTCCCGGATCTTTCTGGGCTTGTTTTGGTAGGTCGATCGAATCGCCATGACCGCATCGGCGCCCTCGATATCCGAGATCACAATTGCAGGAGCCTTCTTCTCGCGGATAGCTCGCTCGAGGCGAGTTCTTGCAATCCCGTAGGGATAGATTTTGACCACGACCGTCGACTCAGGTGGCCGAGAAATTTCGATCTCTTTTGCGACCGGAGTTCCCTCCGCCTTCGACTTAGAGGCTCGCGCCAAAGCTGGGAAGCGCTGGTTGAAAGCCGGATCGGCAAGCTCGGCGGTCTGCTCCTCTTGGACGATCTCCATTTCACCGGAGCCCGTTCGAACCCGAATTTCGGGCCGAGGCGGAACTCCGCGAAGAATCATATCGACCGTCTTCTGGACGTTGTGATGCACCGCCAGTCGGTCGTAATCAAGCAGCTCGATTACGACGTCAAACGTCGGCGGGGCCTTTCGCTCAAGCACCGTTTTCTGGGTTCCGCGCCTCTGCGCTTCCGCATCCGAGAGGGTAACCGCCTGGATACCGCCAATCAGGTCGGCCAGCGACGGGTTAAGCATCAAGTTCTCGAGGGTCTGCCCGTGCGCAGTACCGATCAGCTGAACGCCCCGCTCGGCGATGGTTCGCGCGGCATGAGCCTCGGCTTCGTTCCCAATCTCGTCGATGATGATGACCTCGGGCATGTGGTTCTCCACCGCCTCGATCATGATCTTGTACTGCTCTTCGGCGACCCGAACTTGCATTCGCCGCGCGAAGCCGATTCCGGGGTGAGGGACGTCGCCGTCGCCGGCGATCTCGTTAGATGTGTCAACGATGACGACCCGCTTCATCACCTCATCGGCCAGAACGCGGGCGACCTCACGCAGTTTTGTGGTTTTGCCCACGCCGGGCTTTCCGAGAATTAAAATCGACTGACCGGACCGGACGATGTCGTCGATGATGTCAATCGTGCCTTCCAAAGCCCGACCAACACGGCAAGTGAGTCCAACGATCTTCGAGTGACGGTTCCGAATCGCCGAAATTCGGTGGAGTGTGCGCTCGATACCCGCCCGATTATCGGTGCCAAATTCGCCAAGCTGTTTGGCGACAAAATCCATATCGTGCTCAGTCACGATGAGGTCTGCAAATCGCTCGACCCGGTCCATATAGCGCGCCTCTGCGGGGCGGCCGTAGTCGAGAACGACCTCGACGAGGCCATGGACGCCGTTTTCTTCGATGCGTTGCCGCACAATGGAGGGAAGAACGTTGAGAAATTCGACGATACCGTCAGAATGTCTTGCCATTTTGATTCAATACACTTAAGGCTCCCCAAACTGGTCGATTGAGGAGCCTTCGTTATTACTTTGACGCACTCTGGATAGAAATCGCATCAAAGTTTTACAAATGTTTTACGCAGTCGGTTTGAGTTCGGCCAAAGCGATTGTGACCTCTTTGGTCTGACCGGCTTGCCAGAACTTGACCTTCACTTTGTCGCCGACGCTCTTGGGCAAGATCGCCTTGTTGAGGTCGAACACGGAATCGATCTTGTTCCCATCGACTTCGAGCAAGATGTCCTTCTCTTTCAGTCCGGCGGCTGCGGCTGCGCCGCCCACTTGGTTGAGCAGGAGCCCGGTCTTGGGGAAGTCGGCGCGCCCGATGTACTGGGCGACTTCATCGCGAACGTAAGGATTTTCCATTTGTCCGGCGATGGATCCGACGTAGCTGACGCCGAGTCCGGCGTAGCGCGGACCACCGTACTTGACGATGTCGTTGACGATCTTCTTGGCGCGGTCAATCGGAATTGCGAATCCGATTCCGACCGATTGCCCCGTGCCCGATGCGATCGCCGAATTGATACCAATGAGCTGACCTTGGGCGTTACACAACGCTCCACCGGAGTTGCCAGGGTTGATTGCGGCGTCGGTTTGGATGCCATCAACAAGGCCGTTCTCTCCGACCGGGAGACTTCGCTTCTTCGAGCTGACAACGCCTACGGAGACGGTGTTGTCAAAGCCGAGGGGATTACCCACCGCCATCACCCACTCTCCGACTTCAATGGTTGAACTCGAACCGAGGTCAACCGGCGTTAGATTAGGCAAATCAACCTTGAGGACCGCGAGGTCGCTTCTGGGGTCAGTGCCGAGCACTTTTGCCTCTGCCTTGCGACCGTCGTAAAGGCGGACTTGCACGCGCGGATTGATAGTGTCACCTCGCCGGGTTTGCCGACCTTCGACAACGTGGTTGTTGGTGATAATGATTCCGTCTTGGCTCACGATAACGCCGCTACCAGTACCGGTTTCTCGCTCAACGGCCTGCGACTCGAAGAAACCGCGCACCTTGTCATATCGGTCGACCGATACGACGCTTGGCATGACCCGCTTCGCGGCTTCCTTGAAGTCAAATCCCGGCTGGGCCAACGGCTCGGCGTTGGCGGGCTTTACTAGTCCGAACATCGGCTTGGACTCGGCGAAGACGTCGTCGGACTTGGCCCGATTCTGCATCACTCGGTCGACCTGGAGAGCGCCGAACACTCCAACAAAGCAAGCGGCGATTGTTGCTATGAACGTGGTTCGTTTCATGTTTGTAATAACGCTTTTCGAGGCTGTGAGTTCCCCTGAAGGGAGATAGTCCCAAAATCCTCAAGGCAAAACCCGAAAAACCGTTTCGCCAGCAGGGTTCTTGAAAGGCTCAAGCTTAAAGTTCTTTGCGCCCAACTCCTGAAACATCTCCGACGGGTGCTGGCACAGGTAGTCAAGTTTGAGATCATCGAGAACGTCACTGTAAGTTCCGTCTTGAAGATGCTTTCGAACGACCGAATTGACAAGCCCATCCATGTTCACCACCGTCCGACCCTGCGTGTAAAAACCAATCGCACCTGAGTCGTAAAAACCAAGCGTGCTACCCTCCGGCATCGATTGATTCGATTTCACCGCTTGCGGAATCGCAAACCTTTGAATTGGATAGTTGTGAACGTTTCGAACGGCAAAGAAGGCACTGCAGATGATCGCTCCAGCGTAGCCAAGCGGTTGTAGCTTCTCGTCCAATCGTAAGCGACCCACGGACTGACTGACCCAAAAGAGTGCGCACGCGGTACCGCTCGCGATGTACCACCACTGGATATGACTACTCATGTATCCAACAAGCAGGAACATCACAAAGTTTGACGCCACGAACAAAACCCCAAGATTCAGTGTCAATTTTGAATCAACAGCCTTCTCGAACTTTTTCCATCCAAGTACGAGCACCAGGCTCGCAGGTGCAGCTGTAAGCAGAAAAGGCTGCAAGAGTCCACGAATGCCCGCGACCCCAAGCATATATTTCAGTCGGTGCGCCATCCCTTCGGAATCGTGCTCATAGGCAGCGAAGACTTTTTTGGATAGCGCTGAGTCCATCAGATACGACCCGACATGATTCTTCGAGAACAGCATCCATGCGCCGACCAAACCGAACGGAAATAAAAATGCAACGGCGTGACGTATTCGCTTTGGGAAAAAACTACGATTTCGCGTCCAAACCGCTCCCAACACCGAGATAATCACAATAAGAAGGGATGCGTCTACTCGACTGAGAATCGCGGCCGTGGCCCAAAGTCCACACACGAAATAAGATCGCATCGGCAACGAAGCACCCTCGAATTGGCCTGTAACTACTTTTGAAAAACTCACTAGGAATCCTAATAGCGTAAATGTATAAATCCCGGATTCCATCCCTTGGTGGGCGACGTTCTGCACAGCCAGACAACTGACACCAATCGCAAAAACGAGCCAACGATTTTCTCGTCGAACGCCCGGAACTGAAGTCGCAATCCAACCGATTCCGAGATGAATGATTACTTCGACAAGCCGGGTCAGCAGAACAAGTTGGTCTTTACTCGAGGAAAATTTGCCGAGAAGAGCAACGATGCCCCCCCAAAGCGGATGGAAGCCGTTCGTTGCATGCGAACCATCAAAAGACACGAAACCTGTCTTCGACCAGTTCCAGCCGATCTGCAAGTAGTAGTACGCATCGTCTGGATATAGGTCAAATAGTCCGATCCAATCGAGGCGAAGAATCCGGATGAAGCCCGCCATCAAACAAATTGCAGTGATGCCAATCAACCCATTGTTGAGTTGGCGTTGAAGTTTCATGCTCACAAGTGTACAGGCACGTGGATTAAAGTGGTCAAAACATAGGCAATACCGGCATCTCATGCAGGTGAAGTAAACTTATGTCAATGGACGCCCAGAAAACGAGCTTAGTTGGGCGACTCACTTCAGACATTCAGGCTCTTTTGACTGAACGATCTGATGCCAAACTCCGGGGCAAGCAGATCGCGAATCACCTTTATCGCCGCGCCGAAGGGTCGTTCGACAACATGCTCGATCTGCCGGGTGAGCTGAGAGCGCACCTCAACGAGAATTTTCGGGTTCACCCCCTAGAAGTCGCCGCGCACAAGAAGTCGACCGACGGCGTCGACAAGCTCCTCGTTCACCAAGGCGACAATCAGGTTTACGAGTGCGTTCTACTTCCCTACCAAGAGCGAGTTTCTTGTTGCCTCAGTAGCCAGGTCGGTTGCCCAATGGGGTGCGCCTTCTGCGCGACGGGTCTCGGCGGTTTCGATCGGAACCTGAGCGCAAGCGAGATTGTTGGACAGTATTTGATGCTCCAGCGCCTTAGTCCAAAGCGAATCAGCCATGTGGTGTTCATGGGCATGGGCGAGCCGCTTCTCAATCTGCCTAACTTGCTCAAGAGCATGAGGATTCTTCATGACGAAGTGGGCCTTAGCTACCGGCACATCACCGTTTCAACCGTCGGATTAGTCCCTCAAATTCGCCAGCTTGCCGAAGAGAAGCTGCCCATCCACCTCGCACTGAGCCTCCACTCACCGCTCGATGAGGTGCGAGATCGCCTGATGCCCGTCAACCACAAATGGCCCGTCCGAGAGGTCATCGGCGCAATGCGCGATTACCAAGAAACCACCGGGCGAAAGGTGACCTTCGAGTACCTCCTGATCAATGGAGTCAACGATACGCCCGAGCAAGCAAAAGCTCTGATCCCGCTCCTCAAGGGTCTTCCTAATGTCATCAACCTGATTCCGTTCAACTGGGTTGATACTGGCCAGGGCTTTTCGCGCCCCACCAACGAACGCATCCGAACCTTCCGCGGCATCCTTCAAAACGCGGGAATGAACGTAACTCAGCGCGTTGAGCGGGGCCACGACATCGCCGCCGCATGCGGACAGCTCGCCGGACAGCACAAAGGAAAGTTTGCTAATCGACCGAAGGAGGAAGGCTCATTAAAGCCCTTGCCGCTGGCGCAGTAGCGCTTTGTTTGGTCGCATGTAGCGCTCCAAAGCCAAAGCCGGTCGAAAATCAGAAACCACCCGAGGAACCGAAAAAGGCGGAGCCAATCTCGGTCGCCACCTCCGAAGGCTCAAACGATCACTTCTCGACCTCGAATGAAAAGCTCTGGACGGTGCGCTGGAAGGGTGCCGAAATGAAGGCCGAAGGACAAGTCAAAATCGGAAAAATGCGCGACGTGGCCGGAGACGTGTACGAAAAGGGTGAGATGGCAAGCACATTCGTGGCAGATTTTGCCGAAGCAGACAACCGCGAGGAACGTCTGAATCTCAGCGGAAACGTAACTCTCAAGAATGGGGAATCCACCCTGAAGGCGCAACGTGTGGTTTGGCTGAGCAAGCAAAAACTCTACCGAGCCGAGGGGAACGTTACCCTCGAAAGCAAGGACGGCTTCGTCGGCCCGATGCAATCCTTGCTCGCGACCGCTAAACTAGACAAGTTCGGCACTTCCGAACGCTTCTTAAAATGACTAAATCAACTTCTTGGATCATCGGAATTGCACTCTCGGCGCTCGCATTGGGACAGGCGGGTCTCACCTACCGCTCGCCGCGAACGAACCCGAACTTGATCATCAACGGCGCCGAAGGGTTCATTATTCCGAACAAGAACTTCCAGCTCAGTGGCGGAGTCTCGATAGAAAACAAAGCCGACAAAATCACCCTTAGCGCCAAGTCGGTCACCGGGGATTTGGTCAAAGAGGGCAACCAGAACATTGCCGATAACGTGCGACTAAAAGGCGGAGTCGTTGCCAAACAGGCTCAAGAGAAGGGCTTGCTGACCTTAAGCGGCAACGAGGCGGATTACGATCTATCGGGCTCCGAAAATGCAACCGTCAAGGTGCGCGGCGACGTGAAGATCGTTTTCAAAGGGACGCAAGCCGGGGTGGCAGACTGGAGTTCTAGTGCATCGAGCGCAACCGCGACCTTGAGGCGAAAAGCGAAAAAGGACGAAAACGCCCTCATCTCGGCATCAATCACCGGGCCGCTCACCTATTTAGGCACGAGCCTCAGCGACAAAGGAACGACGAAGTTCAGCGCAAAGGCCGACCAAATGAGCATCTCCAAGCTTGGTGATGGCTATGAGGTGAAGCTCACCGGCAACCTAGAGTTCAACCAATCGGGACCGGGAGACGACGAGAGCGGCGAAGTCACCGGTGCCAAAACCGCCTACCTTGAGCTGAACGCTAAGAATGAGGTTGTCAGAATCCGATTTAGTAGCGAAAACACCGGAAAAATTCAGACGATCAAGCGCAAACGAGGTGGCACCGCACGTTGAAGATCACCGCGCAGAACCTCCAGAAGCGCTACAAAGGACGCACTGTCGTTCGCGGCGTCTCGTTCGAGGTGAATACTGGCGAGATCGTCGGACTCCTTGGACCCAATGGAGCTGGCAAAACAACTTCGTTCTACATGACCGTTGGTCTGGTGAAACCCAACGGCGGAACCGTCGCCCTCGATGGTCAAGACATCACAAAATGGCCGATGTATCGCCGGGCTCGAAGCGGCGTTGGCTATCTGCCGCAAGAGACTTCCGTCTTCCGAAAGGTCTCCGTGAGGGATAACCTTCTTCTCGTTCTCGAACTCGCCGGAAAGTCCAAGACTGAACAAAACGCAAAGGTCCAAGAGCTCGCCGATGAGCTCCACATCAATCACATCCTCGACTCACAAGCCGGGGTGCTTTCGGGCGGAGAAAGGCGGCGAGTTGAGATTGCTCGGGCAATGGCTACCGAGCCGAAATTCATCCTACTTGACGAGCCTTTCACTGGAATTGACCCGGTGACAATTGAAGAGATTCAGAACATCCTGTTTAAGCTCAAGGAGCGCGGAATCGGAATCTTGATCACCGACCACAACGTCGCCGCAACCCTACGCATCACCGACCGAAATTACATCCTGATCGACGGTCAAATTGTTGCTGAGGGAGATCGCAAACAGGTAGCCGAGGACCCCATGGTCCGCAAGCACTATCTCGGAAACCAACTCAGCGAGGACCTTACCGACGATTACAAAGACGACAAGCCCGATGAAAAAGGTTGATCGGCTCATTATCAGCGAACTCGTCGGCCCTTGGATGGTGGGGGTCGCGATGTTTTCGACGCTGCTCCTTGCCGCGACCTACCTCGGGCGCATCACTGGCTTCATCGTTGATGGCGTCCCTGCGATGACCGTCCTCAAAGTCACCGCTCTCATCCTTCCCCCGACTTTGATTCAAACCTTCGCGATGGCGACTCTTCTCGGGGCGCTTCTCGCTTTCGGCCGCCTTTCGGGAGATTCAGAAATCGTCGCTCTGCGCGCCGCTGGAGCGAGCATTTACCGAATCCTCGCCCCCGTCGGTGGCTTTGCGCTTGTGGTCGCGGTCATCACGTTTGTTCTCAACGACACGCTCGTTCCTTACGCGACTAAACAGGCGAAGAGCCTGGAACTCGAAATCGGCAAGGCGATTCAATCGAAGATCAGCCAACCAACTTTTAGCGTCCAGACCGAGGGTGACCAAATCTCGACCACAATTCAAGCGCTGGATTTTTCCCTTGAGAAGGGGACGCTCACCGACGTAACGATCATTGGTTACGACGAAACTCGCAAGCCTACTTACGTTCTATTCACCAAGGAGCTTCGCTTCAAAGACCGGAAGGACTGGGAGATTTCCGATGGCGCGCGGCTGATCAGCTACGACGGCCAAGATCGAACGGTTCTGAAGGGCCGAGTGTGGCCTGGCGAGCTACCGAAAATCGACGCGACGCCTCAAGAGTTGACCGAGCGGAACATCACCGATCCAAACTTCTTCACGACCGCCGAATTGCGTGACCAACTCCGCCGTGCCTCGGTCACCAAGTCGATGAAACCGCAAGACATCCGCAACCGGGAGTTCTGGTTCTGGACCAAGTTCACCATCCCGCTTGCGGCTCTCGTTTTTGGCGTTTTGGGCGCGGCGATGGGCATCAGAAGCCACAGAGCGGGGACCAGCACCGGATTTGCGGTCTCGATTGGAATCATGTTTGCCTATCAAGTCGTAAGCAATTTTGGGGCAACGTGGGCAATGGGCGGTGCGATCCCTCCAGTTGTGGCGGCAGCGACCCCATTGATATTAGGATTGATTGCGACAGGGATCATTATGTGGAGGAGGAACATCGGCTAAACCATGGATCGGCTTCCCCTCGCGTTTATCGGCGGAATGATCCTGCTTGGCGGACTCTCGGCGTTTGTCGCCGACATCCTCGGATATAAGATCGGAAAGAAAAGGCTTTCCATCTGGCACATCAGGCCAAAGTACGTCGCTCGAACCAGCGTTACCGTCGCGGGCATGTTGATCCCGCTGTTCAGCGTCCTTGTTCTCACTGCGCTGAGTGCCGACTTTCGGACGTGGGTCACCAAGGGGCGAGCGGCGATTGCGGAAGCACAACAAAAGACCGCCGAAGTCGCCGAAAAGAATCAGCAGCTTGGCAAGATCAACACAGATCTCAAACTCGCGAACATTGAGAAAGGCAAACTCCAAACGGGACTTGCTGCGAGCAAAAAAGCCGCGGAAGCCCAGGCCATTATCGCGAAATCGCTAAGTTCGACCATTGAGCGGCAGAAAACCAACCTGAGCCGTCTGCAATCCGCCGTGACGAACGCAGCGCGTTCGATGGAAAAGTCGAAGCGAGAAAACAGCAAGACGCTCGCGCTTCTCTCGAAGACAAAAACCCTGCTCGACGGTGAGAAACGGCACCTCCAAGACATCCAAAAGCTGTTCAACTCGACTCTGAATGAGCGCAACATCGCTGAATCCGACAAGAAGAAAGCTCTCGAAGACTTCGATAAGCTCAACTCGGCGAATCTGGCGCTTCAGGCGAACAACGTCGAGCTATCCAAGACTTTGGAGGAGTTGCAGAAGCGCTTGCCCGAGCTCACTACCGAAATCGAAAAGTTAAAGGAAGAGCGCACTCAAGCCGACCGTGATCTCGCGGAGCTTGATAACAAAATCGATGCGGCAAGCCGCTTGGTCCTTCAAATCCAGCGAGAAAACAGCACCTACAGCACCTTTTCGCGTCAGTCGAGCCTCATGTTTCTTCGCGGCGAAGAACTCGGTCGCATCATCGTGCCCGGCAATTTGTCCGAATCTGAGGCGAGAAACATTGTTCTTTCTCTCCTGAGGCTCACTCGGTCGGCGGCGATCGCCAAAGGCGCAAAGCCCGACCTCAACTACCCTTTTACCCAAGAGACTGGGCTCCTCGAAAATCGGCCAGATCGCTCCGAAATGACGAATTCAGAGGCCGAAAATCTCTGGGTCAAGCGCATTCAAGGCTCGCGCGAAACGCGGCTTCTTGTTGCCCGAGCCGCGACAAACCGGTTCTCGGGCGAGCCAGTAACCCTTGAACTCAGCCTTTATCCCAACCCAATCGTTTTTCGGGCGCGCGAAGTCATCGCCGAAGGACGCGCAGACGGTCGTGAGCCCGACCAGGTCATCTTCTCGCAGATCCGGGATTTCGTGAAGACTTACGTCAATGCCAAAGCGCGTCGGGTCAAAATGATTCCGGTGACAACTCGCGGCGGAGAATCTTTTGGCGAACTCACCGCTGAGACATTATTCCAAGCGCTCGGCGTGATCCGCTCAACCGGACGGCAACTCCGTTTGCAGGCCGTCGCCACCCGTGATATTCGGGCTGGTGAGCAACTTGAATTTGAGTTGGTGGTGCGATAAATGGTCACCAAAACCGTCCTCTCCATCGACCCCGGAACAAGCAAGTGCGGCATGGCGCTCGTTCAGCGCGATGAGGCAGGCAAAGTCAGCATGCTTTGGCACGACGTGGTGCCGATAGATGCCGTCCTAGTCAAGCTCCACGAAGCGTACATTGTCCACGATTTCCAGCTCGTGATTCTGGGCGACTCGACGGGGTCGAAGCAAGTCAAAGAAGCAATCCGGCGGCACCTGCCGAGCATGGGACTGTTGGTGGTCGATGAGACCGAAACCACGATCCAATCACGCGAGCGCTACTGGGAAGCGAACCCCCGCCGTGGCTGGCGCAAATTCCTCCCCGCATCTCTCCAGGTTCCGCCGGAGCCTTACGATGATTTCGCGGCGCTCGTGCTCGCCGAGAGGGTTTTGGTTGAAGGTTAACTTAACAGGTCGGCGATCACTTCAAGACGGATTTCGTCGAAACGCTCTGCGATTGACTCCGACATTGGTCTGACAGTTGGAACCGTCAATGGTTCCTTGAACGCTTCCTCTCGCGCCTGGGCAGACGGCCACTGTGCATATGCCCAGTAAATCCCGTCCTCTCCTTTATGGAGCCTAGAACCGAGCCCACCTCGATTCTTCAGCGCCTCAGTGACAGCTGCCCAAGACTCCGCGAACGCATCCTCCAATCCAGGAATGAGACGCCAACGGTAAAGGACTGCGAATGCGATTTTCGGCTTTTCCATACTTCTTAATTACGCCGAAGACCACGTCGATAGGTTCAAGCAGTCGAAAAAGGTAAACTGGTTAGAATGTCCCCCAAGATTCGGAATATAGGCATCATTGCGCACGTCGATCACGGCAAGACGACGCTCGTTGACGCCATCTTTAAGCAGGCGGGACTTTTCCGAGACAACCAGGTCATGGCGAACCGCGTCATGGACAGTAATGACCTTGAGCGAGAAAAAGGAATCACGATCCTTTCCAAGGTCGCTTCGGTCAATTACATGGGCACCAAGATCAACATTGTCGACACCCCTGGTCACGCCGACTTTGGCGGCGAGGTGGAGCGCGTCCTCAGCATGGTCGATGGCGTTTTGCTGGTTGTTGATGCCAATGAAGGCCCGATGCCCCAGACTCGCTTCGTTCTCAAAAAGGCATTCCAGAACGGCCTCAAGCCGCTCGTTTTCATCAACAAGATCGACCGCGAAAACGCGCGACCCGCGTACGCCTACGATAAGACGCTGGACCTTTTCATCGACCTTGGCGGCGATGATGTTGACCTCGACTTCCCGGTGCTTTACGGTTCGGGTGCTGGTGGGTACGCCCGGGCAACTCCGGAAGGAACCGAGACCGACATGAAGCTGCTTTTCGACATGATCGTGAACAACGTTCCCGATCCTCGCGTGGAGCACGAAGGCGCGTTCCGCCTTCAGGTAAATAACCTCGACTACAGCGAGTACCTCGGACGCATGTTTGGTGGAAAGGTGCTTCGCGGCGCGGTGAAAGTTGGCGACCGCGTCGAAATGCTTCGCGAGGGACTGGCCAAGAAGTCGGGCTTCAACGTCACCAAGCTCTGGACGTACGAAGGCATCCAGCTCAAGGAAGTTGAATCCGTAAATGCGGGCGAGATAGCCATGCTAGCCGGACTCGACAACGTTCTTATTTCGGACACGATTGCCCACATCGACACCAGCGAGATCCTCCCCGCGATCAAGGTCGAGCCGAGCACGCTCAGCATGAACTTTTACGCCAACAACTCTCCCCTCAGCGGAAAAGATGGCGGCAAGTTCCTGACGATCCACAAGATTCGCGAGCGAATCGAGAAAGAAGAAGCGGTCTCTGTCAGCGTCAAAATCGACACTTCGGCCGCAAGCGATACCGTGAAGACCCAGGCTCGGGGTGAGCTTCAGCTTGCTATCCTGATCGAGACTATGCGCCGCGAGGGTTACGAAATGCAGATTTCGCGCCCGCAGGTTATCTATAAGCGCGACGAAAATGGTCAGATCGAAGAGCCTTATGAAATCGCGACCCTCGAAGTCCCCGAGGATGCCGTTGGTAGCGTCATGGAAGAAATGAGCCGTCGAAAGGGCGACCTCATGGATATGCGCATCAACGACAACGGCACTCAGTCGCTCGAATATTCGATCCCGACGCGCGGACTCATCGGCTTCCGATCAACCTTCCTCACTCTCTCGCGCGGACTCGGGCTCATCTCTTCCCTCTTCGATGGCTACAAGCCGTACAAGGGCGAAGTGGCCTCGCGAACCCAGGGATCGCTCATCAGCAAGGATCCGGGCAAGATCACCAAGTACGCTTACGAGGACGTTCAGGAACGCGGAACCCTGTTCTATCCGGTTCAAACCGAGGTCTACGCGGGCATGATCGTCGGAGCCTGTAGCCGCGACGAAGACATGATCGTCAACTGCACCAAGGAAAAGGCCGCCAACAACATCCGCTCAGCGAACTCGGAAGCAACCAGCGTCATCGATGCCCACAAAGAGTTCTCGCTCGAACAGGCCCTGGCTTGGCTACGCGATGATGAACTGCTCGAGGTCACTCCTAAGCAGCTCCGGTTCCGGAAGAAGATTTTGGACCACTCCGAGCGACGGGTCGCTGAACGGCGATCCGAAGTCGTGGTGTAACCCAAACGCGACAATTTACCAAGCGACTTTCCAGATCTAGAGGCTCCACCGCGCAGGGCAGGGGTCCCGAGGAGAGTTTGGTCTCGGAGCGGATGCGAAGGGATCAGACTCTCCTCGGGAGGGGATTGGCCCTGGGCAAGCGGCGAGCATTTATTTTGCCGATTGCCCAGGCCAACTTTATCGCAACGTACCGGACTGAACAACGTTCCCGGCCGCGTTGCGCAGCGTCACCGACATGCCCGAAGAGATGAAAGGTCGGGTCGCAGTTGTGTAGCGTTGGGAGAGTTTATAGGTTCCGAGCGCATCGGTGGATACCGCAAAAGGCATGTTGCTACCGATGGTGAGGGTGAACGCCGACAGCCGTGGCAAGTTCTCACCGGCGGCTTCGAGCTGGGCCTGAGTTTGACCAGGCTTGTCGTTTACCTTCCACACGACTTTGCCCTTCCCAAGCCCGGCGAGGGCCGCGCTGAGCACGATACCGCCCGCGAGCGCGGTCACGGAAAGAGAGGTTGCGATGGCAACGAAGGCGATGTTTTGAATCTTCATTGTTTTCTCCGGTCACTCAATTCGGTGACCCAGAAACAAGGATTCGCGCTTCAGCCCGATTAATACACTCTCTCAGCAAACGTGCATATCTGGACACGCCGAGAGCAAGCGCAAGCATGTGTACAGCTGCCCCGCCCAAGCTCCGGCGTCTTTGTATCCGTTCGGATTCGCGTCAAAGACCTTCCCGATCACCGCCTCTGCACTCGGCGAAAGCCTCAAGTCAAAAATCTCCATGAACCGCTTCCTCACGTCCGCCGCGCTCTGCGGACTCTTCGCTGCGACCATTCCCATTGTGTTCTTCGTCGCCACCCAGGGTCCTTTGTCGTTCCAAATCATCATGCCGTGGTACTGCATCCGGTAACTCATCATGCTCGGCGACACCCAATCTTCGCCCCACTTCCAGCCGTTCACATCCTGGGGATAACAAATGTCGAGCCCCATCTTGAACATGTGATACATCACGGTTCCAACCTGGTTGATGATCTCCTGATTGATCGGCGTCAAAGGCGTTGCCTCCTTCGGCCGCAACGTCAAGAGTGCCTCTCCGATGCCCATTTGCCGCGCGGAACCAACAACGTAATCAGCCGGACTCTTATAATGCCGCCGAACGCACTTATCCGAATAGAACTCCGGACTCTTGGTAATGCTGAGAAGAATCTGCTTGATCTCCCCGCCTGACTTGTTCCAGACACCTACCAGCCGCTCAATGACCGCAGATTCGGGGTCCTTGTAGGCATAGAATTCCCACAGCTTCTTGCAGATGTAGCGCGCCGTTTCCGGGCGAGCGGCAAGCATCTCGAGGGCTCCATCGCCGTCAAAGTCCTTCGTTTGACCGAGAATCGTTTTCGGCTCCGAGTCGCGCATGGTTGGGAAATAGCAGAACGCTCCGCTCGGCCGCTTGTCGCGGTAAATCGTCATCAGGCGTTGCGTGTTGTCTTTGCCGCCTTCCCAAAACGTATCGATATAGCCCCACCCGGTCAGCGCGCGAGAGAGTTCTTGGACATCCTTTTCGGTGTAGTTTCCGATGCCCATGGTGAAAAGCTCCATCACTTCGCGGGCGAAGTTCTCGTTAGGATGCCCCCGAAAGGCGCGATCCATGTCGAGGTACTTCATCATCGCCGGGCTCTTGGCGACGTTCTTGAGTAGCTCGCCGAACTTGCCGTTTGCCCCTTTGCGAAGCACCTGAACATATTCGAAAGTCAGCCCGGCGTGCTCGACTTTGGCGTCACTGACCGCGAAATGGCTATGCCAAAACAGCGAGAGCTTTTCTTGGGCGGGGCGCTTGCTCGCCATCATGTGCAGCACCCACCACAGCCGCAATCGCCAGATTCCGAACTCGGCTTCTTCCTTCTCCTTCCAGCAAAACTCGTAAGGGTGAATCGCGATGTTCTGAGGCACGGTGTCGTAGTCGATCAGGCGTTTGATGGTCGCATCCAGACCGTTGGTCACACCTTCGTCGATCTCGGCGACCGTACCGCCGAATGAGAACCTCCGGTAGAGGTGGGCAATCTTCTCGCGATCTGAAATAGCCATTGAGTTTCCTCCTATTTTAAGACGAACGACCCAATATTTGGGATGGCAGAAGCTCGTTTCACGAAAACCTAGGATCGTCTACCGCACTACGCGGCGCATACTTGCTTCCATAATTGGGACCGTTTGCGCGCTGACGCTAAAGACAATTGCCTCGCGCAGGATTCGCTGGGCGGGATGCGAGGCGGAATTTGCGGCTCCGCTACTAGAAATCACCGCCGCGTGAGCGCAACGCATCATCAAGTCGATCGCCCAGGCGCGCTTTTCCAGTCGAGCCAGCGCGGTGTCTTCGGCGAAATCCCTCTGATGAGCGACGAGTGCTGCCCGGCATTGGTCGATTTCCTCCATCAGTTTTGCGTGAGAAACATGCAGAAACGGGAGGTCCTTCTTGGCGGCGTTCGCGGCAACGACATCGGCTCCTGCGAGCGCGCACCCAATCGCAAAATGCCCTTGCAGAACGATGTTGAACGCGTCGTTTGCCCGCATCCACCCTGGGTCTTTCACGAAAGCGACCTTGGAATCGGGCAGGAAGTAGCCGTTAAGCTCGGCGGTGACGGTTTGGCAAGTTTCCATAGCGGCGAGGCGCATGGGTTCGCTCAGCGTCTGGCCGTCCGTATTTGAGAACGGCATCAACCCGAAAACCGCTTCGCCAGATGGCAACGCCGCCCCGATAATGTACTCATCGAAGAAGCCAAGACCGGTGATCCAGGGCACATGTCCGCTGATCCGGTACCCGCCTTCAACCCTTTTCGCTTGGCAGATCGGCTCTCCAGTGCGTCGGAGCTGGGAGAAGCCGAGTCCGACCGTTTTGGGCCCGTGCATCTGCGGCAAATACTCTTGCTTGATCGCTTCGGAAGCTTGCTTGCCGAGGAGGCTCACGGCTGATTGGTGCTGGGTTTGGAGGAAGGCGAGGGCGCCGCTTGCCCGGGCGATTTCTTCCTGAAAGGTGCGGAAATCGGGCTCAGGGATTGCTGGCCCGCCGAATTCGGGAGCCCGCCGTAACGCGAGGATGCCCAGTTCTCGCATTCGCTCAAAGGCGACGCGCATGGCGTCGACCGACGTATCGATCTGCTCCGCGTTTGGGCGGACATGCTCGGCAAGGAATCGAGTCGCCGTGTCGAGATTCATGAAGCCTTATCCCTCGAGCTTGGTGAAATCTCCGGCGACAAGCAGAAGCTCAGCGGTAGCATTCGCGAGCGAGAGCCGGTGGAATCGTTCAGTGGGATCTTCGGCCATGACCATCGTGTTGTCAAAGAACGCGTTGATCGGGGGAAGAAGGGATTTGAGGGTGTCGGCGAGTTGCAATGGGTTGCCGGTACGACGCGCGTCCTCGACTCCAGTGGCCGAATCAGTGATCGCGGTCAGGAGTGCATTCCCTTCCGGGGAATTGAGCCCTGCGGCCATTATGTCAGCAAGTCCACCCATCTTCTCGCCCTTTGCCTTCGCAGAGTTGGTGAGGTTGATCGGTCTGGCGATCGTTTGGAGGTCGACGGGGTCAGTGAACTTCTCAAGCGTTTGCAACCGGAAGTCAACATCGATAGGCGTGGTCATTGCATCCAGATCTCCCCGCATGAGCGCGGCTTCGAACGGACGTCGAACCTCGGATGAGCCCCACATCACCGGATAGCGACCCGCAAAGATGTCCGCAAGAGCGACGACTGAGCCCTCTCGATCCAAACCATAGCCTTGAGCCGCGTACTCATCAAAAGCTAGCTGAATTAGCTTTGAATACGGCTCGGTTATGAAGCAGTTCCCGTACTTCACCAATGCGGTAACTGCCTTTCTGAGTCCGAAAGGATCGCTGGAACCGCTCGGAATCAGCTTCAGCCCGAGGTATCCAGCCAGCTTATCGAGGTTGTCAGCAATCTGAAGCGTCACGGCCACGCCATTGAACTGGGCACCGGGCGTAAACTCGACCAAGTCCTTGTACTGGCGGCTAATGGCGTCGCATACATGCGGCTCGAATCCAGCCCTCTCCGCATACTGACCACCAATGACTCCTTGAAGCGAACTCAATTCCGAAACGAGTCCGGTAGCAAGATCTGCTTTGGCATAGAGTCCGGCCATTCGTGCGAGTTCGGGATCGGTCTTGAGGAGTGGGGCAAGCTTCGCCGCCAAGTTTGCCAGCCGATCCGCCCGCTGCCGAACTGAACCAAGCTGGGCTTGAAAAACGATTCCCTCGGTCTTGGCCAGGAAGTCGTCCATCGTGAGCTTTTGGTCTTGCTCATAGAAGAACCGGGCGTCATTGAACCGCGCGCCAAGCACCCATTCGCACCCTTTGCAAACCGTCTCGTCCTCCCCGGAGTTTCGGATGAACACGAACTGATTCGTCAGCTTGCCATCTGCTCCGCGCACCGGAAACATGCGCTCGTGCTTCGCCATTGCGGTCACAAGGACCGGCTCGGGAAGCTCCAGGTAGCTCTCGGGGAAGGACCCAACGATGGCGGTCGGCCACTCGGTGAGAAATGTGTTTTCGTCGAGCAGATCATCGTAGCCGTCCGTTGCGCCGTTGGCAATCTTGTTGACCTGTTCGATGATCGACGCCTTTCGCGCCTCGGCCCGAACCTCGACAAATCGGTTCTTCAACTCGCTTTCGAGTGCACTCAGCGAACTCGCTTCGAACGGATCGGGCGCATAGAAGCGGTGCCCGTACGAGATGAGCGCGGAGTGGACTCCCTCGACGTCAAACTCGACCGCCTTGCCATCGAAAGCGGCGAGGATCCAGCGAATTGGTCGGGCGAACCGAGCGCGCGAAGCTCCCCAGCGCATCGACTTTTCAAAGCTGAGTCCGAGGATAATCCGAGGCAATATCTCCGCCAAGATTTCGGGAGTCGGTCGACCGGCGATGTGCTTCGTCACCCACACATACTGCTCGTCGCGGCGCAGATCGCTTGGTTCGACTCCTTGGGATTTGCAGAAGCCCAAAAGTGCTTTTGTGGGTTCGCCATTGGCATCAAATGCGGCTTGAAGCGAAGGCCCCCGTTGTTCCTTCGTCGAATCCTCCTGACGCGCCTTGACGGAGGGGAACGACACGATCAATCGCCGCGGAGTGCCGCACGCCTGCGCTCCACCGCCACAAAGTCCGAGTTCCGTCAGCTCCTTGCAGAGGGCCTCTTGCAGGTCGGTATATGCCTTTTCGACAAAGGACGCGGGGAGCTCTTCGCAACCGACTTCGAGCAAAAACTCAGGCATGGCGAACCTAAAGGATACCCGCCGGGCTTAGGCGGCGCAGATCGAGTGGTCCAGGGTTTCGCGCACCCGTTGCCGAGCCCGAAAAAGCCTTGATTTGGCGGCGGCGATCGTTAATCCGAGCGTGTCTGCGGCCTCTTCCAAGGTCCGCTCCTCGATCTCACACATCAGATAGACATCGCGATACCCCTCTTCAAGGGCATCGACGGCATCTTTTACGCACCCTTTCAGCAAGGTTAGCTCCATCTCATCGAGGTTCGGGGTGACGAGGTCGTGCTCTTCCGCAAACTCGAGTGCCCGGGTGATGCCGGAATGTGAACGCATTCGGTAGCAAACCCGCTTGCCGATTGTTCCGAGCCAAGCGCGGAACGCCTCGTCGGAGCCGAGCCGGTCATACGCCTGAAACGCATTCATGATCGCCGTTGCGAGAGCGTCTTCGGCGTCCTCACGGTTGCCGCAGACCCTTGCCATTTGGCGATAGACGGCGTCTTTGTGCTCGTTCACCAGGGCTTCAAAGTGCTCGGCCGACATCGGTTTGGATAGTGTACACATCGCGCCGTCTGCTAATCTTGGGGAAACACCATGGCGATTAACACCGGATTCAACGGTAACGAGATTTACTGCCTTGCGAAGAAGGGCTTTGCGCCCGGTGAGCTTGTGATCGGCAACTCGGTTTGGTCGATTGGTTTCATGGGCGGCATTGGCCAAGCGCTCAAGACCATCGCTGGCGGCGAGGTAAAGCAGGTGACGGATGTGATCCACGACGGACGCAAGGCCGCTTTGGATCGCATGGAGGCATGGACGGGCCTACAGGGCGCGGTGGGAATCAGTGGAGTCTCAAGCGAACTGGTTGTGCATTCGGGCAATATCGAGTTTCTGAGCGTCGGTTCGGCGGTACACCGCGAAGGCGTCAATGCGCCGACGTTGGAATTCACTTCTAGTTCGGACGGGCAGGAGCTGTATTGCCAACTCGACTGCGGATACAAGCCGCTCAGCTTTGCGTTCGGAAACGTTGCGTACTCGGTCGGTCTCGGTGGCGGCATCATGGGCAGCCTGAGGTCGCTGGCGAGGGGAGAAATCCGAGAGTTCAGTGACATTTTCTATCACACTAGGCACCTGGCTCTGGAGCGGATTCAGAGGGAAGCCCGCGACAAGGGCGCAAACTCCGTTGTGGGTATCAAGACCAACATCATCAAGTTTCAGGGCCTGCAAGAGATGGTCATGCTAGGTACGGCCTCGCATCACGAGGCGTATGGACCCAAGTATCTCGACCGGCCCGCGACGAGTGACTTGACGTGTGAGGAGACTTGGAACCTAATCCATTGCGGATATTTGCCGCTCGAACTTGTCCTTGGCGTAAGTGTCTACTCTCTCGGCTTTGTCGGCGGTGTGACATCAGCATTCAAGTCGCTGGTGCGCGGCGAAATCGAGGAACTGACGACTCTGGTCTACGACGCGAGAGAGAATGCCCTCCACCGGATGATGGAGCACGCGGTGGAAGCAGGGGCCGATGATGTTGTCGGTATCAAGACGTACGTTTACTCGCTTGGCTCAGGAATCATTGAGTTTCTTGCGATTGGCACTGCCGTGAAGAAGGTCACTGGCCTCAAGACGCTGAGTGACTCGCTTCCTCCGCAAGCGGTGATGAGCGATAAGGATACGTTCATCAATCTGGCCGACCAGCGAATCGGGATGAATCTGAACGAGGGTCGCAAGTCTCGGTAAAATAGGTTCAATGAACCTCGACGCCCAACTCGCTACAATCCGCCGTGGCACAACGGAGGTGATCGGAGAAGAGGACATTCTCAACCGGATCAAGGCGGGGCGAACGTTGCGGGTGAAGCTAGGGGTCGATCCCACTGCGAAGGATGTGACTCTAGGATGGGCAGTTGTTCTTCGAAAGCTACGAGATTTTCAAAAGATGGGGCACATTGCTTGCCTCATCATTGGCGACTTCACCGCCCAGATCGGCGACCCTAGCGGCAAGAGCAAGACCCGAAAGCAGCTGACGCGAGAGGAGGTTCAGGCAAATGTTGACGCCGTCTCGAGCCAAATTTACAAGATTCTCGACCCCGAGAAGACTGAGATTTACTACAACAAGGATTGGCTCGGGAAGATGAGCTTTGAGGATGTTATCCGCCTGTGCTCGCGCTACACCGTCGCGCGAATCATGGAACGCGACGACTTTACAAAGCGCTTCCAGACCAACCAACCGATCGCCATGCACGAGATCCTCTATCCGCTCTGCCAGGGCATGGATTCGGTTGAGATCAAGTGCGACATTGAGATCGGCGGAAACGATCAGAAGTTCAATAACCTAGTCGGGCGAACCTTGATGGAGCAATACGGCCAGGAACCACAGGCCGTGATCCTTTGCCCTCTCCTCGTCGGCACCGATGGGAAAGAGAAAATGAGCCAGTCGCTCGGCAACTATATCTCAATCATGGACACGCCAAACGACATGTTTGGCAAGACGATGTCGATTCCAGACGAGATCATTGCGAACTGGTTTGAGCTCTGCACCGACGTGCCTTTGGACGAAGTCAAGGAGATGCTCGCTCCGGGAAAGAACCCTCGAGATGCCAAGATTCGCCTCGCCCGAGAAATTGTTGCGCTTTATCACTCGCCGGAGGCTGGCGCCGAAGCGGAAAGGTTCTTCATCGAAACTTTTTCTCAGCGAAAGGTCGTGACCGATGCCGAGGAAGCCGAGATTCCCGGCGATATAGTTGTTGACGGAATGGTTTCGCTCCCCGCGCTCATCGTCGGCCTCGGACTGGCCGCCAGCAACGGAAAAGCAAAGGACCTGATCTCAGCGGGCGCGGTCTCTCTGGATCAGTCGAAGGTGACCGAATTGCGAATGTCGGGTAGCGACCTGCGCGGTAAGACCCTCAAAGTGGGCAAGCACTCCTTCAAAAAGCTGATTTAGGCCACAACCGGATCGGAAACATTCAAAATCGCGTCGACCAATCTCGTAACCGGGGTGCCCCTCAGCGGGCTGCCTGGAGTCATGTGTTTTGCGCAGAGTCCCATGAGGATGAGCATCAGCGACGGTACAAGCTCGTCTGTGTTATCGAATCCCGCTTCGTTCAAGATCGAGCAAAATTTCGTCTCAATTTCTGAAAAGTGAGATCGGATTGCGGCTCCGACTTCTGTGTCAGAGTCTCTGTATTCAATGACGGCCCTGAGAAAAATGTCATTCAGGGAGTGCTGACTAAGGCGAGATTCAAGGACTCTAAAAATCGCCCGAACGAGGCAGGGATGTTCATGCAAATGAGTCGAAGCCTCGGTGAGAACACTTGACATACACTCACGATGCGCCTCTTCCAGACTGGCGATGACAAGTTCTTCCTTGTTTTTGAAGTGATAGAAAATGGTCATCTTCGAGACGCCCGCCTCTAGCCCAATAGTATCGAGGCTAGTGCGCCCAAAGCCGTGCGCGGCGAAAACTTGCCGCGCAACGTCCACGATATGCTGCCGCGTTGAAACATTCCGGACTACAGCATGCGCGGTTCGCGACTCATTCATTGTTTTCTCTAGCTACATCATACGACTTTGGATCAGCTAGTCGCAGTCTATTCTGTGCCTGATTTTGCGCAAAGTCAGGCACAGAATGCTGGCGATACCCTGATTACACAGTCCGCCATCTTTCTTGCGGGTACAGGAGCGCCAGCTCCGGCTGGACAAATGTTGACCGCATAGACCGAGCGCAGGATCAGCATCAATTGGGAAACCACATCAGTTGGATTCTGAAAACCCGCTTCCAGCGCAATTAGGTCAAGGCTGGTTCCCTGAAATCAAAAATCGGCACGCGGTATCGATGATGTGCTGCCTAGTCGAGACTGTTCTCGCTCCGGCCAGTTCACGTGAATTTGTATGCATGAGTTGGTTAACTCGCAGTATCTGCAACTGTGTTTTCTTGAATGAGGTTCACTGTGCATTGACCGTTGAAGATCGAGAACCTTTGGTATTCCAACGCGTTGGGCTATCGCCTGATGCGTCTCGCGCTGTCTCCTTTAACTGCGCTCTACACTACCGTTTGGGAAGTGTACCGACTAACATATCGGCTAAAACTACGGAAAACTGCAGAAACGTTTCAGCAAGTCATTTGCATTGGAAACTTAACCTCCGGCGGAGCCGGGAAAACACCAGTTACGATCTTTGTTGCTGAATGCCTCAACGAACTTGGAAAGGACGTCGTCATCTCGTGCAGCGGGTACGGGAGCCCAGCGAGCGAGGCCGCCCAAGTCGCGCCCGATGGACCGCTCGACCCAAAAACATTCGGCGACGAGCCGACGGAAATCCGGGACTTTAGACCCTACAATATCATTATTGTAGGGCGAAGAAGGCCGCTCGCCGCCCGACTGGCCAGTCAAGTAAAGCCGGGTGCCATCTTACTGATGGACGACGGATTTCAGCACATGCCAATCAAGAAACACGTTTCGATTTTGCTGGATCCGCCGAAGCCGATCAACCCTTTCCCGCTACCGATTGGCCCCTATCGCGAGCCGCGCTGGAATCGCCGCTTTGCTGAACTGGTTCTGCCGAATGATCGCTTCCGCGTGAACTATTCTCCGCTTTTGTTCAGCAATCAAAAAGGCGAGCATATTGACCGCCCTAGGAGAGCCACCATACTCACCGCAATTGCCCGTCCGGACCTTTTTGAGGGCTCGTTGCGGGACGTGGGAGTAGAAATTGAATCCATCATCGCTTTGCCTGATCACCATCCACTCGATGATCCTGACTTGCTAACACCTCATAATGAAAAGACACTTGTGGTAACGATGAAGGACTGGGTCAAATTGCGGCAAAGGGCTGACATCGCAAATTACAACATCGTCATCGCCAAGCGAACGGCTACCATTGAGCCCGCCGAGGAGTTCAAGCAGTGGCTAAAGGAGCGACTCTGGTGACGAAAAAACAGTTCATTCACCGCCTCGGGCTGTCGATCCTTACTCTCGGTGAAAAGTATTTTCGCGTTCCGGACGTGGCCCGCGCCGAAGCGAGAGGCGCAAAAATGGGGATGTTGCTCCACGCGTTAGACAAGAAGCATCGCACTCAGACCTACGCTAACCTTCGTACAGCATTCCCCGGACTCGACGATGCCACAGTCCAAGAGCGCGCGAAGGAGATGTTTCGCCACTTCGGGCGTATCGTGGCGGACTTTATTCGCTCACCAATCCGAACGGATCATGAAATCTCAGAGCTCACTGAGGTTGAAGGCAAGGAGAATCTTGACCTCGCTCTCGCCGAAGGAAATGGGGTCCTACTCGTCACTGGCCACCTTGGGAACTGGGAGCGAATGGGGCATTGGCTTCGATTCAACGGTATCCGCATCTCGGCCGTGGCGCGAGATGCCAATGAAAGCCTAATCACCGATAAGGTCAATGCAATTCGCGGTCACAAGGGAATGGAAATTCTGAGCCGAGGAAATGCGGCTCGCGAGATCATCAAAAGGCTAAGGGCGAATGAAATGATCGGCATTCTGCCGGACCAGAATGCCGATGAGGCCTACATTCCGTTTTTTGGAAAGCCGGCTGGAACGGTGTTAGGTCCCGCAGTTCTGCACCTTAGAACCAAGGCGCCAATCCTTCCGGCCGCCCATCTCAGAATTGGTCCCGGAAAGTACCGTCTCGTGTTCTTTCCTCCGATTCATGCGACGCCCGACGAAACTCCGGAGGCACTTATGACGCGGGTAAACCTGGCGATCGAGGAACTCATTCTGCTCGCCCCGGAGCAATACCTTTGGATGCACGATCGCTGGCGGTTTGCCCGAAGGAGGGGCCTTCTCTGAGGATCCTCATATCTCGACTTTCTGCGCTCGGAGATTGTGTCTGCACACTTCCGGTTGCGACCGCGCTTAAGCATCAATTTCCTGAATCGCACATCACCTGGGCGGTTGATCCGCGCTTTGCGGGCATCATTGAGTGCTCGACGCAAGTTGACGAGGTACTGAGAGTTAAACCCGGATTTGCTCCGAAATCGTGGCCAAACTTGGGTGACAGATTTGACCTCGCTCTCGATATGCAGGGGCTGTCTAAAAGTGCTCTAGTCGTGGGCCGTGCCAAGGCGGATCGAAAGCTGGGATACCACTGGCAACGAGAGATAGCGCCGCTGTTCTCGCAGGCGGTCCGGCCCGATCCATCGAGTTTGCATGTCGTTGACCAATACGTGGATGTGGCCCGCGCGGCGGGAGCAGAGTGCGAGCGAGCGGAGTTTGGCTTTGAACCAAAGGAAGAAGACCGGGACAAAATGAGGGCGCTCCTTGCCGAGAACCGTGTCAATGGGGCATTTGTCGTTTTGAACGCCGGAGCTGGATGGGCTTCGAAGCGGTGGCCAGCCACTCATTTTGCTAGGCTCAGCGAGATGATCTCGTCGAAGTGTGTCAGCGCAGTCTTCATCGGCGGTAAGGCGGACGCTGACCAACGAGCCTTTGATGAAGTCTCTGCCGAGACGCCGACACCTGTGGTCAATCTGCTCGGAAAGACCTCTGTGCGAGAATTGGTTGCGCTCATCTCCTTGTCTAACGCACACGTCGGCGGCGACACCGGCAGTAGCCACGTTGCCTCGGCTCTCGGGGTGCCCGCAATCGGGCTCTACAGCATCACGAAACCGGTACGATCGTGTCCCTACGGTCAGATTCATCGTTGCCATTACTCCGAGAAGTCGCTAGCGGACATCGCTCCAGAAAGCGTTTTTGAGACCGTATGGGAGGCGATTCGATGACGCTTGAAGAGTTACAACAGGCACGGGCGGGCAAAACAGTTGTCTTCACTAACGGGGTTTTTGACATCCTTCACGCCGGGCATGTGGATTACCTGGAAAAGGCGGCTGCTCTTGGTGACTATCTCGTGGTTGCTCTGAACGCCGATGCCACTGTTCGGCAGCTTAAGGGGCCCACCCGACCAGTGAACCCATTCGAAGACAGAGCGAGAGTCATCGGTGCGCTTCGATGCGTAGATTGCGTCGTTTCGTTTTCCGAGCTCACTCCTGAGGCGATCATCGCCGAGATTCGCCCAGATATTCACGTCAAAGGCGGAGACTACACCGAGGACTCGCTACCGGAGGCGAAGATTGTTCGTAGCTACGGGGGCAGGGTTGTGATCATGCCCACCCTTGAGGGCCGCTCAACGACCTCGATCCTCAAGCGATTGGAGTCATGAGTCTAATCCGCATTGACGAGCCGCGCCGCTGGCTCTTTTGCATGACCCACCCCGATGACGAGATCTCGATCTGCGTGCTTATGCGGCGGCTTGTGCAAGCGGGACATGAGGTGTTTCTCAGTTGGACGCACTCGCCTGATTTTCGCCTCGAAGAGGGACGACTCGGAGCGAAGCTACTCGGCGTGCCCGAGGAGAACTTATTCGCGCATGGTTCGACGGACGGCTCGACGTGCGAAGAACTCGCGGTTCTGTTGCCAAAGTTCCAAGCGATGATGGCGTCGGTGCGACCCGACGTGGTGGTTTGCGGCGCTTTTGAGCAGGGGCACCTTGACCACGATGCGACCAATTGGCTGGTCAATCAGACCTTCGACGGCGAGGTCCTCGAAGTGCCGTTTTATCACACTTACGTTCGTCCGCGCCTTCAGCGCATCAATCAGTTCTCAGATCCTTCGGGGCAAGAGGTTTTGGCGCTCTCTTCGGAAGAGAGGCGATTCAAGCTGGACTTTGCCAAGTTGTTTCGGAGCCAAAACATCTGGTCGGTTTTGATGACCTTCGAGGTCGTTTCGACACTGCTTTTCCAGCCGGCGAAGCTCTCTACTCGCGAACTTGTTCGTCGGCAAACGCATCGTGACTTTCGGGTTCCTAACCACCCGGAGCCGTTGGCGAGGCGGGTTGCCCAGACTCCGCAATGGCAGCGGTGGCTTAAGGCTCTTGACCAAGCTGATGTTTCCTGAGTCGTTTTGATCGTTTGACCCAACAACTGCGACGCACTTTTGAGGGGAAATCAGGTTCAACGGGTTGGGTCATTCTCGTGTTTTGAGGGGGACAGATGGGGACAAGTTGGGTCGTTGGTTGTCGTTGGTGGATTGGCGCTTTCAATGAGTAGAGGGAATGCGCGGGGATTCGTCAACCACGGCATTGAGGATTACGGAAATTGAGTGAACGCAGCCTCGGGGTTGAGAATCCCGGGGCATCAAAACTTGTCGTGGCACTGACAAGCGGCGAATCAGGCAGTACCTCCGAATAGAGAAGAGCCAGCTTGTCAGTGGATTAGCTTAGTAACTTCCATCAACCCCAATCTCCGACTGTTCACCAAGAAGTATCGCGCGGGCCGACGTCCAGCGGTACCCCAGAATGTCTTGGCAGAGGGCTTTGCGGAGCGGGTTTCGGTGGATGTATTCGATGGCGTTCGCTCGCGCCACTGTGGTGGTGATGTTCTTATCGTGCCCGCCACCTGGTTCCCAGAGGACATCATCGATCATCGCCGCATTGCGTGCCTTTCGAGAGACAGGTTGCTTCATTGCCCTAAGGATTTCTGCGATTTTGTAGGTCTCCTCCTGTGGGCGGATGAGGATGTGGACGTGGTCGGGCATGAAAACGTAGGCGAGCACTTGGAAGTTGTGTAGTCCCTTGGCTCTGTTGATTGATTCTGCGAGCCATTGGCAGATTTGCTCATCTCGCAGATGGGGTCTTCGCTTCCGAGTGCTGAAGGTGAGGAGGTGTGAGTGACCTGGATAGTCCCGAGCTTCTCTTGTTTTGTACTTTCGCTCGGTCGGCATAGGGCTGTTCGATTTTACAGTGATGGTCGCATTGGGGTGGCATGAGCGGAAGGCTTTACACTGACAAGCTAGCCTTGGGTAATCGCAAGATCTGAGAGAGTATCGCTTGTCAGTGCCACGACAAATCCTTGTCCTGCCCACGAAGTGGCTCGTCATTGCTGGTTACACTGGGGCGGCATGAGCGAAAGACTGTCCACTGACAAGCTAGTCTTTAGTGATCGCAGGCTCTGGGAGATTGTCGCTTGTCAGTGCCACGACAAATCCTTGTCCTGCCCACGAAGTGGCTCGTCAAAATGCACGATCTGTCAGAGCGACTTCGGACCTACAAACTCAGAGTCGAGAACCTTTACGTTGATCTCAGGGGCAAATTGCACGACCCTGACACTTGATGGTCCGTCACCGAGATCGGTCGTGTCCTGTACTTGTCGGATGAGAAATGTTTTCTTGTCGATCCAGAGCTTTACCAAAGAATCGTTGCTTATCAGAACCGAGCACTCCTTCTCTTTAACCCTTTCGCCCTTACCAAGTTTCCATTTGTACAGGTCCAAAACAGTACTTGAGGAAGGAGATGGCAGAAGCAACGATGGCACTTGTGTCGCGATACCAAATGAGAGACTCGATAAGGCGACCAGTCCACTTTCCAAATCTGTCACTGGTTCTTGGCTACCGTCAAGCCCGATATAAAGTCGCCCGATTTCTCGCTTCGGGGTACTCGTTGCTTTCGAGCCAGGGACGGTCCACAGGACGGATGTCAGCCATTTATTTGGACCGGCACGTTCGCTTATTTCGAGTCGTAAATGCTTTGGCCGGGCAAAGATTGTTGAGAACTTCCACTCACCCCAAACAGTCCTTGACCCCTTTTTATCGATTCTCCAGATGGTCTGAGTTCCCGAGTCGCGGTAGGTTTTACACGTTGAATACGTGGTCCGGATCTGCCGAATCAAGCGTGCAACTTCGGCAGGTGCATGTGCGGGAGGAAATAGTGCGGCGACCACCAGCATGATTACTTTCCCAGTCTAGCAGACCCAAGGTTTTCGAGGGTTATCTGTGTACGACTGGCGAATCGTCGCTTTGGACGAAAGGCTGTTCACTGGTAAGCGAGGTTTCGACAGGCGCACTTTTTCGGTGATCGGGCTTACCAGTGCCACTCGAGCCTTCTATCCGCTTACCCGGCCTCCGTAGTGGCTCGCCGGAATCCCCCACCCCAACCCTTCCCCCTTTGCCCGCCCGGAGTCGGGAAAAGTGGGAGGGGCTTCAGCTTCAGCCTTAGCTCACCTGGACGCTCAGACCTCGTCCCGTTAGCATCACCCGACCGGACTTCATCGGCAGATTCTGCCCTTTGAGCTTGACGCTCTTGGGGTGGCCATGCACCACGAAGGTCGGGTTGATGGGGCCGAAGTCGTCGGCGAGTTCTTCGAGGTTGAGCATGAGGTGGCCGCCGGCGCCGACCACCGTGAGCTTCACCGCCGAGCGGATGCCTTTCTGATAATCGTAAGAGAGGCCGTCGTCGGCTTTGTAGGTGTAGGTGGATTCGCCGGTCCAATTGTCGGGGAGGAAAATGTGGAAATTGATGTTCACCATCTCCTTCTCGCTGGTGGTCGGGGTTCCGGGCTGCATGGGGATGATCGCGCCTTCGCGGATGAAGAGGGCGGTCTCTTCGCGGCCTCGTTTGACGGTGTGGACCCCGGGGGCGAGCCATTCGCCGGTGCGGGCGTCGTACCAAGTTGAGGTTCCTGGCAGAGTGACTTCCCTGCTCTTCTCTTCCTTCACAAACGGCGCTTGTAGGATGCTCTCGCCGATCATGAACTGGTCGTCGAGCTTCTCGTTTCCGGCGTCGGGGTAGTGGTAGAGGACGGGCCGGAGGACGGGATCGCCGGATTCTTCTTGTTGGATGAAGAGGTTGTAGAGGTACGGCAGGAGCTTGTAGCGCAGGCGGATGTAGCGTCGGATGACCGACATGACGGGCGCTTTGAAGGCGAACGGCTCTTGGTCGCGGTTGCCTTTTCCGTTGTGGTTGCGGGCGAACGGGAAGAGGAAGGCGAGCTTGATCCAATCGAGCATCAGCTCTTCGGTGACATCGCCACCGAAGCCGCCGATATCCATTCCGGCGAACGGCTGTCCGCTAAGGCTGAGGCCGATGCTGCAGGGGATGGAGTTGGCGAGATAGAAGTAGTTGGAGCAGTTGTCGCCGGTCCAGATGGCGGCATAGCGGCTGGTGCCGATGAAGCCGGAGCGGGAGAGGATGAAGGGGCGCTCGTTTGGCTTGGCTTCTTTGAAACCGTCGAAGGTCGCCATTTGCATGCCAAGGGCGTACTGATTCCGGTGCTTGTTGTGGTGGTCTTTGCCGTTGCGGAACCACATTTCGTAGGGGTCGACGGGGCCGGTGGAGGGGTCGTTCATGTCGACCCAGCAGGCGCCGAAGCCGCTGGCTCGGAACTGTTTGGCGTACTTGCTCCACCATTTGCGGGTGGCTTCTTGGGTGAAGTCGGGGAAGACGGTTTCGCCGGGCCAAACGAGGCCGACATAGGGCTCACCCTCGCTGGTTTTGCAGAAGACGTTGTTCTTGAGGCCGTCGTCGTACACGTCGTAGCCGGGATCCTTTTTGACGCCGGGGTCGATAATGGGGACGATTCTTCTTCCGGTTTTAGTCAGTTCATCGGCGGTGGACTGGGGGCCGCCAGGGAATTTCTCCTTATCAACGGTGAAGATTCGATAACCCTTCATGTAGTCGAGGTCGAGCCAGAGGCCGTCGCATGGGATCTGGTGCTTGGTGAACTCGGCATCGAGCTTCAGGAGGTCGTCGTGGCCTTCGTAGCCCCATTTGGATTGGTGGTAGCCGAGGCTCCAGAGGGGCGGGAGGGGGGTGACGCCGACGAGCTTTTGGAGCTTACGGGTGAGCTCGGGCAGGGTGGGGCCCACGATGATCCAGAGGTTTGGCTCGCCGCCCTCGTTGCCGAGGAGGAGATTGGGGGAGGTGCGCTGCCACTCGACGAAGACACGGCTGTCATCGACGCCGGGGGTTTCGATGAAGGCGGGCGAGGGGTTGTGGAGGAGGAAGCCGACGAAGGTATCGCCGATGCGGGCGGCGACGTAGGGCGCGGAGTAATAGGGGGGATCGGACGGGTTGCTGCCCCATTGGGCCCAGTGGAAATCGGACCAGACGTCGGTGTTCCAGAACTTTGCGCGGTAGCCGGAGAGCTCTTGCTGGCCGAAATACTTTTCGCCCATGCCGAAGAACTGGGCTTGGTCGGCGAGTTCGAAGGACCAGAGCGAGTTCTCACCGAGGACGCCAAACTGACCTTTGAAGAGGATTTTGTTCTTCGGTCCTCGGACGACGATGTGACCGTCGGCGGTGAGTTCGACTTTCTTGCTATCGTGCTCGGCGGGCTGGTTGAGGGGGACTAATGAGCGGTTTTCGCCCCAGAGTTTGCCGTCTTGGATTTGGATATGGAAGACATCGCCGGCGTAGCTGCCCAGGTGGGCGCGGAAGGATTTTTGAGCGTCTTTGAGTTCTTCAGTTTCGACATTGAAGCTGTTGAGGAATCGAAAATTCGCCGGATGGGGCGACTTGGAGAAGAACATTCCTTCTAGTTTATTTGATTCTGGTTTATTCTATACGAGTGCATTGTTCGAGGCAATGCAACACAAATGGAAAGCAGATGAATCAGACTCCCTCGTCCGCGCGCGCTTCGCTGAAGGGAGCGGTAATCATCTTGACAGCAATCGTGTTGTTTTTCTTCGGAAACGTGTGCCTGTATCAGGGTTACTACGATGGCCTCACGATCTTCTATCTCGCGCCGACTTATGGCCCCGGATTTCTTCTTCTGTTTTTCGGCTGCGCGGAAAGGATAGTCGGTCGAAAAGTCCGTCTGGCCAGCCTCGGCGTTCTCGTCCTTGCCTTCTTATCAATCATCGGCACAGGGGTTTATGCCGATAGGTACCGAGAGCCACCTTCGGGATGGGGACAAGCGTCCAACGCTCCTATTGAGTGACTCTCGGTGCTCCAATTAGACTAGCTTGGCGGCCATCGTGATCTCCGCGCTGGAGAACAGTTTGGAGACGGGGCAGTTGGCTTTGGCATTGGCGGCGCATTCAGCGAACTGCTCGGCGGTCGCTCCGGGGATGGTGGCTTCGACGGTGAGGTGAACTTTGTCGATGACGAATCCGTCGCCGATTTTGACGACGCTGACAGCAGCCGAGGTCTTGATCGAGTCGGCCTTGAGATGCGCTCCGCCAAGAACTGCGCTGAGGGCCATGCTGAAGCAGCCTGCGTGAGCGGCGCCGAGAAGCTCTTCAGGGTTGGTGCCCTTACCTTCTTCGAAGCGGGACGTGAACGAGTAGGGGGCGTTGCTGAGAGTCCCGGTTTCGGTCGAAACTGTGCCTTTGCCGTCGATAATTCCGCCGTTCCATTCGGCGCTTCCAGTGCGTACCATCAGAGAGAGATTACGCCGTTGGCGTCCGTGGTGTCACGGGATAGAGGGAATCTTTACATGCGCCCGACGTTAGTACAGACCTTGATTGATTCTCTCGTTGAACTTGATTGCGAAGTAGATGAGGTATGCCAACCAGCCGACGCCGGAGATGAGCATCGGAAGCCATGCCGTTCTTGCGCCTAGATTGAGGGCGCGTAGCCCCAAGAAGAAGCTGACGGGGAGGAGAAGAATCGGAAAGGTGACGGCGGCGATGAATAGCACGGCCCAGCAAGTGATCAGGTACTCGAACATGAGCCTTGTGAGCCCAAGTTCGGATGTTTGCCACTGGGTTGCCCGGTAGAAGGGCAACTTTTGAAACGGAGGGCCAGCACGTTGCGGAAGGTATTCGAACTGCCCGACTTGCTCGGCGAACTTGATTTCACCGCTCGACAGACGCACGCGATCCGTCTTTTTGAGTGTCCCAAACTTTGCCGAGTTAGCGAGGTCGGCGTACGAGAGAGGACCCCGTTCGGAGTCCCCGATGAGAATCCAGTACTGAATCTCTCCCGCCATTTGCGAAAATTATAGCCTCAGTATCGGCTCGGCAATTCTATTTAGTTAGGTCGTAGTCCTAGAGTAGTCACCAGCAAGTATCCGATCGAAGGAGCCGGAGAGGAACCATTTTTCGAGCTCTTGAGTTCGGAAGACGGGCATGGGGTGGGTCATGCGTTGGCCCATGACGGCGAACAGCACGAACTTGCCGACTTTGTCGAGACTATCGGCATCTTGGTAGGTGCGGGCTTGATCCATGAACGCTTCGCGGTTGAGCTCTTGGTGCAGGCGTGAGGGTCCAGCGGCGAGGCGAATGAGGGCGTCGATGGAGGTGTCTTTGTGCTGGGAGACGAGCAACCCGGCGCGGTCGGCGGAGAATTCTGCTTGGCGAGACCATTCGTAAAACGCGAGGGCGAGGGCATAGGTCGCGACATCGGACGCACCCATGGTGCGACGACCAAGGAGCTCGAGCAGAGGAAAAAGGAGCGCTCCAACCGAGCGATAGAGAACGTGTTGAGCTTTGATGTGGCCGAGTTCGTGACCCATGATGAAGAACAACTCATCGTTGTTCATGGTGTCGATCATCGAGCTTCGGAGGCAGATGTAGGGCCTTTCGACGCCGCCCGCGAATGCGTTCGGAAACGGGTTTGAGGAGACGTAAAGCTCCGGTTCGGGCATATCGAGCACGCGCGCGGATTCGCGCATGATGTTGTAAAGCGTGGGATATTGGTTTGGCCCGCATCGGATGGAGCTGCTCATGTTGTAGCAGTACATCCAGCGATCGATACCGATCTCGAAGAATTTTGAGACGAGCTGCGGCACAAGCGGAAGGCTCTTGAGTTTATCGAGGGCCCATTTATCGGCATCGGAAACGAATGCATCGGGGGTAATGCCGGTTAGGATTTTTCTTTCGCTCATGAGTTAATAAACAAGCCTACGCCCACAACCCGGTTGGGTTGCAGGCGCAGGGTTCAAAAGTCCCGAGTGTCCGAGATTTTGTTTAAGCGGCGGCGAGGGCGATTTTCGTTTCGCGTAGGCTTACGTTAACCTCGATTGTGCCCACTCCATCGAAGATGAGCGGGATGACGAGCGTCGGGGTGTTGAAGGTCGAAATTCGGATGCTGTTTCCGCGCACCAACGTTGGTGGCGTGATGTTGCAAACGACCCCTTGACCCGCAAAGATAGACGAGCTGTTTCCGGTGATCATGTTTCCGAGCTCGGAGATGGCCGATGCGACCAACTGATCGAACACGCGGGGCGAGTTGCCCATCATGAGTCCGGCGATGGCGAGCGCGGTGTCTTTGGACATGCTGTACATGACCAGGCCTTCGAGATCGCCGTTCACTCCGCAGAGGATGTTCACTGGCAGCGCGGTAAACAGTTCTGGTTTCGCCGAGAGTTGACCTCTGTTCGGACGAGTTCCCATCATCATTTCCGCGACCGCCGAAGTTGCCTCCGCAAACGGTGCGATAAATTCTGCTTTCATTTCGTTACCCAATAACTCCTGATTGACTCTGGCCTTTATTAGGCAGCATGTCGATTGATGACTTCCAACACCTTATCTGCTTGAAACGGCTTGACAATGAACTCTTTTGCGCCGGCTTGGAGAGCTTCTACCATCAGGTTTTGCTGACCCATTGCCGAGCACATGACCACGGTTGCGTTTGGATCGCTGGATCGAATTGCCTTGAGGGCCTCGATTCCGTCCATTTCGGGCATGGTGATGTCCATGGTGACAAGATCGGGCTTGAGATCGTTGTAGAGCGACACGGATTCAACTCCGTTTGCTGCTTCTCCAACAACTTCAAATCCGGCATCCGAAAGGATGCGCTTGAGAGTGACGCGCATGAACAATGCGTCGTCGGTGATTAAGATGCGTTTTGCCATTTTTTCTCCTCGCTTGGTTTTTGATAGAAGTACGGTTTCGGACACTCGAAGCCGATTTCCTTTGGATTGAAGATGCGCTCACTGCCGCCGATGAATAGGTATCCACCGGGACGGAGTGCACCGTAGAATTTCCGAAAGATCTGATCTTTGGCCTCATCGACAAAGTAGATCAGAACGTTTCGGCAGATGATGAGGTCGTAACCCGTTCCGAAGTTGTCGCCAAGAAGGTTGTGACGTTGGAACGTCACGTACTTCTTGAGACTCTGCGAAACGTTTGCGCCCTTCGGGTGCCTTTCGAAGTACCCGAGGTACTGCTTGGGGACATCCCGAAACTCGGTGCCATACAACTCGCCTTTTTTGGCTTGTTCTAGGGCTGCGGCATCGATGTCGCTACAAATGATCCGATGGTCTTTCCTCGGAGCTAATGTATCGAGCATCGCGGCCAAACTGTATGCCTCGGCGCCGGTTGAGCAACCCGCGCTCCAGGTCTTGAGCGGTTTTCCGCTTTTAAGCAAATCGTTCGTGAGGAACTTCTCCAGTTCCACCCAGTGCTCGGGGTTTCGGAAGACTTCGGTCACGTTGATCGCGAGCCGATCGAGGAACCATGCCCTTGCTTCGCGATCTCGGAGCACGAGGCTGGTCAGCTCTTCGAATGAACTCAGCTTTCGCTGATCGACGAGCATGAGCATTCGCCTTGTGAGCTGATCTTGCTTATACTTGTTAAAGTCGATTCCTTCGACTTGGTTGAACCGTCGGTAGAACGCTTCGAAGTCGGCTTGGCTAGGCTGCTTTGACATTTTTTCCTCCCTTGAGCGCGGCGATGATTGCCATGTGGAGTTCGTGGACAGGAAACTCTCCGTCAACGGCTCCCGCCTCCTTTGCGGCTCGCGGCATTCCGTAAACCGTGCAGGTTTCAGCCGATTCGGCGAGGATGGTGCCTCCCGCTTTCTTGATTGCTTTCGCGCCATCGGTTGCATCCTTACCCATTCCGGTGAGAATGACGCCGAGAGCGTGATCGCCGAGGTACTTCGCTGCCGATTCGAATAGGTAGTCGGCGCACGGCTTGACTCCTAAGCGTTCAGAAGCATTGTTGAACCTGACTGTGTCTGAATTCTTGAGCTCAAGGTGAATGCCACCTTGGGCTAACAGTGCCAAACCTGGCTCGAGCTTGTCGCCATCTTGGGCTTCTCGCACCCGGAAAGAGCCCGCGCCGTTAAGGCGTTGAGCCAAACTTTGCGTGAACCCGACGGGCATATGCTGAACCACGAGGCACGGAATCTTCATGTCTCGGGGGAAGGATTCGAACAAAGTCATGAGCGCCTTGGGGCCACCGGTCGAGGCAGCTATAACAAGCACCTTTGAAGAAGGCGGCGCGACCAGCTTTGGCGACGCGCTGGAGACAACAACCTTGCTTAGCTTTGCGCTTGCCGCAACTCTGAGCTTTGGAATCAGCTCCTTGAAGGTTTGGGCCAACGAATCCGCCGTGATCTGGTTTGGTTTTGCGATGAAATCGAGAGCGCCGATCTCAAGCGCAGTCATCGTCGCCGTGGTTCCGGCAGCAGTGAGCGTTGAACACATCACGACTGGCGTAGGGCACTCTCGCATGACCTCTTGAAGAGCGATCAGGCCGTTCTTGCGGGGCATCTCGATATCGAGCGTGATGACATCGGGCTTGAGCGCCTTGACTTGAGCGAGAACCTCGTCTCCACTTGACGCAGTTCCGATTACCTGCATATCGCCAGCTTGGTTGACGGCGTCGGTAAGGACGCGGCGCATGAAGATCGAGTCATCAACGACGAGAACCTTGATCATGCTGCCCTCCGAGACTGGAAGCCCTCAAACTCTTGAGCTTGATTGATGCTCTCTTCTAGCAGCTGTTGAAGAATCTCTTCGGATATGCCAACTCGTTCGAAGGTTGCTTCGTCGCGCTGATAAACTGCTCCGAAGAGCCCTTCGGTGATGCCGCGCTCGCGGACCAGGATGTCGGCGATGTGAATCAAATCTGCGATTGGGTCCGGCGTTTCGGGCGTACTCGGCTGGTGGTGCCAGCGAATTGCGCTTGCGTACGGCGCCGGAAGGTTCCAGACCTCGGCGAGTTCGGCTCCGACCATTGCGTGGTCGTACCCAAACGTCTCGCGCTCGATCCCATCAAAGGTCGTCTCCTCGATTTGGAGGTGCTTGAGAAGATCGGCATACGATTCTTCCTTCCAAACCGCTATGACTACCGTACCGATGTCGTGAAGTAAGCCGATGCAAAACGGCATTTCGACATCGGAAAATCCTCTATGGGTCGCCATGTTGCGGACCAGGTGGGCGGTGGTGAGGGAGTGGTTCCAGAGTAGCTGGGGGCTGATCCCTTTACCGTTCAAAGCTTTGTGGAGCCATGGGAAACTGGCGGCTACAAGCGCAAGGCTCTTCACCGTACGCATTCCAAGCACGATCACGGCATCCGAGATCGAGGTGACTTGGCGCGGCATGCCGTAGAACGAGGAGTTTGCAAGGCGGAGCATTCGTGCCGAAAGGCTCGGATCCTTAGCAAGGGTCGCGGCGACCGTCGAAGCACTCGATTCGGCTTGATCGGCGACGCGAATCGCCTCGAATGCGATCTCTGGCATGGACGGCAATTCCGTCGTTTGTCGTATGAGCTCCCTAAGCTGCTCGTGCATAATTCCCCTCCGATTGGAGCCTTGCCACCGAGCCATTGCCTAGTGAGCAGAGCAACTCCATCTCCCTCCTTCCACTTGCCACAAATACCTGCCCAGTGACCAAGCATAATTGCGTGGAAGTGGCTTCGGTTCCGCCGACTCGTTCGGCGATTAGGCGCAATCGCAAAGCCGAAAATTGTTCGTGCATTGCCTTAATGTTGCGATCGCCGATGCTGAGATTGAGGCTGGGTGAACCGGCCCCAAATTTAAAGACGTTTGCTCCGCCAACGGCGGCAAATCGGAGCCGACTGGCATCTGCTCCGGCCTTCACAGTGAGATCGATGAGGTGTTGCACGCCAATATCCATGTACCGAGCAGGGAGGGATAAATCTTTATGTCCCGTACTCTCTGGCAAGACGATGTGCGCGACACCGCCCGCCTTAGAGGTGCTGTCGTAGGCGATGAGGCCAATACAGCTACCGAGACCATGACAACCGATTTTTGGCCCAATTTTCGCAGTTCGGACCTCACCCATTCGGGCGAGGAGGACACCGTTTGTATCCATACTTAGGCGGCCATCCCCAAGCCAAGGCGTTCCCAAAGCTGCTCGACAGCGACCTCACTGGGAATGAGCAGGAAGCTTCCTTTGACGGACCCTTCGCTGTCCCAAAGCTTGGTTTCGATAAAGAGTGCAACGTGATCACGCTCGGCCTCGGCGGCGATGGAGGCCAGGATCGATCCGAACGAGTCGACTGCGAGAAGCGGCGGGGTTGCGTTGCTGAACAGCCCCGTGAAATCGGTAAAAGCGGACAGGAACGAGCCGTTGATAATGTTGCCGACTTCGATGACCGAGCTCCACTCAATCTCGGAAAGGTCGTCCGGACTCTCGGGAACTTGGCCAATCAGCATTTGCCAAAGTGCCTGGCAGCTTGGCCAATCGAGGAAGAACGCCATTCGTCCGTTAAAGTCACCATCAACCGCCATATAGACAACTGCGAAGGTGTCGTCGGGGTTTTCCATCAACTCGTGTACTTTGTCGAAACTGATGGGGCGGACCTGAGGAATTGAAATTTTGAAGTCTCGTCCGCAGACTTGAGCCAAGGCTCGGGCGGCATGACCGGTGCCGATATTTGCAATCTCATTGAGCGCGCTCATGCGCATCGTGAGCTGCTCGAGTTGATGCTCGACGTTGTTGATTGTCTCCGCCATGCAGAGTTGTTTCCATATTGTTACGGGGTTTTGAGATGGAAATGCGAAATTGGCCCAATCGCTTTTCCACCGATTCGCGGTAAAGCGAATCGGTGGAGTTGATTTGTCATGCGAGGGTGGTAAGGATGCGCTGGTAGGTGTCGAAGCGGGCGGGATTAATCGCGCCACTGTGAGCGGCTTCACGGATACCGCAGCCGGGTTCGACCGTGTGGGTGCAGTCGCGGAATCGGCAAGAGATTCCGTCGAATTCGGGGAAGTAGTCGATGAGATCTACCCTATCGAGCTTGAAGAGGCCAAAGGCTCTCACTCCGGGAGTATCGATGATTTCGGTGCCCTCGCCGAGGTCCCACAAGTGGCTACTTGTGGTGGTATGGGTTCCCCGCCCGTAGCCTTCGCTCACCGCCCCGGTTTCGAGGCCGAGGTCGGGCTTGAGGGCATTTAGCAGCGAGCTTTTCCCGACGCCGCTGTGGCCGACGAACGCCGACCGCTTTCCGTTGAGCTTTGCTCTTAGGTCGTCGATTCCGAGCCGGGAAGACGCGGAAATCCGAATGATGGGAGCCAGTCCATTGTAGGGTTCAAGCAAGTCAAACTCGGGATCGTTCGGGGGAAGGAGGTCAGATTTGTTTACGGCGATGATAGCCTCAGCTCCCCCCTGCTGGATGGCGATGAGGTAGCGATCAATCACCCTTGGGTGGAGCGGCGGCGCGGAGACGCTGACCACGATGACGATGATGTCGACGTTGGCGACGATGACTCGCTCGCGCTGGGCCGATCCCGGATCGGGGCGTGAGAGCTTCGTTCTTCGTGGCTGAACGCTCTGGATGCGCCATTCGCCTTCGGCCTGATGAACGTTAACGATGTCGCCCACGGCGAACTGCGACTGCTGCCATTTGGCCTGATCGGCACTGAGGATGCAGTCGATTCTCTGGTTGCCGAGCATCGCTTCGCACCGCTTTCGGTGGAGGGCGATGACGGTGGCTTCTTGGGTTTCAATCGGGGCAGTTGGCTCGGGCAGTTCCTCCTTTAGGAGTTGGTAGATGAACTCTTCGAGCGGCTTTTGGGGTCGCTTTGGTACGTATTCCTGGTCGTCATCATGGTCGAGTGCCTCTTCGCGCGGGGGGCGCGAGGCGAGGCGCGATAGGGCGAGTTTTCGAGCCTTGATGGCTCGGTCACGGAGCTTGTTGCGCTCATTGCCGTCCATTGCCGCCAACGTTTTGGCGACGAAGTCTTTTTGCTTTTGATCCAATTTCTGGTTTGTTCCTGGGTGCGGTCGGGCGTGGCGATGCCACGTCGGGGGGAGCAAATGCCCCTCGAACCGTTAGATCAGGAAGTTGCCGATAATGCGGCTCGGGAGGCGCGGTGGATCGAGGTGTGGGGATTCATCATGTTATTCGCCTCCTTCAAGATCGCCCGTCTGGGCGTCGATCAGATTGTATCACGTTTCGGATGGGTCGGTTCGCCTATGATTTGCGCGCCGAGTTCTTGAGCGATCTCTCTCGCAAACTTATCGCGCTTCCGTGCATTCGATCTGTTTCCGAAAAACCAAAGGCTCGACGTTAGCAACAGCGTGGCAAAAAGTCCACCTACGATCGTTGCCAGCGTCCAGCCAGCACTGGATGACGCGAAGAAGGTAAATCCACTGGCGAAGGAACCGAAAAGAAGACATAAGCACACAGCTAAACCGACGCAAAACTCAAGATTGTATTGGCGATCAATGGAGATGTGCGTGAACCCCTCGCGCCGCAAAATACTGATCACACTGAAGAACCCCCAGCGGTCCAGTCGAATGACATCGTAGTTTCCGGTTGTGCGGTACAAATATGGCGGTAGAGCTTCGCAGATTGCGGCAATATTGTCGATTTCGGACCGCGAGAGCTCCCAGTCGAGTGTGAGCGTTGTCTTTCGAAGGTATTTCAGCAGGGTAGCACTCCGTTTCGTTTGGTGATTTCGGATGCTTTGCTCGAGCGCTTCAGGTGTAATTCCGGCTTCGCTGGCGAAGCGCTCAAGTTGTTCGCGCGTTATCCCCTCGCTGGGCTGAGTCGGGGTTAGGCGCACTGCGTCACGCAGGATTGAGTGAACCTCTTGCTCCGTAAACCTCTGCTCACTCATTGAGTACTTAGTATGCCAAGTATATTCGTAGCTTGGCATCGAGTTCCGACTCTTTGACGCCGCTTACCCATTTCTCCACGATCTTGCCTTGGGGATCGAGCAGGTAGTACGTCGGCCAGTGCTTCACATTTAATTGCCAAGGAACCCCTCGGTCATAACCGCCGCTGAAGATTGTTGGGAACGGAACTTTGAGGTCCGATTCCGCCCGTTTCTGCAGACGAAGTTCTTTATCACCACCAATCCCGATTACTGCCAGCTTTTCACTGTGCTTTTGGGCAATTTCAATCGTGTGGGGCAGCAAGCGCATGCAGGGCCCGCACCAGGAAGCCCAGCAATCGAGGAGCACATACTTACCGCGATATGCGGCCAAGGAAACGATGTTCCCGGACGAATCTTTGCCTTCGAAGTTAGGCATTGTATTTCCGATTTCGAGCGACAGAAGTTCGTTGAGATACCTGGCAGCGACCTTACCGTAATGCAGGTCGGAGTACTCACTCGAGGCACGGCGGAAGTACGAGAGCTGCTCTTTTGACCCTCTGGGGTAGAGCGTCCCTTTGCCAAAAAGTGCGCCCGCTTTCGTGTTCGGGTCCTTTGCATTGTTAAAAACCGAATCACACAGCCCGAAGGCTGGCTGCCACTCTTTGCTATCGGTGGTGCTGAAAAATCCTCGCACGGTGGTAATGCACCGGTCCATCCCTTTTTCGTTTGCAAGCTTGGCAAGTTCCTGGTACGCGTAGGCCGTAGATTCGGAGCCTATTGCGAGCACGCGAATGTTGAGACGCTATGCTTCGAGACGAATTTCGGGCGAGGTATCGGGGTGCTGGGCGATCTTTTGGCATTCCTTCGCCGTACTGATCCATGGTTTGGACTCGGGAGACTTCTCCAGTCGCTCCATAAACTGCTCTCCGATGCGCTGAAGGTCGGCCTGGCCGATCTCCTTTTGAAAAGTCATCAGAGAGAGTAAAAGTGCGGCGGCAGTGAGCATGATATCTTTTCCTTTGTATCACGCCGCCGGGTCGATCGTGACGGTTTTGGGCCCCGCGACCATCCCCTGAACTGCGGGAATGCTGACGGTGAGGCCATCCGGGATGACAAGCGTCGCTTCCCATCCCGTCCCTTTCTTGTGTACGTGGATATGGAGCAACCCGGTTTCGGTCGCCACATAGCCTTCCGCCCATTCGAGGTCGCAGAGGTGAGGATTGAACTCCAGTCGTCCCGGCTCGAGCGGGATGATGCCGAGCAGCTTGGTCTGGAAATGTAGGAGCGGGTGCGCGGCCCAGGCGTGGCAATCGGACCTTGACGGCTCCAGTTGCTCTTGGGTGCAAACGAGCCCGTTTTTGATCATGTCTCCCCAGTAGTGCCGGATGTCGTCGAGCATGGCTTGGTGCCGACCGAGCTTGCTGAGCGCCTCGTAGCGGTAGTGCTTGAAGTAGAAGGTGGTTTCGGGTCCGTTCGGCTTGCCTTCGTACCATTTCGCGCCGATTTGTTGGAGCTCCTTGTCGTTGGTGAGCACGGCGAGTGCGTGGGTGTGCTCGCAGAATGTGTTTCCGCCAGGAGTGTCGGGAAGCAATCCATTCGAAGCGACTTGGGCCTTGATCGCCTTGCGAAGCTCTTGCGCCCAGAGGAGCATTGAGCGCTGGCTTTGGGCGAGGCCGAATTGGCTTTCGAGTTCGATAGTGGCTTCAACGGCGAGAAGAAGCTGGAGGGCGAAGGCGAGATTGATGCCCTCGTTGCCGCCGAGCGGGATTCCGGCATCCCAAGCGGGTACCCAATCGAGGAAGTTCCAGTCTTCTTGGGCTTTGGGGAGGCCAGTTTCGGGGTCGATCAGCATTTGATAGCTGGTGAGCACGGACCGGATTCCGGGGAGGTGCTTTTTCGCCATCTCGCCATCACCCCGCCAAGCCCAATGGTCGGCGACCATGAGGATCCACCATAGCGAGAAGGGCGGGATGTACTGACGGCTGCGGCTGGGATAGCGGCTTTGGGTGATGCCGCGCATTCCTCGCGAAGCGTCGAACATGAGGGTCGCTTTGCGGTGTGCGCGGTCGTCGATGCCCAGCAGAAGGGTCATCATCGCCTCGATTCGGGTGTCGCCGACGTACTGAAGCTGCTCGTAGTAGGGCGAATCGCAGAAGGTGTCGTGGCAATCCATCTGGAGGGTGCGGAGGCACATCTCCGAGATTTGGTTGAGGAGGTCATCGGAGCAGCGGAATGGGTCGGTTTGCGGTTCGAGGTTGTACCGGGTTTCCTCAAAGGTTAGGCTTTCGATCGTCAGTGGCTCATCGCCGGTTTCGACGAAGATTTCGAGATACCGTCCGGCGAGCCACCAAGGCGCGGTGAAGGACTCTTGCTTTCCGCCGGGTAGGACCTCGTCGCCTTGGCCGAGAGCGCGGCTCCAGACCATGCCGAAAAACTTGCCCTCGATCTCGTTTCGGTTGCCTTTTTCGTTGGACGCGAGGTTGTGATAGAGCGATTCGGCCCAGGTAAGGCGGACTTTGCTTCCCTTTCCGCTGTTGGTTTTGAGGCTCCAGTAGGTGCACACATAAGTGCGGCAATCGACAATGACTCGTCGCTTTGTGTTAGCGGGAATGCTGAGGTTTCCGCCATTGAGAAGGGTGGTCCACTCGCTGGTGGCAGATGCGAGGTGGTTCTTCGCTTCAACCTTGAGCTCTTGGGTTTTGTCCGAGGTTGGGGCGTCGATGTGTCGGACTTCGAAGTGCGTCCAGGCTTTTCTAGACGGATTCGGCAACGTCGATGGGGTGAGGAGACGGATGGGATAGATGTCGCCGGTGCCGAGGATGCGGGGAGTCTCCGACTTTTTCGGCTCAATCCAGTCGCCATCGCCGGTGGGAGAGTAGTGAACTCCGTTGAAACGGAACCGATCGCCGGTGGCAAAGGTTGCCGTTCGCTTGATCATTTCGATTCCGTGGATTCGGCGAGCCTTCCAGGGGGCGTGTCCGGTTGTTAAGGTTGCCTTGTGCGCGGTGTCTTGGGAGATGAGGACGAATCCGTGGCGAACGAAGAATTGGGCAAAGGGGGCGTGGTCATTGCCGAGGGACCAGACGACGGCATGAAGGGAGTGCTTGCCGGCGGGAAGTTGGAGGTCGTAGGTCTCGAAAAACCAGTTGTCGGCATCGCCGCGCTCGGAGCCTCGGCCGACGAGTTCGCCGTTCACAAAGAGTTGGTAGCGCTCATCGGCGGTGACGTAGATGTGAGTGCTTAGCGGAGTCTTGAGGTCCAGTTCGAGCTGGTAGCAGGCGAAAAAAGGTTCGTCTTTGCTTTCAGGGTGGGCGATGAATGAGGCGTCCAGTTTGCCTCGATCCCATGGCGCTGGCTTGCGATCAATCGGGAACGGGTCGTAATCGATGAGAATGCGATTGCATGACGCCATGCCAAATTATGTCCCCTGATACGCGACAACGCCCTGCTCGGAACCGAGACAGGGCGTTGAAGTCGCTAAATGCGCGAGTCTTACTCGGACTTAGGTGCTTCTGCACCAGCAGCCGGAGCTGCCGAGCTGCTTGATTCAGCAGCTGCTGCGTCACCACCGCTGCAACCAGCGAGAACGCCACCGAGAACACCGAGCACCATAACGAGAGCGAGAAGTTTCTTCATATCTTTTTTCCTTTACACCTCCTGAGTGTAAGATTTCTGCCGCCTGGACCATATCGCTATGGTTTGCCCGGGCTGCGCAGTTATTATAGTGTACGGATCGAGGTTAGGAAAAGGTTCGCGCGAATTTTTCGTGCTATGCTTAGTTTGTGGGTCATTCTGAGTTCACTTTGAACCAGTTTCCGGCGGCTGAAGTCCGTCGTCCACGCGTGCGTCGATTTCGTCGCCGTATTTCGGGGAATCGCTAACATTTTCTAGCAACGTCGCTTCCTCCCGATTCCCCTACACATTTTCTCATTGCCCGCCGCTGGGCGTATTCCATTTTCTTCTCATGCTGAAATACGACACGATCAAAACTCTCGACAACGATTATTTGATGCCGACCTATACGCGTCAGCCCGCCCTTTTCGTTCAGGGCTCGGGAGCGACGCTCTGGGATAACCGGGGCAACGAGTACCTTGACTTCCTCGCCGGAGTCGCGGTTTGCAACCTGGGTCATTGTCACCCGGCAATCGTTGCCGCGATCACTCGGCAGGCCCAGCAGTTGATGCACACCTCGAACATTTTGCTCACTGCTCCGCAAGCCCAGCTGGCCGAGAAGCTCTGCCGAATCTCGGGGATGGATCGCGTTTTCTTTGGCGTTTGCGGCGCAACTGCGAACGAAACCGGACTCAAGATTGCCAAAAAGCACGGTCTTGCGAAGCGTCCAGATGGCGATTACGAGATCATTTGCCTTCACAAATCTTTTCATGGCCGGACCTTGGGGGCTTTGTCAGCGACGGGACAGCGGCGATATCAGCGTTCTTTCGAGCCTTTGGTGCCAGGATTCCGGCATATCGAAGCCAACAACTTGCAGGAGCTGAAGGAGGCGTTCTCGCACAAGACGGCGGCGATATTGATCGAACCGATCATGGGTGAGGGCGGAATCTTGCCGATGACCACGGAGTTTCTGCAAGAGGCAGAGCGGCTGTGCCGCGAGCATGATGCCTTTCTGATGCTGGACGAGGTTCAGTGCGGAATGGGGAGAACGGGTAGCTGGTTCTGCTTCCAGCACCATGGCGTGCGGCCAGACATCGTTTTGCTGGCGAAGGGGCTCGGCGGCGGACAGCCGATTGGGGCTTGCTTGGCAAGCGGAAAGGCGGCAAGCATTCTCGAGCCGGGAGACCACGGCTGTACGTTTGGCGGGTCGCCGATCTCGGCGGCGACGGCTCTTGCAGTGATCGATACCATCGAGCATACGGGCCTGATGGACCAGGTGAAGGTCACCGGAAAGCTTCTTGCCGAGGGCTTGAAGCAACTTGATGGCGTTGCCGAAGTGAACGGAATGGGGCTGATGCTCGGCGCTCGGCTTGAGAAGCCGAGCGCGCGAGACGTCGTGCGAGAGTGCTTTGACAAGAAGCTGATTTTGAACGCGACCGACGAGCATCACTTGCGGTTCGTTCCACCTCTTATCATTACTCCCGAGCAGGTTCAACAGGCAATTTCGACCCTGGCCGAAGTGCTGGGCGTGGAAGCTCCGAAGCCGGTCTCGCTGGGTACCACTTCTCGGGTTACCAAGCGGCCTTACGGCGACTTGCTGTCCATTGACGATCTGATGGATTCGCAGATCGACGACGTTCTTGATCTCGCGGCGTACCTGAAGCAACGCCGAAAGCTTGCTCCGTCTGCGATCACTCCGGTTGAGGGACGAAGCGTTGCGATGGTATTTGAGAAGTCGTCGCTGAGAACCCGAGTCTCGTTTGAGACGGCGCTTCATGAGCTTGGAGCGCACCCGATCTACCTTACAAAGGCGGACATTGGAATTGGCAACCGCGAGGCGATGAAGGACGTCGCCCAAAACCTGTCGCGATGGTGCAATTTGGTTGTGGCGCGGCTTTATTGGCAACGCGACCTCGAGGTTCTTGCGGACAACTGCGACGCGCCGGTAATCAATGCGCTCACGGAGTGGGAGCACCCATGCCAAGCCCTTGCCGACATGCTCACTGTCAAGGAGCGGTTTGGGGATGAGAAGGTGACAATCACCTACGTTGGAGATGCGAATAATGTGTCGCGCTCGCTTGCGAAGCTCGCGACCCGAATGGGTTATCCGGTTACAATTTGTGGCCCTGAGAACTTCCGGCTGGATCCGATGCCGGGTCTGCACCAAACGGCGTCCCTTGAAGAGGGTCTCAGCGACGCGAAGGTCGTTTATACCGACGTTTGGGTGAGTATGGGTGACGAGCACGAGCAAGAGCACCGGATGAAGGTGTTCCAGAACTACCAAGTGAACGAACGCGTGATGGCGATGGCCGATCCGGATGCGATCTTCCTCCATTGCTTGCCGGCTCGGCGCGGACTCGAAGTGACAGACGGGGTGCTGGATTCGCCGCAGAGCTTGGTGCATGACCAGGCCGAAAACCGGTTGCACGCACAGAAGGCGTTGCTTCAGCGGGTTTTGGGACTTTGATGCGGACGAGGGCGTCCGCGGACCAAGGGCGGGCGGCTAAACTAGATCGATGCTGACTCCGCTGAGATGGACCGATGGTGGGCTTGAGATGCTCGACCAAAGAATTTTGCCTACGCGGGTGGAATGGGTTCGGTACACCTCGGCGGAGGGAGTTGCAGAGGGGATTCGCGAGATGGTGGTGCGCGGCGCACCGGCGATCGGGATCGCGGCGGCATATGGCATGGCAATCGCGGCGCGAAACGGCGCGGATTTAGCGGAGGCGGATGCGGTTCTGAGGGCGTCGCGCCCAACGGCGGTGAACTTGTTTTGGGCACTCGACCGCATTCAGGCACTTGGGACGGACAATGCCGACCACATTCTCGCGACCGCTAAGGCGATCGAGCAAGACGATCTCGAGATGAACTTGGCAATTGGTAAACATGGAGCCGCCTTGATTCCTTCGGGTGCAAATGTGATGACCATCTGCAACACGGGCGCGCTTGCCACGGCGGGTCATGGTACGGCGCTGGGAGTGATCCGGTCGGCTCATGCTGAGGGCAAAGGGATTCATGTTTGGTCGTGCGAGACTCGACCTCGGCAGCAAGGACTGCGCCTCACCGCGTTTGAATTAGTTCATGACAAGATTCCGTTTCACTCGATCAGCGACGGAATGGCGGCTTCGCTGATGCGAGCCGGAAAAGTCGATTTTGTGATCGCTGGAGCGGACCGAATCGCGGCGAATGGCGATACGGCGAATAAAATAGGCACCTACATGTTGGCGGTGCTCGCCAAGCATCACGGGATTCCGTTTGCGATCGCGGCGCCATCGTCGACGTTTGATCCTTCGCTCGAAAATGGCGACCTGATTCCCATTGAGGAGCGCTCAGGAACGGAAATTACTCACATTGAGGGCGTGCAAGTTGCACCCGACGGATGCCCGGTTTTTAATCCCGGCTTCGATGTAACCCCCGGCGATTTGATCTCGTACATCATCACCGAAAAGGGTGTGTTCTCGCCGCCTTACTCGTTTTCTTAACAAGTTTCCTCGGAACCTTGGCGAGGATCGGGCGTTACACCTTACGGGGAGTCGCGGCAAAATGCCAAAATAGCTTGAACCTTTCGCACTTGCGAAACCACTTAGGAGATAACACTTTGGCAGATACAAGCGATTTCAAAACCGGTATGGCGTTCGCAATGGACGGCGACATCTGGACGCTCCTCGAATTCCAGCACGTCAAGCCCGGTAAAGGCGGCGCATTTGTTCGTACTCGGTTGCGAAAGATCAAGACCGGACAGGTTCTTGAAAAGACCTTCCGATCCGGCGAAAAGATTGATCCCGTCTTCGTTGAGAAGATGAAGATGCAGTTCCTGTATCGCCAAGGCTCCGAGGCGATCCTGATGGATATGGACAGCTATGAGCAGATTCCAGTCGAAGTTTCGACCCTTGGAGATCAGGCTGAATTCTTGAAGGAAGACATGGAAATCGTTTCGCTTCAGGTGAAAGGCGAGGTTCTCGGCTATGAGCTTCCGAACTTCGTTGAACTCGAAGTGACCGAGACGGATCCGGGCGAGCGGGGCAACACTGTAAGCGGTGGCGCGACCAAACCAGCCAAGCTTGAGAGCGGAGCAACCATCCAAGTTCCGTTCCACATCAACATTGGAGATGTTCTAAAGGTAGATACCCGTAGCGGTAGTTACCTGGAACGTGTTAAAAAGTAACGAATGAAACCTAATCGTCAGAAGGACGCGTCCGATTTCAACCCAGAGTCGCTGGGTGAAGTCCCAATGACGATTGCTCGCTACGCGGCAGGAATCGGAGTTACGGCTCTGGTTCTGTGCCTCGTTGGCGTGGTGTTTCTGATAAATGTTGGAGTCGGCGATTCGGCCAAGGCCGCTCAGGCCGCCGCAAACATGGCCCTGATGGAGAAAGGACTGATCCTTGGGGCGATCCTGATTCCGCTTTCCACCGCTTGGCTTTATTGGGAAGAGGAGTTTATGGTGGCGTTGAATATCGCCGCTGCCGCAGTGCTCTTTTTCGCGCCGGCTTGGATTCCGCTTCTTATCAACAACGCTCAGCCGGAATCGACCAATCCGGCGGTGAAGCAGGGTTTTGCGGTCCTTGGGACGGGCGGGCAGATTTATGTCGCGTTCGCGCTGGCGATCTTGATTGGCGACATTATCACGCGAATCAAACGGCGGGCGGTACACGGCACAAAGGCTTCCTTGCTGAAGTACGGCACCAATATTAAGGAAGAATCGGACCGGAAGAACGTGTTCATGGGCAAGTGCTGGCAACTGCCCTTCTGCCGAAAGTTTGTTCGTGAGAAGTGCCCGATTTACCACGCTAACCGCACATGCTGGCGCGAACTCGTCGGTTGTATGTGCGAAGAGGCGGTTATTTCGGCGGCAATGTCGGATAAGCCAGTCTCGAAGGAGGCTCTGCTGAGCGGAGCCGCGATCCCGCGAAACAACAAGCTTACGGTCACCCAGAAGCGGTCACGATGCCACAACTGCGTGATTTACAACGAGCACCAAAAGCACAAGTATCGATTGGCGATGCCGCTTTGCGTGATCTTTTACGGCATGATCGCTTTGGTGTTCCGCGACTCCATTGGCGGCTGGGTTTCGAACTTGCTGACGAACGCGAACAAGCAGGTTTCGAACATCACGGTCGGTGCGGTGAAGAACGTCGATACGGGTCAGTATTTCAACACATTCTTGACAGCGGCAATTATCTTGGTGGCGTTTGCTTACACCGTTAAATTGATCGAGCACGTGATCTTTAAGTTGAAGCTGTGATGTCGGCTCGCGAAAGTTTGCTGAAGATTGACGGCTCGCACGGAGAGGGTGGCGGTGCGCTACTGCGAAGCGCGCTGCAGATGTCGGTTCTGACCCAGCAAGGGTTTCGGATTGAACACATCCGATCCGGCACGAAGTTCATCGGCCTAGACGTTGAAGATACGACTCTCATAAAGGTTCTTCAAACGCTTACAAACGCCGAGGTAAGCGGGGCGGAGCTGGGCTCGACCAACTTGCTTTTCGTTCCGACGCGGCCGATTCAACCTTTAAAGGGGACGGTGATTTCGGATCGGAATCCGAATGGGCGCGGTTCGAATGCGCTGGTTTTAGCGTCCACATTAATCCCGCTTGTGGCGAGATCGGGGGGATTTTCTGAGTTCTCCGTCGAGGGCGAGACGTTCTCGGGCAACTCGATGAGCTTTGATTACTACTCTGGAGTCGTGGGGCATGTTCAGCGCAAGCAGAACCTGTTTTCCATGATCGAATTGGATCGGGCAGCCTATAACCGGGAGTCTGCGGGAAGGATTTCGGTTGAGGTCGAGCCCTCGCCCTTCAAGGGAATCGCGTGGGGCGATCGGGGGCGCCCAAGCATGATGCGGGCGGTGATGAGCTACTCGGGACATCCGCATCCGGTGGCGGAGCGATGCATCTCGCACCTGCAAAAACTCGCCCAGAGCGCCCGAATCACTCTTGACTCGGATGTATTTGAACATGAAAGTGACTCTCCGGGGATTCAGTGCACGGTTTGGATGCATTACGACCGTGGGATCGGCGGCGCGAGCGCGGCGGGAAGTAGGTCATTACGCGCCGAGCAGTTGGCGCACGCCGCGTTTGAGCATTGCTTTGAATGGATGACGACCGATGCCAGCCTCGACCCGATTGCGGCGGAGCACGCGCTTCTGCCGGCGTGTTTTGCTGAGGATGGATCGGAGTTTAAGGTTTCGGAGCTCACGAGCCGCTTTTTGACTTCGGTTTGGGTGATCAAGCAGTTCTCACCTGTCAGAATTACCGTGAAAGGGGTTCAGGGGGGGGATGGACACATCACGATTTCGCGCTAAGGCGGCTCTGGTTTTGGGCTTGGCGTCGCTGGCTGGATTTGCGTCTGCGGATCGGCTATTCAATATCCCGACCGCCAAGCCGCTACCCAACGTTGGCTACCGGTTCGAGCATCTCGGCGGGCTGAACGTGGGAAGTGCCTCGGAGAGCTTCTTGGCTTTCTCGGCCTTTAATGGCGTCGAAGTGGAGGCGCGTCGGCGATTGCGCGACAACGAGAGTGGACGCCTGACATTTGATCTGAGCTACAACGTGATCGGGCCGGTCGCGGGAACCTCACCGGGAATCTCGGTTGGGATACTAGACACGTTCAACGAGACGCGGGACGGGATCCGCACCTACGTTGCGTTTACGTTTCGCGAGCTACTGGAAGTGAGCGACCTGGGCGAGAACGGCGATTTCACGTTTGGGTTCCAAACGGGAGATTTGGACGCCCTTTTTGCCGGATTTTCGTTGCCCCTTTCGAGTCGAACAAAGTTCATCACGGAATGGAACGGTGCTCGCCTGACAACGGGCTTCGATTACACACCAATTAAGGGGCTCAGCGCCCGAGTTTTCACCCAGGACAACATCCTACTCGCCGGGATTAGCTTTACTCGCAAGTTTTAGGTTGAGTCCGGCTTCACGGCAAAGCGCCTGAATTTTTGTCTCGAGGGCACGGCTAAAGAGTTCGCGGTTCTCCTTTTCATTCGCGCCGGTTGCGACTTCCTCGTAGGTGAAAGGGTCACCGTAGATGATTGTTACTTTGGCGAATTTCGGGATCGCTTTGCCCCTTCCCAGCTTGCGCTCCGTGCCAGCAATGCCGATCGGGACGACTTTTGCCTTAGTGCGCTTTGCAAGCATCGCCACGCCACGGCTCATCGGACTCAGGCTGATGCCGTCCCCCCGGTTGCCCTCGGGGAAAACCACCAGTGCCTCTCCTGCCTCGAGCATTTCCATCGAAATCCGGATCGACTCGGTGTCCCCTTCCCCCCGTTTGATGGGATAGGCACCTAAACTTGAGCAGATGGCGGCGGAAAACTTAGATTGGAACAGCTCTTCTTTGGCCATGAACCGCATATAGCGGCGCGCTCCGCACGCGACGGCAGGCGGATCTGCGTTGCTGACGTGGTTTGGAGCAAGGATGACGGGTCCATCCGTCGGGATCTTCTCGGAGCCGATCGACTTGAAACCGCCTCCGAGTTGGAAGAAAACGGTCCTTACAAGCCCACGAACAAAGGCGAACCACGTAGGATGAGCAGGCCGCGCGCTCATTGTTGCGCGGTCTTGTACATCTTCTTCAGAAGCTCGTAGGTGAGACCATCGAGCAGGACGGTGCGAACGTAAAACCGTTGCTTATCTTCGTCGGTCCATCCATCAGTCTTGATGCCCGGCGAGAAAGAGTTTGCATCGATCGCGCCCATGCTCTTGAGCTGGCCTTCATCGAGGGTCTTCTTGCAGGTGGAGTAAAGCTCCTCGACGTTGCCTTCAACAATGGCGCGGCGGATATTGATGATGTTGTCCTGGGTCTTGAGGATCTTCTGTTGCAGTTCTCGATTTGGGTACGTGCCCTTTTCGAGCGCGGCGTTGACGGCAGCCGTGATCTCGGGGTCGATCTTAAGGAGAGCAATTGCCTCAGCCTCGCGCATCTTCCCTTCGGTGGCTCGAACCTTTTCCATCGAGGTCAAAAGATCGTTGATTTGCTTCTTTTTGAGTAGCAACGGAAGCACAAACTTAACCGTATTGAGTCGGCTAATGTTATAGAAGACCTTGTTCGAATCCTCAATCGCTTTGGGAATTTTGTTCTCTTGGGGGGCAGATTGAGCGGCAAGGATGGCGATCAAGCTTCCGGCGGCAACCAAAGCGGCGCCAAGTCGCGGGTTTTTCTTCATGACAACATTATGACGTTCAAGGCTTAAAGGAATTCCGGAGTTATCAGGTTGATTGCGGCGATGGAAATCAAGTCAAGTACCAAATTTGATTCTTAAGACCCATTCCCGGCTATTCGGGAGTCGTTCTAGGTAAATTCTTCGCGGAGTTTTCATCCCGGTTTGGTCATTGTCTACGGCACGATATGTGTTGATCGGATTCGGCGTATCACGGATATGCCGAAGAAGGGTGGCTATTGTCCGGTCTTTGACCAAATTGAGCTCCTTGGCGGCGAGGCCGCAAACACTGCGAGCTTCCTCACGATGTGGCGCACGGAGGTTGTTCTGGCGGGCAACGCTTTGGGGGCAGGATTTGAGGGAGATAACCTGCGGCTAAAGCTGCTTGAGCGCGGTCTCGAAATCGATTATCTGACTCGCCAAGGCACGACGCCGGTTTGCGATGTTTACGTCACCGATGATGGCGACCGAACGATGTTTGGAGTTGGTTTCCATACCGAGGATTACTGCACGCCGAAATCAGCACTTCCCTATCGCAAAGGGGGCTGGTTCACGGCTGACCCGAACATCGCGGATGCCAGCCGAGAGGCGATCGCGGGTGCATACGCCGCTGGAATGCACTTGTATCTTATGGATTTCTTCCGAGAAGACGAGCGCATCCCTGAGGGCTCAATTTGCCAATATGGCACCGACTGGGTGGGCGAGCGATTTAACCACGAAGCGAACCTCGAATGGGTCTCGGATTGGACAAGGCGCCACAAATGCACGACGATCCTTACGGATTCGGGTCAAGGGTGCTACGTTTGTGTGCCGGGGTTTGGGGCGCACCATTTACCCGCGTATCCGGTGGAAGTCACCAGAGACACGACTGGGGCCGGCGATGCCTTCCGAGCCGGAACTCTCTACGGATTGATCCACCGATGGACGCTAGGGCACTCGCTTCGCTTTGGAGCGGCGGCGGCCGCCCTCAAGGTGCCGCACATCGGAGCGACCGAGCACATCCCGACCGTTCACGAGGTCAAGGATCAGATCAGTCAGTATCCCGAAGTCTCGAAAGCGTACGACATCGCCCTCGGCTAAGAAGTATCCTTTTGTCTACAGATGCGCGGAGAGAGCAAACCGAAGGTTTGGCCCGAAAAGGTTCAAGAGCGGCTCAAAACGCTGCCTCCGAAGCCGGGTTGCTACATCTACCGCGATGATAACGGCAATGTGCTCTACGTCGGTAAGGCCGTCAGCCTCCGGAACCGGGTGCGGAGCTACTTTCAGGCTTCCACAAAGCACTCGGCGCGTATCGCGAGGCTGGTTTCCAAGATTCGGGACATCGAGATTATCGTTGTCGACAGCGAGCTCGAGGCATTGGTGCTCGAGTGCAATCTCATCAAGGAGCACCGCCCGCCCTACAACGTTCGCCTGCGAGACGACAAGACGTATCCGTACATCGTCATCACGAACGAGAAGTATCCGCGAGTGCTCTTCACGCGGCAACTGCGAAAGGATGGCGGCAAATACTTTGGCCCGTACACGAACAGCTACAACGTGCGCGACACGCTTCAGCTGCTCCATAAGGTTTTTCCGCTGATTCCTTGCAACAAAAGCTGGTCGGGGCGAGATGAGCAGCGACCTTGCCTGTACTACCACCTAGGAAGGTGTATGGCCCCCTGTGCCGGGCTATCGGATGCGGACGAGTATGGCAAGGTGATTCACCAGGTGACTCAGTTCCTCAACGGGAAAGAGGATTCTCTTCTTGTCGAGCTTCGCGAGAAGATGGAGCATGCCGCCGAGGGGTTGGATTTTGAGACGGCGGCGGTGGTGCGCGACCAGATTTTGGCGATTGAGCACACCCTCCAGCGACAAAAGGTTCTGAGCGAGAATGAGGCGGATCAGGACGTCATCGCCGTCGTGAAGGACGACCGGACGACGGCGATTCAGATGCTCTACATTCGGAATGGCAAGCTGATTGGGCAGCGTCAGTTTCTGCTCGATGGGGCCGCAGAGAGCAACTCGAGCGAGGCGGTGCAGGAATTTGTGAAGCAGTATTACTCCTCGGCAGCCGATGTTCCGCGCGAGGTTTTGCTGCCGGTGGAGATCGCCGAGCGGCAAATTGTGCAGTCCTGGCTGCGCCAACAGCGCGGGGCGGCGGTCTCGGTCGAGGTTCCGCAACAGGGCGAGAAGATGCGATTGCTGGATATGGCGGCGCACAATGCCGAGTTGGCGCTGAACGTTTTCAGCCAGGAGCTTTCGGCGAAGGAGAGTTGGGCGGGGGATGCCATGCAACAGCTTCAGGATTCGCTCGGATTGCCGACGCTTCCGATGCGCGTCGAGGGCTACGATATCTCGAATATTCAAGGCAGCGCCCCGGTCGGCTCGATGGTCGTGACAGAAAACGGCGAGCCCGCCAAGGCTGAGTATCGCCGCTTTAAGATCAAATTTAGCCCGGAAAGTCCGAACGACTTTGCGATGATGAATGAGGTCATCCTCCGGAGGCTGCGGGCGTACCTCGATGGAAACGAAAAGTTTGCTCGGCTACCTGATCTGTTCATGATCGACGGCGGCAAAGGGCAACTTGGGGCCGCCCTGAAGGCGCGCGATATGCTGGGGCTCACGGTACCGATGGTGGGCCTTGCCAAGAAGCAGGAGATCCTTTTCATTCCGGTGCCGAAGAACCCGGACGCCTGGGTATATGAGGAGGAAGGCGCGGATATTCCGGTCAAGCTAGGGGTGCCGGAAATGATGGAGATGATGAAGGCGAAAACCGCGCCGGTTCTCAGCGAATCCGGCAAGCGAATCTTGCCGGAATATGACTACCAGGAGGTGATTTTGCCTCTGAATTCGCCGGGGCTGATGCTGCTTCGGAAGCTGCGGGATGAGGCGCACCGCTTCGCGCTGACGTTCCACCGCAAGGTGCGGGATAAGCGAATGAATGGCTCGATTTTGGACGAGATTCCGGGGGTTGGACCGCGGCGAAAGCGGATGCTTTTGAGATCGTTTGGGTCGATCGAGGGGATTCGGCGGGCGTCGGTGGGCGAGATCGCGGCGGTTCCGACCCTGACTCAGGGCTTGGCAGAGCGGATCAAGGACGTGCTGAATGAAGGGTAAGCGGCAGAACTTCCGCTCGTATGACCTTGCCCAACGGTTCTTTGGGCCGAACCCGGATTGGCGACGCGTTGAATGGGCTCAGCGGAGCCGACGTATTTCCTCACATCTGACGATGCTTGGGTGTCTTGGTGTTTGCATCGATTCACTGCTCATCTCCTTTATTGATCCCACCCGAGCGGCGGACATCTTACTTCGTAGCTCTTGGGTCTACACCGCAGTATTGATAGCTTTCTCGACCAAGGTGTCGTTACCCAAAAACGGTCAACTCTGGTCGGTTTGGATTGCGTGGTCAATTTTCAGCTTCTTCTTCCTTCGACAGTTCTTCCGACCTAACCCGGACTTTTTGTTCGCAATGCGCACGGCGATTCTCGCCTTCGGAGCCATTTCCATCCCGTGGATCGGAGTCGTCTTGGTCTGGCTTCGTAAGGTTTGGCGAATAGGACCCGACGAGAACTACAACCTTGAGCGAACGCCACCCAACGAACTTTCCGCCTTGTTGGAGAGGTTGCAAACAAGCGGCGCGGAGATATTGGGGTTAGAAGTGATCTGGCGCAGTAAACCCTCGGAACCCGCAAGCATTCACGGGTTTGTTTGCCATAGGTGGACAGCCGTTAAGGAAGTCAAGGAGGAGCTACTGGCATATAGCCGCGAGCTTAGCGATACTTTGTCGTCTCAGGACTTCGAGTACGAAATGCTTTGGCGTGAGCCAGCCAACGAAGCTTTAAAGACCAACTCCGCCAAACCCGTGCTATAACAGGTTGGATATGTTGTCTGCGATCATTGCATCGATGCTGTTGAAGGACTCTCGCCCGGTTGATCTGTACGGCCTGCTTCAAGCGAAAGGCAACCGGATCGTTGCTAAAGATGGCAAGCCGGTTGCGCTGCAGGGGATGAGCCTGTTTTGGAGCCAATGGATGCCGCAGTTTTACACCGCCGGAACGGTGAAGTGGCTCAAAGATGACTGGAAGTGCAGCATCGTCCGGGCCGCGATTGCCGCTGACGAAGGTGGCTACCTAAAACAGCCCGCTGTCGAGCTCAAAAAGGCCGAAACCGTCATTGAGGCCGCGGTCAAAGGAGGAATCTACGTCATCGTCGACTGGCACGACCATAAGGCCGAAGCCCATACCGCCCAGTCCGTCGAGTTTTTCAGCAAAATCTCTAAGAAGTACGGCAAGCACATGAACGTGATCTACGAGATCTACAACGAGCCGCTGAAGGTGAGTTGGGAAAAGACGATCAAGCCTTACGCCGAGACCGTGATCGCCGCCATCCGGAAAAACGACCCCGATAACCTGATTATTGTGGGGACGCCGACTTGGTCGCAGGATGTTGACGCCGTGATTCCGTCGCCGATCAAGGACCGCAACGTCGCTTACACGTTGCACTTTTACGCGGGGACTCATAAGCAATACCTGCGCGACAAGGCCCAGAAGGCACTAGATGCGGGCTTGCCGTTGATGATTACGGAGTGGGGAACGGTGAACGCGGACGGCGATGGCGCGGTTGATCGGGCTTCGACTCAGGAGTGGTTGGAGTTTGCGCGGAAGAACTCGCTGTCAATGTGCAACTGGTCGGTTGCTGATAAGGTGGAAGGCGCGGCGGTGCTTAAGCCGGGAGCGAGCGGAAACGGAAACTGGCGGGCTGATCAGCTGACGGCGTCGGGCGTGTATGTCCGGGATTTGATTCGAGGCTGGAAGGCTCGGTAACTCGTTCCGAACCGAGTTACCGAGAGCTACGGCCCCTACTTAACCGCCTTTTGAATCTCGAAGAATGCTGGCTTCGGTTTGAGTTCGCGGTCAAAGAGCAGGGGGTAGTCGGTTCGACCCCGGATCGGGAAGCCGTTGAGCCAAGAGTGACCGTCGTCGACGCCCCACAGGGTGACCCGGCCGATGACATCGCGATATTTGTTGAATAGTTCGAACGCTTCGCGGAGCTTTTTGGCGTGAACCTCGGCGACCTCGGCGGGGAGTCCCTTGGTGTACGGGTTCATCACGGCGACCTGCTCAGGCGTCATGGTTTCGACGCGCGAGATGTCCGCGCCTTGATAGCGCGAGGGCAGCACGCCCATGTCGAGCTCGGTGATCATGACCTTGAGGCCGAGCGCGGAGAACTCCTTGATCGCCTTTTCGGTTTCGGCGAGCGGCGGATTTTCGATGCGCCAGTGAGCTTGGATTCCGACGGCGTTGATCGGGACCTTCTGATCGACCAGCTTCTTGAGGAGTTCGAGAGCCTTGGGGCGCTTGTAGTCGAGCTCGATGTTGTAGTCGTTGTAAACCAGGATCGCGTCGGGATCGGCTTTGTGGGCGGCGCGGAATGCCTCGGCGATGTAGTCGTCACCAATTGCCCTGAGCCATGGGGTTTGGCGCAGGACTCCGGGACCGTCGTTGATGGCTTCGTTCACGACATCCCACTCTTTGACCCTGCCTTTGTAGCGTCCGACGACGGTTTTGATATGGGTCCGGAGCCGCTCGAGGGCGACTTCGCGGGTGACGGGTTGGCCGTCTTTGCCTTGGAAGAACCAGCGAGGCGTTTGGGAGTGCCAAACCAATGTGTGCCCGACCACGCTTGCGCCGGCCTTATCGGCGATTTCGACCAGACGGTCGGCGTCTGCGAACGTGAATTCGCCTTCTCGGGGTTGGACTCCCTCGGGCTTCATGGAGTTTTCGGCAGTGAGCGCATTGAAGTGCCGCGACAGAAGCGCCTCGCTGGCGGGGTCTTGGCCCCGGAGAACGGCGGTGCTGACGGCGGTACCGATTTTGAACTTGCCTTTGAAAGCGTCTTTGAGTGGGGCGACGGCAGGAGAATTCTGATTCATCTTTGGATCAACGGACTTGTTTGCGACAGGGATGCATGCCAAGGCGAGCGGAGCGACAAAGAGAAGATAGCGCTTTTTCATCGGTGAACCTGAGCGAAATGCCTGGTTGCATCTTACTGCTTTTTCGGTAAATCACCACGATCCTTCTGCGAGTTTGTCGAACAAGTTCTTCTGTTGTTCGTCTGAGTTTAGGCGAGTGGGCCAGTGGCAGAAACGGAGAGGCGACGCAAAACTAGTGAGCGCGTTCGAAAGAGCTTGGCGCGGGAGGAGTAGGGTTAAGAGCCGCGTTGCGGCGTTCCCCGAAACAGAAGGTGGATGGCCGGTTTCAGAAGCACCGAAAGGCACCGTAGGAGCCTAGGGCGGGGTAGCTCCGTCCAGTGAGATTCTGTAGGGAAGCGAGTTTTCCGAACAACCATCGGCTGAGTGATGCGGGTTCGAGTCCCGTCTGGTCCACCAAATCTAGGCACTCAAACTCGGCTGCGCGACCCATCGATGTGCGATGTCTCGCATGATCAGAGCGTGGTCAAAAACAGCACTTCCAGGAGGGAAAAGCGCCTCGTCAGAAAAGAAGCTTGAGCGGACTTCCTCCACGTCGAAGGGTCTGACTCTCCACTGACATGTTTCTAATTCGATTCCATCAAATTTGTCGCACCCCCTCGTCGCCGAGTAGCCGAGGCTCCCGCCCGCAAAAAAGGCCGATGACTCATCAAGCGATTCGAAACAAGACTCGATTGGAAAAGCATCTGTTTCGGCCCCCTTTAGGTGCAGAGACATGGAACCATCGAGGCTGGAGGCATCTAGGGAGACCGAAGTAGCATCATCGGTAACTTGAAAAGTAGCAGAAGAATGCTCACCTGGAAACAGCCTTCCCCCCGCCAGGCGGTTAAGCCAAAAGTTGCTATCCCGGCGCGGAATGTCAACCCCTTGCCGTAGGGAGCCGTTGGGATCAACCCACTCAACTGCGAAGTGGTGTGCTGCATTTTCACTCGAAAAGCCCAAGATTCTCGGCAACCCCGCCGGACGCATCTCTTCCAGACGGATCAGACAAATTCCCGCAATTGCATTTCCAGCGTGTAATTTGGGCTTAAAGGGGACCGGTACCACTTTGGCCGCGACTTCAGCATCAATTCGGAAGTTGACAAGAATTCGACGACGAATTACGCCACTGATTGCTGGTAAGCGCCAACCAATCAACGTTCCTCGATCTTCACGACCATTTCGATCCTTTTCAGGGGATTATCGCGGTTGTCGCGATCGGAATTCACGATTTTATCGACAACCTCCATACCCTTCACGACCTTTCCGAATGCCGAATACTTCCCATCGAGATGAGGGGCATCGGCCACCATGATAAAGAACTGAGAGCCAGCCGAGTCCGGGTCAGATGCACGCGCCATACTCAAAATCCCGCGGACGTGCTTTGTATCATTGAACTCCGCCTTGATGGAATAGCCGGGACTGCCGGCACCAGCAACTCCCTTTCCGTCTGGCTTCGTGTTTGGGCAACCACCTTGGATCATGAAACCTGGGATCACGCGGTGAAAGATCGTTTTATCGTAGAAACCTTTCTTTGCCAGTTTGATGAAGTTTTCGACGTGCTTGGGAGCCTTCTCGGGAAAGAATTCAAGTTCGATCACGCCAAGCGTAGTCGTGATCACTGCAACCGGTTGCTTAGCGAGTGCCGGAGCAAGCGTTATCGAGGCGAGAAGCGCGGAGACCATTAATCTATCTTAGCTCGGATTCGCTACTTGCAAGCCGATACGATCACATCGATCAGGGCTGGATCTTGTTTCGCACCGGTTTTTCGGTTGAAGAGCCCGGTGTCGATGCCGATGTCCCAGAGCATGGGCACGACTCCGTGCCGGAAGGCCGACTTTGTGACGTAACCAACCCATGCGCGTTGATACTTTTCGTACCCCGGAAACCCTTTCTTGGTCATTGCGGCGTACTCGCCGAGGAGCACGGGAACGCCTTTGTCGACGAAGTTCTTCTTCATCAGCCCGAACTGCTGATCTACATAAGCTTCATTTGCCCATGTTTCGGTCGCCTTCGGGTCGGTCGCGCCCGCGCCCCATTGCCACACCGAGCTCTTCTCGTTCAGTGTGAAATTGTACGGGTCATAGTAATGGACTTCCATCATCAGCTTCCCTTTTGCCTTGTCTTTGGGAAGGGTGGCGTTGAACTTGACGGCATGGCCGATATTGGTGTTGTAGCTCTGAACGACGAGGAAACGCTTTGCGTTCGGGCCGCCGGTCTTGCGGACGGTGTCGACAAAGAGTTGGTTGTAACCGTTCTGAACTTCCGCGTTTTCGGCGGTTGGAGGACCGTAGTTGTCTTTGACGTGCACCTCATTTGTGCCAGCGAAGATCAGCCGATCGTCGTAGTTCTTGAACCTAGTCGCAATCTGTTGCCAGAAAGTCTTGAGTCGTTGCCCGGCCACTTCGCGGTCCTTGAACGTTGGCTCTAGCCAACCGCCGTCCCAATGGACGTTCAGCATCACGATCAGGTCAGCCTTGCGCGCCATTTTAACAACGCGCTCGACGTGACTCATCCACTTGTCACTTACTTTGAATTTTGGGTCTGAATATTGCGACCATGCGGCGGGAATTCGCACGCTTCGGAATCCGGCCTTGCGCATTGCCCGGAAAATGGCTTCGTTCGGCTCGGGATTCCCCCACGATGTGGCGGTCGGGATCGCCTCGAGGGTGTTCCCCAAGTTGATTCCGGGAGACATTAGCCGAAGCGCGTTCTTTGCCGTCAACGTATCTCCTGCGTGGGAGGAAGTCACTCCTGCGATCAGAAGGGCGAGAGCGAGTGACGCGCGACAATTCATCGCATCCAATTGTACAAGCGTCGATTGGATATTAGGGAATGGAATTCCCTGCCCCGTCCGGGGCAGGGGTCCCATGTCGCTCGGGCTTGATGCCCGGGCGACATGGGAGGGGATTGGCCTTGGGCCGGCGGGGCTGGAACCGCTTACTTCCGGCGGCGGCGGACAAGTGCTACGAGACCGACGCCTAAGGTAGCAAAGGTCATCGGCTCAGGCACAGCAGTGATTTGCGACTGACCACCGGCTTGGTTGGTGCAATAGAATGTCACGTCCAAGTTTGTCGGCTTATCAAAGCTGTTGTAGTAGGTCGAGGCAAAGCTTAATGCTTCACTCGAGGCACCCGTGACTTTGAATCCAGCGGAGTTTGCATCAAAGGTTGAACCGCCATCATAAAGAGCCTCCCAAATTGCCAGCTGAAGTCCCGCCTGTTGTGCTGCAGTTGTGGCCGAAGATTGGAAGTTCGCGAGGATCGTCGCCGCCTTTCCAAGGCCAGTCGTCGGCGTCTGAACCAACTCACTGACCGTATAGCTCTTCGCGCTCGAACCAAGCGGGGAGAGAGCGTCAACACAGTAGGTGCTGAGCGAACCACCTGAGCTGCTGAACGTGAGTTCACCAACCAAGACTGAGTTGAAGCTTCCTCCGTTGATGGAGATTTTCACTGATTCAGCGTTCGAGAGCGTGGTTCCGGTGAATTTGAGGTCGAGTGCCAGCGCAGAGGAGCTCACTGCGGTAGCGGCAAAGGCAACTAGAAGTCCTTTTTTCATGTTCATCCCAAGACTCAGATCGAGTCATTGTCTTGGGATGCAGCAATTTTCGTGCCAATTCTAGGGAGTGTGGAAGCCGCGCTCGATTTCGTCGTAAGGATCCGTCGAAGGAGTCTCGGCGTCGCGCCACAGCCAGCGCATCATGTCGGGCAGAATCTGACCTCCAAATGCTCCGCCATGGTTGTTGATTCCCCAGGTGTAGTTGAGGTCGTACCCCTTTTTGGTGAGGGCGTCCTTCATGCGATTGTTTTGGAGGAACCAATCCCAAGTTGGGTCGTACTTGCCATCCCGAATTCCGCGGTTGTCGTTTCGGCCGCCGCAGAGGAAGACCCGCAAAGGCTTCTTCTTTTCTTTGAGGATGATGTCGGGGTACTGGTGTCCGCCGCGAATGTTGGTGAACGAACCTACGATGCTCAGAACTTTACGGAACGAGTTCGGGCGGTGCCAGGCAACGGTGAACGCGGCGATTGCGCCCGAGCTGGTCCCACCGATTCCTCGCTGCTCGGGATCTTTGCTGATGTTGTAATCCTTTTCGATCGCGGGCATGATCTCATCGGTCACAACCCTGGCGTACTTGTCGTCAAGGGCGTTGTACTCTTGTCCGCGATTCGTGAAGCCATCGCCCCATCCGCGCTGGGCCGAGGGTTCGTCTTGCTGGGGCGTGCGTCCGGGATTGATGAAAACGCCGATCATTACCGGGATTTCTCGCCGCCAGATGAGATTGTCCATCACCACGCTCGCCCGGAATCCGCCATCAGGGCCGACGTGCGCGTGGCCATCTTGAAAGACCATGAGAGAGGCGGGCTTGCTGGCCTTGTACTGAGCAGGAACATAGATCCAGTAGGTGTGCTGAGTGCCCGGATACGCCTGGCTTGGGAGCACGAATGGGCCTTTGATTTCGCCCTTGGGAACTCCCTCTTTGACCTGGGAGTCCGGTCCGAGCTTGTAGAAGGAGTCAGGATTCGGCTTTTGGGGCTGGTTCTGGGCGACGACCAGAGTGGTGCCCACTCCTGCGAGGAATGCGAGGGCGACGATTCCGCTCTTCATGATCCGGACTTTACCCGGTCGAACTGCTTGTGGATGCTCGGTCCTAGTTCTTGGGCTTTTCGAGGTGAGATTTTAGAGCGGAGGCGATCTTTTCGGCAGTGTTTTGGATGGCTTCTTTCGAGCGGTAAGCGGCTCCAGTTTCGAGTTGGATTGCATCAATCCCATCTTTCTGGCTGGCGCCATAGCGGCGAGTAATCCATCCGCCGTTGAAACTAGGATTCTCTTGTTCGGTTGGCTGAGATACCGAGGGAACGACCTCGATGCCCGCGGCTTCAAGCCCTTTCAAGAATCCATTCTCGGCGGCAAACGGAGCGAGATCTTTGTCCTTGAGACTCGAGAGATTCGCGGTTCCACGGAAGATCACTTCCTTATCCTGGCCTTGCGCGTGAACATCGAGCAAGAGCGAACGAGTTGGCTGAGCGCGGCACCAATCCACCGCCTCGCGCAGGGCGGCGTGATACCGACGGTAGACCTCACGGCCGGCTTCCGATTCGGTGCCGTGCTCTTCGGGTCGATTCGCATCGACGTACTTGCGGGAAAACTTTGCCACCACCAGCCAAGGCTTCTTCCCCGTCTGCTTCTCAACGGATTCTGCGATCAGGATCGCAAGTTTGTCGGAGTTAGTGTCAAGCACCGTGACGAACTGCGGCACAGACTTATTCACTCTCAGCGGGCAGTTGGGGATTGCCTCCCTTCCGCCGTGCGGAGCCGAAATCACAACCGGAAACTCGCCCTTTTGGATCAAGATGAGTGGGTCGGATTGGAGCCCGAGGCATAGGAGCGCGATGCCGATCACGCTCCTATTCTAGCTTCACACTCGGAGTTTGAGAGTGATGATCTCGAACGGTTTGTAGTCGAAAATGACCGAGCCATCCTCAACTTCGAGATCACCAAGTTCGGTCTCTTCGAGATCGCACACCCACGCCTCGCGAACGGGCCGGAGGCATTGGAGGTCGGCGGTTCCCCGTGTGTTATGGCACTCGTAGAGCCGCACGATGATGTCGTTTGAATCTTCCGCTTTCTTAACCGTTTCGATCACGATGTTGGGGTTGTCGCAGGCAACGAACGGAGGCAGGACGGCAGTTTCGCCTTTCGATGGTTCCAATGCGACGCTGCGAGTAGGCGCGTTGAGCGCGTAGGCAGCCTTGACCACATCGGCGTATTGATGCGGGCCAAAGTGGGGCATCAAGACGTACGTGAAGCGGTGGACGCCCATATCGCACTCGGGATCGGGGGCTTTGGGCGCACGGAGCAGCGAAAGGCGCATGACATTGCCGTTGATGTCATGCCCGTACTTTCCGTCGTTAAGCAGGGCGACGCCGAGGTCACCCTCGCTGAGGTCAGCCCACTTTTGAGCGCAAACCTCGAACCGGGCCATATCCCACGATGTGTTGTAGTGGGTTGGGCGCTCGACACTGCCGAACTGGATTTCGTAGGTTGCTCGCGCGGCATTGACGTTGAGCGGGAATGCAACTTTGAGGAGTTTGTCCTCCTCGTGCCAATCGATTTCGGTATCGAATCGGATGCCCGGGGTGGGGCCCAGGCTGATTCTTTGGCGAATCGTCGATTTGCCAAACTTCTTGACCATCTCGGCGGCAACCCGGACGGGGCCGCGCTCGACGATCTCAAAGCTCTCGCTTTTGAGAAGGTCTTGCGCTGTTTCGTAGGCAAACACATCGACGTCCCATGCACTCCAGAAGAGCGGGTGGTCATCGAATAGTTGGAACACGTTTGCCAGCTTGCCCGGTTCAATGAACTCGGTTCCGTCCTCGAGGCTTTGGATCGAACTGATGTTGCCGTTCATGTCAAACCGAACGGTCCACTGGTCGTTTTCGAGGCGGCGATTGCTTGCCTTGAGGCGGTGCTTCACGCTCGGAGCACTGTCGGTGAAATCGGCGGCGGCAAGTCCACCCTGGGCAGCGAGAGGAGTCGCGAAGATCGCCTTTTGACCGTCGAAATCAGTCACGATTTGGACGGGAAGGGTTTCGTCGCCGCAGTGCACGGACTGAGGAATATCCTCTCTTTCCCATGGGATTGAAGACTGGGTCGTGAGCTCAACGTTATGGAAGATGGCGTGGGGCGCCTTCATCTCGCTGGTGTCGAGTTTGGAGCCCAGTTCCTTCAGAGCCGATTCGATGACTTGATGGCCCGCTTCGGCGACGGCTTTGTAGTCGATCGCCGAGTCACGGTAGACCTCTTGAACCGAGGAGCCCGGGATGATGTCGTGGAATTGGTTCAGTAGGACGAGCTTCCAGGCCGCCTCGAGCTCCTTGCTGGGGTACTTCTTGGGGAAGCTAGGTGTGAACGTCGCGAGCCACTCGGCGTCTCGGAGCAGGAATTCGGACGTTCGGTTGCTCTTCTTGTTCGCCGCCTGCGAGGTGTAGGTGCCCCGGTGAAGCTCAAGGTAGAGTTCACCAACCCAGGTCATGAGGTCCTTCGATTTCCCCTTTGCTTCCTTAAAGAAGTCGATTGCGCGCTTGCCGGACATCACCTCGGGGTAGTTAGGTGCCATTCGGCCTCGGCGAATGAATTCAAGGTGACGCTCCGTTGGTCCGCCACCGCCATCGCCATGCCCGAAGACGTAAAGCGACTGATCGGCGCGGCCATGGTCTTTGTAGTTTTTGACCGAGTAAATGACTTCTTTTGGCTCGGCGGAGGCGTTGTAGGTGTCAGCCGGCGGGAAGTGCGACCAGACTTTGGTGCCGTCGATGCCCTGCCACCAGAACGTGTGATGCGGGAACTTGTTGAACTGGTTCCAGCTGATTTTTTGGGTAAGGAAGTATTCGATGTGGAACTTGCGCAGGATCTGGGGCAATGCCGCCGAGTAGCCGAAGACGTCGGGCAACCACATATCTCGGGTGGTGTAGCCAAGCTTCTTTTGGAAGTATCGCTTACCGTAGAGGAACTGGCGGATGAGGGACTCGGCACCAGTCAGGTTGCAATCGGCCTCGACCCACATGGAGCCAACGGGCTCCCACTGCCCTCGGGCGACTGCTTCTTTGACGCGCTTGAAGAGTTTGGGATAGTCGAGTTCGAGCCACTCGTACTGGCTGGCTTGGCTGTGAACAAAGACGTACTCCGGGTACCGCTCCATCAGGCTGAGCTGAGTCGACGTCGTGTGAGCCATCTTCTGCTTGGTGATGGCGATCGGCCAGAGCCAAGCGGTGTCGAGGTGGGCATGACCAACCGGGTAGATGGCGTGCTTGATTTCGCCGTTGAGGGTTCCGAGTGCGTCCTTGATGACCTTTCGAGCCCGCAGGAGGCACTCTTCGCCGTCTTTTGCCCATAGGTTTGTGACCTCGTTGAGCGCGCGGAGAATGGTTTGGTAACTTGGATCTTCGGGGGCGACAGTTTCGAGGAGGCTAAGGCAGAAATCGACGTCGAAGTGCAGCCCTTTGATTTCTGGGCGGACGATTTTCAGCTGGGCAAACTCGACGAGTTCGACTTCGGCTTCGCGTGGGGCTTCTCTCACGTGCACGCGGCATTGCGGGTTCTTTGTGTATGCCTCAAGGATGTATTCGACGCTTTCTCCGCCCTTAACCGGGCCATCGGTTGGGAGTGTTCCGCCGGTGAGGAAGCCAAAATCGGTGTGCTTGTAGTCGATGCCTCGGTAGGGGGAGTTATCTTTCCAAAGTGTGCGTTCGCTGCCGATTTCGGCGTGAACCACGACATTTTTGCCCGCCCAGTGCTTGGGGACTTTGCCGCTTAGTCGGAACCAGAATGTCGTGTAGGCAGGGCCGTACTTGAATCCCGGTTGGACTTCTTCCCAGTCGCCGGCCAAGGCTTCCTTTTGATCTTTTGCCGGGCCCCGGTTGATCTCAATTCTGAGGTCTACCTGCTCGCCATAAATCAGGGGTTCCAGAATCGTGGTTAGGAATTGTTGGCATCGGCGCCGGGTGACATCTGCGTGTTTGAGCACTTGATGAGTTTACTGCCGAACGGAATGGGGTACGGCGGGCGGAACCTAGACAGAACATAAATGAGGCGGCTTGAAGCGCAACTGAGCGCTTGAGTGGCATTTTTTGATACATTCCGCGCAAGAAATCCGATTCTTACTAGCGAGTAGGGTGAATCTATGCCATAACTAGAGTACGAGACATTATGCGAGCTTTAAGTACTGTAATTGCGGCACTTTACGCGGACGGCGAAAGCCGGTCGCTCTCGCGGATGTCGCGTCACACCCAAATACTCTCATGCCTCCGGCGAGGTTTGGAGGGGGAGGAGGAACCTTCATGGAACCAAATCCTTGCCATTCTTCGCCGCGAGGGCTTCGTCACTGAGGCAGTCCATCTGTTGGACACTCGGCGAATTACTCAAGCGGAGGTGCTGCTTGATCATCATGAGGTTTTGACTTCAGCTTGTGAGAATTACCCAACTACGCTTGCCAAGCACATGGGCAAATTGGCCCCTCCGGTTTTATGGCTGAGCGACCCGGCTTTGGCCATGACACCTCCTTGGAAGGACGAGGGTGGCTTTGATCGATTTGGCGTTGGTGGCGTCGGGTGCCGCCAACCTTTGACAGTTGGAGTAGCGCTTGCTCGAGCGGCTGGTCAATGGACGGCTGAGCGCGGATACTTTGGCGTCTCGGGAGCAGCCGCAGGTTGCGATTCGGTTTTTGGCGATGGTGTTTTAGCGGGTGGGGGAGACGTTTTGCACTTTGTACCAAGCGGTCTGAATCATGCTCGGTGGCTCGGTTATGCGGTGTCGGTCTGTCCACCGCACGAGCCATTCAGCGTGGGTCGAGCGATGGAGCGCAATACTCTGATCTACGCCATGGCTCACATGACCGTGGTTTGCTCGGCACGGTTTCGCATGGGTGGATCGTGGCAGGGCGCGGCAAGCGCAATCAAGGCTAGACAAGCGGTGGCGGTGGCGGATTGGACTTCGCTTGGCTATGCTTCGGCTTCGATTGAGCATAACCAAGGCACCTACGGCGTCGCTCAGCGTGCGCTCGCAAACCTCGGTGCTTACGCGGTCAAAGTAAACCTTGCTTCGTACCGGGAAGATTTGCCGTTTGCGCTCGACGACGCGATGACCTGGGCGTACGAATATCGGCAAGACCCCTCGCGATACGGTCAAGGCGCGCTTTTCGCTTCCGCTTAGTGCGGCGAGCTGGCTCAGTTGAACGTGAAGACGACTTTGCCCGCTTGCCCGGCTTTCATCAGCTCCATAGCTTTCTGAAACTCGGTGTAATGCATCACATGGGTCACGATCGGGTCGAGATTGAGCTTGCCGGACTTGAGCAATTCGCCCATTTGATCCCAGGTTTGCCAGAGTTTTCGACCCACGATGCCTTGCAGGTCGATGCCTTTGAAAATGACCTCATTGAGTTTGATGGATTGAGTGGATTGCCCGTAAACGCCAAGAAGCGAAACCCGACCACCTGGGCGAACGACATCGATGGCGAGTTCGAGTTGGCTGGGATGGCCACTCATTTCAAGGACGACATCAACTCCGCCGGGGCACCGGCGACCAAGTTCGGTACGAACATCTTGGAGAACGGGATTGAAGACGGCGGTCGCACCAACCTTAAGGGCGGATTCAGTTCGAAAATCGCTGACCTCGGTGGCATATACCGCACTGGCACCAGAGGCGAGGCAGACCGAGACCGCCATTTGACCGATGGGTCCCATGCCGGTCACGAGGACCGTTCGCCCTTCGAGCGGACCCGCCATCGCAGTGTGGACGGCGTTGCCTAGGGCGTCTTGAAACGCGGCGACCATTGGTGAGATGGATTTGTCCGTCGGGCGCGCATTTTGCCAAGGAATGACGGCGTACTCCGCAAAGCCGCCGTCGACATCGACGCCGAGAATGCTTGTATTGACGCAGACATGGGCCTGGCCATGCAAACACTGCACGCACTCTCCGCAAACGATGTGCGATTCGCTTGCGACGAATTCGCCCACTGCGCGCTCGGTGACGCCCTCGCCAACCTCGACGATGGTGCCGCAAAACTCGTGTCCGATGATCCGGGGGGGCTTGATCCTGCCCGCCGACCATTCGTCCCAGTTGTAGATGTGGAGGTCGGTTCCGCAGACCGACGCGGCTTCAAGCTTAAGTTTTACGTGCCCGGGGCGGATGGAGGGTTCTTCGGTTTGAATGATTTCAACGCCCGGTTCTGGTCGCGTCTTTGCGATGGCTTGCACATGAGAAGTTTACTGTGCAACCCAGCAGATACAACCCCGGTACACTTGTGGTTATGTTGAAAGTTGCCGTTTTGCCTTTGAATGCTGGAGAGGGCGCAAAGCCACAACTGGGGCGTCAAATCTCGGCGTTTGTGGCGGATCAGTTGCGAAGCAACACTGAGGCCGATATTCAGAGCGTGAGCTTCTTGACCCAAGTCGAACAAGGCGGCATCAATCGAACTGCGTTCGTTAACATTGGTGACGGTCTTTTGGAAGCCGAGCAGCTCGGTGATTTGTTCGGTCAATCGGGCGTGGATGTCACGATGGACGGGTCGTTGAATCAAACCGATGCCGGCTACGAAATCACCGTTCGGTATACCAAGCGCGATGCGCTGACCGAAGGAACCGTCGAGACGCACAAGTTCGCCGAATCAGAAATCTTTGATGTGATGCACAAGCTGGTGAAGCGGCTGGCAGACGAGGCACAGATCGGCTTGCCCGAGTTCTTGGCGGGTGAGAAGATGGAGTTCGGGACCGACAGCGCAAGCTGCTTTGTGAAGTTCCTCGAAGGGTACGACGCCCTGAACTACATCCAACAGGCGAACGGATTGGTTGCCCAAGAGTTTTCGCCCGAGCCAGCCTTCCAGAGCCTGCTGGAAGCGGTTGAACTCGACAAAGATTTTGAAGGGCCTTATCAGGTACTCGTTGGGCTGGCACGCGCTTGCACCCAGTCGCAGATTGGCAACTTCGAGATGGTAGAGAATGCCCTGACGAAGGCGACTCAGTTGGTGCCCGACGACTTCGCGGCGTTCTTCGCTTTGGGTGAACTCCAACAAGCCGGACAAAACATGGCGAAGGCAGTCGACTTCTTCGAGAAGGCGGCTCAGCTTCAGCCCGAGGATCCGGCGGTTCTCAACCGCCTTGGCAACGCCCAGGCATCGATGAACATGTTCGTCAATGCCGAGCGCAACTTCAAGAAGGCTTTGGAACTCGAAGGGGACGACAAGCCTTCGATGGACTTCCTGGTCGGCGTTTTGAACGCGACCGGACGTGGGCACGAGGTTCCGGCACTCTGGAAGGATATGGTCGCAAAGGCCCCGCAGAACTCCGAGTTTCACGCAAAGTACGCCATTTCGCTCATTCAGAATGGCAAGCAAGAAGAGGGTGAGAAGGCATTTGAAGATGCAATTGTCTCGCTGGAAGACAACATCCTCGTGAAGAGATTCTACGCTCCGTACCTGGCTCAGAACAACGACCTCGACCGAGCGATGGACTTCTATGAGGACTGCATTGACGTCGCTCCGGCCGATGTTCCGCTTCTGCTCGAGTACGCGCAGACGCTTCAGGCGGCCGAGCGTGAGTTTGAAGTGCCTGCCGTTCTTCAGAACGTGCTGAAGGCCGAGCCAGATCCTAACACGCGCGCTCAGACGGCGGCATGGCTGATCGAACTCGAGCAACCAAAGCGAATTGAAAGCATTCAGGCCGCTGGCGAAAAGCTGGCAAGTGGCGACGCCGAGGGAGCGATCCGCGACCTCAAGCCGCTGCGTAACTGGCTTGCTGATTACTGGAAGATGTGGGCAATGCTCGCTTCGGCTTACAACCGTGTGGGCGCGCACACCGAAGCTGAGGACGCGGCACGGCGACTCTTGGAAATGTATCCCGGTTGCGAACCGGCGTACGGCGAGTACCGAGAGGCTCTTAATGGTCAAGGAAAGCACGAAGATGCTTGGCAGTTCATGCAGTACGCATTCAGCCAAAATCAGGGCAGCTTCGGACTCTTCATTAACCTTGGTCTTGCCGCAAAGCGCGCCGGACACCAAGATGAAGCGAAGCAGATCGCCGAGCAAGTCCGAGCCGTTGTCAACGAAAATCCTGACATGGTGAACGAACTCCAAGAAGTTCTCGCCGAATTAGAGGCGTAAACTAACAGAGTGCAGATCGCCGGAGACCATCAACGTGTCCACCCCTTTGTGGTTGCGTTGGTGGTCTTCCATGTTTTGATCATCACAATTTACGCGCTCCCGAAGCCATCGCCCCCAGTGGTTGAAGGCCGGGCAGAGCCGCATGGCTCAGACATCTTTCTCAAGTGGAACGATGCGGTTCTTAAGACGAATCCGGTAGTGACCGGCTACGCCTACACCACTGGCACTTGGCAGTACTGGGACATGTTCGCGCCGAACCCCGCCCAGACCGACATCTGGTGCGACGCCGAAGTGATCTACTTTGACGGAAGCCGAACCACGTATCAGTACCCGCGCGTGAAGCTGGTTCCGATCCCGACCAAGTACATGATTGAGCGGTTTCGCAAGTATTACGAGAGGGTGAATCAGGAGCAGTACAAATTCCTTTGGGAGAGCTTTGCCCACCGAATTGCGCTGATCAATGCCTCTGAGCAGAAGAACCCGCCGGTGATGGTCAAGCTCACTCGGCACTGGCAAGAGGTTCGCCGTCATGACGCCGGTCCGGGTCCGGAGCCAGAGTATCAAAAATATCAGTACTTCACGTACATCGTAGATCAGAAATTGCTGAGAGAGCAGAAAGGGTGGGGGAGTGGACACCGCTAAGCAGCTGTATCGCTACTGGTTCCGGTTCGGGAGTCCGGTGACCTTTGGGGTTTTCCGTGCCGTGATGTGCGGACTGATCTTCATTAATTTGTTGATGGTCGGGGTGTTTTTCACGGACTTCTTTGGTCAACAAGGTTACGTTCCGGCCGAAGTTGGCGCGCGGTGGCTTGAGACTCGGACCGCCCTCAATAGCGACAGCTCGCTTCATATCAATCGCGTCAACCTCCTGTTTGGCGTGACCGATGATCGGGTCATTTTTGCGTTCTACTGGGCGACGGCGGGGTTTGCGCTCCTCTCTTCGCTGGGGCTCTTTTCGAGGGTAAGTACCATCGCTTTGGCGATTGGGATCGTTTCTCTCCACCATCGCAACGCGCCGCTTTTGCATGGCGGCGATACGTGGATGAGGCTCGCGGCGATTTATCTGGCGGTTGGACCATCGGGGTCTGCGTTCTCTCTTGATCGGTGGATTGCGCTGCGCCGAGGGACGGCACCGGCGGTACCGCCACTGATGTCGATGTGGCCGCAACGGTTGTTGCAGTACAACTTAGCGCTGGTTTATTTCACTACGGTCTGGGCGAAGTGGTTTGGGGGGCTCTGGAAGGAGGGGGCGGCGACTTGGTATCCTGCTCGCCTTCACGAGTTTGATCGGTTCCCGGTTCCGGATTTTGTCAACCAGTTTCCGATGGTGAAGGTCACGACTTGGGGAACGCTATTAGTCGAGTTTGCGCTAGCGACTCTGGTCTGGTTTAAGCCATTGCGCAAGTGGGTTCTGTTGAGCGGAATTGCGATGCACCTCTACATTGAGTACTCGATGAATATCCCGCTTTTTGCGTTCCTGATGATGTCGACGTATATCGTTTACTACGAAGGCGAAGAGACGGCGGCGTGGTGGGATAGACTCAAATCGCGATTTGCGCGTACCTCATGATCTCCGAACTGCACGTCGAGAATCTAGCGATTATTCAGCACGTTGACCTCAACTTCGAGGGTGGATTCTCGGTGATGACCGGCGAAACGGGTGCGGGTAAATCTCTGATGATCGACGCGCTCGAATTGGCTTTGGGTGAACGCGCGGATGCGGATTTGGTGCGAACGGGTGCCGCGAAGGCAACCGTACAACTCGTGCTCGACCTTTCGGCGCGAGGCGATTTGCTTCCTCTCCTGAATGAGCTTGGGTTAGAACCAGAAGATGGGCGGCTCTTCATATTGCGGGAGGTTTTTGCCGAAGGGCGGTCAGTGGCCAGGGTGAATGGACGCTCAGTTCCGATCGCGACGCTGAAGGCGCTTGGACGGTTGATTGTGGATTTGCATGGCCAACATCAGCACCAAAGCTTGTTGGATCCTTTGCGTCATGTTGAGTATTTGGATCGATGGATTGGCGCGGAGGCAATGGGCGCATTGGTGGCGGTAGAGACGGCGTATGGATCCTACGCCGCGGCCAAGACAAAGCTGGATTCGTTGAAACGCGGGCTACGAGAGCGCGAGCAGCGGCTGGATATGCTCCGTTTTCAGGTGAACGAGATTCGGTCCTTCGACCCTCAGCTTGGCGAAGAGGCGGAACTCACGAGCACACTTTCGCGCCTGAAAAATCTTGAGCGGATCACGGTGTCGGTTCGGGCGGCACTCGGGGCGCTCTCTGAAGGCGAGACCAACGCCCGGGACCTTCTGGCGAGCGGAAGTCGGGCGGCAAGCGATGCGGCAAAGTTTGACGAGTCGCTGTCGGGCACGATTGAAACGCTGGAATCGGCGGTCGTGAACCTTGATGATGCGGTCCATGCTCTCTCCGCGTATGCCGATCGGCTAGAGATGGATCCCAACTTGCTTGATTCCACGACGGAGCGCCTTGACGGATTAAAGCGGCTCAAGCGCAAGTACGGCGAAACCGAAGAGTCAATTCTGGAGTTTTGCGAGGCGGCAGAAGCGGAGCTTGCGACACTTGAGGATGCCGAAGCGAGCGAGGAGCAACTGACTGCGCTTGTGGAGAGCGAATTTGGAAAACTGCGAGCGGGGTGCGACCAACTGACGGAAGTTCGGCGGTCGAAGGCAAAGGCGTTTGTCGAAGCGGTCCGAGGGCATCTTGACGACCTCTCGATGGGCAAGGCAAAGCTTGAAGTTTCGATGCGCCCGGTCGAACCAAGTGCGGCGGGTGCTGACGAGGTCGAGTTTCTGTTTTCGGCGAATGCCGGTGAACCGCCAAAGCCGCTGGCGAAGATCGCTTCGGGCGGCGAAGTCTCGCGGGTGATGCTTGCCCTTAAGAGTGCCCTGGCGGGACGGGCGGGGGTTCCGACGCTCATTTTTGATGAAGTTGACACGGGTCTCGGGGGCAAAGCGGCGGCGGCGGTTGGGCGGAAGCTGGCAGCATTAGGGTCGTTCTATCAGGTGATCGCGATCAGTCACTTGCCGCAGGTCGCGGCTTGCGCGGCTCATCAGTACCGGATCGAAAAGCGCGAGGAAGGCGGTCGCTCGCAGACTTCGGTGGTTGCACTTTCTTCGGAAGATCGCGTGGAGGAGATTGCTCGGATGCTTGCGGGGGATTCGGTGACAGAGACCGCGCTTGCGAATGCTCGGGAGTTGCTCGGATGAGCTTAGACCCCATTTTCTGGTCTGTATTCGGAATCGGCTTATTGCTTTGGCTGCGGCGCGCACGAAAAGCGGCGCAGCAACGATCAGTGGATATCGACGCGAAAATGCTTAGCCGGCCAGACCTTCTTGAGGTGACGCTAACCCCTTTCGAGAAGGCAAACATGGTCGGAAGCAAGCTAGCATCGATTAAGTCGGTCAGAGACCGAACGGGCCTCGACCTCAGTGATGCCTATGCAGTTGTTGACTACTGGTCTCGTCATCCGAACGACGAACGCACGACTGCATAGCCAATAATGAAGCTCATCTGACGTTGGGATCTCGTCAGGGTTTGTTTATTCCAGCACGATTTCGGTCTTGATCTCAGGTTTCTGCCTGAGGGTCGCTGCGACCGAGCAGTACTTCTCGTCACTGAGTTCCACCGCGCGCTCGACGGCTGCCGGGTCGAGGTCTTTGCCGTTCAAGATATGCCGCACGATGAACGAGGTGAAGGGGCGGGGGTAAGTGCCGGGTTCAGGGCGGGTGCCTTCGACTTCAATACGGTAGGAGTGAACGATCTGGCGCTTCTTGGCGAGGATTCCGACGACGTCAACGGCGGAACACGCAGCCAATGATGCCACCAGAGCTTCCAGAGGAGTCGGGCCTTTTGGGGTGGACTCGTCGTCATGGTAAGCGTCCATCACGAACGGCACTCCGCTTGGGGCGGTCGCCTCAAAGGTAAGGTCGCCTTTCCATTCCACGTTGACTTTCATGCTACTTTCTACTCGGTTAATAGGATCGCTGTTGCGATCCTCCTCACTTGCAGGCGAGACGCCTGCGATCCCAGTTAGCCCATCAATTCGCGCTCAGCCGGGAACTCGGAGTCACCGATGAGGGTTGGTTGGGCGGGTTTAGATTCGAGGTTGATGAATCGGTCTTGTTCGGACGACTCGATGGAGGCGAGCATTGCATCGAGGACGTGGAATGCGAGTTCGCCGCTTGCGCGGTTCGGGCGTCCCTCGGCGATCGCGTGGACCGTATCGAGGACGCCAAGTCCGCGCGAGTTGGCCTTGAACGGCTCGGTCGAGCGAATGATCTGCGACTCGCCACCCTTTCGCACAACGATGTTCCCGGTTTCGGGCCGGCCATCCCATCCATCGAATGAGTTAGGATCAGGAACGATCATGGTTCCGTCGCCGCCGTAGACCACGATGCAGGGCTGACCTTCGAAACCGTGGGTGTCGAACGACATGGTGAGTTGCCCGACGACGCCGCTGTGGAACTGGACGGTCGTACCGAAATGGGTTGGAGTTTCAACCTTGATCACGGTTCCCTTCTTGGGCTCGCTGGTTACGGTTCGCTCGGGGTAGGTGATATTGGTGATGCTCGCCACGCGTCGAATCGGGCCAAACATGTTGACCATCGCGGTGAGGTAGTAAGGACCCATGTCGAGCATTGGACCGGCACCGGGCTTGTAGAAGAATTCGGGGTTCGGGTGCCAGGATTCGACTCCGCGCGAGGTCATGTAGCCGTGGACACCCACGATCGGCCCAATGATTCCGCTTTCAAGAAGCTTGCGGACGTGTTGGTGAGCCGCGCCGAGGAAGGTGTCGGGGGCGCAGCCGACGGTGAGTCCTTTTTCATTGGCGATCCGGAGCATCTCGCGCGCCTCTTCGCGGTTTGGCGCAAGGGGCTTCTCGTTGTGAACATGCTTACCAGCGTTCAATACGCGTAGGGCGACCTGACCATGGACGGCGGGAATTGTAAGGTTGACGATGAGGTCGACCTCATTACCGTCGATCAGTTCATCCACCGAGAGAGCCTTAATGCCGTACTTTTCGGCTTGGACCTGGGCGGCGGCGGGCACCAAATCTGCGATTGCAACAAGCTCGGTGGACGGAAACTTTTTGAGGTTTTCGCAATAGATCGAGCTGATATTGCCGGCTCCGATAATGCCGACGCGCATGGGATTCATTGGGTCAAGTTTACTTGACCCAATCTCTTGATTGAACCGTAAATGAACCTATTCCATCACGATTCGGATCGCGTCAAGAATTTGATCAAGATCCGGCAGTGCGGCATATTCGTAAATCGGGTTGTAACCGATATGGACGTCATCTCGGCACACGAGTTGGGGCGGCGAGAGGAAGAGATTGAAGCGCTCGGGGACGCTCACCATCTCGCTAATCACCGATTGGCCGAATCCGCACGTCTTGGTGTCTTCGTGGACCACGACCAGCCGTCCGGTCTTCGCCACGGATTCCGCGACGGTTTCGATGTCGCAGGGGACGATGGATCGGAGGTCGATGACCTCGCAGCTAACGCCCGCCTTCTCGGCGGCTTCCAGCACCAATTCCATCGTGTTGCCGTAGCTCACCAGGGTGACGTCGCTACCCTCGCGCACAACTTTTGCCACTCCAAAGGGCACCGGCTCGACGTTTTGAACATCGATCTGCATTCGGAAAATGTGCTTGGGAACGAGGACGAAGGTGGGATCGTCGCCATGGATTCCGCTCCACATGAGTCCGGCGGCATCTTCGGGAGTGCTGGGGACGGCAACCCGGATTCCGGGGACATGTGCAAGCGACGCTTCATTACTTTGGCTGTGCCAGAGCGAGCCGCCGGGCAGGTAGGCACCGTAGGGAGCGTAAACCATGAGCGGGCATTTCCATTCGCCAAAGCTTCGCCAACGCAGTGTGGACATTTGCCCAGTGATCTGATTCCAGCCGGGAGCGATAAAGTCGATAAATTGGAGCTCGAAGACTGGTCGCCAGCCGTAGGCCGAGAGTCCGACGGCGACTCCCATGATGGTGGCTTCGGCGAGCGGCGAGTTGAAGACTTGCTTCGGGAAAGCCTCGCTGAGGCCCTTGGTAACGCCAAAGACGCCGCCCTTCGGGTCTTCGATGTCCTCGCCGAAGAAGACGATCTTTGGGTCATTTTCGAGTGCCTTTCGGAACGTGGTGTTGATGGCGGAGACCATCGTTTGTCGGCCCGGCGCGATGGGAGGAGCCTCGGCGGCGACATCGTTGCCCCAAGCGTGGCGGAGGTATTCCTCGGCGATCGGATCGTCGGCTTTTTCGGCGGCGATGTAGTCTTCATCAACCTGCTTGAAGACGTCATCTTGCATCGCTTGGAATGCTTCTTCGGTCAATTCGCCCGACTTGAGTAGTTCCTCGGAGAGGAGCCGGATCGGGTCTCGAAGCTGCATATCTTCGATGTCTTTGAGGTCGCGGTAGACCCGGTGGTCGTCGCTGGATGTGTGCGAAGAGAGGCGATCGATATCGAGCCAGATCATCGTAGGGCCTTCACCCTTTCTGGCCTTTTCGACGGCGACTTTGCCGGCATCGAGCACGTTTTGAGGATGCCGTCCATCGACCTTCACGATGGAGTTTTCATCGAAGAGCGGCAGATGGAAAGGCATGAACTTCTCGGTTGGGGTCGAGATGCCGTACTTGTTATCTTCGAGAACGAAAACGACTGGGAGTTTCTCTTGAATTGCGAACGCCCAGGCTTCGTAGAATTCGCCCTGGCGGGCGGCGGCGTCGCCGATGGTGGCGACGACGACGGAGTCCTTTCCGTCCATCTTCATCGCCCATGCGGTTCCGCAGGCCGGCAGGCAGTTACCACCGGTGAGGGTGCAAACGCTGAAAACGTTATGCTCGCGGCTGCTGTAGTGGCCGGGCATCTGGCGACCGCCGCTGCTGCTGTCTCGCTTTGCGAAGTAGGCAAGCGCGAGTTCGCGGTTGTTGAGTCCACGAGCAAGCATAAGACCTCGGTCTCGGTAATAAGGGAAGATGTAATCGTCTTCGCGGAGGAGGTAGGCGAGCGCGCCGAGCGCTTCGTGGCCCATTCCCGAGACCTGGAACCACCCTTTACTTTGGCGGAGCAAGATGCCTTCGCGGCGATCTCCCTCCCGCGAGAGCATCATGAGCTTGAGGAAGTCGAGCTTGTTGAAAAGATTCTTAGAAGTCTTTGTTGCCATGGGCGCCTTAGGTCTTTCTCCGTTGAAAGATCACGGTCTTCGGACATCTCTATTTTACCGGTCGCGTTTGCGGATCGTTTCGCGTTGCTTCAGTACACTTACTGTTTGTGATTCGAATCTTAACCACCGGCGGAACGATCGACAAGATTTATTTCGATGCACTCAGTGAATATGAGGTTGGAAATCCATCGGTCGAGTGGATCCTCCGCGAGGGGGGCGTGACTGTTCCTTATGTAGTCGAGAGCATTCTGAGGAAGGATAGCCTTGAGATCACCGACGAGGACCGGGCGATGATTTTGGCGAAGGTGAACTCCTCGCCGGAAGACCGGATCTTGATCACCCATGGGACCGATACGATGGCGGTTACGGGCCAGTTCTTGCAGGGTTCGACTTCGAAGACGGTTGTCTTGACGGGATCACTTCAACCCGCAAACTTCAAGCATACAGATGCGGTCTTCAATGCGGCGTTCGCGATGGGAGTGCTTCAGGCCAAATCTGAGGGCGTTTGGGTCGCGATGAACGGGCAGGCCTTCGATCCTTCACGGGTCAAGAAGAATCGAGAGGCGAACCGTTTTGAACAGGCTTAGGCTTGAGCCTTCAGCTTCTCTTCGCCCTCTAGACAAGCCTTGAGGGATTCAAGGGCGACTTCGATTTGGTCGTCGCGGGGCTCTTTCGTGGTGATGAGCTGCGTCCAGAGGCCGGGCTTGAACATGATCATGATCGCGGAGTTGTCGCGGAACTTTCCGGCAAATCGGAGGAGTTCGTAAGCGATTCCGGCGATGAACGGCAACACCGCGATGTGATAGAGAAAGTTGCCGAGGGCGATCATCAGCGTGTTCCCTTTGAACTGGGTGAAATGATCCTCAAACCGGGGAATCCAAGGGAAGATAACGAATCCGAGGAGCAAGACGATGATCGCGAACGAGGTTCCACACCTGGGGTGGAGACGGGTTTGGGCTTTGCAGTTTTCGAGCGTGAGCTCCTGTTCCGCCTCGAAGGTGTTGATCGCCTTGTGTTCGGCGCCATGGTACATGAACACCTCTTTGACTTGCTTCATCTGGCTAATGAGGACCAGGTAGCCGAGGAAGAAGGCGAATTTAATCGTCTCGACCAAAAGGTTGGTCATTTGCGGTCCGAGATCGAACTTTTGGCGCAAGGTGGTACCACCGACTTGGGGGAGATACTTAAAAAGGAAAAGGCTAAAGGCGAGCGAGACGACGATCGTCCCCGCTACGACGCCTTCTTGAATTCCCTTGGAGGGGGCCGGACGCGAATGTTTGGTGACGGTTTCGGCGGCGTCGACGACGTTTGAGTCGGGTACTTGATACTCCGGGGCGAGCTGGATGTCGGAGGCGAATTTCATCGCTCGGATGCCGAGCGTCATCGCGTCAAGCAATGCCCATGATCCGCGAAGGAATGGAGTTTTGAGCCACTTTTGGCGTCCGATCCATGTCTTTTCGAGCGGCTCGGCGCGGACAACAAGTTCCTTGTTTGGGGCGCGGCATGCGACCGCAAAATACTTGGGCGAGCGCATCATCACGCCTTCGATGATTGCTTGTCCGCCAACGCTCAGGAATTCTTCCTTGGACATCCTGCGGTTAGTATAGCCGTTGTCCCCAAACGGCTACTGGAAGCACCTTTGGAGGAAGTGATAGAGGTTGTTTCGCCAGGTCGTCGCGTCGTGCCCGTGCGAATCGACGTTCCAGATGTGCGGGATGTCGTTCTTCTTGGCGAACTGATGCAAGCGCTGACTAAAGGAGATCAAACCGTCTTTGTTACCGCATGACACATAAAGCAGCTTGAGCCTAGACTTGCAGTCGTCGACATTTGGAATAAGGACTTCGGGTGCCTTGGTATTAGGCGCGGAGGAGAACCCGCCGATGTAGCCAAAAAGGTCTTGGTGACCGAGGCCGAAGTTAAGTGACTGGCCGCCACCCATCGAGAGGCCAGCGATGGCGCGCTGAGATTGATCCTTGTTCACTGAGAATTTGCCTTCGATAAAGGGGATCAGGTCTTTGATTAAGTCGTCCTCGAAGACAGCGAAGGCGGGAGCCGATTTGAAGACATCGCCGACCGGGCGATCATCCTTTTGGGCGCGTCCGTTTGGCATCACAACGATTATCGGCTTGGCTTTTCCGTCGGCGATGAGATTGTCGAGCATCAAGTTCGGCTGAGCGAAACGCTGCCACTCTTGCTCATCGCCGCCGATGCCGTGAAGCAGATAGAGGACGGGATACTTCCTGTCCGCCGAATAGTTTGGTGGGAGGTAGATGTTCGCCTTGCGGGTTGTGCCGACCGTTTTGGATTCGTACTCGTGGATTTCGAGTTTGCCGTGCGGTACGTCGCGGTTCGCGCAAACTTCGGCGGTTACGTCGGGGAGGACTTGGACATCGTCGGGTTCGAGCTTGATCTGCCCGCGCTGGGTTGTCGCAAAGATTGACGCCCCGACGATGGTTATGCACAAAAGCGAATTCATCGTGCGGTTTTACCGCCTGCAAGGATGCTTCTAGGTAAAACATCAAGACCAATGAGTCTTCCGATCAGCCTTCAACTTTATTCCCTTCGCGACGATGCGCTTAAGGACTTTCCGGGAATCCTGGCCAAGGTCGCCGAGATGGGCTACGACGCGGTCGAGTTCGCTGGTTACCACGGGCACTCGGCGGAGGAGCTGCGAGGAGTTTTGGATGCTCACGGCTTGAAGTGCTCGGGCACCCACACCGCGCTGAAGGCGTTGGAGGATGACTTCGAGGGAACGCTTGCTACGCACGAGGCACTCGGTACGAAGAACATCATCATCCCCTGGCTGCCACTCGAACTGCACTCGACCGCCGAGGCGACAGTTGAAACTGCGAAAGTGCTCACGGAGATGACACACCGGGTCGAGTCGCGAGGCTTTCGGCTGGGCTTCCACGCGCACGATGCCGACATGAAGCCGCTAGACGATGGCAGGTCAACTTGGTACATTCTCGGCGAGAACACTCCTTCGTCGTTCATTTTGCAGTTTGATACCGCCAACGCGATGCACGGCGGAAGCGACCCCGTTCAGCCCCTTTTGGATTGGCCGGGACGAGGTCTAACCGTGCACCTGAAGGAGTATCCGTTTGACGGTTCTTCGCTTGGAGAAGGCAAGGTTCCGTTTGCGGAAGTGTTGAAAGCGATTCCGACCGCGGGTGCAGAATGGATCGTGGTGGAGCAGGAGCAGTACGGCTCGCGTACGCCGCTTGAGAGTTGCGAAGTGAGCTTGAAGAACCTCAGAGCGATGCTCTGAGGCGCTTTGTGGGCTAAAGCTTCGAGATGTTGGCGACCACAACTCGCATGACCTCTTCTCGGCTCATCTCCGAGGAGGCGATTTTGAGAGTGATTTGCTCGGCTTCGGCGTTGGTCAGATTGAGGACGTAGCCATTGATCCGCAGAAAGACGGAAGCGCAAGCAAGTCCTACGCGCTTGTTTCCATCGACAAAGGCGTGGTTCATCACGAGTCCGAACCAGAGCGCGCCTGCCATTTCTCCGACAGATCGGTAGAGGAACTTTCCTCCGAACGTTTGTTGAACGTTCCCGAGCGCAGATTCGATGAGCCTTAGATCTTTGACTCCCTGCCCCCCTCCATCTTTGCGTAACAGGGCATCATGTACTTTCAAGACTTGCTCGACAGTTAGAAACTGAATCTCCATCGACCTACTTCGACAGGTTGGTGAGGGCCTCGTCGAACTGTTCTAACGTCGAGGAAAGTGCGGCATCAAAGCTTTGCTTTCGCTCGGGCGCGGAAAGGATCACCTTGCCATTTTCCAAGGTCATCTCTACCGAGTCGGAACTGAGTCCAAGATACTCTTGGACGAACTGCGGGAGAATAAGACCCTTGCTGTTACCAATCTTTGATAGCTGACGAATCATAGATGCCCTGCTTGTGTAACTTAGTATATACGAAGTTATTCCATTGTTGGGTTTCTGTCACTGCTTGAGTGCAACTCGGTAACATTGCGTCATGCCATTGCAACCCGAGATCATCGAACTGCCTTCGCGCCGCGTAGTGGGAATCATGGTCATTTCGCCGATGGAGCCGAACCTGTGCCCGACGGCGTGGGACGCATTCGTCCCGCGCTTGAGTGAGGTGGAGATTGAGGGCGATTGCTACGGAGTCTGTCGGTGGGACTATCCGAGCCTGGCAGAGGGACAATTTGCCTATTTGGCTTGCTTCGAGTCGTCGATGAATCCGCCGGAGGGGATGGAGGCTTGGGAGTTGCCGGGCGGGATGTACGCTTCGGTGGAGATTTCCGGTTTGGATACCATTCGGCCCACAATTGGTAAGTTTTACGACGAATGGCTTCCGTCGAGTGCTATTGAAGCGGGAGAAGGATACTTTTCCGAGCTGTATCCGGAAACATTTCCGGAGTCGCCGAAGATGACTTTGCTGTTTCCGGTTAAGCCAAAGTAGCAGCCGACTCTCCCGCCACGTAACCCGTCGCAAACGCCGCCTGCAAGTTATAACCACCGACGGGCCCAGCAACGTCGAGGACTTCGCCGCAGAGGTAGAGGCCGTTGGCAAGACGAGACCCCATGGTTTGAGGGTCGACTTCGGCGAGGCAAACGCCACCCGCGACGACTTCGCCTTTTTCAAGAGGAACGGTACGCACGGTGCCGAGCGGAAGCGCCTTGAGCATCTCGACCAGACGGCCGCGCTGCTTCTTTTCGAGCTTAGCGAAGAAGGTGTTCTCCTCGATTCCGGCGGAACGGAGGATGTAGGGCGCGAGACGCTGGGGGACGGAGTCGGCGATAAAATTGGCGATGGGGCGGCGTCCATCTTGCCGGAGCATTGCCTCGGTAATTTGGGGATGATCAATGCCAGGGGCAAGGTCGGCCTCGAGTTTGACTTCCCCTTCCGAGAAGTTTTCCGCGATGATGCGGCTGATGCCGAGCACTGTCGGGCCCGAAACGCCTTGGTGGGTGAAGAGGAGATCGCCTTGCCAGCGCGCGATTTCTTTACCGTTTTGCCTCGCTTTGAGGGTGATGTCATCGAGAGAAACACCGCTGAGTTCGGGGTCGAAAGGATCGAGTTCAAGGTAGACCGGAGCAAGGGCGGCGGTCAGTTTTTCGACGGTGTGACCAAGATCGCGTGCCCATTTCCAGCCGTCACCAGTGGTTCCGCTATTGGGATAGCTGCTGCCTCCGGCGGCGAGAATGATCCGGTCGCAGTGAATGATTTGGTCGTTGAGACCCTGGGACTGATCCCCGGTTTGGAGGACTTCGCTGAGCAAGGCTTTGGCGCCGAATCGGGGCTTATCGTCCCGATTGGCGTACCCCTTTGCCTTTTCGAACGGAGCGCCCGTGCGAACTCCGATCACCTTGCCTTCCTCGACAAGAATCTCTTCGACAGGGGTGTTTAGGCTGACTTCGACACCAGCTTCGTCCAGGTAGTCCTGAAGGATTTTGACGACATCTTTGGCGGTTTGATGGACCGGGAAAATACGGCCATCGGGACGGGTGTAGACCTCCAGCCCGCGGCTCGTGAACATCGGGACGATCTTGCGATTGGGGAAACGATTGACGGCCGAGCGGATGAAATCGGCTTCATTCTTGCGGAAGGCTCGGATCACGTCGCCGATGGGCCCGTCATGAGCGATGTTGCACTTCCCTCCGCCCGAAATCAGGATTTTGGTGCCGATTCGGCTGGTCTTTTCGAGGACGAGCACCTTCTTTCCGAGGGTCGCTGCTCGCCAAGCGGCAAAGATTCCGGCCGCTCCTGCTCCGATGACAACGACGTCGGGTTTCACGGAATGATTATGGAAGGTCGTCGAACTTACGCACCCGGAAGTCGAGCTCTAGGCGATTCCCCTCCCCGAGAACGGGGAGGGGAATCTTAGTTTAGGCCGTCCAGACGAACGGCTCTGCATCGGTGAGGATGCGAGCGGAGTTTCGTTTGGCCTCGTGGAGATACTCGGGGAGGTTGTAGACGGCGCTGTGGAATCGGCCGGTGTAGTACCGATTCTTGACTCCACGGGCGGCAAATCGTGCTTCGATTTCTTCGGGAGTCAGTGCCATTGGGTCGTGCTTCTTGGATGCCAGAACGAAGCCCCAAGGCTGGAAGAATGTGGTGACGATTCCGTAGTAGCCGTAAACGTACGGGAAGACTTCCTTCATGGATTCCAGCGTCTCGATGCAGCTGACCATGCACTCTGGATAGTTCTCGTTGGCGGAACCGGCTTGCATGGCGAAGACGCCGTCATCGCTCATTGCATCCGCCGCGATTTGGAAGTATTCCTTGGTGAAAAGGAACTGGCCAGGACCGTCCTCGTGGGGGTTCGGGAGGTCGCTGAGGATGACATCGAATCCAGCACCTTTGTGGTCGACGAGCCATTGGCGGGCGTCCGTATGAAGGAGCTCGGTTCGAGGATCCTCGAAAGCGCCTTGGTGCCACTCGGGCATGTGCTCCTTCACCATATCGACGAGTTCCTCGTCGATATCGACCATCACGGCCTTCTCGACCGTGTTGTGCTTGAGGGCCTCGCGGAGCGTTGCGCCTTCACCGCCGCCACAGACCACAACCGACTTGGGGTTCGGGTGGAGGGTCATGGCAGGTTGGCTCATGCACTCGTGGAAAACGTACTCATCCATGATCGAGGTTTGGATGTTGTAGTCGAGGAACAGCGACTTTCCGAACCGGGGGATGTTGCAGATCTGGTAGGTCTGGTACTTGGTTTTGCCTTCGAGAATCATCTTCTCGACGCGGTACTGCCAGATTGCCGCACTGGTGTGGGTCTCGTTGATAAAAATTCCGGTTGCGTCGCTACTCATTTCGCCGTTCTATTATGACGTATGGGGAAAATTGAACTTGGATGTGAAGTGTGAGTTCAGGCGGCTCACCGGGCGGCAAACATGTTCATTGACGCACTCAAAAAATCTCGGGGAGCTTTCGCTCCCCGAGATGCTCCGGTTAGGGTTGGACGCCGTACTCGTAGACGTCTTCGATGCGGACTCCCATACCGTCCATGCCTTTGAAGACCAGGAACTTAGGCAGGGCGGACGCTGGATCAACGTAAAGTTCGACCGGCTCGATGGATCCCTTCATTTTGAGAACGAATTTGTCGAGCTTTTCGCCTTTGTAGCTGACGCCCCGGCTGATGTTCCAGCGTGACTCGTCGGCAAGGAGGTCCACCAGATACTCCGAAGGCGTTTGGCCGGATTGAAGGATCATCGGCTTGCCGTTCTTGGTACCGAGCGAGGAAATCACCATTGCATTTTCGGACCGACCCATCACGGATCCTTCGGGCATGTCACCAATGATTCCGACCCCGGCCACAGGCTTGGCTCCGTCAGCATTGGTCAAAACTTTGACCTTGCCCTGAAGTTCTTTTGGTAGCTCTTTTACTTCTTTGCCATCAACTTTGATCGACTTAATTTCCTTGCCATTCACCTTGGTGACGTTTACCTCGATCTTTTGTCCCTTAACGGTCTGGCTACCACGGGGCACTAGCTTCATGCCCTTCACGACCTCGACTGCGTCTAGCGTAGGCATCCCTTTGACCGTGAGAGCACCATCCTTGCCCAAGAGGGTCTTGAAATGAACGTCTTGGTCCACGAGATTGCCTTTGGAATCAACGAACTTGGTCGTCTTCTTTTCGCCCTCGATCGTCGTGACCGACTGCATTCGGCGGTTCGAGCCCTCACCGACGAAGGACTTGATGGTGTAATTCATCGCCTTCTTGAGGGCGGCGGCGACTCGAGAAGGAGTTGCGGCCATGACTTTGGGTTGGCTCAGCATGACGCCGCCAACGATGGCGACGGCAGTGACGAGAGTAGGAACGGATGCTTTGCGAAGAATGCTCATCTTTTGAGTTTTGCCTTGGGTTGAGAGTTTGTAGATCAACTCGCCTTTCGCATCTTCTCGCGGCATTTCTGCCCGTAGGGCTTCGACTTCGTATTGAATGTTATCGGGACTCATAGCGCACCTCTAGAAATGTATTTCCCAACTGGGTTTGCAGGCGTTGCCTTGCGTGATGGAGCCGTGACTTCACCGTACCCGCCGGGCTGCTGGTGATCTCCGCAATTTCTTCGATCGAGAATTGTTGCACCTCGAACAGAAGAAACGCTTCGCGAAGAGCGGAGGGGAGTTGGTGGAGAGCGGCGAGCAGAACTTCACCCGATTCTGCAGATTCGAATCCCGGGTCCTCTTTGGGGGCCAAGAATTCGAGCGGCATGGTCAGGCGGCGCTTGCGACGCCAGGCAATGTACTCACGAAAGGCAATGCGATGAAGCCAGGTTTTTTGGCTTGCTTCGCCCCGAAACTTCGGGAGGGCCTGAAGCGCATTGAGAAAGGTTTGTTGGACTAGATCCTCGGCAACATCCGTCTGCCGAGTCAGGTGTCGCAAAAAGCGGTAGATGCCGTCGTAATGACTTTGCACCCAATGATGCAATGCGTCCGGATCCCTTTCTTGTAGCTTTTTCAGGTCAAGCGATTCGCTCGTTTCCATTGTTCTCCGTGGTTACTGAGCGAACCCTTGACTGAAAGGTTGAGCGATTTTTCGTTTTTTGTCAATTCATGACGGCGGTATTCACGAGGCGCTCGAACGCTTGGGCGAGTTCTTTTTCGCTTTTGCCTGGCATGATTCGGACTGAGAGGGCGAGGATTTCCTCTTTTGAGTTCTTCAGGATCACGTACTTCGATGTCGGCTTGTTGTCTTTTCCGATCATTTCGAAGCTCATCGTTTCGTAGCCCTTCTTGTTTTTGCCGAGGCGGTAGGGGGTTGGGGTGGCTTTTTCTCGGCGCTGGATGAAGTAGAGGCTGGTGTTGTAGAGGCGATCCCAGGTGGCGCCCTTTGCACTGCCGGTCATGGTTCCGAGCTCGCCTTTGTCGGAGTGGAACTCGCGCTGACCGAAGCTGGTTTCTTCGCCGACTTCCCAGCCTTTCGGGACTTCGACGGTGTATTTCTTGGTTTCGACGCGGATGAAGCCGTCTTTGAGATCGGTGATGGTTGGCTCAGCGAGGGCGAGGATCGCGGCGAGGTAGCTGAAGTTTTGGAGAGTCATGCCGTGTTCTACGCGGGTGGTGGTTCGTTTGTCGTTTGTTGTATGCGTGTTGGTGAAGTTGGACGATTTAGGTTCAAATGGATGGAGGATTGGGGGATTGGGGGATTTTTGGGCGGGGTTGGGCAGTCGTCGTTGGTATTGGCGATCGTTCAAATTCGCCGTTTGAAGCGCTTATCATCATCTATTAGGCGGTGTAATCGACCGATTGTCAACCTGCTTTGGTTGATGTTGTGGGAATCCACCGATTTAGCCACGTCCCGACGCATTCCAAAGCATGTAACATTGTTTGGGCGTGAGCGCAAATGAGCGATTTTCCGAGAGAATACGGCTCACTTCCGGACTTGAACGAGCAGAGCGGAATTTGGCTGGCCACCTTACCAGCGGGGATTGTTTCGTTTTATGGTCCGATGATGCTTGAGGGTGCAATCTCCGTTCAGGGATATGCGATGTCGCTTGAGCGATTGCCATTCTTGGTCTTGGCGGTCACATTCTGCCTCGGTGCAGTATTCGGGTGCTTTGATCGTCGCTTTGAGAACTTTACATCTCCGGCGTTTTCGGTCACTTGGCGGTCTTACATTTGGACATTAGTCGTCGCCGCGATCCCTGATCCGATCATGGTTCTCGGCATCATCATGCTCCCGCACCTGTCGCTAGCGGGGTGGATTGGGATGCCTTTGGGATATTTTGTGGCGGCGCGACTTTGAAGATTTTTGGCGCGGCGGCGAGAGAGACTTGAGGAGAACTGACGTAATGCCTCGGGAATATGAATCACGAGACATCAAGTTTCACTCGACGAGATTTGCTACCTCGAACTCCAGCTCGCCAGATACTTCTGCAGTCTCAAGCAATTGCCACACAGCCTAGGTCACTGGCTTGTTGGGGCAATCCACACATACATACCGAGTATTCATCCATTCCAGAGTCCCCGCACCATGTGAACTGATTTGCTCCACAATGGAAGTCGCATCGTTTGATTCAGCAAGCAAATCCTCAGAAGGCTCCTACCCGAAGCCTCCTTGATTTGCATAATCTGCCCAGTTTGATCGACTTCAACAGTATCCAGTAACGAGTAGCCATAGGCGAAGAACGGTGCCGAAAGCAGTACTCCAACCGTCGGCTTTGACGGATCGGAGATGTTCAACCAGACTTGTTCGGTGATCTCAGTCTCATCTACAACTTGAGTTAAATGGGCAACAAAGTTGGCCTGTGCCCTCAACGGGCTATTGGGGTGTTGGTGGTACTCCTTTGGTTGCATTGGGTTGTTGCTGTAGCTGAATCTTATCACCTTGATTCCCGCCAGGTTGGATACCTCGGGAATCGCAATCCTGAGTCGTCAAAAGTCCGTTAAGATAGTGAGATGGTCGCCGCGCTCACCTTCGTACTCCTGACACAATCCGTTAGCGGCGTCCGAACCTCTCTCGGACTATGGCAAGGCCCCAGGCCACCCGAAGACCTGAGGGCGGCAGACCAGTGGCTCTGTTACGACTTTGCTAACCCCAATCCCGTTCTAGAAAAATTCGCGAGACTCTCCAAGGATTCGCCCGAGGCGCTCGGAAAACCCAGCACGCAAGCCCAAATCAACCGATGGATGACCCAATTACCAACGTCAACCCACTCAGATCAAGCTTTCAAAGAATTTCTCACCGCGCTGCCTGCAATCTCCTGGCCAACTTCTAAACCGGGTGACTCCAGGTGGTTTCGATGCAAAGGAACTATCGTTACCGGAGTCGAAAGTCCTGCGGATAAAAAGTTGATCGCATTCGCCACGGTAGTGCGAGGAAACCGGGCGGAAGGTGAAGGGACGGTGTATCTGAGACTTCGCAAAACTGAGGAGGGCCTCGCGGTCGGTTGGATCTTTTTTAACCGCTTCGGAAAGTTTCAAGCTGATTCGAGGCAGAACATCCCTGATTATCTCGCGACGACCGAAGTTCCGGGAGAGAAGATCGACCTGGGTGCGCCAGCAAAGATCGAACCCGCTGACTTTGAAGTCGATACCATCCAACCGACCCACGCCAAGTTATTATCCCTACAAGAAATCTCCGCCACCGGGTTCGCCAAGCATGTATTCACCATGATTCGGTTCAAACCGGGCAGGGCGATTCTTTTTCGCGACGCCCACTGGCTCAAAATTCTTCGTATTGGTGGATCAATATCCGCCGCATTAAACAATTACGGGTACCGCAGTTATCGAGTGGGCAATACAACGGTAATCCTTCCCCCATTCATTTCCCGGCGCGACGGGAGAAACCTTGCCGAGCGAATTATCGTTCGAACGCCACAGGAGAGCGCGAATCAACTGGTCTCACGCTTCCAGAACTGGTTCCAGTCAAGCAATATTCAAACGTACGATGACACGAGCGAGTTGATCGGTGCCATCGCCAAAATGCAATCCGGGTTTCCGGACCTCACTGAATGCTATCCCTTTTGGAACGTCGTGCGCCTAACCACCTTTCCGGTTTTAGATCGACAGGGTCGAATCGATGTCCTCGGTTCATCACTCGGATCGGCTGCTGACAAAGACCTTGCGGCGAGGTTGATTTCAACCAGCAAAGAAATCAATGTGGATACTTTGCAACCCGGATTTTCAGAGGAGCAAGGGGTTGGGTTTCACTTCTCGCCCAACGGTACGGATCATGTGAAGGCAATCACCTACAAAACCACATCCGAAACTCGTTACTTCTTCCCGGAGTCACGAGTTTTGGCCCCGTTGGATTTCGGCGGCTTTGCACGGAACTACACTGTTGTTGTCAATGAGAAAAATCTTGACCAGACCAAGCTCCAAGTCGTCCGCGGGTTCTCGATTGACTTCTCAGCCCATACACTCAGCGGGCAGGAGTTCCCGGCTAAGCTTTTTTACGAAGTTCGCAGGGAGAAGCTAATTGCTTGGAAGGATCTTCCTAAAAGCGAGCGTGACGCGCTCCTCGAGGCTCGGCGTAAAATGACCGAAGGCAACGATTCAACCCTGCCACCGTCTCCCTGATTTATCTTGACATCTCGAGATCGACTGTTCGATGTCGCTGAGATCACCTCGCGACCTCGGTTTGCGAAACGCGGCGGTCGCCAGACGAGTAGAATTGTTGTAACAAATTGCTCGCAAGGGGAGCCGATGGCGGCTGAGAGTGTGGTGGATCCACAGACCCTTTGAACCTGATCTGGTTAGCACCAGCGGAGGAATGCGTGAGCTGAGTGAGTGCCTACGGGTTCGGACCTCTGCCGCGACATGAGATGCGGCAGTTTGGGAGAACGAATATGAAGAAGGCATTTACGCTGATTGAGCTTCTTATTGTGATTGCGATCATCGCCATTTTGGCGGCGATCCTTTTCCCGGTTTTTGCGCAGGCGAAGGAATCGGCCAAGCGGACGGCTTGCCTTTCGAACGCTCGGCAGATCGGGTTGGCGCAGAAGATGTACTCGGGAGATTCGGACGATACGATGCCGATTTTCCATGCTTACAACACCACTCCGGCGCCGTGGGTGGATGGGCACTTTGGCACAGAGCTGTTGCTGCTTCCCTACTGTAAGTCGCGGGACGTGTTTCGTTCGCCGCTTGACGCGGGCGGGCCGTATCTGAGTCAGGATCCTGGTTTGGCGTCGCGGCCGGCCTCGACGTATTGGGCGGCTTACGGGTCGTCGTATCGGTTTGGCGGATGTGCGTTTACCAAGGTTCCGGACTTTAGCCGCCAGAACGACGCGGTGCGGACCGAGAACTGGGTGGTGACGGAGACTTCGTTTGTTGATCCGGCGGGAACTCGGACGATCCGGGTGGAGATGATGCCTTTCTTTGAGGCTAAGAATGACCCGACTTGTACGCGCTATGGGTACGACTGTGGCTACTTTGCCAAGTGGTCGTCGATTGGTGGTTCGGTGATTTTTGCCGACGGCCATGCGAAGTCGGTCACGGCGGCAGGTCAGTTCGACAACATCGTCGTTGATCCGGCGGGGCACCGCTCGGGCGAATCGACGGGCACGGGCGTGGCTTACGACGACACCTGGTACTGGCGGTGTGACTGAGGATCGGTTCTCAGTGAACAGTTCTCAGTGAACGGTGAACGGTGAACGGTTGTCGGTTACGACTGCCCCACCGGTTCGACCGGAGTCTCACCGACTCCCCAACAAGTGGGGAGTTATTATTCCGGCAACTGACCGCTCAGCCAATCCATGATTGGCTCGGGAAGTTTTTGGTTCTCAACTAGCTTCGTGAGGATTTCGCGTTCGATGTCGCGGTAAGGCATCGGGGGGAGTTGGGCTTTGGCGGCGAGTAGGATTCGGTGGGCGACCTCGACTTCCATGCCGCCTTTTCGGGTGAGGAGCCACGCCTGGAGGTAGTGGAGTATGGCGAGATTTTGGTGCCGGAGGGCTTCGTCGATGAAGTAGGCGGCCTCCTCGTAGAAGCGGGCTTGGATGAGCTGGCAGGCAACCTCGATGAAATTTTCGGGGCAGTCGTTGAGGGGTTCGAGGAGGGGTGAGGGGTCTTTGCCGTGGTTTCGGGGCTGGCTGAGGAATGACTCGGCGCGGAGGCACGGCTCGAGCGGGGAGAGGTAGTGGGCGTTGAGGAGTTCGGTGCACTCTTCACCTTCGGTTCCGAGGTTGCCGATGCGGCGGTTCACGGCCTTTGCCCACCATGCAAGGGGGTCGTCGCCATTGAAGAGGAGGGCGTACTCGTAGCAGGTGTCGGCGCGTTGGAAGTCGCCGCGCTCGGTGGCTCGGGCGGCGAGTTCGAGATAGGCGGGGACGCGGAGGATGGGGTCGGAGGTGAGGTTGAGAAGTGTGGCATCCGAAAAGAGACGCAGGTTGTGGGGTTCGAGCTTGGAGCGTGGTGTCTGGGGAGAGGTTAGGGGCTCAGCGTTCTTTTCTTTGGGCTTGACGGTTGCAATCGTTGCTCCAGCGGAATCGCGTAGCTGGACCGTTGCAACTTGACCGGGAATGCCGCTGAGGTCGCTGTAGTGGACCTTTTCGGGGTGAATGTCGACGGGTGCTTCGAAGACTTGACCTTGCTCGTTGCTGACGAGGAGTTTCGCACCTAGAATCGGCTGGGCAGCGCAGAAGAACAACCCCGGCTTATCGGTCTCGCTCGGTCGGCGGGGCACGTAGAGTTCGGCGACGCCTTGATCTCCCACCCAGCTTGAGTAGCTAACGCTGAAATGAGGATGGATTGTGAAGGAAAAGGCGTCGGCTTGGCGAGGGGCGAGTTGAGTACTTTGGTTGGCCCGGCGGAGACCGGTCCAATCTTCGAATGAACCGACATTTGGATCTTCGAAAGTGCCCGGTTCGTAGGTTAGTGCGAATGTACTTGAGATGAATTGGCTTTCTGTGGGGGTCGTATCGTGGGAGCTGTCTTCGATCCAGACCGTGCTGATCGCGTACGGTGCGGAGGCCGTTTGGCGATTTTGGGTGGTGACTTCAACCTGAATGTTGGCTGAGTTCGGGTGGAGCGTGTACTTGGTGGACCAGAAGTCGGGAGAGAATGAAGCAATTAGGATGGATCCGGGATCGGCTTCATCGGCGGGCTGGGTGAATGTGCAGTCGGTGTTGGCGAGCGCAGATTTTGGATGATTGTCACCGACTGAGAGGAGGATGCCCCGCCAAATTTCAGCGTTTCGGGTTCCCTTTTCTTCCACCCTCGCCGTGTTGTACTCGCCACATAATCGGTCGCTTCCGCATCGCTTATCGAACATCTCCCAGAGGCGGCCGCCGAGGGCGGGGATGAAGGTGAGGCGGAGATATTCGTTTTCGAGAATGACGGTTCGGAAGCGGCGCGATTCGGCTTCGCCGGTCTTTTTAAGGCGGGGGTAGGGCCACGATTCGGCCGTGTAGCCGTCCTCGGTCAGGAGGTCGATATGGAGGTCGATGGAGTCTTCGAAGACGTTAACGGGCATGGTTCTCGGTACACTTTGGCGGTGGCGGTCGTACTCACTCCATTAGGCAAGTTTGTGAAGTGGGTCATTGTGCCACTTTGCGCGGCCTTTATTGGATACGTGCTGATCGGGCCAAGGCTCGGCAAGCGAACCCCTCCGAAGCCTCAGAATACACTTTCGGAGCAGGGGAAGAAGTTCCGCGATGTGCGCGGAATTCATTGAGTATCGGTGAACGGTTCTCGGAGTTGGCACTGCGCACTCCCAAAAATTAGGAGATAGCGGGGCCGAAGAAGTCGATGGCGTTTTGGGTGGTTTGGGCGGCCATTTCGTCTTGCGTCATGTTGTGAAGCTCGGCAAGGGCCTTGTTCAAAATGGGAATGTAGGCCGGACGATTTGGTTTGCCTCGGTGAGGAACGGGCGCCATGTAGGGGGCGTCGGTTTCGAGAACGATTTTGTGGGGCGGGATAAAGGAGAAAACGGATCGCAATTCGTCCGCTTTCTTGTACGTTATGGGACCATTACAGCCAAAGTAGGCGCCTAGCCGCAGGGCGCGCCTTGCGTCCTCTTTGGTGCCGGCGAAGCAGTGGAAGAGGTATCTCTGGCACGGGAGGGTTTCGAGAATGTCGAGGAGGTCGCTGTACGCCTCGCGCGCATGGAAGACGATCGGTTTTCCGGTCTCTTCGCCCAGGCGAAGCTGATCCTTCAGGGCTTTTCGCTGGAGGGTGACGGGGGCGTAGTCCCAGTGGTAATCGAGACCGATTTCTCCGATGGCGAGAACTTTGGGGTGCTTGAGGACGCGGATGAGGATCGGGAGGTCGATGGGGTCGTAGTTGGCGGTGTAGTTGGGGTGCCAACCGCAGATGGCGAAGACTTCGTCATGCTTTTCGGCGAACTCGGACGCCATTGTCCAGTCTTGGGGCTCGCACCCGACCACGATGATGCGCTCGACGCCCGCCTCTTTCGCCGCCGTGACCTCTGTGCTGGGGTCGGGAAAGTTCTCGGGGTTGTGGATGTGGGAGTGGGTGTCGATGAGCATTTTCGTGGTTCGTCAGTCGTTTGTCGTTTGTCGTTTGTCGGGGGCATTTTGCAGGCGAGACGCCTGCGATCCCAGTGTCGCTAGTTTATCGCGGTGCGGATTTGGTCGGGAAAAGTTTCGGCGAGGCGCTGCCAGGCGGTATGGATTTCGGGCGGCACGTCGACGTGGGCGATAAAGCCTTTGCCTTGGGGTCCATAAGCTTGGAATCGCGGGATTTCGCCAAGGACGAGTTCGATGAAACGGTCGAAATCCCAGCCTTCGTGGGCGAGTCCGTGCTCGGTTATGAGGGGCGTGAACGGCGGCGAGTTGTAGAGCTTGGTGTTAGGGAATGACTTTGCGAACGAGGCTTGGGAGCGGAGTTGCATCGTGGGATCTTGGATGAGGATGAGGCTTTGGGGATCGATGCCAAGGGAGTCGAGGAGTTTCTTGCTTTCGGTCGCGTTTGCGCCACAGTTGGTCGAAGAGGATTCGACAAGGATTTTTTCCTCGGGAACGTTGTAGTGGGCGGTGAGTAACTCGTGGAAGATGTCGGCTTCGCTGCGGTTATCCGTGTCGATGTCGTGATCTTCGAGGTTGGCCCACAGGAGGGGGGTGGAGTGGCCGATACCGCCGGAAATCAGGATATGATCGGCGAGCCCTCGGTGGAAAAGAGATGCCCCGTGGGTGGCGTTCACGGGGAGGGCGGAGCCGAGTATCACGATGAGATCGACCTTGGCGGGGAGCTCGCTGGGGGCGGCCAGGAACCTGGAGAGCAGGTTGAGGTCATCAGCGAGTTGGGGGTCGAGCATTCGAGTGAGGTTAGTAAACCCGTTCGGTCGACCCCCAGCGGCTTCGTTTGCAGGCGGGACGCCTGCGATCCAAGTGACGGTTGGGGGCACCTACGCCGTAATTCTCAACGTTTTGGAACAGGATAGTGGGTAAATGCGGACGAGGGCGTCTGCGGACCGGATGTAGAATCGGCTCATGCTTACGCAGTCGCTCGCCGTTATCCTTTGCTCGCAGGTGAGCCAACGTCGGAGCGGCACCTTGAAGAGCGGTGACCTAGTTATCAGCTACTCAATTCGGCATGAGGTACCGGTCGTCCCGTGCTGGGGTTTTGATTCTCAGTCAAAAAAGCGTCCTCTCGCGAAATTCAACTCGGTCTCAGCTAAGTACAAAAACGTATCGTATCCCCTCCCTGCCAGCGCTTTCTTGGACCTCACCGCGATACGAGAGGTCGAGATCGGGCGCGAAAAAGCACAGGCGGTGGTTACCATTCAAGGCGGAGACGCGGCGACTGGCTATACGTGTAAGTGGTTCTTCTCAAATGAACAGATTGTAAAGCGCGTTGTGCATGACAGCGAGTTCCCCGAGAACTTTTGGGAGGAAACGAAGTACATCCGCGTAACGCCAAACAACTGAGGTTGCGAGCACCTACGGGGTACTTCTCGACGTTCTGGAACAGTAGATGGGTAGTTGCGGACGAGGGCGTCCGCGGACCGTTAGCCTTCGAGCACTTGACCGGAGGTTTTGAAGTGCATCTTCGCGACTTTGGGCAAGTTCTCGGGGCCGTGCATTTGCACGAACCGTTTGCCGGTTCCGATGACGTTAGTTGCGCCCTTGGGGAGGTCAATGCCGAACTCTTGGCTGAGGCCCTTGAGCCGCTTGAGGAACTCGGCGCGGGCGAGGATGGACGCCGCGGCGACAGCGAGATCGGCTTCGGCACGGACTCTTGAGACGAACTGAGCTTGGCGGCCGCGCTCTTTAAGCTTTGACTTGACGACGGTTCCGCCAGCGGCAAATTGGTCGCTGATGATGAGGTCTGCGGGCTGTTTTTCGAGGACGTTTTCGATGGCTTGGGCGTGACCCCAGGCGAGCAGGTGGTTCAGATTTTTGATTTTTGCGTACAGCTCGTTGTACTTGGTGGGGTTCATCAAGATGACGCTGTGGGGGCAGACTTTCTTGATCTTTTCGGCGAGCGCGAGGGCCTGGGCGTCGGTCAGTTTTTTACTGTCCTTGACGCCTTCGAGTTCGGCGTAATGCTCCGGTCCGACGTAGCAGGCGGCGACGACAAGGGGACCGAAAAAGTCCCCTTTGCCGCTCTCGTCAACGCCTACCCTTCCCTGATTCATATCGCTTGAGTTTCCTCCAATTCGCTCTTCTCAAGAGTTTGCTCGATTTGCTCGGGTGTCATATCGGGCAATGTGGCGTCGCGGAACGCTTTGTTGAGGAGCGGGGCGAGACCAGTCATGGCGAATCCGACACCCATAAGGATGTGCATTTTGACGGGGCCAAGAATCTGCAGGATTCCTCCCGCGACCGCCATTCCGAAGGGCTGCATACTCATCCAGATGAGCATTCCGAGGCTCATGATCCGGCCGCGATACTCGTCCGGGACTTTGAGCTGTTGGTAGGTCCGCATGGGTACATCGACGGCCCCGATTGCGAAGCCGCAGAGCAGGTTCCAGAAGCTGTAGAGTGTGATGATGGGCGAAACGCCCATCAGGGCGACCATGATTCCGGCGACGGCGAGGCCGAAACTGTACGCGAGACCGGGGCGGTGGAACTTGAGCCGCGGCACGATGAAGCTCATCGCAAGCATTCCGATGATGAAGCAGCTCTCGATCATGGCGAGCGGGGCGGCTTTGTTGCCGAACCACTCTTTGTTGATGGAAAGGTAGACCACGAAGAACGGGGACATGAAGAGCGCGAGGCCGACGCTGGCGAGAAGCGAGAGCCCGATCACCTGGTCGGTTTTGGCGTACTTGATGCCTTGGATTACGTCCTCGAACATATGCGATTCGTTGTTATGATCGCGCTCGGGAATGACGGCGGGGAGCTTCACAAGGAAGTAAACCGAGGCCAAGAACGAGATTCCGTTGGCGATCACCATCACCTTTAAGAAGGCTCCGGGGCTGTACTTATCGGCGACGCTTCCGAGCGCGGCGGTGAGCATGTTTCCGATAAGCCACGCGAATTGATCCGTGGCCGCGCTGAACGCATTTGCTCCCATCAGGCGGTCTTGGGGGACGAGCCGAGGGATGACCGCGTTTTTGGCGGGAAAGAAGAAGACGCGCAAAGTTGCCAAAAGTGGCCCGAATACGTAGAACGCCCACTTGGGTGGATCGGATGGGATTACCAAAAGATACAAGAGGAAGGCGACGAGGACTCCCGAACTCAGGAGGTCGGACCAGACCATGATCTTTTTGCGATCGATGCGGTCGGCGAGGACTCCGGCAACGGTTCCGAATAGGAGGTACGGCAGCGCTTCGAGGGCACCAACATAGCCGACCATTGCGTCGTCGTTGAAAAGTCGCTTGATGACGAAGAGAGGTCCGATGAAATAGAACGCGTCACCGACGCGCGAAATGGCTTGTCCGAGCCAGAGATTTCGGAAATCGGGATTTGATAAAACGTCTCGGGGAGACCCGATGGTAGGTGATCCTTGCATGATTCGATTTGGCTTGTTTCGGTCGGGGCGCCGAGAAGGGCGCGAATTGACGAGGCCTTATCGGATGCGGATCTGCTTCATGAGTCAGTGATATTACCCGGGCGGTAAAATCCTTTGCCAATGATCGCAGCAATTTTTCCGGGACAAGGATCGCAGACGCCGGGCATGGGGAAGGATGTTTTTGAGGCTTCGCTGGCAGCTCGCGAGGTGTTTGAAAACGTGTCGGCGACGCTGGGGATGGATGTTGCCAAGCTCTGTTTTGAGGCCGACGAAGAAACGCTTCGATCGACGGATAATGCTCAGGTCGCGCTTTTTACGGTTGGGGTCGCATCGTACGCGGCAAGCGAATATGCGGCGGATGTCTTTGCGGGACATAGCATTGGTGAGTACGCAGCACTTGTCTGTTCTGGCACGATTTCGCTGGAAGATGGGGCGAGACTTGTACGAAAGCGTGGCGAACTGATGGCTTCGGCAGGCCAGATTGCGCCGGGCACGATGGCGGCAGTTTTGGGGCTGGAGATTCCGGTCATCGCGGCAGTTCTGGAGAAAGTGGACGGCACAGTGGTGGTGGCGAACGATAACTGTCCGGGACAGACGGTGATATCGGGAGAAGTCGAGGCGGTGGCGGCGTCGACGCCTTTGTTGCAAGAAGCGGGAGCGAAGCGCGTTCTGCCTCTTAATGTGAGCGGGGCGTTTCATAGCCCGCTGATGACCGAGCCGAGTCGCCACATGGCGCACGCATTGGCGGATGCGGTTTTCCAGAAGGGTAAGCCGGTTTATGCGAACGTGCTGACTCGTCCGGTTGAGGACCCATCGGAGTGGCGATCTGTGCTTGAGCAGCAGTTGAGGGATCAGGTGCGATGGACGGACAGCGTCCGAAATATGATCGCAGATGGCGTCACCGAGTTTATCGAGTTTGGACCCGGTGAGGTGCTTTGCGGGATGCTGAAGCGAATCGACAAGAGCGTGCCGGCGCGGCGGTTCGTTGTGGAGTCGAATTAGCGTAAACTAGGGGCATGCCCCGAGTTCGAGTTTCTGTGACGTTGAAGCCTTCTTTGCTAGATTCTGCGGGCAGAACCGTGACGGGATCGTTGCAGCACTTGGGCTACGAAGAGGTCAACGATGTTCGGATCGGAAAGCTGATTCACCTTGATGTTGAAAAGGTGGATGAAGCCCGGATCAAGGAGATGTGCCAGAAGCTGCTGGCTAACCCGGTGATCGAAGACTTCAGCTATGAGGTTGTGGGATGAGGGTCGCGGTTCTTCAGTTTCCCGGATCAAATTGCGACCAAGACGCTCTCAAGTCGCTACGAGAGGACGTAGGGGTTGCAGCGGATTATGTTTGGCACGACGAAGGGTCTTTGAGCGGTTTTGATGCGGTTTTTGTGCCGGGTGGATTTTCGTATGGCGATTATCTGCGGTGCGGAGCAATGGCGTCCCGGTCGGCGATTATGCAGGAGACGATTCGCTTTGCGAGCGAGGGTCGCCCGGTGATCGGCGCCTGTAACGGCTTCCAGATCCTGACCGAGAGTGGCCTTTTGCCCGGGGCGTTGCTTAAGAATGAGCAGCAAAAGTTTGTTTGCCTTGATGTGGACTTGGTTCCGGTCAACAAGACTAGTCTGTGGACGGCCGGTGTGGATCGCACGATTCGACTCCCGATTGCCCACGGAGAGGGGCGCTATGTGATCGATGAGGACGGGCTCAAGCGGATTCAGGATCAAGATCAGATCGCCTTTCGGTATGTGGTGAATCCGAACGGCTCGGTGGATGACATTGCGGGAGTAGTGAACGAGCGGGGCAACGTTTTGGGGCTGATGCCTCACCCGGAGCGAGCGACCAAGGAACTTTTGGGCGGAATCGACGGTTTGTTGATCCTGAAGGCACTTTCGCTCGTTAATGCTTAATGGTTCGATTGTTGAACCGATAATTTGTTTGCTGGAAGAATGAAACGAACGCTCTTGATGGGAACGGTGGGATTTTTCGCGGCTCAGGCGATGGGCGCGGAAGAGATGATGACGCTTGGCAACTATGGCCAGGCGCTGGAAGCCACGAGTATCTATCGAATGCCGTCGTCCAATTCTAAGCCCTACACCAAGATCAAGGCGTACCAGTATCTGGTCGTTCGCCCTCACAACGAGACATGGATCAAGGTGATGATGGCGAACTACACATTTGGTTACGTCCGGGCTTCGAAGGTGGCGGTTTTGCCCGAAGAGTACAAGATGAACGTGAGCCGCACCCCGCGTGCGGGTGCAAAGGCTCTGGGAACGATTTCTTCGCGCGCCGAAGCGGCTCGGGCAGGATTGAACTTCATCGGGACTCCTTATGTGTGGGGCGGAAACGATATTAATAAGGGGATCGATTGTTCGGCGTTTGTGAAGACGCTGTATGGCGAGATCGGAATCAAGCTTCCTCGCACGGCGGCGGAGCAGGCTCGGGTCGGACAGCCGATTAAGCGGCTGGAGGACCTGCGCGCGGGCGATCGGCTGTACTTCTGGGAGAAGAAGCGCAACACGATCGGCCATACGGGGATGTACCTAGGGAACGGCTACTTTGTTCACTCGTCGCGCGGACACAATGGTGTCAACACCGACCGTCTGACCGAGAAATGGCAGCGCATCCTGGTTGCCGCTCGGCGATAGTCAGGATGGACCGAGGATACGAGATCATCGATCAGGTTTTCTCGGACGCCCAGATTGAAGTTTTGCTGGCGCATTTTGAGGCGTTGGGGCCAATCAAAGGCGGAGTAAGGAATCTGCTTGATGACGAGCTAGTGCGTTCGTTTGCGCGTTCGCAATCAATTCGCGATATTGCGCACGGGTGGCTTTCGGAATCAGCCTTTTGCGTTCGCGCGGTCTTGTTCGATAAGACCCCTGAACACAACTGGAACTTACCTTTCCATCAGGACACTAAGGTCGCAGTTCGCGGACATCATCCTGAGTTTCGCCAATCGGAAAAGGACGGAGTCCCGCACATCCTTCTACCAGTAGGAATTCTGGAGAGACAGATTGCGATTCGAATTCAGCTTGATCCCGGCGCTGAGATTACAGGTCCCGTTCAAGTTATTCCCAACTCACACGTGATGGGAATACTCTCGCACGACGAGATTGACCGAGTTTGCGGGACTGAGCCTGTGGTGAGTTGCCCTGTACCACTTGGCGGAGCATTGGTTTTTCGGTCGCTTTTGCTTCATGGCTCAGAGCGGTCGCAAAGCCAACTTAGGCGACGGGTGCTTCATTTTGAGTTCTGCGATCAGGAGCTTCCATCTCCTTTGGAATGGTTCTGGAGACTTTAGAGCCGTCGAATCCAGCCTGTTGAATCTTTGGGGTGAACCCGATAAGATGACTAGGTATGAAAGCTTCGATTTTCACTCTTGGTCTCGCGGCGGTTCTGATTGGTGGATGCGCGGGCGGCGGTTCGGTTTCGGGATTGACGGACCCGGCGACTAACTTTGTTCAGGGTCAGGCCGCGCTGGATGCTGCGCTTCAAACTCCGAGCACGGGTGACCCGACGGGCCAGCTCTCGGATGCGGTTTACAAGCTGAACGTAGCTTACAGCCAGGAGGCGACTCCCGAGCGGGCGGCGGCCTTGGCGATTGCCCTTACTTCGAAATCGGCGGATGAGATCGCTGACTTGTTCGGAGTGACGATTTCGCGATCTCCGGGTTCGAGTACGAACGCCGCGGCAGATAAGGTGATGAAGCTTTTGGCACCTTGGCGATTTGGTGCGAATTCGCAGCCGGTAACGCCGATCGAACTGATTGGCCTATCTTCGGGAAGTGGCGCGGCGCAGAGCCGGGAGTATCCGGATTCGCCGACTCCGACGCAGGTTAAGACGGCACTTGAAGCAAAGCTTCGCGACCTTCAGCGAGTGGTTACGATTTTGGATGATGCGACAATCACGGCTGTTTCCAACATCGTGTTCACGGTTGCCGACCCGAATGTGCCTACGGCCCGCGTGCGGGTTGGAAAGGGTGAACTGCTAACGGTTCGAGCGAATGTCCGGCAAGTGGTGACCCTTTTGCAAACCATTCTTAGCTACGAGATCGGCTTTTCGGGATACGATTCGGCGCGGACGGTTGCGACCGAGTTTGGATCGGACGCCAATAGCGGCAACGAGCTAAGTCGGGATCGGCTTCTGCCAAGCGGCGCGTTTTTGAATTTGGTATCGGGCGGAAGCTCAACGCTGGCTTCGGCGCTTAATGAGGCGAAATCGGCAGTGACAGATACGAAGGCGGCGGGCACCGAGGTTTCGGGACGAGCTGTCTCGACCAGCGGACATCGGTGGTTGCTGCAGTCGATCGGCGTGACGGGAACCCAACTCACGAACCTTGGGAACGATCTCGACGGCGTGGTGAACTCGACGACGACGATCAACCTTGGAACTGGGACGGCGGACATGAAGTTCGGTAACTTCCTTTCTTCGGGTTCGGACCTTCGGCGGTTTGTACCGAACTTCCGAGTGACTTCGTCGGCGGGTAACTACACGTTCACGCCGGTGGCTCCGACGGGCGCTGACCAGACGGCTTGGCTGAGCTTGTTTACCGCGGTTCCGACCTATGGAGCCGTGACGGTGAGTGGATCGGCGAAGCGACAAGACGTAATTGCTGAGTTCTTGAATTCGCTACAGGGCGGATCGGCGAAGTAATCGTCGAAGCTTTGAATCCCCGGCCAAACGTGGCCGGGGATTTTTTGTTTGTTTAGCTGAGTTTGCCGGCCCAGCGGATGGCGTTATGGATGACTTTGAGAACGTTGTCGAGCTTGTAGGTGGGGTAGGTTTCGTGTCCAGGTCGGAAGTAGAAAACTCGGCCGATGCCCTCGCCCTGACCGACGCCTTTACCGGGGCCGGAGGTGAATTCGGGATCGACGCCTTGGCCCACAGTCCAAACGAGGCCGCAGGGGAAGGTTTCGTTTCCGACGCTGAAGAGGGATTGGAAGATCATCTGCTCGGCGGGAGGCACATCGAAAGGCGCGCCGTACATCTCTTCGGCTTCGATGACGAAGTCTTCGATGCCTTTGGCGATGGGGTGCCACGGGGCACAGACGCGGATGGTTTCGCTGTCGTCGGCTTCGCGCCAGCCGCCCTTGAGGTGTCCGGTGCAGCCGAGGACGGCCTTGAAAGTCTTGCTGTAGTGGCCGCTGTGGAGGCAGATGAAGCCCATTCCCTTTTCGCGCACTTGGTTTTTGACCATCTCGGCGATCTCGTCTTTGACTTCGCCATGGCGGGCGTGGCCCCACCACACGAGGACGTCGGTGTTGTCGAGGACTTCTTGGGTGACGCCTTGGTTCTCTTCGTCAAGGTTTGCGACTTTGATTTCGAGTTCTTGGGCGGTATCGAGGGCATCGACTCCGGCTTTGATGGCACCGTTGAGGCTATCGGGATAGATTTCGAAGGAGCGATGCTGAGGGTTCTCGTCCCAGATGAGAACTCGAAGTTTGTTGGACATCGGTTTAGATTATGAAGCCAAGTGATCCTGACTTGCGTATTAGCCTCAAATTCCAGAATGATCCGTGCTCGCTCGCCCTTGTTCCCGCTAACCTATTTACTCGCTTGCATCGCAGGGTTCTTTGGGGCGCTTTGGCAGTTTGCGCAAGGGGAGATACGCGTGCTCGGCGGAGTACTACTGGCGTTTGCCGGGGTGTTGCTTTTGCTTATCGCGGTGGTGGAATGGCGCATCTATCACGGATGGGAGCCCATTGGCCTGAGGCGGTTCTACTCGGGGGTCACGGTGGTCGGAAAGTATCGCGACGAAGGAGATTTGCCGGGGCATAAGCGGGTCGAGATTCAGTTGCAAGATGGTCATCGGCAGAGCTTTATTCTCGATCCCGAAGAGATAAACCTGTGCAAGGGCGGTGATTTGATTCACCTCTGGGCGATCGGTAAACATGTGGCGCACATCGTAAGAATCGGTCCGGGCGATCCGCCGGTCGGTTCTTGGGGACAGAAGGAGGGTGCACCTGATGGGTGCGCGGTTGCACTCATGTGGGTTTTGCCCGTGGTGGGTTCATTTTGCACAGGAATTGGGGCGAGTCATCTTTCGGGTCATGTTGGCTCGGTAAACATGAATTTGGGCTTGCTGATTGGGGGGTGGGCGGTCGCGATCGTTGTGGGGATCGTCTGGATTCGTGGATGGCGCGTGGCGAGAGGAGCGATTTCGGAGCCGGTCGGAGGCGCAAGTATGGAGGCGGGTGGTTGCCTTATCGAGTTGTTGCTGAACTTTCCGTTTTGGTGGATGTAGTCTTTAGTTGGGATTCATGATTCGCGTACGCTCGCCTTTGTTCTTTGCGACAATGTTCGCTTGCTTGCTGTTTGGCATTGGGTTGGCATGGGTGCTGTTCACTCGGGTGCCGGCGAGCCAGGCGATGGAGAATTGGGCAAAGACGGAGTTGTACGGCTCGATCCGCTCGATTGGGTTTCTGTTGCTCGGTCTAGGGTCGGTGGGATTGATTGCGATTGGCCTCATTGAGTGGCGCATCCTCAAGGGATGGGAGCCGGATTGGCTTCGAAAATTCATTCCAGGGTGCGTGGTGATAGACATCTATGGGGGCGCGGATGATCCGGCAGGGCATCGGAGGCTTGAGATTGAGCACCCTTCGGGGTGGACGGAGTGGTACATCTTGGATTCGGCCGAGGTGGGGCTGTGCGACGTGGGGGATACGGTTCACCTTTGGACGATTGGCAAGCACGTGGCTCATGTGGTTCGTCTGCAATCGTCGGAGATCGTTTATCCGCCGCAAACCCGGTTGGCGCTGTGGGGGCGAAGGCGGGAGGATAGTCAGAGCGGTTGCGCGTGGGCGATCTTGTACCTGGCTCCGCCGTTCGGGAGCTTTTGCGTGGGGAAAGCGCTCGAGCACATCATCACGGGGGAGGTTGCGTATTTGGATTCTGAGCCTTACGTGGGGACGGGGTGGGACGCATGGGGTCCGGCTTACATCTTGCTGATGATCGGTCTTGCGGTTCTGATTTGGGCGGTGGTGATGTGGAAGAAGGGTTGGACGGACGAGTTCCTAGAGGACCTGCAGGACTCGGCTTTGAGTCGCGGGCGATCTCGGTGGTGGAACTAGGGGTTTCGTTCACGGCGGAGTCGTAGGCTTTGGTAGCGGGAGTTCGACCCAACTTTGGGCTGAGAACTGCGACGCACTTTTGTGGGGGACTCAGGTTCAAACTTTGTAGTTTTTGGCTGATTTGAGGGGGACAAGTTGGGTCGGGTTGGGTCGGATTTCGGTTTTCGGTGCTCAGTGCTTGTAGCTATATGTCAAATAGCCGAGGGTTTGTCAACCGGGGTAGATCGAATGAGTGTCCCTTTGGAGACCGTGGAAGGGACTGGTTCGGGCGAAGCCCCTACCCGTCTCAGGAAACGCTAACGCTTACACCTGAGCCACCCTCCCTCAAGGGAGGGACTTTATCCCGGCGGCTTGGAGTTGGGGTAGTTGTTTTTGTCGTCGAAGTGAAGCATCTGGTTGATGGCGAAGTTTTGAGGGGTTCGTAAACCAAACTGGTTGGTAGTTTGGAGTGAAGCTGAGGGAAAAGGACGGATAGGATACAAAGGACGAATGTGATGACTTGTGCCATTCTAATGTCAGTGAAAAAGCCGGTCAGTGATCGATTCGTGAGGATGTACGGACCCCTGCTGGATGCATTGCGAGAAGCAGGCGGAGAAGCCGCGCCGAGGGAGATCATGCAGAAAGTCGCCGATAAGGTGTTGGGTGGAACTCCAGAGCGAGACAGAGAATTGAAATCTGGTGGGAATGCCGCTGAGAACGAGGTTGCGTGGGCGCGAAACAACCTGCGAGAAGCCGGGCTAATCGATGGGAGCATTAGGGGAGTCTGGAAGCTCACGGATGAAGGTTGGAAGACTCGATTGGACATGGAAGCCTCTCGTCGGCTCGGCAAGCACGCTCAAATCACATCAAAAAGAGTTCCGCAGAAGGCGGAAGACGAGCTTCCTTTTGCCGACAGCTCCTCCTCTGAACCAGATGTTGCCCTCATTGAAGTTCTTCGGTCACTTCCGCCGAAGGGATTTGAACGAATTTGCCAGAGACTACTCCGAGAGCTTGGATTTGCGGAGGTTGAAGTGACAGGTCGAAGCAGTGATGGCGGAATTGATGGTAACGGAGTCTTGATGGTGAATGAACTCGTATCTTTCCGCGTGCTCTTTCAGTGCAAGCGATATCAAGGTTCGGTAGGAGCACCGGAAGTCCGCAATTTTCGAGGAGCGATGAGTGGCCGGACCGATAAGGGGATATTTTTAACCACTGGAAGTTTTACATCTGAAGCGCGGAGAGAGGCGGTTCGTGAAGGTGTTCCTCCTATTGAGTTGGTTGATCAGGATCGGCTTGTTTCACTCATGGAACGACACCAACTCGGGGTCAAACCACGGACGGTTTTCGACGTCGACTTGGAGTTTTTTGAGGTTTATCGGTTAGAGTAGATTCGTTCACGAGTACGATAGCCCCACCGGTTCGAGCGCAGTTTCACCGACTCCCCAACAAGTGGGGAGTTATGTGTTGGTGGCTTGGGCGGGAGGTTGGTCGGAGGCCGAACTCCTTCGGTTCGCAATTGCTCACCGATCCCTCTTTGGAAAAGAGGGATATCTGGTTGGGCGGTTCACACCGATGGTGGGCGGTAGGGACCCTCACCCCCAACCCCCTCTCCCATCAGATAGATGGGAGAGGGGACTTGTCTTTCTCGCTCTAGATTTGCGGTGTACGATCCCCCACCCCAACCCCTCCCCCTTTGTCCCTCCCGGAGTCGGGGAAAAGGGGGAGGGGCTTTTGGAGAGTGGCTACTCCCGGTCCACCATTCCGAGGGGGAAGTCGGGGTTGGGGATGTGTTCGCGCTTCCAGATTCGTTTGGCGCGGTCGATGAGGTCGCTTCGCGAGCTTGAGAGGTCGGTCTTTTCGGCGGGGTCGGATTGGAGGTCGTAGACCTCGATCTTGTTGGGATTCTTTTTGAGATCGGGGCGGATGACTTTGAAGTTGCCGATCCAGACGGCCTGCATGGCGCTGGCTTCGGGGTACTCGACGTAGATGAAATCGCGCTTTTTGGGTTCTTGGCCGAGGAGGGCGGAGGCGTAGCTGACGCCGTCGGTGCGTTGGGGTTTGGCTCCGCAGAGCTCGGAGAGAGAATCGAAGGTGTCGTAGGCGACGAAGGGGGCGTCGATGGTTTTTCCGGCGGGGACGACGCCGGGGCACCAGGCGATGAAGGGTTCGCGGATTCCGCCTTCGTAGAGAGACATCTTTTTGCCCCGGAGGCCGCCGTTTGAGTTGAAGAACTCGGTATCAACACCGCCATTGAAGGTTGCGCCGTTATCGCTGGTGAAGCAGATGAGGGTGCGGTCGGCGATGCCTTGCTCTTCGAGGGTCTTTCGGAGTTCGCCGACGGTGTAGTCGAGGTAGGCGATCATGGCGGCGTACGTTGCTCGGGGGCGAGGGGTGGGTAGGTAGCCGTTGGTGCCAAGGTAGGGCTTGGGATCCCACTCGGTGGGGAATTTGGCGATCCATTCGGGCGGGGCTTGGAGGGCGGCGTGGGGAATGGTGGTGGCGTAATAGATGAAGAACGGATTCGCTTTGCTCTTTTTGATGAAGGCTTGGGCGCGGTCGAGGATTTTGTTATGGGCGAAGTCGTTTCCGTTGTAGGTTTTGCTCCACTCGTTTAGGTCGGTGGGGACGGTTTCGGCTTTTTGGTGGGCACTTCCGCCGACGTTGTTGAGGAGATCGGGCTGGTGGTTGTTCCAGAGGTAGGCGGGGTAATGGTTGTGGGCGCGGCGCTGGCAGAGGTAGCCATAGAAGATGTCGAAGCCGTGGTCCATCGGAGTTTCGCCGGGTTGGGGTCCGCCGAGTCCCCATTTGCCGAAGATGGCAGTCCGGTATCCGGCGGCCTTGAGGTTCTCGGCGATGGTCATTGTTCCGGAAGGAAGCGGCATTTGGCCTTCGGGGTCATTGGGTCCGAATCCGCCTTTTTCTTTGTTGCCCCGGATGGGTGAGTGCCCTTGGTGGAGGCCGGTCATGAGGGAGGCGCGAGTGGGGGCGCATACGGTGCTGGCGGCATAGAAGCGAGTGAACCGAGTTCCTTCGGCGGCGAGGCGGTTGATGTTGGGGGTTGGGATGAGCTTTTGTCCGTAGCAGCCGAGTTCGCCGTAGCCGAGGTCGTCCGCCATGATGTAGATGACGTTGAGCCGGGGGGCTAGGAGGGTGGCGGCGAGTGCGGAGAGCATTGTTCGCCAGTGTACTGGGAATGTGTTCAGTGCTTCTCATGTATGCTTGAGTCGTGCATAGAATCGCGATTTTGATTGGGTCGAAGGGGCGCGGGTCGAATATGCTCGCGCTCGCCACGCGAATCAAATTGAGTGATTCGATGGTGGTGCAAAAGGTGGTCACTCCGAGGGCGGATGCGCCTGGGGCATTGGCGGCGCTGGCGGAGGGTCTGGATGTGTGTGAAGTTCCCTTTGCGGGAGAGGTTGCTTACGAGGAGCGCTTGATGCGGGCGCTTTCGGATGCGGATTACGTTTGTTTGGCTGGGTACATGAAGCTCTTGCCCGCCTCCGTTGTGGCGAAGTTTGCGGGCCGAATATTGAACATTCATCCGGCTTTGCTTCCGAAGTTTGGGGGGAAGGGGATGTACGGGATGCATGTGCATGAGGCGGTGATTGCGGCGGACGAGCGAGAGAGTGGGTGCACCGTTCACTTTGTGACCGAGGAGTATGATGAGGGGGCGGTGATTTTGCAGGCCTCTTGCCCGGTTGAGCTTGATGACACGCCGGAGACTTTGGCAGCGAAGGTGTTGAAGCTGGAACACGAATCCTACTTTAAGGCGTTGATGAAGGTGACGAATGGCGGCTGAACTTGAGCTTCCGGTTGCGCGAGGCCATAAGTGGATGTGGCTGGTGAAGGCTGTCGGTTGGCCGCTGATTACGCTTTTGGGGCCGACTCGGTATTCGGGCGCCTCGCGGGTGCCTCGATCCGGGGGATTGATTGTAATCGCGAACCATCTTTCGGATTGTGATCCGGTGGTGTTGCAGGGGTGTTGTCCGCGCCCGATTTACTTTATGAGCAAGAGCGAGCTCTTTTCCATGAAGGTGGTGGGGACTTGGCTGCGGTTTTGGGGAGCTTTTCCGGTTAAGCGCGGGGCTCCGGACCGGCGCTCGTTGCGGATCGCTTCGGAATTGGCGCGGTCTGGTCAGGTTGTGGGAATCTTTCCGGAGGGGATGCTTTCGGAGACGGGGCGGCTTCAGGAGATTCGTGAAGGGGCGGCGTTGATCGTGCGGATGTCTGAGGTTCCGGTGATTTGTTGCGGGCTGCGGAATACGAACCGGATGGTTCCGTATGGGTCGATGATTCCTCGTCCGGCGCTGGGCGTCGTGTCGGCGACTTGGGGGGAGGCGCGGACCTTTGGAAAGGACGCGACGAACGAGGAGATCGCGGCGTGGATGGAGTCAGAGCTTCGGCGTGTGATTCCGGAGCCAAGCGTTTAGCTGATTTATTGGAGCAGGCGAACCGCCTGCGATCCCGGTAGCGCTCCATGCATTTTTGAGTTGAGTCCTCTCAACTTGATCTGCGAGACGCGCGATGAATCGCATGCTTGTAGGCACTCCAAAGCAAGAATGGGTGCGCTTGAAGCGCACCCATTGAAGTCGGCAGCTCTTACCACATCGATTTGGGGATGCGGTTTTGAGTATTGGTTTCGGTTGGATCGGGGGTGGGAAGGGCGTCGTGATCGCCGATCTTGCGGGGAAGAGCGCTCTCCTTGTAGTCGTTGTTGTACCAACTGACGACCGGCTCGTGCTGTCGGAACCAGTAGTCGGTCCAAGTGCTGAAGAGCGGGATCAGGAAGAAGAAGCCCATGAGCGCAAACATCTTGCCGACGCTACTGGTCCACTTAACGTGCATGAACATCATGACAACGAGGTAGGTCTTCACAGCCGCGATTCCGAGGGCAATGACGTTGTTGATGTAGTAGCCCCACTGCTCGTTCTTGGCGATGATGTGCCCTATGTCGACCTGAGCGGCGGCGATAGTAAGCGCCATCAGGAACGCCAACTTGAGTGCCGTCGATATGTACATCGACTGCGGATGCGCGTGGTGCGACGAATCGTACTCGTGGTGATCGCCGTGATCACCGTGGGCGGCTGAGAGAGGTGACTTTGCCATTAGTGATGACCTCCTGCTCCGGGGGGTGCGGGCATGAGATAGAAGAGGGGGTAGAGGAAGATCCAGACGATGTCGACGAAGTGCCAATAGAGTCCGATCAACTCAGTTGGGATGTAGTCTTCGGTGACGATCTTTTTGCCTTTGATCCACATCATCGCGAGGACGGAAATGAGGAGCATTCCGACGATAACGTGCACGCCATGGAGTCCGGTCATACCGAAGTACAGTCCGTAAAACAATTGTGCGTGGTTAAGATTGGCACCGTGGAGCACTTCGGGGTTCGTGGTGAAGCCAGGCCCTGGGAAGAGCTTGTCGGCATACTTGGAGCTGTACTCGAAGTACTTGATGACCATGAACAGTCCGCCACAGGCGACGACGGCGCCGAGGAGCGGGATGACCTTTTTTCGATCCTTGAGCATCGCGAACCGCACAGCGGTGGCCATGAGGAACGAGCTGATGAGAAGGTTGAGGGTGTTGATGCCCCCAAGCTTCCAATCGAGGTGCTCGTGCGATTTCCACCAGTCGATCTGGTAGTTGGCGCGGTAGAGCGAGTACGTGAAGAACAACATTCCGAAGAACATGACTTCGGTGACGAGGAACGTCCACATCCCGATGACATAGCTGTCGTTTTGTTGGTCCATGTCTTCGTACTGGAATTTCAGTACGCTGAACTCATCGCCGTGTGCTGCGTGTGCCATTTACTTAAGCTTTCGCTCCTTGAGCGGCCATGTCATTTTCATGCTCCGCCACCGGATCGTAGTCGTAGACATCGTCGGTAACGATGACCTTGTAGGTGAAGTTCTCCGTGGGAGGAGGCGAGGTAGTTGCCCACTCGAGTCCGTGCACGTTCCACGGGTTGTCGCCGGCCTTTTCGCCCTTGAACCACGAGTGAGCAAGGTAGAAGAGGGGGATGATGAACCCGACGGCGAGCGCGGATGCACCAGCGGACGACATGAAGTGGTACGGCTGATACTCTGGAGCGAAGTAGTAGTAGTGATACCGTCTCGGCATACCCATCCAGCCCATGATGAACTGCGGGAAGAACGTGAGGTTGAATCCGATGAAGACCAACACTGCGTTCCACTTTGCCACGCTCTCGTTGTAGAGGCGTCCGGTCATCTTTGGCCACCAGAAGTGGAGGGCCGCCATGAAGCCCATGATGGTTCCACCGACCATGACGTAGTGGAAGTGGGCGACGATGAAGTAGGTTGCGGAGAGGTGGACGTCGGTTCCGGCGGATGCCAGGTAGGTTCCGGTAAGACCACCGATGAGGAAGAGGCCTTGGAAGCCGATTCCGTAGATCATCGGAGATGCGAGGACGACGTTGCCCTTCCACATGGTCGCGGTCCAGTTCCATACCTTGATTGCAGATGGAACTGCGAGGAGGAACGTGATGAGCGAGAAGATGACCGATTGGTACATCGACTGGCTGGACACGAACATGTGGTGGCCCCAGACGAGGAAGCCAAGGAAGGCGATTGCCAGCGAGCTGAACGCGATCATGTGGTAGCCGAAGACTCGCTTGCGGCTGAACGCGGTCATGATTTCGGAGATGACTCCGAATGCGGGCAGGATCATGATGTAAACCGCCGGGTGGCTATAGAACCAGAACATGTGCTGGAAGAGAACGGGGTCTCCGCCAAGTTCGGGGCTAAAGATCGGCAGCTGGAAGGTTCGTTCCCAGATAACGCAGAGGAGCGTAATGGCAACGACCGGGGTTCCGAGAAGCATGATGATCGCGGTGGCGTAGTGGCTCCACACGAAGAGGGGGAGTCGGAACCACGTCATTCCCGGCGCACGCATCTTGTGAACCGTGACGATGAAGTTGATACCTGTCGTGATCGAACTGAATCCGCCGAGGAAGACTCCGAGTAGCGTCAAGGAGACGTTGCTGTTGGAGTACATGCTGGAGTACGGCGTGTAGAACGTCCAGCCAGTATCGACGCCGCCGCCGAGGGTGGCGAGCATGATACAGGTTCCGGCCGACATGTAGAGGTACCAGCTGAGAAGGTTAAGACGAGGGAACGCAAGGTCCTTCGTACCGATCATCAGCGGGATGAGGAAGTTGCCGAACACGGCGGGGAGGGCGACGAGCAGGAACAAGAAGACCATCACGGCGCCGTGCGCGGTGAAGAGCTTGTTGTAGGTCTCGGACTCCATGACGTTTCCGGCAGGAGCGATGAGCTCGTAGCGGACGCCAGCGGCTGCGGCTCCTCCGATCAAGAAGAAGAACGTGACCGAGAAGAGGTAGAGCATTGCGATACGTTTATGGTCTTCGGTAAGAAGCCATGAACGGATCGAGTGCCCGTTTGTGAGGTAATTGCTTGTGCCGCTTGGCTTATGCTCCAAGCCGCCAATTTCGGTCGTTACCGTCGTACTCATTGTTGATCTCCTTTTTCGGCCGCGAGTGCACCAACTGCGGGGCCGTTTCCGCGCCTAGTTGGGGTTGCGTCAGCGCCTTCAGCGTTGTACTGGAGCGCGTTTGAATTGAGTCCCACTTTTCCGCCAACTTGCGCGTTCACACCAGGATACGCTTGTGCGACCGTGCTTGTCGGCGTCGAAGGAACAGCTCCACCCTTGATGTAGCTGATAATGTTCATGATGTCTTCTTCGGAGAGGTCCTTGTAGCCCGGCATGGTGAGTCCGTAGCCCTTAGTGACCTTCTCGGCAGGTCGAAGAATCGATTCTCGGATGTAGGTTTCGTCGGCGATCCATCGGCGACCGTCGTTGGTTTCTCGGGTTTTGCCGAAGAGTCCGCGAAGGGTTGGTCCGCGTGGGATGAGGTCTTGATCGCCGTGGCAGTTGCCGCATCCGATCTTATTGAATAGCTTTTCACCCGTTTGGGATGCCGTCAGGTTCTCGCGAACATTTCCGTTTTGGCGGAGCCAGTCAGCGTAGTCGCGCTTGGACATGACGATGACCGAGCCGCCCATTTCGGAGTGCTGGGTTCCGCAATACATGTTGCAGAAGAGGTGGTACTTGCCGACAGCGGTTGGCCGGAACCACATCTGGGTGTATCGACCTGGGACCGTCATGTACTGCACACGGAATGCCGGGATGTAGAAGGCGTGGATGACATCTTGCGAGATCATCGTGATCTTGATGTCGGTATCGATCGGCACGTGAAGAGTGTTGTTCTCCCGAACACCGTTCGGGTGCTGGACGTGCCACATCCACTGCTTACCGATCACAAAGATTTCCTTGGCGTTTTTCGGCGGGGTGCGCATATCCACGAAGATCTTGGTGCTCCAAAGGAAGATGCCAATGCCGAGAATTGTTGGCACGAGGACCCACCAGAACTCCATTCGAGCGTTTTCGTACTGAGGGCTACTTCGGTCGGCCTTGGAACCCTTTTTATATTTCAGGGCAAAGTAGATCACAAAGAAGAATGTGATGACCGCGAAGAACACCGACATTCCGGTGATGAGATAGAACAGTGCGTCATGTTCTGTCGCAAAGTTCGACGCCGCGGGCGGATTCATCGGGAAGTTGAAGAAGTTCATGATCTATCTTTGTTTGGACCGGTTAGGCCTGAGGGCCTCCGGACGAAATTGGATTGTTTGGGAATCGCTTGTTCATCTTGTAGATGGCGAACCCAGTGAGCAGGGCGGTGAAAACCGCCGAGATGTTAAGGATTTGAACGATACTACGGGTTCGGGGGCTCGTCGCCTCCATCTTGAAGCAGCCGAGCAGGAAGACATCACCAAGGGGTTCGACATTGCCGAGTTTGGCGTCTTTGACGGCGGCGCGAACGGTGACGGTCGCAAAATTGGGACCCGTGTTGTAGGCGACGATCTTGCCTCCTCCGGAGAGGAATGCGGCGGCGGCAGGGTGGTTGACCCAATCTCGACCTTCATCGTAGGTGTACTCGAAGCCCATGGCCTCGGTGAGCTTGCGTACGTCTTCGGGCTTGCCCGTTGTGAAGTGCATTCCGCTCTCGAGCGTGGTGTAGAGGCGCTCTTGGTCTTGCGGGGAGAGCTTCTTCCAGCCCTCGGAGAATAGCCCCATGATCTCGGCCTTTTTGGCGCGTGCGAGGTCGGGGGTTTCTTTGGGGTGAATGCTTACGATGACGACATCGAAGTCGCGCCCGGGGAGGACGCTGTCAACCGTCTTTTTGGTGCTGACGGCAGCTTCCTTGATGAGCATCTTCGTGAGCGAATCAAGCTCGGTGTAGCAAACTCCGTTGCACTTGTAGAAGATGGGAAGCAGCATGACCGGGCGGGTCGATTGGAGATACTTCCCTATCGATACGTCCTTGCCATCTTCGTCCTTCAGCGGCGTTTCGACGGGCATTTGCCCACCGATTTGCGGCTTGAGGCTGAACTTGTTTGCGAAGACGCCTTGTCCGCGCGAACGGGTGATCGAATAAAAGAACACGACGATGGCAATTGCCAACATGGGAATCCAGATATTGCTGACTCCTCGTGTTCTCATGTTCGTTAGTTCGTTGCGGCTCCTTCTGCGTTCTGCTTGATGGTGTTGCCGGTCGTCTTGGCGGCGACTTCGTTTCCGGTCGAGACACCTTGCGACGCGACCATCCGCATGGCTTGTTCGATGGGGATGTGAACCTTGCCCGTTTGAGCGTCAATTCCGGCATTCTCCAGTCGCTCATTCTCCTGCTTTCGCATTCGAACGATGTCGATCTTGGTCGTGATGTTGTCTTGAAGCTCTGGTTGACCCTTCAGTCCCTGATTGCGCGAAGCGACTGGCTCCTTCGTCTGGTGCCGGAGCGAACCGCTGGTGAAGAAGTTGTAGATCACTACTGCTACGAAGTAGCAGATGATACAGATCGCGGAAATCCAAATGGTCGCTTTGCGGACAACCGGGACGTTAAGGTCCCGCTTGTCGTAACCCATTTTCTCTAAGACATCGGGATCGATTGGATCTGGCTTAGTGTGCATTGTGCTTTGCCTCCTCAAGGCGCTTGTCGTAGAGCGGAAGGAGCGGCGCCTTTTCGACTTGGTTGAGCATGACTGCGAACCAGGCGAGAGCCATCACGATCCAACCGCCGAAATCGAGGAAGGTGCTAGGACCGAAGGCGGCGGGGCTGATCCGCTCAGGGATTGCCGCGCCGATGATCCAGTACACGTCCAGGATTCGGAAGAAGAAGATGAACAGGGCGATGTTGGCCAGGCGTTGTGGGTATCGCTTCACGCGGGGCGAGAGAAGCGTGACGAACGGGATGACGAAGCATCCGAGAATCGTCGATCCGCCGATCAGGTTCCAGCCGAGGGCGGCGTCGGCACCGCGGTGAGCGTAGAACGAGGTCGTTTCTGGCAAGTTTCCGTTCCAAAGAATGATGAGCTGCGACACCGAGGTGTAGCCCCACAGCATGGTGAGAACGAACATCATGTTGCCAAGGTCCTTGGTGAGGGCCGGCGAGAATGCATCCGAATAAGGCTTCTTGCCTGCGTTCTTGCAAACCAGGAAGGTGCTCATCGAGAGAGCGGCTTGCGCGCCTCCGATGAGGAGCCAGAGCCCGTAGATGGTGCTGTACCAGTGCGGCGTGAGCGACATTCCGAGCATGGTGAGCACGAATGTAAGCAAGACCACGAAGACGACCATCATCGGCGTTGCGAAGTTGGTTCGGAGCTGGTACTCGTTAGAATCTCCGCTCTTGTCGTGTCGGTTGGTGCTTCGGCGCAGGTAGCTCGCCATTCCGGCGAAGGCGGCGTAGGAACCGAGAACGACTCCGGCAAACATTGGCACGTTGAGGAACGCGGCCTTGCCCTTAAGGATCGTATCGTTTGCGGCTTCCGGCTTAGCCCACTCATAAACTTCGGGCATGTGCATCAGAACCGGAACGAGTCCGATTGCGAGCATGACCCACATCATGAGGCTTGTGCCGGCTTCGAAGATTCGAAGGACAGCGAGCGTCCAGCTACTCTTAATCGAGTTGTGGAGAAGCGTGAGGCCGAGGGCTCCGCAGGTCACGATGACCCAGAAGATGTAGCCATACATGTAGGAGTTGAGAAGGTGCGTGTGCCCTTCTCCGCTGCCGAATGCGAGGTAAGCGATGAGTCCGAGGAAACCAATACCGCCCGCCATGGTGACGGGGCCCTTGTATTTGAGGAATCCTGGCTTGTCGCCGTAATCTGCCGAAACTGGTGCACTCATGGTTGCTTCAGCCATTAGTGGGCACCTCCTTCATGGGCGGTTTCTGCCTTCGGTTTCTCATTCATCTTTGCGATTTGCTCCGCAGTCAGGTCGCTTTGCTTAGCGTTCTGACTCACTTGAAGAGCTCGGATGTAAGCAACGATAGCCCATCGATCTTTTGGTTCGATACGGCTTGCGTAGGAATACATGGCTCCGTAGCCGTTTGTAATGACATCGTAGAAGTGGCCCACGGGCATGGCGCGAAGGCGGTCCGTGTGGTAGTTGCCGACTGGTCGCTTGAGCTTAAATCCGCGCTGGGCGATCATTCCGTTTCCATCACCAACGCGTCCGTGGCAGGGCGTGCAGTAGATGTCGAATCGCTCTTGGCCGCGTCGGATGAACGCCAAATCGACGGTCGCGGGGATCTTGTCGACCCACTTGCCGTTTTCGATTCCGGTGAAGAAAACGCTGTCGTCGCGAAGGTGTCCTCGGGCAACCGTTCCCGTGAGGAGCGGGCGGGATGCTTGACCGTCAGCAAAGAACTCGCTTTTGTCGAGCGGGTGCGTCTTGGGCTGAACCCATTGGTCGGTGTTACATCCGGCGAGGAAGACGCCGAGGGCGAGAACCGAAACTGGTGCTCCCTTTAGAAGTCGCATTCTGATACCTCCACGGCTCCGTTTTCTCTCATAACTTTCTCGATGGTTTTCGCATCGTAGTTGGGGTCTTCGGCCTCGATGGCGAGGAAGAACCGGTCTTGGGTAGCTCGCTCGAAGTTCTTGGCGTTGAAGATTGGGTGGTACGGCTTCGGAAGCTTGTTGTAAACGAACATTCCGATTGCGGCGCTGAAGGCAGCGCAGAGAATGGTCGCTTCGTAGGCCACCGGGATGAACGCGGGAATCGAGTTCAGCGGCTTTCCACCGACGTTCATCGGATAGTCGATGACCGCTGTGTAGTACTGGAGCGTGTAACCGATTGTGGTCCCGAGGATGCCGCACGTGAAGACCGTCCACGGCACCTTGGTGTCGCGGAAGCCGATTGCCTCGCTGAGCCCGTGGATCGGGAACGGCGAGTAGGCATCCATTTTGCGGAACCCCTTGTGCTTTGCCGCTTCGGCGGCTTTCATCAGGGCTTCGGGAGATTCGAACTCTCCCACTAAGCCCCAAAGACCAGATGGATCAGACCAATCGTGAGCCATTAGCTGCGTGCCTCCACAACATCATCGACGTATTCCCTTTTGCCACCCTGCTTGAAGAGCAGGTCCTTCACCTCGAAGATGTTGATCACCGGCAGGAAGCGGATGAAGAGCATCATGAGGAAGATGAAGAAGCCAATCGTTCCGGCGAACATCGCAAAATCCCACGTGGTCGGATAGTACGGTTTGTCGCTTGACGGAAGGTAGTTGCTGGTGAGCGACATCGGGATGATGACGAATCGCTCGAGCCACATTCCAAGGCTGACGAATTGGCAGATGATCATAATGATCACGGTGTTCTTTCGAGCCTTGTGCCACCAGAAGATCTGCGGAGCGATACCGTTGCAGAACATCAGCAACCAGTAAGCCCAAGCGTAGATTCCGGTGAAGCGGGTCTTGATGAGCAACTTGTACTCGTAGAAGTTGCCGCTGTACCAGGAGTAAAAGATTTCGAGGACGTAGCCGTAGAACACGATCAGACCGGTTGCGAGCAGGATCTTGCACATCCAGTCGAGGTGTCGGTCGGTAATCAGGTGCTGAAGCTTGTAGTACTTGCGGATCGGGATACCCCAGGTAAGAACCATGGCGAATCCGGCGAAGACGGCTCCGGCGACGAAGTAGGGCGGGAAGACGGTGACGTTCCAGCCTGGGACGATGGAGATCGCAAAGTCGAAGCTAACGATACTGTGAACCGAAAGAACGAGCGGAGTTGAGAGACCGGCCAAGAGGAGGTACATCTGCTCGTATCGGTGCCAGTGTTGGTTGCTTCCGCGCCAGCCCATTGCCAGGGTGGCGAAGATGACTTTGGCGTACTTGTTGGTCGCTTTGTCGCGCAGAGTTGCGAAGTCGGGGATGAGTCCGACGAACCAGAAGACTGCGGAAACCGAGAAGTAGGTTGAAACTGCGGCAACGTCCCACATCAGCGGTGACCGGAACTGCGGCCACATGGCGAGGATGTTTGGATAGGGGAAGAGCCAGTAGGCGTTCCAAGGTCGACCAGTGTGCAGAATCGGATAGAGACCTGCGCACATAACGGCGAAGATCGTCATTGCTTCTGCAAATCGGTTAATGGAGTTTCGCCATTGTTGCCGGAGGAGGAGCAAAATCGCCGATATCAGCGTTCCTGCGTGGCCTATACCGATCCACCAAACGAAGTTGATGATGTCGAAGCCCCATGCGGAAGGAACGTTGTTGCCCCAGATGCCGATTCCTTGGTAGAGGAGCCAGCCGATCGAGACGCCAAGGAGTCCCGTCCCGAGCACGCCAGCGATGAGGAAATACCACCATGCTTTGCTGTGCGACTTAGGGTCAAGGACGAGTCGTCCAACTGAGTGGTCGATCGACGCGTACGTCTGATCGCCCGTGATCAGAAGGTCGTTCAGCTTGCGATCCTGAACTTTGGCCATTAGTGATGTGCCTCCTCGGTCATTGCAGTTTTGATCTCTGGGTTAGGATTGCGAAGCTTGGCAAGGTGCGAAGTTCGCGGCCGGGTTTGAAGCTCTTCGAGAAGCAGGTAGCTTCGCGGATCGCGTCGGAGCTTGGCGACTTCGCTGTTCTTATCAGCGATGTTGCCAAAAGTGATTGCTTCGCCAGGGCATGCCTGCTGGCAAGCGGTGACGATGTCGCCTTCTTGGATCGAACGACCGGCCTTCTTGGCCTCGATTCGAGCCTCGTTGATGCGCTGGACGCAGTAAGTGCACTTCTCCATGACGCCTCGACCGCGAACCGAGACGTCCGGGTTGTTCAGCATCTTGAGGAGCTGAATTCCGTTGTCCTTTGGCGTGTTGATCGGGCCGGGAATGGCTCGGGTGCTGACCTTGCTGACGCGCTCGCTGAACTGAGCCTGGTTGTCGCTCCAGTTGAGGTAGTTAAAGCGTCGAACCTTGTAGGGGCAGTTGTTGGAGCAGTACCTGGTTCCAACGCAGCGGTTGTAGACCATCTGGTTGAGACCTTCGTGGCTGTGGACCGTAGCTGCGACGGGGCAAACTGGTTCGCAGGGAGCCTTTTCGCAGTGGACGCACGCGACGGGCTGCCAGGTCACAGTTGGATTGTCGTCGGATCCGCTGTAGTAGCGGTCGATTCGGATCCAGTGCATTTCGCGCCCCTTAGCAACTTGCTCCTTACCGACGACCGAGATGTTGTTTTCGGCTTGGCAAGCAGTGACACAGGCTCCGCAACCGACACAAGAGTTCATGTCGATGGTCATGCCCCACTGGTCGCCGTTCCACTCGAAGATTTCCTCAGGGTAGAGGTTGTTCTTCTTGATCTCTTCTTGATCGAGCGAGTGGCCGATCATGAGCGCTTCGCGCTTATTCTCGGCGGCGTTGAACTTCTCGAGTGATGCCTCGCGGATGATGTCGCGGTGGTCGGGCATTCGGTCGCCACCGAGCGGATTGTGACCCTGGGTGGTCGAGAGGTGTTGCCACTTTCCGGTCGGGGTGATGGTGACCGAGTCGAAACCAGTCTTTCCGGCGGAAATTAGCTTGTAGGCGTTGAATCCGCCACCATCAACTCCGGTGATCGAAGCGAGGGTTCCTCCGCTTGTTCGACCGTAACCGAGATGGATCGTGACTGCATCCTTTGCGTGACCAGGAAGGATGAAGATCGTGCCTTCAACTTCGCCCGCGGCAGTTTTGACCGTGACGGTTGCGTCCTTTTCGATTCCGAGCTTTTCGGCGTCAGCAGGCGAGAGGTAAACGACGTTATCCCAGACCAGCTTACTGAGCGGCTTTGGAGTTTCTTGGAGCCAGCCATTGTTGGCGAAACGACCGTCGAAGATTGTTGGGTCAGCAACGAAGGTGACCTCCATTCCCTTGCTCGCGGCGGGAGCAGGGAGCGCGGCAGCTCCACCAGCCATTGCGATGGCGGCGCTTGCACTGTTCGGGATCGTTCCGGCGTGGACGGCTTCGCGCCAAGCCTTCTCGAAGGCGCCTCCGCCAAATCCCTTGGACTGGAGCGTCTCGCGGACGAGATCGTAGCCACCCTTGAGTTCGCCGAGGAGGCCGCTAAGGACCTCGATGTCGCTTCGCGAGTCGAAGAGCGGAGCGATGATCGGCTGAGCAATTGAGACGGTACCGTCGTGACCTCGCGCGTCACCCCAAGCTTCGAGGCCGTGGGTCATTGGGAGGTGCCAGTCACAGAGCTCAGCGGTTTCGTCGACGTACAGACCGTGGTGAATCTTGGCGACCGACTTGGCGGCTTCGAGCACTTCGGCGAACTTGAGATTGCCAGGGGCATTGTAGGCCGGGTTCGTGTTGTTGAACCAGAGAACCTTGACCTTTCCGCCTTTCAGATCAGCAACGAGGTCGCTAATCGTTGCCATTCCCGCGGTTGCTTCGGGCGATTCGATAAAGCGAACCGTTTGACCCACGTTTCCGAGGAGCGAGTTGAGTTGGAATGCAAGTTGGTGGACTTCGGCGGGCTGATGCTCACCGGCAACCACTAGCGAAGCGCTTCGATGAGCCTGGAGGTCAGCGACGATTGCGGCCAGATCTTTGGCGACTTCGGCAGGAGCATTGCCTTGCACTTGCGCCATACCAAGCGCATTTGCGAGAGCGCATCCTATGGAGTAGACATCGCTTGGCTTGACCGCATAACGGTGGTCGGCCATTGCACCGACGAGGCCAGGAGCGGCTTCGAAGGCGTAGAGGCGATTCATCTCGCCCTTCTCGCCGCGAACCTTTCGTCCGCGTGCGAATTGGCGAGTATAGACGAGCGCCCCGGGGTTGTCGGACTTGCTGAGGAAGTCACCGTCGAGCGAGACGATTACTTTCGCCTTTGCAAAATCGTAGACGGGGACGCCAGCCTTGCCGGTGACGACGGCTACGGCCTTGTGAACATTGCTTCGACCTGCGGGCTCGTGAAGGTAAACCTTCGCACCCTTCGCTTGAGCTCGGGCGAGCAGCCTTGCGTAGGTCGGGGAGGTGACGGCACCGGTGACAATCGCGACTCCACCTGCGGCAAAGAGCGGCGCGGCGGCCTTGTAGAACGAATCCCAAGTTGAGATTTCGTCCTTCTCCATCACGTTCTGCGATCGATCCGGATCGTAGAAGCTCAAGATTTCGGCTTGAGTCATCGAGTCAAGAGCGCCGAGGGAAGATGGGTGATCGGGATTACCTTCGAGCTTGACCGGGCGCCCTTCGTGCTGCTCGACCAAAACGCCAGTTGCGTATCCCGCAAGGGTGAGCGCGGAGGCGTAGAAGAGCGGCTTCCCGGGGATCATTTCCTCGGGCGATTTCACGTAAGGAACAAGCTTGTCTTCGGGCAGGAAGACGCCTCGGCAGCCGGTGAGCCCGGCGAGGGCCAAGGATGCTCCAGCAAACTTCAGGAGAGATCGGCGGTCGATCTCAGGAATGCTTTGTCGGTTCGGGAATTCGTCTTCGAACCACTTTTCGAACTCGGGAGTCTGCATGACCTCCTCAAGAGTTCGCCAGTAGTGACGCCCACGCTTCCCTTCAAGCTCGGCTCGCATTTTGGCGAGAGCTTGCTCGCGGTTTTCAATCGTTATGTTTTCGATCGTCTCCATCAGTTGAATCCTTAGTGGTGGCACACCGCGCAGTCGGCGAGCTGCTGAACCTTGATGCCAAGCTTGTCGATGATTGCCTTTCCTGCTTCCTTCGTTTCAGCATCATCGAGACCATCGAAGGCACCGTTGACGAGCTGAGTTTCGGCGGGCGAGAGTTGCGACTTTCCTTTCTCTTGGAGCTTCCAATAGAGCTTGAATGCAAGCTCGCGAGGAGTTGCGGACGGGTGCTCCTTGGCGAGATCCTTTTGCCATCCCAGGTATCGCTCGGGAGCGCGGTGGCACTGCAAACACCAGGCCATCTGGAAGGCATTGCCCTTGGCGGTGATGTGCTGGTCATTCATCGCGCCGTGGCACGTATTGCAGTTGAGGCCTCGGTTGACGTGAATCGAGTGGTTGAAGTAGACGAAATCGGGGACCTTGTTGACCTTGTTCCAGACAATGGGAGTTCCGGTCTCGTAGCTCTGGCGCACTGGCTCAAGAAGCGGTGAGTTGGTCCATATTTGCGAGTGGCAGCTCATACAGGTCTCGGTAGAGGGGATGCCTGCGTAGCTGGACTTTTCGACACTGGTATGGCAGTATCGGCAGTCGATTCCCAACTCCCAGTTGTGGTGCTGGTGAGAAAACGGAACCGGTTGGTTCTTTGGAACGTTTACCTTTGTGTTGGCTGGAGACCGCGACAATGCGGCGAGCGACAGCCCAACAAGGAGCGGACCCGTCGCGAGACAAATCAGCGCGACTTGTGCCACCGAATTGGCACTTGGCTTAAAGACCTGCGAACCCATACTTTACAGAGACTCCATTTGGTGTCCGACCCAGCTTCCATGCGGGCGGACGCGTTTGACGTTTTTGACGACCCCAAACGATCCATGATGATACCGGGTGGAGGCGACACTTTGCCGACGAGAAGCGGTGTTTTGCGGTGATTTCATAGGACAATCACCCGGTCAACCGCGAACATTAGGAACAAAATTGCGAGGTACAGCATGCTGTAGTGGAAGAGCCAGCTTGCCCTTGGGCGTTCTTCCCAGTTTTGCCACAATCTCCAAACTGCGCGAACGAGGAGCAGGTTGAGCACCACAGCCGAGGCGAAGTAGACCCATCCGACATCCTTGAGGAACATGGGGATGAAGGTCGTGATGATGGTCGCCACTGTGTAGACGGCGATTTGGATGACGGTGACGCGGTTCCCTTTTACGACGGGGAGCATCGGGACTCCGGCCGCGGCATAGTCGTCTTTGATGAGGATCGCAAGCGCCCAGAAGTGGACAGGCGTCCAGACAAAGATGATCGCGAAGAGATAGAGCGCGAGCGGAGGCAGATCACCTGTAATTGCCGACCATCCTACGAGCGGCGGGAAGGCTCCGGCGGCGCCGCCGATGACGATGTTTTGCCACGTTCGGCGCTTGAGAAGCATCGTGTAGATCACGACGTAGAACACTAGGCCGCTGAGGGCCATGAGGGCGCTCATTGGGGTTGCGACGATCCAGAGGGAGGCGAAGCTGAGTCCGGCAAGCGTAAAGGCGAAGATGAGGGCGTTGACGCTTGAGATGTTTTGGGTAACTGTCGGCCGCTTGGCGGTTCGCTTCATCGAGATGTCGATGTCGCGGTCGATGACCATGTTGATCGCGTTTGCGGCTCCGGCGATCATGTATCCAGCAACGCTCACGACCGAGAAGAGCCAGAGCCCGGGCCAAGAACCTTGGGCGGCGATCATGCTGGTCATCGTGGTGAAGAGCAGGAGGCTGATGACGCGGGGCTTGGTGAGAGCGACGTAGGCCTTGATCAGGTCCTTTCCTCGGAGCGGCTCGGAGCTGGGTTCGGCTTCTTCGGGGGCCGGGCGAACCTCGACTGGCTCGATGCCGACCGCGAAGGCGGCGGTGGCGAGCAAGACCATAGAAATCCAGTTCAGGTCCGCGAGGACGAGGTGGATCATCTGGATGGGAATCGGCGCCTTGAGGAGGATATTGATTAGGCCGACTCCGAGCTGGACGCCGAGCAGGATCATGACCCATCGGCAGGCGGTTTTCACAGCCGGATCGGGACGGAGGTGCTGCACGAGGCCGCACATGAGAAACATGAAGAGCCCGATGGAGGCCGACCCTACCGGGTGAGCGATGGCGAGTTTGCTGGCCCAGAATGCGCCAACTTGAAGGCGCTCTGAGAGGCCGTGAACATCGGGGCGGACTTGGTGTCCGAAGGCGGAGATGGCGCCGCTGACGCCGAGCAAAATCGTTCCTACAAAGCCAAAGGCAATAAGCCATCCGACGACGCCTTGACCCTTGAGCTTGATGGGCCGGATGCCGCTCGAAGCCAGAACGGCACCCATGTTGCACCCGAGGAGGATGAATGTGCTGAGGACGTGGAGAGCCATCCAGAGGGCGCGCTCGACGGTGTCTTTGTCGGTGACCAGTCCGCGCAGAACGAGGTGGCGCCCGACGAGCCCTTCGACGAGGGTGAGGAGCAGGAATCCGACGGCGTACTTCTTGACCGGGTGACCCTTGGCGAAGTAGCGGACGGCCCAGATCACCATGATGATCGCGAAGAGACCGACCAGAGTGGTGGAGAGCCGGTGGGTGACTTCGACGAAGGTCGCGAAGGAGCCCTTTTCGGGGTTCTTTGAGCCGGTACAGAGCGGCCAGTTTTCGCCGCAGCCGTCTCCGAGTCCGGCGGCGCGGAGGAAAACTCCGTAGGCGACGACGAGGAGGTTGTAGAGAAGAGTGATCAGAGAGAATGTGGCGAAGCCCTGGTTCGGGGGAACCACCTCTCCGGCGTAATTTGGAGATGCACCGAAGTTTCTGAAAAGATTGAAACTTGAGTCTTTCGCGTTCATCAACTCTCCCTTTCTATTAAACCCTACGAGGTGGGGAGAGGATTGGACGGCATTGAACTACTGTAATGAGATTCCCGGACATTGTTGATTCTAGATATGTCCGGGAGAGAATAGTCAGTTCACTTTGCCGAGTTCGGTTTTGAGGATGTTGATCGAGTCGATGTTCTCGGGGTCGACCTGGTTGAGGGCGGCGAGGTAGAGCGAGACAAAGTCGCCAAGGTAGGTGAGGCTGAGGAGCTTCTCGAGGGGCGTCTCGCCGACGGCGGCGACGTGTCGGAACGCGCAGAGGTCTTTGACGAGGCTTTCGGTCACTTCGGCGCGCTTCTTCATTTTCGCGCTTTCGGTGCCGTCTTCGAGGATGATGCCGACGTACTTCCCTACTCCCTGCTCGCCGGCCTTGACCCAGGCGAGGATTTCGTTGTGGTTAAGCTCGGGGAATTGGTTCACGAAGACGTGGTTTTTGCTGTTCTCATTGATCTGGCCCTTCCAGCGGTTGGCAATGATGGCTTGCCAAGGTCCCAGGCCGTAGATGATTCCGAGGTTGCCGTGAAGGTCTTTCGCCATGTCTTTGGCGATGGGGTTTGAACCTTCGATGGTCCACTCTTTGCACAGGCTTTCCAGCAAGTCGAAGGCTTTGGCGAAGTCTTGCTCGGGGAGCAGTCCCATTTTGATGGCAGCGGCGAGCACGGGGACCAGCATGAACCCGAGGGCGGTTCGAGGAGGTTGGCCGCCAGGAACGGTGATCACGGCGAAGCCGTCTTGTTGGGCTAGCTCTTTGAGCTTTCCGCCGCTGGTGACGCAGACGATGGTCGCTCCGGCTGCTTTGGCCTCGGCGTATGCGCTGAGGGTTTCTTCGGTGTTTCCGCTGTAGCTGGTGGCGAACACGAGGGTGTTTTTGCCGACGTAGGAGGGCAGGTGATAGTCGCGGTTAACGATGAACGGAATGGAGCCGAATGCCTCGAACATCGCGCGGACGTAATCACCGCCGACGGCCGATCCGCCTAGTCCCGTGAGCATCGCCAGGTTGAACTCTCCTGAGGGCAACTCTACGCCATCGACCAACTTGAGGGCCGTGCGGCACTGGTTGGGGTATTCCTGCGTGAAGTGCCACATCCCTTTCGGGTCAAGAGCGGTAACGGCGTCGCGGGAGTTGAGGTCGATGGACATGGGAACCAGCAGTTTACCGAGCCTAGACTCTCATTGCTGTTGCTGCTGTTGCGACGCCATCTGGTGAGAGAGGCTTTCTGGTCTCGACACCTGGGGAAACTCGGCGTAGACCGGAACTTCGATTCGGCCGATGTCATCCCGAAGGTCGAGAGGACTTGCGGGCTCCGTCTCGGTGGTTTTGACTTCGACTTTGAGAGTTTCGGTGGCGTTACCCACATAGACGCCCCGGTTGGGGGCGGCATCGTTGTAGTCACGGCCGTGGGCGACGATGACATGGCGCTCATCGGGAACGCAGGAGTGGGTGGGGTCGTATCCGCACCAGCCGAAGGTCGGTGAATAGAACTCGATCCACGCGTGGCTTTCGCTAGGTTTAGTGGGTTCGGCGACGTGGAAGTACCCGCTTACGTAGCGGCACGGGATCCCGAGTGCACGCAGAATCGCGAGCGAAAGGTGGGCGAAATCTTGGCAAACGCCACTTTGGTGGTCGAGCACGTCATCGCTCGTGGTGGCGACTGTCGTCACCTCTGGGATGTAGGTCATGTGGTGCGCGACGAGGTCGGCGACTTGCTGGACGACACCGCCGAGCGGCGCCGACGTGTCGATTCCGGCGCAAAATTCGCGGAGCTTAGATGAGTCCAACACCAGGCTTGTGAACATTAACGAATCGAGGATGGGGCCGTCGGTGGGGATGTCCTCGATGGCGTCCAAAACGGCATCCAGAGTGGGGTGCTTGGGATGGGTTTCGATGACCGATCGGGAGATGACGTGGATCTCGCGGTGGTACTCGGTGATGGAGAAATGGTGGGTGGGTGCGCCGAGCCAGTTGATGTAGCGGAAGACCTTGGTGATGGGTCCCACCGCGATGTAAAAGGTGCGCACGGTTTGGTGGTTGTTGCTACTGGGTTCGACCCGAAGCTCCATTGACGACTCGCTGATGAACCCGGAATAGGTGAAATTGAGGCTGTATTCGATGTCGAGGATCATGCTTCCACCTCATGTTGGGGTTTGACGAGGGCTTCGTGGGCGCTGAGAAGGGCGAGCGAGGTGCGCTGAGTGTATTCGGCGAGGTCGGACATCGCCATGATTCGCGCTTCGTCGTATTGGGCTTCGGCGAGTTTGCGGCCGAGGATGCGGCGCATGGTTGGCATTCCGGAGTGCGCGGATGGGAGGGTGTCGGCGTACGCCTTCATTCGCTTGAGGCCGCTGTGGACGGAGCGGGGAGTTTGGTCGTTGAAGAGCAAGAAGCGGAGCACTTGATCGGGCTCAAGCCGGGCTCCGTAGACCCGGCGGTAGTTTTCGAGGGACGCGAGGTTGAGGAGGAGGATTCGGCCGTAAGCGAAGGTCATGGAGAGGTCGTTGACCTTATGGGCAGCGCGGAGGCTCGGGAGCCTTAGTTCGAGAACTTTGAGAGTGCGCTGGGTGCGTTCCATCGCCTCGCCGAGCTTCATGTAGGTCCAGCCCTGATCGCGCGTTAAGGTGTGCTCGATGGCGCCGAGGAGGGTCAGGATGTCTTTGTGAGTTGCCTCGGTGAAGTCGGTGAGGCGGGCGGGATTGAGGGCTACGGCTTGCCGCGCGGCGACCATGGAGTGGTACATCTCGTTGAGTTGCTGGATGACCTCGCGGGTGAGGACTTCGCCAATGCTACGGGCGTTGCTTCGGGCTTGTTCGATGCTGTAGATGACCGACTGGGGGTTGGAGGCGTCATACATGAAAGAGTCGATGTATTGCGCGTTGGGGGTTAAACCCTCGTTTGCCGGACGGTTTCCGAAGAGGAGCGACCACTCTCGGTTGGCGAGTTCGTCGTTGAGGCCCGAAAGTTCAACGGTGAATTCGTGGGTGGCCTTGAGGAGGCGGCAGGTGTTTTCGGCGCGCTCAATGTAGCGCCCCATCCAGTAGAGCGAATCGGCGATGCGAAGGAGCATCATGCTCGGCGATCCTCCAGAACCCAGGTGTCCTTGCTACCGCCGCCCTGGCTTGAGTTGACGACGTAGGAGCCTTCTTTGAGCGCGACTCGGGTGAGACCGCCGGGCAGAATCCGGACCCGATCGCCATAGAGGATGTAGGGGCGAAGATCGATCCGGCGCGGGACGAATTGGCCGTTGAGGAACGTGGAGTGGCTGCTCAGCTCGATGAGCGGTTGGCCAACGTAGTTGCCAGGGTTCTCGTGCATTTTGGCGACGTACTCTTTGACTTCCCTTTTGCTCGCCATGGGGCCCATGAGCATGCCGTAGCCTCCGGCATCGCCCGTGGTCTTGATCACGAGTTCATGGGCATGATCGACCATGTATTTGAAGTCGTCGGGTTTGTAGCCGGTGAAGGTAGTGACCTGCTTGAGGATAGGCTCCTCTTGTAGGTAGTGCCGGATGATCTCGGGGATGAACGCGTAAACGGCTTTGTCGTCCGCGACGCCGGCCCCGGGGGCATTGCAGAGGGCGACGGTTCCGGCTCGGTAAGCGTTGAGGAGGCCGGGCACGCCGAGAGTGCTGTCGTGATTGAACGCGACGGGGTCGATGAAGTCGTCATCGATGCGCCGGTAGATCACGCTGACGCGCTGACGGCCTTCGGTGGTTCGGGCAAAGACTTGGTTATCTTCGACGATGAGGTCGCGCCCTTCGACGAGCGGGATTCCCATTTCGCGGGCGAGGAAGGAGTGCTCGAAGTAGGCGGAGTTGTAGCTGCCAGGGGTGAGCACGACGGCAAGGGAGTTTTCGCCGTAGTGCGGAGCGACGAAGGTGAGCGTATCGAGGAGCATCTGCGGGTAGTCGCGGACGGGCCTGACGGGGTAGCGATTGAAGAGCTCGGGGAAGGTTCGGGCGAGGAGGTTTCGGTTCTCAACGACGTACGAGACCCCGCTTGGACATCGGCAGTTGTCTTCGAGGACCAAGAAGTCGCCTCGGTCGTCGCGGATGAGGTCGGTTCCGCAGACGTGGGTGAACACCTTTCGGGGTGGGATGATGCCTCTCAGTTCCCTTCGGTACTCCTTTCGGGAAAGGATCAGGTTCCAGGGAACGATGCCTTTGTGAAGGATTTCTTGCTCGCCGTAGATGTCGAGCAGGAACATGTTGAGCGCAGTGATGCGCTGGGTGAGGCCTCGTTTGAGGTGGTCCCACTCGGCGGCGGTGATGATTCGCGGGACGAAATCGAACGGGAAGACTCGTTCGCGGCCTTCGGTTTCGCCGTAGACGTTGAAGGTGATTCCTTGGTTGAGGAGCGAGGTGTATTGGAGGGTCTCTCGGCGGGTGACTTCTTCGGGCGACATGTTGCCGAAGGACTTGAGCAGTTGCTCGTAATGCTTTCGCGGCTTTCCGGGCTTCAGCCAGATTTCATCGAATCCTTGTTCGGTTGCGTTCCACTCCACTTGACTCTCCGACTTGGACCGCATTGTTCAAGTGGTGATTATGATAGATGGTTTGGGGGATTAGTGCAAGGGATCGATTTTCGTTGGCTTTTCGTTGGCGGGATTGGCGGGTTCGGGTTTGGTAAGCGTCGGATGTTGGTGGATTTTTGGCGGGGATGGCGGGCGGTGTTCATTCTGGTTGCGAAAGGGAAAGCGTGGCTCGCACCGCGCACTCCCAAATATTCGGAGAGATAAGAGGGGATTTGTCATCCACTTTTTGCGAGGATTACTTTCTCTTGTAAGATGAAATCGTGCTCGTGGTGACTCTGGGTTTGGTATTGCAGTCGACTCCGGTGACTTTTGAGAGTCCGGGGATTCGGTTGGTGAACTTGATTCCGGCGTTGTCGAAATCGGTCGGGGTTCCGATGCGGGTCGCGAAGCACATGGAGAACGATGTGGTCGCGATTCGGACGGCGGGGCGGCCTTGGTCGGAGGTGAGGGCGAACCTCGCGAAGGTGCTGAACGGCGAATGGCGGGAGACGGACGGCGAGTTCTTTTTGGGGCAATCGGAGGCGCAGCGGCAGGCGGAGCGGGACTCTCGGCGCGCGTATATGCTGAAGGTTTTGGAGCGACGATTTGCGGCATTAGCAAAGAACTATTCTCCGACGGCATGGACGGAGGCGGAGTTTAACCGATGGTATTCCGGGTTCGTGCAAAAGCCGGATCCAGAGTTGAACGCGGCTTCAAAACGATTGGCACTCTTTGCGAAACGTCGTTCTGAGCCGAGAGGGCGACTCGCAGCAAGATTGCTCCATGAGCTTCGCCCTGTCGATTTGATTCCTGATTCGCTGGATTGGGACACGCACGCGTTTTCTACCGATCCGTTTCCGCTGTTCCAGCGATTGAGCATCGATGCTCGGGGAGCATTCAAGAGCTTCTTCATTGAAAATCAGTTTTTGCAGGATCGAAAGCAGGATGAGAATGCGTCACCTAATGAGATGATCGCGGGGGCAACGTTTCAGATTTGGGACGAGCCAAACCGGAACATTTTCAGCTTTGATTTCTATGACGCAAAGGGATTTCCCCGCGAATTTTTCCTCGATTTTGAACAGAAGCCAACGGCTCTGCAAGGGCTGACACCTGCGACAATGCCTGCGTTGTCGAAGATAGGCCGATTTTCAAAATTGGGGTGGCTTGGCGTCATTGTTGAGCCCGGCATCCGAGAAGCCGAACTGCTTTCCAAAGTAAACGAGTTCCGCACGTTACTGGCGAAGGGCTCTGCGGAGGACCCGCTAGGAATGTTTGGGGGGGCAGACTGGGTTCAGTATGCATCGGAACGCGGGGCGCCAATGGTGGCATTTTTGGCGGATGACGATAGTCAAATTCCTGATCTGGGTAGCTTGCCGGTTGATCGGGGACCGATCCGCGTGGACGCCAATGGTTGGATGCTCGGGTCTCATTCTGACCTGCACCTCGCTCGGCGGCATCGCGCCGATCGCGGAGTATTCGCTTCGGTCGGACCTTATGCTCTGAAAACGCCTTTGGGGGGAAAGTTTTTTGGACTGCAAGGCATTCTTGATCGTAGCAGGCTCGGCTGGCTCGTGAGTCGAGCGCGTTTGGATTGGATTTCCGGATTGAACTCGAGCGATTTCGAGTTTGAAGAGGGAGAATTAGGGGCGGAATACAAATCGGATGAAGCGATTTATCTGGCACTGTTTCTGGGATCAATGACGAATGACGAGCAGCAACGCCTTGTTCGGTCGGGTCGTCTCTCTTTGGCGAACATTGGACCGGAGGCGCAGGAGTGTTTCCGCTCTTTCATTTACGGGGACACGATGCTCACGGCCCGTCTCGATGATCGAGTGAAAGGGGTAGCGTTTGCCAATCTGCATCGAGACATTACGATGGCGAGTAGGGCTTCCGACGAAAGCGGATTTGTGGTGACGTATGACGGGGGCGTGAGGACCAAGGCAATTGGCTATACAGAAGAGGATTTTGCTTGGGATCTTTTTTCGGGTGAGCTGAAGCAGAAGCCGGAGGAGGTTATGGTTCAGTCCGCGAGTCGTACACGTTTGGAATTAACGATGAGGAAGCAGGCGAAGGAGGCGATTGGCGTGCTGTATTCGGACTGGCGGCCGCAAGGTGCGCCTGCGAGGTTGACACCTGCGACCCTTGGAAGGCTGAAGAAAATGTACGACGAAATGTCGAAGGAAGTGCCGCCGGTAGCAGTGCCGGTGCGACCCGGCACTCGGTGATGATCTTTGAATCGTAGTTTTTTGCGGAAGGGGACGTCCGCGCTCTTTTACTCCTTCCAGTCGGCGATGAAGAGGTTGGTTTCGCCGGGGACGGAGCCGTAGCGGTTGGAGGCGAAGATGAGCTTTTTGCCATCTCGGCTGAACATCGGGAAGCCGTCGAAGTCGCCGGTGTGGGTGACTTTTTCGAGTCCGGAGCCGTCGACGTTTATCACGAAGAGATCGAACTCGCGGCCTTTGGGGTCGCCGTAGTTGGAGCAGAAGATGATTTGCTTGCCGTTGGGGTGGAGGAACGGGGCGAAGGAGGCCGATTTGAGGCTCGTCACTTGCTTTTGGTTCTTGCCATCGGCATCCATGATCCAGATTTCGAGCTTGGATGGGCGGACCATGTGCTCTTTGAGCAGAGCGACGTAGTCGGCGCGCTCCTCTTCGCTCTCGATGAGGTCGCGTCGCCAGACGATTTTCTTTCCGTCCCAGCTGACGAAGGGGCCGCCGTCGTAGCCTTGCTCGTTGGTGAGGCGAGTGATCTTTTTCGCCATGAGGTCGGCGCGGTAGACCTCGAGGTCGCCGTCCTTGTCGCTGGTGAAGGTCATGTAGCGACCATTGGGGTCGATGGTGGTTTCGGCGACGTAGCCGTTGACGTTGAGGACGGTTTCGAGAACGTTGGTCTTGAGATTTCGGCGGTAGAGGGCGAACTCGGGATTGACCATCCAGACGTAGCCTTTGCTGCGGTCGAGCTTCTTTTGCGGTCCTTCGTTGGTGGCGAATGTGCTGCTGAAGTAGATGTATTTGTTGTCGGGCGAGATGTAGCTGCAGGTGCATCGGCCCTTTCCGGTCGAGATGAGCCGCTTTGCGCTTCCGTCGGTGTTCATTTGGAAGACTTGCTCATCGGGGAAGCCGGGTTGGAGCGTTTGGTAGGTGATGGTGCTGCCGTCTTTGCTGAAATAAGCTTCGGCATTTTGGCCCCCGAAGGTGAGCTGGCGGACGTTGGTGAGGTGGGTTTCGCGGGGGTCGCTTTCCACGGCCCTAGAGTCGGGCCACTCGGTCATGTTGGTGTACTTTTGCTGTTCGGCGGCTTCGAGGTGGGGCAGGAAGGCGTGGTCGGGGCAGGATGCGTGGCTGAATCCGACAAAGGAGGCGACGAGCGGCAAAATCACTCTTTCAGTAAACCCAAACGGCAGATTCGCCGGTTGACGAATCTGCCGTTTGAGGGAAGGTTATGACGGAGTTAGCGGTATGAACCAGATAGACGAGTTTGGAAAATCACTCCAACTACCAGACCCAAAATCAATGTACAAATACAATAAATCTGTGCATTCTTTGCTCCGGGGTGCCCCTTTCTGATGCCTTGGGACGCGTAATAAATGCCTAGCGCGCTGAAAACCACTGGACAACATTGCAACAAACCTACTGTACCGAAAATCCAAGCCTTTTTGACATCGCCGTCGCCGTTATCTCCACTGAAACCGTCGCGGGGGTACTGCTGATAGCCAGGAGCGGCGTTGTAAGGATTTTGATTGGAAGGAGGGGCGGTGAACACGAGCCCCGGCACCTGGCTTGCAGGGATTTGCGCTCCGGTCGCGGCGTCTTCGAGCATCGTGGTGGGGGTAACCCGGTTTTGTTGAACCCATTGATTGAGGGTCATTACATCGGCGGGGCCGTATTTTTGACCATCGGGGGCAATCACGAAATATTGCATTGCACTATCTTACGGCAAAACGCCGTTAATTCCTACCCGTTGTGACGCGAGTCTCTTTGGTTGTACGATTAAGTCGCGGATCAAACTTACGATCCCAAAAAAGAAAAGACCCCAGCTTTGGACCAGGGTCTTTTTGGGTTTGGCGTTAAGTTCGGTTAGAACTTGATGCCGTATTGGAGTCCGACGAAGCCACCCTTTTGGACGGTGGTTCCGGCGACGGTTGCGACTCCGTTGGTGTCACCGTATTGGTAGAACACGCGGAGGAGAGCGCCGTTTGGAGCGTTGTAGTTGAGACCAAGGGTGCTGAAGTTAGCGAAGCTACCAGCTGCCGTTCCGAGGAAGGCCGTCTTGTACTCCGTCTTTTCGTATCCGAGGTTGAGGTCCCATGCACCAGTGATCTTAGTGGCAACGTTTGCGTTCCAGGAGGTTGCATCGCCGCCGGTAGTGATCTGGTCGAGGTCCATGTATCCGCCGGAGACGGTGAACTTTTCGCCGAACTGGTGAGTTAGACCCACGTTCCAGCCCTTGACGTCGTTCAGGTTTCGGACGATTCCGAATCGGCCCCAGTCGCCAGGAGCGAAGTAGTTTCGCTCAACGCGCATGTAGCCTGCCGAGAGACCCTTGAAGAGATCTGCGGAGACGTTCCATCGTGCGTTTTCGGTGTCGGTGGTGGTCGTCTGGTTGAACTGACCTACCGACTTTCCGTATCCGCCCTTGAACGCTACGTTTGCAACCTTGAAGTCACCATCGAGTCCCCATACGTTGACTCGGTTGGTTCCACCAGCAGCTCCGTCGAACAGAGCGTAGTTGCCAACGAGGTTTGCAACCGATCCGAGTGCGAACTCGAGCGTTGCGCCGTTGACGCGGCTGATCGCCAGACCGTTAAGGGTGATTGGCTGAACCGGAGCACCGACGTTTGGCTGGCCGTTGATTTGACCGAGGTAAGCGTTTGCCTTCACCGGGCCGAACGAGTAGGAGCCGGTTTTGATACCGTCGATCAGGTAGTGACCGTTGTCCCATCGCTGGTTGCTGTAGAAGCTGGTGATGTCGGGTCGAGCGAGGATGTAGCTACCGAGGTTGAGTCCTTGGCGACCGATGGTCGATCCGAGGATTTCGGGCGCGGAGATCCAAGCCGTGTTGATGTAAACGTTGCCTGCAGGGCCGTTTCCGACTGCGCTGTTTGCGTAGGTGGTGCCAAGTTGGGGAGCCCAGCTTGCCATGTCACCGATCGTGTTCAGCATGTTGCCGTAGACGAGTTCTGCACCCCAAGCGCGGTCAGCTTGTGCGCCGCTCTTGATGGTGAGACCGAGCTCGTGGCTTACGCCAAGAGTGTCGTATCCCGCGCCGTTGACGTTACCAACTGCCCATCGACCATCTTGGTTGATTCCGGTTGGGAAGCCGCTGTCCTTGATGCCAGCAAATGCCCAGAAGTTTGCATCGCCACCGATGATGACGTTCGCGGTCTTCTTTTCGAGAGCAGTTACTCGATCCGAGAGCGAATTGAGTTGCTTCTTCATGTCGGCGACATCGACGCCAAGCGAGGACAGTTCCTTTTGGTAGGTTCCGGCCATCTTCTTGAGCATGTTGATATCCGAGCTCCACGCCTTCATGGTGCCGACTTCGCTCTTGAGCGAAGCGAGGGCAGCCTTGATGTCGGACGTGTCTGGAGCCGAGGGGGCCTCGTTCATTTCAGCCGACTTCTTGTTGATCTTGGCTTCGAGATCCTTGAGCTTTACGGCGGTTTCGTCGCGGAAGCAGACGAGCTTGGCGTAAACGGCATAGACGAGCGATGCCATTTCGTAGCGAGTGACGTTGCGTCCACCCTCGAAGTTGCCGTTCGGCATTCCTTGGATGAACTTCTCGAGCTTGAGACGCTTGATCGCGTCGGCAGCCCAGTGCGTGTCCTGCACGTCGGGGAATGAATCCTGACCGAATGCAGGTGCTACGATCCCAAGCGTCATTACGAGGGAAAGCGCGATTTTGTAGGTTCGCTTCATGCTGATGATTGATTCTCCTGTGAGTGTGATCGGTATGAGTGACTCTCAGCGGCTTCGCTCACTTCACTGGCACTTTCCTAAGTTCCTTACCAGCGTTACTTGCGACGCACACTTTGATTCAAGCGTACCGATGCACCTTGATTATCACTCTTTTCGGGGTTGAATCGCAAGCGTTACTACCGCAGGTAGTGCGTTGGGTTGACCGGAGTCCCATTTTTGCGGATTTCGAAGTGAAGGTGAGGGCCGGTTGAGAGACCCGACGAGCCGATCGAGCCGATCCTTTGCCCCCTTCGGACGGAGGCACCAGACTTGACCATGATCCGGCTGAGGTGGCCGTAGACGGAGGCGAGTCCGCCGCCGTGGTCGATGATGATCGCATTCCCATAACCGCCAAGTTTTGAGGTCGAAATCACCATTCCATCGGCCGTGGCGTAGACGGGAGCGCCGTAGCCGCCGCCGAAGTCGATGCCATTGTGCATACGGTTGTATTTGAGGATGGGGTGGAATCGCATTCCAAAGCTGCTGGTGGCGCCGCCCATGGCGGGAGCCCCGAATCGTCCATCGCCGAGCCGGGGCAAGTTTCCGCCTTTTTTGGCGGCGGCTTCCATCTGTTTACGGACGAGCTCGGCGAGTTGGTTCTGGATTTTCGCAGCGTCGTCGTCGAAGGCATCGACGATGTCCTTGAGCGTTTCTTGCTTCACTTCGAGCGACTTGAGGATTTCGGCTTTCTTGTTGCGCGCGGATTCGAGTTCGTCTTCGCGGCTCTTCTGGGTTGAGAGAATTTGCTTAACTTCGGCGACAAGGGTATCTTGTTCGGTTTTCTTCTGCTTGACGGCATCACGGACGGCGACGTACTGCGCGAAGAGAGCGCGGTCTTGCTTGGCGATTCGGTCGAGGACGAATTGCCTGGAGGCGAGGTCGCCGCTACTTGCCATGCCGAGGAGGGCGGAAATGGCGTTGCCTTGGCCCTTGAGGTAAATCGCCCGGAGGCGAAGGCGCACTTGCGCTTGATTGGCGGCGAGTTCGCCTTCGGCTTTCTGAAGTTCGGCGATGAGTTCAGCTTGTCGCTTTTGGGCGAAATCGAGGCGCTCTTGGCTGGTTTCGATCTGATTTTGGACGTTTTCGAGGCGGTCGTCGGCGGCTTGAAGTTCGGCGCGGACGTCCCTCACGTCACTTTTGAGATCGTTCAGCTTTTCCGTTGCCGCCGCTCTTTTGGCGTTTATCTTTTCGAGTTCTTTCTTGAGCTTGATTGCGCCCTTCTGGATTGCGCCCTTCTGGGCAGAACCCATGATTGGCAAGAACAGGAGCGGGATCAGAAGCAGGCGTTTCATTGCACCTTCACTCGTAGGCGGATGAGGGCAAATGTTGAGCACAAAATGCCGTAGGCGGCACCGGCGCAAACGAGCGCGAAATAGGCCGCTTGGGCAGGAAAGGGCGGCAGATTCGGCAATGAAGGGTACGAGCCGACCACGTGCATCACCTGTCGATAGGTGAGGTGGAGCAATCCAGCGGCGAGGAGTCCGCCGAGAGCGCCTTGTACTTTGCCCTCGATAATCATGGGCAGATACATGGTGGTGTGACTTGCACCCACCAGGCGCATAATCCGGATTTCGAGTCTGCGCGTCATCGCCGCTAGGCGTGTCACAGTGAAAATCAGCACTCCGGCGACAAGGAGGAGCAGCCCGCCCGCGGTTGCCCCGATCCACCTAAGGAGTCGCATCGCTTGCTCGAGGAGTTCTTGCTCGCGGCGGAGGTAGTTGACTCCGTTGTCGGGCTCCACGATGGAGTTTTTGCGGAATTGATCAGCGATCACATCGCCTTGGGCGAGATCATTGAGGATGACTTTGACGCCGTCAGGGTAGGGGTTCTCGATGTCTTTGGCGATGTCGGGATTCTCGTTTGAGAACTTCTCCCAGGCTTTGTCTTTGGGGATTAAGACGACTTTTGCTACGGCGGGGATCGACCGGGCTTCGGCGATGAATGCCTTCACTTCTTCGGGCTTTGCTTCCATGCGGAAGAAGACCCGCATTTCCATCGCCCCGGTGAGCTGCTTTGTGCCTTGCTGGAGTCCGGCGTACACGAGGCCAAGACCTCCCAAAACGTACAAGCAGACAGCAGTTGTGATGATGCTGAGGAGCACCATTCCGAGGCTGCGCTTAAGGGAAACGAATGCTTCGGAGAGAATGAAAAGGAGGCGGTCAATCATCGGACTTCTCGACCTCCTCGACAATGAGTTCGACTTCGGGAGCTTGCTCGCCGGCTTCGGGATTGCCGTCGACAACGGCGATGAGCGGAATCACTTCGGGTTCGGACTCTGGATTTGCGGGCGGCGGCGTGCCGGAGTCGCTGATGATCTGCCCGTTCTCGAGGCGTATGATGCGGGCGGCGACTTGCTCGACGACCATCATGTCGTGGGTCGCGACGATGACGGTTGAGCCGCGCTCGTTGAGGTTGAGCAGCAACTCCATGATCTCCATGGAGTGCTCTGGATCGAGGTTTCCGGTGGGTTCGTCAGCAAGAATTAACGGCGGATCATTGACGAGGGAGCGCCCGATGGCAACGCGCTGGCGCTCGCCGCCGGAAAGTTCGTCGGGAAAGCTTTTTGCCTTGTGCGAGAGGTGGACGCCCATGAGGATGAAAGGCACTCGGCGACGCGTTTGACGTCGGGTCTTGCCGGCGGCGCGGCTGGCGTAGGCGATGTTTTCCTCGACCGTCTTCTTGGGCAACAGGGCGTAATCCTGCGGCACGATGCCCATCTTCCGGCGCAGCTTAGGGATGAATAACTTCCACTGTTTGGAAATTTCTTTACCATCGATAAAAACTGATCCAGCGGTGGGTTGGACCTCTCGGCTGAGGATATTTAAGAGGGTACTTTTTCCGGCGCCGGTTGTCCCAACGAGGAATACAAATTCACCCTTATTGATGGTCAGATTTACGGTTCCAAGGGCATTTGAGTGAGATTTGTAGGACACTTCGACGTCGCGCAGTTCGATGTGCGGCACCGTTGTCTCCATCCCATCAATTTACCTAGCATCGGGTAACTTGATCGCTTGAAAAAGGCTCTCCTCTTCGACTTCGACGGGCTGATTTTGGACACCGAGACCCCTGAAGTGAAGGCTTGGGAGTGGATGTTCGCTCAGCACGGTTTGGAGTATCCCCGGGAGGTTTGGGAGAGCATCGTTGGGAAGGGGCCCGACCAAATCGTGGAGCGGCCCGAGGTCTTGCTGAAGCGCATGGCGGAACTTGACGAGCGACCTGAGGCGCTGTACACGACGTTTCGAACGCGCTATTTTCAGGTGTTGGATAAGGTTCCGAGGCCGGGTGTGGTCGCCTTGCTGGAGTCCGCGACGGAGCTTGGTTATGAACTCCATGTGGTTTCGAGTAGCGAAAAGCGATGGGTGGATGGGCACCTGACCGACTTGGGATTGCGCGATAAGTTCTTGACGCTCACAACTCGGGAGGAGTGCGCGAACACGAAGCCTGCGCCAGATTTGTACTTGAAGTCGTTGGAAAAGAACGGGCTGGAGGCGTCCAATGTGTGGGCTTTTGAAGACTCGCTGAACGGCCTGACGGCGGCGAAGGCAGCGGGAATCCGGACGATCGTCTGTCCGAATCCGACAACTGCGCATTTGAACTTTTCGAAAGCGGATCGGGTGGTCAGTTCGCTGGAAGACGTGACGCTTCCTCTCTAAACTGGTACAACCGTTATCGTGTCCGAACTCTTTGAGCGATTACGCTCGGTGATCCAATCTTGCCTTGATCGTGGGGAGTTGATTGGAATTTTTTATGAACCAGACTCTTTCGAGGTCGGGTTTGTGCGTGAGTTCGATGGCGACTCGTTTCGAATCGAGCGTATTGATCGGTACGGGCAGAATTGGGGCTCGTTCGTGGGCACTTTGGACAAGGTGATCCGGGTTCAGTACGGCACGCAGTATATGCAGTCGGTTCAGTTGCTGATGGAGCGGATTCGACGAGGAACGAATGGTTCGCACGGCGCTCCCGAATCGCTGGAGATGGAGAAGCTACTGGAGTTTTGCAAGACCAAGAACTTGGTGGTGGCCCTTTATGGCGAGGATGGAAACGTGGTTTATGGATACGTCCGGGCTTACTCTTCGGAGCATGTTGAGGTCGAGGAGATCAGCTACCTGGGCTATGAGGACGGGATTCGCGTGATGCCGATGGAGGATATCGCTCGGCTGACCTATGGCGGCCCGGACGAGGAGTCGAGGATGTTTTTGAACCAGGTTCGGTTGGGGTTATAGCGATGGCAGCGGCAGTTGATCGATTTCGGGAGATTCTTCGCGGGTATGCGGGGAAGAATGAGCTGGTCGAGATCTACGACGATAGCGAAGACCTCGATAAGTTTGAAGTTGGCTTCGTTCTCTCGGTGAGCGAAGATACGTACTTCGTGAAGAAGATCGACACAAAGGGGCGGTACAACGGGCACTACATGGGGCGGATGGAGGACATTGTTCGCCTAGCCACCGGAACGCAGTATTTGACAGCGATTAGGCTATTGAACGAGCGAGATCGGGCGACGGCCCCGGCTGAGCTTCAGGTTCCGCCGCTGGAGACGTTCACCGAGCTTTTGAAGTTTGCGTCGAAGAACCGATTGCTGATATCGGTTTGGGTGGACGTTAACTTTTTGGGGTTCATTCGGGAGTTCACGAACGAGCATTTGGAGCTGATCGAGGTGAATAAGTCCGGCCTTGAGGACGGAATTCAGTATCTGGATTTGGATGAGATCAGTACGCTCGAGATCGGGGGTCCGGATGTCGAGGCGCGGCGATTCTTGCACCAGGTTCGGATGGGGCTGTAGATTCGTATGTCGTTAGTCGTTAGTGGGAGTGCGCTAAGGCGAAAAGCTTGACCGGATTGCCGGTGAGGGCGACTTTGCCTTCGGGACGATTGCCGAGCCCGGACTGAGCCATGAGCTTTTCGATTTCGGATACGGAGCGCGGGAGTTGGCCGCCACTCATATTGATGGCCCCGCCGCTGGCGATGAGGATAGTGTCCTCGATGCGGCAACCGATGTTCCACCACTTCTTGTCGCAAGGCGAGCCTTCTTTGATGTAGATTCCGGGTTCGACGGTGATGATCTGGTTCGCTCGGAGGGGACCGTAGTCACCGGGGTCGTGGACATCGAGACCGACGTAGTGGGATGTGCCGTGCATGAAGTACCGACCGGCCTCTTTTGCGTCTTTGATGATGCCAAGGCGGATGAGCCCGTCCGCGACGATTTTGCGGGCGACTTGGTCGGCGGAGTTAAACGGAGCACCCACCTTGGAGGCTTGTACTCCGGCCTCTTGGGCTTGCTGGACGATTTCGTAAATCGAACGCTGCTCGGGCGAAAATTTGCCGCTTGCCGGGTAAGAGCGAGTGACGTCGCTGGCGTAGCCGTGATACTCGCCGCCCACATCCATGCAGATAAAGTCACCTTTCTCGATCTTTTTGCGCGGATTGGGATAGTGGAGAATGCAGGAGTTGAGTCCGGAGCCGACGATGGAGCCGTAGGCAACGGCTTCGCAGCCGTTGCGGGCAAAAATGTATTCGACGAGCGAGGCAATTTCCCACTCTCGCATTCCGGGTTCGCAGGTTTTGAGGGCCTCTTTGTGGGCTAGGCAGGTCGCGTTCATCGACTTCCAGGTGAGCGCGATTTCGGCGGGCGATTTGAGGCTCCGCATGACGTCGAGATGCTTCCTGAGGCTGTTATCGGGCGCGTGACCCGCGACCCAGTTGTCATACGCCTTGACGAAGCCGGATACTTTGCCGCTGAGGCCATCGGGGCGCTCGATGAGGGCTCCCTTGGTGGCGGTTGTGGCGGCAAGAACGTCAGCGAATCGCTTGTTGGAGAGGACGAGTTCTACGTCGAGCACTTCTTTGGCTTTCTGAGGGCCCATGAGGACGCCCGTCCAGGTTTCGCCGCCGGGGTTCTTGTCGTTCACGAAGAGGATTTCTTTGGCCTTGACGCCGTCGACGGTGATGCCATCCGGGGCCAGAAGAAGGGCCGAGTCTTGCTCTTCGCAACCGCTGAGGTACCAGAAGTAGGAGTTGGGGCGGAACGGGAAGTCGGTGTCGTTGCTGCGCTGGTGCAGGGGGTTAGTGACGAGCAAGGCGAAGCTGCCGCTCGGGATTTTTTGGAGGAATTCTTGCCGCCTGGCCGCAAATTCGGTAGTGGAGATTATGTCGGTTTCGTTGATCCGATAAGGAAATCCTTCTTGGGCAAAGATGAGCGACGCAACGACCGAAACCATACGCGTATCATAGCTGATATGCCGCTTTGTTCGATGCTTTTGATGCTTCAAGTTCCGGTTCTGACCCCGATTGCGAAGGTGGAGAGCAAGGAGATCGATGAGATGAGCGGGATCGCGGCGTCGCGGCGGTTCAAGGGCGTTTATTGGGTTCACAACGATAGCGGCGATGAGGCGCGGTTCTTTGCGATTGACCGGATGGGGAAATCGATCGGCCGCGCTTCGGGATTTGAGTTGCCGGGGGCATCGAACTTGGATTGGGAGGATGTTGCCGTGGATGGGGACACGATTTACCTGGCGGATACGGGCAATAACTTGAACTTTCGGAAGTCGCTGACGGTGTATGCGGTCAAGGAGTTCGATCCCAGTCGGCCGCCTGCTTCGTTGGCGTTCAAGGCATTTGAACTCAAGTGGCCGGATCAGACCGAGTTCCCGCCGAGCGGGGAGTGGCGGTGGGACTGCGAGGCTTTGGCGGTGCACAAAGGCACGATGTACTTTGTGACGAAGTGGCGGCGCGGCAAGGATAACCGGATGCCGGGGGTGGGGGCGGCCCTTTACAAGCTGGCTTCGCCGCGGACGGATCGGATGAATGTGCCGGTGCGAATCTCGGAGAATCTGGACCTTGGGGGGTGGGTGACGGGGTGCGACATTTCGCCGGATGGGCGGCGGTTGGCGGTCCTGACTCAGGCTCCGGCGCAGTCGGTGTGGATTTTCGATATGACGCAGAAGGATGCGTTGAAGCATCCTCAGAAGCAGATCAAGTTTTCGGGGGCGAAGCAGTGCGAAGCGGTCTGCTGGGACGGCAAGGATCGGCTGCTGGTGACGAACGAGCAACGGGATATCTATGAGATCGGAATATGATCGTCGGCCCTTCCTAAGGTCGAATCAAGTAGGTGCCTCCGGGGATTGTGGAACCTGGTGGAGGCAAAAATCCTGGAATCGAGATACCGAGACCCAACTTCGTGCCAAGTCTCGCGGTTTGCCCGGAATCAAATTCGTACTTCGAGCCGACAGTGCTTTGGAAGTGAGGTGCCAAACGTTTGAGTTCTGAAATGCTCATCGAATTTCCATTGCGATATTCCTCTGGATTGAGTCCGTTCAAGCCGAAAAAAGAATCGAGATCGGTGTGTGATTTGACGAGCGACATAACCTGGTCATAGGAATCCCTCAATGTTCTTGATTCGTAGGGTGATTCCTTGGGCGTTTGCGCAGTAGTGATCTCTTTCAATGCTGCCGACAAGCTACTCGCAGAAACCTTGCCCTGTACATATATTGGCTGATCGAAAAAGCGCGAATCGAAGGACAGATGCTTGCCGGGGAATCTTCTCAATCTGATATTTAGCACCCCAACGCTGATTATTTCTCCTTCGCCGAAATCAAAATCATACTTTGAATTTTGCATTACATCTCGGGTCAGAAGCTCGTCTTCGCCATTCGGAGCAAATGATGGAGACTTCGCAAGTCGTTCAAGCCTGGCGCGCTCTTTCGGGGTGCCCGAGCTGAGGTAGCCCAACCCAACTTCTTGATTGCTTCCATCCTTGGGGCTCACAAATTTCGCCGTAGGAGCTTCGTATAGCCGGATAAGTGGGTCGCTTCCGGAAGCATAGGCATCTCTAATACTTCCTCCAATCTCTGCATACTCTATGATTGCCGACTGGAGAGAACGTGGTAACTCAGAAAGTTTAATACCATCTTTGGCCGCTCGCTCCACCATCGCGGGGTCTAGTCGCGCAAGAGAATCTACCAATTTTGATTGAGCATCTACCGCATCACTGAAAAGAGAAAGTGGATCTCGGGTCACGAGAATTACATCCGAATTGAACGAGGCCTTTCGCCCGTAGGCGACAAGGAATCTGGTCAACTTTGCTTGATTGGGAATAGGGCTAGGACGAGTGTCTATCGGCACATCCAGAATGACGGCGCTCTTCGATTTTGCGAAGACTAGTCGACAAGCTTTCTGCCAGGACTCTTTCGCAAGTTTAGTCGGGTCCGATGGCCCTTGAGACAAACCTGCAGTTACAAGCAGGTTCAGCGCGGCAATGGAGAGAAGCTGTCGACTTTTACTCCGATACAACATCTGGTGCTTAAAATCCTTCACCGATAACGCCACACAAGCTAACATTTACCACAGAGGTTAAATTGTAAGGGCTTTCCGGGGTCGACTTCGGGAAGAGGTGATATCCTTCCGTGAATGGATCAGCGTCTGTACAAACTAGCCAACACTGAATCTCATCCCACTGCACTCCCGGCTTAAATCCGACTCTTCCCTTGCTGATCATAGTCCAGACGTACGAAAATGAAGGGTAAGTTCCCATCTGATATCCAATCGGTGTTCCGGTCGAGTTTTGCTCATAGTAGAAACCTGATCCATTACAGTTTTCTCCCGCGCTGGAGGTGTCCCAGATCCTTGAAGAGCGACCGAAAGAATGAGTGGTAGTAAAGTCATAGATGCTGACTTTACCCCCCTAGATGCAAAAAACTAGCCCGTCTACGAAAATTTACAATTGCGCGTGAAGATTAAGAACTTCTTACCTTGGAACAACTCACTTATTCGTCAGCGAACGGATCGTATTCGTCGGGAGGGGGAGCAGCGGCAGTTGAGGTCGGCCGAGGGGCAGAGGAGCCACCACCGGCGTCATCGCGCGGGCGATCGAGGCCGTTAACGTTGTCGGCGACGACTTCGATGGTTTCGCGATTGGCGCCGTTCTGGTCGGTCCATTTTCGGGTTTCGAGGCGGCCATCGACGGCGACCAGGCGACCCTTGGTGAGATAGTTATTAACATATTCGGCGGTTTGACCCCACGCCTTGACGCGGAAGAAATCCGCGTCGGTACCATCGGCAGCCTTCATTCGCTTGTTGACGGCGATGCTGAACTCAACGACACTTTTGCCCGTCGAGGTTGTTCGCAATTCGGGATCGCGAACGAGCCGACCGATGAGAACGACGCGGTTGACCATGGAATCTTATGCCTCGACGGCGGTTGCCGGAGCGGAGACTTCTTCTTGCTTGACGATGGTATGTCGGATGACGTCGTCGCTGATGCGCATCAATCGGTTGAGCTCGGCAGGAACGTCGCCGGGGGCTTCAAAGTTCATGATGATGTAGTTGCCTTCCTTGAGGTTGCCGATTTCGTAGGCGAGCTTTCGCTTTTCCCAAAGGCCAGCTTTGGAGACGGTGCCGTTGTGGTCGGTAACGACCTTACTGAATCGGTCGGCGATCTTTTGGATGTCGGCGTCCTTGAGGTCAGGTCGGACGATGTAGAGTGCTTCGTACTTGCGGTTTGCCATGTTTCTCCCTTTGGTCTATCAGCCCGGCTCGTGTTCGGTCGGACAGAGAGGTTGGTGCGGAGAGTATACCAGCGTTGGCGGCAAAACGATTGAGGTGGGGCGAACGCCTCCTATTTCTGCGAGAAAGTAAAACCTAACGTATTTTCTCAGCTATTATTGGGAAGTTGCTCATTTTTGAGTTTGCAGGAATTTAGGGCTATGAAGGGTTTTCTCGCGTTTGGTGTCGGCGTTTTACTCTCGTCTTTATCGTTTGGACAGCAGTACTTCACGGGGTTCGAGGCTACGGAGAGTGCTCCATGGACGGCTGGGAGCACTTCATCGCCTTGGGGGACTGTATCCAACCCATTTGGCGTCGTGACCACGGCGACCGCGGTGAACCGAACTCCACTTTACACTTCAACAGAGGGTAGCCAGGCTCTTACGATCAGCCAGAATACGGGAACCGTCACGCCGTTTCTGATCAGCACCCCGCAGTTCAATCCGGGTTCGACGTCTAACGTTGGCTTCGCGAAGATCTCGATCAAGTGGCGGCAGTACATCGATTCAGCAAACACGGGGTCGAGTCGCTTTTTTGGCTTCCAAACCCGTGGCTACGAGAGTCGTTGGATGATGAACGATTCCGGGGTTGTTGTTGCCAATAACGCCGTAGGGCCTAATTTCTTCACCACTACTCTTACAAACGTTGTGGATCGGTGGGTGGATATGGCAATTCACTTTAACGCCGAGACGGGCACGTTGACTGGTGAGGTTAATGGGGCGCTTTACCTTTTGAAGAGTGATGTGCCGAGTACGGCGAGGGTTTACCAATTTTCGCTGGTTTCAACTTCGGCCAGCTCGACAAATGGCACAGGACGGGCGTATTTTGATTCAGTTCAGGTCGTCCCTGAGCCGGCTTCGATGGCAGCGATTGCAGTCGGTGTGCTTGGCTTAATTGCCCGACGAGGCAAGAAGAACAACTAAGTTCTCTTGACGATCTAGGAAATTGCCCATCCCTCCGGGTGGGCAATTTTGTTTTGCCTCTCGGTTTGCTACTCGAGGAGCGTTCCGTTGACGCTGAGTTTGAAATCGTAGCCGAAGAGCTCGGCGGAATGGCGGCACATGACCATTCGGCTAAGGAAAATTTCGAAGTACTCCATGACGGTCGCCATGGTCGTATCGATTTCGAGGGTGAGTTGGATCGTTCGCGCTTCGTTATCCATTTCAACGCGGCTCTTTTGGACGGCGGCGTTGACGCGGTCGTGGATGTCGTACGTTTCGATAATCGGGTTCTGGACGCGGCTGAAGTGAACATCGCTCTTATCGGCGATGATGAGGGCGGCAGACATTGTTGAGATCGGCAGCCCGCTGGACTCTTCGTGGTTCCCAATTGCGCTCAGTATCGGAGCGATTTCGGCAGCATCCATTCCCATTTCGTTCAGTAGCGTGAACGCGATGGTTGCACCATGCATGGGGTGGTTCACACGGTGGACAACGTTTCCAATGTCGTGAAGGTAGGCGGCGATTTGTCCAAGCTCAACCTCTCTCGAATTGGTTTGGAGATTCTCAAGGATATAGCGCGTGATGGACGAGACGACGCCTACGTGTCGATGACCATGCTCGGTGTAGCCCATGGCCCTCATGACTTCGTTGGCGCCATCGATGAGCTTTTTGACTTTGGGGTTCGCTTTGACTTCTTTGAGAGTGACTGGCTTTGGGCTAAGAATAGTAATGTTTTCCACTTTTCAAACCTCTTGTACCAACTCTACACTGTCGGATAATCTACTCGGTCTCATTCCCATCGGATTCAGGATTTGAGGAGTTCGGCGGCGACGATCAAGTTGCCGTTTGTTCGCTGCTCTTGGCGAACAATTCCCTTCCCCTTTTCAAACCAAGTGATGACTTCCATCGTGCTGTTGCCGATCAGGATTTCGAGTCTTGTCTGCACCAACTTTGTGCTCTGACCGGGCAATTTGGTTGTGCGTTGTTTGAGGGTTGCGGTTGCTTGCCGCTGGGTACCGAAGCTATCGACTTTTGCGCTCCATTTCTGGGCGAGTTTGAACTCTTCGTTCTTGGGATCGGTGGGAATTTTCTCCGTATCGAGGAGCGGAATTGGTGCGGTGAAGCGGCAATTTGCCATTTCGGTGCAGATGAGCTTGGTTCCCTTCCAAGCGAGGCGGGACTCGCCGAAGGAGCCCATGAGCTTATAGCCGGAGACTTCGCCCACAGCGACCCGGTTAGTGACCTTTACTGTGGCCACAGAGCGCTGGAAGCCAGCCTTCACCTCGTACCCCCACTCTTTCCCGACGGAGAGCGGGAGATAGCTAGTATCGCCCGAGGAGCAACCCAACAGTCCGGCGATGATAACCAGGGGTGTTGCTTGCTTCACGAGTTCAGTTTATACGAGTTGGGGCTATGAGTCGACTTTCTCGAGTTTGGCTAGCTTTTGAACCAGTTTTTTGATTCCGGTGACTCCGGGGAAGGCGACGGTGACCTCGAAGTCATCTTTGATTGGGTTGCAGGCAATGACGACGCCGACGCCGAACTTTGCGTGTTTAACGCGATCTCCGACTTGGAAGGGGGCTTTGGCGGCGAAAGTCGCTTGGGGCTTGGGTGGCTCGCTGATGAGGTAGCCGCCGGTGCGGGTGGGGGTAACGGTGCGGGCGGGGCGCTCGAACGAGTTATAGTTGCCGTAGCCGCTATCGCCCCGGACATCGAGGATATCGGGCGGGATGTCGTCGATGAAGCGAGATCGCGCGTTGAAATTCGGCATTCCGTAGAGCGACCGGCGGTGGGCATGGCTGAGGTGGAGTTCTTCGCGGGCGCGGGTCATGCCCACGTAGCAGAGCCTCCTCTCCTCCTCAAGCTCGGTGTCGGAATAGAGCGAGCGGGAGTGGGGGAAGACACCTTCTTCCATTCCGGCAAGGAACACGACCGGGAATTCGAGGCCTTTTGCGGAGTGGAGGGTCATGAGGGTGACGGCGTTGGAGCCGTCGACCATATTGTCGATGTCGGCGACGAGCGAGACGCTCTCGAGGAACCCGCCCAGGGAGACCTCTTCGGCGGTCTCATCGTACTGACTGGTGACGTTGAGAAGTTCCTGCAAGTTCTCGAGTCGACCAATTGCCTCTTCGCTATGTTCGGCTTTGAGGGCGTCGAGGTAGCCCGAACGATTCATGAGTTGCCGCAAAACCGGGGTAACTGGTCCTTGCTCGGAGAGTTGGACGGCTTCTTCGATGGCATCGGCGAAGACGCGCACGCTCGATGCAGCTTTCTTTTGGAGGGATGCCTGGACGCCTTGGTCCTGGGAGGCCTGGAAGAGCGATCCGCCGGTCGTAGCGGCGTGGGCTTCCATCGCGGCGATTGCAGAGGTGCCGATGCCCCGCGTGGGGGTGTTGATGACTCGCCGGAAGCTGATGTCGTCGCGTGTGTTGAACACGAGCCGCAGGTACGAGATCATATCTTTAATCTCTTTGCGCTCGTAGAACCGCTGGCCACCAATGAGCACGTGGGGGATGCGGTTGGTGAGGAAGGCTTCTTCCATCACGCGGCTCTGGGCGTTTGTGCGGTAGAGGATCGCGAAATCGCGATAGGCGCGCCTGCCGCCACGGACGTCGCGCAGGATTTCTCCGGCGATGGTCATTGCCTCGTCTTGCTCGGTCCCACTCATTGTGATGGTGATGGGAGGTCCTTGCTGGTTGTCGGTCCAAAGCTCTTTGGCCGCGCGCGAACGGTTCTTTTTGATGACTTCGTTGGCACCTTTGAGGATGTTTTGGGTGGAGCGGTAGTTGCGTTCGAGCTTGACGATTTTTGCGTCAGGGTAGTCGCTTCCGAACTTGAGGATGAGGCTGACGTCGGCGCCGCGCCACGCATAGATCGACTGGTCGTCGTCGCCGACGACGACGACGTTGCGATGCAGCCCCGCCATGAGATGGACGATGTTGTATTGGGCTAAGTTGACGTCTTGGTATTCGTCGACGAGCACATGGCGGAACTGGCGCTGATACTTCTCCCTTACCTCGCTACGCTGGTTAAGAAGCCGGTTGACAAAGAAGAGAATGTCGTCGAAGTCGAGGGCGTTTGCTCGTTGCAGGGCGGCGTTGTAGGCGGGATAGATTTCCGAGACGATTTGCTCGAAGAATCCAGCCGCCCGGTCTTTGTATTGCTCGGGGGTTTGAAGTTTCTCTTTAGCGTTCGAGATTTCGTTGAGGACGGCGCGAGCTTGAATTGATTTGTCGTCGATGTTGCGCTTCTTGAAGATGTCCTTAATGATCGAGAGTTGGTCGCCATCGTCGTAGATGACGAAATTTCGGTCGATGCCGATGGCGGATCCATCGATACGCAGGATTCGGGCGCAGAGGGAGTGGAAGGTTCCGATCCACATTCCTTTGGCTTTTTCGCCAACAAGCGGCTCGATTCGCTCGACCATCTCGCGGGCGGCTTTGTTGGTGAATGTGACGGCGAGGATGCACGGCGCGGGGACGCCTTCTTGAAGGAGCCGAGCGATGCGGTAGGTGATGACGCGGGTCTTTCCGGAGCCTGCTCCGGCGAAGATCAGGAGGGGTCCGCCAGGGTGAACTACAGCTTCATATTGCTCGGGATTGAGGCTGGCGAGGTCGAGCGTTGTTGACATGAAGCATAAAAATTATGAACGAGAACAGAAAACTTGCGTGAAACAGTTACATCCCGCTAGAATGGAGCGTCATACTCAACAAATTAGGTTGGGAGAACTATTAGAGACGATATGAAGCGGGCAATTTGGAGCATCGTTTTTGGAGGAGCAGTCGTTTTTGCGGCCGCACAAGGTTCCTTCACCATTGTTCGACCGTTCGACGGTTCGAAAGTGCGCGAGACGGTCAAGATTTTGATGCCGAAATCGAGCGTGCCCGACGCTGGATACATTGGCGTTTTTGTTGACGGTCAGTTTGTTGAGGCAACCGTTCCTAAAGAAAGCAAGGACGGCAAATACCTCGAGTACAGCTTGGATACCAAGGCGCTCGCCGATGGAAACCACAAGCTGGAAGTGAAGCTTTACGTCGATTACAGCTCACAGCCTCGAATTGTTGATACGAGCTCGGTTGATTTGCTCGTCGCGAACAAGTCGAGCATCGAAATTCCTGAGGACGGAATTTCCCTTCGCTACAACTTCAAGCCTGGCACCGAGCGCATCTACCGATTGCAGCAACGCACGATCTCGAGCGTGATCAGCGAGGCAGACGCGAAGAAGAATTCGGACCGACCTTTCCAGATTTCGGAAGATGGCGAAGCGATCAAAATGCTGTACGCCTGCGACAATGCCTATGCCAACGGCGAGGGGCTTGTGCGAATGCAGGTTATTCCTGACAAAGGAATCAACAATCGCGAATACTCGAAGCTGACCGCTTCGGGCGAAACCGGACCTAAGAAGTACTACCCGGCAGACATGGCTCCGATTTATATGCGGATCACTTCGACTGGTCGAGAAGTATTCGGTTCGATTCCAGATTATTTCGGAATCGACGGAAAAACGGGCGGTGGAAACCGATTTGCGCTCTTCGCGGCATTCCCACTTCCGGTTCTTCCATCCAAATCGATTAAGCCTGGCGACTCATGGCAGTCGGCTTACCAAATGGGCGCAATTGACCTCAACAAGCGCGCAGAAGTAAAGACGGTCCAAGAGACGGTGCTTGCTCGCGGTGAATTTGTTGGTGTTGAGTGGCAAATGGGTCACCCTTGCGCGAAGATCAAGAATTCGATCGCCCAGGGTACTCCGGTAAAGACTAAGAAAGACGGCAAGGAGCAAGACATCGCCGACCGAAAGGTCTCCGTCGAGGAAACGATTTGGTTCGCACTGGATATCAAGCAGGTTGTGCAGTATTACCGCGACATCACTACCGAAGGAAAGGCTAACTTTGGCTTTGCTGCCGGTGGCGGCGGTAACGCGGGCGGAGATGCCGGAGCCGCCGGCCCTCAACCTGGAGGTCGTGGAAAAGCTGGCGGTCGCGGTCCGGACGACTTTAGACATGGAGAGGTTCCGCTCAATGCCCAGCGTGGCGGACGGCCCCCATCCGCGGGGGGCGCTCCCGGCGGTGTTGGTGGTCCTCCTCAGGGAGGGCGAGGTCCTCAAGGTGGACCAATGGGCGGACCGGGCGGACCGGGCGGTCCTGGGGGCGCAGCACCTCAGCAACAATCATTCGTGAGAATTCGTCAACAGTTCATCTTCACGTTGGAAAAGTAAGGGATGCTTCGGCGTCCTAACTGGAACTCCTCGGAACACAATCCCGAGGAGTTTCGACTTTCCATCGTTGGCCACTTAGAAGAGCTCCGAACTCGGGTAATCCGCTCGCTGATGTTCGTCATCGCAGGATTCTGCGTTGGCTGGTGGTTCTTCAAGCCCCTCTTTTCGCTCCTTACGGATCGTGCAGCAGTGGCGGTTAACCGAACCTTGCAACCCCTTGGGCAAAAGTATGAAGAGATCACGCTTCACATGCCTGATCTCTTCTTCTTAAAGTTCAAGTTTTCGGCTTACATCGGGCTAGTCATCGCGTTGCCGTTTATCGTTTTGCAGATCTGGGCGTTCATTGCGCCCGGATTGAAGCCGTCGGAACAGAAGCCGTTTAAGCGGCTGGCACCGCTATCGCTGCTCTTGTTCTGTATCGGGGCGTTCTTCTGCTGGATGATCTTGCCGCAGGCGTTTTCTTGGTTCGCGGAGTACATCGTCGAGTTCCAAGGCGTGGGGATCAAGCAGGAGGTCGGCTCGATGGCGATGCTTTCGCTCAAGTCACTCCTTGCATTTGGTTTGGGCTTCCAACTTCCCCTCATCGTGTACGTGCTCGGGGCGCTGAATCTTCTCTCGGCGCAGACGCTGATGAAGTATTGGCGGCACTCGGCGGTAGCGATTTTCTTCCTGGCGGGGGCAATTACGCCTTCAAACGACCCGGTTTCGATGCTGGCGATCGCGATCCCGATGACGGGGCTGTTCGCGGTGAGCGTGTACGCAGTGAAGTACACCCAGCGTGGACGCCCTCCCGAAGCTTTTTTGTGGTCAGAACCCGAGGAGTTACCCTCCGCTGAATCCTCATCCTCTTGATTCGGAAATTCTGAGTGATCAGATCGCGCTTCGGCGCGAGATTCCGGCGCGGGAAGCTCGATTTGCGGAATGGTCTAATGACTTGCCTCGCGATCTTCGGGCCGCATTACCTGAACAGGCCTATGTGCACCAGGCTGAGGCCGTCCGGTTGGCTCGAGGCGGGAAAGATGTGCTGGTCACGACGGGGACGAACAGCGGTAAGTCGCTGTGCTTCATGGTTCCCGCGCTGGCGGCGTGCACGGAAGAGCCGCTCGCCCGGGCATTGCTGATTTATCCCACAAAGGCATTGGCGCAGGACCAGCACGAGCGGTTAGTTACGCTCGGTCAGCCACTTGGCATCCGGGCTTCGACTTACGACGGGGACACGCCGAAATCGCACCGGTCATCGATCCGGAACCTCTCGCACATAGTTCTGACTAACCCGGACATGTTGCACACGGGGATTTTGCCGACTCACCAGCATTGGACCAAGTATTTGAAGGCACTTCGGGTGATCGCACTGGACGAAATGCACGCCTACCGAGGGGTCTTCGGGTCTCATGTCGCGCTCGTCTTGCGGCGGCTGTTGCGGCTGTGCGCGATGCATCACAACCATCCGAGGATCATTGCGGGATCAGCGACGATTGGGAATCCGGAGGAGCTGTTCCGCGATTTCTTCGGCCGGGAGCCGCATGTTGTGCGCGATGACGGTTCGCCGTCAGGAAAGCGGACACTCGTGTTTTTGAACCCGCCGCAACTACCATCGGGCGAGCGGCTGAGCTCGAACATCGTGACTTCGGAGGCACTCTCGACCCTGGTTGAGAGCGGCTCGACGGCTTTGGCGTTCAATCGGTCACGGGTTGGGACCGAACTTGTACTTCGATACACCCGAAAGCGCCTTTCGGAGGATCAGCAATCGCTGGTGGAGAGCTACCGGGCGGGCTACACCGCCAAAGAGCGGCGGCAGATCGAGAAGGATATTTTCCGGGGCAAGCTAAAGGGGCTTTCGGCGACAAATGCGCTTGAACTCGGCGTGGATATTGGCAACTTGGATGCGGTTATCTTGAACGGATTTCCGGGGACGGTTGCCTCGTTTTGGCAGCAGGCGGGTCGAGCGGGACGAGGCACCAAGGATGGTTTGGCGATTTATGTCGCAGGCGATAATCCTCTGGAGCAGTACCTACTCTCGCATCCCGAGCAAGTTCTGAGTCAGGAGTCGGAGCGCGTGGCCATTCAGCCCTCTAATCGCTCGATCTTGGCGTCCCAACTGCTTTGTGCCGCACATGAGCGGCCGATTGCGCCATCCGAGTTTAGCTTCTTTCCCGAGAATGCGATTGACGTTGCGGAGGAGCTAGATCGGTCGGGAGAGCTGGCTTTCTCGGCGGGGGCGTTCTATTATCCGGCATACGAGCCGCCCGCGCTCAAAGTGAACCTGAGGGGGGCGAACCGCGACTCGGTGACCCTGCGAGTGGGGCACGAGGAGATTGGATCGATGGAGTACGAGCGAGCGCTGTCGCAGGCGCATGTTGGGGCGGTGTATCTACATCGGGGTGAGCCGTTTGAGGTCGTGGCTCTTGATCTTGAGGCGAAAAGTGCCGATCTGGTGCGCTTCACGGGGAGTTACTACACTCAGGCTCGGGTTCAGTCGATGCTGGAACCGTTTCAATCGATTCAGGAGCGAGGCATTTTCTCGCTGGCGGGATGCCGGGTTACGGATTCGATTGTCGCGTTCGCGAAGAAGACTTTTGATGGCGACACGGTCTTGGACGTGGTCAATCTTGATTTGCCGGAAGTGTCTTTCGAGACGGTTTGCTTACGAATCGACTTGCCGCCTTTGGACCTTGACCGCGATGTGAACGAGCAGATCGGGGGGATTCACGGCGTGGAGCACGCCCTGCTCTCTCTGGCGCCGCTGATTGCGGGTTGCGACCGGAACGATATTGGCTCGGCCTGGTTCACGCACTTTGTGGGGACAGGAAATCCGGCGATCTTTCTGTTTGACCGCACCCCTGGGGGCATTGGGATTACCAATCTGCTGTTTGATCGGGCCGAGGAGCTTGTTCGCGCGGCTTCGGAGCGGGTTTCGGAATGTGAGTGCGCGTCGGGTTGCCCAGGGTGCTTGATGCTCGCGGGGTGCGAGGTGGGCAATGAACATCTGGATAAAGAATCGGCGAGGGCCTATCTGTCCAAGCTCATTTGAGGTTCGTACCCAGCCCGCAAAGCCTTGATTGTTGTTGAAGGGGTGAGGAGGCGGATGGGTTCGTCGGAGAATTTGGCTCCGAGTCTGCCGAGGCCATCGGATGCGGGGATGACGTGATTCTCGATGTCTTCTTCGATTGGAGAGGCGCGCTCGTAGCCATCGAAGCTCCAGCGGAAAAGGCCGCCCTGGAAAACGAGGTAAGCGGTGAAATGCCATCGCACCATCGATCCGTCGGGGAGTGACAAGGGGTCTTCGATGATTGGGCCAACCGTCAGTCTCTCCCGGCTGAGTTGGGCGTCAAGGTCGGAGACTTGTTTGTAGCCAGTGAGTTCGAGCAAGCGCTTGGCGGCGGGACGGCGGCACTCCATGCACGGGCGATGTCCGGCGGCAAGCGCGGTGGCTTCATCCATGAAGAAGAGCTCAGTGTACTTTCCGGGCTGCAGGAGGGGGCGTTTGCGGTCATTGAACGAGAGTTCGCAGATGATCCAACGGTCTGTCCTCTGGAGCCATTTGATTCTGCCTTGGTTATCATGGAGGCAGCCCCGGTTGCCGAACCATGCTCCGCGCTGGGGAACGGCGTGGAGCAGGCCGAACGGATCAACGCGATTCTTGAGCGGCATTAGGCTTCCGGTTCCCCTCCCCCTTTCGCGCAGCTAAAGGGGGAGGGGCTAGGGGTGGGGGATCGTTCGCCGAGAGACACCTCCCTTGCCCAGCATATCTCTTCGATCTTTTCCGCCCAGCTTTGAGCATTTTCGTTGCCTTCTCCCCAAAGTTGGACAGATGGAATCCTGAGAAGAAGGATGTTGTCAGACTCAATCAGACGATCCTTTTTAGCATCCCTTTCCTGATGATTGAGATGCTGCTCACCATCGACTTCAATTGCAAATCGTATCTGGGGACAGTAAAAGTCGAGGAAAAAAGGGCCGATACGGTACTGTCGAACGAACTTGTAGCCCCTTCCGTTCCTTCGCAAGTATTTCCAAAGGAGCTTTTCGGACGCGCTCATTTCTTGCCGAAGTTTCCTGCTGAATCCGACTGCTTCCGGATTGTCGTTTCTTGTCTTTGGTCTGGGCATCCGATCCCCCCTCCCCAACCCTCCCCCCTTTAGCTTCGCGAAAGGGGGGAGGGCGATTGTTACTTTGCCGACTTTAACAGTTCGACGACGGTGCGCTCAAGCTGGACGTCGCGGCCTTCCATCCAGGCGTTGGGGTCGAACCAGACGGTGTGGTCGGGGCGACGGCCACCGTTCTCCAGGTTTTCGCCGTTGACCGCGTACGCGCCGATGGCGGGCATTCGGATCGTTCCACCATCCCAGAGGGTTGCGGCTCCGGTACCGATGACGTAGCCCGGAGTGCGCTCGCCGACGATGGGTCCAAGTCGGAGCTTGCGGAAGCCTTCGGTGATGACTTCGGCATTGGAGAACGAGAACGAGTTGCACATGAGCGCGGTGGGCAGTTCAAGCGCGTCGCTTCGGTAGACGTTTTCGGAGAGCTTCAGCCCGAACTCGCCGCGCGTGGTTCGGATGAGCCAGGGCGAGCGGATGAGCGTGTTGAGGACATCCACTGCCGTTGAACCGCCGCCGTTGAAGCGGACGTCGATGATGAGCCCTTTGCGACCTTCGCCTTCGGTTCGGATTTCACGAAGGAAGAGGTCCAGGCTGGGCTTGTCCATCGCGCTGATGTGTACGTAGCCTAGCTTGCCTTGGCTCAGCTTTTCGACCATCTGGCGTTGCTGAGTGACCCAGGCCGCGTACTCAAGACCGGAGCGCTGGATGGACAAGCCGGGTTTGATCGTGACGGTTTCGGACTTCCCATCGCGCTCGATCTTTAGCGTGACTCGCCGTCCTGCCTTCTTGTTCAAGAGGGCGGCATAACTCGAACCAGCAACCTTTTCGCCATCGATCTCCATGATCTTGTCGCCGACTTTGAGCATCGAAGAGGGGTGGTCGGCAGGAGAGCCAGGGACAACTCGTCCGACGACCGCAGAACCATCTCGGGCGAGCGGGACTGGGTCAAGATCGATGCCAAGGAATGCGGTGGACTCGGTTCCCGAACCGGGATAGTCCGTCGGGGGAGCCGTTGCACCGAGGTGGGAGGACTCAAGTTCCTCCATCATCTCGCCCATCAGGCGGTAGAAGTCAGTTCGATCGTAGGCATGAGGCACGATCGATGCGAACTTCGTTTTGATCGCCGCCCAGTCCTTGCCATTCATTTTGGGATCGTAATAGTTCGTATCCAGCTGCCACCAGATCTCCTCGAAGAGAGCTTTCTCTTCGGCCTTGGCGTTGACGAGGTACGAGGCGTTGAGGGTGGATGGAACCAGACTCGGAGCAGCACCTGCCAAGTTGAGCGAGGCGGGTAATCCGCCGTTGATGGCGTAGACCTTACCATTGGCGGCAAAGAGGTCTTGGACGCGCATGGCAGGCCCGGTGGGAATCAGCGGAGTTGCCGCTCCAGTGAGAGGGCTGATGCTGACGAGGCCAGCCTCGGTGGTGGCGATGATTCCACGACCGTCAGGCGAGGCGGCATAGGCTCCAACGCCGGTGGTCGTGAGTCGGCGAAGCCGAGAGGTGAGGCCTGGCTCGTACACCTTCACTTCGACGGGGGGCTTGTCCTTCTTCGGAGCTTCATCCAATTTGTCGAGGTCATCTTCGCTGAAGGTGATGTCGTTGGGAATGAGGTCGACAATGAAGAGGTCCGTCTCGGCGTACTCGGGTGATGAGAAGACGAGCGATCGGCCGTTGGGCGTGAATTGGGGGACTCCCACGGATCCGCGCTGTGGTCGATTGACCATTTTCGCGACGTCGGTTCGTTTGCCCGTTTTGGCGTCAACCAAGGCGACTTGGGTGCGGCGTCCTTCGATGAAGTTGACGGCGATGTATGCGCTATCGGGAGACCAGGAGAAGAGGGGGGCACCGAGGTCATAGGCGTCGGCGAAGTTGCCGCGCGCGAGGACTTTCAATCCGGTTCCGTCGGGATTTACCGTGCAAATTTCGCTTTCGCCGCGGTGGAACGCCACCGTCTTTCCATCGGGGGAGACGCTGACGCACATGAGATTTGCTTTAGGATCGACGGCGAAATCCTTAACGTATCCATCGATAGTGACTGACTTGATTCGTCGCTTTCCGCCTTCATTCGTGGTGTAAAGAATTGTTCGGGCGTCGAGCCAGGCGGGGCCAAAATCGTGACCGACGTTGGTTGTCAGCCTGCGGGTGGTTCCGCCGCGTTCTGGCAACAGGAAGATGTCACCTCGGGACACCGCCGCGATGCGCTTGCCGTCGGGCGATACTGCGAATTGGTAGACCCCACCGGTCACCGAGATTTCGATGTTGGGGTTGATCCGATCATCTGCGGGTACCTCGACCTTGATTGGGGCGTAGGCTCCCGTGGTGGTGTCGAGGGTGTAGAGCTCGGATTCGAACTCGTATACTGCGAATTGCCCGGTTTTGCTGACCGAAAGGTTACGGCAGGAACCGTTGAGGTGGGCGGTCAGTCGCTTCTCGTCTTTACCGAGCCGCCAGACGTTTGGCAAGCCGCCTCGGCTAGAGATGGCGAAGAAAGAGCCGTCTGCTTGGGGGATGGGGCTGAGGTCGGTGACTTCGTTGTTGGTGATCCGCTTATGGTTTGAGAGAGGGACAGTGTTGTCGGCCATCCAAATCTCGGGCAGGCCGGAGCTGATCATGCCCATTTTTTGCCATGCGGTCTCGCGGTAGGAGCCTCGGCAGTACAGGACTTTGGAGCCGTCTGGCGTCACGGACGGAGCGAAGGTTGCCTCGAATGGGTGGCTCGTAAGGCGCTGGAGATCGCCTCCGGCGACGGGAACTCGAAAGGTGTCTCCACGGGACCAGAGGTTGGTGGAACCGTAAATGAATCGTCCGTCTGGGGAGACAGAGGTTGGGTACTCGACGCTTCCGGAGTCGAAGGTGACTCGGCGCAGATCGGTACCGTCGGGCTTCATTGAGAAGATGTCAACGCTGCCGTATCGGGATGATGAGAAGGCGATGCGAGAGCCGTCGGGGAACCAAACTGGGCGGCTATCTGGAGCAGCGTGGACGGTCAGACGGGTGGCGGTTCCACCGGTTCGAGGTACTGACCAGAGATCGTTTTGCCAGCTGAAGATCACGGTTGCGCCATCAGGAGAGATCGCAGGAAATTGGATTCGTTTTATTGGCTCGGCATGGGCAAAAACGGCCGAGAGCGCAAGCGCGGAAAGAGTGATACACTTTGTGCGGGAGATCATAGAGGTAGTTTAACCGATCTCGCCTTGTTCCGAAAAAGAATGCGGGACGAGCAGATTGCTCGTCCCGTATTCAGGTGTTCAAAGGTTGGCTTTAGAAGCGAACCGAGAACTGCATTGCGATCGTTCCGCCGTTGACGACGCCGCCAACCGGAGCGTACGTTCCTGGGAATGCCAGGTTAGAAACGTCACCGAATTGGTAAGCGAGGTTGAACGTGGAGTTTGCACCCAGATCGTAACCGAAGCCAAGAGTGGTGTACTTGAAGGTTGGATTTCCGGCAATGAATCCGTTCTCGAACTTCGTATCTTCGTACGTTGCGTTGAGGGTCCAAGCCGAGTTGATCTTGAACTTCGCACCGAAGGTGTTCGACTTAATAGCCGACGTACCAGCTGCTTCGGAATCAAGATTTGTCACCGATCCCATGAGGCTCAGGTTATCCGAGAGCTTGTAGGAAGCGTTGAAATCAACACCCTTGACGTTGTTGACGTTTCGGAAGATTCCGAATCGGCCCCAGTCGCCAGGAGCTACGTAGTTGGTTCCGATCTTGCGGTAGCCGACTCCGACTCCGAGGTCTCCCGACTTGTAGCTGAGAGCAGCGGTGGTTCGATCTGCGTTACCTGCGGCGCTGACGTCGGACGAGCCCTTGAGGGTGGTCGACTTACCGGTACCAGCAGCAAGCGTGAGGCTGTTGCTGATCTTGTAATCGAGGTCGATACCGTAGACTTGGTGTCGGTTGTAAGCGGTTCCGTATGCGTCGGTAGCGAGACCGTTTGCATCGAACTGAACGAAGGAACCGGTGATTCCGCCGTTGTCTCCGAGACCGAACTTAAGGACTGCGCCTTGGGTTCGGCTGACGACTTGTGCGCCACCATCTTCTGCACCAACGGTGATCGGCTGAACGCCCGAGTTGCCAACGGTTCCGAGGAAGAGACCAAGCTTGGTGTTGCCACCGAACTTGAGACCAGCGGTGATACCGTCGATTGCGTACTCGCCGTTGTCATATCGCTCGTTAGCGAAGAACGACGTGTTGTCGAGTCGCTGAAGAACGTATGGGTTGATCTTGATGCCTTGTCGACCGATTCGAGCGTCGAAGTTCAAGCCAACGAGGCTGTCGGTGAGGTCAGCATAGAGCTCGTGGAGGTAGATGTTGCCTGCGCCCGAAGCGTAGGTGCCGAACGCGGTCGAAGCCACGTTGGACTGGTCAGCAACGGTTCCGCCAACCATGTTTCCGAAAACGATGGTTGCCTTTGCGGTGTCGGTCTTGAGGGTGAGTCCAAGCTCGTGTGCAACTTGCAGAGTATCGAAACCTGCGCCGTTGGTGAAGCCTTGGTGACCTCGTGCGTCTTGGTTGAGGAAGCTTGCGCCCTTGTCGCCCTTAACACCGAGGGTGGTGAAGAAGTTGACGTCGCCGCTGATGGTGACTGCGCTCTTCTTGCTCTCAAGAGCCTTGATGCGAGCATCGAGGTCCTTGATGTCCTTCTTCATAGCTTCGACATCGACTCCGAGCGAGCTGAGTTCCTTCTCGTAGCTGGAAGCCATCTTCTTGAGCTGAGCAACATCGCTGCCCCATGCCTTCATCGAAGAAACGTCGCTTTGGAGAGCCTTGAGAGCGTCTCGCAGACCGCTGGTGTCGCCACCGCTGTTTCCGCCGCCATTGCCCTTCATTCCGTTGACCTTAGCTTCGAGAGCTTCGATCTGGGAATTGAGACCGTCGGTCACGTTCTTCATGTTTTGGTAGATGGCGTAAAGAAGAGTTGCCATCTCGTATCGAGTGATGTTCTTCTTGCCTTGGAACGTACCGTCTGGGTAACCGGTGATGATTCCTTCCTTCTTGAGTCGAGTGACCGCTTCGTATGCCCAGTGAGTATCTTGAACGTCTGGGAAGCCTTGTGCAAACGCAGGGGTTACCATGGCTGCAGCGAGGACTGTCGAGAGCGCGTACTTGAACGTTTTGTTCATGTGTGTTCTGTTTTGTCTCCTGTAGGATTACCAACTCAGGATGTTCACTTTATGACCTTTGCTCTTGAGGTCGGTTCTCACACTTTCCTATGTTCCTTATGAGATCCAAGCTCCGTTGCTCAGGCTGCTTAGCGCGCGTCCTGCGTCGATGTTGACTCGCATTGAGTCAATTTCATTATCACATACGTGATTGACCAATGCAATGTTTCCCGATCAATAAGTCGGTCTTTTCCGCTACATTTGTAGCGACAGGATCACTGATATGAATGAATCACTCGTCCAGGCTTGGGAAATCAATGCTCGTTTGAACCTATTTTTGCTGGATGCGATTACGGATGACCAGCTTGGAATCAAGCTGGAAAAAGGCAAAACGGTTCTGGGGAATTTTGCCCATATTCACAATGTTCGCCGGATGTGGATCAAATCAGCCGCTCCTGAGCTTTACGACTCAGTGCCAAAGCTGGAGGTTCCCGCTCGGGATGAACTTGTTGATGCGCTGAAGAGTTCAACCGCAGCTCTTTCGGAGATTTTTGTGCGAGCAGGTGAGCCGAGCGGAAAAGTAAAGGGATTCAAGCCGGATGCGGCAGCATTTCTGGGGTACATCGTCGCTCACGAGGCGTTCCATCGCACTTGCATTGAGCTTGCTTTGCGTCAGGCCGGACAGCCTCTAAGCGATAAAGTCGCCTATGGACTTCGGGAGTGGGGAGTTCGCTGAGGAAGATATGAGATAATGCGTGGCATGCGATGGTGCATTGCCTCCTCACTGGTTTTGGCCCTGGGCCTCTTGGGTTGCGGATCGGGATCTTCCGAGCCCGAAACTGATGCCGGCACTCCGGCACCGAAAGTTGGTGCGGCGAAGGAGATCAAAGGTTCGATTGAAGTTCAATCGTTTAAAGGCGGTTACGGCATCGATTTCTTCCAAGCGGCGGCAAAAGTGTACGTCGCTAAGCACGCCGGAACCGAGATCAAGGTCGACGGGAACCCTCGGGTCTGGGAACAACTCCAGCCTCGATTCGTAAGCGGTAGCGTGCCCGATCTCGTTTTCCCCGGTTGGGGCATGGATCACTGGGCGCTAGCCGAGGAGGGTCAGATCATCCAGCTCGAAGAGGCACTCAAGACCCCTTCTGCGGACGGCAAGACGCCTTGGGGCGAAACGTTTGAGCCTGCGCTCTTAAAGCTTGGGCAGCTGGATGGCAAGCAGTGGACGTTGCCGTACTACGTGATCATGTACGGATGGTGGTACGACCCAGATTTGTTCAAGGAGAACGGCTGGACCGTACCGAAAACTTACAGCGAGCTTTTGGCAGTCAACGAAAAGATCAAAGCCAAAGGGATCGCGCCGATTACGTTTCAGGGTCAATACCCGTTCTACATGCTTTGCATGATGATGATGCCTTGGGTGGTTTCGGACGGAGGTCCGGAAGCACTGAAGGCGATTCAGAATCTTGAGCCGGGAGCATGGAAGTCGCCGTCGATGCTGAAAGCGGCGAAGATGATCGCGGAACTGCGAGATAAGGGTTACTTCCGCGAGGGCGCGGTCGGCATGAGCCATACGCTTTCGCAAACCGAGTTCTTGAACCGAAAAGCGGCGTTTGTTCCGTGCGGAACTTGGATTCACTCAGAAATGAAGGACAACTGGCCGAAGGGTCGCAAGATTGCCTTCATGCTTCCGCCGCAGGTGGATGGAGGCAAGGGTGATCCTTCCTCGATTCAGGTCGCGATTGAGCCGTGGATGGTTCCGACGAAGGCGAAGAATCCGGAGCTTGCGATCGACTTCTACAAATTCATGACTTCTGTTGATAATGCGAAGAAGTTCGTTCAGGAGAAGGGCACCTTGATGGCGATCAAGGGAAGTTCTGAGGGAATCACGCTTCCTGAGCAAGTTCAAGAGCCTGCGCGGCTGTTCAAGGAGAGTAAGGATGTATGGTCCATCCAGTTCCGACAATGGTATCCCGCGATGTTCAAGGAGATTGAGAACGCGGTGACGGCACTTGTGACGAAGAAGCTGACTCCCGAAGAGTTCTGCGAGCGATGCGAAAAGGCGGCGACCCAGACTCGCGAAGACGAGAGCATCACTAAGCACAAAGTCTAGAACCAAGTAAAGTTCAGGGGCTACAATAGTAAGGAATGCCCCTGAACGCCTCAATTTCGACCGATAGCGTTGTGGTGGAACCCGGGACCACCGCCCCGCTCACGATTGAGGTTGAGAATAGCGGCTCGGAGCCGGATCAATACGAGATCGGCATTGAAGGTATTGATGGTGAGTGGATCGCCATTCCGGTTCCGGTGGTTGACCTGAAGGCGGGAGAACGCCAAAGCGTCAAGGTCTTCTTCAAGCCACCTCGCGTTGCCGAGAGTACGGCAGGCAACTTCCCTTTCATCGCGAAAGTGCGGTCACTTTCATCGGGCGATCAAAAGATATCGCAAGGAATTCTGACCGTTAAGGCGTTTCACTCGCTGAGCGTGGATTTGAACCCGAAGAAGGGGTTTGTCACTTCGACGAAGACCCAGAACATTTTTGCCGCATCGCTGATTAATATGGGCAACAGCGAGCACAACGTGCAGCTGATGGCCGATGACCCAGAGAACGCGTGCACCTACGAATTTGACGAAGAGAACGTTCATCTTGGGCCCGGACAACAGAAGGAAGTTGACTTTGCGGTTCATCCTAAGAAGACCGCATCACTAGGATCGGCAAGGCTCATTGGATTTGCGGTGACGGCGCGCAGCACCGACGCGCCGGGAGTGGTGGCTTCGAGTCAAGCGCAGCTGGAAGTCCGTCCATTCTTAACCCCCTCGACCCTGGTCGGCGTTCTCATCATGACGATCATCGCGTTGACGGTGTGGTTGACGCAGCCAAAGCGGCCAACAGTCTCGCTTGAGATGATTGGCAACTCGCGCAAAGTGATGCGCGGCGATAAAGTGATGATTCACTGGGTCGCGAGTAACGCGACGGCGGTGAAACTGGTTTCGGGCGGCGAAGTGGTGGGCGAGAATTTGCCGCCGGAGGGTTCTCAAGAAGTTGACACTCCGTTGGTCGGCACGCTTGAAGTTCAGGCGGTGGCGTTTCGAGACAAGCGCCAGAGCGAGGTCGCGAAGCTAAGAATAGTGGTGGAGGAGCCTCCGGTGATCCCTGAACCTAAGATCTTGGAGTTGAAGCCGTCTTCGGTCACGGTGAATAAGGGCGAGAAATTCACGCTCAGCTACAAGTTTGGTCCCGAGGTGACGAGCGCGAAACTCGCCCCGGACAATGTTGAGCTTGATCTGCGGCTGAACACGATTCTTCTTGATCCGCCTAAGCTGGGGGTCAATGAGTACACCGTCATCGCTGAGAACTCGGCGAAGAAGACTGTGAAGCAGACTTTCAAGGTCACGGTGATCGAGCCAGTACTCGCAAAGATCGTGAAGTTTGAGGTCTCGCCTTTGGTGGTGGACACCGAGGACGGCAAGGTGACGATGAACTGGGAAGTGACCGACGCCGCGAAAGTCGAATTCACTTACACGGGAGGACAGTCGTACACTTTGGACCCCAAAGGAACGACTGAGATTCCGATCTTGGCCAAGACGACCTTCACCTTGACGGTTACTGATGTCAATGGAAAGTCTGTCAAGAAGTCAATTACGGTCGATGTGAAAAAGCCATCGACCGATCCTAAGCCAACCGATCCGCCGGCCGATGGCGGCGATCTTCGCAACCCACCCACAACCACCGGAACAACAGGTCAATGAGTCATCCTCGCGCACTCCTCTCCGTCACAGACAAGACGGGAATCGTCGACTTTGCCCAGGAGCTTGTGGCCCTTGGGTTTGAACTTGTGAGCACCGGAGGGACGGCGAAAACGCTGCGCGAATCGGGACTGGCGGTTTTGGACGTGAGCGAAGTCACGGGCTTCCCTGAAATGTTGGATGGGCGGGTGAAGACGCTGCACCCGATGGTGCACGGTGGTCTCCTCGGAGTGGTCGAGAACCCCGCACACAAAGCGGCGATGGATAAGGCGGGAATCCTTCCCTTCTCGGTGGTTGCTGTGAATCTGTATCAGTTTGAGCAGACGGTAACGAAGCCTCACGCTTATGTTCAGGCCATCGAGTCGATTGACATTGGCGGCCCGGCGATGATTCGCGCGGCGGCGAAGAACCATGCATCGGTGGCGGTTGTCACTGATCCGCGCGATTACGCTCAGGTTCTTTCGGCGTTGAAGGATGATTCGATCGCTTCTTTACGACCGGCTCTGGCGGCCAAGGCGTTTCGCCTCACGGCTTACTACGACAGCATGATTTCTCGATACCTGTTTGGGACTCAAGGGGTTTCGGAGTTCGAGCAAGAGTATCTTGCGGTGGGGCTGAGGAAGGTCCAGGGGTTCCGTTACGGCGAGAATCCGCACCAATCAGGCGCGTTGTATCTCGACCCCCTCGGCCATCCGGGTCTTGCTTCGGCGAAGCAGCTTTGGGGCAAGGAACTGAGCTACAACAACATCAACGATGCTCATGGAGCTTGGGAATTGGTCGGTGATTTGCCAGAGGGCGCCTGTGCGATTATCAAGCATAGCAACCCTTGTGGAGCGGCGATTGGGGCGACGAAGGGTGAAAGCTACCGCCTCGCTCGGGCATCGGACCCGATCTCGGCATTCGGCGGGATTGCGGCTTTTCACGGCGAAATCGATGCGGAAACCGCCGAGGCAATGACCGAGAAAGGCAACTTCTTGGAGGTCGTGATTGGGACTGGATTTACGGACGAGGCGGTTGAAATGTTCAAGTCACGCTCGGGTTGGGGGCAGGATGTTCGGCTTCTCGAAGTGGCATTGCCGGCGAAGGCGTCTTCCCTCTCGGTGAAGTCGATCCGCGGCGGCGCGATCGTGCAGGAAAGCGACGAGGACCCAGGTCATGAGTGGAATGTTGTGACGGATCGAGCACCGAGCGACGCAGAAATGAAGGCGCTAAAGCTTCAATGGGCGATTGTGCAGCACGTGAAGTCGAATGCGATTGTGATTGGGAATGATCGACAGCTTCTGGGTGTTGGCGCGGGGCAGATGAACAGAGTTCAATCAGTTCGGCTTGCCATTGAGCAAGCCGGGGAGCAGGTGCAGGGCGCAGTACTGGCAAGCGATGCATTCTTCCCATTTCCCGACTCGATTGAGACGGCGGCAGCGGCGGGGATCAAAGCGGTGGTGCATCCAGGCGGAAGCAAAAAGGATGCTGACGTGATCGCAAGGGCAAATGAACTGGGGATTGCGATGTGCTTCACCGGTATCCGGCACTTTAACCACTAGAATTTGGTTGTGACTTTACGTGAAATGGTGTAACCTAACAGATATTCTGTTGGTTGGAGAAAAATGAGCACAGCTGGTCCTGGTCCTAACCCTCAAACAAATTTGATTTTGTCGATTGTCGCCCCGGTCATTGCTTTGATTGCGATTGCGGTTTTGTGGTTCACAAAGCCCGTCGTTCAGGCTCCGGCGGCACCCACGGCTGTGAATACTGCGGCGGCGAAGCTCCCTGATGCTGGCGTTTCGATGGCGACTGCACTTCCCGGTGGTGGGTCGGGTGCAGGAGCGGTTAGTGGACCTGCAGGTGGTCCAGGAATGCCTCCTCCAACAGCTGGAGGTCGACCCGGCGGCGGGCGCGGTAAGGCAATGGCGAACGGATCAGGCGGATAAGGGCTCTCTCGCCTTGCTATCCAAGTTTTCCGAGACGCGGTCAATCCTAAACGTTGGGTTCTACAACTTTGTGCTGACCGATAAAATCATCGCTTTGGTCAGCAACGATTCGGCACCAATCCGTAGAACGATTCAGGGTCTTCGCGGCGCAGGAAAGGTGATCGACGCAACCCAGGGGCGGAAGACGAAGACAGTAATTTTTACGACGAGCGGCGACATTGTGCTTTCGGCCATTTCGCAGGAGACGCTCGCAAAGCGCCTCGCCGGTCAGGATCATGCGCCGGACGACGCAGAAGAAGCAGAAGAGTAACGAATGAGCTTTTGGACTCGATTGACAACACGATTTCACCGAGATATCGGGATTGATCTCGGCACCGCGAACACCTTGGTGTATGTCGCGGGACGCGGAATCGTACTTCGAGAGCCCAGCGTTGTCGCCGTTAGCAAGGAAGACAACAAAGTCATCAAAGTCGGCGCAGAAGCCAAGCGGATGCTTGGAAGGACTCCCGCGAATATCGTTGCGGTGCGCCCGCTGAAGGACGGAGTGATTGCCGACTACGAGCAAACCGAAGAGATGCTTCGGCACTTTATTGGGTCTGTTTCAGCGAAGACTCTTCTCCGCAAGACGGTTGTTGTGGGAATTCCATCCGGAGTTACGGAAGTTGAGCGACGCGCAGTGATTGAAGCCGCGAGGAAAGCCGGAGCGACGCAAGCGTACGTTGTCGAGGAACCGATGGCGGCGGCGATTGGGGCTGGACTTCCGGTTGCAGAGCCAAGCGGATCGATCATCGTTGACATTGGCGGAGGAACCACGGAGGTGGCTGTGATTTCGCTTGGCGGAATCGTGTCTTCGAAATCAGTACGCACAGCGGGCGACGAACTCGACGAGGCCATCATCTCGTACGTTCGGCGGGCATTCAATCTCGCGATTGGCGACCGAACCGCTGAGCAGGTCAAGATTGAAATCGGGTCCGCATTTCCGCTTGAGCAAGAAATGGACATGGTGATAAAGGGACGAGACCTGGTGACGGGACTTCCGAGATCAGCGGTCGTCACTTCCGAGGAGATTCGAACCGCAATTGCCGAGCCCGTCCGCGAGATCGTTGAGGCGATCAAGCTCACCCTGGAGGCTTCACCACCCGAACTCGCGGGAGATGCGATGGAGCGCGGTATCTACCTTGCCGGTGGCGGTGCGCTGTTGAGAGGGCTAGATAAGCTGATTGCCAAAGAGACGCTTATTCCCGTCCATATCGCGAACGATCCTTTGAGTTGCGTTGCTTTGGGCACCGGAATTATCGTGGAAGAGATGCACGACAACGTTCTGCTCCGCAAAATGCTTGAGAGGTCTTCACAGCCGTAAGAGAGAATCGCCGATCCAATCAGTACCTTTGGTTTTTGGGGTTTTTGATCCTGGGGATTGGTTTGTCGATGATCCAAAATCGATTGCGCCAAGAAGGGCGCACGAGCCCGCTTGACCTCATTGTCCGGACGATTTGCCAACCTATCGCCACGCTCTCGAACAAGACCTTCGATGGAGTGACCGGATTTTTCCAGGGCGCTCTGCGAGGAAACGAAAGTGCGGTTGAAAATGAGCGATTGAAGCGGCAAATCGAGTCGCTTTCTCTCTACAGCGAGAACATCAAGCGCCTCGAGGAAGAGGTGGATTCTTTGCGCGCCCTCGCTGGGCAAGAGCCGACTTATAAGCGTGAAAAAGTTCGCGCAGATGTGATTTTCTTCTCGGCAATCGCGCATCGGATCACGATTGCGGCGGGTCGGGACAAAGGAATTGAGCCGGGAATGCCGGTCGTCAATGCGGCAGGGCTTGTGGGCCGCGTGGAAACGGTAGCACCGAAGGAATGCCAGGCACTACTCATCACTTCGGCTGCAAGCAAAGTGGGAGGAATCGCGCTCGATTACAAACCGGCCCCGGCAGGGCTGGTTGTCGGCGACAACTCAGCCACCGTGATCATGGGCTTTCAGACCGATCAGCCTCCGGTCAAAAGCGGCGACATCATCGTCACTTCCGGCTTCTCGGACAAGTTGCCCAGGGGGATACCCCGGGGAATTACGATTGGGCGCGTCTTGAGCACAGAGCCTCGGCCAGAAGTCGGTGCGTCTCGAGCGATCATTCTGCCAAAAGTTAGCCTGGGGAATTTGCGCGAGGTGGTGATCCTCAAGTGAAGAATTCGAGGCTCATCTGGACCGCGATTTTGGTTTTTTGGATCGCAGGAGGGCTTAACGAAGGCATCGCAAAAGACTTGGCCATCTTCGATTCCGCGCCTGACTTTCTGGTGGTTGCAACGATTTGCATTTCGATGCTGGGAGATCTTCGCATCGCAGCGACATCGGGATTCGTCGGCGGGCTATTTCAGGGCGCGATCGTCGGGGCAAACCTTTGGCAGTACATCGCTACACGGCTCATCGTTGGGTGGGTTGGTGGGGCGATGATCGAAATGAGGTTCCAGAGGAACTGGATGATCGCATCGTTTGGCTGCCTCATCGCAAGCCTCATTTCTGGACTCGTCTTCCTATTCTTAACCTCTCAGCCAAACATCCTGGGGGGTTTGAAGGATACAATCATATCAGCGTTGTACAATGCCGTACTCGCCGCAGTGGTCTTTGCGCCCATCGAGCGGTTGTCCGGCGTGAAGACGAGATAAATTATGAGTACGCACCACGACGTCCTCGGCATGGCCCGCGATCAGCTTAGCGTTGCCGCCAAATACCTCGACCTTGATGAGGGACTTCATCAAGTTCTCTCCCGCCCGATGCGCCAGCTGACGGTCAACTTCCCTGTTGTTTTGGATAACGGCGAAGTCATGTGTTTTGAGGGCTACCGAGTCCAGCACAACTCGTCGCGAGGACCGACCAAGGGCGGAATTCGCTACCACCCGGACGTTGACGTGAACGAGACCACCGCTTTGGCGATGTGGATGACGTGGAAGTGCGCGGTTGTCAACATCCCCTATGGTGGTGCCAAAGGCTCGGTTAAGGTCGACACCAAGCAGCTGAGCCGGCGAGAAATTGAAAAATTGACTCGGCGGTACGTGACCGAGATCAACATGATCTTGGGTGAGCGAAGCGACATTCCTGCCCCCGATATCGGCACGAACGCGCAGGTCATGGCTTGGATCATGGACACCTTCTCGATGCAGAAGGGTTACACAGTTCCGGGCGTGGTTACTGGCAAGCCAGTTGACCTTGGCGGCTCGTTGGGCCGCGTTGAGGCGACCGGTCGAGGCGTGATTGTTGCAACAGAAGAAGCGGCAAAGACCATGAACATGAATCTCGGCGGTGCCCGGGTCGTGGTTCAGGGCTTTGGAAACGTTGGCGCGACCGCGGCAAAGATTGCGGAGGAGCACGGCGCGATTGTCGTCGGGGTTTCGGATGCGGTTGGAGGAATCTACAACCCGAAAGGACTCCCGATTGCCGAGCTGATGAACCGCTATTCGGGTCGGGAAGGTGGCATTCAAGAGTTCAAAGACTGCGAAAAGGTCTCGAATAAAGAGCTCCTTGAGCTGGACTGCGACGTTCTGATTCCGGCTGCCATTTCGGCGCAGATCGATAAGGACAACGCTGACAAGGTGAAGGCTCGGTTGGTCGTTGAAGGCGCAAACGGCCCTTGTACCACTGATGCAGACCACATCTTCCAGGATAAAGGCGTTCATGTGGTGCCTGACATCTTGGCGAACGCCGGTGGCGTCGTGGTGAGCTACTTTGAGTGGGTTCAGGACCTTCAGAACTTCTTCTGGGAAGAAGATCGGGTCAACGAGCAGCTGACCCGGATCATGCGGCACGCTTACGGTCAGGTTGATGCCACGATGCGGCAGCACAAGACCGATATGCGAACGGCGGCGTTGATCATCGGTGTCAAGCGGGTTGCGGATGCGACCGTGCGACGCGGCATTTTCCCCTGATTTCGTTCGGCTACCGGTTTTGAAGGCGGATCTACTTTTGAGATTCGCCTTCTTTGCTTCAAGTATCCTAGTTCCATGCGTTTTCAGGATCAAGTTGTGATCGTTACCGGAGCATCTCGCGGAATTGGGCGGACGATTGCGGAGGCATTTGCCGCTGAGGGAGCGAAGGTTGCTTGCATCGCGACGACGCTGGAAGGCGCAAACCGGACGGCAGAGGCGATTGGCGGTCGCGGATATGCGTGTGATGTATCTTCGACGGCTTCGGTTGAAGAGGTCTTTGGACAGATTGCGACTGACCTCGGGACGCCATCGGTGTTAGTGAACAACGCCGGGATTACCCGAGACACCTTGATGCTTCGGATGAAGGACGAAGACTGGGATCGGGTTCTTGAGGTGAACCTGAAGGGCGCCTTCGTGACGGCTCGGACGGTGGCAAAGCCGATGATGAAGGCTCGGTACGGCCGGATTATCAACATCACGAGCGTGATTGGATTGCACGGCGGCGCGGGTCAGGCGAATTACGCGGCGGCGAAGGCTGGATTGATTGGTCTTACGATGACGATTGCGAAGGAGTTCGGTTCGCGAGGGATCACTTGCAACGCGGTTGCGCCGGGATTTATTGAGAGCGATATGACGGAGGCTTTGCCGCAGGAATTTAAGGATGATGTTGTGAAGCGGGCTCCGGCGGGTCGGCTCGGGACTCCGGCGGACATCGCTCCGGCGGTGCTTTTCTTGGCTTCGGCGGACGCGGCGTACGTGACCGGGCAGACTTTGACGGTCGACGGCGGCCTTTTCTTGTAAGAAGTTGGCGAAGTCGGTGAGTTTAGGTTCGCGGGTTGAAACTCCCTCGGTTCTCGGGGGGATGTTTGGCTGACCTCGATGGTCAGCAAAAAACGAAGACTTGCCGAAATGCCCAGACGGTTGCGTGATTCACGCATCGGTGATAGAATGCGGTCATTCAGCAAAATTGCTGAATGAATTGGATCATTTGACGGTGGGGTTTGGCGATATGAAGTTTTCTTTTCGTTCGAGTTCGATAGTTTTGGCGGCGATGGCGGTGGCATTTTCGGGCGCCCAGCAGCATCCGACGGTTCAGGCGCTTTCGAGCCGGCCGGGCGCGGCATACACGCTGTATTTGAACTTTGCGGGGTTCAACTACACGGGAACGTGGGCGGGCGGGACTCCGGGGAACACCGGGGCTTACGACGGAGTTGCTTCGACGGGCTCGTTTTCAACGGCCCAGAATGCTCGGATTAAGGAGATTTGGGCTCGAACGGCGGAAAAGTATTCGTCGTTTAACGTGAACGTGACGACGGTGGATCCGGCAGTGGCGGCAGGGCAGGCGTCTTCGGATCTGGCTCGGCAGAACTTTTACGACACCACGGCCAAGACGATGCACACAGTGATCGGCGGGACGGGCTCATGGTTTGGTGGCGGCGGAGTGTCGTTTGTGGGCACGACGGCGGCGGCTCAGGCGGCAGGAACGGGATACCACACCAACTGGGTGTTCTCGGATCTAGCTCCGACCTTCACACAATTTGTGGCAGAAGCGACCGCTCACGAGAACGGTCACGGGTTGAAGCTTTGGCACCAGAGCGACTACAACGGTTCGAGTTTCAATACTTATAGTTCGAATAACGGATCGGTCGGAAACGGATCGTATGCGCCAATCATGGGCAATAGTTATTCTGCGCAACGAGGCCTATGGCGAAAGGGGATCAGCGAGGATTTGGGCGCATCTACTACTCAAGATGACATCGATGTTCTGATGACGAATACGGGAATCGCGATTGTTGACGACGGGGTTGGTCACACTTTGGGGACCGCGACCGCTCTGCCAACAACCGGTTCGGCGGTGAATAATTTGCTGGCGAAAGGAGTTATCAATCCGAAGTCGGCGACGGGCAACTTCAACGCAATTGGGGCTTCGAACTACACGGAGGATTACTTCAGCTTCGCGTTTGGCGGCGGCACTTTGAGCCTGCAGGTGAATAGCGGAACGCAGTACATCACTCCGGGCGTAGCTGACCCCGGTGCGACGCTTTGGAGCACTTTGCATATTTATACTTCGGGCGGGACGCTGGTTGGAACGGGTTCGACGAGCACCTCGACCTTGGCGAATCTGTTCTCGGGCAGCCTGGCGGCGGGCAACTATGTGGCGAAGATCGGCAGTATCGGCGGATTGACTTCGACCTTTGGGGGCGGTTCGCAGTTTTACACGAGCGGTAGTTACTTCTTGACGGGTTCGGGCAACTTTACTCCGGTGCCGGAGCCAGCGACGCTGGCGGTGATGGGCGTGGGAGTTGCGGCGTTGCTTCGGCGGCGTAAGAAGTCGGCCTGACGGTCGTGCCGTCCAAGTGGGCGGCTTTCCACTCCGCGGGCGGGAACTCCCTCGGTTCGCGATGCTCACCGATCCCTCTTTGACAAGAGGGATACCTCGGGGGATATTTGGCTGACCTCGATGGTCAGCCAAATACGAAAGAGCAATCGGTTGGATTCGCGCTTTAGTGATATTCAGCGCACCCCAACCTCTAAACCCCATGCACCGTGGGTGGGGTAAGGGCATTCAGAGGTATTCTTAGCCTACGCGCACGGGCTCTTTTTGAACCTCTTTTTGAAGCTACGGGAAGGGATTCCGTTCGGAGGGAAATGAATGCTGAACAGCTTTGACACGAAGAGTACGCTGACGTCGGGTGGCAAGAGTTACACCTATTATTCGTTGAAGTCGCTGGAGGCGCGGGGATTTGATATCTCGCGACTTCCCTACTCGCAGAAGGTTTTGCTTGAGAACCTGTTGCGGCTTGAGGACAATAAGTCGGTTTTCAAGGCAGATATCGAGGCGCTTGCGAATTGGGATGCCAAGGCAGAGCCTTCTAAGGAGATCAGTTTTACTCCGGCGCGGGTTATTTTGCAGGACTTCACCGGCGTGCCTTGCGTGGTCGACCTGGCGGCGATGCGGGATGCGATGGCGGCTTTGGGCGGCGACCCGAAGAAGATCAACCCGTTGCAGCCGGTTGAGCTGGTTATTGACCACTCGGTTCAGGTGGACGCGTACGGTTCGGAAGCGGCCCTGCTGATTAACCGCGACCTTGAGTTTGAGCGCAATCAGGAGCGATATGAGTTCCTGAAGTGGGGCCAAAAGGCTCTCAATAACTTCCGTGTCGTTCCTCCGAACACGGGAATTGTTCACCAGGTGAACCTGGAGAACCTGGCGCGCGTGACATTTGTGAACGATGCTGGAGTGGCTTATCCCGATACCCTGGTGGGTACCGATAGCCACACGACGATGATCAACGGCCTGGGCGTTTTGGGCTGGGGCGTGGGCGGAATCGAAGCGGAGGCGGCGATGCTTGGTCAGCCGGTGACGATGCTGATTCCGCAGGTGATTGGATTTAAGCTCTCGGGCAAGTTGCGAGAAGGGACTACCGCGACGGACTTGGTTCTGACGGTGACGCAGATGCTGCGGGCGCGGGGCGTGGTTGGCAAGTTTGTCGAGTTCTTTGGACCTGGGCTTGAGACGATGCCGCTGGCGGATCGGGCGACGATTGCGAACATGGCTCCGGAGTACGGCGCGACCTGCGGAATCTTCCCGGTTGATGCAGAGGCTCTGCGGTACATGGCTCTAACGGGTCGCTCGCAGGAGTCGATTGAGCTGACGGAGGCTTACTACCGGGCGCAGGGAATGTTCTGGGAGCCGGGTGCTCCGGATCCGATTTATACGGACGTTTTGACGCTGGATTTGGGCTCGGTGGAGCCAAGCGTTGCGGGTCCGAAGCGGCCTCAGGATCGGTTGGTTCTCTCGGAGATTCGGTCGAACTTTGCCTCGACGTTTAAGGATCAGATCGCGACTCCGGCTTCGGCTTCGGGAGCCTCGGAGCTCAATACATTGACCGAAGCGGAGGCGGAGGCGAATGCAGCGGCCGGCTCAGTCGGGCATGGATCGGTGGTTGTTGCAGCGATTACGTCTTGTACCAACACTTCGAACCCTTCGGTGCTTTTGGCGGCTGGTTTGGTGGCAAAGAAGGCGGTTGAGAAGGGTCTGAACGTGAAGCCGTGGGTGAAGACCTCGCTGGCTCCGGGTTCGCGAGTTGCGGGAGACATTTACCGCGCGGCCGGCTTGCTGGAGTACATGGAGGCGTTGAACTTCCACATCGTTGGCTACGGATGCACGACTTGTATTGGAAACTCGGGACCGTTGCCGCAGGCAATTAGCGATAAGGTTAATAAGGAAAACTTGGTCGTAACGTCGGTGCTTTCGGGGAACCGGAACTTTGAGGGACGGATTGGGCCGGACATCAAGGCGAACTACCTAATGTCGCCGCCTTTGGTTGTTGCTTACGCTTTGGCAGGCACGGTGGATATCGACCTGAACACCGATCCGCTCGGGGTGGGGGCAGACGGCGCTCCGGTGTACCTGAAGGACATTTGGCCGACTCAGCACGAGGTGGCAGAAGCGGTGGCGGGTGCGGTAACGACGAGCCTGTTCAACAAGCATTACGCCGATGTGTTTAAGGGCGACGAGAAGTGGCAAGCGATTGGGGTTGAGGGTTCGGACCGGTTCGGTTGGGATTCTTCTTCGACCTATATCAAGAATCCGCCTTACTTTGAGGGGATGTCGGCAACGGCTCCTTCGGCGGTGGCTGATCTGCACGGGATGCGGGCCTTGGCGGTCTTGGGCGATTCGATCACGACCGACCACATCTCGCCGGCGGGTTCGATCAAGGCGAACACTCCGGGCGGTCAGTTCTTGATCTCGCGTGGGGTTGAGGCGAAGATGTTCAACTCGTACGGATCGCGACGTGGTAATGACGACGTGATGGTTCGGGGGACGTTTGCGAACATTCGTCTTCGCAACCAACTTGCGCCGGGTACGGAGGGTGGATACACCACTTACTTGCCAACGGGCGAGGTCACGTTCATCTACGACGCTGCGGTTAAGTACAAAGAAAGCGGCACAAAGCTGTTCATTATCGCAGGCAAGGAGTACGGCTCAGGATCGAGCCGAGACTGGGCCGCGAAGGGCACGTTCATGCTAGGCGTGAAGTCGGTTCTGGCCGAGAGCTTTGAGCGAATCCACCGATCGAACCTGGTTGGAATGGGCGTGTTGCCGCTTGAGTTTGTCGACGGCGCATCTAAGGAGTCGCTTGGTTTGACTGGCCACGAGGTGTTTGACCTTCAGGGCTTGTCTTCGGCGGTCGCGAGCGAATTTGCTGGTGGGAAGGTGCTGACGATGAAGGCAACGGCTCCGGACGGATCGGTGAAGGAGTTCCCGGTTCGAGTTCGGATCGACACTCCGCAGGAGACGCAGTATTACGTTCATGGCGGCATTCTGCAGTATGTTCTGCGGTCGCTTTTGAACGGTTGACGGAGTTCTAGCGTTAGAATGGAATAGGTGAAGTATGGAACCGGACATTGAGGAGATTGCTGAAAATGCGCTTCGGGACGCGTTTAATGAGACGCGGCTCGCAGGTCGGGACGTACTTGTCGCCGAAAACGATCAAGTTCTGGTCTTGAGTCCATCTGGGCTCAAGACGGTTCTTCATCCGATTCGCCATCGACGGGCGCGGGTCGTGGCAGGTAGCTCAGTTCGTGTGAAGTGAAGCAATCGGTCCCAAGATTACGGGTCTTTCTGGGTCCAAACGGGTCGGGAAAGTCGACGATCGCGAGGCGAGTCCTCGAACGGTACCCCTCCGTGTTCGTTAACGCAGATATCATTGAAGCCAGCCTCCACGAGGGTTCTTTCACATTTGGTGATTACGAACTTTCGCCGCGTATCGACTCGTTCGAAGGATTTTTGGAGAGGTCATCGCAGTATCGGCTGAGCGAAGTAGTCGACACGCGGCTTGTCGACGGTCAGCTTTTGATCACAGGGCAGCCGGACTCATATCTTGCCGCCAGTATTGCCGAGTTCATACGGGCGAGCTTGATTCTAGGGTATCGGGGATTTGCCTTCGAGTCAGTCTTCTCCCACGATTCAAAACTAGAGATTCTCAGAGTTGCCAATAGGCTCGGTTACCGCATCTACCTCTACGTCGTCTGCACTGAGGATCCTGAAATCAATGTTGGAAGAGTTTTGGACCGTGTGAGCCGAGGAGGACATGCAGTTGATGCCGAGAAAGTGGTTGCTCGTTACGATCGATTTCTAAGCCTTCTACCGAGCGCGGTGGATCTCTGTGATCGCGCCTATTTCTTCGACAACTCTGCCGAGGATTCAGACAGCGCATTCTTTGCCGAGTACGATGGCGACAGTGCGAGTATCGACTGGAAAGAAGAGTGGGTGCCTGGGTGGTTTGTTTCGAGCTTCCCGCAACTGTTCCCTGCGGACTCATCAAACGATTGATGTTCGCTGATAGTGGAATCGAGGGTCAGATTCCGGCTAACCTATTCTCAACATGTTGAACGTTGGATTGGTTGGCTGTGGGTTTATGGGGTCGATGCACGCTTCGGTGTATGCGACTCTCGATACGGCGAATTTGGTCGGCGTGTTCGATTTGAATCCTGAGAAGGGAGCGGCGTTTGCCGAGAAGCACGGCGTTCGGCACTTCGGAAAGTTTGAGGAGCTGTTGGCGGCGGTTGATGCGGTCGATATCTGCCTACCGACTTACCTTCACAAGGAGTTCACGGTGAAGGCGGCGGAAGCGAAGAAGCACGTCCTTTGCGAGAAGCCGATGGCGCTGAACGTTGCCGATGCCGAGACCATGAAGGCGGCGTGTGAGGCAAATAACGTCCGGTTGATGATAGCGCATTGCATCCGGTTTTGGCCGGAGTATGCAATGTTGAAGCAAGTTGCTTTGACGGGCAACTTGGGTGAGCTTTTGAGCTTGAATTTGACTCGGTACGGCGAGTTTCCGCACTGGGGAAGCAACAACTGGCTGGCTGATGAGTCCAAAGCGGGCGGCGGTGCGCTGGATATGCACATCCACGATACTGACTTTGCACTGTACATTTTGGGCGAGCCCAAAGAGGTGTTTTCGCGGGGAACCATTGACGAGAAGGGCGTGAGTCACATCTTCTCAACCTTCGTTTATGACAAGGCGATTTGCCACCTGGAGGGCGGCTGGAATATGCCCCCCAAGACGCCATTCAAGATGGCGTTTCGGGCGGTTTTTGAGCAAGGCGCGATCATCATGGACGGCGGTCCGATGACGGTTTACGAAAAGGGCAAGGATCCTTATGTGCCGGAGTTTCCCAAGATGGCGGCGGCGGGCGGAGGCAATATCAGCGACCTCGGCGGCTATTACCACGAGATTAAGCACTTCGTGGAGAAGGTGACTTCGGGCAAGCCATTTGATGTCACGACCCCAGAAACTTCGATTCAGTCGCTTGCGCTGGCTCTGAAAGAGATAGAATTGTCGAAATCTCGATGAGCAAGCGCTCCCGATTCATCTTTACGTATCTAGCTCCGGCGGTTTTCCTCTACGCACTGTTCGTAGGAGTGCCGCTGGTTCAGACGTTCTATTACTCACTTTTCCGCTGGAAGGGGGTTTCGTCGAAGATGAAGTTTGTGGGGGCGAAGAACCTGGTGGATGTCGCGCAGAACGATGTCACGCGGACGGCGGCGGTGAACCAAGTTTTGCTGCTCGTATGCGGAGGATTTCTTTTGATTGGGGTCGGGGTGGCGATTGCTCATGCGCTCATGCAGAAGAATGCCCTTTCGCGGGCCGTGCAGACGGTCATGCTTTTTCCCCAGGTCGTTTCGATCGTGGTGGTGGGCATCATGTGGTCGTTTTTGCTGAATCCTTCGTTTGGAATCTCGGCGGCGATTGGTTGGCCGAAGCTTGAGAACGGGATATTAGGGACGGTTGGCTGGGCCAATTTGGCGGTGTTGCTCGCGTTTGTTTGGCATGCGATCGGGTTTTACGTTTTGCTGTTCGGCGCCGGACTATCGAGCCTTGACACCGAGGTGATTGAGGCGGCGGAACTGGATGGATCTACGGGCTGGCATCGGTTCAAGCGGGTTACTTGGCCGCTGTTATGGTCGGTCAAGAAGGTTGCAGTCGTGTACGTGGTGGCGAACGTGATGGGCATGTTTGCAATCGTGAAGTTGCTTACGAAGAAAGGGCCCGATAACGCGACGCAGTCGATTTTATCGCTTGTTCACCAGCGTGGCTGGGAAGAGTCGCAAATGGGTCAGGCGGCGACATTGGCGGTTTACGGATTCTTGTTTGCGATGGTTTTGGGATGGGTGTCGACGTTGGTAATTGGTAAGAATCCGGAGCGGGCGCGATGACCAAGATTTTTGGCTACGTGTTGCTGGTGGCATTCTTCTTGGCGGTGGTGGGTCCGCTTGCGTGGACGATCATGAGTTCGTTTAAGAGCGGCGACCAGATTTTAGCGTCACCGTGGTCGGTGCCGACCTCGAGCGCGGCGGCGATGAAGAACTATTCGGCGGCGTGGACGGGCGGCGGCTTTGACAAGTTCTTTTTTAATTCGGTGATCGTAACGGCGGGGACGCTGCTGATTCTGATCCCGGTGGGATCGATGGCGGCTTATGTTCTCGCGAAGTATCCGTTTCGGGGTTCGAAAGTGATTCTGTCGAGCTTTATGGGCGGCTTGATGTTCCCCAACTTTTTGGTGATCGTGCCTTTGTATCTGCTCGTGGGCAAATTGGGATTGTTGAACACCAAGATCGGCTTGATTCTGGTTTACGTGGCCTACTCGCTGGCGTTTACGGTTTTTGTGCTCCATGGGTTCTTCCAGGCGCTTCCGGGTGAGCTGATGGAAGCGGCTCGGCTGGACGGATGCGATGACCACGCGACGTTTTGGAAGGTGATGCTACCGTTGGCGCGGCCGGGCATCTTGGTGGTCGGGATTTTCAACTTGATTGGCCTTTGGAATGAGTATCCGCTGGCGCTGGTTTTGGCGAACACGCCGGAGTTCACCACGTTGCCGGTCGGGGTGGCGAATCTGACGGAGAATCAGCAGTATTCGGGTGACTGGGGGGCGTTGTTTGCGGGAATCGTGATTGTGATGGTGCCTGTGATGATCCTGTACTTGTTCTTCCGAGATCAGATTTACAAGACCATGCTAGCGGGCGCGCTGAAGGGTTGAGTTGGGTTTGGCATAATAGTTGCCGAAAATAGAAGTAAGGCACGAATGTGCTTTAATTTGGAAACGCGATGAAACGACTTTCTCTACTCGGTCTTGCTGCTTTTGGACTTGCCAATGCGGCGTTTTCTCAAGTGAACGTGAGCGCTGGCGTGTACATGCCGAATAACGGTACTGTCCGCGACATTTTTGGCACCAACACCATTGCCTACGGCTTTGGCTTCGGTCGAGCAGATCGCGCTGGTCGCGAAGGCCTCGGATTCGACTTTTCGGCCCTTGGATTGAATGCCACGAACAACCGATTCTTCATGCTTGGTGGCACCTATGGCTTCGAGACGCACAGTGGTAAGCGAACAGGCGAAAAGACGTTTAGCTACGCTCGTGCGGGTGCGGGATTTGGCTACTACGACTACAGCCTGAACTACAACCTTCCCGGAAACGCGTTCCAAGGCGACGGTCGCTACTTGCGCCCTTTGACCTCGATTGAGGCGGGTTGGGTGTTGGACCGCAAGCTGACCCTTTCGGCCCAGTATCTGTTGATGCCTGATGCCGGAAACTTGAACTTCAGCGGTTTCCGGATTCAGGCCGTTCTTTCGCTTCTGAACTAGTTTTCAGAGCGTTTCATCGCTGAATTTGAGGTGGATACCCCGCTTCTGGATTTCTTCCACGAAGCGGGTTCCGCTCATTGCGAGTTCATAGCGCAGGGCGCCTTTGTCAATGTTGCCGTTCGCAACATCGATGGCGTAGATCGCGAGTGAGAAACCGGTAAGTCGCTCCATGCTCGTGAATCCGGTGGTTTCGCATTGCCGGTCGTGGATGTCGATCTGGAGGCGCTTCGATTGCCCGCCTTTGGTTCCTAGGCCGACGGCGCGAATAATGCACTGATCGAGATCCTGGATCTTTGCGAGTTCTTCGCCGAAGACTCGGCACCAAACATCTTTCGGGCGGATTTTGACGCCTTTGACTTCCACCTCGTCTTCGCGCCAGAAGCCGAAATCCTTGTAGAGGCGCATGGCGTAGCAGTGTCCTGGGAATCGGAAGGTCTTGTATTCGTAGTTTTTGACCTTGCCCTGGAGGCTGTAGGGCGCCATGCTGGTGCCACCGGAGGTGACGAATGCCTCCATTTCGCCAAGTTCATCGACCACGAGGGTTTCGAGTTCGGTGAGGGTGTCGACCATTTGGATCTCGCCGTTGCGGAGCACGACGCCCTGGTAGTCATATTCGGTGACGAGGCCTTCGACGTTGAATGTGACTTTGTAGTTGAGCGGCGGAACGGGGTTTTGGGGGAGGACGCCGCAGTAGAGCTTGACGGATTCAGCTTCGTCGAGATTCTCGATGAGCCAAAGGCCGAGGCTATTGACGAGGCCGGGTGCGAGTCCGCAGTCGGGGACGAGGGTCACTCCGGCGGCCTTTGCTTGCTCGTCAAGGGCGAGGGTTTCCATCGTGATATCGGTGTTGCCGCCGAGATCGAGCATAGAGGTTTGGGTTTTGACGGCGACCTTTGCGATGCTCGGGTGCATGTAGTAGGGCACACATGAAAGGAGGACATCGGCGTCCTTGAGGAGGTTGGTGAGCGATGCTTCGTCCTTTGCGTTCGCTTGGGCGGCTTGGCAGGCAGTCGCTCCGACGAGTTTGTTGACACGATCGGCCGACTTTTGGGCCTGTTCGAGGCTCATATCGGCAAGGGTGATCGACTCTGCGTTTGCGAATCGAGCGAGGTCGTAGGCAGCGGCGGTGCCTTGCATTCCGGCACCAAGAATCACGTATTTTGCTTTCATAGGGGGTCCAACAACGCCTTTGTAGCAGGACAAAGGGAAATGCTTCCTTGGCTTTGATTATCCTGATTTTTCTGTACATTTGAACCTAACTGGTACTTGTTAAGATAACCTTGACGAAACGGCTTTGAAACAGGCACGTTGGATACTGCTGGATACCGATGAGTTAAGACTAATCGGGAAAATGAGAGGGAATCGCGAGATGAATTTTACGAAGCGAATGTTTGGAATTGGGGCGATGATGCTCCTGGCGGCGGGGGCGATGGCGAAGCAGGCTCCGGTCTTTGGTCAGAAGGAATTGGAGCAGATGGTGAGCCAGCTCACGCAGTATTTGCCCGAAGATCCACGGTTGAAGTACCCCATCAAGTGCCGAGTGGAGACCAAGGAGGATGTGAACGCATACGCATCCATCGAAGTGGACAAGAACGCAAAGGCGGGGGAAAAGCCGCAGGCGATCATGGTGGTTTATACCGGCTTGGTCAAGTGGATGAACAACGATTTGAACTTAGTGCGCGCGGTGGTTTGCCACGAGATTGCCCACCTGAGCAAGGGGCACCTTGGCAAAGGAATGAAGGCGGCGGACCTTGATTTGGTGTTCACGCGGCAACAAGAGTACGAAGCCGATGCGACGGGCGCGGCGGTTCTAGAGAAAGCCGGATTTTCGCGAAAGGACATGGTCAACATGCTCCTTCGACTAGGCGAAGTATCGCGGGAGGCTCCGGCTTCGATTAAGGTGATGGGCGACCACGCCGATACTCAGCGACGGGCCTTGAATATCGAAAAGAACAACCTTGTGCTTCGGTCGATGGTTTCGTTTACCAACGGCGAGGCTTATATGGATGTTCGCGCCTTTAACCAGGCGATGATGGAGTTTGATAAGGCGAAGGATTCGGCTCCGGACTTCTATGAGGCGCAGTACAACGGCACGCTTTGCGCGCTTCTGAAGTATTACGACGAGATGGATGCCAAGGTCCGCGAGAACTGGTTCCAGCCGGATTTTGGTCCGTCGATGCTGCTTCCGATGACGAAAGGCAAGGCGGGTATGGTCACGAGCCAGGACAAGGATAACTACGCTGAAGCGATGGTGCGCATGAAGGCTCTTCAAGCCTTTGATGCGAAGCGTCAAGAGACCAATGAGCTTTTTGGACTTGCGCTGGTTTTGGATCCGGACGGAACTCCGGCAAACATTCAAGAGGGCATCAAGACGCTTGAGGCGGCACTTGGAAAGGCAGTTTTGCCCGATCAGCGGCTTCGGATTGCGAACAACCTGGCAATTGGCTATCAGCGGTCTGGAAACGTCACGACGGCGGTCGACAAGATGTTTGCGGAGCAGAAGAAGACGACCCGGTTCAACCCCTTCTTGGCGGCAAACTTGGGTGCGCAGGCACTGCCTTCTAAGTTCTCGGCTGACGATGCCAAGCTCGCTGCTAATGTTTTGTTCACCTTCTTGAGCAACATCAACCAAAACGCGGTTGGATATGCCCGAGCAGAGTCGACGTTTAAGGCGATTCTTTCGAAGTACAACCTGAAGACGGGAGAGATTAAGCGCCAGGGGATTCCGCTCACGAGCGCGCTTTCGCTTACGGATGGCGGCCGAACGATCTTCTTGCTGCGACCGTTTTCGGAGTACTTTGACCAGTTTGGCAAAGCCGATATCATCCGCGCATACAGCCCGACTTACCAAGGAATTCTTGAATTCGTGTGGCAAGGCGGCAACCTGACGATCGTGACGGACAAGACGTTTACGGATGAGGTTGGCGAACCTGGAAAGGTTACGAATGCCATGATCAAGGCTCTGGAAGTGATTCGGATTACCAGCTACAATCCGGGCGCGGCGGTGACGCTGCAGTCCTCGGACCCGCAGGTGAAAGCGAGCTTCAAGTTCTATGTGGGCATGACGGTAGAGGATTTCAACAAGATCATTCCGCTGAGTAGCGGGGCGTCGAAGCAGCTGATCCACAACGCAGCTATGGAGGAGTGGACTTACTTCTATGGGCTCAACTTTGGGGTGTATGTGAAGGACGGCAAGATTGCGGGCGTCACGGTTTGCCCGGTGAAATCGGACGATTGATTCAGTAATATTCGCTGATTCGACAAACCCCGGCTGGCATAAGCCGGGGTTTTTTGCTAACATTCTCTTTACTGATGCCAGAATCGGTGGAGAGCCTGAGTAATCGCGAGCGCCAAATCATGCTTTTGGCGGCGAAAGGATTGACTGACGCGGGAATCGCGCAGAAGCTGGAGATCAGCACGGCAACGGTCGGCACTTATTGGGGCCGCATCCGTGGGAAGTTGGGGCATCATTCGCGGACAGAGCTCGTGGCGAACTTCATGCGCGAGCGGGCGACGGCGACAATGGATGAATTGCGTCGTCAGAACGAGGCGTTGCAGGCTCAGCTTGAGGAGAAATCGAAGATGGCCGACGCGGCTCGGGGCCGAGCAGAGCTTTTGCGGCGGGTGGTCGGTTTTGCTCCTGATGCGATTCTTTTGGTCAACGAGCAAGGTGTGATTGAGTACGCCAACGAAGAAGCGGAGCGGCTATTTGGCTACGATGCGGGTGAGCTGGCGCATGAGGCCGTTGCCAAGCTGATTCCGCGCCGGTTCCATGGATTGCACTCTCAGCATCGCAAGCGGTACCTGGAGCATCCGACGAAGCGAAAAATGGGCGATCACTTTGGGACGCCGGCCTTGCGGAAGGACGGGACGGAATTTTTGACGGCGACAACTTTGAGCTCGATCAAGACGGGGGCGGGGCAGGTTGTTACGGTCTTCGTTCGGGAATTAGACGAATCGAACATCATCGACATCTCCGAGTCGCTGGCTTCGTAGGGCTTCTGTGCGCGCCGGAAAGTAAACTCTTCCCGTGACCACCGTTGTTCTCGGCCGCGATACTAATCAGGCCCTCGGCATTGGGCAATTTGCCATCGACTTTTTGGCGGGCAAACTTGGCCCCGGTCCTTCGCAAGCCGTTTTGGAGCGATGCCGGCTTTTCCACACGGATTCGATTCTTTGCGGTGCCTCGGCGCTTGCATACCGCACGAATGCGCCTTGCCTTTTGCGAGAAGAGGCGCTGGAATATCCAGATGCTGCAGGAGCAACGGTTTTTGGATCGCCGGTCCGAGTCAAGGCTGAAAAGGCGGTCGCGGCGAACTCTTCTGCCGTGCGGGAGTGGGATTCGAACGGAACGAACTTTGGCTACAACCCAGCTTTGGGGCATCTGGCCGGTGAGTTTGGGCATAACGACTACTATCCGGTGGCGGTTGCCGCGTGTCAGGAGCGAGGGCTGGATGGCCAAACAGCGCTGCTCGCGATGGTGTTGATCGACGAGATTCGAGGGCGATTAGCGGAAGTTTTTAGCCTTAAAACTTACAAAATCGATCACGTGGTGCACGGGGCGATCGCCTCGGCGGCGGTTTATGTGGCACTTCATGGCGGCACGGCGGAGCAAGCCGAGCACGCGATTGGAATGTTCGTCGCGCACTACATTCCATGGCGCGCGATTCGGGCTGGGAAGCAGTTGAGCGACTCGAAGGGAGCTTCGGCGGCGATTAGTGCGGAGGCGGCGGTGCTTTGCGCGCGGCGGGCGTTGCGGGGCTTTGTGGGTCCAAAGGACATCTTCCGGAACCCGGAATCGATGTTCCGGCAGTTCATCAAGACAGCGGGAGAGTCGCCATTTGATTTGCATCTGACTCACTCGGGCGACGACTTCGCGGTGATGGGGATGCACTTTAAGCTGGGGCTTTATGAGCACCAGTCGGCGGGGGCGTTGCAGGGTGCCTTGGACTTGCTGGGCAAGGATTCGGAGTTTGTTTCGAAGGTTGCTTCGATCACGATCAAGGCTTATGAGCCGGCTTTTGGGATTATCGGCGATCCGGCAAAGCGTGATCCGAAGACCCGGCAGTCGGCGGACCACTCGATGGTGTACATCGTGGCGACGTTGCTCCGAAAATCGCTTTCGCTCCCTCTAGGGGCGGATAACGATTCAAGGTGGAAGGCTCTGATGCTGTCGCCGGAGGATTATGGTGCTTCGGCGCTCCATGATCCGGCGACCCGGGCCTTGATGGAGAAGATTCAGTTTGAGCATGGCGGTGAAGAGTACGACCGGAACTATCCGGACGGGATTCCGACCTCAGTTGTCGTGACCCTTACCGATGGCACCGTTTTGGATTCGGGATTTGTGATGTACCCGGCGGGTCACGCGCGTAATACGGTGGCTGACTTGAACGGGATTTTGGATCACAAATTCAAGATGCTGGGAGCAATCGCGGTTCCGGACGGAGGCGATGTCGAAGGGCTCGTTTCGCGGTTGCAGGGCTTGGAGAGAATGTCGGCTTCGGAGTTGCTGGGCTTGTACGAGTTTCCGATTGCGAGCCGGTCGGCGATTGACGGTTAGGTTGCGTCGCCCGGGCGCAGTCCCGTTCCACGCGAATGCGTGGAACGGGAAGGGCGTGGCACCGGGCGGGCGACGCAAAAAGCCCCAAGAGATCCTCTTGGGGCTTTGCTTTTCGTGAAGCGGACGAGGGCGTCCGCGGACCCGCTTACTTAACGAGCGCGTCGATTGCTGCGCCGACTTCGGCGAGACCCTTTTGGTCAGCCTTGACGTCGACGAACTTGGAAGCGACCTTCCAGTTCTTGTAAGCAAACACGGTGTTCTTTGCTTGCAAGTTGACCTTGTATGCCTTGACCGCAGGATTGTCGGGGGTGAGGTAGGAGATAGAGACGTTCTTGAACATCTTTTGCATCATCGGAGCGTTCTTCTCGATTTCGGCGGTTTGAGCCTTCGGAGCAACGATCACGACCATGGCCTTGAACTCCTTGCTCGCGTACTTCTCCATTGCTCCGTCGAGTGCCTTTGCCATTCCGATGATGGTCTCTCGGTCACCGTTGGTCACCCAAGCTTGAACTTGTGGGCGATTTTTGTAGGTGCAGGGGAAGCAGCTGTCGGTGCCCTTAAGAGCGCCAGCAACGTGCTTGGGGTGGTAGGGGCTGACGTTCTCGCCAACATTGAGACCGCTGTTGACAAAAGCCATTGCCATCGAAGCTGCGCCGAACACGACGCCCGAGATCAGAAGACCGTTTTTCATGAGATTTCTCCGCGAAAGATTGTCGCGCTTACTAATAGTCTATGCGCGAATTCGCAACTGCGTTCCGGCTTTAACGAAAATTTTCTCGCCGGGTTCTCAATATTTGCGTTGGTTACGTGGCATAGAATGTAGGTATGGATTACAGCGGCATCATAACAATGGAGCCGGGAAAGCGGAGCGGAAAGCCCTGCATTCGGGGGCTGAGGATCACAGTCTCGGATGTGCTCGATATGATGGCAACCGGGATGTCGCATGAAGAGATCCTTTCGGATTATCCGTATCTCACTGAGACCGATCTGCTTGCCTGCCTTTCCTTTGCTGCGGAGCGAGAGCGTCGCTTGAGCGCACCGATCGGATGAGGCTCCTTTTTGATGCGAATCTTTCGCCTAAACTCGTCGGGCTTGTTGCAGAAGAGTTTCCTTCCTCTGCCCACGTGTTTGAGTTTGGGATTGAGCACGACGACCTTGCGATTTATGAATTCGCGGTGAAAGGCGGATATTGCATTGTTACAAAGGACGGAGACTTTGAGAATCTTGTCATGCTTTTCAGTCCGCGCGCAAAGACGATTAAGCTGAGGTTGGGGAATTGTCGAACCGAGGCGGTGGCGACTTTGCTCCTCACATACCGAGTTGAGATTGAGTCGTTTCTTGACTCTGAAGAGCTGTGGCTGAAAGTTCTCCCTTGACGACCGGGTAAACCGAATTGAATGAACGTTTTCATTTCGGTCGACATTGAGGGGATCACCGGGCTGGTTTCTTGGAGTCAGTGCAGTCGGCCGGATGGGAACTCGTATGACTACGCATTTGCACGGCGAATGATGACGCACGATGTGAATGCCGCCATTCGTGGCGCGAGGCGAGCGGGTGCCTCGAGAATTGTGGTGAAGGATTCGCACGGCAACTCCAAGAACCTGCTGATTGAAGACCTCGAGCCTGGGATCGAACTGATTTCGGGTCACGGCTCGGGCCGAGACGGCATGATGCAGGGCATCGATTCCTCGTACGACGCGGCGTTCTTGGTGGGTTACCACGCAGGAGCAGGCACGACGGGGGGGATCATGGAGCACACCTACACGGGGCGCTCGCACCGACTGTTTATCAACGATGTTGAGATTGCGGAGATGGGTTTGGCGGCAGGCACTGCGGGTCGATATGGGGTGCCACTCGTGTTTGTTTCAAGCGATGACAAGGGGTGCGCGGAGGCGTCGGCTTTGATTCCGGGAATCACGACGGTGACCACCAAGTTTGGGTTTGGGCGTTACATGGGTCGGCTTTTGCACCCGTCTGAGACGGGCCCGGCGATCGAGGAAGGGGCGTTTCGCGCGCTCGGAAAGTTGACGTCGCCTTGGTGTCCTTTGGAGCCGTGTGTGGTGCGGCTCGAGGTCAATCGGACGGAGGATGCGGATTGGGCCGCACGGATTCCCGGCGTGCGGCGGATTGATGGCTACTCCGTCGAGGTTACAGCGCCTACGTATGAGGAGGCCCAGAGCTGGGCAGTTGTTCTGCTGAGCGTCGGGGCACTCGGTCCGAGTTCGCACGACTAATTTACATTTCAAGGACTCGCCAGAGGTACCAGCTGGCGACGGATCGGTAGGGTCGCCAGGGTTCGGCGATGGATTCCATCTCCTTCCTTTTGGGGCGGGCTTCGAGGTCGAAGAGCCGCTTCATGCCCTCTTGGACGCCCATATCGTCGACGGGGAGGACATCTTGGCGCCCGAAAGTGAACATGAGGAGCATCTCGACTGACCACCTTCCGATGCCTTTGATGGGGATGAGACGCTGGATGATTTCTTCATCTGCCATGTTGTGGAGATCGGATAAGGTGGGGATTGTGTCAGCTTTAGACGCTAAATCTCGTAGATATCCCGCTTTTTGTCGAGAGACTCCGACCGCTCGAAACTCCTCGAGCGAAAGGGCGAGCAGCCCATCCGGAGGCGGTGCGTTGTGACCTGGAAAGAGGGCATAGAGCCGGCCCTTGATTGTGCTGGCGGCTTTTCCTGAAAGCTGCTGATAGAGGATAGAACTCATCAGGCTCTCGTAGACATCGGCTCCTCGCAGGGGGTGAATTAGCTCGCACGGCCCGAATCGCTCAATGAGGGGGACGAACCTGGGTTCGGTTGCAATGAGGTGATCTTCTGCGGCGGGCATGATGCTTGGCAAGTTACCCCGCAAGCTTGGCGGGAAATGGGGTTTAGTGTCCCCGGAGCGGGGTTAGAAGAGATAAACTTTCTACGTGCTGATTGCGATCGCGGGGGGAACTGGTTCGGGGAAATCGACCCTTGCGGATGCTTTGGCGGCGTCGATGGGCGGAGTTGTGATCCGGATTGACGATTACTACCGACCTCTCAATCACCTCACCTTTGAAGAGCGCGAGCTTGTGAACTTCGACGCTCCGGACGCGATCGATCACGTTTTGATGGTCGAGCAGCTGACCGAGCTTTTGGCCGGAAAGACGATTGAAAAGCCGGTGTATGACTTTTCGAAGCACACGCGAGCGGTTTTTGGCGAGGAGATTTCGCCGGCACCGGTTGTGATTGTCGAAGGGCTTTTTGCGCTGTATTGGGATGACTTGAACTCGCTTTGCACAACCAAGGTTTTTGTCGACACCGATACCGAGCTTCGCTTTATGCGCCGCTTGAAGCGCGATATTGAGGAGCGGGGTCGGGACGAAGAAGAAGTCACCACTCGGTTTCGGAGCCATGTGAACCCGATGCATGAGCGATTTGTGGCACCGACGGTGGCGAAGGCCGACATCGTGGTCCACGGCGATCAGCCAATGCAACAGAGCCTTTTGGCGGTGATGGCAGAGATCGGCAGTGGTCAGGCGAGCTTAATCTAAGAATCGCAGCCTTTGGGTTGGATTCGGCAAGTTGCAGTAGTCGGCGGGTCCGAACCATTTGAGGCGTCGCATAGCCACGAATCGGTAGGCGGCGTCGCGAAGGGGGCGCGGAATCAGACGGCCCAGGCCTCCCAAGAAGGACCAGAGACCACCCATGTGCGAGAGCATCTTGAGGACGGCGGAGCTGTGGGTGTAGAGCTCGTCACCTTGGCTAAGCACCATGCTGCTCACGTCGTTTGGCTTGTCGAGGGCTTGCAACGAGGCGTACGTGGAGCCTTGGAGAGGCGCGAAGCGGAGTTCGCCGCGGCGATCCCATTTGAGGCACCATTGCACCGAGCGAGCGCAGAGACCGCATTCGCCATCGTAATACAAAACCGGTGCATCGTTGCTCGGCATCAATACTGTTTTACTCAGAATCTCCGGTTGTGGTTCGATTTTGGAGCGAATAATCGGCAGGAAAGAAAAGCTGGTACGCCTGCGGATGAACTCTGGCTTATGCACGGCGTTCTGCCGATAAGATATAATTGGGAGTCTATCAAACACGGACAGGTGGCTGAGTGGACGAAAGCGCCCGCCTGCTAAGTGGGTAAGGGATAATATCTCTTCTCGGGTTCGAATCCCGACCTGTCCGCCAGTTTTGTTATGTTCCTGCGAAGATCGATGAGATGGGTAGCAGTTTTGGCGATGGTCAGCATCGCAGTGTCTGGTTTGGCGCAATCGCCGAATGAGTACCTTTCTTTGCGCAAAAAGAATAAGGTGACCTCTCCTTCCCCGCTGTCGGCTTTGGATACGTTCACCGGATCGAAGATTTTGGAGCTGAAGTGCCTGGTGAAGGGCACTATGGAGCTCGACGGAAAGAACTCCCTGTACGCAGAGATCAACGGTCAGGAGCAGGTTGTTGAATGCGTCGAAGTTCCTGGTTGGCTGAAAGGCAACGAAGTTGCGGCGCGTTTGCTGGTGCGGGCGACTCGGCAGGAGCAGTACGGCGCGGTGATCGTTGAATTGATTTCGGCGGCTGGTGAGGCGGATATCGCAAAGTTTGACGTGGTGCCCAAGTCGGCTCCGGTCAAGACTTCGGCTCCGGCGCGAACCAAGACGTCGAATGCTTCGCGAAGTGCCTCGAAGGGGCGACCGCTTCCCGCTCGAGAGGCGATTGCGCAGTACGCGCCGATTTATGCGCGGTTCATCGCGAACCACAACAAGAAGCTGAGCAACGCGAAGGCTTACGAGATTGCTTCGGCGGTGATCGGGTGGAGCGTTCAGTACGACGTAGATGCGCGTTTGGTGATGGCGCTGCTAATCGCCGAAAGTGATTTTAATCCGGCTGAGCTTTCGGGACCGGGTGCGACAGGCTTGGGGCAGTTGATGCCGGAAACAGCTCGCGAACTCGGAGTTCGGAACCCTTGGAACACGAATGAGAACCTTTACGGAACCGTGAAGTACCTCAAGACTCAGATGGACCGATACGGGGCGACCGAGGACAATGCGGGCAAGCTGGCGCTGGCTTTGGCGGCGTACAACGCGGGTCCGGGCGCGGTGAAGAAGCACGGCGGAGTTCCGCCATACCGCGAGACGCAGAATTACGTGCGGAAGGTCATTCGGCTTTATCGTCAGCTCTGCGGGGCCTAGTCCTTGCCGAAAGTTTGTCTGTATCTCGAATCTCTTTCGAGCAGAAAGTGCCAGATCGATTCGTAGTAGCCGGATTCCATTCGGGGACCGGGGTCGCCATCGAACATCTCCCAGATTGATCCGTAAAGGTGGGGGGTGGTGTCGAAGAAGACGGCGCCGTGGAACTCTACGGTCGCGATGGGAATGAGACTCATTTCGCGCGCGAATTGATAGGTTTCGTCTTCGAGGTTGAAGAAGATCGAGGCGTTTTCTTTGGTTTGGATCAGTTCGTAATCCGCGAAAAGGAGTCTGAGTTCGGGGTCGAGGTCTGCTGGGAGCATGATTGACCGCTTTGTTTTCCAATACGTGTCTTCGGCATTCAGCAGTTTGAGCGCGGCCTCTCGGTCAGCGCTCAGGTCTCGCGTCTTTTGGGGATGGAACTTTTGGGGGGCAATCTGCTCTTCTTGCGGCGGAGTTGGGCCGACCAGCAGCTTAACGAAGTCTTTGATATCACCGAATATTCCCATTGTTAGTTACACCCTCTTGCGAGATTCGTCGCCGACTGCCGAGACTATATCAGCTCTAGCTTCCTTTGGCGATATTGCTCACCGTATTGCATCCAGTGATCGTAGTCGTAGAGGTTTTCGCCTGATGTTAACAGCGTCTCTAGCACCAGATAGTTGCAGAAGCCTTCGACTTGGATAGACCTCAGCTTTGCGGGAACCTCGGCTCCGTAGGTTATCGTTTTTGTACCACTTCTCAGATACCACTCACCCGGATATGCGCCATCGAATCCGAGTAACGGCGGCATTGGTATTGGGAGTGGTTTTACATTTTTCACCCAATCCCACCCTCCTTCTCGGACAGCGCCCACAAGGGCGAATCCAATGACAGGCACAACCACCGAATCTTCTGTCAGTTGCTCATTGGTGTAGACACGACAGTAAGGCCCTTCATCCTCAAGGAACCATTGGAGATGGACGAAATACCGAGTTCCGTTAAGCACTTTTGCCACGACCGCACCCTCTTTGTACGCTTCTCGGATTTGTTGACGGCGGCTAAGAATTTTCACTTGACGTATTTCCTCATTGAGTTCACCTTGGAGTAGAGTTGCGATGCCTTGGAGATTTCGTTCCGTTTATTTTGCAAGACGCCGCCGATCTTCTTCATTCCATACTTCTCGATTGCAGCTTGCTCAAGTGCACGTGCCTGATCTTTGGAAAGGTTTTTCGCGATGACCTTGACGCCATCGAAACGCTTTCCGTGCTCAGCCATGCGACGCGCCACGTTTACTGATCTCCCAACATAAACCAATTCACGACCCTTGTAGGCATAGTAAACAGAATGCTGACCGGCCGCGATGACCGCTCGACCGCCCATGTTCTTGCCTGCAGATGTCCCTGCGGTGATCGCCAACTCTGCGATCATCCATGCGGCTCGACTTTCGCCGAATCCGGGCTCATTTTTCCATTGACCTCCGTCATAAAGACCGAGTGAGAGGTTGGAACCTAGCGCGGCGAAGGAAGTTCCTAGACCTTTTTTCCAAACTTGCGGATCGAGCAGTGCGCTCAAAACACCACACTCCGTCCCCCACGGATCGATCATCATGAGCGGGTTGTTGGCGCAGTAGGCGTAGAGATTGATTCCGCCTTGGTAGCCGATGGGGTCGCGGGTGAGGAAGCGGCCATTGGCGGGGTCGTAGAACCTGAGAGTGCAAAGGTAGAGGCTTGGACCCGAGAACCAGATGTAGCCGAATTGGGCACCGAAGCCTCGCCAGGGGTCGGTGACGGCGACGTTGGTGGTCGTGGTTCCGAAGGCGTCGGTATCGTGGTTCGAGATCACGCCTTGGCTGGAATTGATGCGCTGGAGGGTGTTTCCGCGTTCATCGAAGAAGTACCAAGTGGTCGTGGTTCCGACGCGGCGCGAGACGAGGCCGTTGGCTCCGAACGAATTGATGGCGGCGAGCGCGCCGGTCGAGTTCAGCTCGAAGACCGGGATTCGGCCATCGTAGAGGTAGTAGGTGCGCGTGGTGCCAGTTTGGCTCCACGCCATCATGCTATCGGCTCGGTATCCGGCGGTGAAGTTTGTGCCGTACGCAGTCAGTCGATTTTCGGCGTCGTAGGTACACGTCACCCCCTTGTAGGTGGTGGGGTTTCCGCTAAAATCGTACGAGTAGCCCGTGCCGGTGATCTGGTTTTTGATGTTGTGGGTGCGGGCTTGACCACGGATCGTGGTGAGGTTTCCGGCGCCATCACTCACGAACGAGTGATTAAGACTGCCAGCGCGAGCCGAAGTGAATCCGGTGATACGATCTTGCGTATCGAAGCCGTGCGTGCTTGCTCCCGAGTAGGTCGAGAGGGCGGCATTGGTGACGGTGTGCCCTGTGCGATTCCCGGCTCCGTCGTAGGTCATTGCGTTCAGCGTCGTGCGAGAAACGTTGGCATTCGTCGCATTGACGATGGACGTGAGTTGATCGAGCGCGTTGTAGCCGTATGTGGTTTTGGCGGTGTTGCTGAGGGTTTGGACCTGGAGGCGACCATTGTTTTCGTACGTCCAACTGGTCGTTTGGGCGTTCGGATTGGTCATGGAGGACGGTCGTCCGTTGGCGGTGTAATTGTAGGTGAAGTTGCCGAAGGGCGACTGGAGACCAGATGCGGAGCCGTCGGGATAGTACGTTCGCGTCAGGGTGCGGGCGGCTAGCCCGGTGTAGGTGGTGGTTTCGGTGAGGACCTCGTCGTTTCGGCCGTATGTCCAGCTGAACGCGCCTGAACCGTCGGTTCGGGTTGCGACGCGACCGTAGGAATCGTAGGTGAACACTGCTGCATTTCCGGGCTCGGATTGATAGTTGATGTTTGTGATAAGGCCTTCGGGATCGGAATAGGTGTAATCAGTGATCTTTGCGTTGGGAGCGATGCGCTGAAGGAGGTTTCCTTCGGGCGAATAGCTTGACGTGACCATCGTTTCGTTGCCCGGGAATACGGTTGAGGAGACTCGCCCGACGGGATCATAGTTGTAGGTCGTGGTGTTTCCGTTGCCATCGACGAGCGTTTTGGTCCGGTAGGCGGCGTCGTAGGTGTTCGAATAGTTTTCGGACGCACCATTGACGGAAAGGAACTCGTACTCGTGCCCGAGATTGGTGGTTGTGGTTCGGATCAGGGTGCTAGATTCGTTGTAGACCAGCTCTTGATGCACGGGGCCGCCGAGCCAACGGTACGTCGTGACGAGTCGGCCTTGACCCGGACCAGATTGACCGGTCGCCGGGAGAGTGACTTGGGTAACGTCGCCGACTAAGTTGTAGGCGGTTTGGGTGAGGATGCCGTTTTCATCCCAGGCATCGGTCTGGCGACCTTCGGCGTCGTAGCGAGCCCGGGTGAAGAATCCGGATTCGTCGGTGATGCGAACGGGCTGACCAACTTTGGCGGTTTGGGTGTAGGTGCCGTCGGTAGTGTAATCGAAGGTGACAGTGCGGGTGGCGGTGGCGTTGTTGCCGGGTGTGGTTCGGGTGAGGACGTTGCCTAGGGCGTCGTAGGTGAAGCTAGTCGTAACGGTTCCGGTTGTTTGTCCGGGGGTTGGAGTCGAGACCGATTGCACCAAGCCGTTTGCGAAATACGTGATTGAGGTTGGAGTTTTGCTGCCTTCTTGGCTGGTGAGCAGCCGCCCGGTGGGGTCTTGGGTGTAATCGTAGGTGTTTGTTGTGACGAGCCCGCGCGGAGTTGTGACTGAAGTGACGTTTCCGAAGGAGTCGTAGGTGACGGCGGTGACGCGGTTTTCGCGATCGGTAGTTTCAGTGGCCCGAGTGGGATTGTTTCCGTCGTTGTAGGCAATGAAGGTCTCGTAGCCGTTGGCGTCCATGATGCCGGAGTTGCGTTTTTCGGCATCAAACTTCTGGGTGTAGTAGAAGACGCTCGCTCCGTTGGGATCTTGAGTGTCGACGAGGGTTGAGGTGGCATTGTAGGTATAGACCTCTCGGTTGCCATTGGCGTCGACTACGCTTGTCACTTTGAGGTTGACCGGGTCGTAGTTGATCGTCGTTGTGCTGTTTCCGGTTCCGCTGGGAGAGGGTGTCGTGATTTGCTTTAGTAGGGGAACTGCGAGTTGTAAGCCGTAGGTGTAGCTGACTTTGGTGCCATTGACGGGCGCAGTTCCTGTGTACGGATTGGATACGGAGCGCAGATTGGAGATGTTTGAGTTGGGCTGTTGGCTTTGGTCGAAGTTAACTTTGCGCCCGTACGCATCTTCGATTCTGATAAGACGGTCATAGGGATCAACGAGGCAACTGAGCAGAACTGTGTTTGCTTGATTTCTAACTTGGCTAAGAATTGAGTTTGTCCAGGTGAAGTTGAGCGACTGCCCGGTTTGGTTTTGGATCTGGGCAATTTTGTATCGCCTTCCCATACCGATGAGATTGTTTGAGTTGAACACCCACTTGGTTTCATCGTTCCATCGGATAATGATCTCGTTCCAGAGGCCGGGGGTTGCGCTGGGAGTTCCGGTGACGACGTAGGGTGCTCCGGGTGGCTCGGTGAATTGTCCGGTTGGATTGCCGTTGGTGTCGGTTTGGGCGGCGACATTTTCGACGCTGCCGCCAGGATAAATCAGTTGGAAGCCATTCCAGCCGTATCCGGCAGGGATGAAGGCTTCGATATCGTAGTTGTGTGTCCATCCCCAGACAAAGCCATTGGGCAGGGCTCCGCCCATTGCGCTCGTTTGCCTCCAGGCTCTTTGGAAGGAAACTTGGGGCCCAACGGGGTTGTAGATTTCTAGATCAGGCTCGGGTTCGTAGGATTCCATGCCGCTGGCGAGGTTTACGGGATCGGCTTTTCTGCCTTCGGGTCCGGCGGGATTGCGAAGTCCTCCGCGCTCGGGTTCATGGGGTCCGCAAGGGCTGGTGCGGGGGCACGATGCCGAGTACGGAGGGCGCTGTGGGGTGCCAGAGTAGACAATGGTTCCGTAAGCGTAGGGGCCGAGTTCGAGCCCCCAAAAATCGTTGTAGTAGAGGTACGACGCTCGGTACTGATAGACCTGGCCAGGATTTCCGAGTCCTTGGTAGGCGATATAGAACTCTCCTGGGACAGAGTTGGGTTTGGAACGACCCTGAATGGTGGTCCAACCGGTGGGATCGAGGCGCTCGAGAACCCATCCTTCGGTGTCGGGGGCATGGGTGAGTTGCGGAGCGATGTTGCCTTGATCAATCAGCACTCGGAGGTCTGGTGGAGGTGGAACGGGATAAAAGGCTCTGGATTTTAGTACAGAGAGCATCACAATCGTTGTCGCAAACATTGTTACGACAGACGCAAATTAACCCCTATTTCGGATTATGAAACTTATTCTTTGTTATCAATACGACAATTATTGTTAATTACAGTACCTCTATGAACCGACTCGGAAGTAGTCGAAGTCGGCGTGGCCGCCGGGTTGCTTGGTTGCCATGTTGAACAGGCCGTAGCGGCATCCCATGAAGTGGTTGAGGTCGTAGGTGAGCTTGATGGGTTCGCCGATCGGGATCCAGGTACGGCCGTCGGTCGAAAACGAGAAGGTGCAGGTGTCGGCGAGATTCTTGAAGTTGCACGCCATTCGCAAGTAGGCAATGGTTCCTTTGAGCGGGGCGGTGGCGACGATTTGGGGCTTGCCGGAGGTGGCGGAGACCATGATAACCTCGCGTGCATCGCCGCTTCGACGGACGCCAATGTAACCGTATTTGCCCATGAGAGCGATCAGGCCGGCGGTATCCCCGTCGTTGAGGCCAGAAGTGTCGAGTTTAACGGTTCCGGTGCTGGTGGGGCCAAACGTTCGCTGGGTAAGGGTGTTGCGGGCTTGGGTGACGAGTTCATCAACCCGCGAGGTTTTGAGGCGGAGCCAGCTGGTTCGGTCGGTAAGCGACCATTGGCTGGGGTCGGGATTGTGGTTCCATTGCCACTCAATTCCAAGCTTCTGCGACTTGAATTCATCGGATCGAACGATGCCCTTGAGGTCTTTTTGTCCGGGGAGGAGTGCCGCAATCGAGGGGATTTTTGCTCCCGGACCGATGACGGGCCAGCCGTCTTCCCAAGTCATCGGAAGGATGTAGGGGATTCGGCCGACGGCTCCGCGATCGCCGAAGAGATAGGCGTACCACTTGCCATCGGGAGAGTCGACGATTCCGCCCTGGGCGATGCCTTGGTCGGAGAGGAAAACGCGGCCTTTGTACGGTCCGAGGAGGGTATCGGCGCGGTGGACGACCTGGGTGCGGATGCCTCCGCTGGGCCAGACGATGTTGAACAGGTAGTACTTGCCGTTGACCTTGAACATCTGGGAGCCCTCGCCCATGAGGCCCGACTTTGCGCCGGTGGGGGCGGCGGCGTCTTGGATCAGAACTTGGTTGACACCACCTGGCTTGAGTCCGCTGAGATCATCTTTGAGTTCTTGAATGCGGATTTTGCCGACGCCGTGGATGAGGAAGGCGCGGCCGCCATCAAAGACGAGCGAATGGTCGTGAATCGCGGGGGCAAACTCGATCTTTTTCCAGGGGCCTCTGTCGGGGGATTTGGTGGAGAAGATGTAGGTTTTTCCGGTTGTGTTTGAGAAGGTAGAGCAGTAGAAGGTGCCTTCGTGATAGCGGATTGAGCTGGCCCAGGTGCCTCGACCGTATTCGTTTTTGCCATCGGAGAGGTCCTGTTGGGGGCTGCTACCAAGGTCGTTGTAGCAGTAGCTGACGGTGCGCCAGTTCACTAGGTCGCGCGATTTCATGATCGGGACTCCGGGGTTCATGTGCATGGTGGTGCTGCTCATGTAGTAGTCGCGGCCGACCCGAACGATGGAGATATCGGGGACATCGGCCCAGATAGTTGGAGTTGGGACGACTTGGGCCTGACCAAGGGCAGCGCACGCGAGAATCAGCGACATTGTGTGGGCATTTTACTTTGAAGATAAACGCCCCAAGCCTCTAGACAACCTCCGGAGTCGGAACCGGGTTGTTCGGAATCTCGTTTATACTGGAAAACAGCATGGAAGGCGACTACAGCAAACTGGAAAAGGATTTTCTAGGCAACGAGCGGATGGTGCATTACAACGCCGAGGGCGTTGCGATCTCGGCATCTTCGGTTACGAGGGGTGAGGATGGCTCGATGACGGTTGGTGAGCCGATGCCTTTGCAAAGCAGTGCCGCTCAACCCGCCTCGGAACCCGTAGCGGAGCCCAAGGGGAGTTACACTTCGGGCACGGTCGCGACGATCGGGATTGCCTCGTTTGTTGTCGCGGCTCTGGCGGCTTTGTTGGTGCTCAACCTGAATCGGGGCAGTGACTCGGAGGTTGCTCGGTACAACCGTGACGTTTATCAATCACCCACTCAGCCTTCTGCGCCTTCGGGAACGACCGATGACTCCGTGCCCCCACCTCAAGATTTGCAACCAGATTCTCGACCGGATGGTGATGGCTTTGGCCCACCGCCGGGGGATACGGATCGACCGAGGATCCTGCGCGAGAACGAGCCGGCGGAGGAGCCTCCGGTGGAACAGAGTAAGCCCGAAAAGGAACCTGAACCGGAAGCTCCGAAGAAGTCTTCGGATGACCCCATTGACCTGCGTGGTGATGGCGAGGAGTCGAGGTAACTTAGGCGTATGATTCCGGCGGTTGCTTTCCTTTTTGCCCTTTCGGCGATGCCAACTCAGCAGAAGTTGGAGACCAAGCTTGTTGACCTGAAGATTGTTTCGCAGGCACCTCCCCAAACCTTTGTGAAGATGGAGGAGAGCTCGATCGGGGGGATCATCGTGAATTCGGGTTTCGTTTTTGCACCGCAATCCTCGGCCTCGGAGGGGACGCTTGTTTTCTCGATTCCTGCCGGGACGACCAGCTTTAAGGGCCTGTTCGGGTATCCCGACAGCTCGTCGGGGGCGTCGGTGGATGTCGCGACTTTGGGCGTCTATTTGGACGGAGACTTGATCCGTGAGTTCAACGCATCACGGAATTTGAAACCAACCAAAGTGGAATTGCCTACGAACGGGGCGAAGTCGCTGAAGCTCGTTTTTCGGGGTTATTCGGCGCTTGGCGATCCAACTTTTTCCTCTCTTGGTACGAAGCCACCCGCCGAGAATACTCCTCCAAAACAAGACGGGGGAACGGCAACTCCTCCATCGGCCCTGGGAAAGATTGCGCTGTCATCGCCAGAGAATGGGGAGAAAGTTCGCGACAAACTGGCGGTTAAGTGGGATGCAGTCGAGGGGGCAGTAGCTTATGGACTCGAAATCGTCCTTGTGAGCACGAATTCGAAGACGGTTCTGAGCAAGTATCTGAGGGCGTTTACCGTGAAGGGCACCCAGTTTGAGTGGGCGTTTACGGACGATGTGGTTTCGGGCGAGTACCAAGTGAGCGTTATTGCTTTCGGCAAGAAGGGTGTCATCACGCGCTTTAGCCCGAGCCGAAAGTTTGTGGTTGATCGGCGTTCGTCGGCAAAAGCTGGGAATCAGTAAACGCGGCTGGGCGTTCTGGTTTTCTGATGCTAGAACGCGCCACAATGAATGTTATGCGCAAGCGATTGCTTGGTCTTTTTTGTCTGTCCATGATTGGACTCGTGGGTTGTGAGCAACCCACGACCATCTCGATGCCAAAGCGCGAGAAGGACTACTCGAGCGTTGTCAGCTTGAGTCCTTCGACGACTGAGATTGCGATGACAAACATGGTCAAGGTCGTGGGTCGAACGAAGGCATGCGACTTTCCGACTTCAGTTTCGAGCATTCCGATTGTCTGCGATTTGAAGCCGGATTACGAGGCAATTGCGAAGTTAAAGCCGCCAATGATCTTGGTTGACAGCGACCTATTTGGCGCGGAGGAGAAGGCGAAGCTGGCTCAGACAGGCGCGAAGATTTTTGAGTTCAAGTCAACGACGCTCGATGAGTACTACAAAGAAGTTTTTGAGCTTGGATCACTCACGGGGACCGAGACTTCTGTAGCTAGTTTTGTCTCGCGGATTCGCAAAGAAGAGCGTATTGCCGAAGGAGATGCGCCGAATCCTCGACCGAAAACGGTTTTGATTCTGCCCGGAACGGGTGGGCAACACATGATTGCCGGGACAAAGTCGTTCCAAGCCGACCTTGTACGAACGATCGGTGGTGACCTCGTTGGGCCGGACAGCGCCAAGTTTGAAATGCTTTCGCCGGAGTTTTTGATGCAGGTAAATCCCGACTTGATCATCACCGCGGGTCCTACCAAAGACTTCTTGGCCGATACCCGATTTGCATCGTTGGATGCGGTGAAGAAGTTGCGAATTTTCGGAAACGAACAGTCGCTATGGGTTCGTCGCGGCGGCCGAATCGACACGCTTTTGGAGCAGGCCCACAAGAGCCTCAATCTTGTGCTTACGAGAACGAAATGAATCAACGCGCAGAGATCGGAGTTTTTGGTGGATCGGGCTTTTACAGCTTGCTGAAGGATGTCGAGGAGGTCAAAATAGACACTCCTTATGGCGCTCCGAGCGACTCGGTTTTCCTCGCGACGGTGGCTGGTCGAAAGGTCGCGTTCTTGCCTCGGCACGGCCGAAACCACACGATTCCTCCGCACAAAATCAACTACCGGGCGAACGTTTGGGCAATGCGATCTTTAGGATGCCAAGCGATCATTTCGCCTTGTGCGGCGGGGTCGCTGCAGGCGCACGTGGCGCCAACGCACTTCGTGGTTTGCGACCAGTTCGTTGACCGGACTAACGGGCGGGCGGATACGTTTTACGATGGACCCATCGTGACGCACGTTTCACCGGCGGATATGTACGACGCGACTCTGCGGAAGATCGCGGTTGAGACAATTCGCGAAAATGGGATTACCTGCCACGATGGCGGAACGGTTGTCGTTATTCAGGGCCCTCGATTTAGCACGAAGAGCGAGTCGAAGTGGTTCCACGATCAGGGTTGGGAAGTGATCAACATGACGCAGTACCCTGAGGCCTACCTTTGCCACGAGATGGGCATGGCGGTTGTGAACATTTCTCTGATCACCGACTACGATAGCGGTGTTCATGCCGGCGCAGAAGCAGTTGATGCACACAGCGTGCTTGAGGTGTTTAAGGCGAATAGCGAGAAGATCAAGAAGGTCGTTTTGGAGATGATTGGCAAGATGCCCGCTGACCTCTCGACGATTGGTCATCGCAAGTCGCTTGACTTCACCCGAGGTGATGGTCACGCGACCTCACCAAACGATATTCGACTCTTCGAACTTTTGGATTAACTATGCTAACCCTCGCCATTGCTCTTGCCACTTTCTCGACGGGCCTGGGCCAAGGTGAGGGTGGGTTCTTCCCGGCTCCCGTTGCTCCGGGAATTCCGCCGTTTTTCTCGGATCGAACCCTGTTCGCGTATCGAGACTCCGAAGCTAAGGAAGCCACGACGAGTCAGCCGGATTGGAGCAAGCTTTCGGTCCCGGCACTTAAGCCCGACGCGGTGAAGATGCGAGTCTTGTTGCTCGTTGCCGAACGTGACTTTTCTGATCCCGAGTTTTGTAACGTTCTCGAAATGAACGACAAGCAGCGGCTGTTGCTTGCAATGCGACGGTTACCGCAGCTGTTCCAGGCACTCTCGAAGGGGAATATCAACCTTGAGGTGATTCCACGCTTCATCCCCGAGCCTTTGTTCTCTCCGAATGCTCTGGATGAGTACGCGAATTTGGAATACAACAAGGCGCCATTCGACGCGGACGATAAAGAGGAGCGCGGTCCGTTTGATGCAGTTTTGAAGGTTTCTTCCTCCGGATCTCGAACTCTGGCGAATGGAGTTCTCTCGTTCTGCCGGATTGGTGGGCCCGGAGAATCACTTGGATTCGAAGAGACTCTTGCTAACGAAATCGGAGGGCAAATAGAGGACCGACTTCAATCCTCGGTCCCGGGATACCAGCCTGGCTCCAAGTTGCGAATCGACTCCGTTTTGGGCCGGTCGGTTTCGGCATCTGCGTTTCTCACTCAGAGTCGGCTTTCTCAGGACGAGGCTATGAGCATCGCGGAGACGCGGTTTACGTCTCCACTTTTGAGTTTGGCGTCGGCTACTGGAGTCACGGGTGGTCCCGTGAAACTGGACTTCAAAGATGGTGTGATGACCTACACCGAGAACAGCATCCAGCGTTCGGGCGCGGCGTTTCTTCCGCAGTTGGGTGACAGCAAGGGCCAAACATTCTCGTTCAAGGTACGGACCAAGTCATTTAATCCGCTTGCGATCGCATGGGTGACCGCGACGACAAATCCCGCAAAGTCAAGTTCGTTTGGAGTCAATGGCGAGTTCCGGTGCGAGAATGACGGGAGTTGGCAGACAGTATCGATTCCGATTCCGCAAGGAGCGCTTTGCCCGATCATTACGACCCCGGAGTCTGTCGTCGGAAGGACGAGGTCTCCGCACGAAGTCGTCGTGTATGAGTTCAAAGAGTTCTCAGTCGGAAATGCCGCACCGTCAGTGAGGGTGCCGGAGAAAAAGTGGGATTTCACTTCCTCCGAGGGCATTGAGGATGCATTGAAGAACGGTGACCTCGTGACGCGAAGAAAAGCATTGGTCTCTGTTTTGAATGATCCGGAGAAATTTGGAGCTGTACGCAAGACTCTCGAGAGCATGACGGCGGAGATTGACGGCTTCCTTGCCTATTTCAGCGTCAAAGCCCTGGCCAAGGTTGCCCCAACTGACCAGGCCCTCAAGGACCTCTTGGCGAAATTAGTTTCGACTTCGCCGACGGAAAGTGCGCGAGAAGCCGCCCTGGAGTCACTGGTTGATCGACCAGAACTCACGACATTTGAGTTGGTTGCGCCCAATACGGTTCGACGAAGCTGGCGCACTCGCGTTGCGGCTCTCAAGAGCCTTGCGGCGCTCGACCGAACTGATTTGAAGGCAAAGCCGGCGGCTAGGCAGCTTCTGCTCGCGGCGTGCAATCAGGAACTTGCCAGCGTGCGAATGGTTGCGATCTCGGCGCTGAAACCAGACGTTGAAGAGGAGCGGAAGCAGATCGAGTACTCGTTGGTGAACGACCCTTCTGAGGCGGTTCGGTTGCAGTGCCTAGGTCAGCTAGTGAAAGGCGGAGCGGCGAAGAACGTAGTCTTTGGGCCGTTGGCGGATGATAGCTGGTACGTGCGAGCCACCATGGCTCAGCAGTTGCCGAAGGAGTGGAAGCGCGAGGCATTGCAGCAAATGGTTATTGATCGCGATCCGTTTGTTCGGGCGGCGGCTCTCAGGCAGTTCGCTCAACTCGACGACGCGACCCAACCGGGCGAGATTCAGAACACGTTTGACGATGCCAACTGTTTGGTTCAGTTTGAGCTTGTGAGCGGTGCCGCGAAGGGCAAATGGAAGCTGCCCGCGGAAGTGATTGAGGCAGTTAAGAAGAGTGCGAGTCCGGCGGCTCGGAAACTCGCCGAGGGGTTGAAATGAAGATAGTTCTTGCTTCTGACCATGCGGCGATGGACCTGCGCGCTTTTTTGGTGTCCAAACTCCGCGAAGCCGGGCATGAGACGGCCGAGGTGGGGGCTTTGACGGCGGATGCCTATGACTACCCGAAGGCGGCGGATGACCTGGCAGCGGTGCTTTCGGATTACGATTTTGGCATCGTGATCTGTGGGACGGGAATCGGAATCAGCGTTCGGGCGAATCGATATCCGCATATCCGGGCGGCGCTTTGCACCACGGAATACATGGCCGAGATGGCGCGTGAACATAACGACGCAAACGTTTTGGCGCTCGGAGCACGGGTTTTGGGCACTGAGCAGGCGTGGGCGATCGTGAAGACTTTTTTGGCGGGAAGACCTAGCGAAGTCCCTAGACATCGGGCGCGTGTGGATCAATTAGGCGCCCCTTTGCCGTAGAATAGGCACATATGAGCGTTGCCAATCGAGTGATGGCGGTTGCCGGGCTTGCCCTCGCGGGGTTCGCGGGCTACAAGGTCCGGTTGATTAAGGATGAGAATGGGCTGATCGGCTCGCCCGTGAATACTCTGTTGGCATCGACGCAGAAAGACGTTGAGATCGGCGAAGTTGAGTACTACAACGGCATTATTGAGCTTCTCGATGCTCGGTATGTCGATAAGATGCCAGCTCCCGAGAAGCTTTTAAGCGGCGCAGTACGGGGGATGGTGACTTCCCTTCGCGACGCCGAAAGTCAGTTTTATAACCCTCAGGAGTTTGCCGCTTTCAAGAGCTTGCGAGCGGGTCAGTACACCGGAATTGGTGTATGGCTGGATTACAAGTCGCAGAAAGTTGACCTGAAGCTAGACGGCGAGGACGGCGAAGCGATGTTGCCTCGGTTGACGGTGGTTTCGGTCGCGCCTGGCTCTCCGGCAGATAAAGCAGGTGTGAAGGCAGGGGACTTTTTGGACTCGGTGGATGGGCACTGGGTGACGAACTCGGAGGCGATTCTTCGGTACCGCAAGGCCCAAATGGACTACCTCAACAAGAAAATCGACTTCAAAACGATCAATGATATGCGCAAGGCGTTGAAGGCAAGGGCGGATAAGAGCATCTTGCCGGGCCGTGCTCGGGAGAAGCTGATCGTCGGGAACTCGGGGGAGATTTCGGTGGTTTGGGAGCGCGACGGAAAGCCGGTAGAGACGAAGTTGACCAAAGGAATGACGGAAGTCTCGCAGACGGTGGGGGCTGATGGAACGATCACATTGCCGTTCATCTCCGGTGCGGCAGAAGGATTGGCAAATCACCTGAAGGGCAAGACCTCGGTTACGATCGACCTTCGGAACAACGTGCTGGGCGATTATGAGACGATGCGAAAATGCCTCGCTCTCCTGGCACCGGCGGGGACTTATGGATACTTCGAGACCTCGCGGAAGGGCGCGCCGTTGGAGTTGAAGATCAACAAAGGTGCGACGGCGGCGATGAAGGTTAAGTTGATTGTTGACGAGAGCACGCGGGACGTTGCAGAGATCTTTGCGCTGGCGCTTTCGTCCAAGGGAATCGCAACCCTGAGCGGCGGTGCGATGGGTGGAAGTCATAACCTCAAGGAAGTGACTCAGTTGCCAGACGGAAGCGGCTACACGCTGAATTTAGGCAAGTTTAAGCCCGGAAAGCTACCCGAAACTCGGGTGGCTGAGAACGCAAGTGGGGTGCGAGCATGAAGAAACTTTCGGCGACAACAGCGGTCTCGCTGGGGCTTTTCTCGGCGTTTAGTCTGGGCTATTTCTCGAAGGATATTCGCGGCAGTGCGGATCGAAACTTGTTGCTTGGCGTGAGGACCTCGCCCACGGCGGCGAAGCCTGACCAGGTGTTCAAGCAGAGCTTTAGCCGAGTTCTGTCGGCCTATAAGGACGAGCCGAAGCGAAAGGAGCTGAAATATGCGGCGATGGAAGGTTTGGTGGCATCGCTTGGCGATCCTCATACGAACTTCTTTGTGCCGAAGATCAACTCGGCGTTTCGAGATGAGACCTCCGGAAAGTTCTATGGCATTGGCGCGCGACTGATGCCCGATCCGCTTGGCGTTAAGATTTCTTCGGTTTTCACGGATGGACCCGCACAACGAGCCGGGCTTAAGGGTGAGGACATCATTGTCGAGGTTGACGGCAAACGCGTGGCGGGCATGGCCTCGGACGATATCGTTTTGCTGATCAAGGGAGCCGAGGGCACTTACGTCAAGCTCAAAGTGATGCGGCCTTCGACGCCCGAGCCGATCGTTTTTACGATCAAGCGCGAGAAGGTGGTGCCGCCGCTGGTTGAGGGCAAGATCCTCAAGGATTCGAATGTGGGTTACCTCACTATTCAGAGCTTCTCGCAAGAGGTTCCGGAGCAGTTTGACCGCGAATGGAGTGCGCTGGATAAGGGCAATCTGCAGGGCTTGGTGATCGACCTCCGGGGGAATCCGGGCGGATCGTTGGAGGCCGTGGTTGAGATGCTGGGCAACTTTGTTGATGATCGCCTTGCGGTGACGCTGAAGGGTCGTCCGGGCGAGGAGGAGGAGACCAAAACTCCTTCGGGTCGAGTGCGGAGCATCGGCTACAAGGTCGCGGTTTTGATTGATGAGGATTCGGCGAGTGCGGCCGAGATTATGGCGGGCGTTTTGCAGGATTACGGCAAGGCGATTCTGGTCGGCGAGCACAGCTACGGCAAGTTCTCGGTGCAAAGCGTCTTCCAGCAGTCGGATGGAGCCGGCGTCAAGGTGACTTTGGCGAAGTACTACCTTCCGAAGCAGGGCGCGCTTTCCAGGAAGGTTGATGAGGACGGCACGTACATCAGCGGCGGATTGAAGCCGGATGTGGCGGTTGATCCCGATCCTGATCAGGAGTTTGAATCGGGCAATCCGGCGAAGGACAATCAGCTGGCGAAAGCGGTTGAAGTTCTTCTGAAGCGTTAGCCGTTCGACTTCGGGTCGAAGTACTTGCGGAGGCCATCGCCGATGAAGTTCAGCGAGAACACGGTTCCGCTGAGGATAAGACACGGCCAAAGAAGCTCCACCGGGTACGAGTTGAGGTTGGAGCGCCCGGCATTGATGAGCGCGCCCCAAGTGGGCGTCGGAGGCTGAACGCCGATTCCTAGGAAGCCGAGGGTGGATTCAGAGATGATGGTTCCCGCAAGCTCTACGGTGGAAACGGCGAGGAAGAGACCAGACATCTGCGGAAGAAGGTGCTTGAAAACGAGGTAGATCGTGGGGGCACCGGATGCTCGGGCGGCGACGACATACTCGCGCTCTTTGAGCGTGGCGAGCTGAGTTTTGGTCAACCGCGCGATGCTCGGCCAGCCCGAGATGGAGAGAGCGACGATGACGGCGAGGGGGCCGACATTAACGGCGCCAAAGATGCCGATGATGAGAATCGCGAAAAGGATGTCGGGGAAGGCGAACATTCCGTCGGTGAAGCGCATGACGGCGTTACTCAGCCATTTGGGCGAGAACGTCGCGATGACGCCGACGGCGATTCCGACGACGAGGTTGATGGTTTGGACGGCGAATCCGATGAAAAGGCTGATCCTCGCGCCGTAGGCGAGGCGTTGGAGGAACGAGCGGCCGATGTCATCGGTGCCCAAGAGTGCGCCGGGCGAGAATGGCGGCATGTGCGGCGAGCCCGCGTTGTCGAGGACGGGATCTCCGCCGCCAGGAATCGGGACCAGCGGTCCGACAATGGCGAAAATGAGCAGAAGCGCCATGTAGACGACGCCGAACCAAAAGAGGGCGTCTTTGATCTTCTTCTTTCTCATATTTGCGCCTCCCGAATGCGGGGATCGAGGAGAGGAAGAAGGATGTCGACCACGAGGTTGACGAGGATGAAAATGAACCCGGTGACAAGTACGCACGCCTGGATAACGGGAACGTTGTTGGCCATGATGGCCTCGATTGTCGTACTTCCGATTCCGGGGTAGCTGAAGTAGCGCTCGACGACGAATGAGCCAGTGAGGAGGAAGCCGAAGGTGGTTCCGATGGCGGTAATGACGGGAAGGATCGCGTTGCGAAGGGCGTACTTGGTGTACAGCCTGAATGGCGGGACGCCTTGGGCGGTGGCGGTTCGAATGAACTCTTGTTTAAGGGTTTCGATGAGAGACGCGCGGGTCAAGCGCGTGAGCAGAGCCATCGGACGGAGCGAGAGAACCGTTACGGGGAGGGCGAGATACATCCATTCGGGGCCCCGTAGCTCCGTTTCCCAGCCGGTCGGCAGCACGTTCATGTTGATAACAAAAATGAACGTGAGGATGGGCGCAAGCACAAAATTGGGCAGAGTGACGCCAAAAGTGGACGAACTGAGGATGAGGCGATCGACAAATCTGGCTTCGCGGATCGCGGCAATGGTTCCCAATGTTAGTCCGACGATGACGGCAAGAGTGATGGAGGCTACGGCGAGCTTCAGAGTCATCGGGATGGTGCGCCCGAGGATCGAAGCGACCTTTTCGTGAGTTCCCGAGTAGCTCTCGCCCCAATCGCCTTGGGCGATGCCAACGAGGAATTTGCCGTAGCGGACAGTGAGCGGTTGGTCAAGGCCAAGTTGCTCGCGGATGCGCTGAATGGCTTCGGGGGAGGCCTTTTCTCCGGCGATGTAGGTTGCGGGGTCACCGGGCGCGTAGGCGGAGGCGACAAAGGTGATGAAGCTGATAAAGAGAAGGCTGAGTACGCCGAATGAAAATCGGGAAAAAAGTGCCTTCGCCAACTTCACCTGGCTAGTTTAGCAGACCGTTAACCTTTGACGACACGTACGCCGCTGATCTTGTCGCCGACGGCGATCTTCTCGACGACATCCATGCCGCTGGTGATCTGGGCAAAGATGGTGTACGAGCCGTTGAGATAGCGGTTTTGGCTCAGCAGAATAAAGAATTGACTGTCGCCGGAATTCTTTTGACCGGGCTGGGTGGCGATGCCGACACTTCCGAGGTCGCAGTTGAGGTCATTCGCCTCAAACGGAAGTTTGACTCCCGATCCGCCGAGGAGGCTGCCGTCGAGGGTCGCTTTGGAAGCAGGATCTCCCACTTGAACCAAGAAGGGCTTGGGGGTTTTGACGGCGCGGTGGAACCGCTGACCGTTGTAGAAGCCAGTTTCGGCCAGTTTTTGGATTTGCGCGCACGACTTGGGAGCCGCTTTGTAGTTGAGGGACATGGTGAACTCACCTTTGCCTTCAATCGCGAAAATCAGTTTTACTTCTTGCGCCAAGCTCATTGCGCACGTCGCCAGGACGCCGAGAATGAGGAGCAGAAGTCGCATCGTTTTCATGATGTTCCTTCTATTGTGACGTACAGGATCGCGCCGCGTTTCAATCCTCGAGGGCGCGACCGTAACCGTCGAGCCGGACTTGGCCCGAAAGAAGCAGGACACCGTCGATGATGGACCAGATGTGGAGAGTTCCGCAGGTAACGATTGCCATCACGAGTTGGATGACGCCGAGGGCGGAATAGCCGAGGTAAATGCGTCCCGCGCCCGGGATGATGAGCTGCAGGATTCCGCTTGCGGTTCGGCTCTTGTCGCTCTTGGGGATGCCCGCGGGCAGGGTGTAGCCGAAGGTGGGTCTGGGATATTGAGCGTTGGCGGCGGGCGCGAATGGCTGCGGACTTGGGGCGGCCATTTGGGAGGGCGGCATCGAAGGGGCCGGCGGGGTGGGGGGAGGAGCGGAATAGGGCTCCATGATCGAGAACGTCTTGCTGAGCTCGGGAACCGAACCGGCGGGGAGCCAATCGTTCATTCCGGGTCGCCAAACATAGGTTTGCTTTTCGATAACGCCGCCTTCGATCAACTCTTCGAGTTGCTCCTTCGTGAGGGGGCCAAGTTGCCCGAATGAACCCACGTAGTACCAGGATGCGATTTCGCTCATAGTGATGCCGGAATGATAGCCTTACGGTAGGTTGTACCCGGAAGGTGCCAGCGTAGGTCTTTTGGGCTTTGGGTTAACACTTTGTGCGGCGGCTTGCATCTGTGCGTGAGAGCGACTAAGCTGGAGGCATGATCGTTTCAACATTCTCCGCGATGCTTGCCTTGCAAATGGCGGTTCCATCGCGCTTGGTCACCGGAAAGATGATTACTCCGATCGGCACCCATCTGGGGATTGGCAGCTATCCGGTGAATATGGCGGTCTCGCCTGACGGAAAGTCGGTGACGATTACAGAAAGTGGGTACCGTCAGCACTTGGTCACGTTGGATACGGCGACGGGCGCCGTCAAGAGCGATTTGGACTTTGGCGGCAGCGGCAAGAAGTCCAAAGGAAGCCTGTACTATGGTCTGGCTTACTCGCCGAGTGGTGACCGGCTCTATGTGAGCCGAGGGAACCAGGATGTAGTTTCGGTCCATGCGCTTTCGGCTGATGGAAAGGTCGCGCCGGAATCGTCGACGCTATCGGCGGCGAAGCAGAGCTTCTCGGCGGGGCTTGCGTTGAGTTCGGACGGTAGAGAGCTGATTCTTGTCAACAATCAGACGAGGACGAATACCAACTATCGCGGCTCGGTGAGCGTGATGGACGTTGCAACCGGAAAGGAGACCGCAAAGATTGAGGTTGGAGGCTTCCCGATCGATGTGGCCTTGCTGACAAAGGGACCGCAGAAGGATCGAATTACGTACGTCTCGAACGAGCGAGACGATGAGGTTACGGTGTTGGATCTCGACCGAAGGCAAGTCATCAGAACGATTCACACCGGGGCAAATCCGAACGGGATGGTGCTGAACGCTGACCAGTCCCGACTTTATGTGAGTAATTACGGTTCGGATACGATTTCGGTGATCGACACGCGCCGAGACGCGGTGGTTGACACCATCATGTTGCGTCCGAATGAGCTTCGTGGCCTGCCCGGAGCGGGGCCCAACTCGGTTTCGATCAGCCCTGACGGCAAGCGACTTTACGCGACGCTGGGAGATATGAACGCGGTCGCAGTTGTCTCGACGGCGACGAACAAGCTGGAGGGCTTAGTTCCAACGGGCTGGCTGCCGACCAAGGCAGTCGAGGCGTCAGGATCGCTTTATGTGACCTGTGCGAAGGGTGTGAAGGCACTGAACCCGAACAATAAGCCAGTTGGCGGTTGGGGACAGTACGGCCAAGACATCATTGACGGGACCGTCTCTCGGATTCCGATGACGGCCTTGAATGACCTGAAGCAATTCTCGGCTCAAGTGGCGAAGAACAACTTCCTGAGGTCGAGTCTCGATGCGGCGACGGTTCCGGGTTTCTTGAATCCCGGAATCAAGCACGTGATCTACGTAGTGAAGGAGAACCGAACCTACGACAACGTGCTGTCCGATATCAAAAAGGGGAACGGCGACCCGAGCGTTTGCCTTTTCCCGCGGGAAATCACTCCGAATCAGCACGCATTGGCGGAGCGGTTTGTTCTATTCGATAACTTCTATGTGTGCGCCGAATGTAGCCAAGATGGGTGGTCGTGGTCGACGACGGGCATGGTGAACGCCTACGCGTCCAGGAACACTCCGACGAACTATTCGGGCCGGGGTCGAAGTTACGACACCGAGGGTTCAAACAACGGGGTTCCCATTGATCTGCTGGGCATGAACGATGTGGCGCGTCCTCCGAGCGGATACATTTGGGAGCATTGCGCGAAGTTTGGCGTGAGCTATCGCAACTACGGGATGTTCGTTCAGTTCGCCGATCCTGAGGACAAGCGATTCGACGTGTTGCCCGATACGGTCGATGGCAGACCGACCAAGAAGCTGCTCGAGGGGCAAACCGACATCGATTTCCTCCGGTACGACCTCAGCTACGCCGACAGCGAGATTTACGATGAGTACGGCTGGAGCGCACCGCGGCGAAAGCCAAAGTACGGCCGAGCGGGTTCGACGAGCCGAATTGCGGAGTTCCGAAGGGAGTTCAATCAGTTTGTTACGAATGGTTCGATGCCAAAGTTCATGATGGTGCGCCTTGGGAATGACCACACTGCGGGTACCCAGGTGGGAATGCCGTCGCCTCAATCGATGGTCGCGGATAACGACTATGCCGTGGGGCAACTCGTAGAGATGGTTTCGAACAGCCCGTTTTGGAAGGAGACCGCGATCTGCATCCTCGAGGACGACTCTCAGGCGGGATATGACCACGTGGATTCGCATCGCTCGACTGCCTACGTCATTTCGCCCTACATCAAGCCGAATACGGTGGACTCGAAGTTCTACAACACCGATTCGATGCTGCGAACGATGGAGCTTTTGTTAGGGATGCCGCCGATGAGCCAGTACGACGCGGTGGCTCCGGCAATGGCGGTTTTCGGCCCTCAACCCACTAACCTGGAACCTTACAAGGCGATCAAGCCGAGCCGAGAAATTGTTTGCAAGTCGAATGACAAGAGTGCCTACCGCGCGAATGATTCACGGCTGATTTCGCACCATGAAGAGGAGAGCGAGATCGACGAGCACTTGAACGACATCTTGTGGGGTTCGGTGCGGGGCGCAAAGTCTAAGCGCCCCAAAGGCGGACGAAGCGGACTCTTTCCGGAGTTGCTCGTCGAACGCGACTGACTGATCTGGCGCTTAGCGGAAGCGCCAGATCACTTTGCCGAAGGAGTTGAGCGCGGAAGCGGTGAACACCTTGGTGTGGCTATCGGCGAAGACGACCGGGGTGGAGCCGTCGTTTCGGCTGGTTCGGCCGTAACGAGCGAAGACCGGCTTGAGGGTTCCGGCCGAGCGTCCGGTGCAGTTGAAGTAGCCGGGTTGAGCGGCGACGGCGGTGCATCCGCTGACAGGTCCGGGCATGATTCCGGGTTGCTTCACGAGGTTAACATCGGCGATGAGCGGAAGGCCGTTCTTGTAATCTTCGACTGCGTTGCCAGTCGAAGGAGTTGCCCCGTTGTACGGGTTGAACACGTAACCGCGCTCTTTGTCGGCGGTGTTCGCTGAGTTTGGCGTGGTGACGATGAGGCCGGTGCGTGCGGACTCTTCGGCGGCGGCGAAGCTGACGGCGGAGGTGAATCCTTCGGTTCCGGGGGTTGCAGCGCCAGGGACAGCGGTGCTAAGGGGATCAAATCCGGTGGCGTCGGAATAGCCAATGCTTTGGTTGCGGCGACCGTTCCAGTCGGCGGCAAAGGTGGAACCCTGGGCGTCGGGGGCAACGAAAATCTCGGCGTTCTTGACGTAGGGGAAGAGGCCATGCGTCCAGATGATTGGGTTTGCGCCCGTGCCGTCGCGCATCGATGCCGGCACGAGATAATCATCATTATCGGATGAGTAAATGAACAGCGTGCTACCGAGCTGCTTCATTTGGGCGAGTGCCTTCGTCTTTTTGGCCGCTTCCTTGGCTTGGGCGAAGACTGGGAAGAGGATCGCCGCGAGAATTGCAATAATCGCAATCACGACCAGGAGTTCGATAAGAGTGAAGGCGCGGCGCACGTTTTCTATGTTAGCCGAACTTTGTGGGATTCGTTCCCAGTAAAATTTGGGGCGCGTATGCCACGAATCACCGTCCCCGAAGCCGAAGCCTTACTAGATCAAGAGATTAAGGTTCTTGATAAGGGCTTTGTTCGCTTGGTGGACTACATGGGCGGCGACCAGCGAATTGTTCAATCGGCGCGGGTGAGTTACGGTGAGGGCACCAAAACGGTGCGACAAGACCGGGCGCTCATCCACTATTTGCTTCGCAACTGGCACACTTCGCCCTTCGAGCAGGTTCAGCTGACGTTCCACTGCAAGATGCCGATCTTCATTGCCCGGCAGTGGATTCGGCACCGGACGGCGAGGTTAAACGAGATCAGCGGGCGCTATTCGGTGATGAAGGACGAGTTTTATGTGCCTTCGCCGGACAAGGTTTCGTTCCAGAGCAAGGACAACAAGCAGGGGCGGGGCGATGTTTTGCCGCTGGATGAGGCGATGGCGGTGATTGAGCAGCTTGAGCGGGAGCAGAAGGAGGCTTATGCTGGGTACACCGCGATGCTGGATCGGGGGGTTGCTCGGGAGCTGGCGCGGACGAACTTGCCACTATCGCTGTACACCGAGTGGTATTGGCAGATCGACCTCCACAACCTTTTCCACTTCATCCGGTTGCGGGCAGATGCCCATGCGCAATATGAGATTCGGGCGTACGCGGACGCTTTGGCGCAGTGTGCGAAGGCGGTTGCGCCGATGGCTTTCGAAGCGTTTGAGGAGCACATCGTGGCTTCGATTTCATTCTCCCGGGCAGAATCGGCGGCCTTGGCTCGGATGCTGGCCGGGGGCGAGGCGGGACTGGAAGAGCGCCCGATGAAGATTTTTGAAGAGAAGCTGGCGAAGCTTCGGGCGGCGGTGCCGGCCGAGGCTCCGGACGAGTTCGTTCCGCCTTCAGCTTAGCGGGTACCCTTTAGGGGAAAATGGAGACGACACTCGTTCTTATCAAGCCCGGCGGAGTCAGCCGGAATCTCATCGGTGAGATCACTCGCCGAGTCGAGGCTCGCGGCCTCAAAGTGACCGGTTTGAAGCTCATCAACGCCGAGCGAGCAACTGTTGAAGCACACTACGCGGAGCACAAGGAGCGACCTTTCTTCAAGGACGTTTGCGACTATCTGGTGAGCGGTCCGATCGTGGCGATGGCGGTTAGCGGCACCAACGCGACCAAGGCAATCCGAGTGATGATGGGTGCTACCAACCCGCTTGAAGCCACTCCGGGCACCGTCCGCGGCGACTTCGCGCTCACGATCGACGACAACCTTGTTCACAGCTCCAGCGACCCCGATGCGGCGGCAAACGAGCTAAAGCTCTGGTTCCCCGAAGGAACCATTTAAGCTCTTCCGATTGCTACTTCGATCTCTACTCGAGGTCGAAGTAGCGGTCCAAAGGAGATTGATTCAGGTAGAACGCGGACATCTTTTTGCGCGATGCGTGGCCGTCCGCCCATGCAATGATCGCATGTTCCATTGCGTTTGCATCGGGAATTCCCCAGCAATCAAAACCTGCGCTACTGCTTAGCGTCACGTAATCGGACGGACGGAGGAGGAACTTTCCGTCATCGCCGCACCAAGAGCCTTGGACGCTTGATCGGCCTGTCGAGAGTGCGACGGTGTTGGCCGGGTCGCCCAGCGAGGTCGACGTAATCGCTTGCTGGCTCATTAGGTTCGAAAAATCGAGCTCGAGGTTCGTGAGATAGCGCACGTTGTAGCCAAAGTGCGACGTCTCGGCTCCGTTTGAGTCGTATTTGCCGACGTTGGAGCAGGGGCACCACCAGACCTGCTTGTTCTTCACGTACGGATTAATCATGTCGTGCCAGATGACGGTGCTCGTCATGTCGCCATAGGCACCGAGGGGAAACTGGTCGTCGTTGTCGCTTTGGTACATGATGAACGACGTATCGAGCTGGCGCAGATTGGAGAGGCACGAGGTGGCTTTGGCCGCTTGCTTGGCTTGCGCGAAGACCGGGAAGAGGATCGCGGCGAGGATGGCGATGATCGCGATGACAACGAGAAGCTCAATTAATGTAAATGCAGATCGGCGCACAGTTATATTTTGATGAGAGATCAACAAAAATCCCCTTCTTGCCATCAGATTTGAGAGCAAAAAGGGGAAATTGACGAGTTACTTGGCGGAACCAGCGAAGCCTTCGAGGAAGTTTTCGCCCATGATCTTTTTGACGATTCCGATTTGGTTGACGGCGTACTTTCGAGCGCGTGGAGCGATGAATCGGCAGTCTATTGGCTCGAATTCGAACTTGGTCTTGCCGTTGTCGTAGCTCGCGAGGGTGGTCTTGAGCCAGTCGGTGTCGCTTCGCTCGGGCGTGTCCATCTTGAAGTGCGCGCCTCGGCTCTCGTCGCGGGTGATGGCACCGTCGACGATTGCCTTGGATTGCTCGATCATGTTGATGACGGCTCGGGCGAATGGGACGGCTTGGTTGGTCCAGCCAGAGTTGTCGACGAGGTCAAACTTCTTGGCTCGCTCGGAGAGGTCATCGAGCGATGCTCGCGCCTTGAGGAGGTCGGCCTGAACGCGCCAGATGCCGCAGTTGTTCCACATGACGTCGGCCAGTTCGGCGTGGAGCGCGTATGGGTTCTCGGAGCCGTTGCTCTTCTTAAGGCCGTCGTAGATCGATTGCTGCTCGTTCCGAGCGTCGTCGAGCGCGGACGAGGCGAGCGAATCAGCGGCGACGTCGCCCTTCTGGAGGTAGCTGACGATGCCCTCGGCGGCGATTTCTCCGCCGACCAAGCAGGCGAGGAGCGCGTTTGCGCCGAGGCGGTTTGCGCCGTGATACTGGAATTCGCACTCGCCGGCAGCGTAAAGACCGGGGATGTTGGTCATCTGGTTGCGCGGGCTTTCGACGTCCCAGGTGTTGTCGCCGTTCGTTTCGTAGTCGACCCACAGACCGCCCATCGTGTAGTGGACAGCCGGATAGATGCGCATCGGGTTCTCGATCGGATCCTCACGCATGAACTTCTCGTAGATTTCGAGAACGCCTTCGAGCTTATCATTGATGGTTTGTCGGCTCCAGGGTCCGCCGCGCTTGTCGTGGAGCTGGGTGATATCGAGGTAGACCTGTTGTCGACCTTTGACGCCATTGCCCATGCGGCAGGTGCAGTAGATGATGAAGCTGACGATGTCGCGACTGAGGAGGTTGCCGTACTTGCTGTCGAGCTCTTCGCAGATGTAACGGCGCTCGGCTTCGGGAATGTCGACTCCCTTTCGCTGGTCTTCGGGGTTCTTAGGAACCCAGATACGACCACCCTCACCACGGACGGACTCGGAGATGAGTCGGCACTTGTCTTCGCCGGGGATTGCGGTGGGGTGAATCTGCACCATTTCGGGGTTGCCGTACTTGGCACCTTGTTGGTAGCAGATGGAGACTGCGCTTCCGGTGTTGATGATCGAGTTGGTTGATTTTCCGAAGATGAGGCCATTTCCACCGGTCGCCATGACGACGGCATCGGCGGCGAATGCCTCGATTTCCATGGTGCGGAGGTTTTGGCTGGTGATGCCCCGGCATCGGCCCTCAGAGTCCTTGATGATGCTCAGGAACTCGTAGCCTTCGTACTTCTGAACGAGGTTCATGGTCTCCCATCGGCGAACCTGCTCGTCCAAGGCGTAAAGGAGTTGCTGACCGGTGGTTGCGCCAGCGTAAGCAGTTCGGTGCTTGAGGGTCCCTCCGAATCGGCGGAAGGAGAGAAGTCCTTCGGCGGTTCGGTTGAACGGAACGCCCATTCGGTCGAGAAGATAGATGATGGCGGGCGCGCGCTCGGCCATACGCATGACGGGCGGCTGGTGGTTAAGGAAGTCGCCGCCGGTAATCGTGTCTTCGAAGTGGAGGTAGGGCGAGTCGCCTTCGCCCCGGAGGTTGACGGCTCCGTTGATACCGCCTTGGGCGCAGACGGAGTGCGATCGTTTGACCGGGACAACGCTGAAAAGCTTGACTTTGTGGCCCGCTTCGGCGAGCTTCATTGTTGCCATAAGGCCGGCGAGTCCTCCGCCGACGACGATCACTGTGCGTTGTGCTGCCATTGCTATGGCTTTATTCTACGCGGTTGGGGTTGCTGGAATCTGCGCGAAGCGGGCAGAATCCGGTATACGCTCCGCGAATTCACCTCTCCGTTTCATTCGATTTCGTAACATTTTGTTGGATTGTTGGAACTGTCTTAACAATGTAAACCGTCGTATGCACATGGAGCCCGTATATGGCAAAGGCGCAATCCGGACCGTTGTGGTGTATCGCAATGGCAAGAGATCCAAAGAAGTTGAACTCACTTTGGCGGCCTTGGCGCCGGTCGGGGCGACGATTGAGTTGTTCGGAAGATACTGGGAAGTCGAACGGGTGATCTATCCTGTCAACGCGCTTGTGGATCTTGCTCGGATGTACGTTTTCTTGGTCTAGCCGACTGATTTGATGCGCCGCAACATGCCCTCGAGTCCTTGCATGCGCTGCATTGAGAGGCTGATTTCATTGCGGTTCATCCACTCGATGAAGTCAAACCCTCTTGCATCTTGGATCGGCGCCTGGTTGAAGAGTTCAATGAGGAGCGAGACGATCCCTTTCACAAGCAGGGCGTCGGAGGTGCCCGAGATTGCCAAGTTTCCGTTTTGCGCCTGGACTCTGAGCCAGACTTTGGATTGGCATCCTTTCACGATCTCGTCGTCGGAGAAGTCCCCTCCTTCGGGTAGTGACTTGCCGCGATCTATGATCCATTCGAACTTCTCTTCGCGGTCCAAAAATGCCAGCTCGTCGCTGAGTTCGGCGGCGCGGGTCTCGATGAGGCTCATCGTAGGAGCTTGACTCCTTTTTCAAGAGCCTCTTTGAAGCGGGCGATGTCTTCGGCATCGGTCGGAAGGCCAATGGAGGCGCGAACTGCGGAATCGACTCCACAAGATTCGAGCAGGGGGTGGGCGCACATTTTTCCAACCCGGACGGCGACGCCCTTCTCGTCGAGATAGGCACCGAGATCCATGCTATGGACGCCTTTAATGGCGAACGAAGTCAGCCGTGCGGAGGCGGACGGTTGCCCGATGAAATGCACTCCGTCGACGGCATTGAGCGCGTTCAGAAGCTCGTTCATAAGCTGATCCTCTTTGGCTTGGTGATCGGGGGTGAGATGCTGGTCTAAATACGAAATGGCGGCACCCAGTCCGATGACGGAGGCGATCGGCGGGGTACCGGCTTCGAAGCGAAGCGGAGGGGCTTGGTAGGTTGAGCCAGAGTAGCGAACGGTATCGATCATGTCACCGCCGCCGATCCAGGGGTCCATCGCGTCAAGCAGCTCGTACTTGCCAAGGAGGATTCCGATTCCTGTCGGTCCGTACGCCTTGTGCCCCGAGAAGACGAAGAAGTCGGGCTTCACGGTGAGCCGCTCGTGGGGGGCTAGTTGGGCACCGTCGATGAGGGTCACGACGTCGTTCTGGTGCGCGGTCTGGATCATGCGCTCGAACGGGAGCCGTTCGCCCGTCACGTTTGAGACGGCGGTGAAGGCGGCAAAGCGGGCGGATTTCAGCCGCTCAAGCCAGTCGATCTCATCGAAATTGCCTTTCTCATTCACTCGTGAGAACTCGACATTGAGGCCATGCTTGGCGGCAAGGAGTTGCCATGAAACGAGGTTGGCGTGGTGCTCAAGACCGGTGCAAAGGATGGTGTCGCCGGGTTTGAGGTGCTTTGCGACGTAAGACTGGGCGACGAGGTTGATGCCTTCGGTGGTGTTCTTTTGGAATACGACTTCGTTGGGTTGGAAGCCAAAGTAGGCACCAATGGTCTGGCGGGCCTTCTCGTAGGCGTGGTCGGCGCGGCTACCCACGGAATGATTAGCGCGGTGGACGTTGCCGGAATACTCGGTGTAGTAGGCGGTGACGGCGTCGATCACGGCTTGCGGCTTGGGAGCGGTGTTGGCGTAATCGAGATACACCAATCCGGGATTGTGATCGAAAAGTGGGAAATCCTGCTTCATCGCGCCGCGCAACGCCTTTCTACGTTACCTGGCGTCGCTTCGTGTCAATTGGCTCACCATCGTTTCGAAGGCAAATAGCGGTGCGTGGATGACAAAGATGATGCCCCACAACGCCAAGAACAGCGAGTGCTTGAGAATGCTCCGTTGCACGGGCCGCTTGAAGTGAAACAAAAAGTATGAGAGGTTGCCACTCGGGTGTGATTGAACTGGCACTTGGAGCCGCAAAGCGATTACCATGCTCCATGGAATCAGCATTGTGATCACCGTGCTTGGGACGAAGTCCGGAATCGGGTTGATAAGCAAAGGATTGTGCCGTGCCATGCCGTCAAAGAAACCCTTCGCGATGGCTAGAACGAAGGCAAGAACGACAAGGTAGACAATCCGGCTCCAAGCGGCACGCGTCTGCCAATCCATCTCTGCTCCTTTGCCAGGTTCGCCGACCATGCGTTTATAATACATAGACTAAACGTCCCAAATTGGAACCCTGGCGATATAGATCCCGTTCCTGAGTAAGATGAATCCGAACGTGGCGCTGGTATCCATCAATCAACTCACCGTCCAGTACGGAGCATTTACCGCCCTAAACGAGTTCTCTTGCGAGATCAACGAGGGGTGTACGGGGCTTCTGGGCCCGAATGGAGCGGGAAAGACGACTTTGCTCAAAACCCTGCTGGGATTCATCACTCCGACGAGCGGGAGCGGAAATGTTCTCGGTCTTGACCTGAAGGCAGGAAATCGAGAAATTCGGCAGAAGATCGGGTTGATGCCGGAGCAAGATTGCCACATCCCGGGTTTGACTGCGGTTGGTTTTGTGGCTTATGCGGGCGAGTTGGCGGGAATGCCAGCAGATCAGGCTTTGCGCCGCGCACACGAAGTTCTTGAGTACTGCGGCCTCGGCGAGGCGCGCTACCGAAATGTGGAGACCTATAGCACGGGAATGAAGCAGCGCATCAAGCTGGCGCAGGCGATGATCCACGGTCCAAAGCTCCTTCTACTGGATGAACCGACGAACGGTTTGGACCCGAAGGGCCGCGAGGAAATGCTCGATTTGATTAAGGACATCTCGCACAACAAGGGAGTGAACGTGCTGATTAGCTCGCACCTGTTGCCGGATATTGAGCGCGTTTGCGATCGAGTAGTGGTCGTGCTTAAGGGGCGCTTGGTAAGCCAAGGAACGATTAAGGATTTGAAAAAGATCGACGGTCAGCCCCTCGACATTGACCTAAGAGAGACGAGCGACGCCTTCCTCGCTGCACTTCGTGGGAAGGGGGCTTTTGCGGCGGCGACGACTTACACGAACGTCCGGGTTCAGATTGCGGGATCGCGAGAACATGCGATGAGCGTTGTTCTGCAAACCGCCCAAGAAACGGGCGCGCAGGTGCGAGGCGTGAAGTTGGCGGAGCGCTCGCTTGAAGAAGTATTCCTTTCGGCGGTGCAAGCATGAACAACTCTCCGATTGCCGACCTCAGCTATCGCCATTATGACGGGCCGCTTTCGAATGTTTCGAAGCGGTGGTGGGCGATTGCGAAGATGACGATTCAGACTGCGACCAAAAAGAAAGGGTTTTGGGGCTGGAGCATCTTTTCGTGCTGGTGGTTCCTGATTCTGCTTGCGGTGTTTTGGTTTGCCGATAACGTTTTGGGCAACATTACGGGTCGGTCGGAGGGGGCGAATGTGTTCCTCCAGCAGATCAAATGGAAGGACCAGTTTGTTCACGGCTACTCGTACAGCCAGATGATTTTGATGGTTGTGACTCTCCTAGTGGGGGCGGGTTCGATTGCAAATGACAACCGTGCGAACGCGCTTTTGGTCTACCTGAGCAAGCCTTGTTCGCGGTTCGATTACGTGTTTGGCAAGTGGCTCGGGGTGTTCATTCTTGTGAGCTGCGTGTCATACGTGCCGATACTGGTCTTCTGGCTTTATGGCTACCTCAGCTTCCCGCAATATGGATTCTGGACCAATGCCCCGTGGCTGTTTATCAAGTTGGCGTTCGTCTCGATGGTGTCGGGTGCGCTCCATGCGTCGCTCTCGCTGGCGGTGAGTTCCCTCTTCAATCAAGGGCGGCTGGCAGGAGCCACATATGCGGGGCTGTACTTCATGATGTACATCTTCACGCAGGTGATGGGCGGCTTCAATGCCGGATCGGCGATTAACCGAGTTCCTACTCCGCCGATTGTGCGTCAGCTGTTCTACTGTTCGGTGGACGGGATCCAAATCGGGTTGTCGAAGCTCATCATCGGCACGAACGGTTCGACATTGTTCCCTGGAATGGGGCCCCAGAATCGCCCGGGAGGCGGCCCGCAGATTGATATGGATCAGTTTATCATTGGGATGCCGAACGCGGGATGGATTGTGCCGCTTTTCCTCGTTCTTGTCGTCGGAGGTTTTGGCCTCGCGTATAGCCGAATCAAGGCTGTGGAGGTGGTGGGATGATCCAGATTACTAACGCTTCGAGGTGGTACGGGCAGGTGATCGGCGTGAACGACATCACGTGCGAGATCGGGCCAGGGATCACTGCCCTGCTCGGCATGAACGGCGCGGGCAAGAGCACGTTGATGCGCCTCATCACCGGACAGATGAAGCCAACGACGGGTTCTGTACAAGTTTTTGGCGAAGAACCTTTCGATAATCCGGCCGTCTTTCGGAAGCTGGGCTATTGCCCGGAGATTGACAACTTCTATGAGTACATGAACGGACTCGAGTTCGTGACTTACATGGCAGAGCTTGCGGGCTACTCGCGATCTGAAGCGCGCGAGCGCGCCAAAGCACGTATCGAGATGGTGGGCATGGCAGATCGGGTGAAGAAGCCGATCAAGGGGTATTCCAAGGGCATGCGGCAACGGATTAAGTTGGCGCAGGCGATGGTGCACGACCCCGAGATCATTCTTCTGGATGAGCCGCTGAACGGTTTGGATCCGATGGGTCGGCACGAGTTTCTTTCGGTACTTGGGCGACTGGCCGATATGGGAAAGACGATCATTGTTTCGTCGCACATCCTGTACGAAGTTGAGCAGATGACGCGCTCGATTCTGCTTTTGCATCGGGGGCGATTGCTGGCAACGGGTGACCTCCGGGTGATCCGGGATTTGCTGGATAAGTATCCGCACAAGGTGCGCATTGAAACACCAAGACCGCGCGAAGTGGCGGGCAAGCTCACTCAGCTAACGGGTGTGGTGAGCGCGAGAGTCGACGAGAAGAATGAAGCCGTGAACCTAGAAGTCAACAATCCAAACGAGTTTTATAACACGCTATCTCGCCTTGTGCTGGAAGAGAGCCTGCCGGTTCTGAGTTTTACCAGCCCCGACAATAACTTGGAATCGGTGTTCCAGTACTTGGTGGAGGGCTAAGAAGATGTTCGTTGCTTATAAGTATCTGTTGAAAGAGGGTCTACGGCTGCGGAAGCTCTTCCCTTGGCTCGCATTGGCGTTGGTGGGGCTGGTTTTCGCGAGCATTTGGGGCAAGTTGGCCTCGGATGCGACTGCGGCGGATAAGTACGTCAATGTTGTCAACCTGTTCGTGTTTCGGCTCTTGCCATTGACGGCGGCGGTTTATTCGACGATGATTATCTCGCAGGAGATCGAGCAGAAGACGATCGTTTACTTGCTCACGCGTCCGATTCCGCGTTGGCAGCTGATCATCGGTCGGTTTGGGGCGGTGGCGACGACGGTGATGATCACGGCGATCATCGGAATGTTTGCGGCGTTTGTGGGCGCGAAGAGCGGTTCTGCGTTTTTTGCCCGGGATATCTTGGCGATTGCGCTCGGCGCGCTGGCTTACACCTCGCTGTTCATGTTCGTGACGCTGCTGTTCAACCGGGCGCTGATCTTGTGCGTGCTGTTCGCATTTGGTTGGGAAAGCTCGATTCCGAACTTGCCAACGGGGCTTCAGGGGCTATCGATTTTGGCGCATATGCAGGCGATTGCGAAGCACCCGGATTCGGGGGCGAGTGGCGGCCAAGTGCTCGATCTGATCGCGGGTCTGCTGGGCAAGACGGAGATGAACCCGGTGACCTCGATGTTCGGGCTGGCGATTTTTTCGGTGGCGATGGTGGGGCTGAGCGCGTACTGGTTCAGTACGCACGAGTTTATTCCTCGGGAAGATTCGGAGTAGCGGGAGACTCTCGGAGTTGCGACGCATTTGGTTGGGTCGGTTAGGTTCAAACGGTTGTGTTTTGAGGCTGACAGTTGGGTCGGGTTGGGTCTTGTGTGTGTAGAGTTTTTTGGGCAGTACAAGTTCAAATGTGATCGATTTTGTCTGAAAGTTGGGCAGTGCCTCTTGAGTTGCGGGGGATGCCAGGCGCGAAGTCGCCGCGGGCAGGTTGCGTTCCCAAGAGGTTGATTATCAATTACAGGGCAAAGCTGGCAGGGTTTTGTCAACCTTCGTTGGAGGCGATTGCTCGGCTTAAGGCCAGATCGAGAGCAAAGCCCCTCGGGGTTGGGAAGCCCGAGGGGATTGAACCTAGTTTTGATCGGTCGGCATCGGAGGGAGTCTGCTCACGCTTAAGCTAGGCCGCCAAAGAACCAAACTACCTAGCGACCACCGCTTAAACGTGCCACCCGATCCGATTCTGCTTACCCCGCCCACTCAACTGGCTCGTTACAGATGTCATCGGATTTTGACTGATTCGCAACTTGCGATTAGCTTTCCTTTCTCGAACGAAACGAAGTCGACAGATGATTCTGAGGTCGGCCTAATTCGCTTACCCAAGGCCAGTCTGTACTCGTGCAGACCACCTTTAATGATGAATCGCAAATCCACATTGGATTGTTGTGAGTCGACATCCGCACAGTAAGAACTAGCAACGACAAGGGATGGAGTCATCGTAAATCGGCGATTGTCGAAGGTTATGATCTGTCCATCAGGTCTTGGTGAGACACAGACATGGTAACTATAGCTTTCCCGATTGAGCCGGGAAAACCTTAGTAGACAGATGCAAGCACCAACCACCACGGAGACCATAAGGGCCCAAGTCAATTGACGATTTTTAATTCGTTTCTCCCCAGAGCTTCCCTGCACAGCGAGTCGCAGGTGCGCCCCTTTCTACCTGCAAAGCCTATCCCAACCTTGTTGTTATGAATATCGGCTTTACTATCATCATTGCGTCCTATTGGATCGTGCCAGATCATTGCTAATTGAGCACACGTTGAACCGCACTGTCGAACTGCCGCGCAACTCCCGACGCAGTGCCTCAGTGTATTATTAATGCCAGTGCCCCCGGGATAAATCGTGCCAAAGTCTTTCTTGATGCGATTAACACAGTCTACGCACTTTGTGGTTTTGTCCACCAGTGCTTCTAGTCCGTCTCGAATAATTGCTCCAGATGGTTCCATCAAGGATGGATCCTGAACTAGCGCCAATAGCGGCTCTTCGAAATCTCCAAGACTGGCGGTTTGTGCCGGCAACTCTGGTTTGCCATCGATTCCGTAGCGTAGCAACACACCGGATGACGATCTTTGAATTAACCTTGGTCTGCTTTCAATCTCGATACTAGTCAGCGAGACATCGTCTCCGATCATGTTCGATGCGAGCCGGCGACTAAGTGCTGTCCAGGTTGATCCACCATTCGTACTTCTCAAAGTCACCAACTCCCCAGCACAGCAGGCGACGCCGCACGGGTACCAGTCCCAGGTGTTTCCGGCGAGGTCTTTTCGCCAGCGGCGGTTGCCGTCGAAGCCATAGCCGTATTCGAACACTGAGGTGATGGTTCCAGCTGTGTCTCGCGAGATCTTGGTGAGGCGTCCTTCCTCGTCATAGCTCAACTTTCGCGTGTAGCCAGGTCCCGGATAGGAGGCGAGAGTCGAGTCGTTGTTCCAGGTGTAGTTTCCACCCAGACCAGAAGACGTCACTGTATCCGCGACGTTGGTCAGGCGTCCAGCATCGTCGTAGGTGTACGTTCCGTTATGACTTGCAACGCCGTTCTCGCTTCGGAAGGCGGTTGCTCGCTGTCCTCGGTTTGTGTAGGTGTAAGTGCTGACGTAGGGGTTGGTTCCGGTTCGGTTCTCGGAGAGGAGTCTTCCCGCGAAATCGTAGCCGTACGAGGTTACTGAGCCGTTGTTCTCGGTCACGCTACCCAGCCTCCCGGCGCTGTCATAACTGGCAGTATAGCCAATGATTACCGCGTTTGAGGCATTGCGGTGGGTGAGGGCGGTGGTTCGGCCCGACGGGTCGTAACCGTAGATGCTCTTCACGCCGTTGGAGTAGAGGGTCTGAGTGACCCGGCTGCGGTTGTCGTAGGTGTACTGCGCCCAAGTGGTGGGGTCGCTGACCTGTTGGAGGCTACTCAGCTTAAAACTAACTCGTGGCATTCTTTCCGTTGCTTCGTGTAACAGTTGTTTTCTTATTTGATTGCACAATCGTTTCATATGGCTGCTTGTCATGAAGTCGAAACTTGCGAATCGTTAGTCGCGAACCACTCGCGCCCTTACCTTGCCATCCGATATCGGATGAGTATTGTTTGGTTCTCGTCTGAATACTAAGTTGAACGTCGATGCCGTCGGCTAAGACCGCATCGACTAACCAGTACTCACTTTGCCAGGCAATTTGAAATGAAACCTTTTCTACATCCTCAATCTCGTAATCACTCCCGTCGGATCGATCACCGGCGATGGGGCTTAATGTCAACTGAGTGCCCGGTTGGGCACTCAGAGACGTATGACTCTTTCCTCGGATACTAAGGAACAGAATGTTCTTGATGCTTGACGCGTCATTTGGCTTCTTTGACACTTGTTGACAACCAAGAAGCGAAATCAGAACAATAATATAGTAAGCCGTTAGTTTCTTCATGTTCATCTATTAGGTCAAGTAGTGGCCCGTCGGCTTTTGCCCTTTTTGAACGGGATTGAGCTGTCCGATGAAGTTGTTCTTGAGGCCTGCATTGTAGCCGTGCGATCGATTCTGGTCACGTGGATTGCCAGCTGATTTGGCACACTCACGCCCACCCTTTATCATTCCTTGAAAAGATTCAGAGAAGTGGGAGACCGTCGGGATTGCGAATCCAGAGGGATCCATATTTTATTGATTTGGATCTCTTACAACTGACTCAGTATCTTATGCACGGGTTTTGAGTCAGATGGGGCGGTCCCATTGATTTGCATGGCGGTGACCACAAGACTGTCGGAGTTAGTTTTCTCACGAGAATACATACCAAGGAACGTGATTCTCCCCTTTGGTTTTGTATCCTCGAAAAACTCCCAATCTCCATTTGCGCCGGGCAATCGATTTCCTTTTGCCCGACGTTTGATTGTGGCAAACGCGGGCGATCCTGCAGGGAGCCTGTCGATCCGGAGGACTATGCCATTCTGACCGGCGAGATAATTACCATTTCGCGTAAAGACAATCTTCTCAGCCCCAGATCGCTTCTCGGCATCATTGACCAATAGGTGTGACCACCCGGTAGGCAGCTCCCCTGTGAACTTAACGTCAACAACCTCTTCGACTTTACTTTTGATCAGTGCGGCATCATCGGATGATTGCTCAGTTCCGGCAGAGCAACCAAATGCCAAATTTCCCAGGATTGCGAAAGTGATTGGTCGCATTTTGCCACGCATTCAATGCGGTAACCATACCTGATCTATCCAGAGTTGAAGATTTCGGCCATCGTCATCTTTTGATTTAACACATCACCGTCGCCGTACCACATTAACAATATGCGACATTAGTTGCGCGGGTTCTGACAAGGAAGGCACTAACCTTGCCAAGCCCAGCCACAATCAAGCTCATTTGAGGAATTCCTCAATTGGCTCCTCACCAACACCATGCAAACTCACTTCTTGATAGATGAACCCAGAGCTAGAGTAGACGAGCGCGAGTTTTGACTGCGTACGCAGGGTTGAGTTCGGCGAGTTCGCGCTTGAGTTTGGCGTGGAAGACTTCGAGGTCGGCCAAGGAATCTTGCATCGCGGGGTCGCGGCGCATGCACCTCGCGGCTTCATCGTAGCGGCCCAGGGCGCGGAGGGCGGCTCCACGAAGGCCGAAATAGCCGGGTTCGTATGGGTTGAGGGCGATGAGGCGAAGCGTGGTGCGTTCGACTTGGGCGAACGCCTGGAGTTGCCATTGGGCCTTGGCGAGAACCTCTAGGGCGCCAAGGTGGTTGGGATCGGCATCAAGGATTTCTTCGCACTTTTGAGCAGTGACCGTCGGGCATCCGCTCTTGAGCGCTGCTTCGGCTTGTTTGAGCAGTTGAGCCTTGCGGCGGGCGGTAGGAGCCATGACGGCGAGCGGAGCGGACATTGATCCGCTATAAGGGTATCTTCCGGGGCGTGCCAATCACCCCGGTAATTCTGCTGGACACGTTAAGCCGCGGTCAAAAGCTGGTTGATTTGCGGGCTTGAGGTCGGGTTCAGGGTCGCGATTTTGGTTCGCAGCTGGATCGGAATCCGTTGCGTTCCATCCGGAGTTCGAAGTCCGGCGGCGGGAGTCTTGGCGGTGATTTCGGTTGCCCACTCGGTCGCGGCTTCTTGGGATGCGCCGGGCAGGTAGACCAAGAACATTCCGTCTGGGTGGCGGCACATGAAGGCGCCTTGAGGAACGTTGGGTCGAATGCGAAGCATGACGGTTCGCATCGCGTGATCCATCGCTGGCTTGCCGTACTTCTCTTTGAGGTCCTTAACTTGAATCGGTAGCAAAGTGATCATGGAGCCTTCAAGCTTTGCGATTCGCGAGAGGAACTGTTTGGGCGACATGATTCCGTCGGGAGCGGCTTCGGGGCGATCCTTTCGGAGGAAGAGCCGGGCGAGTTCGGCGGCGGCGGCGCGAAGAGTTTCGACGTCGCTCATATCGACGCCGGCGATTCGTCCACTGGCAGCGGAAATGTATCCGAGCGGGTTGGTGTCGCTGCCGATGGGCAGAACCACGCACGATCCGATGCGATCTTTGATGATGAGTTCGCTGGGAAGCAGGTCGTTTGACCGTGCATCGACGAGGCACACTTCGGGGCAGCCGTCCTTCATCCAGGCTTCGATGCCTCGGCCGGATTCAAACTTCATGGATTCGAGCAGGTAGACATCGCGGCCTTCTTGGGCGAGAACCACGTCTTCGCCCGCCTCGATGGCGTGGATGGCGAGGTGTTCGAGTTGGAGGACGGATTGAAATTCTTTGGCAACGCGCTCGGCGATTTCGGACCGCGTTGATCCGCCTTCGGCGGTGGCGACGACGGTGTAGAGGATTTCGGTTTCTGTGAGGCGGCGTTCCATCGAGCCGATGCGCATCTCTTCGATCACCATGGCGGTGATCATCGCGGATGCGGGCTCCAGGGCCTCCATGGCTTCGAATAGCTTGTCTCGGTCTTCGCCGAAGACGCTCAGGATTCCGAGGACTTTGTTGTCGGCGGAGAGGATGATATTTGCGCTTGGATAGGCTGGCTCGAGGGTGGCGCTGCAAGCGTCGGCTTGTTCGCGGATCAGGGCGATAGCCTGTTTCGCGCGGATTGGGAACGCTTCGGTGAGTTGAGCCTCGGTGAGGTCGCCAGAAGCGCCTGCGACGGCGAATGAATCGCCGTATTGGGTTGCCAGATAAAGCGATGCGGATCTTGCTCCGGAAGCTTCGACGATCTTTTCACACAGCTTGAAGTAGCCTCCTCGGGCTTCGGCGATGATGGCCGCGACCCGGTCTTTATGGCTCTTTCGGTAAAGAGATCGGTAGGCATCGCACATCTGGCGGTACGACTCGCGCAGTTCGAGAATTTGGTTCTCGGCTTCTTGGACGATGGGGGAGAGATCGATTTCTTCCTTGGTGGGAACTTCGATCCGCTCGATAATGACTTCCCTTTCGACCTTGGCGGGCTTGATGAGGCATCCGACAGCGAGGAAGAGCAACGCTTGGATCAGGATTTCGCTCGGGGGAAGCTTCATCTGGTGGTTGATCATGTGGGTCACCACGATGCCCGAGGCGCCGATGGGAGCCATCAGGAAGGCGTTTGCGCGGTGCTTCGCGGTAGCGACCACGATAGGCGCGAAAGCGACCAGCGAATAGATGCCCAGCGCATTTGGAATTGCGCCAAGGGTGAGCGAGATCAGGACAGAATCGGCTCCGGCAAGCAGAGCGGCAATGGCTGGGGTGCGTAATGATCGGACTTCGAGACGGTTGTGCAGGTATGCCAGGGCAATTTGCACCAAACCGATCTTGAAGCAGACCGGGAACGATGCAAAACCGAACATTCCGGCGAAAAACACCAGAAGTCCACTGAGCAAGAGACGAACAGTTAGCTCGACCATTGCTATAGGTTTTGGTGAAAAACCTAGGAAATTTAGGAGTCTTCTGCTTTCTTGTGGCTACTTCGCGCAAAAAGTCTGATCGGAGTGCCCTGGAGGGGGAACAACGCGCGGATTTTGTTGAGCAAATAGCGCTGATAGCTGAAGTGCATCAGGTCGGGATCGTTGCAGAAAAGCACGAACGTGGGGGGGCAAGTGCTGACCTGGGTGGAGTAGTAGACCTTGAACGCCTTTCCGTGGATGACGTGGGGTCGATCGAAGATTGCGTCCTGGATCAGGCGGTTGAGCTGACCGGTGCTGATCCGGAAGTTGTAGCTCTCGAGGGCGCTGAGGACGGAGTCGAGGGCGGGCTCAAGTCCGGCGTTCTCCTTGGCGCTGGTGAACACGATTTGCGCATAGCTGAGCTCCGGAACTTGGTCGCGGAAGATCTTGACGAAATCTTTTTTCAGCTGGCTGTTCTTCTTCGGTTGGCCGTTCGGTGGCTCTTTGACGTCCCACTTGTTGACGGCGATCACGCAGGCTTTTCCGGCGTCGTGGGCGAGCTTCATAACCCGTTTATCGCCATCCGTGAGGCCCTCTTCGCCGTTTACGACGACCATCGCGCACTCGGATCGTTCGATCGCCTTTTGGGCACGGTTGACCATGTAGTACTCGACGGAGCCTTGGATTTTGCCCTTACGACGGATTCCGGCGGTGTCGATAAGGCGGAACGTCTCTCCGCCGTGCTCGAGCTCGGTGTCGATTGCATCGCGGGTGGTCCCGGCGATGTTGGAGACGATCATCCGTTGCTCGCCGGTGAACGCGTTGACGAGCGAGCTTTTTCCGACGTTCGGTCGGCCAACGATGGCGAGCCTGATTTCTTCTTTGGCCTCTTCGGCGGGGATGTCCTTGGGTAGGAATTGGACGACCTCGTCGAGGAGGTCGGCGACTCCGGTGCCGTGCAGGCCGGAGATGGGATAAACATGACCCAACCCGAGCGAATAGAACTCAGGCGCGTAGTCCTCGCGGTCGAAGTTATCCGCCTTATTAACTGCTACTAATACGGGAGCTTTGATGCCGCGCATTTGGTTGGCGAGGTCGCGATCATCGGGGTGCACGCCGTCGGTGACGTCGGTGATGAACAGGACGACGTCGGCTTCGGTAAGGGCGACGTTTGCTTGAACGCGGATTTGTTCGGCTAACGGGTCGGAATCTTGGAAGACAATTCCGCCGGTGTCGACGACGTTAAAGCGGCGGCGATTCCAGGCGACTTCAGCGTAGAGACGGTCGCGGGTGATGCCGGGAGTATCCTCGACAACAGCGACGCGCTTGCCGACGAGACGGTTAAAAAGTGTGGATTTTCCGACATTCGGACGCCCAACGATGACGACGGTGGGCAAAGTTTTTCGCATGGGAGGTGCCTCAGGCGCGGGATGCGCGGCGTATGTAAAGGGTACCTGAATGCTAGATTTGCCTCCGAATCCGCTGGCGTTTGAAGCCAATTCCCAACCTAAATCGGGCTATCTGCGTCCAGTGGAGCCGCCTAAGGAGTTCAACCACTACACGACTGCATTTAGTGCCCGGTCTGCGTTGATTTTAGGTTCGGAGGACCCTCGGGAGGGTGGCGGATTCTCGCTTGGGATTGGGCGGAAAGATCCTAAGTTACGGATTGGAAACGTGCATGGAGAGCTGATCTGGGAGACGTACTTCCTCCAGACATCTTCGATTGGCGTGAATGGTGACGCGCCCAATACGGCCTGGAGCATTGGGCTTTTGGCGACGGCTCGGTACCGCTGGGCGATCAATCCGAAGACGAAGTTGTTCGGCGATATTGGGTTCGGGACCCAGTGGCTGAACGAGACCTCGTACGACGTTCCGCTTGCCTTCAACACGACGCCGTCACTTGCGCTTGGATTCGAATTTGAGGCTCCCGAGGGCGCGGTGTTGGCCGGAGTTAGGTTGCTTCACGTTTCGAACGGCGGCCGTAAGCTGCCGAATCCTGGGCAGAATTTGTTGCAGTTCTTCTTCGGGTTTCGGTATTGAGTTGATCAGTTGCGCAGATGCTAAGTTGCGTAGTGATGACAAAGGGGATGCTGCGACTGAGCGGAGGCTTTTATAATTCAAAGATGGCGATCGGTGGTTTCCAGGACCTGCAAGTTTGGCAGAAGTCATTTCAGTTTGCTACCGAAGTCTACAGGGCTGTTGAAGCCTTTCCGGACTCAGAAAAGTTTGGATTGAGATCTCAGTTAACATGGGCCGCAGTATCAATCTCCTCAAATATCGCTGAGGGGCACGGCCGCAAATCTAGCGCAGATTTCGTGCGTTTTCTAAGAATCTCGATGGGATCGTGTCGCGAGTGCCAGAGTTTGCTCTTGATTTGCCATGAACTCGGCTATCTCAAGGACCCGAACAAGCAACTCTTTGAGTCGGCGGAAGAGATCGCAAAGATGATTGCGGGACTCATCAAGCACCTGCAGTCAACTACGAAACTGGGCAACTCGGCAACTTGAGATCTTCTCAAGGCAACGCCTCGATGATTCGAGAGAGCTGCTTTCGGCTGGCATCTTCCTCAAGTTTGCGGTCGATGCGATAGAGCCCGACTTGGCAGATGACGGCTTGGTGGATCGTCATTGCGAGGGGGTGGCTTTCGACCATGAACCCATGATCTTGGTTGAACATGATTGCCTTTGAGTGGTCGACGACCAGTTCGAGGGTTGGGGTTTCGAATGCGTCTCCGGGGACGAGATCGATTCCGGCTGACGGGTTTGGGGCGGAGGTGAGTCCGGCGCATTCGACCCTTGACGAAATGGCGGGGAGAGCGGCGAACACGTCTTTGCTCGCGATGAGGGCGACGGTTTCCGTGGCGTTTTTGATTGCTTCGCTGGCGAAGATAAGCGCTTGATCGAGCGAACTCAACGTGACGAGCCGGTTTGTGGGGGCCGGGTTTGCGATCGACTTGAGAGATTTGAGGGCTTGGTCCGAGTTCTTGGCGAACTCTTTTTCGAGGCGACCGAGGAGAGATTCGGGCTTGATGGCGGTGTAAACCCGTTTCTTGCTACCATCCTGCACGACCGCCCCTTTTCGCTCAAGGCTTTCGAGAGCCTTGTAGGTGTTGGCGGCGGGCTTGCCGATTTCGGCGGCGACGCGGTAGCCAGTGACGGAACCAAGGTGGAGCACGGCGGCATACACTTCCGATTCGAGGGCATTGAACCCAAAATATGTGAGAGCCTCGGCCGGATTGGTCATATCAAAATGGTACACCGAATGATTGGTGATTGCTACTACTGACCGATTGCGAAAACCTGTAAAAAAGACCTTCCAGTTTTGAGGAGGAATCGCCGATAAGCCTAGTGATGGTTGTTCCGCTCGTTCTGGGATACGTAATTGGCGCAGTCGGGTTTTATGCCCTTCTGAACAAGATTGCCCCGGTTCTCGAAGTAGAGACCGCGACTCACCCTTTGTCGGGCAGTGCGGAGCATACGGAAGTGATTGAGCTTTTCCCTGATCAGGAAAAGCGCAAAGCAGCCTAGGGTTGCTTCCTTCCGGTTGAATGGCAGAGTGCTCATTGCACCCTGCCGTTTTGGTATTTACTGGTCGCCAAAAACGGCTTTGCGCAGCATCTTGGCCATGATGATGTTGGCCCGATGCCCATTTTTTGAACCTACGACATTGAGGAATCGGATCGGGACTCCGCTGAGGTAAAGATCGCCGATCATATCGAGGAGCTTATGTCGGGCGGGTTCGTCCTCGAAGCGGGCTTCGTTCATATAGCCATTATCGCCAAGTATCAGGGCGGAATCTTTGTCGAGGCCTTTGGCCAATCCGGCCTTGATTACCATCGGGATTTCCTCGTTAAAGGCGGTGGTTCGTGCGGGGGCGATTTCGGTTGGATAGTCCTCAATGACTGCTTGAGTTTCGTAGTGCTGGGAGCCTGGCCATCGCTCACCGGTTTCGAATTCGTAGCGCCAATGCCCGTTTCCTTTGCCGAGGGCGATCTTGAGGTCGGGCTCTTGGTGATAGATGCGCGAGTAGAGATCGGGGAGCTCTTTGGTGCCGATGATTTGAGTTCCCGCGCTCTGGAGGCCTTGAACAAACAGGGTGGAACTGCCGTCCATGCCGGGGATTTCGGGAGCGGTGAGCTCGATCTCGGCGTCGGTGATTTCGAGTCCGGCCAACGCGGACATGATGTGCTCGACGGTGCCAATCTCGCCGAGGCGGGTACTGCGGGTGGTGTCGGTCACGTTCTCGGGATGGGCGTTGACGCTGGAGCCGTTGTGACGGAAGATGATTCCGCGCTCACCAGGTCGGACGGTCATGGTGACGGGAACGCCGGAGTGGAGTCCGAGCCCATCGAAGCGAGCGTCTTGGGCGAGGGTGATGCGGTTGAAGATCATTCTTCGCCTTTGAGAGACTTTAACTCTTTTTCGAGAGCGCGCACGCGCTTGACTAGCTTGGGGAGGTCTTTTTGAGCGGCCGCGATGCGCATGAAATCGGCGATGGGCACGGCGGGGCTGCCGCCGTAGATGCCGGGCTTGTCGATGGATGAGAGGCCCGCGGTTCGACCCGCAAGAGCGACTCCGTCGGCAATCACGAGGTGGTCGGCGTAGCCACTTTGCCCGCCAAGCATTGCTCGCGCGCCGACTTTGGTGCTGCCCGCGATGCCGACTTGGCTAGCATAGACTCCGTGGGGTCCGAGTTGCACGTTGTGCGCAATTTGAACCAGATTGTCGATCTTGTTCCCTTCGCCGATAACGGTTTGGTCGGCGGTGGCTCGGTCGATGGCGGTTAAGGCTCCGATATCGACCCGGTCATGAATGGTGACGCCACCGACTTGGGGTATGCGGACCTGTTTGGTGCCGTCCCAGGCGTATCCAAATCCGGCGTGTCCGATAACCGCTCCGGGGCCGATGATGCAGAATTTCCCGACGCTGACGTCTTGGACCAAGACCGCGTGAGGCAGAACTGTGGTCCCTTCCTCGACAAGGCAACCAGGACCGATGTAGGCAAACGGCATGATGATGGCGTCTTGCTCGATGATTGCACTTTCGGCGACGTACACCATCGCGCCGATGGAGGCGGAATCGTGGATTTGCGCGCCGGGCTCGACGTGCGCGGTTGAGTGGATTCCTTGAGGCTGACTGATCAGACGCTCGAAGTAGTGCAGGATCTTGAGGTACGCGAGTCGGGGATTAGGGTGCTTAATGTGCGATCCCGGAAAATCGGCAGTATCGGCGGGAACGATCACGCCGCCCAGTTGGCGTGATTTTGCCTCCTCGAGGTACTTGGCTGATTCGGCGAATGTGATTCCGTGATGATCATCTCCGTTGACGGTGGTCACTCGGCGGATAATCGTGTTTCCATCCCCAACGAGTTCGCCACCCACAAAGGCCGCGAATTCGGCTAGCGTGGTGAGGTGAGGTCTGCTCTCCATTTGATGAACTCTTGGGTTTTGTCTTCGGCGGCTCCGGGCGAGGTCGCGAGTTCGTAGTGGTTGAGCGAGAGCCAAATGCGAAGTTGGCGTCTCAATTCGAGCTCGAGATTCGGTTCGGACCTCTGAGAAGGTACCCGCTTGAGGCTTTCTTGGGCAGGAAGGGCGGGAAGCGAGGCTTTTGCTCCGGGTTCGGGGGGAAGTTTAGTGGTGGATGAAACCCGGTCGAGGCTGGTCATCGAGTCGTCTCGCGAGCGGATGAGGCTCCGAGCTTCGGCTTCGGCTTTGGCGGTGAGTTCCTTGGACTTTTTGGTCAGCTTATCTGTGCGCTGCTTTTCGAGGTCATTGATGTCCATTCCAAGCTTGGATTCGAGAGACTTGATGTCGCGCTCGTAGGCGTCGTCGAGGTCTTTGATTTGGGTTGTGATTGATTGAAGTTTCGATTTTCGAGCCTTCAATCCTTCATCTTCGGCCTCGTTGTCGTTGAGCTCGATTCCGCGGGGAATCGGGCGATCAAGCAGCAATCGGTCGACGAGAAGGACCTCGCGCCGCTTTGCGTAGCTTTCAAAGATGGGGCGGATTTCTTTTGAGTACTGCTGCCAGCGGGCGAGCCGATCGGCGGTAAGCCCTTCTTGGAGACTAAGGGCATAGGCGTCGAACTCGGGTTGAAGCACTTCGCGAAGCTCCTTGGCGAGGACTTCGACGGCGGCTTGCGCTTCCTTACGAATGAGATCGCGAATTTGGGCGGATGTTTCAGTTCGTTCGGCGCCGACAATGCGGGCGGGTTTATCGGAGATTTTTGCCTCGGAGGCGGGTTGAGCGGGCAGGGTAACCGGCTTGATGTTGGGTGACTTGGGCCTGGGGGTCAGCCGCGTGGGAATGAGGTTGAGGTCGACGTAAACGGGCTTTAGCGGGGTGGGCTGGCAACCCGAGACCGCAACGAGGGCGATCAGGGGAAGCCAAGCTCGCTTCATCTCACTTCTTGGCGTTCATCGCCGCGAGGGTCAAATCCGAGATGTCGTTCGCGCCGTAGATGGCGACCGAGCCTTCGATGACCATGGTGTAGCCCTCGCGCGCGGCGACCTCGTTGGCGGCAGCCTTTGCCTTTTGGTAGTTGTTTTCGCGTTGGGCGGCGACCCAGTTTTGAACTTCGTCGGAGAACTCTCGGAGCCACCGGGTGGAGGTCTCGTTCATGGTTTGCGATCGGCGCGAGTACTCCTCGACAAGCGTTCGATCCTCGGGTGTGTAGTTCGTCTTGGTGGCCAGCTCAGCGGACTTTTTGCTCGTGGCGACGATGTCGGCTTTGAGGCGGTCAAGCTCCGCGTCTTCGTTCTTGGAACGGTCCATTTTGAGCATAAGCTCGCGAACTCGATTGGCTTGTTCGATGGTCAGGATCCGGTACTGATCGATGAACTCCAGAAGCGATTCGCGGGCTTTTTTCATGTCCTCGAACTTCTTTTTGCCGAGTTTGCCTTCTTCGCTTTTCTCGATCACGGCGTTGAGGTCAACCACTCCTAGTTTGAGCGATTGACCCTGAAAACCCGAACCCATGAGCACGCCGAGCAGCATCGCCGCGACGACCCAACCAGACCATTGAATTCGGTTTTGTTTCGACATGGATTAGTTCTTCTTGGCAGCGGCCTTGGCGACGGCATCCGTCACGTCGTTGGCGGCGTAAGGGGCGAAAGTTCGCTCGAAGATCACGGTGTAGCCGTCCTTCTTACCGATCTCTTCGAGGGCAGCTGCGTAGGCCTTTTGTAGAACTTCGGACTTGGTAGCCTTGTACGTATCGAACTCGGTCTTAAAATCGGCGTCTTTGGCGTTGAGGAATTCTCCCATCTCAGCCATGCGGTTTCGGTAGTCGTCGAGAAGCTTGAGATCAGCCGGGGAAGGCTCGGCCTTGACCTGAAGGTCGTTGTACGATTTCTTGAGGGTTGCGGCGGTCGTCTTGATCTTCTCGAGCTCGGTCTTTTCGGCCTCCGTCTTGGTCGCTTTGAGGCTAAGGGTAACGAACTTATCAGCCTCATCCTTCTTGAGAAGGCGGTTTTGGTTCAAGAAGTCGAGAACGTTCTTTCGCTCGTTAAAGAAGTTGCGCAGGTCGGTCTGAAGGCCCTTTTCGACCTGAATCTGCTCGGAAACCTTGTTACCATCGACGACGCCGGTTTTGGCGTTTGCGCCCTGGAATCCGGAGCCCATGAGGAGGGCGACGAGGCCGAGGGACGCGAATGTCGTTCCCGAAAGAAATCCTGTAATGTAGTTCTTATTCATTGAGTTCCTGACTAGATAGACGTGTTTAGAAGCTGTTTCCGATCATGAAGTGAGGTCGGCTTCCACCTTCGTTGTTGAAGGCGAAGTCGAGTCGCACGGGACCGATGGGCGTTCGGAGTCGAAGTCCGACGCCGTAACCGAGCCGAAGTTTGAATCCGTCGGTTTGGGTGAATCCGTTCGTGTCGAATCCGCCGTAGCCGCCCCACGCGCCGCCGGCATCCAAGAATGTGACGAGCGAGAACTGATCTTGGATCGGTTTTCGGTACTCGAAGCTGGCGAAGAGGAGGTTTTTGCCCCAGAATCGGTCTTCGTTGTAACCGCGAATGGAGTCGTTTCCACCGGCAAAATACTGTTCGAAGAACGGGATAGTTCCCTGAACCGTTCCGCCGCGAAGTCGGAAGGCGTAGACTTCGCGAGAGAGATCATCTGCGGTTCGTCGCTTCTTCGACGGAGTTCGGTAGCTTCGGTAATCGAAGCCAACTCGGAAGAAGCCGAATCTGCCTTCGACATCATCGCCGGGATTACTGGTTGTGCCTCCGTTGGCGACCTTGTTGATGACGCTATACCCGGGCTCGATATCGAGGCGGAAGAAGGTCCCTCGGGCCGGATCGAAGTCGAGGTCGCGCTTGTTCGTGATCGACGAGAGACCAAGGACGCCGACTTCACCTTCTTGTTGGATGAAGTTTTGTCCGGTTGTCGTTGTGGTTCCCGCGTTCGGCAATCGGATTTTCTCGAACCGAGTTGAGAACGTGTAGCTTTGGCGATCGCTGACCGGGCGCGTGAAGCCGAGAGAACCACCTGTTCGGCGCTCGCTGTAGAGCTGATCGGTAGGGGTGACGTTGCCGCCTCCGCCGAAGTTGTTGTTAAGGAAGCGGAATTGGACGCGATCGTAAACCGAGAATCGGAAGATCGAGTCCTTTGCGTCGTAAAACGGGTTTGAATAGTCGAGACTGACGCTGGCACCGACGGCTCCGACGGTTGCCTGGGTCCAGTTGGCGGAGACGCTTTGACCGGTGCCAAGGAAGTTGGCGTCGGAATAGCTGAGGGTTCCCGCGAGAGAGTTGGCGGGGTTGAGGGTGACGCCTGCGACGAAGTTTCCGGTTCGACCGTCGTTGAGCTTCATTTTGAGGTCAACGGAGCCGTCATCAACTTGGGCGAGGCTGGGCTGAGACGGTGTAACACCCTCGAACCATTGGGTATTAAGGATTCTGAGCGCGTCTTGTTCCCAAACGAATCGGCTGTAGGGGTCTCCTGGTTTGGTACGGATGAGCCGGTTGAAAACTTTGTTCCGAGTGTTGGTAAAGCCTTCGACGGTGACGCTGTTAACCATCGTCTCCCGGATGAGGAGACGCCACGTGCCGGGGCTGTAGGGGTCCGGCCCGAAGTCCTCGACTCGGCCGAAGAAGCCTTGAGTTTCGTAAAGGCGCTGGATTGCCTCGAAGCTCGGCCCAAATTCAGTTCGGTTGACGGGGCGAAGATCTTCTTCTTTCGTGCCCTTGGGTGGCAAAAACTGGATGAGCTTGAGGATGTCCTCGGTTTTGATGGCCTTGTTGCCTTCGACCGCTACCTCGCGAAGAATCTCGTTCTCGGCGACATCGAAGACTACTTGCCAGTTGTTATCTTGAAGGAGGGTTTTGGAGTAAGCGACCTTGCTAAACCAACCCATCGCGTAGATCTGGTTGCGATCCTCGTCCAGCGCCTTTAGGTTCAAGATTTGGCCTTCCCGGACCTTCATGAAGCTCTTGATGGCGGCGACCGAAATTCGCTTTGCACCTCGGATGGTGATTTCCTTCACCAAACCGGGATCCTGCGCGGCGGCAAATGCCGACAGCACCAAAAACACACCGACACAAGAAGCTCTCCTCAGCAAAACTTAACCCCGATCCCCTAAACGCACTGATGAATTTACCTGCGTTCTTTTGGTGGGACGCTCCAAACATACGAACGATACGGTGGATTTGAAGTTCGAACTTTGGTGGAGTAGTCGATATTGAACTTGTAGGGGAGGATATGGTCGGTGCCGAGGGCGAAAGAAACATTTTGAAATGCCCGCGGACCGCCTCGTGGCCGGTAGGCCAATCGGAAGTCATACGCGATGGGCTGACCGGGGAGTGGTGGTAAGAGTTGACGCCGACCTTGGAGGAAGAAACCTGATCCGAGCGATCGTGCCGCCGAGATCGAGGCTTGCTCGAACGAGTTGTAGTCAACGGAGACGTACTCGAAGCCAAGGTTTTCGGCAATGCGGTTCGTGATTCCACCCAAGAAGGTGGGCAACGAGAAGCTGGTGATGGCGTTGCGCAGGTCCTCTTCGATTTGCTGATTGCTTCCGGGCTGAAGCACGGAGTTAAGGAGGTCGGTGCGGCCGAGCATCGCGAGGACTTTGTCCTTGGTGAGGTCGCCTTGTTCGGTGGTGTTGAGCGTGAGGCCAGTCGGCGAGAGCATGTCGCCGGAGATGTCGATGGTGACGTCATAACGCTCGGGCGTCACGCCGTTTTTGAGCATCGTCAGGCTGGTCGTGCCCTTCATGTTTGCAAGTAGCTTGGCTTTGGCGTCTTCCTTGTCGGCGCGGTAGGTGAAATCGATGGTTCCGTCGGGCACCATGCGGACTCGGCCGCCGGGGAGTGCCAACTCGCCGGATTCGATCGTGAGATTTGCATCGGCGATGAGGCGGGAGAGGCTTCCGGAGATACTTCCCGCTCCGCGAAGGCTCATTTCGGCCGTGGATGCGCGGACAAAGGCCGTGTTTGATAGCGTGAAATTGAGGTTGAGGGTGGGGTCGATGGCGGGCGGTTCATCGCTACCAGCAACTGGCTTCAGGACCGGAACTGAGGTCGAAAGTCTTGCGATTGCGAGATCGCCGGTGAGGCGGGGCTTTTCCAGGGTGCCACCAAGCTTGATTGGTTCTGGAGTCGAGAATTGGGCCTGGACGAATCCGCCTTCGGGGAATCTTTGGACCAAGAACAGCTCGGAGAGGTTGATCGCGCCTTCTTTGATTGGTGTTTGAAGGAACTCGGAGAACGGGCGATTGCCGCTGATGATGTCGGTGAGGTCAGCCTTGGCGTTGAAGGAGACTTCGCCATTTTCCGAAGTGGTCACCCCAGTTTTGCCAAGGATCGACGCGACGATGCTCTTTCCTTGCCCTTCGAGGCCGAACTTAAACTCGGCGTTTTTGAGGCCGACATTGATCGGACCGCCGATCACCGGATTCCTCGCATTCGAGACTGCTTGGTCGAGGTTGAGGGCGATTTGCCCCCGAATGACAGGATCGCCAAACGTTCCGGAAAGGTCAAATCCCCCTTGAGCGGTGGCTCCGACCTCTCCAATTTTCAAGTTCGGGATCCTGGTCAGGAACGAGTTCAGGTTTTGCACGCCCACTAGCTCAGCGCGCCCGCTGAAGGGCTGTGAATCGAGGGAGCCGCCTTGTTTCGGGACGTGTGCTTTGGCGGTCAGGAGGGCTTGGAGCGCGTTGTACGAGAGCTTTGTGGTTTGCTCGACTTGATAGGAATCGGACCCTTTTGTGCCTTTGGCAAGCAAATCAGTTACGGCGGAGAGGCGGTCAGTTTGGTACTCGTTGGAGGTCTTTCCGGTGGGTGCCAGCGACGATTCAATTCGGGCTTTCAGCTCGGGGGCTTCGGGGCTTCCAGTGAGAATCGCTTCGCCGTAATCGACCTGCACACCCAGCCCTTTGAGGGCGGGAACGAGGGACGCGAAGCGATTGAGCTTGAAGCCGCCGACATTTACCCGCGCGCTGACTTCACTGGCGGTTTGGGACGCCTGGAAGGTTGCGCTTCCGTCGGCGATGGCTTTGCTTTCGGGCAGGGTCAGCTTTCCGAAGGGGATGAAGAACTTGTTGGTCTTGGGCCCTTCGAGGACGCCGTTCGTGATTTTCCAAAGGTCCTTGGAATAGAACCCGCTGAATTTGAGGGCACCGACCGGATCGCGGTCAAGGGTTAGGCCGTCGGCTTCCAAGACGGTGAGATCAAGATTGGGGTCGTCGACAAGGCCGCCGACTTGAGCAGATAAGTTTAACTTTCCATCAATAAGATTTAACTTTTCTCTCGTATCGGGGTTGTTGGCGAAGAGAGGTTGTGCGGCTTGGATCAGCTGTTTGATGGGTACGTTGTAAGCCGAGAGGTTGCCGGAAATGACGCGGCTTTTGGTGCCGTAGGTGAGGTTCGAGAGTTGGAGGTAGTCCTCAATCGATCCGATCATAGCGTCGGCGGTCCACTTTTGGCCGTTGAAGCTGGTGTTCCAAGTTCCGCCGCCGAGAATGGCCTCATTGAGCTGTACGGAGCCGAGATCACCGGAAGCGGTGAGCGACTCCAGCCCTGATTTGTTGAGTCGGGCTTCGATCTTTCCGCCTAGCTTACCGTTCACCAAGAACTGGGGGCTCAGGATTTCTTTGTCTTGCTCTTCTTCGATTGTTTCGCGGATTTGGTTGACATCTAGGTCTGCAAATTCCCCTTTTAGTTGTCCAATCTTTGTTCCGAGATCATACACGGCATCGATTTGCGCCAGCTTGCCACCGAGCAAGTTCGCCGAACCTCCGGATGCGGTGACCTTGCGATCCTTGAAGGCAAAATCGGACTTCACGTCTGTGAATCGAGCGGAGTTTGCGACCAGCGAACGAGACGAGAGCTTGCCTTGGATGGAGAGATTCTTGGCGGTGCCGCCGATGCGTATTTGTTCGGCGTCGGCAATGCCGGTGACGGGAACGTCGACGTAGTCGGTGACGTTTATGTTGCTCGCGCTCAGGGTGCCGTCGACTTTGAGGTCGGTCGGATTGAGGGCTAGAGAGCCCCGAATCTCGCTAGTTCCTCGAACGGCAAAAATGTCCGTGATGGCGACTTGTCGGGGTGTCGCTCGGACTTTGGCGGTGAGAGCAGTGACGCGATACTTGGAGTCTTTGAGTCCTGGCGTGGCAAGCTGGACGTCGCCCGTGAATAGTGGCGCGCTTACGGTACCCGTAAGGCGACCCGAAACGTCTCCGGTCCCGGTGAGGTCGGGTTGAAAGGTTGAGAGGGGCACTCCGGTGGCCGATAGGCTGATGTTGAAGCCCTTCTGGAGATCGTAGCTGCCGCTGGCGAGGATCGCGCCATGGGGCCCTTCGAGGGTTGCCCGCTTGATCGTCGCCTTTTTGCCATCGAAGGCGACAGTGATGGGGCTTCCGCCAAATTCGATGCGTCTTCCCGCGACCTCGAGGCTGCCGTACGCGGCGGCATCGGCGAGGAGATTGATTTGCTTGCCTCGCCCCGAGCCAACGATGGTGGCGGGACCGTGAATCCCCTTTAGCTCCGAGGGCAAAAGCTTGGCGAAATCTTTGGCATGAATGTCGGGCGTTTCGGCGGCGAGGGACCACGCGCTTTTTGATAAATCGTACGTCACAAAACCAGCAAGCTTTGTTGAACCTAGCTTAGCGTGAGAGATTTGGGCTTGGATTGCCGCCGGGTTTGCGGCGACCATCACTTCAATTCTGGGTACTGAAACTCCGCTTGCGGAGACATTTTGGACTTGGACAGGTCCGCGAAAATCAATCTTTGACCCAATGCCCGTTATTGTTCCGTTAAGGTTTACCGAGCCAAACTTTAACTGATTTGGAAGCTGAATTTTGTGTCCGCTCAGGAAGGCGGGGGTTATGTTGGTGGCAGAGACTTCCCCGCCCCATTCGAACTGCTTGGCATTGAGGCCTCTCAGGTCGAACTTGGCGGTGGCGCCTTTCTCCATCGCCTCGCCTTCGACACGGAGACCCTTCTCGGTCGCTTGGATTTTTGCCAAGATCGATCCGGCAGTGTATTGTTGCCACCCGATTCCGGTGCCCGTCGTTGTGAGGTTGACGGTGTAGGTCGGATCCCCTTTTGAGGGGAAATGAATGAGCGCGGTGCCGCTGGCAGTGGCGCGGGCGAGCTTTACATCAGCAAGATTGAACCAACGCTTGCCCTCGGGGCCGAGCAGAACGCGGCGCTGAATGGCGGAGAGATCGGCGCTTCGAAGCTTGAGGTTGACCGTCGTGCCGCGGATGTTTTTGTCGATTCGGGCTTCGGTCGCAGCTCGGTTTTGATCGAGTTTGAGGCTTATGGAGCCCATTAAGTCGGGCCCGGCACCCGCCACCTGCGCGGATTCGACGAGAAGCTGGTCAACAGGTACGCCCTTAGAAGCTTCGTCGATGAAATTGACCCGTCCCTGCCGGATATCGATCTGGAAAGGAACGTCGCTTGGCTCGTCGTCCGAGGGCGGGAAATACTGCTGGAGGTCGAGCTTGTTATCCTTGGTGCGGCGAATCCAAACCGATGGGTCCTGGAGGAGGACTTTGGGCGAGATCGCGCCAGGAGAGAGGCCTTGGGCGACGAGCTTTGGTAGCCGCGCGATGATTTTTCCGTCGGGATGGCGGATGACCACTCCGTTGGCCACGAGGTTGCCGCCGAGGAGATCGAGAGAATACTGGTTACAAGCGATATTGAGTGGCCCGGCCGGCGTGGCGTAGTCGATTTTGAATCCGGTACCCGGCGACTGAACCTCTTCGATGCAGTCCCATAGGTAAAGGCCCGAGACAACGGCGACCCCCAAGATGGGGCCGTACATTGCTAGGAACCGGACCGTCGCGCTCGCCATGAACTCAATGAGTTCAGGCGTTTACGGTGTGATTCTCGGCTTGGGCTTCGAGATCGGCGAGGAACTTTGCCCGTTCGACCTCGTCGAGCTGGGAAAGCCGGTCGCCCATCACCTTTTTGCTGAACTCGATAGCATTGTACGACGAGCGGATGAAGGGACCGCTGGCTACGAACGCAAAACCGAGATCTTCACCTATTTTTTCGTACTCTTTGAACTCCGCAGGCGGGATGTACTCGACGACAGGGAGGTGGCGCATGGTCGGCCGGAGATACTGGCCGATGGTCACCGCATCGACCCCAACTTCGCGGAGGTCTTCAAGGGTTTGGATGACTTCCTCGCGAGTTTCGCCGAGACCGAGCATGATTCCGCTTTTGGTGTAGATGTTCGGGTCGATTTCTTTCACTTGCTCCAGCACGCTGAGTGTTCGGGCGTACTTGGCTTGAGGGCGCACCAGGGTGTGAAGTCGCTCGACGGTTTCGATGTTGTGGTTATAAATCTCGGGTTTTGCGTCGCAGACGATTTTGATGCACTCGCGGTTGCCTTTGAAGTCGGGGGTGAGGACTTCGACGATGCAGAGCGGGTTCTGCTTGTGAAGCTCTTCGATGGTGAGCGCGAACTGGGTTGCGCCTTGGTCTTTGAGGTCGTCGCGGGCGACGCTGGTGACGACGATGTGCTTGAGTCCGAGGTTGGCGGCGACTTTGGCGACGTCGTTTGGCTCGTCGGGGTTGACGGTGAGTCCTCGGCCGACTTTGATGGCACAGAAGCCGCAGGAGCGGGTGCACGTGTCACCTAGGATCATGAAGGTGGCGGTTTTCTTGCTCCAGCACTCGGGGAGGTTGGGGCAGCGGGCCGACTCGCACACGGTGTGGAGGTTCTTCTGGCGCATCATGCCTTCGACTTGCCGAATGGTGTCGGGTCGGGGCATTCGGATGGTCAGCCACTCGGGCAACCGCTGGTTCATACCCTTTAGTTTACGCTAGCCGGGGTTCGGTCGTTTTTGGTTTGACCCAACCTGGTGAAAGAACTGCGACGCGCTTTTCAGGGAGAATCGGGTTCGACGAGCCTTTCGGAGGCGCGATTTGAGGGGGACAAGTTGGGTCGGGTTGGGTCGTTTTCGGGCGCGTGGACGTTTTAGTAACTCGTTTCTAGGCGAGATAGGTGACCTGTTGTCAACCACTGGTTTTGGTTGTTTCCTGCGGGTGAGGGCACCCGCGCTCCAATGAGTTAGCGTGTTTCGAGCTGGTTGACTTTGAGGACCATCGCGGTGGTGTTGTCACTTCCGCCACCTAGGAGGGCTTGGCCGACGAGTTTCCAGGCGGCGGCGGCGGGGCCATTGGTGCTGAGGATGGCGTGGATTCCGGCGTCATCGACGTGATTGAGGACGCCGTCGCTGCAGAGGAAGTAGGTATCGCCTTCGACGATGTCGAACTCGTAGTAGTCGGGCACGACATTTTCTTCGACACCGACGGCGCGGGTGATGACGTGCTTGTGGGGGTGGACGGCGGCCTGCTCGGGGGTGAGGGTTCCGGCGCGGATCATCTCGTGCATGACGGTGTGGTCGTCGGTGATCTGGGTGAGCTCGCCGTCGCGGAGTCGGTAGACGCGGCTATCGCCCACGTGCACGACGTACGCCTTCTCTTGGAGCAAAACGAGGGCGCAGAGGGTGGTGCCCATGCCTTTGCGACCGGGATTAGCGCGGGAGGCGAGGAAAACCCAGCGATTGGTTGCGTGGATGGCGTTGCTGAGGGCCTCTTTGGGGTCGGCGCCGGGGTGGTTGAGGTAGACGTCGATGAAGGTTTTGGCGGCGAGTTCGGAGGCAATTTGTCCGGCGGCGTGGCCGCCCATGCCGTCGCAGACGACGAAGACTTGTCCCCGGCTGGCGAGGACCAGTTCGTCGTCGGGGATGTAGAATTCGAACTTATCTTCGTTGTTTTCGCGGACGCGGCCGAGGTCGGTTTTCGCGGCGACACTGACGTGCGCGAGGACCTTTAGCTCTGCGGGGGGCAGGAGGTCGGCAACGGCGTATTCGGCAGTGATCTCGTCCATGTGCGGTCGTCCGAGACTACCTCAGAGGGAATTTTTAGATAATTGTTAAATTCAGTAGCACTTTTGGAAATATTGCCTTATAAATGATCTGATGCGAACGCAAATACTCACGATAGGCGCACTTTTCGTACTTTCCGGATCCTCATTCGCCCAGCTGCCTTCCCCCCCTCAGCCTGGCGGGAACTTTGAGCATTTCTTGCCGATCAATTGGATCATAACTGAAGAAACTGGCGGGGAGGCATACAAAACCTACTGGACCCTTGAGCGGGACGGGACTTACAAGAAACAGCGAATCGCCATTCGCGGATCGTCTAGTAACATCACTCTTCCGGGATCGCCACAGGTAACAACCGGAACCGAATATGCCAAGGGGAAGCGAAAGGTCACCGTGACCTGGAATGGTCCTGCGGGTGTGCCTGTACCAACAAAGGTCTATTTGTATTGTTATGCCGAGGCACATACTCAGCCAGGCACGGGAACTCTAAATGTCGGTCTTCCCCGCCCAAAGATCGCGACTCCTGCGGACGAGACTTATCCTATGCGACGGCATAAAAACGGAGACGCAATTCGGGAGCTGACTCTCTCGGGAGGATCAGCAACGACCGAAATAGAAGGTCGCGCAGAGGTCACGGTGGAGGACACAACGTTCTCGGGCGGGCGCGGCGCAGACGGGCGCGCCGAGTGGGGAGGCTTTATCTTGCTGACCAATCGAGCCCTCTCGTTGACCACCCAGCCTGCGGTGACTTACGAACCAGACCCTAACGCGCCTATCGTTCAGTTGTTCCCGCCAGCGGTGCCAGTAAAGAATGAGAATATGGATGATATCCGGATCGTCACAGCATTCGGATCTGATGGATACTTTTCATCGAACGTCGGCGCGATGCCAGTCGGACTTTGGGACCTACCAACTACCCAAGTGAGTTTAAGCGGAGGGGATTTCTATTACCACTGGGGAAATCCGCCTGGCAAGTTAACAAATTTGGTTAGATGGGCAGATGTTTATGTGTTGCGAAAATCGCCCTCGCCTAAGAAGTATACGGTAACCGGCACAGCGACCGATCAAGTTGGCGCAAGTCGGACTTCGCAGGTTGAGTTTGAAGTTCATGCCCCGTTGGAAGAGTTTGGCGCGATCATGGAGGAACCTGCTTATACACCATGGGTCGAGCGATCTGTCTATATCTCGGGGCCATCGCAGCAGACGGTAACCCACTCGAAGGTGAGGTCTCAAAGCGAGACAAAGGTTATCGGACATTCACTGAGTCTTGGAGTGGGAGCCGATCTCACAGAGTTTGCCAAACTCTCGTACAATGCCTCAGCAGAGCACAAGATCGGCTTCTCGGTTGAGTACATATTGAGCGACTCGCAGTCTGAAACAATTCCAGCAAATGAGGTTTACCCGGGTACCACGAGTGCGAAACAATACTCGATTCAGATAAGAGATGCTACTCCACGTAGAACGTTTCGTTGTCGCGCATACAACAGCTCGGGTTATGTGGGACGCGTGGAGCAAACGGTTGATTTACAGTCTTCAAGCCACATGCGGAAGGAGTTGCTTGACGTTCGATGATTTTTAGTTTCTTTATGATCCCGACTTTGGTGGGCCAATTGGCAGCTAAACCGCCGGAGTTTAGCTATGATGTCGGTAGTCTGGACGCATTCTCTTACTGGAGATATGCGCCACCGACGAAGGCTGATTCAAATTGGGGCAAGGTGCTGACGCAGTCACTCGGGGCCGTGAAAAAGTGGAATGATAACGAGACTATCGAAATCAAGCGTGCATTAGACGCTGCGAGGGTGACTAAGAAGCACGGGTTATTCGGACAAACTTTGCGACAATTCATCGTTAAGAACGCTGGCGAGCCGCAGTCGAATTTACCAGGTGTTTACTATGCCAAATTGGTTGCGCGAAGATGGCGTGACCAGGGAACTATATCCGACGGCGAGTATCGGCAACTGATCCCCTCAGAGGCGCGGGAGATCGTGGACGCGCCAGTTGATGTCAACCGAACATTAAAGACAATCTTGCGGCTTGACGCCACCTTTGAGCGCGACCGCGAATTTGGAGAAGTGCGTCTATGGGCAGAAAAGCTTGATCTTGAACACGCAAATGAAGGAGAACTCTTTTGCGCTTGTGTTCAGTTCATTACGGGCTTTTCTTTCCGGGGTCAGACATACGAACCTGATTGGCCCAAGTTCAAGAAAGTGTTCCCGCAGCTCGAAAAGCGGTTTGGAGACAACCCTTCGACCCTGGCACTCAAATGCTCTTATGTAATGATGTTCTCGCTCCGTGTGAGAGGTCCAGAGTTTGAGCGCTATTTCAACTCAAACGACTACGAATGGAGAAAAAGTCGCATCAGGTGGAATCAAAATTGGTGGGAGAAGGTGATAAAGGACTCAAAGCAATCTAAGCGAGGCTGATCGTCAATTCGATCGCGCCGATACGGATCATGTCGGCTTCGCCCATTTTGGTGCGCATGTTTGGCGAGAGCTTACTGTCGTTGATCATGGTGCCGTTGGTGCTGCCGATGTCGGTGAGGTAGATGCCGTCTTCGGTGATTTCGATGGTGGCGTGCGCGCCGGAGACGTAGGGGTCGGGGATGCAGATATCTTTGTCGCTTTTGCGGCCGAGGGTGTTGATTCCGGCTTTGAGCGTGAAGATCTGATCGTTCCACTTGAGGGTGCCGGCTCCGACTTCCTTCTTTGGCGCGACGGTGATAGCGGCAGTTTTGTTGCCGCCGAAGGCTTGGGTGACGTTTCCGCCGGGGCCGCCAGGGAGTTGGAGAGCGACTTCGAAGCCGCCGAGGCTGATTTTGTCGCCGCCGTTGAGGGTGGTTTTCTGGCCCGCTTCGACTTTAGTGCCGTTGACCTTTGAGCCGTTGGTTGATCCGAGGTCTTCGAAGGTGATGATGGTGCCATCGCTGATGATTTGGGCGTGGCGGCGGCTAATTTTGCCGTCCATGAGCGAGATGTCGGCTTCGCGCCCGATGACCGTGGTTCCGGGGCGGAGAGGGTATTCGCGGCCGTTTTGGTCGACGAGCACGGGCACTTGGACTTGGGGCGCGCCGAATGCGTCGCCATCGAGGGCGCGATCGAAAATGAGTCCGCAATCGACGCAAAACATCATTCCGGCGGGATTGAAGGTTTTGCACACCGGGCACTGGATGGGCTTAATGGTGACGGTGGCGTTGATGGTGGGGGCGGTGCCCATCATCGTTTTGTTGGGGTCAAGGGTTGGCGCGCTTGCCATCATGGTGCGGTTCGGGTCCCCGCTCAGCATTTGGGTTCGGTTTGCGTCGCTCATTTGTGTCCTTCTATTTTCTCGGTATTTTTGCGGAATCGGTTAGTTGGGCGGCGAGATTTGCGGGAAATGTGCTTGAGATTTCAAATCCTCTTCATGCTTGCTGGTCAATCGAAAGAGTTTTCTCACGGGAAGTGTGTCCTTTGATGATTTCTACGCGGCTCGGGGGGATGCCGAAGTGTTTCGCGACGAGCTTGATGAGGGCCTCATTGGCAGCACCATCAACAGGCGGAGCGGGTCTCCGCTCAGCATTTGGGTTCCGTTTGCGTCGCTCACTTGTGTTCTTCTATTTTCTCGGTATTGTCGCGGATTCAGTTAGAATTTGTTGGTTTTTCTTGCTTGTTGGGCGAGACAGTTTGCGTTGGAGTTGGAGTTGGAGTTGGAGCGACGGAGATTGTTTTTCTGTTGCGTACGTTCACGCTTTTTGCTGAGCGAGGTGGGTTGGGCGGTGTTCAAAATCATGGTGTCAGTTGGGCGAGATGAGCGAGGGGTTTGTCAACGAAGAGTGTATGTGTTGCGACGGATATTTCGTTGACATTGGAACCTCAAGTTGATGTTTGCGGCATTGTCAGTCGTTGACATTTCAGTTGCATGTATGAACTGGCCGGTTTGTACTCATCTAGGGCATGACCACCCGAGGTAGTGGTAAGTTTTCACTCATCCTTGTAAGACACTGATAAGGCAAAACGTCAACCTAGTGTTTGGAGTTTGGAGTTTCAAGTTTCCAGCAGGAAACGACTAAGACAGTGCTTAGTCTGAGTGAATTCATTTGATCCTACTTTTTTATTACGAATTCCCAGACATCAACAAATACAATAGCCCTTCCGGTTCGCCTCTGCTTACCGGCACCCCACGACTGGGGAGCTGCTAGGTTATATGCTGCGCCGTGATCGCGATGAATCTTTGCAGGCCAAGTCGGGAACCGCTTGGAAGGCGGGAGCCATTTCAATTTGGCAGGCGGTAGCTGAAGATGTTTGGGCCGGAGGCGAAGTAGAGGAGTCTGCCGTCGAGGACTCCGCCAGCGGTGATTCCGGCGGGATCGGTGAAGGGCTCGGGGATTGTGACTTTGTCGGTGTCAGGGTCGATTCTGAAGACGCCGTAGGTACAGAGTCCCCAGACGGCACCGTCGGGTCCGTTCATGAGACTGTTGTAGATGAAGGCGGGCTTCTTTGCTTGGCCGGTAAAGCTTGAATCAAGATTCAGGAGGGTCACGCGGTTTGAGTCAAGATCGTATCGGAAGAGGCGACCTCCGAGTGGTCCAATCGGGCGATCGTCAGCGCCGTAAACCTTGCCGTTCTTGGCTTTAACCAAGCTACTGACGCCGCTTGGATCGGGATTTGAGGATTCGATTCCGCCAAAGGTCGGAGTGCTCGAAGCTATTTTCTGCTTGTCAACATCCCACAGGGCGAGAAGGCTTGACTTGTCTTTGGGAGTTGTGCCGGTGCCGCCGTTGATGGAGGTTCCCAGCAGAAGGATGTGATCACCCACACCAGAAACAGTGCCGAGGTCGACAATGGAGGTGATGCTTTGGTTAGGAATGACAGCTTCGAATACTACGGCTTTGTCGGTCGCAGGATCTACTTGAACCAATTGTCCTTGGTTCAATCCGTAGCCGGGCAGGCCTGCGGCGTAGATTTTATGATCTACTCCGAGAATTAAAGCTGAAGGGCGCCAGGTTGCTTGCTCGTTTTCGAAGGTGATGCGTTTCGGGTTCGCTAGATGCTCAAGGTCGAGCGACTTTGTCAAATCAAGGTCGAGGATTCTTCCGGTTAGGGAGTAGCCCGCCATGAACATTTCGTTTTGGTAAGGCAAGAACGAGTAGATTTCGCCATTGCCGAGGTTTGCAAGCGACTTAATTTCTTTGGTTTCAGGGTTCAGCTCTTGCAGAATTGCTGGAAGACTGAGGCTGAGATAGACCTTCTTATTGCCGCCAATACTGAGTCGCTGGACGGTTAGTGGTACTTCTGGTTGCTTGGCGGTCACGGATCGAACCGTTTTTCCGTTGTTTAGAATTGTCACTGAGGTGCTGTCGACCTTCACGATGTTGCCATTTCGGAGCTTTAGTGACGGTGCCTCGGCGACTGGTGGTTTTCCGGAAATTTTTGTCGCGGTGAACTTATTCAGCGCGTAGTAGGTGCGTCCGCTAGCGACGCTGACGATACCGAAGATGCTGCCATCTACGGCGCGATAGAAGTTTGTAAAGCCGGCAGGGCGCTCGTCATTGGGCAAGAGTTCTTGCTTCTTGCCAGTGGCGATTTCGTAGGCGACGATGCCTTGTTTTGAACCTACGGCGCAGTATATGAATCCGTCCTTTGATGCGCATACGTAGCGAATGTACTTTTCATTGGAATCCATCCGGCCCAGGTCCTCGGTGCGGCGTGTGGCGGGATCGAAGCGGAAGAGGTGCGCATTGGGATAGGTGCCGCCGTAGAGCTTTCCGTCAGGGCCAGTTGTTAGGTCCCATGCGAATTGTTCACCCCGGACCGGGGTTCCGAGGTCTTCGAGGACTTGGGACTTTGAGTCGAAGCGCATGAAGTGCGCTCCGGGTGAGGTGGAAACGTAGATTGATCCATCTACGCCGGTTGCCATTCCCCAGGCAGAGCTCTCGGTTGTTGCGGGGTTATCGAACGTCTTCACTGATCCGGTTTCGGGGTCTACTGCGAAGAACAGGAATGGCTTGTCCACGCCGCTGAAGGCTGTTTGATAGAGTAGCTGTGAGCCTGGTTCAGCACCATCGCCAATCTGAGAGGCGAACGTGATTCCGGCGCCTCTAGCGGTGGCAATCTGTGAGTAGCGAGAACTTTGGTCGTCGACGCAATCTGCGTACTCACTGCGTAGAGAGGCGATTGTTGCTTGGAGGTTGCTACGCCGAGCGGTGAGGACGTTGATCGTTTGAGCGAGAGACTTTTTTAGGGCGGAATTACTGGCGTCTTTTGACTTTAGCTTGGACTCGGCGGAAGAAATGCTAAATAGCTGCTTCTGAGTCATTTTGATTTTGTTACTAAGCTCAAAGATGGCTTGGTCAGATTTTGCGATTTTGGTTTGGATTTCAGCGAAGGGGATTTGTTGAAGAGGCGCAGCACTTGAAAGAGTTGCAAAGGCCAGAGTTAAGACCATAGCCGTTCCGGTGAAGGTGACGCGGACTGGCTTTCTCATTTGATTGGTTTTTGTTGCACTCGTTTCAGGCATCTTCGTCTCCAAGTTATCTTAATGGTACGTTTTGAACTGCTTCACGTTCCTGTTACTTGCATAGTCTTGGTTCGAGAAGTGTGTCCTTTGATGATTTCTACGCGGCTCGGAGCGACGCCGAAGTGTTTCGCGACGAGCTTGATGAGGGCCTCATTGGCAGCACCATCAACAGGCGGAGCGGACACCCAGGCTTTGTAGGTTTCGCCAACTTGCTCAAGCCGATTTTGGCTTGATTTGGGCTGGAGGCGGACTTGGATGAGCAATCTGCTTCGGTTTGGGTCAACCCGTCTTCTTTTTCACCCGGTCGATATTTGCCTTGGCGGGGCCATCGTCCGGCCACTTTTTGAGCTGGAGTTCCCAGATGCGGATTGCATCGGAGTACTTCTTGACGCGCTCGTAGGCTTTGGCGAGGACCCGGAAGGAGTTGGGGTGAACGGCGTTTTGGATCGTCGGTTCGAGGGTTTTGATCGCGTCGTCGTAACGTCGACGCATCGAGTAGAAGTTTCCGAGAGTGTAAATCGCCTCGACGTGGTTGTTGTTATCGACGATGAACTGCTTGTAGAACGCCTCGGCTTGATCGTACTCCTCCACGTTTTCGAGCATCCAACCGAGGTTGGTGGCGTTGTCGTAGTCGTGGGGATTATCGGCGTAGTTGACCTTGAGGACCGAGATGACTTTGGGGAATTCGCCGTCTTCAAACGCGGCATCGACTTCTTCGACGACGCGGTTTTGGGCATGGGTCCAGATTTCGTTCAGCCGGTCTTGCGCTCCGGCGATAGCGCAGGAGAGGGCGAGGATTGCGGCGGTGAAGATCTTCATGCGAGTAGCTCGTCGAGTAATTGTTGGACGATTCCGGGGTTTGCACGACCCTGAGTCGCTTTCATTATCTGTCCGACCAGGAATCCTTTGACGCCTTGGTTGCCGGATTTGAACTTGGCGACGACATCGGGGTTGGCATCGAGAACGGCCTGGACCTGCGCTTTGATAGCGTCGGTGTCGGTGATTTGGGTTGCGCCGCTGGCTTCGACGAGCTTCTTGGGCATCTCTCCGGTTTCGTAGGCTTTGGCAAAGATGGTTTTAGCGATTTTGCCGCTAATGGTGCCGTCTTCGATGAGTTTCACGAGCTCGACGAGGTGCGCCGGGGTGACTTTGCTTTGCCGAGCGGTGATTCCTTCTTCGTTGAGCATCTTGGCGAAGTCGGAGTTCATCCAGTTACAGATCGCCTTGGGTTCGCCGCCTTTTTCGATTGCTTCTTCGAACCAGTAGGCCCACTCTCTTTCGGCGATGAGCAGGTTGGCGTCATAGGCGCTTAAACCGTACTCTTTGGTGTACCGCTGGAATTTTGCGAGCGGGAGTTCGGGGAGGCTGGCTTTGAGTTGCTCGATGTACTCGGGCGTGAAGCTCATCGGCGTGAGGTCGGGGCAGGGGAAGTAACGGTAGTCGTTCTCTGCCTCTTTGACACGCATGGCGAAGGAGCTTTCCTTCTGCTCGTTCCAGCCGCGGGTTTCCTGTACGAGAGTTTCGCCGTTATCGAGGGCGGCGGCTTGGCGGCGGCTTTCGAAGGCGATCCCCATCTGCACCGAGCGGAAGGAGTTGAGGTTCTTTAGCTCGCTCTTGACGCCGAGCTTATCGCTTCCTTCGGGCGCGATGGAGATGTTTGGCTCGCAGCGGAGAGATCCTTCTTCCATTTTTCCATCGCAGACGCCGAGGTACATGAGGATTTGGCGGAGCTGGGAGAGGTATTCCTTGGCCTCCTCGCCGTTGTGGATGTCCGGCGGGAAATCGGTGACGATTTCCATGAGGGGGGTTCCGGCGCGGTTATAGTCGATTCCCGAGCCGCCGCTGGGGAGGTGCATCAGCTTTCCGGTGTCTTCTTCGAGGTGGATCCGGCGGATCCCGATGCGCTTGGTGCCGCCATCGGATGTTGGGATCTCGAGGTAGCCGTGGTAGCCGAAGGGGTTTTCTTCGCCGTATTGGGTTGTTTGGTAGCCCTTGGGGATGTCGGGATAGAAGTAGTTCTTTCGGTGGAAGATGCTTTCTTCTTTGGTGCCGCCGATCTTGCAGTTGAGAGCGAGGGCGGTTTTGATGACCATTTCGATCGCTTCGCGGTTGGGGATGGGGAGCGATCCGGGGAGGCCGAGGCAGACTGGGCACGTGCGCGTATTGGGTTCTCCGCCGAATGCCACTTGGCACCGGCAGAACATTTTGCTTTTCGTGGAGAGTTCGGCATGAACCTCCATTCCGACGCTGGTCACGTAGTTCGGCATTTGGACTTGGGCTAGTTTACCGAGGCAATCTGCGGCATTTGTGGATAACTGGTCTCCAGATCCCACCAGAAGAACCGTGATATACTGTATTCACAGCCGAGTTTGGTGAGTACACCAAAGCGGGGGAACCAGTGATCGAAAGATCGTATAGGGGTGAATCCTGGGAACAGGAAGAGTACATTCGGCTCTAACCCGTCAGCTAACCTCGTAGGCATATCGGATGAGGCTCCGCCTCCATGACCTTACGCATAAGGAGGACTTAATGCGAAAATTCAACCGTCGCCCTGCGACGTTCATCGACCGTTTGGTCAACAAAACTCGGGACCTGGTTTTGAGTTCCAAATCTCCATACGAGAAGGTGGCTCAGCTGAGATTTCTGGCCGCGATCCAACAAGATCAGATTTGTAGGTTGAAGGAGCGGACTCCGCTTACTCACCACAATCGACTTCGGAGTGTGCGCGTTCGGAATGCAGTTCGAGCGCGGGAACGTGCGATCGCTTATCTGCAATCTACCGCCGACTACATTGCACGCCGCACACATAAAGGCGCCACGTTGAAGCATATGCCTCGGACGTTCGCGGTCCCGAAATGGGAAGCTACTCATGAATTGGGGCGACCAGTGCCGAAGGCTGGAGACGATCACATTCCTTTCATGGAATTTTCGTCTTAGAACGGTTTGCGTTTGCAACGGCGCTGACGCATAGACGACCCGCCTTCTGGCGGGTCTTTACTTTTGAGCTATCCTTATGAAGTCGACGCAGACAATGGCGCAGGCCGAATATGGAAATCAAGCTCCCATCAAAGCTGACAAATACAAAACGTTCTCCATTCGTAAAATGGCTTTTGGAGGGGCATGTTCCGGATGGAGAGGGGCCCTTCGAGGCGGAGAACACGAAGGAGCACAAGCACAAGACGCACCCCTGGTGGCAGGTCATGTGCCTTACTGGCGTCGATTACTTTTCGACGCTGGGTTATCAGCCGTTCATCGCGTTTGAAGCGGCGAAGTATCTTTCGCCTTTTGCAACGATCATTTTGGTCTTGTTGACGCTGTTTGGCGCGTATCCGGTTTATAGCAAGGTCGCGAAGGAGAGTCCGCATGGTGAGGGTTCGATCGCGATGCTGCAGAAGCTTTTGAGCTGGTGGCAAGGCAAGCTGTTCGTCCTCGTTTTGTTAGGCTTTGCGGCAACAGACTTTATCATAACGATTACGCTTTCGGCAGCGGATGCGGCCGTTCACCTTATCGATAATGCGTTCGTCAAGAACGTGATTCACCTCGAAGGGCACGAGGTGGGCGTGACGTGCTTGTTCATTTTGCTGCTGTCCTTGGTCTTCTTGAAGGGCTTCAAGGAGGCGGTTGGGATTGCGGTTTTGCTGGTCATTCTGTACTTGGGCCTGAACGCGATCGTGATCGGAAGGGGCTTGAGCGAGGTGATCTCGCACCCGCAGGTTTTGACGAATTGGCAGGAGCAACTGGCGACTCCGAAATACCGGGGCGGGAATCCGGTGATGCTTTTTGCATTGGCGGCTCTCTTATTCCCTAAGCTGGCATTGGGACTTTCGGGTTTCGAGACGGGCGTTTCGGTGATGACGCTCGTAAAGGGTGACAAGAAGGACACCGAGGAGAATCCGGCGGGGCGAGTGCGCAATACGCGAAAGCTGCTGCTCAGCGCGGCGTTGATCATGAGCGTTTGTTTGATCTGCTCGTCGATCATCACCACCACACTAATTCCGGAGCACGAGTTCCACAAGGGCGGCGCGGCGTATGAGCGGGCGCTGGCATTCCTTGCTTATAAATTCTTTGGTAACAACTTCGGAACCCTGTATGACATCAGCACGATTCTGATCCTGTGGTTTGCGGGTGCCTCGGCAATGGCGGGCTTGCTGAATCTCGTTCCGCGCTATTTGCCCAAGTTTGGAATGGCGCCGGAGTGGACCAAGGCCAACCGGCCGCTGGTGATCATTTTCACCCTGATTTCCTTCCTCGTCACAATGATCTTTAAGGCATCGGTCACGGCTCAGGGCGGCGCGTATGCGACCGGAGTTTTGGTACTGATGACCTCGGCGGCGATTGCGGCAACGATTTCGACGCGTCGGCGGCAACGCGCGACGAAATGGGGCTACGGCATCATTTCGGTCATCTTTATCTACACTACTATCGTGAACGTGATTGAGAAGCCGGATGGAATCAAGATTGCGGCGTTCTTCGTGGGCGGAGTGGTAATTGTGTCGTTCGTTTCTAGGATTTGGCGAACGCTTGAGCTTCGCGTGAAGGGGGTCGACCTTGACCTGCGTGCGCTTGAGTTTGTGCAAGAGGCGGCGCAGGCGGGCGGGCAGGTTCGCATTATTCCGAACCGACCTGACCAGCGAGATGGGGCGGAGTATGAGCAGAAAATCGCGGAGACGCGCCGAGATCACGATATTCCGGAGAATGAGCCGATTCTGTTCCTCGAGATCACGATTCGGGATGCTTCGAACTTTGAGGGGAACGTGAAGGTTCGGGGATACGAGGTGGATGGACACCGCGTGCTGCGGGCGACGGGCGTGGCGGTTCCGAACTCTTTGGCGGCTTTGTTGCTTCACATCGGGAAGCTAACGGGCAAGCGCGCTCATGCCTACTTCAACTGGGGCGAGCGGGGGCCGGGGGCTTACCTGATCAAGTTCTTGTTCTCGGGTGAGGGCGATATCGCTCCGCTGACCCGGGAGATACTAAGACGGGTCGAGACTGATCCCAGTCTTCGACCCGTGGTCCACGTGGCAAGTTAGATTCGGTTGAGCGTCTGCGCACGCGGCGCGAACAGAATCCCTCTTAGTGACATTCCGAACTGTCAACTGAATGATTGGTCTTTGAATGTGCGGCGAATGTCTCACCGTTCGGGAACACTAGCGTTTAAGTAGTTTCAGTGAAGCTTTGAGTCTTTCTTCGGTAGAAGTACCGGGATCGGTTTTCGCCGCGACGGTCTCGGCTTCGCTTCGTTTGTAGCCGAGGGCGATGAGGGCTTCGACAAGTTCAGAATCGGAGGTGGATGGGGTTGGGGCGACGGTTTTTCCGGTGATGACGACTCGCAGGGAATCGACTTTGGGTTTGACCTCGAGGATGATGCGCTCGGCGAGGCGCTGCCCGACTCCAGTTGCCCTCGTGAGCGTTTTGGGGTCGTTGATCACGATTGAATCGAGGACCACGTCGGCTCCAACTTGGCCCACGAGTGCCTGGGCGACTTTGGGACCGCACCCTTTGACTTCGAGCAGAAGGTCGAAGACGCGGCGATCCTTTCGATCGAGGAACCCGCAGAGTGTGACGCCGTCTTCGCGGAAGATTTGGCGGGTAAAGAGGGTGGCTTCGGTTCCAGGCGGGAGCTTGGGGAGGGCGGAATCGGGGACGGCGACTTCGTAGCCGACGCCCGCGACTTCGAGAAGGATGATGTGCCCTTCGGACTCGATGACGGTGCCCCTGAGGAGGCCAATCAACGCGTTCCCCCGGTGGGTTCGACTTTGATTTTGAAGGAGACCGACACCTCGTACGCCCTGGGCCAAGGGAGCGAAATGGTGAGATTTTCCAGCGAGGTCATTTGGAACTCTTGGGTTCCGGCGAAGAACGATTTGCCCGCGAATTGGAGGTTGAAGAGGTCTTGTGCCTGCTTTTGGAGATCTTCGCGGACGAACTGCTGGAGTCGCTCGAAGTTGGTGCCGTAGACTTCGTCGCGCTGATTCTGCATCGTGTCGATGAGCTTGTAGGCGGGCGGGCGCGTGTACTTGTGATACGCGTAGTCGTTGATCATCCGGTGGAGGAGGAACTCGCGCTGGGCGATTTCTCTTCGGAGCGGCTCGGTGGTGAGCTGGCGGCCGGCGAGATAGACGTTTGCGGCGGGAATCGCCGTTCCCATCGTGTTTCCGGCGGTGTTCCAGCCGGCAAATGCGAGGAGCTTGTGGGCACGGCGGTTTTCGCTGAGGGCGGCGAAGAGCTCTTCGTCGGAGGTGCCGTCCTTGCCGAAATTGATGTCGGCGACGGCGATGGGAAAGCCTTGGTCGATTTCGTCGCGAAGGTTTTTGAGGAAGTTTTGGAATGGGTTTCGGCGGCGATCGGGGGTGTTGATGTAGAGCGAATAGTCGTACTCTTCGCCGGTTTTGACAATCTTGGCTCCGCTGGCGAGCATTTGGTCGGCAAGGCTCTCCTCGATCGGTTTGGACTCGTAGAGGGCGTATGCTTTACGGCCGTCGCCGTCGCTATAGACGACTCGAACGCGAGGCGTGAAGCCGAGGTCCTGCATGATGGCGCGCGAAACGAGGATGTTTCCGTGCTGATCGATGCCTTCGCAGAAGTAGGCCTTTTCGCCAAGCTCGAGATACTGGGCGAACTCCTTTAGCTTGGCGTTTTCTTGGATTTGAGGGCCGTCGGGCTTGGCGTCGTCTTGACCGATGATGAGGTAGTCAACAGGGCCGGATTTGACCATGCGCATGAGGGTGCGCATGACCTCGAAGTTGCGATTACGGGTGTTCTCGTAGCGCTGAATCTCTTCGAGCGGCACCATCGCCTTGAGGTTCTTAAGCTTCGAGAGCAGGCGGTTGTTCTTAGTTCGCTCGTAAAGGTCTTTGATCTCCTCGTACTTGGCGAGGTTCATCCGGTAAGGGGCGGCCTTGATGGTTGCGGTCGGGGTGAGCCGCATGTTGGAGGCGAAGATAAAGAAGCGAAACTTCTCTTCAATCTTTGCGCGAAAGGTGATGAGGCGACGCAGGCGGGAGATCGCTTCGGTGGCGTCGACATCGGCCACGCGGGATTGAATGAGTCCGCCGTAGGCAATGAGATCGGCACTGGCGACAACGGCGCGCACGTCTTTGAAATCTTGTGTCTCGAGCCACTGAAAGATGCCGTTGACATCGGCGGTTTCGGTGAAACGACCGAGAAGGTTGAGGGGAGGGATGATGACTTCGTACCCGGCCGTCGCTCCGATCATTTGGGCGAATTGACCCGCTGCGGGCCTGGCATCCAGGGGGAGAAGAATGATCTTCGGCTTTGGAGCTTGAACCGGCGCGGGGGAGGGCTCTTGCGTTTGTCCTACGGCCAACCAGAGGGCGGCGGCGCAGAGGAATTTGAGCATTGTGGGGAAACCTGATTTATGCCGTACGTGCCGCGCGGTTGCGGACATACTCGGCACTTCGCTCCAACCACTTTGAAAACTCGTTCGCGTTATCTAGGACGGCCTTTGGCATTCGGACGTACTCGCGCAGTGGGTCGGCACCGGGTTCGGGAACCATCACGCCCGCACCCTCGAGAGTCATGGCTTCTTCGTAGTCGGCTCCGCCGAGTTTGAAAGCACAGTCGCTATCAATGAGGAATGCAAACATGCGCTCGCTGGTGTAGATGCCCATGCCACCGAACATGCGACGCGCCCGGATCTCGTAGGATTCTGCGGCCTGCATGATCTGTTCGTACCGAAGCGGTCTGTACACCATCGTTTCAGTTACCGGGAGGCTCCGCAAATGCGAGCCGTAGGTTCATTGTACCAGTAGGTTTGCAACTTTTCGGCAGGTGACGGCGTAAGTTCGGGATTTCACGTTAAACTCTGGTCGATGTCTGAAAAGCGGCTGGTGATTGTGGATGGATATGCGCTTTTGTTCCGCGCATTTTATGCCACTCGGTACCTCTCGACTAGCGATGGAAAGCCGACCAATGCCCTGCATGGCTTCACTTCGATGCTGTTCAACATCATCGAAATCATTCGTCCGAACGCGATTGTGGTGGCGCTTGATGCGCCCGGAAAGACGTTTCGGCATACCGAGTTTGCGGACTACAAGGGGACGCGGAAAGAGACGGCTCCGGAGCTGATTGTCCAGCTCGACGAGTCGCGGAATTTGCTTTCGGCGCTCGGAATTCCGCAGATGGAGCTAATCGGGTTTGAGGCCGACGACATCATCGGAACGATCTCTTTGCAGGCGGAGCAGAGCGGATATCGAACGACGATCGTGACCGGCGACATGGACACGTTGCAGCTGGTGGACGATTATGTGAGCGTGCTGACGCCCAAGACTGGGATGTCGGAGACGATGACTTATACGCCTCAAGAGGTGTTTGAAAAGTGGGGAGTCACTCCGGCCCAGGTGATCGACTTTAAGGCGATCAAGGGAGATACCAGCGACAATATTCCCGGCGTGCCGGGGATTGGCGACAAGGGCGCGGCTGAGCTGATTTCCAACTTTGGTTCGATTGAGGCGATCTTGGAGCGGTGGGACGAGGTTCCGGAGAAGTACAAGAAGAAGATCGAGCCTGCGGTCGATTCGATGAAGCTTTCGAAGTGGCTCGCGACGATCAAGCGAGATTGTGAAATTTCGTATGACTTCGAGCCGTTTTCTTTGACTCAGGCGGAGTTTGCGGCCGGGAAGGAGTTTCTGGAGCGTTTTGAGATGCGCTCTCATGCCAAGAACATTCAGCGGGTGCTGGGGCCGTATGTGGAGGGGGCTTCGGCGTCGGAACCGGTGGTCGAGGTCGTGCAGCAGAAGCTGGAGTTTGCGACGCGAGAAGTTGGCTCGTTTATCATGCTGAAGAGCACGGTGAACAGCCAGCCGTTCGGGCTTCACTTTGCCGCCCTAGAAACCTCGGATTTGTTTGATGAGAATGCGGAGCGGGCTTACGTGGCGGTGGGGCACGAGGTGCTCAATTGTTCGCGGGAGGATGGACTTCGGTTGCTCGCAACCTTCCCTGCTCAGGCGTCGGTTTATGATGCCAAGCCGCTGTACAAGGCGGCGAAAAAGTTTGATGCGGCGGTCGGGTTTGATGCGCTCTTGGCGGGTTACGTGCTTCAGTCGGGGCGATCGAATTATGTACTGGGTGACTTGATTCAAGGTTACACAGATCTAGTTTTGCCTTCGTCGCCGGAGGAGACGTCGGCATCGCTGCTTCCGCTGATGCGGGCGATGCGAGAACGGCTGGAGAAGGAAGGACAGACTTCGGTTTTGGAGGCGATTGAGCTGCCTTTGACGCCGATTCTGGCGGAGATGGAGGTGCTCGGCATTCGGACTTCGAAGGAGCAGTTGCACGAGTTTTCGAAGGAGCTGGGAGTGGCGATTGAGGCCTCGACCAAGCGCGTTTATGAGCTGGCGGGGCAGGAGTTTACGATTGGGTCACCGAAGCAGCTAGGCGAAATTTTATTCGACAAGCTTGGAATTCCGGGCGCGACGAAGACGAAGACCGGATACGCGACAGGGGCGGAGATTTTGCAGCAGTTGGCTCCGACGCACGAGATCGCGGGTGAGGTGCTGACTTGGCGCGAGTTGACGAAGTTGAAGTCCACTTATGCAGATGCGCTTCAGACGCAGATCGCCGCCGATGGGCGCATTCACACGTCGTATTCACAAACGACGGCGGCGACGGGGCGGCTCTCGTCGAACGACCCGAACTTGCAGAACATTCCGATTCGAACCGAGCTTGGGCGTTCGATTCGGAAGGCGTTTATTGCCGCCGAGGGGTACGAGCTGGCGTCATTTGACTATTCTCAGATCGAGTTGCGGGTGCTCGCGCATATGTGCGGCGAGCCGGCTTTGGTCAGGGCTTTCGAGGAGCGCGAAGACGTTCACTCGGCGACGGCGCGGATCATGTTTCACACCGAAGAGCCGACGAAGGATCAACGGCGGTATGCGAAGCTTCTCAACTACGCGGTGTTGTATGGCGTGACCGATTTTGGACTTGCGAATCAGCTTGGCGGCGGCTTTAGCAGGGCGGAGGCCAAGGAGCTGATTAACCTTTACAATGAGCGCTTCCCGACGGTGAAGGGCTTCACCCAAGAGGTGGTGGCGGAAGCGAGATCGAAGGGCTTTACCACGACGTTGACGGGCAGACGTCGGTACTTCCCGGACATTCATTCCTCGCGCTTTAATGACCGGAACTATGCCGAGCGACAGGCGATGAACGCACCGATTCAGGGAACGGCGGCGGACATGATCAAGCTTGCGATGATGACGGTTCGGCGGCAGATTGAAGGCAGTTCGACGCGGATGTTGCTGAACGTCCATGACGAATTGGTCTTTGAAGTTCCGAAGGGGGATCGGGGCGGCGTGGAGCCGATTCGGCACCTGATGGAGACTTCGTTGCCGCTAAGGGTTCCGGTTGAGGTGGATGCAAAGATTGGCTTGAACTGGAACGAGATGGGCGAGATTCAGAAAGGCTAAGCCGGTTAGATTTTCAAAAGGTACTCTGCAACTCGCATTGCTTCGAGGGAACCTCCGTTACCTAATCTTGTTCGCGCTCCTCGGAATTGCGTTTGCAATTCCGGGGGTTAAGGCCATGCTTGCAGGCACACGCAGCGACAGCTTGGCTTACTTTGAGGCAGCTAAGAATGTTCGCGCAGGTTTGAATCTGTACGCCGTTTCACCGGGGGGTTCTCCTTACGTGTATCCGCCGCATCTAGCGCTTATGCTGGTGCCTTTCACCAGTTTAAAGTCGCTGCACTTCGATGCGATCTGGCTTCTGATTCAGGGAGCCGGATTTGTTGGGCTGGGGATGTCCATCAAACGCCTCGTTGAAATTGCGTGGAATTGTTCGGCAGAGATTGCGAGCGTGTTCTCGGTTGGGCTGCTCTTACTGTTTCGGGAGCCGATTTCATTTGATTTTCAGTGCGGCAACGTGTCAACTCTTTTGGCCTGCTCGATGGCGATGGCGCTCGCGTCGTCATCTGTTCGTTCCGCGTGGTTGACGGTCGGGTTGATCACGAAGCCTCAAATTGCTTCGTTCATTTTCTGCTTAAAACCCGCTCGCGAGCATTGGATCAAAATCTTGGTCATTTCGCTCGCAGGGTTCGCGCTTCCCTTCCTGTTTGTGGGTGGTTTCTCCCCCTATATTGCGGCATTGCGCGAATTCTCGATGCACCCGACCGTTGTGTCGCCGCTTTTTGGCGGTATCAACGTCTCGCTGGCCGGCATACCATTTCGCTTTTTGCATCTAGCAGAGAGGGAGAGCGTGCAGCTATGCCAAGGGTTTGCGGTGATCGGGTTATTGATGACGCTGGTGCCGAGTTATCGGAAACGGATAACCGCGAGTTTTGGGATGCTGATCTTGTTTTTCTCGCTTCAGTTATCGCCTGTGGTTTGGGTGCACCATTACGTGCTGTTCCTTCCGGTTCTGGTGGCGTGGCTTTGTGCATTCAATTCTCCGGGGGAAGTGCCAAAGGTCGCCTTGATCTTCGTGCCCCTGCTGCTGCTCGTGAACACCCAGTGGTATGTTTTGCAAGAATCTGGCTTTCCGGGAGTGAACTTAGTTCCGTTCATCCAAAGCTTTTCGGGATTGATCTACTTGGCAATTGGAATTGTGATGGCAAAGACGTCTTCCCAGCGACCAGCTGACCATCGTTCAGCCTAGTTTTCAGAACGCACTACTTGTTCGTGTTGATCTTGAACGGCACGTAGATCGGGCAGACGCGAACTAGCGCTGTTCCGAGCATGACAAAGCCAAGGATTCCGACGAACCGGATGGGAGAGGGAGCGAGGAAGAGGACGGCGAGGAGGACGATGCCGAGAATGATTCGGATCAGTCGGTCGGTTGAACCAACGTTGTGCATGCCCTCAGTCTAAACCGGGTTTTGGCTGATTAGAGGGGTTTGGACTGAGAAATCAGGACACCATCGAGGGTGGGACTCGGTGCAGGCTTCTGGCGCGGATAGATCCAGAAGAGGTAGATCGAGCCGAGCAAGATGAGGAAGAGCACCCAAGGAAAGTTGGGGCGTTCTCGGCGACGACTACGAATCCTTGCCACGTTACGATAAAGATTGACACAAACAAAGCCCCTCAACATTGTTGAGGGGCTTTGCGAAATGGCGGAAGGGAATTACTTGCCAGCGGCTTTGAGGGCGGCGTTGGCAGCCTTCGCGATTCGCGACTTTCGGCGGGCGGCTTGGTTGGGATGGATGTGACCGTTTTGAGCAGCCTTGTCGAGAGCCTTGACGGCGGTGACGAGGTTTGCACTGACATCGGCAACGTTTCCGGCAGCGACGGCCTTCTTCGTCTTCTTGATGTAGGTCTTGAGCGCGCTTCGAACGCTGGTGTTCACGGCCGTCTTCTTTGCGATGCGGCGAATATCCTTCTTACTCGACTTCTTGTTTGCCATTTCTGAACTTCAAATTATACCCAAACATTTTTGCACCGATTGCAGCGGTTGATTCGTCCGTGAGCGGATCGCGCCCAAGGTAGGTACCCTGTGAGCGTGAGTTTAGTAAAAATCATTGCCTTAGGCGGCGTTGGTGAAATTGGTAAGAACTGCGCGGTTGTGGAGCAAGGCGATGATCTGGTCGTGATCGACTGCGGGCTTTCGTTTCCGAACGAGGAGATGCTTGGGGTCGATATCGTCGTTCCTGACTTCACGTATCTGCTCCAGAATAAAGAAAAGGTCCGAGGCGTTTTTCTTACCCACGGCCACGAGGATCATGTTGGTGCGCTTCCCTACTTGCTCAAGCAGCTGAATGTGCCGATCTACTGCTCGGAATTCACTCATGCTTTGATTCGGCACAAGCTGGATGAGCGATGCCCGAACGTGAAGGTGGATTACCGAATCTTCAAGCCCGGTGAGGTGATGCAGGCGGGATCGCTTTCGGTCGAGGCGATTCGGGTGACGCACTCGATTCCCGAGAACTGCTCAATGGCGGTGAAGACCGAGCACGGTTATGTGCTGTTCACCGGCGACTTTAAGTTCGATTTCACGCCAGTTGACGGCAAGCTCGCGGATATCAAGCGATTTGGGGAGATCGGCGAAGAGGGCGTTGTGGTTTTGCTTAGCGACTCGACGAACGTGGAACGATCTGGTTGGGGTCCGAGCGAATCGACGGTCATTGAGGGCCTACGGAAAGTTTTCAACGAGGCGAAGGGGCGGGTTTTGCTCACGACGTTTGCCAGCAACATCCACCGGATGCAACAGGTTTTTCAGGTTGCGAAGGAGACGAGGCGGAAGGTCGGCGTTGTGGGGCGAAGCATGGAGCGCAACCTCGACATATGTATGCGCCTGGGGTATGTGAAAATTCCGGCGGGGACGCTTTTGCCGCTCGATGATGTCCGCGGATTGCCGGATCATCAGGTTGTTCTGCTCACCACCGGGTCGCAGGGCGAGCCGATGAGCGCTTTGGTTCAGATGAGCAAGGGCGAGTATGGCCGAATGCAGGTGAAAGAGGGCGATACGCTCATCTATTCGGCGCGTCCGATCCCTGGAAACGAGGGTGCGATTTGGCGGACGATTAATCGCCTCTTTTTGCAGGGGTGCCGCGTGGTTTACGAATCGGCAACTCCGATCCACGTGAGCGGCCACGCTTACCAAGAAGAGCTGAAGATGATGATCAATCTGACGCAGCCGTTTTACGTTGCTCCGGTGCACGGAGAGCCTCGGCATCAATACATCTACAACAAGATGGCGGCGGACATGGGGTACCCCGATCATCGCCGATTTACGATGACGAGCGGCGTGCCGCTGGTTCTGGATGACACCAAGGCGTACCTGGGCGATCCGGTGCCGACCGGGCGCGTTCTGGTGGATAACTCGGGAACGCCAGGTGTGACGGAATCGATTCTGCGTGATCGTTACAACGTTGCGAATGATGGGCTCGTAATTGTGTCGATCGCGATTGATACGACTCACGGAGAGATTGTGGGGGACCCGAGTTTGCACTCGAAGGGATTCCATGGCCCGGCTGGGATTCTCGAGACCGCTCACGACATCATGATCGATATGTTGGCTTCGCTTTCGGCGGACGACCTGAAGGACATCAACAAGGTGAAGCAGGCAGCGACCGATATCGTGCGGAAGACGATTGTGAAGCGGGCTCAGCTGAGGCCGTTGATCGTGCCGAGCGTGATCGAAGTTTGACGGATTATTGACAACGATTCGCCTGCAATAAGCAGGCGAACTGCCGATGATTCCGGTATGAATACCGTGCAGTTTGTGAATCCCAAAGACGTTGAGTCGTTTTTGCTTGACCAGGACGGGATTTTGGACGCGAGCGCGTGGTTTGAAGAGGGCGAACTTGTCGCTCAGGTGACCTATATCGAAGGCACTCCGGTGACGGAGCGGGCGATGATTGCGCTTTGTAAGCTCGGTTTGGGCGAAGAAAAGGCTCCCCGCCGGGTGATGATTCACATCGCCAAGCCGAGAGCCGTGGTTCGGGTTGCTTAACCGGGCTTAATCTTCGTCTTCGAGGTCGCCGAGGTCTTCGCCTTCTTCGATCTGCTTGCCTGGATCCTTGACGCCAGCGTCGAGGGACATGAAGGCGATGTTCTTGGTTTGTCGGTTCGGGCAGTTGTTGCAGACGAACTCGACCTTTGCGGATTTGAGCCAATCCGGAACTTTCTCGATGGGTTTGTTACAGGCGCATAGAACCATGATTTCTTAATTCTCCTCGAGGTCATCCCATTGGGCCAGGTAGGCGCGGTGGGAAATGACTCCGTTGACGAGCATGACGACGGAAGCCCCGAGATAGATCATCCATAGATTTTTCTCGTTGACCTGACCGGGATCACGGATTGTTTTATCACCCATGACAAGTCCTAGGATGGACAACCCGAAGAGGACCAGTGCGATCCAAAAGTAGGTGTTCTTCATCCAGGAATTTTTCCCAGGACGATCTGAAGCGAGGGGCTTCTTGCTCATCAGCCCTTTAGTTTACCGCTATGGGGTGTTCAGGCTCGAATATCGATGATTTGACCTTTGCCTTCTAGCATTTGCACTAGCTCGGCACCTTGGTTTCGCTGGCTATCGAGGGCCTTTTTAAGCATGGCGAGGGCCACCTGCTGCTCGGATGAGGTGGAGGCGGTTGCAAGCGTGCTGTTGACGCTGGAGGCACCAGAAATTCCGTTCATCTTAATGATGATTTTCGGGCTTTCTGGGGGAATCTTTAGCGGAATTGATAGCCGCTGCGGTTGATTGCGTCTTTGAGGAGCTTTCGACCCCGGTGGATTCGGCTTCGGACGGTGCCGATGGTGGTCTTTTGGATCTCGGCGATCTCGTAATAGCTCATTCCTTCGAGGTCACACATTCGGATCGCTGACTGATAGACATCGGGGAGCTGATCGAGAGCCTTGTGAAGCTGCGCGCGATACTCTTCTTGGAGAAGCTCCTCGTCCGGCCTTAGGCTGTTATCGGGGATTGGGAGCTCTTGGACTTCGCCATCGGCGGGCGAGATCATTGAGTTAAGGGAATCGGCTTTGCGGACCGGATTTTCGCGGCGGCGCGAGTCGAGATATGCGCGCTGCATGATGCGGAGGAGCCAGTTGAGGAACGGACGACCGGGAACGTACGAGTCGAATCCGCGCCACGCCTTGATGTACGTGTCTTGCACCAGATCTTCGGCATCGGCCGAATTTCGGGTGAGTTGAAGGGCCATAGAGTAGGCTCGGCGCTTCGTGTCACTCATCATGGAGTGAAACCGCTCGGCGTCCTCTGGAGTCCTCTGGACGCTGATCTCGTTTTCGTTGAGAAGCATTTCTATAATCCTCTTTCCAGGTTATATCACAGTCCACTGATGAATTGTTCCTGATTCATCATTTTTCTTGAATTATTTAACACTGGTGAATGATGTATTTTTCCCTTGCACTCGCTCGGGCGATGTTGTAAGATCGTCAGAAGATGAGATTTGTGCTTTTGACTCGGGACGAAGACATGATTCGCGAGGCGAAAGAAGGGTTTCATCCGAGTGATGTCTTTGAAGCCTATTCAGACTGGCAGGAGGCCTTGGACAAGCTCGAAGGAGCTGATCTTTTCTTTGTGGATCAGCTTTGCACGCTTGATGAGCCGAACAAGATTGCGGGATACGAGCGGTTTGCGATGGCGAAAATGAATCATCCGACGGCGAAGGATGTTCCGCTGGTGCTGATTTCGCCTCCCGACGACTATGACATGGACTTCATGGTCGGATGGCCGGATTTTGTATTTGCCAACGTGCGTCGTCCGATCACTTACAAGATTTTCCGGCGCGCTTCGACTTGGGTGTGAGGCTCGTCGCCCAATAGTGACCTCGCAATGAATTGCGAGGCAGAACAGCGGGAATGAATTCCCGCACTCCAAACTATTTTGATTTGGGGTGAGCCTTGGCCACCGTTTCTTTGAGCCGCTCGATGCTGACGTGGGTATATATTTGCGTCGTGGCGAGGCTCTCGTGGCCAAGGAGTTGTTGGACGGTTTTGAGGTCGGCTCCGCCGTCGAGAAGGTGAGTGGCGAAGGAGTGGCGGAGGGTATGTGGTGAGGTTTCGGGGGGTAAACCTGCCGCTATTGCCCAGCGCTTCACGATGTTTTGAATCGTTCGGGTGGTGAGGGGATGGCCCTTATCATTGGTGAACAGTGCTTCTCCGGGCGCTCTCGGTCCACGAATGTAATCATCAAGAGCACTTGCCGCAGTTTTTCCGAAGAAGACAATTCGCTCTTTATTGCCCTTTCCGACGACTCTCACTGATAGATCGGACATCGAAACATCAGTGAGCTTGACGGAAACGACCTCGGCGGCTCGAAGGCCTGATGAGTAGATAAGCTCAAGAATGGCGCGATCGCGCTGGGGAGTTTTGCCAACCCCGGCCTGGTCGAGCAGTTCGCCGGCTTGGGGTTGGTTGAGGCTCTTTGGAAGCTTTTTGCGTTTATAGGGGGCCTCGAGCGGCTCGGTGGGATCAGCATCGATTGCGCCCATTTGGCGCAGATACTTGGCAAAAGCGCGAAGAGTTGAGAGCTTGCGAGCGCGGGAGACGGGCTGACCCCCGTGCTTACGAAGGTAGAGCCGAATGGAGCTGGTATCGAAGACCGAGACATCTTCGACGAAGGCTTGGTACTGGCGAAGGTCGGCACCGTAGGACTTCACGGTGGCAGGCGAACGGCGGGCGCTCAGATAGATTCGGAAGCCTTCGATGTGTTCGGCAAGAGTGCCTTTCACGGGCGATTACCCCTTGGTGAGAATGAGCGAGACGTTGTGTCCGCCGAAGCCAAAGGAGTTGTTCAACACGTAGTTCAGCTCGCGCTTTTGGGGCACGTTTGGCACGTGGTTGATGCCCGGATCGGTGTCTTGGTTCTCGAGGTTGATCGTCGGAGGCATCACGCCATCTCGCATCGCGAGGATGCAGATGAGCGACTCGATGGCACCAGCCGCGCCGAGCGTGTGTCCGTGCATCGATTTGGTGGAGCTGACGGCGAGCTTGTAGGCGTGGTCACCAAAGACAGTTTTGACCGCTTCGACCTCCATCGGGTCTCCGACCGGGGTCGAGGTTCCGTGGGCGTTGATGTAGTCAATCGCGCTTGGCTCGAGACCTGCTTTGCGGAGAGCCATGCGCATGGACTTGGCCGCACCGCGGCCTTCCGGATGCGGAGCGGTGATGTGGTGAGCGTCGGCGGAAAATCCGTAGCCGATCACTTCTGCATAGATCTTTGCGCCTCTGGCGAGGGCGTGATTTCGGTCCTCGAGGACGAGGACGGCGGAGCCTTCGCCCATGACAAATCCGTCGCGATCGCGGTCGAATGGCCTCGAAGCACGGGTGGGCTCGTCGTTTCGACCGGTCATGGCTCGGCAGGCGCAGAATCCGGCGACGCCGATATCATTAACGGGAGCCTCGGCTCCTCCGGCAAGCATCGCAACGGCGTCGCCGCGCTTGATGATCTCGAATGCGTCACCGATAGCGTTTGCGCCAGTGGAACAAGCAGAGACGACGCAGTGATTGGGACCGCGCAGGTCATTGAGAATCGAGACGATTCCGCTTGCCATGTCGGCAATCATGTAGGGGACAAAAAACGGAGAGACGCGATCGGGTTTGCCTTCGTGGATGAACTTGGTTTGTTCATACATGATTCCGAGGCCGCCGATACCCGAGCCGATGAGGACTCCAAATTCGTTGCGGAGGTCTTCGGTGAGGTCGATTCCCGAGTCGGTGAGTGCCATCGATGCGGAAGCGACGGCGTAATGCAGGAACTTGTCCATGCGTCTCGCATCCTTTTTGTCGAGCCAATCGGTGACTTCAAAGTCGGGCACTTCACCGGCGATTTGCGTGGTGTAGGGAGTGGGATCGATTTGCTCGATTCGGCGAATTCCAGATTCACCGGCGAGGATGCGCGGCCAAAAGACGTCAACTCCGGTGCCGAGCGGGGTTACCGCTCCAACACCGGTGACGACGACGCGCCCGGATGGCTCGGGCGGAAAACTCATCAGCCGTTGGTTTTCTTGGAGATGTAATCGACGGCGTTGCCGACGGTCTTGATTTCGCCGACTTCTTCATCCGGAATATCGATTCCGAACTCGTCCTCGAAAGCCATGACCAGCTCAACCACGTCGAGCGAGTCTGCACCGAGATCTTCGGTGAAGCTTGCTTCCATGACGACTTCTTCGGCCTTCACGTCGAGTTCTTCGACGGTGACCTTTTTGACTCTTTCAAAAATGTCGTTTGACATAATCACTCAGAACGATACCCGTTCTGCCCTTCAAGTATCTTACGCCGCCGGTTTGGAAAAGGGTGCAATTGCGGGTTAAGGGAATAAACTTCGAGGCAGAACGCGATGAATCGCATCTCGAATGATTGATGAAGTCGAAGGCAAGCAACGAGCACTTTTATCGAATGTACGCCAAGGGTTTGGAGTCGCTCAGCTTTGGTGATTACCAAGACGTGCTCAAAATCGCAAAGAAACTTCACGCGGCCAACTATTCAGGCGCATACGAGCTCGAGGCTCGCGCCAGATACGAGATGGGGGACGCACAGGAAGCGACCCGTATTCTTGAAACAGGGCTTAGAAAGTTTCCGACGGTCTACCTTCTTGCCTCGTATCTCGGCGAGTTTCAATCAAACCAGGGACATTATCAGTTGGCAATCGAGGCCTTTGATAAGGCAAGAAACGGCGAGCCGGATGTCGACTCGTACGCTGACTTAAACATCGGGATTAGTTACGCCAGAATGGAAATGTGGGATCGCGCCGCTGAGTACTATGCAAAGGTCCAGTTCAGCCCCGGTTATCACGGCTGGCTCCACTATTGGGTGAATAAATCGCGCCTCGAGTGGCGTGTGCAGAACTACCCACAATTCCTGAGCGATTGCGAAGAGGGCATCTGTGTAGCAAACAGGGAGAGGGACGCGGAGAGAAAGAAGCTCGCTGCATGGATATACGCCTACCGGGCTGAATTCTTTGCCAAAGAGGGAAAGTCCGCTTCCGCGAAGCAAGACTTACAATCCGCAAAAGCCCTTGACCCTCGGAACGAGCAGTTCCTCAGAGCATATAGAATCGTTCACGGAAGACTTCTGCCCAAAGCGAATGTGTACGACGTTCTCCTTGAGGGCAGGGTCAGAGGCGCGCCTGGGTTCTCTCGAGAGATGGGCATTTTCAGGTGGTTTGAAATCATCGCTGAGAGTGAAGCTGGCCTGATTCCATTGGCTCAACTTCACGCCGAGCCTTGGGAAACTTGGACCTCAATCAATGACATTCGATCAACAAGTCCGGTTCAAGATGCCCGGGAGGGCGTGACGTGGATGGCGGAGGCGGCAACCTTATACGGAAAATACAACTGGCTCGACCGCCTTAAGTCGAGGCTCGCGGGGGGCCAATTCCGAACGCTGAAGGACTGAACCAACCCTTGTCATGTTTGCGCCAAGAACTTCAAAGATGTTTTTGTCCCCTCAGTGACCCCATAATGAGTCGAGGTGCAGGTTCGAATTCGAGACTTTGAAATTACGTCTTGCAGGACGGACGAGCTGGTTTGGGCATGGTTCCGGACGGGATTGTGCATCTTTGGGTTGATTAGTCTTGCTTGCTGGCTTCGACCGGTTGGTGAGTTTGATCTTGGGAATTTTCGTATCCTGACTGGGCTCGTCGGGTTGAGTTTGAGCTCGATTTGGCGGTTGAATGCTCTCACCAAAATGCGCCCGATATCCACGGGAGCAGAGTGGTTGGATATGGCTTTTCTGCTCCTGGTCTTCGGCCACTCGGTCTTTTCGGTCGCGATGATCGTAGCCTTCAAATGGCAAACGGTTCGACGCATATTTGGTTGAACCTGCTACCATTTCGTCACCTTGTCTCCAATTCGCAGCATTGATGTCGCCCGGAAAGCGGGGGTGTCGCGGACGACTGTCAGCTATGTGCTGAACGGGCGGACGGATGTTTCGATACCGCAGGAGACGCGGGAAAAGGCCCTGATGTAGCTCATTTGCTGGACTCGGCTTCTCTGCCCTTTCTCCTCGGTCAAACCGAACCACTAGTTTGACCGTTAGAATCCAGTCGATTTAGCGCACGTTAGGTTGAAGCTGTTATACTCTCGGCGTTGCTCGGGAGACTGCCTTTGTGTTGAGGGCGCTTTTCTCCTGATCACACGTCCCCGTTTGGTAGGGATAACGAATGACAAGAAGAAGTTCGTGGATCGACTGGTTTCTCCCCTTTACATTTTTCGCCGTTATGGTGATCGTCTCAGTCCGAAGTGGTGGAGCATCCGCCCCGATGGAATCACTTAGCTACGGGTTTGGCGAATTTGTCCGAGGGCTTCGCAACGGTAGCTATTCTGTGATCTACGGCGACAGCACGCTTGATCCTCCGGCGGCTTGCTTTGCGCTACGACTGCCGTTTATTCCGCTTTTTGCCTTCGCGGTCGGGACCATCGTTGACGACGTTCGTGCACTTCTCATCGTATGGTCGGTTTTGTCTTCGGCGTTGATGGCTTTTTCTTTTCACTTAGCCCGGAAGCAGCTGAACGCGCCTTCTTCTGTGGCTATGTTTGTTTTGCTATCTGGAAGCCTGTTTCTGTGGAAGATGGTGGCCGCCGTCAGCGTAGAAGAGGCTTATCTTTGTGCCCCCCTAGTGGTGTTCTGTGCACATTTGCTTTTCTCGCGCGCGTCGCAGGATCGAATTTCGCCCTTTATCTGCGGCATTCTCCTTAGCATGGTGAGCTTGACTAAGTCGTCGACACTATTGCTGGTGCTCTTTCTCGCGATTGCGTATGCATTCTGGACGCCTGGAAAGCTCGCACGCAGGGCAATTCCTTTTGTTTGTGTTGCACTTTCTCTTGCGGCATGGGGGACATTTGTTTGGAGCAAAACGGGGCGTTTTGGAATTGGATCCCAATCGTCTTCTATGAACGGGATTAACCTTTACAAGGGTCAGAATCCCTATTTTCTTGAGAGGTATCCATACAGTGATCTTGATTATATGCATCGAGACGGCTTGATGGATTTTCCGTACAAGGTTAGCAGTGAGTGGGAACTATCGGACGGTTTTTTGCGACTCGCTAACGATTTTCGGAAGCAGCACCGCCAAGAATTCGTGCAGGGACTGGCTGCTAAATTGAAGATGATGTTTGTCCAGCTGGATGGGCTGAAAACGAACGAGACAGAAAGCGTCTCGCGAAAGGTCTCGGTAACGTTTGCGGTGAGTAGAGTCATTTTTTGGACCTGGCTTTTGGGTTCTCTTTGCGTTCCATTCATGAGGCAAAAGTCTGCATTGATGTCTCGGATTTCTATATTGGGCTGGGGACAGATCATAACACTCGGGTTACCCTATCTGTTAGGATTCTTCTATCACCGGCACTTCGCACCTGTGTATGCCTATTGCACGATTACGGTCGTGCCGTTGTTCGCCGAGATTAATCGGACCCGTAAGGGTGTTGAAGCGAGCGCAAGTTGAATCTGCTACCATTTCGTCACCTTGTCTCCAATTCGCAGCATTGATGTCGCCCGGAAAGCGGGGGTGTCGCGGACGACTGTCAGCTATGTGCTGAACGGGCGGACGGATGTTTCGATACCGCAGGAGACGCGGGAAAAGGTTCTTCGAGCGGCTGAGGAGCTTGGATACCGGCCCAACATGGCGGCGAGAGCGCTGGTAATGGGTCGATCTGGATTCATTGCGCTTTGGATGCTGGAGAGCACGAGCATTCGGCATCAGGCGGACGTGATCCATGCGTTCCAACAGAAGATCGGCAAGGAGGGCTACGAGGTCATCATCAACCGGTTTTCGCACAACGGAGAGCCGCGCGCGGCGAGCGACTGGCACGTGGACGGAGCGATTGCCTACAACTTTCGGTATGCAGGCGCACGTCCAAACCCGCGACTTCCAGTGATCAACGTTGGCTCTTACACTGACCTGGAGGGCGACTACGTGTATGTGGACCTCAAGAGCGGCGTGGTTCAGGCGATGCACCACCTGGTGGCGCAGGGGCGGCGACGCATTGCTTACTTGGTCAACGAATGGGGGAATCAGGCGGGAGATGACCGCCACGATGCCTACATCGAGGTGATGGAGCATTATCACCTTGAGCCGATCGTGATTACGACCCCCTTTGCGACGATGTCGGAAGGGCGAAAGGCGATCAATGAAACGAAGGCGTCGTTTGACGCATTGATGTGCTTTTCAGACGAGCTCGCCCTGGGGGCATACAGAGGCTTGCTCGACCTCGGGATGCGAGTTCCGGAGGATGTGGCACTAGTTGGGGTGGACGGAATCGAGGAAGGGGCGTATCTGGAGGTGCCGCTGACGACAATCGTCCAGCCGCTTGAGCTGATGTGCCAGCAGGCGTGGGACTTCCTCAAGAACCGCTTGGAAAATCCTGATTTGGCCGAGCAGCAGCTCGTGATCCCGGCTCCGCTGGAAATCCGGGAATCGAGCCGCCTGGATTAATGCACGTGATCGACTTGTGATCGCTCCTCTTGGAGCTTGATGATCATCGCACGGATACGCTCTTGGAGAGCACCGTGGATTTCGGGATCCCAGACGGTGTCTTCGTGGGTGCGAACTTCTTCGGGGATGCTGAGGGGCGGCAAGGTCGCAAATTCGGGGATTTCCCAGTCGTAGCGGGGCCAGACGTGGGCGTGGAGGAACGGATCGACATTGCCATAGATGGCGTAATTGATGCGCTTCGCCTCGGTCACTTTGTCGATCGCTTCGCCGAGAAGCGCCATGTCCTCGAGGAACGCGGCCTGATGCTTATGGTCGAGGGCGTTGAGCTGCTCGACTTGCGGATAGGCGAGCAAAAGACAATAGCCTTCGAGGAATTGGTAGTCGGCCATGACGGCGAATCCACTCCGCATTCGGAGGACGAGGCGGGGGTTCTTCCCTTCCGCAAGTTCGATTAGCCGTTCGCTCGGCGTCATGGTGATTTCAGTGTATCTGCTTTTGAAAATCTTCGATTCTAGATTTTATTTGATAGTGCAACACTCATGTTATCTGTTGGCGTATGTATCAAATGTAGACCCCTAAATCGGGGAAGAGACAAGGAAACCATGCACAACATCATCGCTTTCAACCCAATCGAAGACATCCGACGCTTTGAAGAGAGCTTCAATCGGCTTTGGGGCGGCTCGGCTCCGGCGAATGAGAGCTTTCATCAGATTCCGCTTGATATCACCGAGCAGGACGGCAAGGTAATGGTCCGGGCGGCGGTACCGGGCATCAACCCGGAGGAGCTTGAGATTACGGTCGAGAAGAACGTCTTGACGATTCGCGGCGAGCATAAGCACGAGGCACTAGCTGAAGACGGAAAGGTCTTCCGCCGAGAGAACGTCTATGGCGAGTTTCGCCGATCGCTACGCCTTGCCGAGAACTTAAACCTGGACGCAGTTGAGGCCAGCTTCCGACACGGAATGGTGACGATCACGATTCCGAGACGCGAAGAGGAGAAGCCGAAGGCGATTCGGATTCCGGTGATCACCGAGAACTAAGGATTTCGCAGTGCGCCCCTCGGGAGAGATTCCGAGGGGCGCTTTCGTGTTTCAAAACCTCACAAACTCGCTCAACTTTTCCCCTAAGGAAATCTGCGGGGAGCCCGATAAAAATACCGGAACTATTCCAAAAGGAGTTTATTGATGCCGGTTACGGAGTTTGAATGCGCCATCGCGAAATCGCAAATTGGGCGATACATCAAAGGGGAAAAGCTGGGCCAAGATGTGGTCCATCAGTTGGAATCGCACATTGCGGCGTGCCCGCGATGCAAGGCGCTTCTTGAAGAAAAGCGCAACAGTTTGTTGACGGCGATTGAGGCGGATAAGGAAGTTCGACTGCAGATTCCTGAACCGACGATGAAGCCGATGCAAAGCGCTCCTGCGACGCCGGCACCATCGCCAGAGACTTTTGGCGCGCTGGCTCGCAAGTATTCCGAGCCCACTGAGGGCGACCCCAAGGCAGAACTTCGGAAGCATCTGCTCTCGATGGCGAACAAGAAACCATCGACGATTGAGATTCCGGTGGTTGCTCCGGCATTTGCCCATAAGAGCCAGACCGAAACCGTGACTTTGAGTTTGGAAGATGGCGGAGAGGTCTCGCCGGAGGCTAGAAAATCTTTCCTTTCGTCGTTTGCTCTTTTCAAGCGTGTGACCGATACCGAGGCAGAAAATGCGCCCGCCAATTCCGGTACCGATCCCACGATGCGAAAGCCGATTGCTTACATGACCGGACTCACGATGGTTGTCATCGCGATGTCGGTGGTGGCGAAAAACCCAACCGCAATGTTTGGCCCGAAGGCAAACGACGCTCAGGTGAAGACGGCGGCGGTCTCGACAGCACCGAAATCGGTTGCGGCTCAGAAATTTGCCAAAGTGAGAAAGCAGAAGCCTGCGCCTAAGATTTCGGCCGCGGAATTGGTGAAGAAGGTCGCGGCTGAGAAGGCCAAGAAAAAGCCGTTGGTCACGAAGAAGGCCCAACAGTTTGTTCCGACAGATACCCCGCAGCGATCGCTGAAGCCCGTGAAAAAGTCGAGCCCGAAGGCTCGGCGCGCGGCGAAACCAGTTGCGAAGGCGACGCCAAAGCAGCCTGAAAACGGAACCGTGAAGATTTACGCACCTGCGAACTAAGGAGACACGAAATGAAGAAGTTTTTGAGTTTGGTCTTGGTCGGTCTGATCACCGGCCTGGCATTTGGTCAGAACATGACGGTTCGGATCAAAGCGAAAGGTGATGACCTGCGAAAGGTGATTTCGGAGATGTTTGAGCAAACTGGCCAACAGTACGTGATCGAAACTTCGGCGCGGCAGAGCCTTTACATGAGCCTCGACGGAGTCACTTTGGAATACGCGATGGAAGCGATTTCGGAAGTGGCTGACGTAAAGTTTGAGAAGGTGCAAGGAGTTTGGCGCGTTCGCACGAAGAAGCCTTTGGCGCCGGTGATCGTGACCTCTTCGAGGACGGCAGCGCAGAAGTTTGTCGAGAGCCCGGCTCCCGTGAAGAAGGTGGATTATCTGCTGAAGAAGGTCAACACCAAACTTGAGCGGACCTCGATTCGAACGGTCTTTGTAAAGTTTGCTGAGCAATCGGGCGTGAAGATCGAAGTTGCAAAGGACATCCCTGAGTACAAGATTGACGCCTTTATGTATAACACATCGCTCAAGTTTGCCCTTGACAGAATCTGTAAAGCGGCGAGTTTGAAATACGACTTATCTACCGACGGCAAAACGGTGCGCATTCGCAAAGCCTGAGCCAAAACTGCACGAGCAGCTCCATTGTCCGGTTTGTCTTTAACCCCGACGGCCGGACTTTTTTATGTCTTGATGGTGTGTGAGAATCGGGTTTCTCGGATTGCGGTGATCGTGATTTGCCCTTTGTGGTCGGCATTCGCGGCGATTTCCTCGCCGAGTGTTGCGACCAGCGCTTGGGTCTGGTCGTCGCTTAATTCTTCGGCCTTGACGATGACGGTTAGCTCCCTTCCGGCTTGGATCGCGTAAGACTTCTGGACACCTGGGTGGGCATTCGCAATGCTTTCGAGCTGTTGGATTCGCTTGATGTAGTTGTCGTGGGCTTCCCTTCGCGCTCCGGGACGCGAGGCGCTGAGGGTGTCGGCGATGATGAGGACCCGGGCCTCGGGACTGGCTGGAGGGATGTCGTGATGGTGGGCGCCGACGGCAGTGGCAACGAGCTCGGATTCGCCGTGCTTTTGTAAGAAATTCATTCCGGTAATGGCGTGGGGTCCTTCTTCGTTGAGAGCCTTGCCGATGTCGTGCAGAAGTGCGGCACGTTTTGCTTGGTCGGGGTCGATGCCAAGTTCGGCGGCGATCTGAGCCGCGATTTGGGCGGTTTCGATGCTGTGGTCGAGCACGTTTTGGGCGAAGCTCGTGCGGAACTTCAGCTTGCCAAGTGATTTTGCGACGGGCTTTGGAAAGGTTAGGCCGAGCTTTTGGGCGGCTTGGAGTCCGATGTTGGTGAGGCTGGCATCGAGCGATTGGTGGGTCGCGTTGTAGACCTCCTCGATTTTTGACGGTTGAATCTTTCCATCGCTGAGGAGCCGTTCAAGGGTTTGCCGAGCGACCTCGCGCCGGAATGGATCGAACGAGCTGAGGGTGACGGTGTCGTCGGATTCGTCGATGAGGAGTTCGACGCCGGTCGTTTGCTCGAAAGCTTTAAGATTGCGTCCGTCTCGGCCGATGATGCGCCCCTTTAGGTCTGGCGAGGCGAGCTTGACGCTGGTGGTTGAGGATTCGATGGCGACCCGCATTGCGCTCGACTCCATCGCGGAAAGGAGTCGATCCCGCACTTCGATCTCATCTGCTTGCCATACCCTCGGTTCTGGTTCGGAAGCTGGGAGAGTAACTTCGCGAATCTCGGTCACGACCCTTAGCTTTTGAGCCAAGAGGTAGGCGAGAACCGCGCATATTGCTGCGAGGAGGATGACGAGATAGATCATTCGGAGTCGGGCCAAGAGAGATTCTCGAGTACCGAATCAATTGTGGACTCTTCGAAGCCGCGCGAGAAGAGAAAGCGACCGATTTTGGCGGGATCAGTCGGTTGCTTGAACTTGTGCTCCACGAGTTTTCTTGCCCGATCGAACTCGGTTTCCACTTGGCTCGCCAGGATTTCGGAGGCGGTTTCTTGGGTGCAACCAAGGGCAAGGAGCTTCTGGCGGAGTACCTCGTCGCCGGCGGCTCGTCGGCCACTGAGCCGAGTGAGGAGCGAGTTTACAGCTCGGGATTCACTAATCCAACCTGCCAACTCAAGCTTGACCAGAACACGGTCAACGAGTACCTCATCGTGATTTTTGATGAGCTTAGCTTTTAGTTCGGCGGGAGAGTAGTCTCGGGCCGCCAGCCGGTTAAGGGCGGCAGAGGTGGCGGCGGTCTCGGCCGGATCCATGGCGACTACTTGATTCGGGCGGCGACGGCTTCGACGACGGCGGAATCGATGCCCCGAAAGCTGAGAAATCGAGAGATCTTCTCTTTGTCCTTTTCGCCCGGAAGGTTGGTCCTTACAAGGTCATTTGCCTTTTCGAGATCGGTAAGGAGATCCGACTCGAGCAGCATTTCGATGAGACTCTGATCGACTCCTTTTGCCCTCAAATTGGCTTTGAGATTGACGTAACCGAGTGCCTTGCGGGGCGAGGCACCCCGACCGTTGCCAACAAGACCGACCGATTCAAGCAAATCAACTGCAGCTTCGCTCGCTCGCTCGGGATGACGAGAAACAAGCAAAGAGTACATTTCGATCTTGCCATAGTCTTTGCGGCCAAGAAGCTTGGCCGCGTCAATCATGGCAAGTCGAACGTCGTCTGTCATCAAGTTTAAGCGTCGAGCTCGAAATTGGGCTCTTCTTCCTCGTCTTCTATGACGGCTGTGTTCTTCAAAGCGGCGCGCTCAAGTGCGAATTGATCGCGAATTTTCTTGTCGATTTCGTTGAAGATTGCCACGTTCTCTTCGAGGAAGGTGCGGGCATTGTCGCGGCCCTGACCAAGGCGTTGCTCTTCGTAGTTGTAGAAGGTGCCGCTGCGATTGATGATGTTTCGGGCGACGCCGATATCGAGCACATCGCCCGCGCGGGAGATCCCTTTGCCGAAGATCATGTCGAACTCAGCGGTTTTGAACGGAGGCGCCACCTTGTTTTTGACGACTTTGACCTTGGTTCGGGCACCGATTTGGTCGGTACCAACTTTGATCGCGTCACCCTTTCGAACTTCGAGCCTTACCGAGGCCCAGAACTTGAGAGCTCGGCCACCGGGGGTCGTCTCCGGGTTGCCATACATCACGCCGATCTTTTCTCGAATCTGGTTGATGAAGATTGCCGCAGTCTTAGATTTATTCAGTGAGCCGCCGAGCTTTCGGAGCGCTTGCGACATCATTCGGGCTTGAAGGCCAACGTGTGAGTCGCCCATTTCACCTTCGATTTCGGCGCGAGGAACGAGAGCGGCAACCGAGTCGACCACGACGAGACCGACCGCGCCGGACTTGATAATCGTATCGGCGATCTCGAGAGCTTCCTCGCCACTGGAAGGCTGAGAAATGTACAGTTTGTCGATATCGACGCCGAGGGTGCGGGCGTATTCGGTATCGAGGGCATGCTCAGCATCGACGTAGAGGCAGAGTTCACCTTTGCGTTGAGCTTCAGCGACGCAGTGGAGGGCGAGGGTGGTTTTTCCGCCAGATTCAGGTCCGTAGATTTCGGTGATGCGGCCGGCAGGGATTCCGCCGATGCCGAGGGCCATATCAAGGTTGAGCGAGCCGGTTGAAATGGCTTCGATGACTTCTCGCTGACCGGAGCCCATCTGCATGACGGAGCCTTTGCCGAAGTTCTTCTCGACTTGGCTCAGAGCCATTTGGAGGGCTCTGGCTTTGTCATCCAATGCCACATCGGCAATCTTTTCCGTCGTTGCTGCTGCTTTTCTCACGATTCCTCTGGAGACGCTGGGGTGCGTTGGTAGACATTATACATAGACGGGCGTCTAGTAAACCATGAATTTTCATAAATTTTCGCCGTGCCAATCGGACTAGCAAAGCTACTAGATTTTGTTAATGTTTGCTTCGTATGAATTAATTTAGGTTCAAACGGCTTATACTGGAGAGAGCTTCCGAGAGCATCGTGGTTCTCGGGGATTTTGGTAGGCAGTTATGAACATCAAAGGGCTTGGAGCCACTTTTCTCGCAGTTGGACTAGCTGGTCAGTCCCTTGCAATCTCTTTTGGTCCAACCGTGACCGTGGATGGTAACTCCTACACACTCGGCGGCGGAGCCGGTGTCAACGGCATCGCAGTCCAGCAGATCGGGAACACGATTGCATTTGCACTTCCGAATGGGTTTTCCGTCGGATCGAACAAGACGATGACTCTTGAGTACTCGGTCGCGGCCACTCCGGGATACACCCTCTCAAGCATCAACCAGATCGCAGGTAACGGGATCGCAACCGGAACGGCAAGTGTGAACATTTCGACCAGCTTTACTGGAGCAGCAAACGAGACCGCCCCTTCCATCGCTTACCCATCCGGATCGGCATTCAATCCTGTCAGCTACAGCTTCACCACTTCCCCCACTCAATGGAACACGGTCAAAACGGTTATTGATCTAAATGGTGCTGGCGGAATTGCTAAGGTTTCGACTTACAATGCAAACTATACAGAAGTAGTTCCGGAACCTGTTAGTGTTGCGGTGCTTGCTTCTGGTTTGGGTGCGCTGGTCTTGCAGCGACGACGAGGAAAGAAATGAAAAGATCCCTCTTGGTTTTGGGTTTGGCAATTGCTTCGGCTTCGCACGCGACGCTGTTTAACACGACGTTTTTTGGTGCTTCCGACGGTGTTGCATCGCAAAACTTGAATCCCGTCTACACCACGCTTGGAGACTCCTACACTGCGACTTTCACTGGAGGGGTTGTTCGAGGCGGCGGTAACTTGGACATACTTTGGTGGCACACGTTTGACGGAAGCCAAGCCACCGCGAATTCGCCCGTATCGGGTCCGTTCACTCAGGTGACCCAGACGCTGAGCGGCTTTGTCCGACGTACGAGCGGAAACGGAAATGCTCAATTCTCTTTGAGCTTGACAGAGAATGTTTTGACGGGGCTGGGCGCTCCTGTTGGGAACAAAAACCAGTTCTTCAATTATAATGAGGCAGCGAGTTCACAATGGGTTCCATTCTCATTCTCCGCAACGACCGTATTCAACGCGCCTCTGACGGCGGGTCTCAGCCAAAAGGACAACCTTTTGGTGAACACCTCCAATGGAGTTGAGGTTCAAATCTCTTCGATCAGTCAGCAGTACACGCCCGTTCCTGAGCCAGCTTCGCTGGCAGTGTTGGGACTTGGCGCTGCAGCAATGATTCGACGCCGACGCAAGTAAGCAATTCGAGAGAGCGCCCCTGCAACTTTGCAGGGGCATTTTTGCGCTAGGATATTCATAACGTTATGCGCCGTCGCCTCTTCTGCTTGCTTGGTGTTGGACTCGCAAGCTTTGTTTCCGCACAAGAAGAGTTGACGATTCGGATGATGTCGGGCCCGTACGGCATTCCGCCCAAAGAGTCCACCTCGACGTCCGCGCAGATCAAGCGAAAGGTGTTTGAGGAGTTCCACCGAGCTAATCCCGGTCTGCGGGTGGTGAATGCGGGCGGGTTGAGCTTCAACGGCGGCAACCTCGACGATTCGATGTTTTTGATGTCGATGGCGGGGGACTCGGCTCCGGACGTGTTTTACGTCAACTTCCGGCAGTACTACACGTTCCTTGAGCAGGGCTTTTGCCGCCCGCTGGACGACCTGATCGCTAAAGATCCGCAGGTGATGGAGCGGTGTAACGACACCGTGCGCAAGGTTCTCACCAGCTACGACGGGAAGGTGTACGCGGTGCCGTTTTTCCAGGTCGCGGTGGCACTGTACTACCGAAAGGACTTCTTTAAGGATGCGGGGCTGGACCCCCAGAAGCCGCCAAAGGACTGGAACGAGTTTTACTCGTATGCGAGAAAGCTGACTGACCCTTCCAAAGGGCGGAGTGGGTTTATCATTTCTCAGCCGCCCGGATACCAGTTCTCGAACTTCATTTACGCGGCGGGTGGCGAGGCGGTGAAGCAGGAAGGGACTCGTTGGAAATCCGCGATCAACACTCCAGAGGCGGCGCGCTCGATTGATTTCTTCCGCAAGATGTTTGTGGGGAAAGACGCTCCGGCGGCGATCTCAAAGGACTTTACCGATGACATTCGGCGCGGCAAAACCGCGATGTGGTTGAACTACTCGAACGACATTCTGATCCAGACGAGCGACCTCTCGCCGAGCGTAGTGGGCATGGCCCGGGTTCCGGCGGGACCCGCGGGATATGCAAACGAAATCAATGCGGGAATGTGGGCGATTTCTTCGCGGGTGACCGACCCGAAGAAACTGGAGGCGTGCTGGAAGTTCATCAAGTTCTTCGCCGGCGACGATGCGGCAAAGATCAACACGGATAAGTGCGTTGAGCTGGGAATGGGCAACTTGGTGAACCCAATGTTCCTCAAGAAGTTCGGTTATACGGACTACTTGGCTCAGGTTGATCCCTCGTACGTTCAGGCCAACGAGGAGCTTTTTAAAACGGGGCACCCCGAGCCGTATGGCAAGAATTGCCAGCAAGTGTATTCGGTCCTCGATAACCTGCTTGATCGGGCTCGGTTGAACCCGAATGAGCCCGCATCGGCGATTTTGGCGAGTGCGGCTCAGGAGATGGATGAGAAGTTGCTGGGCTACACCCCGCCGGATGTGTTGGCGCGCCAGCGAGGTTGGGCGGCGGGGATTTTGGCTTGCCTGCTCGTGTTTCTGACCGGACTTTCGGTGTGGTTGATTCGGCGGATGCGGTCGACGCCGGACACTTTTGTGGAGCGGATTCCGGCGGGAACAGATCGCGGCCGGATGCGGCGGTTCATGAAGGTTTGCTTGTTCCCGGCGGTGGGAACGATTGCTGTTTGGCACTATTATCCGCTTTTTCGGGGCTTGGTGATCGCGTTTCAGGATTACGGAATCCAGCGCGGGGCGCGGTGGGTTGGGCTAGATAACTTCATCGGGGTTTTCACTCAGCCGCTTTTCTATCAGTCGCTTTGGAACTCGTTTGTTTATGTGTTCTTAGCGGTGTCGATCGGATTCTTCTTGCCGATTTTGCTTGCGCTCTCGCTCAATGAGATTCCTCGGTTCAAGATGTTCTTCAGGACGGTTTTCTACTTGCCGGCGATGACGTCTTCGATCGTGATCGCGTTTGTTTGGCGGCAGTTCTATGACAAGTCGCCGAATGGCTTGCTCAACACGCTTTTGAAGCCCGTGATTGAGGGCGTGGTAAATCCTTTGTTTGCAAGGGTTGGCCACGAGCCGTGGCCGACCTCGTTTGACTGGCTGGGCGACCCAGCGTTGGCGATGTTTGCGGTTGTGTTGCCGGGCATCTGGGCGGGCGCGGGTCCGGGTTCGATCTTGTATCTCGCGGCTCTTAAGAACATTCAGCCGGAGGGTTACGAGGCGGCGGACCTTGACGGCGCGAGCTGGATTCAGAAGATTCGGTTCATTACGTTGCCGGGTTTGAAGCCGTTGATTTTGATCAACCTCTTAGGGGTTTTCATCGCGGGCTTCAAGGCGATGGAGAACATCTTTGTTCTCACTCAGGGCGGGCCGCTGAACTCAACGCGGACGATTGGGCTTGAGGTTTGGCAGAACGCGTTTATGTATCTGAAGTTTGGATACGCGACGGCGGCGGCATGGGTGATGGGCTCGATTTTGGTCGGATTTACGCTGATCCAGATCCGCACGTTGCTGAAGATGCGCTTCCAAACGGCGAAGGTTTAGGGAGCATCTCCTCGTCGGGGATTGCAAGGACAAAGCGCGGCTAGCACCGCGCACTCCCAGAGCCTGACAGGTACCCTCTTGATGCGCCACCAATGAACACTTACGCCATTTGGGTTGACCTTCGGGACGGTCGGGAGGACCTTGAGTTTTGCGACGCGGTGGATGCGTTCTTGGGATCGCTTAAGGCACAAGGGCTCCTGGAGAGCCACACGATTGAGCGACGGAAATTCGGCTTTTCGCCCGAGGGGCTCGGGGAGTTTCATATTCGCATCCAGACCCGGACCCTGGATCAGCTTGATCAGGCGTTTCACCACGCGGCGACTCGAAGCGGGGAGATTGAAACCCTCCATGCGAACGTATTTAGAAGGGTGGTGAACTTCAAGTCGGCGCTTTACCGGTCTTTTCCGGACGAAGTGAGGGTGCGATGAAGCGGCTGGTATTGGTTGGACTCGTACTGGCGGGATGCAAAGGAGCGGACACGAAGCTGATTCCCTTCCTCGGCACCTGGTCGGGGCAGTTCACAGTCGAAAAGGTTGGCCAGGGGCCAGACACTGAAAAAGACCGAAAGCGGCACTCGCTCACCGGGTTTTTGCGCATCCAGCTCAACCTGAAGCAGTATCAGATGGAGCTGAAGGGCGAGCAGCAACTGGTGAAGGTCACGGGAACGTGGACTTACACCGGGAAGCAGATCGTGCTGACTCCAGGCAAGGTGGAGATCAAGGAAGAGAGCGACGATGGACCAAACCCGAACTACAAGTTTGTGCCCGCCGAGGACCTGAACAAGGCGTATCAGCAGAAGCTGGCCTTCACGGTGAACGAAAAAGGGACGCAATTGGTTGGCAGAACAACATCAATCTCGTTCTTAACCGGGACACACGCCTACAAAAAAGATTAAAGTTAATCTCAAAATGCAATATCGTTCTCTGGGACACATGTTGCGCGAAGTAGCGCGACAGCACGCCGAACGCCCGGCGCTCATGATTCCGACTGGAAAAGAGTTTGAGACTCTCACTTATCAGACGGTTTGGGAGCGAGTTACTTCAGTTGCGAGTTCGCTGCATGCGATGGGCTTGCAGAAGGGGGATCGACTGGTCATCCTCGGCGAAAACAGCGGCGAGTGGCTGGTTGCTCACTACGCGGCGCAATCGCTCGGGGCGATCACGGTTCCGATCTACCCCACCTTGCCAGCGGATCAGGCGGAGTACATCGCGCGGGACTCGGGCGCGAAATTGGCCCTGTGCGCATCAAAGGATCACGCGGCGAAGCTCGCGGCGATTGAGGGTCTTCGGGTTGAGCAACTAAAGGAGGCGCTTCCGGCAGGGAATCTTGATGAGGCAGCTTGGAACGCGGGGATGGAGGCGCATGACCCGACCGAAGTTTGCATTTTGATTTACACGAGCGGCACGACGGGCCAGCCGAAGGGTGCAATGCTGAGCAGCGAGGCCTTTCTCACCGTGAATCAGCACGCCAAGCCGTACTTGTTCTTCGATGAGAACACGGTCTTGTTCGACTTTTTGCCCCTCTCGCACGTGTTTGAGCAGATTGCGACGTGCCTAGTTTGGTATGGCGGCGGATGCATCGGAATGAACAAGAACCTTGCTTCGCTAGCGAACGACTTTACGTCGATTCGGCCGACAGCGATGGCGGCCGTACCCAGGTTCTTGGAGGCGTTCATGGACCGCGTGCTTGACAGCATGAAGAAGCAACCGCCGATGAAGCAGAAGCTGTTTGCGATGTTTTTGGCGCAGGGTGTGAAGCGGGCTCAGGGCGGATTTGCACCCCTTTATGGTCTTCTCGACAAGCTGGTTGGAGCGAAGATTCGCGAGCGGCTTGGTGGTCGGTTGCAGACGGTGATTTCGGGCGGAGCGGCGCTTCCAAAGCACGTTGCCGAGTTCTATTTGGCTCTGCGGATCGACATTTTGCAGGGGTACGGCCTTACCGAGACGACGGGCGGATCGTGCGTTAACCACCGCACTCGGAACAAGTATTGGACGGTGGGTGAACCGCTTGGGGTTGAGCTGAAGATCGCTTCGGATGGGGAGATTTTGTTCCGGGGACCGACCGTCATGAAGGGGTACTACAACCTTCCCGAGGCGACCGCCGAGGCGATTGATGCGGACGGTTGGTTCCATACAGGCGACATCGGCGAGATGGAAGGTCCGGCGCTGAAGATCACCGACCGCAAGAAGGACATTTTGGTTTTGGGGAACGGGAAGAACGTTGCTCCGCTACCGATTGAGAACCGGATTCGTGAGTCGCGCTTTGTTTCCGAGGTGGTGGTTCTGGGCGACGGTATGGATCACTGCGTCGCGCTGCTTCTTCCCCAGAAGGAAGCGGTTCGGGCGGAGCTCGGGTTGCCGGAGGATGTTTCGTTTGCTTCCAACGACGCTGTTCGGGCGCTGTTCAAGAAGGAGCTGGACAAGGTGAACAAGCAGATTGCTCACTTTGAAATGGTGAAGAAATTCGCGGTTTTGGATGACGTGTTTACGATCGACAACGGCTTCCTGACTCCGAAGATGAGCATCAAGCGGAAGGTTGTGAAGGAGAAATACGCCGAGCTGATTTCGAGCTTGGGCTAAGATTTGAGGAGAATTGGTAAGTTGACACCCAGGGTCCGCCAGCGGCGGAACAGTAGGGCGTCTGGAGAAGCATGGGTCACGCTCGCGCAGATTAAGTCAGCGCAGACGAACAGTGATTGTGCTCGGTTGATGGTTTCCTACTGGGGAAATCAACTTGGGCTGGATTACTTCGTGGAAATGGTTGAGGCTCTCGATGTGCAGCTGATGCGTATTGGCGAAAGTGAAGAGTTCGTAGCAAACTTTTGCGTTCCGTTTGACGGACATGAGTTACTAGAATGCACGATGGCATTGATCGGAAACATGGACTCCCGCAAGTCCTTCTGGGCCCTGCGTAACTTTGTTGTCGGCGAGTATCACCCGCTGATTCAAAGCGAAGCCTTAGCTGCCATGGGTTTCTCGCGAACTATGTTGGAGGTGAGCCACATTCGGCGCACGATCGAAACTCCTCCATCAAATCTTGTTCTGTGGGGTGCTCTCCGTGCTGCTGAAACAGCATCACTTTGTTCCAAGCAATCGGAGATTCGCAGGCTTGTCGAGGGACATCATTCGAGCCCGCATCCTTTGATTCAAGGCACCGCAGAGTCTTGCCTTGAGGGATTAGACATCGCCTTTACTTCAGCTTGTATGCGACAAGGGCGTTCGCGTGACCATGCCCGAGCCCGTGCTCGGATTTGAGGAAATTGACCTGCTCCATGTGCTTACGGTCGGCGACGGAATCGAGTAAGTCGAGCCAGTGCGAGACCGGCTTGCCGTACTTCTTTTCTATCGACGGGAAGTAGCTGGCCGGGCCTGTAACTTTGTCATTTGAGTCCATTTGGTCGGCAGTGTACACCGTGGTTATTCGCTGGGTAGGGCGTACTCGAACACCACCGGGCAGTGGTCGCTGGCCAGGGATTTGATGACCTCGGCGCGGGTGGGCTTGAGGCCGCGGACGAAGGCATAGTCGATGCGCTGATACGGAAAAGCCGCGAGGAGGGTCATTCCGCAACCTGAGCCGGTGGCGGCGAAAGAGTCAGTGAGTTCGGCACGCAATCGGTGGGGGACTTCGGTGTAGGGCGGCGCGTTGAAGTCGCCGGCGAGGATGATCGGCTCTTTCGACGCATGAACTCGATCCAGGAGCATTGCCACCTGAGTGCGCCGATCCCGAACGACCTTTGATACGATCGGGCGGAAATTGCGAAGATCGGGCGGCCAACCCGTGACCCAGCTGGGTTCGAGGTGGATGCTCACCACCCTGACTTTTCCTTTTGGAGTGGCGATCAGTACTTCGGGAAACTGCTTCTTTGACCATTTTGTTGGCACGTCGATGATGTGCTGAAGCTCCATGGGATAGCGGGAAATGATGGAGTTGTCGGGCTTTTGAACCCAAAACGCGTATCCGAGCTTTTGAGCAATCTCTTGGGCGCTCATTGATGCCTCTTTGGTTCCGGGGCGACCAGATTCTTGAAGGCAAATGATGTCGGCGTTAGCGTTTTTCAGTTCCTGGATCACACCATCGGCGTTGATCTCGCCGTGGGCGATGTTGTATGTGATCAACTTGAGATCACCCCTTTGGGGTTGAGAATTTGGGAGTCGGACGACGGGATCGGCGAAGAGGAGCCAAGCGAGCGGGATTACCGCAAGCGAGATTCGTCGCCAGGTCTTGGTGAGGAGCGAAACGAGGAACAGAAGCAATGCGGAGGGAATAAAGAGCAGGATCGAATTGTGGACTAACTCGTACGTAAACCAGTTCGCCTCGGAGAATGGGCCGACGACGAATCGGGCGCTGAGCATCGTGACCAGATGGATCGCGAAGAGGACTTTTATGGCCTTGCGGAATTTGGTCACCTGGGTTGTAACCAAAAGAGCTGCCGAACAGTTCCTTGGGTGGACCTCGAAACCTTGCCAAAGGTAAAGTTGATTATACGTTGAGTCTCAAAGGTCGACCCGCAACTTGTTGCTCTTTAGTTTTGATCTCGTTGCCCTTGGTTGCACAAGGGCAAGGGAAAACGTCTACGACCGGAAAAGGGGATCGTCTTTCGATCGCCAAAGCGAATGCGAGCAAAAAGATCGTGGACGCAGCCGCGGTCGGTAAAGCGGCTGTGCCGAGATTCAAGTTCTTGACAAAAGGTTGGACGAAGCCAACCGGAACAACAATAATGATTCAGAGCCAGAGCGACAGTTGGCTCGCAGACTCGAGCAAACCGTCGGCAAAGCTTCGGGACCTGAGTAAGTTAGGTGTTGACAAGTGGACACGAAGTGAACTGTTAGAGGGAACTATCGCGCTCGGCGCCTTGAGTGAAGTCGGCAAACCGGTAGAGATACGAACTGTACTCGCCACGCTGGCAAGATGGAACTCGTTTGAGACCCTCGATTTTGTCGAGTATCGATGGACGACTTACTTGTACGCTTTAAGTCTGCCGGGCCCAGAGCTCCTAACTCCACTGAAAAAACTAGATCTCGCCGTTCCGGACAACTACCTAACCCAACGCTACATAATTTTGCAATCGGGAGCCAGAGTTCAAGACATCGAATACGGACTCGCTCTAGGCAAAAGGTTCGCAGAAAGGTGGAAGGAGTATCCAGGAGCCCAGATGACATATGGCATGATCCTTTGGGACAAGGCGAGGAAATCCCGGAAACCGACTGATTTTGATGCGGCAATTGACCAGTGCCTTAAAGCCAAGAAGTGCGCTAGCTGCCCGGACGAGTACCGAGTCACTGTGGACAAGTGGGTAGAGCGGATCAAGCTTTCCAAGGCTCGCGACGCGAGGAACTAGGCAGTACCAACCTGCCGGCCTCGAAACCTTGCCGGAAGTTAATCGTTTTGAACTAAGTGAAAACGGTTGCGGCGTTGGCGGTGGGCCTTGTGATTGGCGTGGGGGTGGGTCAACGGCCGAGCGGATATGCGATGGAGGGAGAGTTTAAATCGCTGGAAGACCGGCTGATGATCGCTCAGGCGAGGGTGGGAATGCTGGAGCGGGATCCGTCGCTGCGGGATGTTGCCGCGCGGCAATGGCGAATTGTGCCCTCCAAGGAGATCGTGACGGTGCAGCTTGTGACGGGCGATTCTTCGGGGCAAGAGGTGAGCGATCCGCTCTTCGCCTACTTCTCGAAGCAGGGCGTGTTCTTGGGGTTTGACGATTTGGGCCAACGGGGCGGGGCTTTGGCGAAGCAAGCGCGGCAGATCAAAGCTCTGGATGATGCCGTTCTGAAGTTGCGGGGGCAGTAACCAAAGACAGGACTGCTGAACTTATCTAAAAATAGCGTTATCACGCAGCCAGATTGAGCTTGCGCTCGTATCTTTTCCGGTTCTCGCCTAGGGAGAGAACGTGGAGAAAATTGAAGAAACCTATCATCTCATCGGCAATCATTTTGATGGCGGCGCTTGGGCTTGCCCAAGACCCTAGCTCGTCGCCAAAGGCTCCTGAAAAAGCCTCGGAGCCAAGGTGGGGACTCGACCTCACCTCGTACCGCCCCACTCAGAGTGCGGTTCGGGATCGCTTCGGTGAGAACTGGACATTCCTGAGCTTGGCGCAAGGGTCGGTTGTGAAACGGCAGGGCACCTACGTGAACTGGGATGTGGACGCTTTCATCACGTCTCAAGGTGAGAATCGGCCCGAGAAGGCGTTTCTGGGCGTGTTTGGGATTCACTTGACCCAAAGTCCTTTTCACGAGGACTACTGCGGCTTACGACCGTTTTTTGGCGCGGGCGTGAACTTGGTTTATCAGGATGTCACGTCTCGTTCGCTCGACTTCAGCGTCAAGAAGCTCGGGTTTGGGGGGAACGTGTTCATCGGGGCGAATGTCTCGAAATCAGCGGTCGTCCAGCTGAAGTATCAGTGGATTTCGGAAGTTCACGCCGTTGACTTCAGCGGGATTTCGTTGAACGTCGGGATTCGGTTCTAGGCGGCAGATAGATTCGCCCTTGCTCTTGGTATCCGTGAGCCAGGACGACGACTTCTTGGCTGGAAATCAGTCTTGCGATGGGTCCAAGGCTAATAGAATGCTCGACTCCACGCCCTCAAAAACAAGTGCTTTTTTCCCATATTGAACCACCAGGTTTTGATTCGAGAGCCCCTTTATCTCCAGCCGTTCACGGTCCCATGCCTGTATTTGTCGGTTGTCATACGACATCGGTACGAGCCGAAGGTTAACCCGAAAGATCAATTGATCGTTCGTCAAATACAGATCACCCCTAACTGCGGTGAACTTTGACCTTCTGAGTCGGACATCTCGCGATTTCGCAATCAGTATCTCGGGTGCGACGGGCGAATTGGCGCTTTGCCTTCCTCTCATCATGAAGAATGCTAAGAAGCCTATCAAGACGGACGTGAGCGAGAGAAAGGTCACCATCAGAAACTTATCGGAGCACGATCATAGCTTAGTATGAGACGACTAATGCAAAGAGAAACGAATCACATCAGCGAGTAGGGGTCAACGTCGGTGGTCATCGTGACCCCTTTCTCGCTGAGATCCTTTAGCGCGAGATCAATCTCGGGGAGCTTAGAAGTGTGCTTGATGAGCAGGTGACGCCGCCATTTTCCGTTTAGGCGTTCGAGCGGACAATCCGCAGGGCCGAGGATGGTGATGTCTTCGACTTTTTGCAGATGTGCGAGCGCTTTTGCGCATAAAGCGAGCACAGCGGGGCGGGATTCGCCCGAAAAGACGATGTTGACGAGGCGGCAAAACGGGGGATAGTCGGCTTGGAGGCGCTCGGTCTTGCAGGCTTGGTAGAACGCCAGAAAGTCGTGCGTTTGGGCGCTCAGGATGGCTTGGGCGTTGGGATTGAACGTTTGAATGACGACTTCTCCCGCTTTAGAACCCCGTCCCGCGCGGCCTGCGACTTGGCTGAGGAGCTGGAAGGTGCGCTCGGATGAGCGGAAGTCGGGGAGGTTCAGCGAGACGTCGGCGGCGATGACGCCGACCAGCGTGACATCGGGGAAATCGAGCCCTTTGGCGACGAGCTGAGTGCCGACAAGCACGTTGGTTTCTCCGGCGCGAAAGTCGGCGATGACTTGCTCGAGTGCGCCCTTTTTCTGAGCGATATCGCGGTCGAGCCTCGCGACTTTGGCGTTCGGGAAGTGCTCTCTGACTGCCTCCTCGACCTTTTCGGTACCGACCCCGAAGGGCTTGATCTTGACCCCATTACAGTTTGGGCATTCGGCGGGGGCGGTCTGCTGAAAGCCGCAATGGTGGCATTTGATTTTGTTGATTCCTCGGTGGTAGCTCAGCGAGACGGCGCATTCTGGGCAGGTCCATTGGTGCCCACAATCGCGGCACATGAGGAACGGGGCGTAGGCGCGCCGATTGAGGAAGAGGATGATTTGGTTGCCAGCATCGAGGGTTTGCTGAATCTTTGTCGCAAGGAGTTCGCCAAACATGCTGGGCACGCCCGATTTGTAGACCAAAGTGAGGTCGTCGATGTGAACCTGCGGGAGCTGGGCCGACGCCGCTCGGGTGGGCAAGGTGAGGAGGGTGAGCTTGGTTTCGTCGCCGTCGTGTTCGTTGGCTTCGGCCTCCTGGAAGCTTTCAAGCGACGGCGTCGCGGAGCCCAGAACGAGGGGACATTGGTGGCATTTTGAAAGGTATCGGGCGACTTCGCGCGCGTGGTAGCGGGGGGATTGTTCTTGTTTGTAGCCGCCTTCATGCTCCTCGTCGATGATGATGAGGCCGACGTCGTGAAGGGGAGCAAAGAGCGCGGACCTCGGTCCAAGCACGATACTGGCTTCGCCGTTTTGAATGCGTTGCCAGTTGGCGAGCCGTTCGAGCGGGGTGAGCTCGGAGTGCATGATCGCAACTCGGGCACCGAAACGGTCGCGGAGTTGGGCGATGGCTTGGGCGGCCAATGCGATCTCGGGGACGAGATAGAGCACTTGCCGCCCCTCGCTGAGGGCTTTGGCGGCCGCCCGGAGAAAGACCTCGGTTTTGCCGCTTCCGGTGACGCCATAGAGAAGAAATGGTTTGGGTTGGCGCGTTTCGATGCTGGCCGAGATCGCGTCGATGGCGAGTTGCTGTTGCGGATTAGGGGCAGGGGGTTGTTTGCTGGCAACCGGCGAGTCTTCGTCGGCTTCTTCGAGCATTTTGGCGTTGATGAGGGCCTTGATCGTGGTTTCGGTGACGCCCGCCATTGCGCGGATTTCGGAACTGCTGAGCGCGGTTCCGTCGGTTTGTTGCATTTGCATCAGCACGATTGCTTGAGCGGGTTTGCGCTTACCCTCTTTGTGGAGGAATTCCTCGACTCGTGCGTCGTCGGAGATGAGCCGGTAAGTTGCTTCGGACTTTTTGCGATGGGCGGTTTGTTTGAGCCGGAGGGTCTGGACGATGAGGCCCTGCTTTTGAAGTTCTTTGAGTGATTTCTGCGGTCCAGAAGTGTCCTTTTTCGCTTCGAGCTGCCCTTGTTGCTCTTCGACGAGCGCGAGCACTTCCCTTTCGAGCGGCTTGAGGTCGGGGGGAGTTGGGGCGTCCGTTCGGACCCAATAAGTTGCCAGGCGATCCTTGACTCCCGGCGGAGTGGCGGCGGTGAGTGCGACGGGGACAGGGCAAAGGTATTCGGAGGCGACGTGATGGACGCTTTGCATCACGGGATCGGGGATCCTGAGGCCATCGACAATACTAGTTGCGGGGCGAAGATGCTTTGGGTCGAATCCGAGAGACTCTTCGGTTACGGTTCGCTGACCGATGACGTAGCCCATAAGCTGGCGATTGCCAAGCGGAACAATGACGGCGTCGCCGATCCGCACACCGGGAATGGGGAGGTAGGAATAGATGGCCTCGGAGCCACCCGAACGGGGGTCGAGCGCGACGTCGAGAACTTGGATCGGCGCGCTCATGGGATAGAGTTTGGCTGATTAAACAATCTGGATGACTTCGGCGGCTGGGTCGGTGAGATTGAAAAGTGATTTGGCGCGGTGCGATTGCCCTTCGACTTGAAGAAGAGCCCAGAAGAACTCCGAGCCTCGTTTGTCCTTCAGGCGCTCAGTGACGCCTAGGAGATCGTCGAAATCGAGATGGTACTCGGCCAAAAACGCCACTCGGGCGGCCGTCATGGTAGGCGTAATGACGATGACGTTGTCCTCGATCCTCTCCCATTCGGAAGCGAGAATTCCGCTTTCTTCGAGGTACCTCTCGATGAGAATTTCTTGATCGGGTTCGGCGGATTGAAGCCCTTCTTGACGCAGGAACTCTTCGGTTTCGGCGTCCGTGCTCAGGCCGGTCAACTTGGCGACTTCCTCGATATGGTCGGCGTTGATGTTCCCGCTGGTGTATTGCCATTCGACGACCCGGCGATAGCTGGCTTCAAATTCGGACTTAAAGTCGTCGGTTGTAAAGCGTTTGGGCTCGCTCAGCTTGGCTTCGAAGAAGCGCTGATACAGGGCATCGGGGGTGGCGTTGGGCTCGCGAACACTGGTTTTCCAGGGTGGGTCTTGGGCGGTTTTCGGGGTGTCGACATTGGTCGCAGTGAGGGTGCTCCCGTCCTCGGCGATCTGGACGTAGTCGATCCAGGTGTGGCAGTTTCCGAACTGGCAGATGGCGGCCATCGACTCGCCATTGGCGTGAACAAACCCCCGCGTGAACGAGCCTTGTTGCATCGCTAGCCGGAAGTCTCCGGCTTGCATATAGCCTTGGGCTTTGACGGCGTCGGTCCAGCTATCAACTTTGCGTCGGTCGGTCCATTCGGGAGAACTTTCGGGAACGAGCTCGATGGAGACGGGGACTGCGATTCCGCCCATTCGCCCGACCTGCTCCATCAGGTTCTTCTTGATGCTTCGGAGCTTGAAGACGAAGTACACCGCGCCCACAAACAGCAGGATGAAGAACGCGAGCACGAGCGCGCCAATGACTTGGAGTACGAACGCCACTGAGATATCGTATCACGAGGACGGCTCATTCGTGGTTTGTGGATAATCGTAGCTTCGGATGAGGAGTGCGCCCGCGAAACTGCGAACGTTGCCTTTGGCAATGGCGATGTTTTGCCTGGTGAGCGGCGGGCCGTATGGGCTAGAGCCGGTGATCGGGTCGATGGGTCCGACATTGGGCTTGATCCTGATCCTGGTAATCCCCATTATTTGGGCGTTGCCAGTGGCGCTGATGACCGCCGAACTTGGCACAGCGATTCCGGAAGAGGGCGGCTACTACGTTTGGGTGAAGCGCGCGATGGGGCCGTTTGCGGGGTTCCAGTGCGCTTGGTTGTCGTTTTTGTACAGCATCGTAGATGCCGCCCTGTATCCGCTCTTGTTTGCGGGCTACCTTTCGCAGTCGTTGATCACGATCTTTAAGGTTCAGGGGGTGGACGCCGCTTGGCTGACGTCGGTGATTGCGGTTGCGCATATCGTGGTGATCACCTACATCAACATTCGCGGGGTGCGCGAAGTAGGAATGGCGGCGACGCTGTTCACATTTTTAATCGTGCTGCCGTTTGGACTGATGTGCATTCGCAGCGGCTTTCAGCCGCTCACGTTGCAGCCGATCAAGGCGGATTCTGGAACGCTTTCGGTGGGCTTGGCGACGGTGATGTGGAACTACCTTGGCTGGGATAACCTGTCGACAGTTTCGGGGGAGATTAAGAATCCACAGCGGTCGATTCCCAAGGCATTGTGGTTTGCAATTCCGATGGTGACGCTTGTCTACTTTGTGCCGACGATTTTGGCCTTGCCGACCTCGCCGGATGCCTCTCAATGGACCGATGGCAGTTGGCCGGCAATCGCGGCAAGGGCGGCGGGGGGCTGGGTGGGGACGCTGGTGCTTTTGGGAGGACTGAGTAGCGCGAGTGCGATGTTTGTGTCGCAGATGCTGGCATCGTCGCGGATTCCGGCGGTACTTGCAGAGGATGGATACCTTCTGCGTTGGTTCGCGCATACGAGCGAGCGCACTGGAACTCCCGTAAGGTCGATCGTGCTTTGCGCTGGGCTATACACGTGTTTGGCGTGGTTCAGCTTTAGCGAGCTCATCACTGTGAACGCGATTCTTTATGGGCTCTCCGTGATGCTGGAGTTTGCGGCGTTGGTCATCTTGCGGCGACAGGAGCCATCGCTGGAGAGACCGTTTCGGATTCCCGGTGGAGCGTGGGCTTGCGGGTTGCTGGCGCTTGGTCCCGTAGTTTTGATTGGACTTCTGGGTTGGAATAGCCTTGCCGAGGAGGGGTGGCTGAAGCAGGTTCCGACGGTGGTTGCGATCCTGGCTGGTGTGATTGTTTATCGGTTTCGTCGAGGACCCGCTCTGTCATAATTGAGCGATATGTACACCTACACGATCCTTTTCTTGGGTGACGTGGTGGGCAAGCCCGGGCGGGACGCGGTTCGAGAGCACCTTCCGGCATTGAAGGCAAAGTATCTGCCTCGGTTTATCATCATCAACGGCGAAAACAGCGCGGGTGGGCTGGGGATTACCGACAAGATCGCAGAGGAGTTTTACGCATTGGGCGCGGATGCGATTACCCTCGGAAATCACACCTTTAACAAGCGAGAGATTGCCTCCTACTTGGATTCTGGGAAGCCGATTGTACGACCCCAAAATATGGCGCACGGGATTCCGGGCCGAGGGATGATTCAGATTCAGAAGGAAGGGACTCAGCTCGCAGTGATCAACTTGAGTGGGCGTGTCCAGATGGATCCCGCTTACGACGACCCCTTTCGGGCCTTTGACGAACTGACCAAGGATTTGCAAACGCCGCATGTATTCCTCGACTTTCACGCGGAGGTGACGAGCGAGAAAATCGCGATGGGATATCACTGTGAGGGCCGTGCTTCGGCGGTGGTGGGAACCCATACCCACGTTCAGACCGCGGACGAGGCGGTGCTGGCGGGCGGAACGGCTTACATCACAGATGTGGGGATGTGTGGTCCAAGGAATTCCGTTTTGGGGATGGATCGTGATATTATTCTTCGCCGCTTCCGCACGGGATTGCCAGAAAAATTCGAGGTTGCCAATGAACCTGGTGTAATCTCTGGGGTAGCGATAAACGTCAGAACTGATACGGGTCGCGCCACGAGCATCGAGCGCATCCAAATCAGAGACTAGGATTATCTGGAGAACTATTGTGATTACACTTCTCGCCGCATCCATGATGGCCGCCGCCCAGGGCGATGGGGCCGTTGTTTTGTACCGTGCCGGACTCGAGCTTAAAGATCAAAGCATCTCGCTGAAGTCCTGGGGAAGCGGAATCATTACCGAGACCGACGATACGGCGTACGAGGGGACGAAATCAGTCCGGGTCACGACGAAGAACCACTATCAGGGCGGATCGATGATCTTTGGCAATGCGGCCAACCTCGCTGCGGCATCGGCCGATAAATCCAACTTGCTTCGGATCACGTTTAAGACGCTGGATTCGGCTACGGGAAGCACGGGCGGGCCAGCTGGCGGCGGTCGCGGAGGTCCTGGCATTGGCGGTCCTCCTCCTAGCGGAGGTCGCGGAGGTGGTGCCGCGGGTGGTTTAGGTCAAGGTGGCGGCGAGGATTCGCCCGGCGGGGCTTTTGGTGGGTCAGGAGGTCGCGGCGGCGGAGTGCCCGGAGCAGGTGGCGCTCAGACGACCTTGTCCTCGATGCGAGTGATTATTACGACGACTGATGGTTTGAAGAGCGAGGCTGTTCTCTCGGTTTCTTCTGCAGGAACGGATCGTGGATGGAAGCAATCTTCGATTCCGCTATCGGCAATCAAAGGCTTTGATCGCACCAATAAGGTTGTCAAGCAGGTGAGCTTTGCGGGCGATACTTCGACCGCGTTTTATGTCGGCGAACTTCGCGTCGTGAGTGACAAGACTCCTATTCGCGGTGAACCCAATGTGCGGACGATGATGACAAATGTTGGAATTCCCGTTGTGTTTTCAGCAACCGGCAGCGGTGGCAGCAGCTCCCTGAAGTATTCATGGGACTTTGATGATGCGGACGGCATTCAAGTCGACGCTGAGGGTCAAGCGGTACGGCACAAGTTCCGCCAACCTTCGATGGATCAGCGGAATCCAGCGGCGTCACGGAAAAATGGTGAGTTCATCGTGACTCTAACCATTAGCGATGCCTATGGTGTCAAAGAGCCGTATTCGACTCAAATCAAGGTAAAGGTCAACCCGTAACCTAGATACCCACAGGGGATAAAACAGGCACTTTGGCATTCCCGCAGTGCCTGTTTTATCCCCATTTTCTGTTCTAGTATCACTTTTAATCACTCCAATCGAGTAAACATACTGATATAAAACACATCATCGAGCGGCACGTCTTTGGAGAGAGGGACGGGTTAAGGATGAAGGTACTTATATGAGATTGGCTATTTGTTCTAAGGAAAATCTGTTTCTCGATTCTCTCGCCGGCTTCCTCGGTCGCCGGGGCAACTTCACTGTTGTTGCGAAAGAATCTTCTGCGCGAGCTCTTGTTGCAAGTGCTAAAAGTGCACACGCCCAAGTCTTGATCGTCGATAGCGAAGGGCTGGATGCCGTCGACTCGCAATTTCTTCTCGGTGCGAAGACGTTCGGCGACTTCATCGTCGCGTTGATTGGTGAGAAGTACGTTGCGGGCTTTGATAAAGAGACCGTTGACTTTCTAATCTCGCGAAGCATGTCGGGGGATGATCTTGTTGAGAAGCTCCAAAGCTACGAGGACAAGATCCCGAGCCGGCTCATGGTTCGTGAAGGAAAGCGGCCGTATCGACGTGGTAACCGCCTCACGCACCGAGAGTTTGAGGTGGCTGAGTTGGTCGCAAAGGGACACTCGAACCGAAAGATCAGCGAAGTTTCGGGCTTGCGAGAGCAAAGCGTGAAGAACCTGGTCTCGGTCATCATGCGCAAGCTTCAGTGCGAGAACCGCACGCAAGTGGCACTCAAGCTTTTGAATGCCGAAGTTGAGGCACCAAACGACTAAACTATCTGAGTGAAACAAAGAGTCCTCACCGCGATCGTGCTGCTTGCCGTCGTGGTGGGGGTTCTTTTTTTTGATCCGACGGGTTGGGGGGCGAAGATACTTCTTGTTGCCGCCCTGTGTAGTGTTTCGTGGGAATTGGGAGTCCTCACTCGAACCTCTCATCCCATCGCGTTCCTGATCACTATCCTGTCCATATTGTTTGCCGCTTCGCTTCCCTACCAACCAATTTATGCCCTTCTTGGCTTGGGTTACGGAGTTGCGCTACTAGTGATCGGCGCACGCTGGAGTTCGGAATCTACATCAAGCTTGGCAGTTCCTGGATTCATGGCGAGTACCGGAGCCTCGATGTACCAGCTTATATCCCATCCTTCGACATTTCCCGTGTTGCTCACTGCCGCGATCCCGATCTGGGCTGGAGATACTGCTGCAATCTTCGCCGGAAAGGCGTTTGGCAAGCACAAACTTGCTCCCTCGATTTCCCCCAACAAGACTTGGGAAGGTTCCATCGCGAACCTTCTCGCCGCCGTTGGAGCCGCAGCGGCGCTTGGTTACTTCCTCAAGTACCCGATGGACAAGATGTTGCTTTTAGGGGTTTCCTGCGGCGTGATCGGGCAGCTCGGTGACCTTTTTGAGAGCTATTTGAAGCGGCAAGCGGGCGTGAAGGACAGCGGAAATCTACTTCCCGGTCACGGAGGCGTGTTCGATCGGCTCGATTCCCTATTGATGACAGCACCGTTTAGTTACTGGATTCTGTCGAGCTTCTTGAAATAGCGGTCAACCATCGCCCGGTATTTGCGGTGCGACTCCGGATCGATGGTTGCCAACTCTTCGAGAAGACGGGATTTGATCAGTGCCTCGAGTCCAGGCCCGCGCAGGGACCACTGATAATACGTCTTACTTTCGTGACCGTAGGGTCCGTTGAGCTTGCTTCCCTCCAGCCTCTCACAAAGCACGTGCAATAGCGGTAGGTGAACTGAATTCATACGGAGGATAATGTGCCCTTGCCTGCCGTCGCCGCCAAAGCTTCCCTGCGCGCAAAAGAACCCCAACAGAAACCCTCGATCAAAATCAGTCATGTTACATAGAACATTTTAACGTGAAACATCTGGCGTTTGGTATCCTATAGACCTCACTCCACGACATGGAAGCGAGGTTTCACATGGATATCACGAACTTTCCTCCGCGTTACGACGCTGCCCCAATCGAGGGCAAATGGTATTACGCTTGGGATGCCGCTGGTCTTTTCCAGCCATCTTCTGACGCTCCGAACGGCACTTACTGCGTCACAATCCCGCCGCCAAACATTACGGGATCGCTGCATATGGGACATGCGCTTTGCTATCCTCTCCAAGACCTTTTCGGACGGTATCAGCGTCTCCTCGGCAAAAGCGTCCTAATTCTCCCCGGACAGGATCACGCCGGAATCGCAACCCAAAGCGTCGTTGAGAAGCAGCTACGCAAAGAGGGCCTCAGTGGCGGGCAGTTGGGGCGAGAGAAGTTCGTCGAGCGCGTCTGGGAATGGAGAAAGGAATCGGGGGACACGATTCTCAATCAGTTCAAGGCTTTGGGCTGCGCATTCGATTGGTCGCGTTCGACCTTTACTCTTGATCCCGGCTATGCCGATGCTGTGATCAAGGTTTTTGTTGATTGGTACAAGAAGGGCTTCATCTACCGAGGTAAGCGCGTTGTGAACTGGGACCCGAAACTGAAGACTAGCGTATCGGATATCGAGACGTTCCGCGAGGTTCGCAAAGGCAATCTCTATCACATCCGGTACGAGTTCACGGACGGAAGTGGTGAGGTGATCATCGCAACAACTCGGCCGGAGACTTTGCTGGGCGATATCGCCGTGGCGGTTCACCCTTCGGATAAGCGGTACGAAGGCAAAGTCGGTAAGACCTTGCGCGTTCCCCTTGTGAATCGCGAAATTCCGCTGGTTGCTGACCTGTATCCTGATCCTGAATTCGGAACCGGTGCGGTGAAGATCACTCCTGCCCACGATCCCAACGACTTTGAAGTCGGAGCGCGACATTCTCTGGCAATGCCCGTTGTTCTCAATCTTTCTGCGGAAATCTCCGCCGAATGGTCGCGAGAAAATGAGCCTGCGGAAATCGCGGAACGGATTGCGAAGTACGAGGGTCTGGATCGTTATGAAGCTCGTAAGCAGATCGTCAAGGACCTGGAAGAAGCAGGGCTTCTGGTTGAGATCGAGCCGCACGATATTCCAATCATCATTTCGGATCGTTCGGGCGAAGTCATCGAACCGCTCCTCAGCGAGCAATGGTTTGCTCGCCAAACCGAGCTCGCTAAGCCGGTTATCGAAGCGGTTCAGAAAGACGAAGTCACCTTCCACCCGGCTAGGTTCAAGGAAATCTTCTTGGCTTGGATGGAATCGATCCGAGATTGGAACATCAGCCGCCAATTGTGGTGGGGTCACCGAGTTCCGGCCTACTACACTGAAGATGGAACCTGCTACGTTGCCACAAGCTGGGAAGAAGCCCAAGCGCAGGCGGGCGAGGCGAAGATTGTTCGTCAGGACGAGGACGTGCTGGACACTTGGTTCAGCTCGGGAATGTGGCCCTTTGCCACCTTGGGCTGGCCAGAGCAAACCGAGGACTTGAAGCGGTTCTATCCGACTCAAGCTCTGGTTACTGACCGCAATATCATCAACCTTTGGGTTGCCCGAATGATGATGATGGGCTATGACTTGGTTGGTGAGAAGCCGTTCTCTGATGTAATGATCTACGCAACGGTGCTTCGCGAAGACGGACGCCGAATGTCGAAGTCGTTGGGCACGGGAATTGATCCGATGCTCATCATCAACACGCTCGGCGCCGACGCCTTGAGATGGACGCTTCTGAGCCAAACGGGTGAAAACCAAGACCTTCGGTACAGCGACAAGAAAACCGAGGATGCGCGGAATTTCTGCAACAAGATCTGGAACGCGACTCGGTTTGTTTTGATGAATATCCAAGAGGTTCCGAGTCGACCGAGCTCGTTTGAAGTCGTGGATCGATGGCTCCTCACGCGGTTATCGAAGACGATTGACGAGGTCAAGTCTGCGTACGATCGTTACGACATCCAAGCCGCTTGTCAGGCGATGTACCGCTTCTTTTGGAGCGAAGTTTGCGACTGGTACTTGGAGATTTCGAAATCAAGATTGCAGAATCCTGAAACCGCTCAGACTCCGCAGTGGGTGCTTCTGACGGCGTTCGAGGCGTTCTTGAAGCTGCTTCACCCGGTGATGCCGTTCATCACCGAGGAGTTGTACAGCCACCTTCCGATTGCCGAGAAGAGCGCATTCTTGATGTCGGCGTCGTGGCCGAGCGTGGATTCGGCACTGGTTGATACCGACGCAGAAGGGGAAATTGAGCGAGTTTTCGCGGCGATTCGAGCATTACGAGCTCTCCGTGCCGAGCTTGACCTAAAGCCGATGGGACAGATTCCGGTTGCTTACTTCGAGGGTTCGCTCGGGGATGCAGTCTCGGTTGTGCAATCGCAGGCTTGGGTCGCTGAGTTGAAGCCCGGAAAGCCTGCGGACCGGCACGTCTCGACAACATCGGGCGGGATCGATTTCCACATCGTGGTCGATGGTTTGATCGATCTTGAGAAGGTGACGGCGGCGATTGAGCGTGATCTGGCGAAGACGGAAAAGGAGATTGCTGGTCTTTCGGGACGATTGAACAATCCGCAGTTCGTCGAAAAGGCAAACCCTGAGATCATCGAGCGAGATCGAAACGCACTTTCTGAGCTTGAATCGAAGCTAGAAAAGTTAAGGGCGCGGCTCCAACTCCTCCGGAGTTGACGTGATGAGAGCCGGTCCCCGGTGGGGCCGGCTCCATAGTAGTCCTAGTAGCAGAAGATAGTAAACCACCAGCATTGCCGGGCTCACGGACCTCGGAATGATGGTGAGGTGCGGGGATCGTGAAGAGATTTCGACGATCTGCTGAACGCCCCACAGGATGGGGCGAGCGATGAGACTCGCCACTGAGCCAACTCCGGGAATCACGGAGAGAAATCCGCACACGACGAGTACGGATGAAGCCAGCTCGACCAACAGGTTCGTGACTGGGCCGATGAAAACGATTCGGCCGAACCACCAAGCTCCTAGCGGCTCGGCACTAAGCGATGCCACGCAGGATGCGGCAAGACCCCGTTTCCAACCGTACTCGCTGAGTTGGGTGCGCCCTCTCTCGAACCAGATGATGAGGGTGCTGGTGACCACATAGGAAAGCTGAAAGGACGGCGTAAAGACATCATTCGGGGCAAACCCAAGCCAAAGGATCCCGCTCAGACTTAGAGCCGAGATACCATCGGGAGAGCGGCGAAACAGGTACGCCGAGGAGACGATGAGCCACATGAGCGCCGAGCGCACGGTGGGCGGATGGAAACCCGTGAGCAGGCAGTATGCCGTCAGGAGCGCCAAAACTAGGAGAATCTGAACTTCGCGCCGAACGGAGAGGAGAATGAGGGCAAATTGACCCATGAATGCCAGCACCCACACGTGGAGGCCACTGGCGCTAACGAGGTGGTAGGTTCCGCTATTGACCAGATTCGCTTTGTCTGATCGCTCGAGATCGGAGGCGAAATTGAACGTGAGGGCGTTGATCCACGCGCCATCTCGGTCGCCGTAGAGCGTGTTGATGTGCCGGATAGCGTTGAGCCGGATCGCGCCAACTGCGCTGAAGACCGAGGTTTTGATGCGGGTAGCTCTTTCGGCTCGCAAAACGCCGTTCTTGGCCTCGGTGACGGTGCCTTCGATCTGCCAAGTTTCGAATGCGGCAACGGGAAGTTGCCCAGGGATTTTGAGCGTTCCTTGGCGAATAGGAACCCAGGTTTGCCCGTTTCGATACTCTGCAAAGCCGGTTAACGTGATGTTTCCTCGAAATTGCCCTTGCTCGAACAACGGCGGCTGTGAGGTCTGGGCGATAAATCCAGCGAGGAAAACTCCAGCACAGAGCCATGCGGCAGGTCGGATATTGAAAAGAGTAGCAAGAACTACTCCGATGCCAAAAGCCCACGCAATGGTTGGAAAGTTAAGGCCTAGTATCAGGCCGATGAGCATCAAAAAAAGCGGTCTAGCGCTGATCTGGCGAATCATTGCGCCATTTCTCCAGTCGCCGCTGGGCGATTTCCCGGATGCTAAGGTGCTCGGGCGGGTTCTCGAACGTGTCTTCGATCACGGCTTGTCCAAACGAGGCTCGGAGCGGCCGAACTCCAAACCGCAAATCGATAAACAGCGAAGGATCGTTGCTCATCTCATGCAGCTTTGCGAGCAAAGTCTCCTTCTGCATCCGCAATTCTTGCGCCCAAGCTGAGCCGGTAACGGCAACGAAGACTTTGCCATGATCATATCGATCTGGGCACGATCGCTCGGCCATCTTAGCGCCTACAACTTCATCCCACCGCTTGAGGATCGTCAGGGCACGCGCGGCGCGAAGGGCTTCGCCCTGCAACACGGCATCTCCCAGCAAGCGGTCAAATTTCCTCATGCGCGGCTCACGCTTCCATTTTGCACATTCAGGACGTCCGCCAACTCAAGTATTTCGCTCCCAGCGGCGGATGCCTCAGTACACGTTAGAACGGCCTGAGAGGCTCTGTGCGCGACGATATGGCAGAGCTTGGCTCTCCGTTCGGGGTCGAGGTCGGAGAGCATGTCGTCGAGGAGAAGAAGTGGTGGGACTCCGATGCGTTCTCGCCAAAGCTCGAGAGTCGCGATTTTGAGCGAAATCACCGCCGTGCGCTGCTGACCTTGTGAGCCAAAAAGCCTCGCCTCCTTTCCGTCGATCAGAATTTCGAGATCATCGCGATGGGGACCGATTTGAGTGCTTCCACGGTGGATGTCTGCGCTTCGAGTTGTGGCAAGGGCGGTATGAAGGTCCGTCTCATCCTTTTCGATCATCCGCAGCGAGAGCAGTTCTTCGCGCGAAGCCATTTGGGAATGAACTTCCGAGGCGATCGGGGAGAGGCCGTCGATGTACCTCCGACGGATCGATCGCATCTCGGAGCCGTGAACGGCCAGTTGCTCTTCCCAACCTTCGAAGGCGTATTCATCAATTGAGCGCTCTTGCGCCATCTTCAGCAGCGCGTTGCGCTGCTCCAACGCTCGCTTGTAGGTAGCAAAGTGGCGAAGATATGCCGGAAACAGGGCGGAGAGCTCCAGATCAAGGAAAATTCTACGGTCGGATGGGTCTCCCGAGACGATGACCAGATCGAACATCGAAATACAAACCGTTGGGATTCTGCCGAGCACGTCCGAGGCTTTGGGCAGGCTTGCCCCATTCAGGAAGAATCGCTTTCGCGATCCCGCTTCTAGCTTCCCGGCAACGGTAGTGCCACCCTCAAGAGTGGCTTCGGCGATGCAGCCCTCGGTGCCCGTTCGGATAGCCTCGGCATCCCTCTGGCCCCGCAGTAAACGCGCGGTGGACAGCCAATAGATAGCCTCAAGAATTGAGGTTTTGCCTTGGGCGTTCTGACCGGCAAGGATTGTAAAGCCCGGACTGAGGGTTTGATCCAAGTGGGCGAAATTTCGGAAGTTGGTGAGCCGTAAATGGTTGACGATCCCGCTCAATCCACATCCCTCTTCTTAAAACACTTTCCTTCTGAGAAAGACTTATTACTCTTATTAGCAGTGTGGATTTGGGGATAAGTGGCTCTTTTTCGAGGCTGTTCTAACCTGACCCAAACAAGTGGAAAGCTCGGGCAGAAACCCCCTCGAAACCCGGAACTTATTCGACCTTTCTCAATGCTCAAAGTTTTCCCCAAGATGTTCCCCCGATTCCACATGAGGTTTACAACATCCCCCGGACGCGGCCGTATTTCATGACAACTGCCTCCGCGAAGTAGAGCGGGTGGATGGTGGGGTCGAGGGTGATGTTGAGGTTTTTCGCTAGCGGCTTCCAGACGGTATCGGTCAGGTGGTTTTGAACTTGGGGCGGGAGCTCGGGAAAGCGGTCGCAGTATCGCCGGAGTACGTAATACTGCGCGTCGGTCATGTTCTTGAGTTCGCCGACGAGGTGCTCGAGAGGGTGAATTCCGACCCTGTGAGGGGCAATGGAGAACGACTCGGTGACTTTGGTTTCGTGGACGACAATGGTTCCTGCGACGAGGTCTCCCAGGCGCTGAAGACGAGGATTCACGAACATCGATGTGATTCCGATGAAGTAGGCAGCAGGAAGAAAATCGGCGACGCGGAGGATGTTCCGGGCGGTGGCGGCAGCGAAGGTGACGGGGGTGCCGTCAATCATCCGCACGCGGATTCCGGCGAGCTTTTTGCCGGGAGTCACGCCGTTCATGAAGCCCTCGCAGAAGATGAAGTAAACGAACGGGAGGAACGAGATGATGAAGCCGAGAATCGCGCCGATCGTGTTGGTGAACATCTCGAAACTGATTACTGTAAACAGGCTCATGACCATCGTAACCAGGTAGGCGATAACAAGGATGAGAATGCCGTCGACAATATGCGCAAGGAATCGTCCGCCTAGGCCAGCGAGGCGGTATGTTAGAACTGTCTTCTCCGGTGTGAGGACGGCGGTTTCTAACGGCACGATTTGAGTGTACTAAGAATGAGCGGCGAAGCAAACGAATTTGGAAAAGCGGATGCATTCTTCGAGCCTCAAGTGGTTCGGAGCGTGATGGTTCCAACTCGCCGTTTGTGGTGGGCGATCGTTGCGGGAACTCCGCTCATCGTGATTGGGACGCTTGCCGGTTTGCCCTCGGTTTTCTATCTGTACAACGGCTTTCTGCTGTTAATCGCGTTCCTCACGTACCGATTCGGAGTTTCGGCGGACGGACTCAGGTTTCGGCGCCGAATGGATGCGGTCTTGAGTGTGCGCGCCCGAAACAGGGTGCTGCTGGAGATCGAAAACGAATCGGGAGTGGCGGTATCGGGAATGGTGCGCGACGAGTTGCCGGCGACCTTTTCGGGTGAAGGCAACGAAGCCAAGTTCGCGGTCGAGCCGGGCAAGAAGTTCGGCTATGAGTTTGTGTTAGTTCCGCCCGAGCGCGGCCGAGAGGTTCTGCGAGGAACGTTTTTGCGCCTCAACTGCCCGCTTGGGCTCGTTCAACGGCAGTTCGAGCTAGAAACCAGCCAGGAAGTAAAGGTTTATCCCAATATCCTCGCTTTGCGGGAGTTTGACCTTCTCAACCAAACGGGACGGTTGAAGCAGATTGGATTGCGCATCTCGAAGATGCGCGGAATCGGAACTGAGTTTGAGTCTCTTCGGGAGTATGCCGAGGGGGACGACTACCGGAAGGTGGATTGGAGTGCCACGGCTCGGCGCGGCAAACTAATCGTTCGGCAGTACGAAGTGGAGCGCAATCAAGCGGTGATGCTCTGCGTGGATTGCGGTCGGCATATGCTGGCCGAAGTCGACGGAGTGCGCAAGCTTGATTTGGTGCTCGACTCGGTTCTGATGCTGATCCAGAGCGCGATCATGGCGGGTGACAATGTCGGCTTGCTCGCGTACGGCGCAGATGTGATCACGTACGTTCCGCCCAAAAAAGGTCAGCGCCAACTTGGGGTCTTGCTGAATGCGATGTATGGGTTGGTTGCTGAGCCGGTGGAGAGCGACCCGATCCGAGCTTTCGGGTACCTCAATGCGCGGCACAAGCGGCGATCGCTGATGCTGAATTTTACGGGTCTGGAAGATCGCGACATGGCGCGAGATGTGATCCAGAGCTACGGGACGATGTCTCGGGCTCATTTGGCGGTGTTGGTCAACATTTCCGATCCTCGGTTTAGGGAGATTTTGCGCAAAGAGCCGGAGACGAAGGACGATCTTTTCCGGTACGCCTCGGCTCACTTTCTGACCGACGAACGTCGCCAGGCATCAACGATGCTGCAGAGCGCGCATCTGCGCGTGCTCGATTCAGAGCCGCAGGACTTGGCAAAGGACCTCGTGAACTACTATCTTGATGTGAAGTCAAGAGGCAAGCTGTAATCGGGCCTAAACCCGGTGATCGTTATAGTTCTCGTGGGACTTTGAGTCGAATGGCACTCTTGTTGCGAGAAAGCTTTTCAACATGTCCGGATTGATTGGAGGGGTAATGGAGCAAACGGTGGCACCAAAGCGTTTCATCGGCGAATCGGTCTCTCCTTGGTCCAACGGGGCATTTTGTGCGGTGAGCTTTGCTTACGTGGGCGGCCTACCCGAGCATCTGGAGTTGGCGGTGCCGCTGTTGCGCCAACTTGGGCTCCCGGCGACCTTCTTCCTCGATCCGTTGAACGTGATTGACGATGTTCGCCCATGGGATGCTCTAAAAGCTACTGAGCACGAGATTGGGCTGGCTCCATTTGGAGATGCGACGCGCTCTGGCTTCCTTCCCGGATGGACGAACGGGGGCTTCGGCGAAGAGATTCGTTCTGCAAAGCGGTTTGTGCGCGATGTGTTTGGGGTGAAGGCAACGAGCCTGTATCATCCCGGAGGGACCCTTTACGGGGATGTCGCCAACTTTTCTGAGATCATGCACCGCGAGTTTCCGACGGTTGTAACCTCCATTTCGGGGCAAAACACTCCCCTGTCCTCCACGCAGCATCTGCAAGTTTTGGATATCAAGAGATATCCCTCGATGGATCTCTCTCGGGCGTTCGACTCGGACGAGCCGACCTGGGTGATCATCCCGTTTTCGGGGCTATTTGAAGGCGACTTCACCAAGATTTTGATGCACCGCATGATTGTTGAGGCGATTGGGCGGAATCGCTCAAAGTTGAGAATCGGAACGGTCTCGGAGATCGCGAGCGAGCTTCGGCTTCGGCAGTCCCCGGTACAATAGCCCTTGATTTTGATGCGCGGTTAGCGCATTATGGATCGCAAAGGCGCGGCCCGCATGAACCCAACTCGAGAAGAATATTGGCAGTTTAGTCTCCCCGAGAAGCTCCTTTTTTACGCTTGCGCCATCGCTTCTGTGGGTTACATGGGTTGGCAGATCTGGGCGCGGGTTCAGCTTTGGCTTCAAGGCCGCCCGACGGGCGAGATCCGCCAAGGGCGTCTGTACTGGATGCCGACTCGCGCGGGAATCGAAAAATGGTTTGGTAAGGTTTGGACATATATTCTTCTACAAAAGAAAGTTCGCTCAAGCCGGCCAAAGACCGGTGCGCCCATGCACCTGATGATGTTCTATGGGTTCCTCGCTCTGTTTGTCGCGACGACTCTCCTCGGAATCAACACCTACTCGCCGATCAAGTTTCACCAAGGCGCCTATTACTTGGCTTATGAGTTGATCTTTGATACGCTTGGCCTTCTTCTACTGTTTGGTCTGGTGTGGGCGATTGCTCGGCGGGCGAGTACCAAGGAGCCGATCTCGAAGGACAACGTGGACATGCTTGTCCTTTGGCTTTTGTTGCTCATCACCGTAAACGGTTACCTCCTCGAGGCGGCGCGAATCGCCATCAATCCGCAATCGCAGAAGGGCTGGGATTCGGTGTCTTGGGTCGGTTATGCGTTGTCGCAACCCTTGGCGGCGCTGAAGGGGAATGTTGTCGCTTACAAGTCGCTCTGGTGGTTCCACGCGCTGTGCGTCTTTGCGTTCTTTGTGTTGATCCCGCGGTTACGGCTGCGGCACATCGTACTCGCGATCTTTAGTGCGGCAGGCTCGCCGGATACCCCGATGGGCAAGCTGCGCACGATTCCGATGGAGGAGGTCGAGCAGACCGAGCAGATCGGGGTGAAGTACGCCAAAGACTATTCGCGATGGCATTTGATGTCGCTCGACGCGTGTATGGAGTGTGGGCGATGTACCGAGGTTTGCCCGGCGAACGCGGTTGGCAAGATTTTGAATCCGAAGCAGATCGTGCAGGATCTGCGTGGGGCAATGGCGTCGGGCGCGGAAGTGGTGCCTTCGCTTGATCCCGAAGCGTTGTGGCAATGCACGACGTGCAATGCGTGCGTCGAGGCGTGTCCGGTGTTAATTCGGCACGTGGACATCATCGTCGATGCGCGGCGAAATATCGTCTCGGAGGGCGGCCTAAGCGGCTCAGGAGCATTGGTGCTGCGCCAAACGGCATCGACCGGCAACGCTTGGGGCACGAGCGGCAACCGGGAAGAGTGGATGCAGGGGCTGGATATTCCGCTTGCTCGCACGACTGGCGATTTTGAGTACTTGTTCTGGGTCGGGTGCGCAGGCGCAACGGATCCGGGAGCGGTGAAGACCACCAAAGCGGTCGCGGATCTGCTGAAAAAGGCGGGGGTTTCCTTCGCGTGTTTGGGCAACGAAGAGGCCTGCACGGGCGACCCGGCGAGGCGGCTCGGCGAGGAGTTCTTGTTCCAAGAAAAGGCGATGGAGAACGTCTCGGTCTTTGAGCGATACGGTGTGAAGAAGATCGTAACTGCGTGCCCGCACTGCTTCAACTCGCTGAAGAACGAGTACGGTGACTTTGGCTCGTCAATCGAGGTATTCCACCACACGCAACTGCTCCAGACGCTCGTTTCCAAAGGCAAGCTGCTCGCTGCAAAGCCCGAGCGTGGCTCGGTGGTGATGCACGACCCCTGTTACCTTGGCCGGGTGAATGACGAGGCCGAGGCTCCACGAGCGCTGGTCGAGGGGATGGTGAATCCGGAGTTTCACTCGCAGAAGACTCGTTGCTGCGGTGCTGGAGGCGGGCGAATGTGGATGGAAGAGCCTTTGACGGAGCGTCCCTCGAATGCGCGGGTTGAGCAGCTTTTGGCGACGGGAGCGAAGACGGTCGCGCTCGGGTGTCCGTTCTGCAAGATCATGCTGGATGCTAGCGTCAAGCAGGTGACAGATGAGGAGATCAACCTGGTAGATTTGGCCGAAATGTTGCAGGCGGCAAACCAGAGCTGAGATTGTGAGCGTGTGAGGATCTCAGCGTAATCGCGTAGAGACCCTTATGCTCGTCATCGACCCTGGCTTCAATCGCCTCCAAGGAACCTACGACGGGACGATGTTCTTTCACGATCTGTTTGAGAAGAAGGACAAACAGATGCCGATCCAAGTTCGGTTTGGCGAGGGAATCTATGACACCAAGTTCCGGTTCAACCCGCCCCAGTACCAGTGGTCGGTGGACGCCATTGAAATCAGCGAGGACGGTACGACTTGGACGGAGCGATCACTCTCCGAGAAATCGGTGTTTAAGTTGACCAACTGGAAGCAGTTTTCGGCCGGAACTTCGAACTGGTTCGAGATTGAGAGGCCGCAGTTGACATCGAATTTTGCCGGGACATTTCGGCGGCGATGGACGTTGGCACCTGATGGCACACTCACGAGCGAGAAATGGCTCAAGGCGAATGGCGCGAGGGATTGGGAAGTCAGCCACCGAATGGTTTTGCGCCGGATTTAGGCTACATCGGCACTTGAAGGACGATCCGCTCGACGACCGCGACTCCGGCGGCATGAGTTTTCTCGTGGCTTAGCGAAACGTAAACTCGCAACCTGGTGGAGTCAAATCGGAGGTCGCGGATTGTGACGTGAGGCTGGCCGAGCGGGTCGTTGAGAATCTCGATATCCCGCATCAAAAGCGGAATGCCAACTGCCTTAATGACCGCCTCTTTGGCGGCCCAGCGGCCCGCGACCTGTTGTGCGTTTTTGCAATAGGCCTCTTCCCTTTCGGTGAGCACGCGGGGCACGAAGCGCGGGTTTTTCATCGCCTTCGCAATCCGTCCGATCTCCACAATATCGATGCCTACGCCGACGACCACGGGTTCATTATGAGCGTAAACTATGCGTTGTTGCGCTACCTCGTTCATGCTGTTGATGGGCAAACCTACGGCCCCGCCGACCTCGCGACAATCAACCAATGGATTGTTGAGGGGCGAGTTGCGCCGACCACGTTGCTTCAGCCCGAGGGATCTTCGATGCGAATTGCGGCGAGCACGGTCGATAGGCTCGTTTGGGGACAAGGGCAAACTTTTGAGGCTTACACCCCGCTCAAGATCAATGCGGGTGTAAACGAGCTTCGGGGTGCTTGGGTGTGTATCTTCGGCTCGTTAGTGCTCTGCTGCTTGCCGGTAGGATTCCACTTGGCGGCGGGGATCGCGGGGTGCATTCTCTCCCTTTCCGCGTACCGAAAGGGACATCGAATTGCCCTTTTGACGCTCATCATCAACCTGGTCTTCCTTTTTTTCATCGCGCAAGCGCATTTTGGTCAGCAATCAAGCTTTGACCCGCAGAGGTATCTGCGGGCGATCAAAGGTCTGCCAAAGTTTCCCGGCGCGGATTAGGGCTTCAGGGCCTGGATGAAGAACTCGAGCATACGGTCTTGCCGCAGAGCCGCGTGGCCCTGGTCGACGCCCACATAAAGTCGATACGGCTTCCCTTCTTTGTCGAGCGCAGCGATCAGCTGATGGGTGTTGGTCGGGTGGACGTTGTCGTCGGCAGTTCCGTAGAACAGACAAAGCTGCCCTTTCAGGTTGCCCGCGAATTCCATGGCGGAGCCAGCTTTGTACCCCTCGGGGTTGTTCTGGGGGGTGTCCATGTAGCGCTCGGTGTAGATGGTGTCGTAGTGCCACCAGCTCGTCACTGCGCTGCTCGCGCAGGCGGCGGCGTACACCTCGGGGTGCCGCAAAAGCGAGAGTGCGGAGAAGTATCCGCCATAAGACGTTCCTTCAACCCCCACGCGGGTGGAATCGATGAACGGGTACTTCCTGCAGAGGTCGGTGACGGCAGCGGCGGTGTCGTCAATCTCGACGACGCCAAGTTTTCCGTAGACCGACTGCGTGAAGTCGCGCCCGCGACCTTTGGTGCCTTTGGCGTCGATCCAAGCGGTGATGAATCCGAGCTCGCAGACAGCATCGGGGCCAATCAGGCGCTCGGGCGAGCCACCCGATTCGGGTCCACCGTACACGCGCAGGAGGAGCGGATACTTCTTGGTAGCGTCGAAGTTTCGAGGCTTGCAGAAGTAACCGTAGATGGGGGTCTTGCCGTCGCTGCCTACGACTGTAAAGCGTTCGGCGGGGGAGTATTTTGCGTCGCTGTAGACCCAAATGTCGCCTTTCGACACTCCTGTAATGAGCTTGCCATCGCGGTCGCGCACGGTGGTCATGGGGTTGCCGCCGATCTTGACCGCGCGATCAATAAACATGGAGCCATCGGGGGAGATCGTCACGGTGTGGCTTGTACTCGGCTCCGTGAGCCGTCGATCATTTTTGCCATCCAGTCCGACCCGATGAAGCTGGACGAGGTATGGATTTTCGCCATCTCGCGCCGTGTACCAAAGCTCCTTTTTCGATTCATCGAGGCGCAGAATCGAGACGACTTCGGCTTGAAGGATGGTGATTGGGCTTTGGAGCCCTTTCGAGAGTGAGCCGAGCCAGAAGTTAGCATAGCCATTGCGCTCGGAGGTCCAGACGAAGCGGTCACCGTCGCTGAGCCACCGCATCGCCGGACTATTATCAACCCAACCATTTGGGTTAGATTCCTGCGCAACAACCCGCGATTTACTCGTCTCAAGGCTCGCCGCGCACAGCTCCATCACGTTCTGCTTTCGGTTAGTGCGGTTATAAAGAAGCGTTTTTCCGTCCGGTGCAAATTGGACGTTGTAGACGTAATGGGCGATGTCGGGGTCGGTTGACGCGAACTTGGTGTCGATCTCTTTCGACTTGCCCGAGGCGACGTCGTACGCGAAGAGCTGGACGGTGGGATTCGGGGTTCCTGCTTTGGGATACGCCTCGGTGTAGAGGCGATTGTAGATGCCGTTTTGTCCAGTTGTCAGGAAATAATCTTGTACTTTTGATTCGTCGAATCGGTAGTAGACCAGGGTCTTCGAGTCTCCGGACCACCACATTGCTTGGTTCTGCCCGAGCTCCTCACCGTACACCCAGCTTGCCGTTCCGTACTTTATCCGTGCCTGTGCGGAACCGTCTTTCGTGATTTGCACTTTGCCCGAAGGTGACTCAAGCGTGATGTTGTTGTCGGCGTACTTGGCGGTGAGCTTGCCGTCGGGGGAGACGGCCGAAGTGAATTGGCGCCCTCTCGACGGGCCACCTTGTCGTCGTCCGAGGCCCGGATTATTGGCGGGGGCCGTGGCCTCCTCAATCGTGCCGGAGGCGATCACCATCTGTTTGCCGTTATTAAGGAGCACGGCCTGTCCGTCGGCACTAAATCCGGTCGCTTGGACCCCATTCGCCTTCGAATCGAGGTTTGCGATCTCGCGGCGCGCGGTGATGTAATCGTTGTACTTGGGGTGCTTGGGAAGGTCGGATTGTGGCAAAAACAGCGGCACAATCCGACGTTACCCTAGTTCTATTTCTTGGGGGGCACTAGGAGCTTTCTGGACTCGATTGGACCCTCTTTGGTCACCCGGAAGCCGGCTCGTTTCATGCCTCGTTGGACGATGGGATGCGTCATGAAGGCTTTGTTGGGGAAACCGTCGCGAGCGTTTTCGATGCCCAATTGCATTTGGCCGTGGTCGATGCCAATCATATCCTTGCTCACCCAGTTCTTGGTCGGGTTGAAGCCAGTCACGAAGGAGTACTTGCCGTAGGTTTCGGGGTACTGCTTGACGTAAGCCTCGGCCGACGCCATGCTTTCCTTGGGGGTGAACATCATGCTGGCGACCGCGCAGGGGGGTGCGAGGGTGCCGTTATCGGTCCATGGTCCAAGGACTCCTTGCGCGCCGTAGCCGTCGGGGATATCGCAGGCGCTGATGCCCCAGATTCCTCGGCCGTACCCTTTGAACTTGTTCGGGTTTTGGTTAGCAAATTCGATCTGAGCGAGCGTGTTGTTGCGGCTGCTGACCCAGTAGTCGTACCCGAGCATATCGCGCTTGCCCTTGAAGTCGAAGAAGATGTGCGACATCTGGTGCAGGAAGAGCGCGCCGCCGGTGAGGACCTCTTGGCCGTACCCTTTCTCATGTTTGCGCTCGAAGCCTTTCCAGACGTCGGTGGGGATCGATTCATCCGCGCCGAGGGCAAGGAGGTAGATCATCATGGACTCCCAATAGCCGCTCCATTCGGCGTCGAGGAAGCCCTGATCGGGTCGCCAGCCCATGCTAAATGTCTTTTTGTTTGGCTTTGAGCCATCGTTGGTAAGCATGAACTTCCAGTCGACGGCTTTGAGGATCTGATTGCTCATCCGGGTGATCTCGGGATCCTTGAGCGCCTGCGCGTTCAGGATCATGCCGCACCAGAAGATGGCGGAATCGATGCTTGAGAGCTCGCTATTCCACTCTTTCTTGCCGGTTTCCCAGTTCAGCCAGTGGTAGTACCAGCCTCGGTGCTTTGGCGCAACCTCGATCATGTGCTTGAGGGTTTTTCGGGAAACCTTGATCGCCTCGGCGCGGGTCATCCAGCCTCGATGTTCGCCAACGGCGTAGGCCGAAAGGGCGAACCCGATGGCGGCGATGCTGGCGACGTAGTGATCGTCGCTATCTTTCTCTTGAAAGTTACGTGATCGATCCTTTGTGAATCCGGTCACGGGGTGCGAGCGCTCGACGAAGTAGTTGAACGTGCGCTTGGAGATGTCGTTGAGGAGTGGCCAGCCTTTTTGAGGCGGTGTGTATTGGCCAAGGGCAAAGGTTGCGAGAGCAGTTGTGAGCATGGAGGGATTACCGAGGAGGGGGCTTTCGCCCCCTTAGTCTCGTCATTCAGGTGTTGAGCTGAAGATTAGTAACCAGCTGGTCGAGTTGCGCAATAGGTGTCGAGCCATTCGAGGGTTGCGCCGCTGATGTAAGCACCCGGGGTTGCGAGCCTGTCGCGTTGGTAACCCCACATGTTGATTTCATTTGCTCGACCGCAGATGGCTCCGTGCGTTTGTCGCTTTGCGTGGCTATCGAAGTAGGTGACAACCATGGCTTTGTCATCCCACTTTCCGCCGCCCCAAGTCCAGCCACTGCCTTTTGAAGCTGACCCGTCTGGCTCGCCTTCATTCAGTGTCCAGTTTAAGAATGGACCAGCATCCGCCCAAGGTCGTTTCTGTTCGACCGTCATCATGATGTTTGCTGTATTTTCGAGCGCCGTTGGCGTGAGTCCGTTATCGTCCCATTTTCCGGTTAGATAGAAAAGGTTTGTGATCGAGTAACCGCGTGGGAATCGACCCGCTTCGGGTTGGACCGCAAAGTTCCACAGCGCGGCCAAGGCAGGGTCGGACTGAGCGTCGTAGTAACGCGCGGCCGGGTTCATGGGATCCTTGAACATGTCGCGGTTCTTCATGTAAGGCTGCGACAGCATCTTCCAGTTCTGCTCGGTGCGCACCGGGGTGGTGTCCAGGTTGGTGTAGCGCGGAACACGGATGTCGTCGCTGTCTGCCATATAAATCTGAAGCGCAGTTCCGATTTGCTTGCAGTTCGAGATGGCAGTGGTTGCTTTTGCGGCAGCCTTTGCTTGGGCAAAGACCGGGAAAAGGATCGCGGCCAAGATCGCGATGATCGCGATGACGACGAGTAGTTCAATGAGCGTGAATGCTCGATTTTGAGTGGTTTTCATGATTGCCTCTTCGTTGAAGACAGTGGTTCAATGGCGAGAGTGGACTCCCGGACATCGAGGGTGAGGGGATAAATGCTTGGTTCGATGACCTCAGATTCGTCCCTGGTTTTGGCGATAAGTTTTCGGGCGGCAGTAAAAGCGATTTCGTAGATGGGTTGTCGAACGCTCGTAAGTGGAGGGTTGGAGCGTTCGCATGCGGGTGAGGAGTCGAATCCCACAAAGGAAACATCATTTGGAACCGAAATTCCGTTTTTGGAAAGCGTTTCAAGGCACTCAAATGCCACGTCGTCGGACCAACACACCACCGAAGTGAGCTTATTTTTCTTGATCCAATTTACGACTTGGAGATCGACATGATCGGGAGCGTCGAACCGAAGCATTCTGGACTCATCAAGAACGTGTCCTCGTGAAGTAAGAGCGGCCCTGAAGCCGGCCATGCGGTCATTGGAGGCCACGGAGGCGGGATTTCCGTGAATCATACCGACGCGCTCATGCCCGATGCCGAGAAGGTGTTCGGCCGCGAGCCTTCCGCCCGTGTAGTTATCGGAATCGACAAATGAGACGCGGTTATGATCGGGTCTCGCAAAGAACAGCATTGTGGGGAAGCCTCGGATCACAAGCTCTTCGATTGTTGGGTCGCCGTTATCCCGCAGGACCAAGGCTCCATCGGTGCGTCCGTCCATGATCGCGTGAGCCTCCTCGACCGGGTTGTTGAACGACCTTGTGTGGAGAATGAGGTTCACATCCGCCTCGACGCACGCTTCGCTGACACCCCGAAGGATCTCTGAGATAAAGGTCGAAGTCGAACTGAAGTAGCCGCTTTTTTGGAAGACGAGGGTGATCGCGTTTGCTTTTCGGTTGACGAGGCTTCGGGCGATGGCATTCGGGCGGTATTCAAGTTCACGGGCAGCGGCCAGAACCCGTTCGGCGGTTTCTTTGCTGATGCGAGCGGCCTCGGCCCGACCATTCAGGACGTAGCTGACCGTTACTTTGCCAACGCCGGCAAGCTTAGCAACATCGGAGATGGTGAACCGTTTCCGCATTCTGGTCACTTATTGTGGAGCAGGTGCGCCAGGAGGCGTCGGAGCTCCTCCGCCTATGGGTGGGTTCGTCATAGAATCCCACAGTTTCTTGACTCCCTCATCGCCGCCATACGCTTCTTTGAGTTTTGCCTTATCGGCTTCGGAAACAGCATCAAACTTGCCTCCTGCAGCGTTAAAAATCTGCCTCGCCATTTGGGCATTATTGACCGCCTTAGCGGACGCATCCTTGTCGATCTCTTGAACGGATGAACCGCATCCGAACAAGAGGACGCTCGCGAAAATTACTGAAAGAACAACCGACAACTTCATGATAAAAAACCGTGCTGAACCGTTTCAGTTATCATAACACGGCTTTTTGAGATTGCCAATAGTTTTTTTGAGAAATTGTCTACTTCCGGTATGTTTCGCGGTTCATCTCTCTCAGTTCGAGGGTGATACCGGCTTCCTTGGACTCGTGCGAGCGTGAGAAGCAACTGAGGAGCTCGGCATACATGCCGTCCGTGATTTTTTGCACCAAGTCCGCAGGGCGACCGTCGAGGATCGCGACTTCGCAATGAATAAAGCCGTGGGGGCCGTTCTCGCCGATCACCCACGTGTTTCGTAGCGAGTGATACCCTTTGATCGAGCCGGACGAGATGGATTCGAACGTCGCGAGCTTGTGGACGAGGGCTTCTAGGATGTCGACGATGTCCTGGTTCTCGACGACGTCGCTGGTGGTTTCAAGGATGATGTGAGGCATAACTACTTCGTTAACGGATCGTTAGGGGCAAATTCCTTGCCATACAGCGACCAAAAGGCAACCCACATGCAAATTTCGATTCCGGCGAAGACGGCTTTGAGGACTTGAGGGATGTTTGGGTTAAAGCTGAAGAAGCCTTCGATAGGCGCTGCGATGAAGCAGAGAAAGACTCCGGTCAGGATCATCGTGACCGCATCGCGGGCCGACTTCCGGAGTGATTCGCCGCGTGAATCGAGGCCAGGAACGAGGATCGCCCAACCGAGCCGAATGCCACCTGCTCCGGCGAAAATGATTCCGGAAATCTCTGGGACGCCGTGGGGAGCGATCGAACTCAGGAGGAACGGAAGTTTGCCGACCGAGGACATCTCGTGGGCGAGGGCACCGATGATCGCGCCGTTCTGGAACATCATGGCGATCGATCCAAAGCCCATCGTTCCGGCGCCTACGGCCCCCGCGATAATCGATACGAGTGGGTTGTGCCCGGCGTAGCCAAAGCTTGCGCCAAAGCTCTCATCCAGGTTGCGGCCCTCGTGTTTACCTTGCTTCCATTGATCGAACAGATCGTCCATTCCCATCGAGAATGTCGAAAGCAGATCCGGGTTGAGATGGATCATCAAATAGGTGAAAAACGCGCTTCCGAAGGCGATGGAAAAGGACGCCCAGAAGAAGGCTTTGTTTCGGCGGAAGGTCAGCACGATGTTGAGCACCATCAACTGGGCGGCCCGCAGAAACGGCTTTTGTTGCTGGCGATAGATCAGCGCGTGCGCTCTGCCTACGAGGTTATTTAGGTAGCGCGAAAGTGGGGCATTTTGGCTTCGCGTGCGGATAACCGAGAGGTCCGTCGAGGCTTTTCGATATAATCGAATGAACTCAAGGAGTTCGGATTCATTGAGGTTTGCGACGCGGACATCGGCGCGGACGCAGAGCTCTTCCAACCGTTTCCAGTCGGCAATGCGACGATTCACTAATGTCTCTTCGTTCATCTGCTCCCGTTACCATTATAGTGTCGGGCTGGTACTTCTTGCGCTTCCCGCCTCGTCGTTATCGGAGACATATTCGGCAAAGTACTTGCGCACCGAGGGTGGAGCCATGGTCTTCCAGGCGAACGGAACCGAGCTTTCGGCCGTCGTGGATGCAAAGAGCCGTTTTTGGCGAAAGCGACAGGCGGCGGTTCCGGCGGACTTCAAGGCTGGCGAAGAGCTGACCGTGAACGTGAAATCGAACGAAAAAGGAGTTCAGCTTCGCGAGGTTTCGGATTCTGAGAGCACGCGCTGGCTTGGATTCATCCGTAAAGGGGTGATGATGGGCACGCTGACGGGCGGCGACAAGACGGGAATCTTTGTGAAGTTTGCCGACGGGAGCCGCTTTCATTACCGAATGACCGACAAGGCCCAGATCTTCCTAGGCAAGGAGAAAGCGACCACGAGCGGCCTCCGGCAAGGCATGGTGGTGTTCATCAAGAGCCGATTGACCAGCACTTTGGATTCCTCGGTGCAGACGCTAAGCGATACGCCACTCGTAACTCCGCTGCCAAAGGATGACGAACCTGGCACAGTGGTCGGTACGGTCGAGAGTTTTGATGCGGAAAAGAAGCTGTTGACCATCCTTTCCGGCGATGAATCGATCCGGGTGCTCGTGGATGCGTCGAGTCAGGGGGATGCAAGCAAATTAACGCCGCAGATGAATGTTTGGATGGTGGTGGAGCGAACGGAGTCGGGCGTGGCACGTGTCATTGAATTTCATTCGCTTTCAAGCGCAAAACGATGAAACTTCTACCGAAGAAACGTCGTCAGCTTAGGTAAGAATCGACGCAATTTTTGCACATGGCATAGAACTTGCGTGTGTACTCAATGCGTCGAAGAATCATTCGGCGAAACTCTCTCTCAGGTCGTTGATGCAGAACCAACCGGCAACCGTGCAAGAATTCGAAGACGGAATTCCTAGCTACCTCAACCGACTGACGCAAGAACCCTTGCTCAGCGCGGAGGCAGAGCTTGCGCTTACGCGCGCCGTTCAGGCGGGTAATGAGAGTGCGCGTAGACGCTTGATCGAGGCCAATATGCGCCTCGTTATCAATATCGCCAAGGCTTATAAGTGCCGCCACATCCCCATGGAAGACCTGATTCAGGAAGGGGCGATTGGCTTGATGCAGGCGACCGAGCGGTTTGATCCGGACCGCGGATTTAGGTTTTCCACTTACGCGACCCATTGGATTCGTCAGGCGATCGGCCGGGCGATTGATAACAAATCAAAAGCGATTCGGCTTCCCGCGCATGTTTCGCAGACCATCCGCCGCGTTGAAAAAGAGCGCGCACGGATCGTGCGCGAAACGGGAATGGAGCCGAGCATTGAGGATTTGGCGAAGCTGGTCGGCATGAGTGCTGGCAAGCTCCAGCAGATCATGAATTCTGGCCAAGAGCTCCTCTCGCTCGATCTTCCCGTTGGCGATGGCTCGGGCACGCTCGGCGGCCTTCTGCGGGACGACTCAAGCGTCGATCCCGAGGCGGAAGCGATGCGCGATTCGATTTTGAACGAGCTTCGCCGGGTAGTGAAGGAGCTCAGCGAGCGCGAACAGCAGGTCATGCAGTTCCGGCTTCGGGGTGATGGTGTGGACGTTCAGCCCGAGGAGATCGCGGCGGCGCTCAACCTGACCCGCGACCGGGTGCGGCAAATTGAGGTTCAGGCGATCCGAAAGCTTCGGGTTCTTGCTCAGCAGCGCAGGCTCCGCGAACTACTTTGAGTCTGATCCAGATTCGACGTTCTGGTCAGAATTATCCGATTTGGATTTGACCCACCACCCGGCGATGTACTTGACAACTGGGGCACCTGCAAAGATTGCGGCGACCTGCCAAGCGCCGCCAGTCAGGCTAACAACGAGCCCCAAAAATAGACTCGACACAGATGCCACTCCTTGAATAATGAGTCCAAGTTTTTCATTCGCGTGGGTTTGGTCAACGTCGCTTTTGGTGATCGCGAGAGATTCGGTTGCTTCAAACCTCCGTTGTTTCATCTCGTCTTCCGTCCAACCGATTATCTTTTCTGCCAGCCCTGGATAAAGCTCATCGTATTCCCTCAGAGTTCTCGGCGAGGGTAAGGGGCCACGATGTGCCTCCATGCGTGTCTCTTGCACTCGAACGAGAGGCTGTCCGCTCTCATCCACGAGCTCACCTTGGAGGCTTGAATCCTGGATAGGAAGATTCTCCGAATCAGGCGCCATGCAAAGTCTCAATGCGAAGTGTCACTCGTTGTCGATCTCCGTCAAGTGCTTGTTGGTCGAGTTCAAATCTTTCCGCAAGGTCGTACGGGATACTCTTCATTCGGACATAACGTCTGACCTGATCGAGCAAGATCGCGTCTCGCAGAGCATTAGAACCTCTTCTAACTTTGAGAAATCTGGGACTTCTGCTATTCCGTAATTTCATTGATTATTCCTACGCTGAGTTGATCGGGCCGTCAATGTGCTTGCGAACTTTTCGTAATACATTATAGGCAATTCGCCCGATTCGTAAACCTCTCGCAGATGAAAATAGCCCCCTGGAGGGAGGGGGCGTTTGGGGTTTTGGGGTTGTGTTTGGTTGCGGAAATAAATCTCAGTGGTGATGGTGGTGCGTCTCGCACGAGCCTACGCCCAGGAAGTGATGCCCGTGCGGCTCCTCGTCGGCTCTCGCCACGATGCTCTTGCACTCTTCGCGTAGAGCGATGACCGTCTCAACCTCGGTGATGTCCGGTGCGCTGACCGGTTTGCGAAGATCGAGAGGTCCCATGAGAAGGCCGACGGTGTTCACGTCGTCGAGGCCAAAAAGGTGCCCAAACTCGTGTCCAGCGGTGTGGCGCATCTGCTTTGCGTTCATGAACTTGCCCCGAGGATCGGTTGTTCGCAAGTTGATGTCCGCCTGGAAAATCGGAGTTGAACGGCCCTTGTACTTCTCGACCGACCGGCTCCAGTTGATGTAGCCGCTGACGATATTGCCATCGAGTCGAACGTCTCGTCCGTAATGGATCGTGATAGGCGCGGATTCGCCGGGTTTCGCCACGTCGAATTTGACCGTGCCGTTGAGGGCGGTTTCCCACATCTCGAACGCACCAGCGAGCGATTCGGAGCAGACTGGGATTTGTTCGGCGGGTGTGTCGCCATAGTCGACGGAAACCACCAACCGATTGCCCATGAGCATCGACTCGGCGTAGCTTTTCGCTTCCTCAAGGTCGCCGTTTTTCATCTGCTTGAGGGCGCTTTCAATCGTGCCCGATGCTTGCGGATGGACGGCGGCCCGGGCTTTGTACCCGGCATAACCGGACGCAAAAAGTAGTCCCGTTATTGTGATGACCCCAAAGTGTTGCCCCTTCATTCTCTGCCTCGGGGAAGGTGTTTCCCGCGTGCCAAGAAGGGTTTCCTGAGCGTGTTACCAGGGTGAAATGCAAACTCGCACCCGTGCTAGCTAGGGGCATTACTTGCTGGTAAATGTGTTGCCTAGCAAGGATTACGGCTGTAGTTTTACGGTGTCGATGACCTTGCCTTTGGTGTCAATCTGGCGCACGATGGCCTGCTGGGCGTCGTACTCGAGAGAGCTAAATGAGTAGCCGGGGATGTAGGCGGCAGTGAATGGCTTCCAGAGCTTTTTGTTGGCGGAGATCTTCTGATCGTATAGCTCTGCGCCGCCGGCTCCGGTTACGAAGTAGGTGACCCCGCCAATCGGCCTTGTGCGTTGGTAATTGTGCACGTGACCGTTGAATACGGCGGTGACTTTGGCGGCTTCGAAGAGCGGCGCAACTGAGCGCATGTGCAGCTCATCCTTCTTTTTGTCCGAGGAGTGGTAAGGCGGATGGTGGAAGGCGACGAATCGCCACTTGTACTTTGCGCCTTTGGCAAGCTCGGCTTGGAGCCAGGCTTGGGGCTCTTTGCCTTTCCAGTTGATGTAGGTGTTGCTATCGAGGATGACCCAGTAGGCGTTGCCGTACGCAAAGCTAAAGTTACCGGGACCCTTGGACCACTTTTGCTTCAGGTTCGGCACGTGCCACAGCTTGTAGTAGCCGAGGCCATCGGGATAGGCTCGCAGGTCGCGGTAGGCGGTGTCGTGATTGCCAGGCGCGGCGACGCTGGGGGTTTTGGCAAGTGCGGAGCCGTAAACCGGGAAGTGGTACTTGAGATACTCGCTTTCGCGGCCTCGTGGGTAAACAATATCCCCGACGTGGACGATGAGCTCGGGATCGTACTTAGCAAGTTGGGTGGCGACGAGTCGCTGGCCGGGAAGGCCTCGACCCGAATCGCCGAACACTGCGATGCGAGCTTTAGGCGCGGCCAGACCGTGAGCGGTGAACTTCTTGTTCCCGATTTGGTAGCTCCATGTGCCGCCATTCTTCACTCCCGAAACGAGCCACTTTCGGACGAATAGACCGGGGGTTGCCATTTCGATCGATGGGAGGGGCTTGATCGTCTTTCCGGCGGCGGAGAGGCTCAGCTTAATGTCGCCCTGCTGGATCACTTGAACGACCATCGCGCCGGGGGAGGAGGCGAGCTGCAGATAGGGGCCAGCGATGATTCCGTTGGAGGTTTGGGCAAGCAAAGCGGGAACCAAAGCGTTGAGCATGTTGCTGAGTTTATACTAGGGATGATGCCGAGACTGGAGATCGATACGGGCTTAGAGGCATTCGATCTTCCGGGCGGAACCATTTTTCAGTCGTACGCTTGGCAACAGAATTGGCTACGGCATTACGGAAAGCCCGGCCGAGTGGTGAGCATTCGTGTTCGTGAAGGCAACGACTTGGTGGGGCTCTGGAACCTCTACAAACACCCCTCGGGTTGGCGCGCGCTTAGGCCGCTTGGAGTTGGTCCGAGTGACTACCTCGGGCCGATTGGCGATTACTCAGATCTGTTCCGAGAGGCGATTTCGACTCTGAACGACAAGCACTTTGTGGATGTGCACCAAATGCCTTCGGATCACGGCTCTCTGGGGTCGTTTGAGGGGCTGGAGGCGATTGAGCAAGCGAAATGCTTGGTGCTGGACCTGCCGGGGAGCTTTGACCAGTACGTACAGAGTCTTAGCAAGAGCCTGCGCTATGATGTCCGGCGAATCAATGGTAAGGCTCTCAAGGAGAAGGGCGCTCAGGTGGAATGGGTCACGGCCGGGACGGTGGACAAGTTCGCCGATGCTTTTTTCTATCTTCATCGTTTGCGATGGAAGTCACGCGGGCTACCGGGGGCGTTTTTTGCGAAGGCGGAGCGGTTTCAGCGTGATTGGATGCGAATTGCAGCGGAGCGAAATCAGCTGTGGTTGAGTTTGCTGATCGCAGATGGAAATCCGGTCGGGTGTGTGTATGCGATGCGGCATGAGGAGACGTGCTACTTCTATCAGGCGGGAATGGATCCGGCGGCTTCGAACCTCTCGCCCGGAACCGTGCTCGTGGCCCAAACGATCCAACGAGCGATTGAGGAAGGATGCACGACATTCGACTTCATGCGAGGCGATGAGCCGTATAAGCGTCGCTGGAAACCGACACGCGAACGGACAAATTATCGGTTCTTGATTCCGCCTCAAACTTTGATGGCGAAGTTCGGTCATGCGTGGAATCGGGCGGCGTGGGGAGTAGAATCTAAGGTGAGAGACCGAGTGGAGGGTAAATCCCTTCGAAACCCCAAGCCCTGATCTGGGCGTTATACAAAGACAGGTTTGAATACGCGAGCTGCAGTCATCATTCCCGCCTACAACGAGGCAAGTCGAATCGCCACGGTCATCCAAGCCGTTAAGGGCGCGAGCTACGCGCATGAAATCATCGTTGTAAATGACGGGAGCTCGGATTGTACTGCTGAAATCGTGAAGGGGATCGACGGGGTGCATTTGGTCGACCTCGTGAAAAACGTTGGCAAAGGCGGTGCGATGGTGGCGGGGGTGGCCTCGACCAATGCGCCGATTGTGGCCTTTGTAGACGCTGACCTGGCCGGGCTAGAGGCAGACCATGTTGATACGATCATCCTTCCGCTGATTCGTGGTGAATGCGACATGTGCGTCGGAGTTTTTCGCGGCGGGAAAGCCGGGAGCAACGCCGCGATGGCGGTCACTCCGTTTTTGAGTGGACAGCGGGCGATTCGTCGCGAGTTGTTCGAAAGCATTCCCTACATCGGTGAATTGCGGTACGGGGTGGAAGTTGCGATCACCGAAGCCGTTCGCAAAAAGAAGGCGCGGGTGAAGCGAGTGGTTCTTCGCGGAGTGAGCAACTGCTACAAAGAGGAAAAGCTGGGGCTCGTGAAGGGGCTTCAGGCGCGCACCAAAATGTATCGCGACATCCGCGAGGCCATGGTGAGGTCGCGCAAAAAGAAGCGCGTTCAGCGAAAGAAGTGGCTCGACCGCTAGTTGTGCTCGACGATTGCTTTGTTGATTTCTTGGTTTAGCTTCGCAGTTTCGGCGGAGTCAAATCCTTGCCAGAGGGCCTTGATGACACTGTTTTTGTTGACGAGTAGCATCGTTGGCGTCGCGCTCACCAGCTTCCAAAACTCGGTCTGGAGTTTCGGGTCATTCGTGAGCTTTACTTGCTCGACTTTGTAACCGGTTTTACTCTCCGAAAGCCAAGATTGCATCTTGGGATAGAGGGAATCTGTGGGGTCAACAAAGACGTAGAGGGTCCAGCCTTGGGCGGCGGGGGCGTTGACTCTCGCTGGATCAAACTTACCTTCTGCCTGAGCTTCCATCACGTCGGGGTTAGAGTGAATCGGCACGCTTCCGTCGGGAATTTCTTCCTGGAAGTCTGATTCATTGATGCTCGCATTAAACTCGTTCTTCTCGACTTGGTATTGCGTTTCGTTGAACAGGAACCGTGCGAGGTTGCCACTTCCATCAAACTCGTACTCAAACACTTGCTTGCCCTCCGGAGTTTCAATTTCTGCGTGCCACAGGTCGCCTGACTTCCCTTTCTGCTTCTTCCACGCGGATTTGGGCGCTAAAGCGAACGGCTCGAGCCCGATTGCGGGTGCGCAGAACGCCATGGACCTCGGGCAAATGTCGCCACTGCCAGCGGCAAATTTTCCGTACCAGGGTAGTTGAATGTATCGCTTCGACTTAACGTCGAGTTCTAGGAGTCCGTCTTTATCGTTGACGACCGTCCGGAAGTCGCCCATCTTAAGCCGAATCCGGTTTGGTTTTTCACGATAAGCTTCCAGCGAAAGGGTTTTTCCTTCACTGGTCACTGTCGATTTGAAAGCAATGGTCTTGGCCGATGCGACTTGACTTGCGTACTTCTCCAAAGTCGAGCCCTGCTTGCACCCGGTCGTAATCATGAGCGCGGGCAAGAGAAAAATTGCAGGCATAAATTGAACCCGAGGCATCTGGTAGTTTTAGCAGTATGACTCGTTTTCGGGTGCGGAATGACCTAGCCAGGGTTTCTTATGGAAGGAAAATTTGTAGTCTTTCGCCTTGGAGAGGAGAAGTTTGGAGTGCCGATCGAGGCCGTTGAGAGAATTTTGTCGGCGCAGCCGCTGACCAAGATTCCACGATCGCCCAAGGCTCTCGTCGGAATGTTCCCATATCAAGACACGACGGTGGCGGTGATCGACGCTTCAGCGCGGTTCGAGATTCCAATCGGAGAGGAGGCAGCTCATTTCTTGGTGATTTCAACTGACGTTGGTAGATATGCGCTTCGAGTCGAGGGTGTTGAGACCATCAATCACTTCACGGAAGCAGATTTCGATCCGGCTCAGGATTGGTTGGCGAGCGTCGAGCCAGAATTGGCTTACGGCGTCGGGAAGCAAGCGTCGGGCTTGTGCCTGCTGTTGAAGCCGGAGGCGATTGTGCCGGGCGACCTCAAGAAGAAGATTGAAAAGCTAGCGGCTTAAGCGATTTTGAATCGCTTCAAGGGCATCTACGGCGAGTGCCTCGGGTGCCTTTGTTGCATCTAGAATCACCCACCTTTCGGGTTCTTGAGAGGCGAGATCAAGAAAGCCATTGCGGACTTTTCGGTGGAAGTCGAGGGATTCTTGGTCTAGTCGGTTCCTTTCCCGGTCGCCTTGAATCCTACTGAGGCCGACTTCGGGGTCAAGATCGAAGAGAAGGGTCAGATCGGGTTTTAGGCCTTTTGTTGCGAAGGCATTGCCTCGCTTGAGAAAGTCGATATCGACGCCACGGGCATAACCTTGGTAAACCACGGAGGAATCTGCATGGCGATCGCAAAGCACGACTTCGCCCCTTGCAAGAGCGGGCCGAATGATGTTCTCTACGTGGTTCGCCCGGTCGGCTAAGAAGAGGAGAAGTTCGGCTTCGGGAGTCACAGCGTCTTGCTCAAGTAAAAGCGCGCGCACTTTCTTTCCAAATTCGCCGGCGCCGGGTTCTCGTGTCACCAAAACGTGGAACCTTTGGCCGAGCAAGGCGGTTTCAATGGCACGAATCGCCGTGCTTTTTCCTGCTCCCTCTGGTCCCTCGAAAGTGACGAACATCGCCGGGAAGGGTACCTCTGGCAGTTACAATATTGGAGTGCGAAAGTGGATCGCGTTTCTCTTGACGGTTGCATTGGCGTTGGTTGCTTGCAATTCGGCAGAGAAGCCAAGCAAGGAAGCAAAGAACGCGCCGGAGCCGAAGGCCGAGGTCGTTGAAGCAAAGGGATTTCGGGGCGAAAAGCCCGCCGAAGAGGACATTTGCTTTGAGGCGCAGCGTCGCCGAGTTCCGGTTTTGATGTTCCATGACTTAGTCGCAGAGCGCACGCGCGAGACGCTTTGGTACGACTGCACAGTTGAAGAATTTCAGGCGATTCTTGAAGCCATTGACATCGAGGGTTATTCTGTCATTTCCTCGCGTCAGCTTTATGAGCACCTGGTGAACGGGAAGGAGATCCCGGAAAAGTCGATCGTTCTGACGTTCGACGACAACTATCAGAGCTTTTACGATTACGCTTGGCCGCTGCTGCAGCAGTACAACTACCCGAGCACGATGTTCGTTCATACGGGCTTTGTGGGCAAGCAAGAGGGTCGGCCAAAGATGACTTGGGAAACCCTGCAGGAACTGACGAAGAGTGAGCTTTTTGAAGTCGGCGGGCACACAATCAACCACTTTTTGGATCTTGCGGAACGAGACACTTTGGTCCAGACGGCGGAGCTTGAAGATTCGAAGAAGCAGCTTGAAGAAAAGCTGGGCGTTAAGGTTGATTTCCTCGCGTATCCGAACGGAAGCAATAGCGATGAGACGCAAGTGCTTGCTCGCCAAGCTGGATATAAGATGGCGTACACGATTGTGAACACGCCGGCCGAAGAATCGCCGAACATCATGGCGGTGGGTCGGTATGTCCACACCAAGTTTCAGGAGGCGATGCGGGATCGCGAAGGGGCAGTTTGGGGAGAGCCTGCGGTCATCTATCGCGCGCCTTGGAACAAGGTCGCTAAGGTCACTTACGTCAAAGGTGAGTACGGCGGGGTTCCGTTGCGGATGGTGTTTGGTGGAAAGCCGAGCACGCACATGAGTCTGACCGGGCGCGAGCCCGTTTCGGCGTTTGTCGAGCGAGAAAAGGCGCAGGCCGGGATCAATGGTGGCTTCTTCGCGATGGCGGCGATTGCTTCGACCGATAACGCGATGGTGGGGCCGCTCAAGACTCCGGATATGGATCGGCTCGCTCCAGATGAATCGCAAGAGCGTTGGGGCAAGATCAACGGTCGCCCAATGGTGATTTGGAGCGACGAGGAGTTTGCGTTGCTTCCCTACGTCCCATCCCAGATGCGCAAGGAAGACCAGTTCCAGTGGTTCATGAAGGACTACACGGACTGCTTCATGGGCGGGGTCTGGCTGGTGCACAACGGCGTCCCCAGGTTGCGCGAGTTTCAGGACATCTTTGGCGCGAAGGACATTCAGGATGCGCGCCGAAGGGCATTTATCGGGATCACGAAAGACGGGCAGTTTGTGGCTGGTGCGGCGGTGGAATCAGTGTCTTCGGAGAAGCTCGCGTTTGCGCTTGCCGAGGCCGAGATTCAGGAGGCAGTTTTGATCGATTCCGGGTTCTCCACATCACTCGTGTTTGGGGGCAAGATTAAGGCGAGCGGGCATAGTAACCGAGATCATCCGTCGCGCCCGGTACCGCATGCGATCACGATCAAGGGAATCTTGGACGAGGCGAGCCAGGACAGTGAGGATCTGACGAGTCCGACCAAGAAGAAATAGGACGTACAATAGGAGAATGCGCGTACCCGAAGGGCTTGAATCTGTTTTGAGTATCGACCCCGAAATCATGCATGGAGAGCTGTGCTTCAAGGGAACGAGGGTGCCAGTCGAGGTTTTCTTTGGGAATCAAACTGAGGGCATGGGTGCAGAGGAGTTCGTTGCTGCCTACCCCACCGTCGAGCGACATCAGGTTGATGCTGTGATCGCATGGCAGCAAACCCAGTTTGTTACGATCGCTGAGCTTGAAAAGGCGAGCTAATGCGAATCCTGCTGGATGAAAACTTGCCGTCGGAGTTCTGGCGGAAGTTTCCCGATTATGAATGTCAGTCGGCACTATTTGCTGGTTTTGCGGGACTCAAAAACGGCGCCCTGCTGAGTGCCGCGATTGAGGCGAACTTTGCGGTCTTGCTGACAATGGACAAATCGATTCCAGCTCAGAACGATTTGAGAGGAAAGCCGATCGCGGTCATCGTTTTGCGGCCACGCATTCCGGGAGTCAACGCACTCGGGGAACTCTTACTCATGGCCACAAGGACTTTGCAGAGCATAAAGCCCGGTGAGGTGCGAGTCATTAGCTACTTGGATATCGAAGAATGACCTTGGACACCTTGAAGCTGGTTTTGGGGCTGAACGCGCCTTGGACGGTTTTGATCATCGAGGATAAGGTCTCGTTTGCACTTCGATTGCGCGCGGTTTTGGAGAAATTGGGGCATCGCGTCCATAGCTATTCCGGGGTCGAGAGCTTTGCCGGGCAACTTACCGGAATCGACCCGCACCACCCCGATGATCCCTCGGAGCTAAACCTGAACGAGTACGAGGTCTGCTTTTTGGACCACTACTTCGCGGGGGACGAGTTCAACGGGACGTCGCTCACACCGCTGTTGATAGAGAAGGGCATCCGCGTCTGTGGAATGAGCTCGGTGGATTCAGCCAATGAGTCGATGCGCCGCCGAGGCGCGATCACCTCGATGCGCAAAGACTTGCTGGATCAGCTTTTAACCTTGTAGCGAAGCTGCACGAGGCCGCTCTCGAATGCTTCGGCGTCAATCAATTTGAGCTGCGTCTTGGGGAAGCCGCCGGGGAAAAGGGGCACGCCTTTGCCAAGCAGGACCGGGTGAACGGAGACCACCACTTCCTCGACGAGTTTGCCTTCGAGGTAACCCTTCACGAGTTCGCCGCCGCCAACGAGCCAGGTTCGCTTTGCGCCTTGCTCTTTGAGAAGCTTTTCGAGATCGACTAACGAGCCGTTGAAATAGGCGGTATCTGGTGTGGTGATATCCAGCTTTTCGCTACGTGTGACGACCAAGGTTCGTTTTCCGTTGTACGGCCACTTGCCCATGCCGCGCACGACATCATAGGTTCCCCGCCCCATGATCAGGGTGTCGACCGAGCGATAGAACTCATCAAAACCGTAGTCCTTGTCGGTGAACAGCCACGACAAATCGTCATCGGGCCCGGCGATATATCCGTCGAGGCTGGTTGCGATGAAGAGAGTCGTGAGCACGTTCTGACAATACCCTCTCGAAGAAACCAAGTTATCGGATATATGCTTACATCACCCGTGGCGTACTTCCCGGTACACTCTCTTGATCATGCTTGCAGAGACGTATTTGCACCAGGGTTGGGAGTTCATCGAGACGAAACACGCCACCCCAGGTTCGACCTTGGGCTACAGCAACCCGGAGTGGATGGAGGCGGTTGTGCCCGGGCACATTCACCTCGACCTGATGCAGCATGGGATGATCCCTCACCCGCACGAACGCATGAACGAGTACGGCGTTCAGTGGGTGGACGAGACGGATTGGAGCTACCGAACGATGTTTTATTGGGAGCCGAAAGAAGGCGCTCCGACTCGGAAGCTCATTTTCGAAGGCCTCGACACAATCTGCACGATATCGCTCAATGGTGAAAAGATCGCCGAGCACGACAACATGTTTGTCGCTCTGGAAGTCGATGTCACCTCGCACCTGAAGGAGGGCGACAATGAACTGCGAATCGACTTCAAGTCGGCCATCCATGTCGGCCTCGAAAGACAGGCGGAGTTTTTCAAGCAGGAAGGCTTGCCCGAGTACGTGGAGCGGTTTGAGGAGCGCTCGTTTGTCCGAAAGATTCAATGCATGTACGGCTGGGATTGGGGTCCTCGTCTCGTCTCGTGTGGCATTTGGAGGCCCATCCGCTTAGTTGAGTTCAACAACCGAGTAACGCACCTCAGCGCGACGCAGGAGTGGCACGAAGACGGCTCCGTAACCCTCCGGGCGCATGCGGAAACAGAGGGTCCGGGCTCGCTGAGCTTCGCTCTCGAGCTTGGAGATGAGGAGCTGCGCTCGACGGACGGAGTGTTTCATGTCGAGAATCCGGAATTGTGGTGGCCGGTCGGTTGTGGCGATCAAGTGCTCCATGAATTGACCGCATACCTCTCGACGAATGAGGACTTTGCCGACGACTACAAGTCGATCTGCGTGGGATTCCGGAACATCAAGCTCCTCCGCGAAAAGGACGCGATTGGCGAGTCGTTTGAGTTTGAGGTCAACGGCAAGAAGATTTACGCGAAGGGCTTCAACTGGATTCCGGATTATTCCTTCCCTTCTGCCATCACCAAGGCCCGATACGAAGAGCGGCTACTTCAGGCGGTTGATCTCGGCTCCAATATGCTGCGAATCTGGGGCGGCGGCATGTACGAGATGGACGAGTTTTATGACATCTGCGACGAGCTGGGAATCATGGTTTGGCAGGACTTCCCGCAGGCTTGCGCCTACTACCCTGACACGCAGGAGTGGATGGACAAGATTCGTCCAGAAGCGCAATTCAACGTCAAACGGCTTCGCCATCACGCCTCGTTGGCGCTGTGGTGCGGCAACAACGAGAACCTGCAGATGTGGCAGCAGAAGTGGAACTGGAAAGGCGGTCCGCACCCGCACCGCTTCTACGGCGAAAACCTATACGATAAGCTATTCCCGTCGGTCGTTGCCGAACTGAACCCGGAAACGAGCTACATCCACACATCGCCGTGCGGAGATTCGGAGCCAGATGCGAATGGCGGCAAAATCGGAGATTCGCACTACTGGGATGCCTGGCACGGTCGAGGCGACTGGAAGTACTACCTCGACTCCGAAGCCAGGTTTAGCTCGGAATACGGATTTGCGTCGTCGTGCTCGCTGGCGCTTTGGGACGAGACCATTTCGGACGAGGATTGGGATTATCGCAGCCACGCGGTGCGCTGGCACGACAAAACCAGGAAGGGCTACGACACCTTTGTCGGCTATGTCGAGTTGCACTATCCGAAGAGCCAAACGCTTGAGGATTGGACGTACTACTCTCAGCTGAACCAACGCGACGCCCTGCGAATGGGAGTCGAGCATTTCCGCCGGAATGCGTTCTGCCGAGGATCGCTGATCTGGCAGCTGAACGATATTTGGCCAGTTCAAAGCTGGGCGGTGATTGACTCAAGCGGTCGTTACAAAGCAGCGGCGCACGAGCTGCGACGGCTGTACTCAGAGACGATTTACTCGATCGAGCGCGCAAAAGACAAGGTAAAGATTCACGTTGTTGACGATCGAAACGATGACAATTTTGACCAGCTTCCTCCTTTTTGGGTGGACTACAAGCTGGTCAATTTGCTTACTGGTGAGGTCAAGGCGGGCGAGGTTGAATTTGACTCTGCGCCCGGTGATCGCCGAGTCGTGGGTGAGATTGACCTAACCGGGTGCTCGGTCCCAGAAACTCTACTTTGGGTTGAAGGAGCCTTTGCGGATCCGACCTGGCACCTGCTGGCAGAACCTAAGGAAGCGAGGTTTGCAAACCCACAACTGATCCAGGGAAGCAACAACGTGACGACCAGCGAAGTGAGCGACGACTACCTGTTTGCGATTCAAATCGATCATCCGGTGGTCGACCTCATGCTCTCGGTGGACGGTGATACCGGCGTCTTTTTGGACAACTTCATCACGTTCCCCGAGTCCGGCGTGTATTACATGCGGGTTACGGAGCCAGTCTCGCATTTCGAGGCGAGATCATTGGCGGGTGAGCACCCGACGAAGATGACCCGGTCGCCTTTAGAATAAATTACAAAAAGGAGAGCGTTTTTACGAAGTTTTGCAGCACCTAGTGCAAAATTGCACTAGGTGCTGCGGTTTTACAATTTTCTGCACACTCACTGAACATAAATGCCTAAGAACCCGCGACCCGTCGGTTATCAGTGGCTGATTAGTTACTTTCAGCTACAAGTGCCTCCTCTGCGATATCGAAACTTTGTCCACGATGCTCAGAAAGAAATTCGAGAGCGGGACGGCGTAGTTGACGTCTACATGAGGGCAATTGAGGAACCTGACTCGGTTTTGGATCACTTGAAAATCGCTCTAAAGCAGGAGCCTCTCAACCTGATCGTCTGGTGCCAGATGGCGAAAAAATGGGACGGCACCGAAATCGTCGACTGGATATCAAACTCACCGACCTCGGCGTACGCGAGGCGCGCATGGTTCATTTATGAGTACATGACCCAGAAGAAGCTACCTCTAAGTGACTCTGGCTACATGAACTATGTCGACCTGCTTCCCTCGCAGAATTACGTCACCACCGGGCACTTCATTTCAGAGCGGCATAAAGTCCGAAACAACTTGTTGGGCTTAAAATTCACAATTCCCATGGTTCGTATGACTCCAAAGTTGTCCATGGAGCGGACACAGCAGATTAAGCACCGAGTGGCAGAAATCTGGAATTCGTACGATGCTGCTGAATTGGAGCGCGCGGTTAACTGGATATACCATCGCGAAACAAAATCATCATTCGATATCGAAAGAGAGAAACTTGGGCCAGAAAAGAGTCGTCGATTCATAGAAGTTCTGCACCGCATTTCTGAGTTGGATATATCCAACGAGTCCGCGTTGACTCAATTGCAAAACGCAATCGTTGACGAAAGGTATGCCGAGATTGGATACCGTCAGATTCAAAATTACGTTGGAGAAAGTTTCGGTTCGACCCAAAAGGTCCACTACGTGTGCCCAAAGCCAGAGGACGTCAAAAAGTTGATGGATGGTTGGGTTTGGCTTCAGCTGGATATGAAGAAGTCCAACCCTGTAATCGGGGCAGCCATTCTCGCTTTTCTATTCGTATACATCCACCCTTTTGAGGACGGAAATGGTCGTATTCATCGATTGATCTTCCATAAGTGGCTGGACCAGCAGGGATTTCTTCCGAAAGGCGGGCTGATACCTGTTTCAGCTGCAATCCTTAGAAACATCACTCGCTACTACGCTGTCCTAGAAGATTTCTCCAGGCAGATTGAATCGGTTGCACAATACGAACTGGGTGCCGACGACGAGATGAAAGTACTAAATGAGACTGTCGATTATTACAGATTCATTGACCTTACTCAGCAGGTAGAGTTCTTCTTTGACTGCCTAGAGGAGTCCATCGATGTCGACTTTAAGGCGGAACTAGAATATCTGTCACGATTTGACCGCGCAAGAAAGCAGCTGGAGGAGATAATCGACATGCCTAATCGTCGAGCTGCGAGCCTCATCCAGACCCTCGTGGACAATCGTGGGCAGTTATCCAAAACCAAACGAAGCTATTTTTCGGAATTGTCGGATGCTGAAATTGCCAGTGCTGAGACCATTGTGAGTGAGCTCTGGTTTAACGATTGAAAAAATTCCCTAGCCAGTTTCGCATTTCGAGGCGCGATCATTGGCGGGTGAGCACCCGACGAAGATGACCCGGTCGCCGCTCGAGTAGGTCGGATTTACTCCGACCCGACTCGCTCGGCTTTTGGGCGAATTTCGGGCATCACGAACGCGAGCAGAATCGCGGGGATATACAGAAATCCCGCGTAGTAGAACGTGTCTCGTGGGACCAGAGTGGCGGCAGAAAAGGTTCCGGCGGCGGTAATGAGGCGTCCGGCGTTGTAGCAGAATCCGGCGCCGGTCGTTCTCAGCAGAGTCGGGAAGAGCATCGGGAAATAGAGTGGAAACGCACCGAAAACGCCCAAACCGAAAAATGCCGCCGCCGAGATCCACATCTGCGAGGATGCGAGATCACGCGGTTGCGCGAACCCGAAGAGGAAGACAAATAACGCGCAACTGAGCGCGAGAATGAACCCTTTTCGGTAGCCGATGAGGTTGGTCAGAAACGCCATGAAGAAGTTTCCGGCGATGTTGACGCAGGTGAACAGGATGACGCCGTTGGAGACAATGAGGTCCAGCTGGGCCTTTGCCAACCCTTTGTTTTCGGGGTGGGCGCGGATGAGACCCGGGCCGAAGTAGAGGATCGTCCAAGCGCCGAGGAGGGTGATGGTCGACATCGTCAGCACCTTGAGCGTGGTCGGCATCACGTCGTGCGAGAAGAGGGCCGTGATCTTCGGCATCTCTTGCGAGCTCTTGTTCTCGATCCACTCTTCGGGTTCCGGCACGGCGCGGCGAATCCAGAGGGTGAGTAGCGCCGGAAGGACTCCAACGAGGAAAATCGTCTTGTGCGGAAACGCCGCTAGCCAGCGAACAGTGAATGCGGCAAGGATCATCCCAAACATGTAGCCGCTCTGGAGGATCGCGCTCGCCCAGTGCCGAAGCCGCTTGGGTACGGTTTCGCCAACTAGCGCCGCGCCAGCGGCCCATTCGCCGCCGATGCCGAGTGCCGCGAGAAAGCGAAAGATGAGCAAGTGCCACCACTCGGTGGCGAAGTAGCAGAGCCCGGTGAAGGCGGCGTAAAAGAGGATCGTGAGGCTCAGGGTCTTGGTGCGGCCGAGGGCGTCGCCGATCCGCCCGAAGACAGCCCCACCGAGGGCCCAACCTACTAAAAAGACCGCCTGAATGAGGGCGGCCTTGTATTTGACGTCGGTATCGGTGCCGGGGAGCTTCATCAGCCCTGCAACGAGCGGAATGGCGACGAGGGTGTACATGAACCCATCGAGGCCATCGAAAGCCCAGCCTAGCCATGCGGCGATAAAGCCGAGCTTCTTCTGTTTTCCGAACTCTTCGGTCGTCTGCGCTAACGTCACGCGCAGATTATAGCAAGGTTACATCTTGAAGTCGACCACACCAGTGACGCCAACTTGCTCAACCGGGGTGACGCCGCTGGTCCATTGCTCGGTTGCCATCGGCACCATCGCACGGATGCGGACTTCGTTGCCGAGGATGTCTTGCTCAAGTTGAGCAACCGCCTTGACCTTTTCGACTTGCGCTTTGGGACCCGAGACCTGGACCATACCGATTGCGTTTCGGCTGTTGATACCGCCGGTCACGATTGGCACGACCTTGGTTGCGGTCTTGGTTGTCGGTGCACGCTTGATGAGCTTGTTGAACTCCTTGTCGATGTCGTTTCCGAATCGGCGGGTGATCTCCCAGATGCCAACGATCTTGATGAGCTTTCCGATTTGGGCGGGGACGAATGGGGCGAGGATCGCCACGCCGGCAAGACCAAGAATCAAACGAGTTCGCTTCATACCAATAAATACGTCTTAAACGGCGATTCGCTTCTTACGATTTCGAATTGCGCCGTCGAGGAGTACGCCGACGAGAATCACCCCGCCAATAATCGCAAACTCTAGCGGCTGAGGCAGCTTGAGCATGTTGATCATGTTACGAAGAACCTGGAGGAGGGCGGTGGCAAGGCAGACTCCCACGATGCTTCCATCGCCGCCTCGCAACGAGAACCCACCCAAAACGCACGCAGCGACGGCGTACAGCTCGTAACCAATTCCGTGTCCATTAGGCGAAATGGACGAGGTGTAGAAGGCTAGGAGGACGGCGGAGACTCCGGCGAGGAGGCCACACACCATGTAGGTGATCAGGGTGATTCGTTGGGTGGGAATTCCGGCAAATCGGGCTGATTCTTCGTTTTGGCCGGTCGCGAAAAGGCGAATTCCAAACACGCTCCTGTGGAGAACCACGAACGAGACGGCCGCGCACAGAAGGAGGAGCCACATCGGGGTCGGCAGGCCCAGCCAGTCGCCGTTGACAAAGTCAATCAGAACCTTCGCTTGGGGGGCATCGGAGAAGTTTCGAGTGTTATCCCCGGTGACCGTCCGGGCGAGCGAGCGGTAGATCATCAGGCCGCAAAGGGTGACGATGAACGATTGAAGCTTCGCTTTGGTGACCAGGAAGCCGTGCAAAAGGCCTAGGCCGCCACCGGCGAGGATCGCAATCAGCACGGTTAGCCACGGGTTCATGTGATGGTCGGTCAGCAACATCGAGAGGCCGACGCCAAGTAGCGCAAAGACCGAACCAACGCTGAGATCGATTCCGCCAGTTATGATCACAAAGCCCATTCCGATGCTGAAGATGCCGTAGATTCCGATCATCTTCGTGGTGTTGAGAATGTTTGCTTGGGAGAAGAAATTGTCGTTGCGGTAGCCCGTGTAGCCGCAAACCGCCATGAGGATGAGAAGGATTGAGAGTTCCTTTCCGTACTTCACTTTGCACCTCCAACGGCGAGATTCATGATCGATTCTTCGCTCGCGTCCTTCCGGTCCAAGATTCCCGCGAGATGCCCTTCGTGCATCACACCCACTCGATCGCAGATTGCCAATACTTCTTCCATATCACTCGAAACCATCACGATTGCCAGTCCTTCGCTCGCGAGGCGTCGAAGTTCTGTATAAATTTCTGCCTTGGAACCTACATCGATTCCGCGTGTAGGTTCGTCGATGAGCATCACATTGGGGTTCATTCCGAGCCAACGAGCGAGAACCACTTTTTGCTGGTTTCCTCCCGAAAGGTTGGCGGCGATTTGATCGATGCTCGGGGTCTTCACGTTGAGCTGCTTGACACCATCTTCGGCGTAAGTTCGCGCGGAGCGATTGAGCTTCAGACCGAACTTCGAAAACTTGTTCCAGGCGGGAAGCACGATGTTATCGCCGACGCTCATCGAGGTTGTAAGACCGCTATTTCGGCGGTCTTCGGGGACGAGGAACATGCCCGCGCTGATCGCGTCCTTAGGGCTCTTGATTCGGATCGTCTCGCCTGCGACCTGGACCTCGCCGTCGCTGGGGTCGATCCCGAAAAGCGCCCGGGTGATCTCGGATCGGCCCGCACCAACGAGTCCCGCTAGACCTAAGATTTCTCCCGCCCGAACGGAGAAGGAAACGGCGGATTGCGGATATCGCTGGGTGCGGAGCTCCTTCACGTCGAGCACGACCTCTTTGGCCGAGGAGGAGTCGTTGTGGACATTCGGCGCGAGTTCACGCCCGACCATGAGCTTGACCATGGCGGCGTGGTTGATCTCCTCTTTGGCGAGGGCTCCCGAGTTCTTGCCGTCTCGCAGGCCAACGACGCGGTCTGCGACGACGCCAATCTCATCGAGGCGGTGGGAGATGTAGAACATGCCAACGCCGTCGGCTTTGAGCCCGGCGATGATGTCGAAAAGGCGGTGGCTCTCCTCAAGCGTCAAACTGCTGGTGGGCTCGTCGAGGATGAGATAGCGAACCTTCATCGAAAACGCTTTGGCGATCTCGACCAGTTGCCGCTCGGCAATGGAAAGTGCGGCGACGGGTGTAGATGGGGAGCGCTTGAGACCGACTTTTTCGAGGTAGCCCTGGGTGAGTTCTTGCATCCGTTTGCGATCAACGAAGGGCCCCTTTTTGAGTTCGCGACCTAGAAAAATGTTCTCAGAAATGTCTAGGTTCTCAAGCACTGAAAGTTCTTGGAAAACGACGCGAATTCCTTGGTCCATCGCTTCGGATGGAGACCGGAACGTAACGGCTTTGTCGTCCACTAAAATTGATCCGGCGTCAGGCTGATACACGCCGCCGATGATCTTCATGAGAGTACTCTTCCCGGCGCCATTTTCGCCGAGAAGAGCCACGACCTCGCCAGGAGCGAGGTTAATATCCACGGAATCGAGCGCGACAACGCCCGGGAACCGCTTACTGACTCCGTGGATTTGTAGCAATTACTTGCCCGTCATTTCCTTGAGTTTCTTGGCAAACTCGACGACCGAATCCTTCTTCACCGAAGTCGTTGGAACGAAAATCTGCTTATTGGCAGGAATTCCTTTCTTGTCTCCGGCGGCAGCAGCAGCCATCAGCTTGACTGATTGGTAGCCGAACTCGAATGGCTGTTGAACGATGGTGGCTTCGATGAACCCTTCTTCGACGCCCTTGAGGGTGTCAACTTCTTCGTCGAAAGCAACGATCTTGACCTTACCTTCCTTCTTCGCTTCTTTGACGGCGTTGAGGATTGCGGGGCCGTTGTAGCTCCAGAGGCCGACGAGGCAGGCAACATCGGCATCGGCGACCAGCGTGTCGGCAACATTTTGCTTAGCACGGGCTCGGTCGGTGTCATCGGTCTTAGGCGCATCGCCGATGATGATGATCTTGGTGCCCTTCAGAGCCTCTTGGAGGCCTTGGAATCGCTCTTTTGCGTTCTGAGCGTCTGCCTTGCCCACGAAGACGGCAATTTTTCCGCCGTTCGGGAGGGCTTTCTTGACTTCCTCACCGGCCATTCGTCCGGCGGCAACATTGTCGGTACCGAGGAAGACTTCTCGCTTGCTGGTGGGTGCGTCGCTGTCTTGGGTCATCAAGAAGGTTTTTCCGGCCAAGGCATCGAGGTCGGCGGTTTGGCCTTTAGGGTCGACTGGGCTTACGGCGATCGCTTTGATTCCGTTCGAGACGAGGTCATCGAGAATCTGCTTTTGGGCGGCGGCGGTGCCGTCGGCGGGCATTTTGAATTCAAGCTCGATGTTTCCGAGTTCCTTTTCGGCCTTTTCGCATCCGGCTTGGGCGATCTTCCAGAAGTCCGAGGTGTTGTTGGTGACGAATGCGACGGCTACCTTATCGCCTTTGGGCTCGGCGGCTGCCGAGGAGGTCGGCTCGCTGGTCGCCGAGGAACTCGAGTCGGCGGAACCTGATCCGCATCCAACGATGACGAGCGAGGCCAGCATGGCCGAGAGGATCCAATTCTTCATTGTTCAGAACTCCTGGTGGATGATATTAGCACAGGGGAATATGTATTCCCGGCGCGGTATGTCATCTGCAAAAACAGTTTATGCTCAAACCCTTCAAACTGTCTACCTGAAGTCTAGTTTAAAGGAGGAATTGCTTGGCGCTGATTTCGGAGCTTCTCGTAATACTGGAAGGTTTTCGTATATTCCTGAACGAAGTCGGAAGGAAGTTCAGCGATGCTTTTCACAATTTGACCCGGCGATTCATTGAAGCCGAGAGTTGCGGCGAGCGATGCTGGCCCCTCTTTGATTGAGAGGTTCAACGTGACTCCTAGAATGGGCTGGAATGTGGCTTTTGAGATTATGGGGTACCCCATAATCGGGTCAAGCCATTCCCCGCGAAGCTGCTGCGAAGCGACGTAGCCCGCGCTACTGGCGTCCATGATCGAGAAGGAGCTGAGCGCACCGGGCCGAATGACGAGCGAGTGCTTTACTTTTGCGACACTAATAAGTCGGGTTTTTCCGGTCAGGCCGTTTTCGAAAGCAATTGGCTGTTGGAACCTGCGCGACTCTGAGTCGATCTCTTTGTCGTTTCTTACGGGTTTGTATTCGGACCCGTATCCGCCGTCCTCAATCATTGCGTACGCTTTTCGCTGTGCTTCGGGGGTTAGCTGGTTAAACAGCAGTGACTGACTTCTCAAGAGCATCTCTCGCTGTTGAGGGGATAGTTCAGCCACCAGCTTCAATGTCCTCAGGTGGTATTCGTCTCGCACCATGGACAGGCTGTCGATGAGATTGATGCCGTAGAAGATCGCGACGTTACTCAAATACGAGGCATATTGGCTGAGAGGGGCATTCTTGGCATATTCGAGACCGTCTTCAAGTGAAACAGCTGGTGAAGTGAGTGCCACCCGCAAAAGCTTCCTCACGGCAGGTCGGTTAGAGCGCACCGCCTCATGGCGAAGTTGAAATTGGGGCCGTGCGAAGACACAACCTTGCTCATCGACCTTCCAGGACACGTAGTCCGAGAGAGTCTGGAGCATCGCTCCAACGGATTTCGGCTGTTTCAGGAGAGCATCTAGTATGTCTTTGTCGTAGATGTCTAGATCGTCAGGGACGCAGACGGCCAACTCGGGGTTCTCTGCACTGAGCTCTTTGAGAAGGGCGCCGTAGATTAGCTGGGCGGGTTCGAGCTCGAGCTTTTTGAAGCTGGGTCCCTTGATATACTCCGCCGCGTACTGGGCAACTCCGACTTTTCGATCACGGATTTTCTCCAGATTTGGAATCCTACTGAAATCTGAGCGAGTAGCAAGATTAAAAGTAGCGCCACCCTCGCCCAAATACTTATAATCGCTCGTGTAACTAGTAAGGCCAACGGAGATTTTTGTTGGCGACTCTTGGAAAATAGAGAGCCAGAATCGCGGTTGACCCATGAGGGGTTTGGAGCGTAAGTGCACCCTCACTTCGAAAGGAAGGTTGTCTCGCTCTTTAGCTGGGAGCGATTCGTAGTAAGCAGCGTCTCGATTCGTCTGGTCAACAACGTAGTTCCGACTCGCCGGTTCGACCTCAAGGGTTCGCGCAAACGCATGTCGAAAGTCTGCGAAGTGGGTGCGACTCAATACTGGTCTGGAGAGCCAAATTTTCCTAGGGATTTTTTTGAAGGCATCGAGCCCAACGCGCAATTCTGGAACCAGCTTGAGGGCGGCAAGAGTGAGCTGATTTTCTTCCTCCGAAATCGACGTAGTGTCTTCGGTGATGGGAGGAAATTTTTTGTGCGCTTCTGCGAGCTGCTTGCGACGCACTAATGTGTCGCCTTGTAGGTCACGCAACACGGATTTGTAGTCGGCCTCTAACTGCTCGTCAATCCGCTGATTAATAAGGTGTGTCTCTTCGTCGCGCATCTTGGCTAAGACCTTTGGGTCGCGGCGAAACACGTACCCTTCACCTTCTTGCTGCCACTCGGCCCGGAAAGTCGTTGCGACTCGTTTCGCTACATTCTCAACCGACCATTCTTTGGTGGAGAGGTAAACGATCTCGCGACTGAGGCTCGGATCGATTCGGTACTCCTTTCCGCTGGCGCGTGAAAGCTCTGCCGCTACTTTCGTGAGTTCGACAAATTCTGAAGGCAGGTTTACAGATCTCGTCTGGGCCAACACAAACGCCAAAAGAACCATGTGAGGATTATAGGGCAGATCGGGTAGCGTTGCGGAATGGTATCAACGTTGGTCGCGATCGCAATTATTCTTCAAGACTCTCAGCCAGTGATTCCGCTTTGGCAGAAGGGTGCGCCCGGTTCGGAGTCGAGGCAGAATGAGCCAGAGACAAAGCCAAATCCTTGGTCAATCGGGAATATTTACAACCCTTCTCTGACAGTATTTGAGCCACCCAAAGGCAAGGCGAACGGGACGGGTTTGATCATCGCTCCCGGCGGCGGATTCCGTGAGCTTGTGGTGGGCGAGGAAGGATTCAAGCCGGCAAAGCTTTTGGCGGAGAAAGGGATCACGTGTTTCGTGCTCAAATATCGCCTTGTGAGGGAGAAGGATTCGGGCTTGACCATCGAGAAAGATGCTCCGGTCGATGCGGTGCGGGCGGTGCGGGTGGTCAGATTGCTCGCGCCGAAGTTCGGGCTCAAGAAGGTTGGGATGTTGGGCTTTTCGGCCGGAGGAGAGGTCGTCTCTCTGGCAACGTTTCAGGGCGGATTGGATGCCGCTGCGAAGGATCCGGCCGACCAGTTAAACGCGCAACCAGACTTTGCGGCGTGGGTTTATCCGGGTCCGGTGGGCGTTCCGAAGGAGTTCAAGGGAGCTCTTCCTCCTGCTTTCATGCTCGTTGCGCAAGACGACTGGGCGACCCAAGTTGTCTTGGACCTGACAAAGAGACAACAAAGCTTCGTACGAGACCCACATTTTGCACACGGGTGGGCACGGATTCAACATGGGTGATCGGAGCCAAAAGGTGGTTGTGAAGACGTGGGTGAACCGGCTGCTTGAGTGGATGGGGGATCAGGGGTTACTTTCCTAACCAAAAACCCTTCACAATGAAGGGGTGGCAACAACGACGTTCGTCTCCGTCGCCGAAATGGCGCGCCTAGTCCGGGATCTCGGCCTGAAAACCTGCATTGGCGGGGTGGTTGAAAAATTGGAAGAGGACTACGGTCGGTGGGAGACGTTCCAAAAGAGCGCGCGAACGGCGAACCACTGCGAACTGGGCGTGGTTGAGCTCATGCCGTCCAGCACGGACGAGGAGTTTGCGTTTAAGTACGTCAATGGTCACCCGAAGAACTACCTCCACGGAATGTCGACGGTGATGGCGTTCGGGGCACTGAGCGATTTGAAGACTGGTTGGCCCAACCTGCTTTCGGAAATGACCTTGCTTACTGCGATCCGCACGGCGGCGATGTCGCTGTTCGCGGCGAAGCTGTTGGCAAGGCCGGATTCCCGCCGAATGGCGATGATCGGCTGTGGGGCGCAGTCCGAGTTCCAGATCACCGCGTTTCACGAACTGATGGGCGTGAGAGAGTTCACCGTCCTCGATACCGACCCTCATGCGGCATCGAAGCTGAAGAGGAACCTCGGGCATCTAAACATCACGATTTGCGATTCGACCCGAGAGGCCGTTCGCGGGGCGGACATCGTGACGACGTGCACGGCGGATAAGGCGCGGGCGACAATCTTGACGGGCGACATGATCGAGCCGGGGATGCACATCAATGCGATCGGCGGCGATTGTCCTGGGAAGACCGAATTGGCGGCCGAAGTTCTGACAAAGGGCAACGTCTACGTTGAGTACGAGCCTCAGACCCGGGTGGAGGGCGACATCCAGCAAATGCCAGCTGAGTTTCCTGTCATCGAGCTTTGGCGGGTGTTGAAGCAACCCTCAGTAGGCCGGACGACCGATAGCGAAGTGACGATTTTCGACTCTGTGGGATTCGCGCTCGAGGACTTCTCGGCTTTGCGGTGGGTGTACGGAGTTTGCCAGAAGCATGCTTATGGCGAGCCGATTGATCTGGTTCCGATCATGCCGGATGTGAAGGATCTGTACGGGCATAGTGGGCTTGTGCTAACGTTGGTCTGAGGCAGGTTGAGTGAGCTCCGCGAGCTAACATGACTTAGCGGATTTCACGAGGTCAGGGCTTAGGTTTCGTTCGCCTCAAACGGGAAATGCGAATTGATTCTTACTAGCGCCGCAAGGAACACGGGGGCTGTGTTTGGTGTTAACGAAGTTGGGTCCCAATCTTGGCTTCATTGAGTTGAACTTATCCCTGGTACATTGATTGTGTTGACTATGCAACGCCTACGTCTTCTTGCCCTGTCGGTCGTCTGCCTTAGCTTGTCTGGCTTTGGGTTTAGTCAGGCCAAAGTCGAGGATCCGAAAAAGGACGAAAAGCCACCAATCTTGCCCGGTCGGCCGTTGCCCAAGGATGAACTGCCTAAGGGAACCGATAAAAAGCAGGGCGACAAAAATGATACGAAGCCAGGGACGTTCGAATCCGGTGCGTTTAAGGGTCTCGAACCGTTTGGCTATAGCTATTTTTCAGCTGCGCGGCAACTCGTTGCGATGCGAACTCTAGGCGTTCGACCGCCGTCATCAAAATCAGACGAGGTAGGTGCGGACACGTCAAAAACGCAGAACACTCAAGAAAAACCTGATCCCAGCAAGCTTGGCCAGAAAGTCGGGGATCAGAGTGCGGCCAAGGCCGAGGAGCCTACGAAGCAAGAGCCGATCAACCCGCTCCAGTACATTGTCGGGCCGGTGCAGATGTCGGGTTCAAATGTGGCAATTCCCGCTCCCGATCGTTACCAATTAGGTCCCGGAGATCGGATTAATATCCGTTGGTCGAGCCCTACCGAGGTAGCGCGCGAGCGTACGGTGACGATTGATTCTCAGGGCGCGATCACCGTTCCGGCGATGGGTTCGCGATTGATCCTTCGAGGGATGACGTTGGCGCAAGCCGAAGTCGCGCTGAGAAAGGAAGTGCGACGCGCGCTTCGCGATGCGGAAGTGAGTTTGAGTCTTTCTGAGCTGCGAAGCATCTCGATTTCGGTCGTTGGCGAGGTTGTTTCGCAAGGGAGCTACCAGGTCCCGAGCGTGATGACGCTTTTCAATGCTCTTTATGCCGCAGGCGGGCCGACGATGAACGGCTCAATGCGGAACATCCAGTTGCGTCGTAGCAACGGAACCGCGAAAACCGTCGACCTTTACAGTTTCTTGCTAAAAGGGGACGCCAGCCAAGATATCGCGCTTCAGCCCGGAGATTTGATCCTGGTTCCGCCTGCGACGCAGCGCGTCGCGATCAAGGGCGAAGTCGGCCGCATTGGGGTCTTCGAGATGAAGACGGACGAGAAGCTATCGGACTTGGTGAAGTTCGCGGGCGGTCCTAAGGGGAGCGCGATTACGGACAAAATTGAGGTGATCTCGGTTTTGCCTGGTGTCGAGCGGCAGCTCAAGACGGTTGACCTCAAAAATGAGGCTGGATATGCGTTGAACGAGGGGGACGTTGTGACCCTTTATGCGCTTCGCCAAGAAGTGGAGAATGCGGTTGAAGTCGAGGGAGCCGTCGATCAGCCTCGGGCTTACGAATGGAAGTCGGGTCTCACGGTTTCGGGAGCGATTGCCGAGGCGCATGGCCTTCGGAACGATGCTTATCCGATTCGGGCCGACCTTTATCGCCGGAATCCTGATCAGACATTGAAGTTGATTCAGATTGACCTTCAGAAGGCACTTGCCAAGGATCCGAATCATGATGTGGCAATCCAGCGCAACGACCGGCTTCGGGTGTATTTCTCAAACGAGGTTCTGTGGCTAGAGAACCGCTTCGTGAACATCGAAGGTGCAGTTCGCAAGGCTGGGAAGTATCTCCGGCTCGACGGAATGCGGCTTTCGGATCTGATCCTTCAGGCCGGTGGCCTGTTGCCGGATGCGAATTACACTGCAGCATTTGTGTACCGAAAGAAGCCGGATGGCAGCGAGGGAGAATTGCTGAAGCCGAACCTCTTGGGTGTCATTAATCGCGACCCCTCCTCCGATGTCGTCCTTTCGGATCAGGATCGGGTGGTTGTCTATACCAACGCCCAAGCGAACTTTATTCCAACCCAGACAGTGACGGTGACAGGTGCGGTCCAATCACGGGGCATTTTTGCCCGGTCCGAGAACGTGACGGCTCGCGACTTGATTCAGCTTGCCGGTGGCTTAACGCCTAAGGCAGGAAATGAAGTTCAAATTGCACGGGCGAGGGTGCCTGAAGGCACCCCGAACGAGTCTTACGCTCTGCAGGACATCATTACCGGTCGCGTGAACCCGCAGATCAAAGATGGCGATGTGCTCACCATTCCTGAGCTCGGCAACTTCCAAGATGCTCCTATTTTGGTAGAAATCAAGGGTCGTGTGAAGAAGCCCGGCGTCTATGCGATCAACAGCAAGACTGAGAAGCTGAGCAACTTGCTGAAACGAGCCGGAGGCTTGATGGATGATGCTTGGGTCGAGGGTGCGCTCTTCACTCGGGAGCCGAAATATTTGACGACGGAGGCCGAGGCACGCCTGAGCCCGCGTGTGCAGGAGCTTCTACGCGATATTCAGGAGCAGGCGTACCTGCGTGCTCTGGCGAAATCGGATATCGACAAGATTCGGGCGATCAGCTCTCAGCAAGGATCGGTTGCAAATCTTGGGGCCTTGACAGGTCAGGTCGCAATCCCTCAATCGCCTTCTTCAGGCGATACCGAAGCCGCCAAGAAGCTGATTCAGCGCGAAACGGTCACGCCAGCGCGCAACTTGACTCGCGATGAAACGGCGGAGTCGGGGAACGTACCGATCCGGTTGAGCGAGGCCGTGCGATCGTCGAATTCGCCGCACAATATGTTGCTCAAGGATGGCGACATTCTCGTGGTGCCGGAAAAGCCGACGACGGTTGCGATTCGAGGTGCGGTCATTCTTCCGAGCACGATTTTGTTCGAGCGAGGAAAGACTCTCGATTTCTACCTGTCGAAGTCCGGCGGTTCGACTATCGATGCTGATACAACGCAAATCTTGGTTATTCGCGCGGGTGGCACCATCACTCGGGCCCGAGGAACGACCCGCATCGAACTCGGCGATACGATCTTTGTGCCGACCAAGGTGATGGTCGCCAAGCTCACGGACGGAAGCGCGACGTTTGACTCGGCGATCAAGTCAATCACAAACGTTGCCGTCATTTGGGCGTTGATCAGCCGGCTCTTCTAAACCAGAGTTTCGATGAGCGACGCAAGCGCAAAGTCGTAGGTGGAAATTCCACCTACGTCATGCGTATTGAGATCGATAACGACGTATTGGTAGCCGATGAACAAGTCGGGGTGGTGATCAATGCGGTCACCATGGTGGCCAACTGCGGTGGCGAACACTAGTCCGGCTTTATAGGAATCGAACGTGAATTTCTTGTGAAGCTTGCCTTCCTCAACCGTCCACCCGTCGAGGATTTCGAGTTGTTGGGAGATTTCGGTCTCGGCTAGTTTTCGGCGCTCGGGCATCACAAATTTGGTTTGGGACATGCTCTCAATCTACGCTACAAGCGGCTCCGAAGTCTACGCGGGAACCTGATTCTGGGGTAAACCTATGGTACAGGCTTCCGATATGGGCAAATATAAAATCGATCTCAGCAGCGCCGCTCAGATCCACAAAAACCTCGACGTAGAGACCCTGATAAAGCACTGCATCGAGCGCGATGGGTGTAAGCAACTCCCGAATGGAGCCGTGGTTGCCTACTCGGGCGAGTACACCGGACGCACCCCCAAAGACAAGCACACCGTCGCCGACGCGTCGTGTGAAGATCACATTTGGTGGGAGAACAACAACCGGATGTCGCCGGAGTTGTTTGATTCCCTATTTGGCAAGTTTCAGGCCTACGCCGGCGGCAAGGAACTCTACATCGTCGATACATACGGCGGTGCTGATCGGAACCACCGCATCAAGGTGCGATTCGTCGTTGAGCGCCCTTACCACGCTCTCTTCATCAAGCAGCTTTTGATTCGCCCATCGGCGGAAGAACTCGCTTCTTTTGAGCCGGACTGGACGGTTGTGGACTTCGGAAAGCGATCCTTCGATCCCGCAACAGATGGCACCCGAGGTGATGCCGTCATCGCCCTCAACATGCCGGAGAAGACGGTTCTGATCGGCGGTACCCAGTATGCGGGTGAGATGAAGAAGTCAGTCTTCACCATCATGAATTACCTTCTTCCGCTAAAGGGTGTCATGGCGATGCACTGCTCGGCAAACGTCGGTCCGAACGGCGATACTGCGCTCTTTTTCGGGCTCAGTGGAACCGGAAAGACGACTCTTTCGGCCGATCCTGAGCGGATGCTCATCGGCGACGACGAGCACGGTTGGACGGACGATGGTGTATTCAATGTCGAGGGTGGATGCTACGCCAAGTGCATTGGCCTAACGGAAGAAAAAGAGCCTGAAATCTTCCACGCGATCCGAACGGGTGCGATCCTTGAGAACGTCGTTTTGGGACCGGATGGAAACCCGGATTTCAACGATCAGTCCATCACCGAAAACACGCGTGTGGCTTACCCGATCGAGCACATTGACAAGATCATGACGCCCAGCGTTGGTGGGCATCCGAAGAATATCGTGTTCCTTACTTGCGACGCGATGGGAGTACTGCCTCCGATTTCGAAGCTGACGAAGGAGCAGGCGATGTACTTCTTCTTGAACGGGTACACCGCCAAAGTTGGCGGCACGGAGAAGGGCGTCACGGAGCCAAAGAGCGTCTTCTCGGCATGCTTTGGACAGCCATTCTTGCCACTTCGCCCGAAGGTTTACGCGGAGTTGCTGGGTCAAAAGATTGACGAGCACGGATCGAAAGTTTGGTTGATCAACACCGGCTGGACGGGCGGACCTTTTGGAGTGGGCTCCCGAATGAAGCTGGGCTACACCAGGGCAATGATCCATGCGGCGTTTGACGGGCAGTTGGACGGCGTCGCGTTCGAAACGGACCCGATCTTCGGTTTGCACATCCCGACGAGCTGTCCGAATGTGCCAAGCGAGATTTTGAATCCGCGAAACACTTGGAGCGATCACGATGCGTACGATACGCAGGCGAAACGGCTCCATGGGATGTTCGAAGAGAACGCCAAGCAGTTCGCTTGACCAAAACCCGGTACTCTTTGAGTTGGAAATCAGTCGGTTGTAGGAATGATTCAACCGATCATATTTCTAGCTCAAGATGCCGGATCAGGTTGCTAAACCGAACGATAAAGCCATTGCTCATGTCGAAGCGTTGACTTCGGTCAGATTTTTGGCGGCTCTTTCGGTCCTCGTGGCGCACTTCGCGTCGGCACTTGCGCCTCACCTTTCTTCGGGTCCACTTTGGTTCGTGATGCGCGGCGGAACATCGGTGATGTTCTTCTTTGTGCTTTCGGGCTTCATCATGACGCACGTGTATCAGTCTCGAGATCTAACCACGGATGCGTCCAAGCAGAAGTATTTCATCGCCCGTTTTGCCCGGATCGCGCCGCTGTATTACGTTGCCTTGGTTTTGGGATTAGCGAATATTGTGCTGGGTGCCGAAAAGGGGAGCTTTGGGGTCGGAACCTGGCTTGGATCAATCCTGAGTAAGTTCACGTTCACTCAGGCGCTCTTTCCAGCAGTCGTCCGCGACCCAGCATGGGCACTGGTGACCTGGACACTTAGCGTTGAATTTTGTTTCTATATAGCGTTCCCGTTTTTGCTTGGCCGCTTCCTGAAAATGCACCGACGAGAGGTTATTTTCCTCAGTTTGGTCGCTTTGGCGTATTCGGCGATTGTCCCTCAACTCGCTCAGAACCTCACGGTGGCAACCATGGGGAATCGAGTGTGGTATCTCAACGCAGGAATGTATCCTGGATTCTTTCTAGCCGGAATGGTCGTTCGACGAGCCCAGGATCATTTCGAGGTGGCGTTTCGAAAGTATTGGGGAGTTTGTTTTGCGATTGGATGCCTCATTATCTTTGTTGCTCGGGCTTTTGAGCTGCCGCTATGGCTGGTCAATTCGTGCCACTTAGTCGGTTCATCCGTCGCGATCCTTGGGCTATTCAACGCTAGAGGATTCGTTGCAAAGGTTTTCGCCCAGCCAACGTTTGTGTTGCTTGGCGAAGCGAGCTACGCGCTCTACCTGCTCCACGGCCCGGTGGGCTCCGCTTTGGAGAAGGCGCAACTTCATCCGAAACAAAGTCTTCGTGATTTTCTCATTTTCACGGTTGTATCCGTATTGGTTAGCGTTGCTTCCTACAAACTGGTCGAGATCCCGGCTCGTAACTGGATCACGAGCCGGGTGAAGTCGATTCGTCGAACGCCTAAAGGTAACGCTGCCACCAGCTGACGATTTCATTCAGCCGATGCATCCGGAGGTCGGCAGGACCCGATCGGCTCATTCCGTGCGAAGTGGACGCTGGGTAGCGCACGAAGCGTGACTGAACTCCGTTCTGCTGTAGCGCGGTGAAGACTTGCTCGCCCTGCTCAATATTGCAGCGAAGGTCGCCAACGGAGTGGATGACCAGTGTCGGCGTGGTCACATCCTTGAAGTACGCGATCGGCGATTGTCGCCAAAGCTCGCGAATATCTTCGAGATCGCCCCATGCGATGCCCTTGAAGTATCCATCTTTGTTGAACGGAAAGTCAGAGTTTCCGGCCATAGAGACCATGTTCGAGACGCAACGGTCGGTGATCGCCGCCTTGAATTCCCGAGTCTGACCGATTGCCCAGTTAGTCATGTAGCCGCCATACGAGCCGCCCATGATTCCGATGCGGTCGGCCTGGATGAAGGATTGCGATTTCATCCAAGCTAGGGCGGTCTGGATGTCGACCCAGTCGGCGGTGCCCCAGTTGCCTTGGATCGCCCGCGTATGGTCCTCGCCGTAGCCAGTCGAGCCTCGCGGGTTGGTGTAAACGACCACATATCCCTGGGCGGCGAGAACTTGGAACTCGTGGAAGAATGCCCATCCGTACTGAGCATGGGGGCCGCCATGAACTTCCAGAACGGCCGGAAACGGACCGACACCGACCGGCTTGATAACCCAGCCGTGCAGCTTGGTGCCATCAGGGGTATCGAGCCAAAGTTCCTCAGGAGCATTGATCTGTACTTCGTTTGCCCACGCGTCGTTGAAATCAGTAAGGAGCTTGATGGAGCCTTTGGTGGCGATGGTGGCAACTTCGGGAACCGTGACGGGATCGCCGTAGACCCCCACCGCGACTCCGTTACGCACGGAAGTGACTGACATGGCGTGTTGACCGCTGGTGAGAAACTGGTAGCCACCAGTGGAGATGTTGACTTTTGCGAATTGAGTTTCGCCTTTCGTCCCGATGACCGCGAAGATTGATTTTGAATCTTCGGACCACTCGATCCATGCGCCAAAAGTCGCATCCTTCGTATCGCTCAGTGTGGCGACCGTGAGGCTGTGATCGGTCATTCCGGTCAAGTTTGTCGGCTCTCCACCGGTTACAGGTGCAACATAAAGGTGAATATTGCGGACCCCCCACGGGTCTTCTAGGTCGACGTTCCCACCCCATGCGAGCGTGGCACCATCCGGCGACCATCGAACCGATTGCTTGTCACCTTTCGGCAGTCCAGGGACCAGCGATTCGTTTCCATGAAGGTCGACGATGTAGATTTGGTCGTTCGGCTTTTCACGGAAGGGGAATGCCTCGGCGCTTCGCGCCACCGCGAGCTTATCGGAGGTTGGTGCCCACGAAAAGTCGTAGTTGCCAAGGGCATCACGGTCGCTAAGGAGAGTGACCTCTTTGGTTGCCACGTTTAAGAGGTGGAGCTTGAATCGTTGCTCACCAAAATAGCCGTCTCCGTCGAGGCGATACCAGACCGATTCAGTGACCCAAGGGGCTTCGCTCTTCCCTTCTTCCTTGCGCGACTCAACGCCTTTCTTGGAAAAATCCCCGTGGGTCTCTCGGAAGGTGAAGGCGATGTACTTGGCGTCCGGGGACCACTTGTATTCACCGATTGAACCTTCGGGCAACGAGGTTAAGGCGAATGCTTCGCCCTTATTCGGGAGGAACATGATCTGGGAGCCATCGTTCTCCCGGGCGGAGACAAATGCGATCCCGGTGCCATCCGGTGCCCAGCGACCGCTCGAGCACGATGTCGCGCCGCGCGTGAGCTGCGACGTACTGCCCTCAAAGTCAACCGTCCAAAGGTGAGAGGTGGCTTTATACTTCTCGCCGACCTCTTTGAGGCCAAACAGCACCGACGTTCCGTCGGGCGAAAGCTGAGGATCGCTGACGAGTTTGAAACGGAGTAAATCGGCGATTTCTACCGGGCGTTTGGACATATCGGATAAGTCTACGCGCTTAAAGATTCAGCAATGCCTCAACTTCCGAAAATCCCTTCTCTCTGGCGATTTCACTCGGTAGTTTGCCCTCAGGCCCCGGCTTCGAGATCGCGCCGTGTTCGAGCAAAAACTGAGTGAGCGCCCGGTTTCCTTGGTAGGCGGCGTAGTGGAGCGGGGTCCAGGCCGAGCCACTGGGAAGGCTTGTATCGGCACCCTCAAACACGAGTTCTCGGGCAATTGCTTCGTGCCCGTTTGCGAGTGCGGAATGGAGTGGAGCGACTCGGAGGGGATTTTGGGAGAGTTCGTTCAGAGGAACTCGGTTGGAGATCAGCTTCTTGACCACATCGAGATGGCCGAAAAAGGCTGCAAGGTGCAGGGGTTGCCACCCGTCCGGACTGTAATCGGTGAGACCACTTTGAGGCAGGTCGTCGAGCCTCCCTAGGGCGGCGGCTTCATGGGGTGTCAGCACACTGCGGTGGTCTGCGATTGCTTCGGCGAGGTTGCGAAAGCCGTGGTACATCGCCTCAAGGCAAACGCCCGGCTCGGATGCGAGTTCGGGGTTCTGCTCAAGCAGCTGAAAAGCGGCTTCGGAGTGACCTTCTCGGATGAGCGCCAGTAGCGACACGAGGAAAGAATATCAGAACTTCGAAGCTTTGACAAATCCGAGCAGTGACTTGAACTCGTCGGTCCCCGCCTGATGGCCCCATTCATAGGCGACGGCCTCGGTGTGAATTGGCATTGCACCAGAGTCGCGAAGGCGTTCCATACCGAGCTTGTGCCGGTCTTGAGAGTTGGCCGAAAGTGCGTCGGGGCATACGATGACCTCGTATCCACCGCGTAGGAGATCGATTGCGGTTTGCGAAACGCAAATGTGGGTTTCGATACCCACCAGGATAACCTGGCGCCTACCTGTTGACTCCAGGCGGCTCATGAAACGAGCATTGGCCGCCGCGGAGAACTCCATCTTGGCGACAGGTTCTTTGCTAAACGAAGCAAAGATTGGCTCGGTGCCGCCCATTCGCTCAGGATATTGCTCGGTGAAGAGCATTGGAACGCCGAGGAGTTCGGCGCTTTGGCAGAGAAAGAGGGCACGATCGACGACGCGGTCGGCTTCGTGAATGATTTTAAGAAAATTGGCTTGAAGGTCAATTACAACAAGAACCGATTCGTTCCTGGAGAGTTTTGTCGGATTCATGCCTCATTTTGACCTGTAAAGGTGGACAGGTTCGGCAATTAAGGTTTACAATACGTGCAAGACGCCGAGCGCGGGAATGTTGCCGTGGATCGGACGATTGGAAACAAAAGATGAAAACGACTTTGCTGGCTCTGGCAGCTGTTGCAGTATCGGGCGTGGCGTCCGCTCACTCGACTTTTAGCGAATCGACCGCTCCTTCGCTTGATGGCATGACCCTCAAGCTCGGCGTGGCATTTCCGTTGGATAACCGTCTGAAGGATTCCATCTCGAACACGATCTCTTCGATCGGTCTTGAGTTTGGCGTTGGCAGCAACTACGGAACCTACACCGAGTCCTACGTCTCGCTTGATTACTTCGGTAAGAACCTCAGCAGCTTCAGCTCGGGCTCGTTCGTTCCGGTGACCTACAACGTTCGATTCTTCCGAAATCGAGGCGATGTGGTTCGACGATCCTACTTCCTCGCTGGCGCAGGTCTTGGCTTCGCCAACATCGGCGGTTCGTCGGAGACCCTCGTCGTTGGCCGAGCTGGCGTTGGTATGGAAGTCAGCGACCACACATTCTTCGAGGCTGTCGGAACGGTTTCGGCTTCGGGTAACGGCGGAGCGCTGAACACCCTCGGCATTTACTTCGGATACCGCTTCTAAGCGAGACTAAGACTCAAAAGAAAAGCCCTTCCGAACTCGGAAGGGCTTTTCATTTGTTGGCTCGAAGTTACTGGATTTGAGCCCAGATTTCTTTGAGCGATGCGGCTGACTTGTGAAGGAGTTCCTTCTCTTCGGCCGAGACGCTTGGTTCGATGATTTCGACGACGCCGTGGCGACCAACGACGGTTGGCAGCGAGAGGGAGATGTCGGAGATTCCGAGTTTTCCGCTTTGGACGGCGCTGACCGGGAGGATCGCGTGGCTATCGAGGGCGATTGCCTCGACGACTTCCTTGATCGAAACTCCGACGGCGCGACCGGCTCCGCCCTTGAGTCGGATGACTTCGGCTCCGGACTTTCGGGTGAACTCGAAGACGCCTTTGACGGCTTCGGCATCAACTCCGGGATAGGAGGTAAGCGGGACGCCTTGGGCGGTCGCCGACGAGAGGATTGGCACCATGGTGTCTCCGTGCTCGCCAAGGACGAGGGCTTTCACGTCTGGGGCCGAAAGGTTGAAGTGGTCGGCGAGGAGTGATCGGAAGCGAGCCGTGTCGAGGACGGTTCCGAGGCCGAGGACTTGGGACTCGGGCAGGATTCCGCTTTTGGCCGCGAGGTGGGTCAGGATGTCGACCGGGTTGGAGACGACCACAATGGTGGCTCCTTCGGCCAGCTTGCAACCCTTGAGGCTTTCGAGGATGCCCTTGAAGAGGCCGACGTTTCGGTTGATGAGGTCAAGCCGGGTTTCGTCGGGCTTTCGTCGGAGACCGGCGGTGATGACCACGCAGTCGGAGCCATTCACGATGTCATAGGAGCTGGACGACGTGAACTTGATGTTCGACGTAAGCGATGAGCCGTGGCGGAGGTCAAGCGCCTCGCCGTCTGCCATGTCCGGGTTGGCGTCTACCAACGCGATTTCCCGCACTTTTCCGCCGAGTTGCAGCGCGTACGCTGCGTCTGATCCAACTCGTCCGCCGCCGCCGATGATGCTGACTTTGAAGCCCATATTTGAATTATGGCAGGTTTGGGCGACCCAACTTGAGGGAGTTAACCACGACGACTCAGGTTGGGTTATTAGGTTCAAATGGTTCGGCATTTTTGCTTAAAGTTGGGAAAGGTTGGGTCAACTTTACGCGGTCAATCGCCCTGCCCGGTGCCACACCCCGCCCACTAGAGTAACAGTCTCGCCGCATATGCTTTGAGACCGTTACTCTAGTGGGACCCGCGCCCCACGGTCTGATCGACCGTGAGGAAATAGTTTTGCCCTTGTCTGGACACTAACCCGGTGAGCGTGAGTTTTTTCAGTCGCTTACGAACTCGCACGGCGCTCAGTCCGGTCTCTTTCACGATTTGGGAAAGTGACATTTTGGCGTTGCGGAGGGCATTGACGATTGGAATCGTGCTCTTATCTCGGTGGTCGAGGCTTGCGAAAAAATCTGTTCCATCGCTGGTGAACGTGTGTTCATTTGGGCTGACGATTGAGAGGGTTTGGGTTGCGCCGCGCCCTCGGCCTTTGGAATCCCAAGTGATGAGGCGGTTTGATCCGAGGGGGCGGTAGGTCATGACGATGGTTTGGCTGACGGAAGCTTGGAGTTGGGTGTGGTCGGCGATGCGGGTTCCGTAGGCATTGGTGTGGTGGATGAGGATGATTCTTCCGGCGCGTTCGCTGATGCGCTTGAGGGGGGTGAGGAGCTTTCTCATCGCGCGGGCGTCGTTGGTCCGGGCTTCGGGCGTGAGGGCGGCGTGGAATGAGTCGATGATGACGGTGGCCTTGCCTTGGTGCTCGATGAGGAAGTCTTCGATTTGCATTTGGGCATCGAGGGTGTTGATAGGGCCCATGTCGGTGCAGAGGTAGATGGGGGTTTGGTCGGTGATGTCGGCGTGCTTGGCGAAGGTTTGCCTGATTTCGGCGGGGGAGTCGTCGAAGCTGATGTAGCCGACGGCTTGTTGCTGGTTTGGTTTGCCAGCGAACGGTTTTCCGGTGGCGATGGCTTTGGCGAGGGCGACGGCGATGGTGGTTTTGCCGATTTTCGGTTGTCCGGCGAGGACGATGAGGCTGTTTGGCGGGAAGAGGTCTTCGGGCATGGGCGTTGGCTGGTGGCGGGGAGATTTGACTTGTTGGAAGAGGGAGTAGGGGTTGTGGGTTTTTCGTTGGTCGTCGGTCGTTTGTCCCGCGGGTTCGCTCATTGATCCGTCGCCAGCGGGGAACATCTTCTTGTGCGAGTTTTTCGGTTGCCGCCCACTCCCTCGGTTCGCTTCGCTTACCGATCCCTCGCCTGCGAGGGATATCTCATATTCGGGGTAGTGGTTTTTGGTCCAGAAGTCGGGGTCGTTACTGTCGTCGATGAATCGCATTCAACTACTAGGCGACGTTTTGGTGCGTTTGTCAACCTGGTCTTGGTTTGCAGTGAAGCTGGCGGACGATGCTTTAACCTCGGGATTGAGAATCCCGGGGGATCGGAGGACAGTAGCTCTCGCGCGTGCGGTAGTCGGTTCACTGGTAAGCGACTTCTCAATGACTCTAACGAATCACTGAACGGGCTTACCAGTGCCACCCTAGCTACGTCTGCTTACCCAGCCCATGCGAGTGGCTTGCCATCCTCGGCGAATGTCGCCATCCGGTTCTCCTTATCATACGAAATCGTCGTCTTCTGCCGGTGGTTACTCGATAAAATCGAATATGTCCCTAACCTGAAAACTACCTTTAACCGCGGAAGAAGCCCCCGCACCGATAAGGCCTTCTATCCGGATGCGGACGGTGCTAGTTCCTACCGGAGTAGGATCTATGATTACACTGGCATCTTGGCCGATTTTAAGACTGCTGCGACCTGCAAACCCGAACCGTGCTTGCTTCGGGATCGCCTCAAGTTGACCAACAATAACCCCGTAACAGTCTCGACTTTTGGGACTTGTTTTCAAAGCTCCCAATCGCATATCCAACTCCACGGGGCACGCAATGCGATGGCCATCTTGCTGAGTCAATACGAGTACATCATGTCTAGGTCGCGAATCCGCTTTGGATATCTCTCTCGCCAATGACACAGACCGAATGACACCTAGTTGCCAAGGTGGTCGAGTGACCAAGAGTTCGTACATTCCAACTGCTCCCAACGCCAGAACGGTAATCACGCGAATCAAAACTGATGGGTATGGAAGGCGTGTATTAGACATTAGGTTAGAACCCCGTAAGGGTGTGAAATCGGTTCATCCAGTGGCACTCTTCCTACTTTTGCTGACCGCGCCTACACGAGTGGCTTGCCAGATAATGGTCGAAAGACTTCCACCCACGTTCTCGACTTTCTTTAAGCCGTCTGAATCGTAGGTGTAGGTGTTCAACGTCGCATCCTCAGCGAATGTCGCCATCCGGTTCTCCTTATCATACGACAGATTTTGTTTGGTTGCCCGAAACATTTGGCGGGGGCAAGCTGGACCAATATGTAAATCGCGCCAGTCTCGTTTGAGGCTAGCGCGTTTGATGTTTTTGAACCGTTTATGCCGCGCGGACTTCGTCCAGCATTTGTTGATTGACGTAGAGTTGAAGCCTTGCTTCTTGGATCTTGGTAAGGTTTCCGTGCTTGTGCTCTTTGGCGCCAGCTACGGGGGCAGGTCGATCTGCCTTTCGTTTCTGAACCGTCTTGAGTAGCCACTCCTTTGTGCCTTCGATCTTTGCAACCACGCGTCGGGTTTGCTTTCTCCGCCAAGCTCGAGTTCGATCTTTCATCTTGCTTTCAACGTGCCGTAAAAGCACGTTCTCCATAACTAGCAATTACGCCGTTCTTACCAACATGTTACGAAACCCCTGAGGGATACCGGGACTTTGGACCATTTATCGCTTTTCAGAGCGACCCTCACCCCCTGCCCCTCTCCCATCAAAGATAGGAGAGGGGAGTTTGAGGCTAGCTTGAAAGTCCGGCTTTGTCGCTGGCGGCGGCTTTTTTCGCTTCGGCATCGGCTTCCATTTTTTCGACCGAGCGGGTTTCGAGGCGGGCGACTCGGACGAAGGAGAAAACGTATTTCGCCCCTTCGAGAGCCTTTCGGCGGTCGAGGTGGCTTTCGATCTTGGTCGGGAGTCCGGCGGAGGCGATGTCGCGCGCGATGAGCTGCTGCACCATCGAGAGATTGCGCTCGTTGATGTCGTGGAGGGCGATGGTGATCTCGGCGAATTCGGGCACGCACAGGAGGTCGCGGACCATTGTGCGTGTGAAGCCGACCGATCCGGCACCGAGGATCGCAATTTTGAACGCCATATGCGCTTATCTTAACCGATATTGACGCGTGTCAGCGAGGTTATTCGTCGATTCGTGAGAAGTAGATGACGGTGACGGTGTGGTTGGGGGTGATGAGGTCGCCGTAGACTCTGGAGAGGAGCCCGATGACGTCATCTTGGGAGCGGAATTCGGGGTTTTCGCGTTCGATGTCGCGGGGGGAGAGTTCGTGGATCGGCTTGACTTCAACGCGGTCGATGATGGCGGAGTAGAGCTTTTGGCGTCGGCCGAATCGGGGGCCGATGGTGACCCAGACGACCATTCCATCTTGGTACTTGTCCGCTTTGTCTCCCAGGCGGATTGTGACGGTTTTCCGGTTGTTTTTTAGAACGTCGCCGTAGAGATCAGAGTAAAAATTGAGTGCGAACATGGGAGACCGACTAACATTGTCTTCTAAGCCCGCGCAAAAACGCAAATATGTCGGTTCTCTTTTTGCTCCTGACGCTGTACCTTTTGGTTTGCCTTGGTATTGCGGCAATCTTCGCGTACCCGATGCGGACGCCTTTGTTCATGTCGCCGGGGTTCTTGGGCGCGCCTCAGGAGTGGGTGGAGTTTGATGACCCTGCGACGGGGTTGAAGTTGCGCGGATGGTGGGTGCCCTGCCCAGGTGCGAAGGGCGTGGTGGTGTGCGCGCACGGGTACATGATGAACCGGGCCGAGCTGGCTCCGATGGCGCCAAAGCTGATGGCGGAGGGGTTCTCGACTCTGTATTTCGATTTTCCCGCGTGCGGGGCGTCGCAGGGCAAGAAATCGGGATTGGGATGGCGCGAGCGAACAGCGGTGATTGCGGCGGCGAACTGGGTTCGGGCAAAGGAGCCGGGGGTTCCGGTGGTGCTTTTGGGAAGCTCGATGGGGGCGGCGGCATCGGCATTTGCTCTGAGTGAGGCTCCGGAGATCGCGGATGCGTTGATTTTGGATTCGGCTTACGACCACTTGAGTAGCGCGATCGATGGATGGTGGAACTTTCTAGGTGGGCGAAAGCTGCAGATTCTTTTGAAGCCGGTGATCCTGCTCGGGATTCCAATTCTGGGATTGAATCCGTTTCGGATTCGGGTTTCGGAGGCGTTAAAGACGGTCACGAAACCAACTTTGATCCTGCATGGTGAGCGAGATCGGTTGGCGGTGCCCGATTCGGCGCGGCAGAACTTTGCGGCGCTAGCGGGTCCAAAGGAGATCGTTTGGTTTCCGGGGCGGAACCACTCGGAGGCGCGGTGGGAGGATCCAGAGCGCTATTTTGAGGTCGTGATCGGATTTCTGCGCGATACGGTTTTGGCGGCTCGTTCGTCAGAGAAGTTGTGAAAACTCAGGTCATTGTTGTTTTAGCTCTTGGCGCGGCGGTCGGTGTCGCTCAGCTTGGCGCGAAAGTGAATTTGAACCAGAAGCCGGTTACGCTCTCGGCGGGGGCGATGATCAAGATTCCCAATCAGAAGCTGACAAAGATCAACATTCTAAGTCCGGCGGTGGCACTGAAGCTGGCCAATGATGCGGGTCAAAAGGTGCAGTCGTTGGAGTTGACGGCGACGGTGACGCCGGATAAGCCACATCATGAAGCGAGCGGATTGATCGCGGTGGCGCAGAACGCCGCGTTAGTGGTTCCGGGAAACACGGGCAACTGGGTGTTTACAAACCAATCGGGCGGGTTCATGGTGGGCGCAAAGGTGCCGAGTGGTACCAAGTTTGCGGTTCTGAGCGTGGCGGGGCTATCGGATGTGAATGCGAAGGCGATCCGGGTCATGAGCGGCAGTTCGACTACCTCACATGAGTTTGGATCGGAAGCGGGAACCAACTTCAACAAGAGCACTTTGATCAACGTTGACGGCAAGGATAGTTTTGGGGCGTTTGTGACGGCGGACATCGGCAAGAGCGGCACGATTTGGGTGAGTAACTTGACGGTCCAGTTTTTGAAATAGGCGAAGACAATCAGAAATTCGCCATAATCAGCACTGACGTAGCCAACGATGTCTGCGCAACCGACATAGGGAACTATATGACATCGCAGGCGAAGTGGCAACTGGACCAATTGCAACGCATTGGTCAGCGGACCCCTGAGCGGCTGGAGGAACTCCTCACCGCCATGTGGAATCGCTACCCCAACCTTCTGGAGGAGCTCGCGATCATGGCGATTGACGAAGGTAAGATCTCGCTTGAAGATGGGGCAAAGATGCTCGAAATGTCTCTCGGTGATGTCGAAGAGCGGCTCGAGCACTTCCACAATACGGGTGACCACCGAATTGATCTGGTGGACGGTGTTGCGAAGCTGGTGAATAGCGGAATTGCGGTTTGGGAAGTGGCGCGCGAGTTTCGAGAGACGCAAGACGTTGAGGCATTGGCGGCGCTTTATCCCAGCTTGCCGATGAGCGAAATCAAGGCGGCGATTCGGTACGCCGAGGCGCATCCAGAAGAAGTGAACGCGATGATCGAGAAGTTCGAATTGGTCGCGACCGGTCGCTACGTTGGCTGAGCGGTAAACTACGAGCCGGATGCATCCGGAGCTTTTTCATATCGGGAGCTTTAAGCTCGCCAGCTTCGGGGCGATGATGGTCGTCGCGTTTTTGCTCTCGCTGGCGCTTGCGGGGCAACGAGCGGCGAGGTTTGGATTCACGAAACAACAAGTCTCGGACGTATCGTTCGCGGCGATTATCGGCGGAATCTTGGGCGCGCGGGCGTTTTTCATCATCCAGGATTTGCCGTACTACCTGTCGCATTTGGACAAGCTGTTCAGCATTCAGATGCAGGGCCTCACGAGCTTTGGTGGATTCATTGTGGGTGGACTCGTCGCGGCTTGGTGGTGCAGACGCAAAAAGCTTTCGGTGATTGGATTCTTGGATCTTGCCGCTCCGGCTTTCTTGGTCGGGCACGCGGTGGGTCGAATCGGATGTTTGCTCAATGGATGCTGCCACGGGCGACCAGCGGAGCACGCCTTCCCTTTCTTGGCGTTTAGCCCGGAGAATAACAGCTACAACGTTCCGGCTCAGCTTTACGATTCGGTGATGAACTTGGTCGTCTTAGGCGCGGTTTTGCTGATGGAACGGCGGTTTAAGAAGCCGGGGATGACGTTGGGAGTGGTGTTTGCGCTCCATGGATTGACGCGGTTCATCTACGAGTTCTTTCGGGCGGGGACGAGTTCGACGACGATCGGAAAGTTGCCGATTACTGAGGGGCACGTGATGGCGATTTTGGTGAGCCTTGTGGGGGTTGTCATGATGGTTTGGCCTCGAAAGGCACCTGAGCGTGAGGTGGCAGAAGCTTGAAAGGTTCCGAGTACCTGAAGAAGTTTCATGACCTGAGCGTTTTGGTTGTCGGCGACCTGATGCTCGATGAGTACATCTATGGCCAGGCGACCCGCGTGAGCCAGGAAGCTCCAGTTTTGGTGGTTAAGCAGACCAAAGTTTCAAGCGTGCCGGGAGGTGCCGCGAACGTGGCAATGAACCTGATGGCTCTTGGGGCAAGGACGGGGATCATTGGGACGGCGGGTCAGGATCAGGCGGGAGATGACCTCGAGTCGGCGTTGAAGGTGAGCGGGATTGAGCCGGTGGTGGTGCATCGAGACCCTAAACGACCAACAACTCGGAAGACCCGCGTGGTGGCGAATCACTCGCACCAGGTGTTGCGGATTGACCACGAGGATGATCGACCGGTGCCGGAATCGATCAGCACGGCATTGTTGGCCCGGGTTCGGGTTGAGAGCACGGGTCGGAATGTGATTTTGCTTAGCGACTACCAGAAGGGTGCGTTGCCCGAAGGGATGATTCGGGATTTGGTGGCGTTCGGGCGTGGGGCCGGAGTTCCGGTGATCGCGAATGCGAAACCGGGGACGCTTTCGTATTATCGCGGGGCGAACTTGGTGAGCTTGAACCGGTTTGAGGCGAGCGCGGCGATTGGTTCGTCGAGGCCGATTGGGGATGATCAGGCTTCGGAAGTCGCGCGGATGCTGGGTGACCAGTTTGAGATTGAGAATCTGGTTGTAACTCTGGGCGGCAGCGGAATGGTGGTCGCGAGCCAGAAAGGGACGGCGCAAGTTCCGGCGGTGCGGGTGGATGTGTACGACGAAGCGGGAGCCGGTGATACCGTGATTGCGACGCTGGCATTGTGTGCGGCATTGGGGCCGATCACGGAGACGAGCCTCTTTTTGGCGACGCATACGGCGGCGAGTGTGGTTCGCAAACCGGGCGTGGCGGTTCCATCGGCGCAGGATTTGCAAGAGATCGGTCGGACATTGGGCTAAGATTGCCTGGGTTGGTGTCTAGTTCGCGCACTCCAAGCGGCTTGGGGTAGACTGACTTTTTAGCAATTTGCTGGAGTAAACGAAACAACGATGCGAGTCCGAAACAAAGAACTGCGACAACGACGACACCGAAAGGAGCAGATTATTAAGGCTGCCGTCAAAGAGGCTATTGCTGGCCCGAAGAAAGAAAAGAAAGCCGCCGCTCCAAAGGCAGCTAAGCCTGCGGCAAAGAAGGCTGCGAAGAAGACCGAAGAGTAAGTCGGCCTTTCAGGATTTTGAGAGGACCTCGCGATGGCGGGGTCTTTTTGCGTTATCTGGGCGAGCGCGAGGCGTCAAACTGAAAGCATGATTTCGAGTTTGGTGGCGGTGGCGGTTGCTTCGGATGTAGTGATTCTCCGTCGCGGGGCGGTTTTGCAGGGAGCGCATAAGGGCGTATTGAGTCGCTATTGGGATGTGCAAGAGGCCCAGATCGACGCTGACTCGGGCGGGTTGACCATCGCCACCGGGTTTGGACTGACGGGCGACGTTAAGCGCGGGGTCTTTATGAAGTTTGGCTCCTTGGATTTGGCGCTGAGCCCTCAAACTCGCATTGAAGAGGCGACGCTGCGGATTAAGTTGACGGACCCAACTAAGAGCGCGATCAGCGGCGTTCGGTTGGTGAAGCGGCCTTGGATGTGGCCTGGGGTCTCGGTGCTGTCGAAGCGAATTCAAACTCCGGCGGCAGGGAAAGAGGTTCCCTTTGCGCCGGGTGTCACGTGGACGCATGCCGGGGGCGATACGGGCAAATGGCAGGTTCCGGGGGCGCTGGGAGCCGAGGACTCACAGAAGCTGGATGCGGCGGTAAAAGTGGATGGCGATACGGTCGAGATCAGCGGGCTTGGGGCGACGTTTCAGTATCTCAAGACCCATGAAGGCGAGAATTTTGGGTTGTTGATCGAGAGTTCGGGCCGGTCGGAATTTTGGAGTTCGATCAGTCCGACGGATCAGCCGGAGTTGGTGCTGAAGGTTTCGGCAGGTCAGGCTTCGGAGGCCGATGCGTGGGTATCAAATGTGAATGGCGAGATCATTCTGCACTCGAATGTGGGGGTCTCGAACGTCAAGACGTTCTTTGGTGCGGGACGCATTTCGAGCTCGAATGTGACGCCGCCGTCGAAGGCGGTTCCGCTGAAACTCGATGAGCGGAGTGGCTCGAAGGATCGCCGCAATGGGATCTATCGGATTGTGGCGACGTCGGCAACAGGTGAGCAGCTTCCGCCGATCTTGATTGATCCGGCTGCGCCTTGGAAGCAGGTTTCACCTGCAGCGGCTCGGGCTTGGAATGTTAATGCAGTCGACGCGTCGCCGTACTCTTTTGCACCTTTTGGGGCAGGAACTTATATTAATCCGGCCGTGAGAGAGTCTTCGATGGACCCGTTGGGTGAGTTTTTCAAGGAGGCGGCGTCGGACGATAATCGATCGGATATTGCGCTTTTGAACCGTTTGGTGCCGCCGGCGAGGCCGACGGATAATCCGCTTTTCAAGCAGCTTGCTCGGCCGGAGGCGGGGCCATTGACTCTGTTCCAAGTGGATCGGTTGTTGCATCCGGAGGTGAAGTATCCGAAGGTGTTGATTTTGCGGGCGGTGTCGCCAGCCGGGGTTCCGTTACCAGGGGCCAAGTTGAAGTTTGCTGGTCAGTCGGAGGCGATGGCGGACAAGAACGGATACATTTTCCCGCAGGCACTGCCGGACGGCTGGTCGGGCAAGATTCGGGTTGAGGGCGAGGTGAACGGGGTGCGGGATGGCTTTGATTTTCACTCGGCGCAGATCAGTAATTTGTATGCGAGGGGGATGGTTCAGGCGGCGTCCTTGGAGATTCCGCTGAATGCGCCGACATCGCCGATTAGCCGTGAAATGAATCTGGTCAGTGGGAAGCCGGTCAAGGATTCGGCGGGCTCATTCCCGGCTCAATTGATTGGCCTCACCGATGATAGCGACCTAACGACGTTCACATTGGCCCCAGGAGCATGGGTTGAGGTTGATTTGGGGCGAGACCGCTTCTTGGGTTGCTTTAAGGCCAAGGGCAAGCTCCCGGAGTCGTTCGGAGTGAGCGTATACGGCACGACTGAGAAGCCAGAGCAGGCTCAGGGTTGGTTGCGCGAGAGCAGCTTGGAAGAGCGCAGGGCAAACTACCCTTCCGGCGAGGCGGAAACAGAGACATACTATCCGATGCCAATGGGCGGTCGGTACTTGCGCATCACAAACTTCGGTAAGACTCCGGCGGTGTTTAAGGGAATCCAAGTGTTCGCGGCGAAGCGCGAAGGCTAGGATTTGCCCATTTCGCCCATTCCCTTCACGGGATCGGTCTTCACGCCCGGGGCGATGTCTTGGTCGGTGAGTGGCTTGTCGCTTTGTTGCCAATCAATGCGAGCGGTGTAGCGCGAAGGCTTTTTGGGCGTGTTCTCGTCGATGAGGATTTCGACAGGGAGGTTCGCCTTTTCGCTGATCGTGATCTGGATGGTTTTCTTGGTGCCTTTGGTATCGCGAAGGATGACGCGCTTGTAGGACCCGACGTCAAGAGTTTTTCGCTCGACGATGGTTTGCCAGCCGCGCTTGGCGGCGAGTTTGGCGATGTCGGAGAGTGACGATTGACCGGTGCATCCGTTGACGACGCGCTGGGTGAAATCGTTCTGGAAGTTTGCGAGGCCATCGGCATCGAGCGATTGGCGGCCCGGCTGGTACTTCTCGCCCATCATCGTTTGCGTCTTACCGCCACGTCCGAGCTCGGTGAAGCTCTCGTAGTTGTACTGCTTACTGGGCAGCTTCATGATCTTGGCGTAGCGGATGACGTAGTTCTGGGGGTCTTTGAAGACGCTGATGAGCCCTTCGGAGCCACCTTTGCCCACTGGGGAGAAGAACTGCACTTTTTGCCCCATGCGGTAGTTGCGCATTGCGGCCATGCTTTTCTCGGCCGACTGAAGGATGGCGACGGCCTCGACTTCCTTCACGGGCTTGTAGCCCTGCGTGCCGGGTTCGGCGATGGCAGGCGGAGTCTTTGGCTCGGGCTTGGTTGGCGTTTTGGGAGGGACTTCGGTGCCTTTGGGGTCCGGGGCATTCGCTTCCGGAGCATTTGCTTCAGGTGCGTTTGACTCAGGCGAGTTTGATTCTGGGGTGTTCGCTTCGGGCGTGTGGTTTACGGGCGGAGGTGTGGGAGTGTTTTGCTCACTCGATTTGTCGGAACTACATCCGGCAAGCACGACTAATCCAAGAACGAGGAGCGAAAAACGCATTGGCATCATTGTACTAATTCGCCAGTCTCCGGATTGCGGGCCCACATCGACAGGTCGATCTCAGGGAATGGCGCGTCCTTTATCTGACAATCACGAAGGAATTCGAGTTCCTCATCGCTTAAAGTTCCCCCGCCGTGCACTCTTTCGGCGAGTGGATAAAGGCGCTGGAACCGGTCGACGTGATCATTGAAGCGGATTTCGGAATAGTCGCGAGCCGCTTGCGTCGAGATAAGGAATTGCCAGTCGGAGGCCTCGGCGAGGAGGAGTTCGCGGGCGGCTTGGGTGATGATCTCGTTGGCGGCACCGTCGCGCCACTCGCGCGCCATGTAGCGCATTTTGCGCTGGCAATCGTAGAGCCGCCCCCAGGTCCACGAGTTCTCTTCGTTGAGCCAAATGTAGTGGTAGCCGCCTTCGCCCCAGGAGCCTTCGGGGAGGGTGATGACGTGTTTGGGTGGGTCGATATCGAGCATGTCTCCGCCGCTGACCATTTCGACTTCGCCGTCTTCATGGAGCTTCTTGCCGAGTTGGTAGAGGAATTCTGGACCCTCCCACCACCAGTGCCCAAAGAGCTCGGTGTCGTACATCGCCACGATGCAGCCGGTGCGGTCGGCGAGGCCCTTGTAGTGGGCGAGGGTGCCCTTGAGGACGTCGACCATGTCGGCGGCGTGGTTCTGGATGGACTCGTAGGCTTTGAACGGATCGTAGGGTTGTTTTTGCCCGAGGTCGGCCTTGTTTTCGCTGATACGCCAATACTTGTGGCGACCGGGATAGAGCTGCTTGTGGAATTCGAGGTAGGAGGGGTCACCGGGGTAGCCGACGTCACCGGACCAGACTTTGACGGTGGTTTGGGGATCGCGGGCGAAGCAGACGACGCCGTTGGGGAGCATGTAGTGCTCGTACTCGGATCGGTATTCGGCGGGCGGGGTGAAGTACTTCGACGATCGCGCGAACATCTCGGCGAGCTGGGGGAACTTGGTGGCGTAGGTGCCGAGGGGGTGACCGCCACGGATCATGTGGCTGTCGACGAAGAAGTATTCGATTCCTTCGTCTTTGAGGATTTCTTCGGTGCCCATGCGTTGCCAGGGCGATTCGTTTTCGGCGACGGGGGACTTCCAGTCGTATCGGGGGCGATAGGCGCACTCGGGGAGCCAGATTCCGCGCGGCTGTTTGCCGAAGTGTCGCTTGTGGGTTTCGACGCCAAGACGGACTTGGGCGCGGCAGCTCTCGTCGGTGCCGAGGAGGGGCTGGTAGCCGTGGGTGGCGCCGCTGGTGATGACTTCGATGGAGCCGCTATCGTTGAAGTGCCGGAAGCCGCCGATGACGGAGCGGTTCCAGCGGTTCCGGAACTGGTCGAGCTCCTTTTGGTATTGGGCGACCCAGAAGTGGGCGAGGCCTTCCATCCACATTTCGCCTTGGGCTTTGAAGTTGACGGCGTCGGCTTTGGCGTAGTCGATCTTCTCTTGGCAGTAGTGCTCGAAGCTGTCTTTGAGGGAGGGATCTTCGAGCTGCTCGGCGAGGATTGGGGTCATGTTGACGGTCCATCGGGGTTTGATGCCGTCTTGTTCAAGCCGCCAAAGGGCATCGAGGAGGGGCAGGTAGCACTCGAGGATGGCTTCGTGGATCCAGTCGGTTCCGTGGGGGCTCTTGCCGTGGCTCAGCACATACGGCATGTGCGAGTGGAGACAGAGGAGCAGGCGTCCGACGGGCATGGAGAAGATGATACGCCTTTCGGCGCGAATTGCCGCTTGTTTGACGGTTTTGGGAGAGTGAAAGTCGTGTCAAACTCGTTTCTATGAACGCCGAGATTGTTGCGATTGGGACGGAGCTTTTGCTGGGGCAGATCACCGATACGCATTCGGCGACGATGGCCCGGATTCTGGCGGAGTGCGGAATTGCTTGCCGGCACCAGCAGACGGTGGGCGATAACTTGGATCGAATCGTTGAAACGCTGCGGCAGGCGCTTGATCGGGCGGACGTGGTGGTTTGCATTGGCGGATTGGGGCCGACAGCGGATGATTTGACACGTGACGCGATTGCTCTGGCTCTTGACGACACGCTCGAGACGGTGCCCGAGGTGGAGGAGCGGCTGCGGAAGTGGTTTGCATCGCGAGGGTACGCATGGGTGGAGTCGAACGCCCGTCAGGCGCAGAAGCCGACTTGCGCCGATTTGATTCCGAATCCGAACGGGACTGCGCCGGGGTTGGTGGCGAGGAAGAACGGAAAGACGGTGTTTGCCTTGCCAGGGCCGAAGGGTGAGTTTGACCCGATGGCGTTTGACACCGTGAAGCCGATGCTTGAGACGCTGGGCGGAGGTGTTGTGATTCACTCGCGGGTGCTTCGGATTACCGGGGTCGGCGAGAGCGCGGTGGAGGAGCGGATAAAGCACCTGATGGAGGGCGAGAATCCGACGGTGGCCCCTTATGCGCAGCCGAGCGAAGTGCACTTGCGCTTAACTGCGCGGGCGGCGACGGTGGAAGAGGCGGAGGGGTTGCTCGACCCGGTGGAAGCGGCGATTCGTGAGGAATTGGGGACGGCGGTTTATGGGCTCAACAAAACGACCCTGGAGGAGGCGGTGATCATGCTTCTGGCGGAGCGGGGCGAGACGGTTTCGACGGCGGAATCGATGACGGGCGGCGGTTTGGGCGCGCGGCTGACGATGGTTCCGGGGGCGAGTGCGGCGTATCTGGGCGGAGTTGTGACCTATACGGTGGGTGCGAAAGGGGCGCTGTTGCCTTCGGTCTCGGAGGCTTTAGGAGTGTTTGGACCCGTCTCGGCGGAAACAGCGGGGGCGATGGCGGAGTCGGTTCGGGCTCAGCTTGGATCGACGTATGCGGTGGCTATCACGGGGAATGCGGGTCCGACGGCCGATGTTGACGGAAAGCCGGTCGGTTTGGTTTACATCGCGATTGCTTCGCCGGGCGGTACTCATGTCGAGGAGTGCCGGTTCCGGGGAATTCGCGAGGACATCCGGAACCGGGCGGAGCAGACGGCCCTGCGGCTACTGCGAGAGGAGCTGATTCGATAGCAGATTTGCAAACGATTGACTGCACTTGTGATTCAGCCTGCTACGCAATCCACCATTGCGACCGGATAGACTCGCATCATGCTCCTCAAAGGGATTAACTACTGGTCGTTCCCCGGTTCGTTTGATGATAAGGTCGACCCATTTGACGCCATTAAGCTGGCGAAAGAGCATCGATATGAGGCCCTGGAGTTGTGCATCGGTGAGGCGGGGACTCAGTTCGGTCTGGACGCCACCGAGGCGAAGTGCAAGTCCCTTTTGGACGCGGCAACGAACGAAGGCATCGCGCTGAAGACGACCGCGAGCGGTCTTTATTGGGGGCGATCGCTCGGCGATCCGGACCCGAAGGTTCGGCAGGCGGCGAAGGATGATTTGACGCAGATGCTGCAGATCAGCAGCTGGTTGGGGGCGAAAGTTCACCTTACGATTCCGGCGGCGGTGGATGTGTTCTTCTTGCCAGATCGCCCGGTTCAGAACTATGAGGACTGTTTGAAGTGGGGCGCGGAGGGCATCGCCTCGCTGCTGCCTCATGCCGAAGCGTGCGATGTGCGCATGGGGATTGAGAACGTTTGGAACAAGTTGCTGATCACGATTGGCGAAATGAAGGCGTTCATTGACCAGTTCAATTCGCCGTATGTCGGGTCGCTGTTTGACGTTGGAAACGTTTTGCCGTTTGGGTATCCGGAGCAGTGGATTCGCTCGCTTGGGCACCGAATTCTTGCGGTTCACGTGAAGGACTTTCGGCGTGCGGTCGGGACTGCCGAGGGGTTCGTGGACCTCTGTGAGGGCGACGTGAACTTCGAGGAAGTCGTGAAGGCGCTGGGTGAGATCGGGTTTGAAGGGGCTTTGGTGGCAGAGATGATTCCCCATTACCCGCGGTACCCGATGGTGCGCGTGGCGAATACCAGTAATGCGCTAGATGCGATTTTGGGACGCTAATCTCTGAATCGTTCGCGGCATAGTAGTCGTCAGAACCGCAGATGATTTCCTCATTCTTGCTCCTTGTCGCCGCCCAGCCCGATCAGTTGGCGCACGTTTCGCGCTTTTACCGGCAGGGGACGGTCCAGAGCAGCCTCGAGGTTTATCTGAGTTCTTTGGACGGTTCGAAGCGGCGCAAGCTGCCGATGCCGCAGACCCCGACGGGGGTGAGCTGGCTTGGAAGAGACCGGCTCGCGGTGAATACACAGGTTGGGGTCTATGTCGGTTCGATTAAGGCTTGGAAGCCCGAGCTGGTTGAGGAATCGGCGCCGTATGCTCTCGCCCAGAATTCGGACCGGACGGCGGCTCCGGGTGTGGTGCAGCTAAAGAAGTACGAGGACGGGGATAACGCGATTTTGAACCCGAAGACGCTAAAACTCGAGCCGATGGATTACACCAAGATCCCGACGCCTTTGGATGCGACCGATGGCAAATACATCGTGTCCGAGCCAAATGGGGCATCCCTGACGTTTGAGGTCGGAAAGGCGATCGCTTATCCGGGCAAGAGCGCTTCGGATAAACGCACCTATCTCTTCCAGCGGGGTTGGGAGTCTCCCAAAGGTGCCGGGCGAAGGCTGTTCTTACTTGCTCATTCGGCGCTCGAAGGGAGCGAAGAAGTTTTGTCGTCGATGCACCTGTTGCAGGAGTCGAAAAAGCCCCGCGTGTTATTTGGATACGCATCGTCGTACGACTTTTGGATTCAGCGCCCCGCGTTTGCGTATACGACGAGAGAGGTGGAGGTGCGCCTTAATCCGAAGCTCAAGAACTCGAGCCTTGTGAGCACGAACGAGATTCGCATTGGCGACTGGATAAAGGGGACTGAGCGGAAGGTATTTGCAGGTCCGGTCCGGACGATCAGCCTCGCGCTCCGCCCGTAACCATTGTCGTTAAAGGCTCGAATTCAGGCTTTCTTGGCCGAAGAATCGTCGCCATCCCTGCTTGAGGCGAGGGCCAAACTTGCGCCAAATCGGGATGGCGATGAGGAAGGCCACCCCGATCTTTAAGGCGGAGACGGTCCAGTCAACGACCGAGCCGGCGGTGCCAAGTGCGAAATCTTTGGCGGACCTTGAGACGGTGCCGGCGAACTTATCCCATCCGCTGGGCGGGGTGGTCACGTCTTGCCCCTTCTCGAAGGCGGTCACGATGATCGAGGCGTTCTCGACGTTGGATTCGATTTTGTGTTTTTCGTGGAGGAGCAGGTCACGATCGGCTTCGGTCCGAAAGATGAGGTCTTGGTAATACAACTGGTCGCTTGCGCGCATTCGCTTTGTGCTTTGCGAGAGTTTGGTGAGGCGCTCGACGTGGGCGCCGACGGACGCTCGCCGGATGTCGAGTTCTTTGAGCTCAGGATCGCGATTTCGCGTTGAGCTTTGTTCCCCGACGAGAGTTCCCTGCTTTCGTGCTGCGCTCATTGCTTCTTCAAAGTATTTAGCGGGAACGCTGATGCGGAACCAGCCATACTTTCGGCCTTTGGGCGAGACATTGACCTTGGCATCGGCGAGGACTCCGCCGAGCTTTTCGGACTCGCGCACGAGGGCGGCGCGGAGGTCTTCGAACTTGTCGATTTTGATGGTGACGCTTGCGCCCCGGGTAATCGTTTTGGCGGTGGGCTGATGAGGCAGGTCGGAGGATTGGCCGAATGCCGAGGCGGAGGCAAGGACGAGAAGCGAAAGACCCAAGCGCATACATGGCACAACACCCAGGAGAGACCGAATCGTTCCCGAACGCTTGCACGTCAAAATTGGAAAATGATCGGTGTCTTTGTGTTTGCCTTGGCGGTGCAGCCAGATGAGCTCGCGTTTGTCGCGAGGTTCTATAAGCCGGGATCGGCGAAGAGTCGGTATGAGCTTTACGTGAGCAATCGTGAGGCGAAGCAACGACGGCTGTTGACGATGCCTGAGGAGCCGTTTCGGGCGGTTTGGCAGGGGAAGAATCACCTGCTTGTAGGTACCGAAAAGCATTGGTACGTCGGCGATGTTCGGGCTTGGAAGCCGGTCCTGATCAAGGGCGCGCTCGACCAGAACTTGGTGGAATCGAGGAACCGGGCGTATCCGCCGGGGGAGCCTTGGTTTCAGGTGGATGAGCAGCAGGGCTACCTGAAATTTGACCTTGCCAAGCGAGCGTTTGTGCCGCATCCTTCGGCGAAATCGGGCGATATTCCGCTGAACGAAGAAGGACTGACTGAGGTTCAGGACCCGAACGGAAATACGTTGAAGCTTCAGCAGTTCGAGCCGTTTTCGTTCCTGGTGAAAGGAAAGGAGGTCGCGGCGGACTACGAGTTTCAGAGGGCCTGGCGGGTCGGAGATTCGCTGTTCATGGTTTGCGGGACCCATAGTTCGAGTTCGGGATCGGTGAACCAGGTGGTGGCCTTGCTGAAAGGGCAGGCTCCCAGAGTCGTGATTCCTGAGGCGAACAGTTTTGACTTCGTTACCTCAAGGCCGCTCTTTGCGTATTGCACGCCGCGGTCGACTTCTCCGCTTGGAAAGATCCAGGTTTGGTCAAGCGAGTTGCACGTGGGGGATTGGCGTCGCGGGACAGAGAAGACGGTCTTGAGCGGCGCGATTCACGTGACTACAGTTTCGATTCGCCCTTAGGTTTGGTGGGGCCGTCGGCGGGTTTGCCTTTTGTCGGGGTTGGCGGAGCGGGTTCCCAAAGCGACGCTTCGAGGCTAGAGGTGGCAAGGCCGGTTTCGACCAGCTTCACCATTCGAGCATTGATCGCGCCACTCTTTTTGACCTCGATGAGGCCAACGAACGGGAGTTTGTCTTCACCGATTCCGCCTCCGACCGCGAGCTGGACGGGGCCTTTTTCGAGGAGGCGTTTGGCGAGGGGGGCGCTTGCTGAGGACGAGACCCAGGCGCGGACTTTGGTGGATTTTCCGAGGAGAGCGGTCGGTTCTTCGGTTTCGAGGGCGGGGGTAGGGTCTTTTTCGCCGAGAGGGGCGAAGGCGCGCCAGCCGAAGACGACGACCGAGTTCTCTTTGGCGTTTTCCAGGTTGGATTTCAGCCAGATCGGCGGAATTTGACCGGGTTTGTCGCCTTTGAGCGGGGTGTCGGTGTTGACGACGACGAACCGGACGCCGTCGGCGGCCATCGAGGCGCTAAGCGCGGTTTGGTCGGCTTTGAGGCCCTCGGGATTCACGCCGGTGTTCTTGGGGCCGGTGCTCATCAGCTTGCTGACACCGAGGCTTTTGATGACCTTATCCCAACCCTCGGCGCTGGCGCCGACAACCGGGATCGGAGCGATTTTGGCGTCTTCGAGGGGCTTTTTCCACCACTCGGCGGACTTGGCGTCGATTCCGAGGAGGAAGAGCCGCTTTGGCGGGATCGGGAGGCGTTTGATGGCGCCGACGACGCGGGCTACTTCTTTGGCGTCTTTGACTTCGGTTGCGTTGATGACGGCGTTGACAGAGGCGACTTCGTTGGCGAATCCTGAGACTCCGGGCGCAATTGGAGTCTCATTGTAGGATCCGGCCGAGCGATTGTAGGGCTGGGCACCGTCGGTGGTGTTGGTTCCGCCGCAACCGGCGACGGCGAGGATCGGGAGCCAAAGAAATCGCCGCATCGGTATTTATTTTAACGCGGGATGGGAGTTTTCGTTATGGGTTTGTTGGTTTGGGAAATTGGTGAACGGAAGTGCATCAGGACATAGTGAGATAGGGGCGGGTGTGTCAACCATGGCGTCTGCGCGCGGGGCTGATCCCTTCGGGCACACCTTAGGGATCAGAATGGCTCGATTTGAAAGCGTCGCGCCCTCGCTGCTCGCTCGGGTGCCAGCGCGTTGCGGAGTCGCGGTACCCCAAAGTATCTATTGGGTTCGCGTTAGAGGAAGCCCTCACCCCTAAATCCCCTCTCCCATCAAATAGATAGGAGAGGGGACTTCCGGATGGCGCGCCGCTTGTAGTTTGGGGCGTTCGAGATCTGCTTTTGGGGTGGCTTTTCAGCCTGCGGGGTCGCGCACTATGAGGCGTTTTGGCATTGGTGGCATGATCGAAACGCTATTCACTGACAAGCTGATTTGTGGACCTTTGCGAGTTGCGAGAAGTTGGTCGCTTGTCAGTGCCACGCCGGGTTACTTATGCTTATCCCGCCCACGCGAGTGGCTCGCCAGAATTCAACTACTACACCATAACATAGCGCCTCAAAGGAAAATTTTCAGTTTTCTAAAACTTTATTGTAATTGCGAGGTTACCGTCGTATAATCGTAATCGTAATCGTCATGAAACGTTTACTCGTCTCTGCTGTCGTCGTTTTCGTAGGGTTACTGGCAGCACTAGCAGTAGCTAATGCCAATGCGGTGACCCCAGTCAATCCATGCCCGGAGATCGTACTGTAATGAAGGCAACTCGTATCGGCCAGATCGCACTACTTGCGGGAATCTTGGCGGGCGTAGCCTACGCAGGAACACCATGTCCGAACCCTAAGCCGGCAAAGGTGGTTTCTGGTGCGTGCAACTGGGTCGGTCCGACTCGGACTCTCCCTGGGTACTACGCAGCTGTGACTCCTCCGATCACGCAGAATGGCGGATGTGTCTCCCCCGGCAACAGCGCAAAGAAGTGCGGAGAAACAAACGTCACCTACACCTACAGCGTCGCCGACAATGATGACGAAATGTGGAATTGGCCTGGCCACTATGCATCGTGTGGCTACCAGAGTGCTACCTGCGTCAGGATCAACGGTGTGCCCCTAAATGAAACATGCGATTATGATCGATGTGACCCGGTGGTAGTAGGAAACTGAATCCGCGAAATGGAACGCATAGAAACGGAATATCGATGCTCCATCACGACTCTCTCGAACGATTCTTCGCTCGAGAGAGCATTCCGAAGGATGAACGAGTTTATGTCGGCGGGAGACTCGGCCTTCAAAGAATTCGCGGCAGGCTCCAAAGTCCTGCGAGCCAAGCATGAGAAATGGAAGTCTTTTGAGCGGCTAACATACATGCTTGATTCTCACTCGTACTCGCTAATGACCGATGGAAAGTACGTCGTCGAATCAGGCAATGGCAAAGCAAATGTAGTTCCGGTCATACATCATGCAAACATCGCAAAGCCAAACGCAGGCTTTCGCCCTCCAAACATTGGGTTTCTTCTCACCCCGGCTGACTCAATCTTTTTTCTCAGAAAAGGTTCTGATGCGCAGTTACCTGGGACGCGATGCGAGGGCGAAGAGGGATGTCAAGACTACACATATCTCGACTCCTTCACAGGCTATTTGGTAAATGCGAAGTTCGACGCACGATCTCAGGTGCTGACTATCGGCGGTTCCGGTACAAAGGATACATCGTTTAGATTGAGTGGTGACGAGATTTCGTATGCCGAACGTTCCAATCAAGGGGTCACCGAGCTGAAGTGGACCAGGACCGGGAGAAAGGTGGATACACTTGAGCCACCGAACGACCTCATTGACACCGTCCCGACAAATCATCGTTCTGTCCTGGTCGAATCCGCCGCAGGAGAGTACTACGCTGTCGATCGGCTTGCCTTGAAGGACATCAAGTCGTCGGCAGATGATGCGGATGCCAGGTACCGTCTTGTCGAGAGGGCAGAAGGATTCGCGAAGCCTGCAAACGATAATCCATCCACCAAGGTTGTCATTTATGGTTTGATCGTCATCGCCGTTGCCTTGATCCTGATTTCAGTGTGGCGAAAAAACCGTGAAGCAAGCTAGGTCGTTCCTCACAAGTCGGTGGGGTGATGTTGCTCGGGGTGTAACTGCAGGGATTTCCGTAGGGGCCCTGGGGGTATTAGAGTTGGCCCGTGCCACCGGCTCTCAGATACCCTGCCGAGCAGAGGCTAGCTGCCAAGCAGTCGCTCTTTTGCCGATCTCAAAAGTCGCAGGAGTCCATTTGTCGACGATCGGATTACTTGGAGCTCTAGTCCTTTTCGGAACCAGCTTCAAGGTTCCAAAAGTTACGGCCATGGTCGCTGTGCTAACCGCCATCTGCTCGCTCATCCTGCAAGTGGTGATTCGCCAGCAGTATCAACTAAGCTGTGAATGGTGTGCGCTTGCCTGCCTCGGATTTGCCGGATTCGGATTTTGCATACTCAAGAGGACCGACGACATTGTTGAGCCTTTGCCGTCTATGATTGCTTTCGTGGTGAGTGCGGCATTAGTTCTGACCTACTCACTACAAATCGAAAGCGTGGGCAAGACTTCGAGAGTGCCTTTGAGTTTCAATGAAAAATCCCTGCTTTTGGAAGCAACCAGGCAAAAGAGCTATGCCATCTTTTCCTGCATCAGTTGTCCCGCCTGTCGCGACTTGATGGTTGCTGAACTTAGACGCGGAAGACAAGAACAGATCAAATATTTCTTTTTTGACGTTCATCAAGAAGAGGCAAATCTTGGGTGGCAGTTTGAATTCGAATCTGCAGTGAACTCCGGAAATCTTGTGAAAGCGAGGGATCTCTTGAGAAGGGTCAGCTATGTTCCTGAGGGGAAACTGTCAATTCCACAAAGTTGGCTGAAGGAGCGATTCAAAGAGACCCAACTTGCAAAGTCTCTCGGCATAAAAGAGACTCCAACAATATTCAAAGTTTCTGAAGGCGAGGTCTCCCAACTAACTGCGACGCAGTTTCTATCGCGGTAGACATGCCACTCCATTCTGCGGGAGGCTTTTGCTCCTAACTTTTCACTCGACGACGGTTCGTGCTGGCACCGATGTTTATCACGATCTTCTATCCTTCCGCTTGGAGTTAGGAATAGTTAATCGCTGAACCGTTCGCGACGTTCGAAGCGGACTTGGCGACTAATGGAACAGTGCCTCCCACATGGTCACATCAAAAGACAATCCCCGTTCTCCCGGTAGCGTATAATTCCATTATGGTAGAAACACATCTACCTATATCGCCTCCGAGTCGGCTTAAGTCGATGTTTATGGATCTGAATGCTTACTTTGCTTCGTGCGAGCAGCAGTTGGATCCTTCGTTGCGGGGGCGGCCGCTCATTGTGGCTCCGACGGCGGGGGATAACACTTCGGCGATTGCGGCTTCTTATGAGGCCAAGCGGTTTGGGATCAAGACGGGGACGAACATTGGGCTGGCAAAGCAGCTGTGCCCGGATGTGCTGATTGTGAAGGGAAATCACGCGGCATATACGGCATTTCACAAGCGGATTGTTGAGGTTTGCGAGACGGTGCTGCCGGTCGATAAGGTGTGTTCGATCGATGAGATGCGGTTTCGGCTGCTGGAGACTGAGGCTCCGCCGGGGGTGGCGCGGGAGCTGGCGCTGAAGATGAAAAAGGCGATTCGGGAGCACGTTGGCGAGTGCATGACGGCGTCGTTTGGGGTTGCGACAAATCACTTTTTGGCAAAGACGGCGACGGATATGCAGAAGCCGGACGGGTTGGTGATCCTGACGGCAGACGACATTCCTTCGCGCCTCTATGAGTTGAAACTGACGGACTTTTGCGGGATCAATCGGCGGATGAAGGCGCGGCTGAATGCGGCGGGGGTGTTCACTTCGCGTCAGTTGCTGTCGTTATCGCCGGAGGAGATGCGGCGGGCGTTTGGGTCGGTTTGTGGCGAGCGGTACTGGTTCAATTTGCACGGCTACGAGACAGATTACGAGACTCGGCAGGATCAATCGCTGTCGCATTCGCACGTATTGCCGCCGGATTTGCGGACCGAAGAGGGGGCTCGGGAAGTGATGCTGAGGCTGGCGCACAAGGCGTGCGCGCGGCTGCGGAGTTCGAACCTGTGGGCGACGCATGTGACGCTTTATGTGAAGGGGATGGGGCGGTCTTGGAAGTCGACGCAGGCGTTGCCGCCTTGCCAGGACTCGGTGACGGTGACTTCGCTGATCGCGGCGGCGTGGGCGTCGGCGGATTTTGAGCGACCGTTACAGGTGGGAATCGTCTTTACCGGCTTATTGAAGCCGGAGTTTGTGACGCCTTCCCTGTTTGATCAGACTCCAGAGCGGGCGGAGTTTAGCCACGCGGTGGATAAGGTGAACCAGCGGTTCGGGAAGCATTCGGTGTATGTGGCGGGGATGGGGCGCGGGCGCCATGCGGGCGAGGAGCGGATCGCGTTTCAGAAGGTGGATTTGTTCGTTGAGGGGGCCGATGACCATGCTTTTGATGTGAAGAGCTACATGGGCGGTGAGCGGTTGGATACTTGGCGCGGAGTCGCGCGGTAGCCGTCGTTGTGGTTAGTGTAATGGGATTCTGCCGTACTTGGCGGCAATAGGGCGGAAGTCCACTTTCATACTTTCCAGATACGTCTCGTGGGACTCCAAAGAATCGCGTTCGACTCCGTGGTCATCTCGGTGGTAATACAAGCATCTAGCCCCTATTCGCAACATGTTTTGCCGCTCGGCAAGAAGGAATTCATAGTACGAAAATGGTACTTCCCGGTAGCGACTTTCTGGGTAATTGGTAGTCGGCTCAAGTTTCTTTGGAAACCTCTCGATTGCAATTTTTTGCAGCGCACCGGAAAGAAAAAGGGACTGCGAGGATGACCACACGAGCTTTTTATTGATGATCGGCAAAGTAATCACCCTACTGTCTAGTGAGGCAACAATCACACTATCGTTGATTGTCTTCCCTTTGGCATTCTTGCCCATCATCACACAATCAGTTAGCTCTCTGCCGTCGAAGACTCCGCCGTGCTCATGAGGGTAGTTCACCACTGTCCACCCGTTTTTGGGAGTCAAATAGTGCTGGATGACCGCAAGTGCGGCTTTTCTGTCGAACTCGTTCCGGTGACCACCATCCGGAAAGTAGCTAACGAACTCTGCCCATCGACCATTCTCGGCCGCCGCAACTGTGCGGTTCCATTTGGCATTGGCAGAAAGCAACGTGACGGGGTATGTGCCGATCATGGCGACGAAAAAGAGGGCCCATAGTGCCTTTAAGTTCTTTGAAATGAAGCTTTTTGCTTGTACGGTCAGCTTGGCAACCACAAAAGCATTTTGCATCGTAGAACGCGTTCGATGCGAGAGTTGATTTTGGTGCTGGGGGATCAGCTCTTTGAGGGGCTTCCGGGGATGCCAGATGGGGTTCCGGTGATGATGCACGAGGATGCCGGGTTGGCGACCCGGTGGCGGCATCATCAGCAGAAACTGGTGCTGTTTTTCTCGGCGATGCGGCACTTTGCGGCTTCGCTTGATCGGGAGGTGTTATGTTCGCAGATCACGGAGTCGAACGGGTCTATGGTGGAGCGGTTATCGGCTTTAGCTCCGGAGAGGGTTTGGGTTTATGAGCCAGCGGATGCGTTCTTTTTGCGCGACATGTTGCGACCTTGGGCGGCTTCGCTGGGGGTTGAGTTGGTCGTCGTTCCGAATCCGATGTTTTTGACTTCTTTATCGGATTGGGAGGCGTATGCGGGGCGATCGAATCGGCGGCTGATGGGGGATTTCTATCAGTTGCAGCGGCGGCGGTTAGGGATTTTGGTGGAGGACGGCGAGCCGACTGGGGGGCGGTGGAGCTTCGATGAGGATAACCGGAAGGCGTTGCCGAAGTCGGTGTTGCCGCCCCCAGTAGGTGGGTTTGAACCGGACGAGGTGACTCGGGAGGTGATCACGGAGGTCTCAGGAATGTTTGGCGAGCATCCGGGTCGGGCGGCGGATTTTGATTATGCGGTGACGCACGCGGACGCGCGGGCGGCGCTGAAGGAGTTCTTGAGCGAACGATTGGCGCGGTTTGGCGATTATGAGGACGCGATTCCGAAACGGGAGCGAACGCTGTTTCACAGCATTCTGACGCCGTATTTGAACACGGGATTGTTGACGCCTGCGGAGGTTGTGGCGGCGGCTTTGGCGACGCCAGGGGTGCCTTTGAACTCGCTGGAGGGGTTCGTGCGGCAGGTGATCGGGTGGCGCGAGTTCATCTTTTGGATCGGGCGGGAGCGTTTGGACGCTTACGAGTCCGAACCGAACTTCTTTGGGCATACGCGGCGGCTGAAGCCGTGCTGGTATGACGGAACGACGGGGCTTTTGCCGCTCGATACCGTGATTCAGCGAACGGAGCGGTACGCCTGGTGCCACCATATCGAGCGGCTCATGGTTCTGGGATCGGCGATGCTGATGTGTGAGGTGGACCCGCAGGAGAGCTATCGGTGGTTCATGGAGATGTTCATCGATTCGGCGGACTGGGTGATGGCACCGAACGTGTTGGGGATGAGCCAGTTTGCGGATGGGGGCGTGTTTGCAACGAAGCCGTATCTGAGCGGTTCGGCGTACATTGTCAAAATGTCGGACTACCCGAAGGGCGAGTGGTGCGACGTTTGGGATGGTCTATATTGGCGGTTCACTGACCGTCATCTGGACTTCTTTGCCTCCAACCACCGGATGAGCATGATGGTGGGCGGGTTGGCGCGGCTCGATCCGGCCCGGCGGGAGCGGATTTTTGGTGCGGCGGAGCGGTTTATCGAGCGTGTGACGACCAGTTAAAGTGAAATCCTGCGTCCGTACTTGGCGGCGATCCCTTCGAATCGAACCCCCATTTTTCGATAAATTTCTTCTCGCTCGGTCAGGAGGTCTACGTTTCCGCGACCGTCGACCCACCTTTCGTAGAGGGATTTGGCGCCATTAGAGCGAAACAAGTTTTGCTCTGACAGCAAAAACTCGTAGAGCGAGAGCAATGATTCATTTGATCCCGCCTCTGGATGTGGGAATCTGCGGCGAGCCACCTCCGACAGAACGGCATTGAGACTCAACCTTTGTTCGATACCGAAAACGAGATGACGATTGATGAAAGGACATTTCCAACATTTTTCGTACTGAGTTGCAATGTTTACAGTTTTCTGGCCGTGGGTCAAACTCAACTCGTGCAGTGTTCTCCGCCCCGAGAGTGGGCCTCTCCGAGGGACCCTAGAGCTCTCTAGTGTCCATCCATTGCCGTTTCCGACATAGTCTCGCAAGAGGACGATTGCGGTAGCTCGATCCATGCCCGTTTCAATTTCTGGAGCCGGAAAGCATCCGAGGAACTCTTCCCATCTGTGTGAATGAGCTGCAGCGACGGTTCTTTTCCACCGCTCTTTTGCAGTTAGCTTCGAAATGGGCACAAGCAAAATCACGGCAAGGGAAATTGCGGTAGCAATTCCGATCCATATTGCCTTGGACGGATGTGCCTTCATTTGTGAATTATAGTTTGATGACTCTAAAGCTCTCGGCGGTTTCAACGCCGAGCTTTTCGCCCTCGGTCATCGCCTTATCGAGGACGAAACCCTGGATGGTGAGGAGCTTGTCGCCGAAAAATTGGCTCTTGTGAACGGCGAGGAGTTCGGCGCGTTTGTCCCAGGTTCCGGTGGTGTCGACCCAGTAGTTGGGGGCGATTGTGGCGAAGAGGAGGAGCCATTTTGCGCCCGATTCTCGGAAAAGCTCGCGGGTGGCGCGGCCCGAGTTGGAGTGGTCGCGGTGCTGGATCCGAGTGACGAATTTGTCGTCGAAGGCGATGAGGTAGTCGGGCCGGGAGGCGAGGATGGCATCGCGGAGTTTGGTCCTTAGCTTGGGTTCGTCGGGGTCGTAGCGGCCATCGGGTCCGCCCAGGAAAACGACGTTGCCCTGGTAGGCGGCGGAGGCGTCCTGTTGCTCTTGGCGGCGGACGCGGCGGTTCTCTTCGGCGTCGGTGAGGAATCCGGGATAGTAGCTTTTGTCGCCGTCGGTGACCACGATCAGGGTGATTTTGGCTCCGGCTTTGGCGAGCTTGAGTAAGGTTCCGGAAATGTAGAATTCGGCGTCATCGGGGTGGCCCACGACTGCGGTGACCCGGGTGCCTTTGGCGAAAAGAGTTTTGGAATCGGGATCGATTTTGGGATTTGGAACCGGGATTGGATGCGAAGGCCAGTGGATGCGTTGGGGGTTCCAGAGGTACGTGCCAAGCAGGATGCCGACGAGAAGGAGGAAAGATCGAACGATTCTTTTCCAAATCGGGACCTTTCGCTTCATGCCATTAGCTAACGCGGATTGGGAGGCAATGGTTTCCGGTAACCTTACTGCCAAGACCGGGCAGCGTGGCTCGGAGTCGATTGACCCCATGAAGCCGATCCTGATTTTGGATTTTGACAGTACCATTGTCACAGTTGAGTCGCTTGATGCGCTCGCGGAAATCTCGCTTGCCAAGCATCCGGAGCGCGACGCGCGGCTTGCGCGCATCGAGGAACTCACCAAGCTGGGCATGGAAGGCAAGATTGGCTTTCGAGAGTCGCTTTCGGAGCGGGTGAGCCTGCTCGATGCCAACCAGTCGCACCTCGATACGCTGATTAAGCGCCTGAAAAAGGCGATTTCGCCGAGCTTCAGTGCGCACAAAAAGCAGTTGAAGGCGGTGGCGGATCGGCTTTACGTGGTGACGGGGGGCTTTGCGGAGTTTGTGGCGCCGATTGCCGCGATGCTCGATATTCCGAACACGAGGGTGTACGCGAACTCGTTCCTTTTTGACGACGAAGGCAAGATCATCGGGTTTGATGAGCATAACAAGTTGTCTCAGCCGGGGGGCAAGATTCCGGTGGTGGAGTCGATTCCTTACGAGGGTCCGAAGTGGGTGGTTGGCGACGGATTTACGGATTACCAGATTCGGGAAGCGGGGGCGGCTTCGAGGTTTTTCTGTTACGCGGAGACGGTTTATCGTCCGGCCGTGGCCGAGCGGGCGGACTCGGTTGTGTACGGAATTGATGAAGTTTTGGCAGAGTCTGATTTGCCAACTCGGTATAGCTTTCCAAGGTCAAAGATAAACATATTGCTTTTGGACAGCATCGACTCGGAGGCGGCGGATAGCTTGGCTGCCGAGGGGTACCGGGTCGAGCGCGTGAACGAGAAACTCTCGGAAGATGAGCTGGTGAAGCGGATTAAGGAGGTTTCGGTGATCGGGGTTCGGACGCGAACGAAGCTGCCGGCGAGGGTGATTCAGGCGGGTAAGCGGCTGATGGCGATTGGCGTTTTTAGCGTGGGGACTGACCACGTGGACGTGGCGGCGGCGGCCTCGAAGGGGATCGCGGTTTTTAATGCACCATTTAGCAACACCCGAAGCGTGGTTGAACTCGCGCTGGGGGAGGCGATGGTGCTGATGCGGCGAGTTTTTGCCCACTCGACGGCGCTGCACTCGGGGGCATGGACGAAGTCGTCGGCGGGCGCGCACGAGATTCGGGGCAAGAAGCTTGGCATCATCGGCTATGGGAACATCGGCTCCCAGTTGAGTGTGTTGGCGGAGAGCGTGGGGCTAGAGGTGTTGTATTACGACATCGCTGAGAAGCTTTCGCACGGTAAGGCGCAGCGGGTGACGTCGCTGCATGACCTTCTCAAGCAGTCCGACATCATCAGCGTGCACTTTGACGGGCGCGCGGCGAATAAGAACTTGATCGGGAAGAAAGAGTTCGAAATGATGAAGGATGGCGTCATTTTCTTGAACTTATCGCGCGGAAACGTGGTGGATTACAACGCGCTTCGGGATGCGGTGGTTTCGGGCAAAGTTGGTGGGGCGGGGATTGATGTTTTCCCGAATGAGCCGAAGGCGAATACCGATCCTTTTGAGTCGGTTTTGCAGGGATTACCGAACGTGATTTTGACGCCGCACATTGCTGGGAGCACGGAGGAGGCGCAGCGGAATATCGCGCGGTACGTGAGCGAGCGGTTGACGAAGTACATCGGTCAGGGCGAGACGCTGGGTTCGGTTTCGATGCCCGACCTGTATCTGCCGCCGATCCAGAAGGGGATGCGGGTTTTGCATGTTCACAAGAATGTGCCGGGGATTGTGGCTTCGGTGTCGGCGATCTTTGCTCGGCACGGGGTGAACATCGTTGGGCAGAACCTGAAGACTCGGGACCAGATTGGGTACCTGGTGACGGATATCGCGGATAAGGTTTCGGATGAGCTGCTGGCAGAGATTCGCGAAGTTCCCGAGACGATTAAGCTTCGGGTTTTGAATCCGTAGGGTCATCTCCGGCTGGTTCTTGAAGCGGGGCCAACTCTCCCAGTTCACTGCGTTCACCGACCTCTCTAAGCTTAGAGAGGCACTTGGCCGGGTTTTACCGGGGAGTTTCCGGAGACGACCGAGTTCGGTTTTGAATGGGTGGTCCACTCTTCCGGTTCGCTTGCGCTTACCGACCTCTCGCCAGCGAGAGGTATCTGTTTGGTGGTCTTGGTCAAAGTGAGGCATTGCACTGGATTGCGTTGATTCGGGATTTAGGTAGTTGATCCACTCTCCCGGTTCACTGGCGCTCACCGACCTCTCGCCAACGAGAGGTATCTACGATTTGACACTGGACCCCGAAATGTTAGGTGCCCGGAAAACGGTGTCAGGGCATATCATGAAAGGTTTTCACTTGGATGTCGACAATTCGTCCATTTGAGTTCTCGACAAACCCGACCCTGAGATAGCCTTCCCAGAACGAGATGAGGGGTCCGCCATCGATCGCATAACGAACCCGCTTGCCGGGAAATTGCCACTCCAGGGTGGATTCTGAATCGCAGTAGATCACGTTTTGTGTTCGCTTTAGACGACCGTGAACTTGCTCTTTCGTCAGTCCGATCGCCCAGGAGTATTTGGATCGAACCTGGTGCTCTTGGACGATGTACCAGAAGCAAGCGCGCAGTAACCAGAGACCGAATAAGGAAGCAGCTACGAACATTAAGCGCTTGAGGTGTTTTCGGGTCATGCAAATAATCTAAACTGAAGATAGCCAAAAATGAATCCCATCGTTCTTGCTCCCGGTCCGACAAAAGTGCACCCTGAGATGGGGCAGTGGCTTCAAGACGCCGTCGCGGAGGGCGCGATTTGGCAGAGCCACCGGTCGAAGTGGTTTTTCAACCTTTTTGATGAGACGCGGGACCGGATTCGCGACCTTCTGAAGCTGCCGGATACGCACCACATCATCTTCATGAACTCGAGTAACGAGGCGTGGGAGCGGGCGATGGAGTGCTTGACGGCGAAGGAGTCGTTCCATATGGTGGGCGGCGAATTTGCGATGCGATGGCATCAGTACACGGGCTGGCTCGGCCGAAACGCGGTGCGTTGGGATTACGGCCACACCTTCGATGGCGATTTTTCCGAGACTCCGGTGCCAGATTCGGCGGAAGCGATCTGCGTGGTGAACAACGAGACGAGCATCGGGCTTTGGATTCCGGAGGAGCAGATCCATGCGCTCGGTAGGAAGCATCCCGAGAAGTTGCTGATGGTGGATGTGGTGAGTGCGATGCCGCATTGCCAGCTCGATTGGAGCTTGGTCGATGTGTGCATGTTCTCGGTGCAGAAGGGCTTTCACAGCACTGCGGGTCTGAGCGTGGTGGTGGTGAGCGAGCGGGCGATGGAGCGATCTCGCCAGCTTGAGAAGACGCAGAGCATCGGTTCGTTCCACGCGTTCAGTCGGGTTCAGACGTTTGCAGAGAAGTCAATGACGGCAGAGACGCCGAACGTTTTGGCTATCTACTTGCTGAACAAGTGCGCGGCGAAGTATCAGTCGCTCGGCCTCGATAACCTACGGGCGGGCATCAATGAGCGGGCGGCGGCGTTTTACAAGGCTTTGGAGGCGACGAATGCGCGGCCGATGGTGACGAGCGACCGTTATAAATCGCCGACGCTTTTTGCGGTGAATATCGACGGCGATGCGACGGAGTTGCGTGGAAAGCTGGAGAAAGAGCACGGAATCTACACCGGAGCGTGCTACGGAGACCTTAAGGCGAACAACTTCCGGGTGGCAAACTTCCCGATGCATACCTCGCAAGAACACGAGGCTTTGTTAAAGCTGTTGTAAACCGGAACGATCTGCTTTACACTAACGGTAGAGTACAAAAATGCCGTTAGATGCGTACCGGTTTGGCGGGAATCCTTTGCCGGTTCTTAAGAGCGAAAAGGCCAATTTGGTCTTGGAGTTTCTTGTGGAAAACCGGGGGACGCGGTTTGAGCGGAAGCATCTTGAGGCGGCGTTTTGGCCGGACAAGGGGCCGGTTCAAGCTCAGCAGAATTTGCGGCAAGCGCTGTTCAAGATCGGTGAGGCGTTCGAGGATCATTCTCCGATTGCGGCGAAGCGGACGGTAGTGTATTGCCGCGCGTCGGATATCTATGAAGTCAGATCGGCTCGGAAAGAGGATTCTGACTATGAGGCACATGGGATCGAAACTCAGATTCATACCGACTTTGGCTCGGTCCGTGTTGATCAGTTTTTGAGCCGTATCACGACCCGTTATGCGGCAGTGGATACGGCGCTGAGGGACTTTTATCTGGCTTGCGCCTATAACGAGCTGGGGATGGAATCGAGCGCTCTGGAGGTTTCCAAACGCCTGCTGGCCCGGGCAAAGTGCACCCATGAACAGGCAAACGCTCACCACTCGATGGGGGCGATGCTGTGGCATTCGGGCGAATTTGAGGCCGGGATCAAGATGCTTTGGGAGGCGGCGAGCATTGCGGATTGCGACTCACCGGTCGGTCAGCACATCATTTCGAACATCGCGATTGGCGAGCACGAGCGAGGGAATCGGGACGGGTTTGAGTACGCGCTGGCTCAGCTTCGGCTTGCGGATGAGTCGTATTCGCTGGTTCTGAAGAGTTATTTGATGGCTCTGGGGGCGAATCATGCCGGGCATTATGAAGTTGCTGAGAACTTGGCTCGGCAGATGCTGGCGAGTCCGGAGTGTGCGAATTGCCGGATCAAGGTGTATTTCCTGGAGGTTTTGGCGCACTCGTTAGAGCGGCAAGATCGTCCGGATGAGTCGCGGCAGGTTATGTTGACATCGCGGGCTTTGCGAGAGCTGTACGTGATGGTTCCTTCTAGGACCGAATCGAGGCGACTCGGCAAGCTGCGCGAGCGATTGAATCGCGGTTAGTTGGTCTTCGAGCTCGGTGTGAATCGCCCGATGAGGATCATCACGACTCCAAACAGAATAGAAAATGTGCTGAATCCAAGGGCGGCGCCGCTGAAGCTTGTCGTGATGGCGACGATCAGCCCGGGGACCAGGAAAATCAGGCCCAGTTCGGTTGGCGTCAGCTTTCGCATACTGGCATTGTACGGCACTATTTGGCTCGGCGGCATTTTTCTGAGCAGTATTTGACTTCGGCCCAGTTCTTCTCCCACTTTTTCCGCCACGAAAAAGGTCTGCCGCATACGGGGCAGACCTTGGTGGGTAGGTGGGAGTTGTTGCGTTGGGGCACAACTGCTTCTACGATTATTTGATGACGATTCCGCCGTCGATATTCCAGATTTGGCCGGTGACGTAGCTCGCTTCGTCGCTGGCGAGGAAGACAACTCCGGCGGCGATTTCGTTGGGTTCACCGACCCTTCCGATCACCGTCATGCTGCTCATCGCGGCTTCGGCGTTTTCGCGGGTGCCGGTCATATTGCTCATCCCTTCGGTCCAAATGGGTCCTGGAGCGATCGCGTTGACGCGGATTTTTTGAGGTGCGAGCTCGACGGCGGCGGTGCGGACAAGAGTGTTCACTGCACCCTTCGTCAGCGAATAGGCGGATGCGCCTGGCATTCCGAAGTCGGCGACGGTGCTGCTGTTGATGACGACGGAACCGCCTTCGTCGACGTGCTTAGCGACCTGTTGGAGGCCGAAGTAGACACCTTTGATGTTGACGTCGATCTGGTGGGCAAGGTCGGCTTCGGATTGCTCGGCGAGCGGCGCGAAGTTATAGACGCCTGAGTTGAGGAAGACGATATCGATTTTGCCGAATTGGCTCTTGGTAGTCTCGAAAAGGTTGGCGACATCGCTGGCAGAGGTGACGTCGACCTTGGTGAAGGTGGCTTTGCCGCCGTTGGCGATGATTTCGTTCACAACCGCTTGGCCCTCGGCTTCTCGGCGTCCGGTGACGACCACGGTTGCGCCTTGCTTGGCGAGGAGGATGGCGGAGGCTTTGCCGATTCCGGCGGTGGATCCAGTGACGATTGCGATCTTGTTGGTAAGGTCTAACACAATGTATCGATACGCTTCGATATATCGACGTGTTTCGATATTTTAAAGAACTCTTGGGAACGGCTTAAATTACGAGCCTTTTGAGTGCCATCGACCGGCAGAACCCGTAATGCTCACGAGGGGGTCGAAAATTACAAATTCTCCCACTCGCTCTTCGATCTGCTCCTCTTGTGTGCGAATCGTTTTGTATCGTTTGAGTTCAGTCTCGAATCCGATGGGAATCTGAAGTTTGGAATCGAGCGCCTTTGCTCTGTTGAGATAGAACTTGGTTCTCAGTAAGTTCCCCTTCCGAAGATCATACGCGGCAAGGAGGAGGAGTATCTGCGAAACGCGCCCTGTCCTAATCTTCGTGACGTCTAATCTGTCCATGCTGTCTGGTGCATTGACGTACGTAGTAGCCACGAGATGTTTGTAAGCTCGATCTGCGGCCGCAAGATTTTGACTTCGACTTTCTAAAAAGAACCACCAGGCAGTTTCTGTGGGCCTTCCGGCGACGTAGCGAGTACCGGGTCGTTCCCCCTCAAAATACTTGCGTAGTTCGGATTGTGCTCTTGCGTAGTCTCGATTCCGTAACGCAATCTCACCACGATATCGTCCCAAATGACTCTTGGAGAGGCCTAACAGTTCTAGTTTATCTATTGTGGATTCGGCCTCTTCAAAGTTCTTGGACTTGATCGATTTCCTTAAGGTGATCTCGAGCTTTCCTATTTGTTCTTGAACCTCTGGATTAGCCTCGCGTGATCTGCTACCGTTCAGAACCTGGCCAGTAATTGTGGCTGAAAAGAACAGAGACGCGATGGTTATGATTTGCGAACGTGTTGTCATGGTGCTTGCAATCCTGTGGTGTTTGTAACAAAGTCATCCCATTTTGGGTGCACGCTTGCCGAGTAGGAAAGGAAGACGAACTGTTGGCGGTTTCCGGTGATGGATGCTGTTGGCGAACACGTCACCTCGATTTCCTCGGCTCCGGCGACGACTTTGGCAGCCGTTCCGCTCGAAGATGCGTTGGCATACTTGTTGAGTCCTGAACCACCGGTTGTTGCTGTATTGGTGCAGAATCTTGTGTCTAGGCCGTTGTTTGCGCTGGCAAAGGGCACGCCTCCGAAACTTGTGGCTCCCATACTTACATTGCAGGATTCCATTACAACCGCACTGAGGGGCACTGGCTCATTCGGGTAGTCACGCACCCATTCGAACTTAGTTTTAAGTGCCCCCGAAATAGAATAACTGAAGCCGACTGGCCCAGAAGCTGTACCGCTGACCTCGCAGGTTCCCGGTCCGTAGGTTGGCATCCAGCTAAATGGAGTTCCTGTAGTGATTAGCCCCGAAGTTTGGGTATTGGCTTTCACCGCATAGTGCCCGGCGAAAGCCGTCGATAGGAGTGCTCCCCCCCCCCGCGCTTGCCAGGAGCCTAGTTACTCGGCTGGCGATTTGACCAAGATTGATCATCGTACTGATTTAGATACAGCAGATTTGCGGAAACTGTGAAGTACTCTCGCAATAAATTGCAAAAACGCGCTTTTCAGCTTAGCGATTGAATTTTCGCCTGGACTGCATCGAGAAGTTCGCGGTTTACGCTGAGCTTGACGGTTCTGCCTTCGGGGATTCCGGTGAGGAGCCCGGCGTCTTTGAGCTCGGAGACGTGGTGGGAGAAGGTGGATTGGGAGATTCCCATTTGATCGAGAACGACACTGCAGGTGACGCCTTGCGAGCAGGCGTTTGCTCCGACGCGGCGCAGAATCTCGAGCCGATTGGGCTCGGAGAGGGCGCGCATCGCCTTTGTAAACTGCTCGTCGGTCAGGTTCACAAGGCTATTCTACGCTCGGTCGGTACCGAGGTGTTGTGTGGGGATTAGCTAAAATATCGCGTGACCCTCGCGCGGATCGTTTACTGTTTGGCCATTTTTGTTGGCTCCGCGCTCTTATTTTTGATTCAGCCGATGGCGGCAAAGCTGTTATTGCCGACCTTTGGTGGTTCGCCGGGAGTGTGGACGGCGGCGATGCTGTTCTTTCAAGTCGCGCTATTGGGTGGATACGCCTACGCACACGTCAGCAATCAGCGATTAGGCGCGAGTCGGCAGCGGTGGATTCATATTGGGTTGCTCGTCTTGGCGGCAATCTCGCTTCCCTTCCAAACGCATCCGACGGCTTCGCCCGAGGGGTATCCGCCGCTCAAAGTGTTTTTGATGTTGGCGGCGACGGTTGGCTTGGCGTACTTCGCGGTTTCGGCGGGTTCGCCGACGTTGCAAAGGTGGTTTTCGACCACCAGCGATCCGGCGGCGAAAGACCCTTACTTCTTGTACGCGGTGAGCAACTTCGGCTCGATGGTGGGGCTGTTCGCGTATCCGTTTTATGTTGAGCGGCACTTTCGGCTGGCGGAGCAGGCGACGCTGTGGCGCAACGGCTTTCTCTTGATGCTCGTTCTGTTCGCGGCTTCGGCCTTATTCGCTCGGAAGGAACCGACGGTTGAGGCGGCGGAGCGGACGCAGATTCCGTTGAAGCGGCGGCTGAGGTGGCTACTGATTGCCGCGTTGCCTTCCTCTTTGCTGCTCGGGGTGACGAACAACGTTTCGAGCAACATCGCCCCGATTCCGTTGATTTGGGTGGTGCCATTGGCGGCCTATTTGCTCAGCTTTATTTTCGCGTTCGCCTCGAAGCAGGTCGTGGATTCGACCAAGCTAGCGCGGATTCTGCCCTTATTGGTGACGCCGCTTGCGTTTACGATCTGCATCGAAGCGACCGAGCCGTTGGCGGCGTTGGCTTCGTTTCACATTTTGGTGTTCTTTGTGGCGGCTTGGTTTTGCCACGCTCTGCTTGCCGAAGATCGGCCAGATGGAGCGGAAAGCACGCAGTTCTATTTGTGGCTCTCGCTGGGGGGAGCAATAGGGGGCTTTTTCAACTCGGTGGTCGCGCCGATTGTGTTTCCGACGTTCTTTGAGTACCCGCTCGCGCTCTGTTTGATCTGCATGTTGCGAGTTCCGACGAAGGAGTTTGCGAACCAATCGAAATGGGCGGTGGCGATAGTGATCGGAACCGCGATTTGGATGTCGGCGGTTCGGTGGCTAGGGGCGGATTTGCAGGCGAATCTGCGCTCGGGAATCGCGATTGGGCTGCCGTTGGTGCTCATTTTTGCGCTGGTGGAGCGGGTGAAGGTGTATGCATTCGGGATGCTGGGGCTGTTTGCCGGAGCCGTGATTGTCGGGGTCGCCTCGACGGGCAAGGTTTTGGAGACGCACCGGTCGTTCTTTGGCGTTCACCGAGTGGTGGAGGGCGAGGGGTACCGGCAGCTGATGCACGGAAACACCATTCACGGGCGGCAATCTCTGAATCCTGCCAAGGAGAATTTGCCGCTCACCTATTACCACCCGACGGGGCCGATTGGGACGATCTTTTACTCGGGCGAGTTCATGGCGAATGTCCACCGGGTCGGTTTGGTTGGCTTGGGGGTTGGGTCGTTGGCGGCTTATGGAAGGCCGGGAGATCAGTTCACGTACTTCGAAATTGATCCGGCGGTGGTGCACATCGCCCGAGATTCGGGCCGATTTTCGTTCCTCAAGAACTCTAAGGCCGAGATGCGATACGTGGTGGGCGATGCGCGCCTGACTTTGGCAAAAGAGCCGGATGCGAGCTTTGATTTGCTGGTTTTGGATGCGTTTAGCTCGGACGCGATTCCTACGCACTTGCTAACGGAGGAAGCGATCAAGATGTATCGCCAGAAGCTCGCTCCTGGAGGGGTGATCGCATTTCACGTATCAAATCGCTACCTGGAACTGGCTCCGGTGGTGGCTTTAACGGCTCGGGCGGCGGGGCTGGAGACGTTTAGCAACCTTGACGACGGAACTTCGGACGAGCGGGCGGAGGGCAAAACCCAGTCGCATTGGCTCCTGTTGACGCCGGATCGAGGGGTTTTGGAGCGGCTTCTTTCGGGAGCGGAGGTGCGTAATGATAACCCCCGCATGAAGAACTTCCGAAGGGGCGTGGATTGGACTGAGATCGAAATTCCCCCAAGCGTGAAGCCTTGGACGGATGATTACGTCGATATCCTCGGGGCGTTCAAACCAGATTCGGACTGACAGGTACCCTTATGGGGTGAGCTTGCTGGAAGCCCTGAAGGAACGGATACTGCTTGGAGACGGGGCCAATGGCACTTTGCTGGCTGAGCGCGGCTTTAAGAAGCAGCCGTACGATTTGGCCAATTTGGAGGCTCCGGAGCTGGTCGAAGCCGTCCATGCCGAGTACATCGCGGCGGGTGCGGACTTCATTGAAACCAACACGTTCTCTTCGAACAAGTTTCGGCTCGAAGGGCGGGGCGTCAGCGTTTATGAGGTGAACAAGCGCGGGGCGGAGATCGCTCGGTTGGCGGCGAAGGAGCGGTTTGTTTTGGGCGCGATTGGTCCTTGTGGTAAGCCGCTCGCGCCATTTGGGCACATCGAAACTGACGATGCGTTTGCGACGTTTGCCGAGCAGGCGAAAGGGCTGGTCGATGGAGGTGTGGATGGGTTTTTCCTGGAGACGTTCATTGATCTTGAGGAGATTCGGGTCTGCATCGAGGCGGTGAAGTCGGTAACGGATCTGCCGATTTTTGTGAGCAAGGCCTTCATCGAGGACGGCGAGATGCTGGCGGAAGGGCTCCCCGCGCGATGCGCGAAGGACATGAACAGCTTTGGCGCGGCGGCGGTGGGCGCGAACTGCATCGTGGGTCCGCAGCGGATGCTCGACCTTGTGCGGATGATGGCGGAGGAATCGGAATTGCCGATCATTGCCTTCCCTACTCCGGGTCTGCCGCAGTTGGTGAAGGGTGAGATCACGTACGATACGTCGCCCGAGTACTTTGCCAAGGCGACTGCGAGATTGATTGAAGAAGGAGCGCGCGTGGTCGGTGGATGTTGCGGCACGACGCCAGCGCACATCCGGGCGATGCGCGAGATGATTGACCGAGGCATTAAGCCGAAACCTCGAACCGTTGTCACGCGAACGGAAAAGGAAAAAGAAGAGCTGATTGAGGCAGAAGGGAGCGAGCTGGGCGCGAAGCTTGCCGCCGGAAAGTTTGTGGTTGCAGTGGAGATGGATGTGCCTCGCGGACTCCGGATTCAGAAGCTGATTGCGGGGGCAAAGAAGCTGAAGGAAGCGGGTTGCGACGTGATCAACATCTCGGACGGGGCCCGGGCTCGGCTTCGTATGAACCCGACGGCGGTGAGTACGCTGATTCAGCGCGACGCCGGGATCGAGGCGACGATGCACTTCAGTTGCCGAGATCGGAACCTTCTCGCGGTTCAAAGTGACCTGTTGGGGGCTCACGCGCTGGGAATTCGCAATATCTTGGCGGTGACCGGCGATCCGGCGAACATCGGCGACTACCCTTCGGCGACGTCGGTTTTTGACATCGACGCGATAGGGCTTTGCCGGATTATGTCGCGGTTCAATGAGGGCGTCGATCTCGCAGGGTATTCGGTTGGGATGAAGACGGCGTTTAGCATTTGCGCGGCCTACAATCCGGATGCGCTGGACCAGGCGATTGAGGATGATCGGTTGGTGCGGAAGGTGGCGGCGGGAGCGCAAATCATCTACACTCAGCCGGTTTTTGGTTCGGAGCCGGCTCATCGAGCGATTGAGATTTGCAACAAACTGGGCGTGAAGGTGCTGGTGGGGATTTTGCCGCTGCGTTCGGCGCGCCATGCCGAGTTCATGCACAACGAGGTTCCGGGGATATCGATTCCTGACGCGCTACGGGCGAAGATTGCGAATGCAGGGTCGGACGAAGAGGCTCTGGAGATTGGTATCGCCGACGCTCAGGCATTGTGCCGCGATCTTGGGGGAGCGCACGGTATCTACCTGATGCCTCCGTTTGGAAATGCCGATATTGCGGCGAGGGTAATGGAGGTTGTGCGATGAGCAATAAGAAAATCATGACGGTGGCGGCGGCGGGGCTTTCGGCTCTGGGCGCGGCAACGCTGGTTTACGGAGCCTTGGTTGAATCCAAGCGGCTCGTTGTTGATCGCTACGATATTCCTCTCCCTGGGTTGCCCGAAAGGCTCGATGGATACCGGATCGCCATCCTGGGAGATTTTCATATTGGGCACCTTTGGAGCATGGAAAATGCACAAATCGCGATCGATTTGGCGCTGGATGAATCGCCGGATATGGTCGCGCTGGTGGGGGATTACGTGTCGTACTGGGACATTTCCTCTCCGGAGAAGCTGGGCGAGGTATTCGAGCCGTTGCTCATGATGAACGGCTCGGTAGTGGCGGTTCCGGGAAATCACGATTACCGAAAAGGGTCGCCGGAGATTCTGCGAGTGATCTTTGACGAGCTGAACATTCGGCTCCTCCGAAACGAGAATTGGACCCACGATGGCATCTGTTGGGTGGGAATCGACTCGGCCAACGCGGGTCACGACGAGCCTGGGCGCGCATTTGTGAACGCCTCGGATGAGCCAAGGATCGTGCTGTGGCACGAGCCGGATGTAGTGGTGAACCTTCCGGAGGGAGAGGCTTTATTGCAGATTTCGGGGCACTCGCACGGCGGCCAATTCCGATTCCCGTTTGGTCTCACTCCGATGACTTCCAAGAACGGCGACAAGTACCGAGATGGCTTCTATCCGGAGGCCCCGACGCCCATCTTTGTGACCCGCGGAGTGGGGACGACCGGGCCTCCTTCGAGATTCCTTTGCCCGCCGCAAGTGGCGATTTTGACCTTGAAGTCGGTTTAAGCGGCTTCGTCAGTCTCGGCGAGCTTTCGGGCTTGATGGTCCTGCAAAAGGCCGTCGAGCATCACCTGGATGTCGCCGTCCATGAAGGTGTTCAGGTTGTGGACGGTGAGCTTGATCCGGTGGTCGGTGATGCGGCTTTCGGGGAAATGGTAAGTGCGGATTTTCTCGCTTCGGTCGCCAGAGCCGACTTGGCCTTTTCGCATTCCTGAGCGCTCGGCTTGGGCGCGTTCGACCTCTGCCTGGTAGAGCTTGGCACGGAGGACTTCCATTGCGCGGAGCTTGTTTTGGCCTTGGCTGCGCTCGTCTTGGCAGGTCACCACGATTCCGCTGGGCTTGTGAATGATGCGGATCGCGGTTTCGTTCTTCTGCATGTGCTGGCCGCCGGCCGAGGAAGAGCAGAAAGTGCTAATTTCGAGGTCTTTGGGGTCGACTTGGACATCGACTTCCTCGGCTTCGGGGAGAACGGCGACGGTGACGGTGGAGGTGTGAATCCGTCCTTGGCTTTCGGTGGCGGGTACGCGCTGAACCCGGTGAACTCCCATTTCGAACTTGAGCTGGGAAAACGCGCCGACAGCATCGACCTTGAAAACGACTTTGCTGGCTCCGCCGATGCCGCTCTCTTCGAGTTCGATGACCTCGACTTTCCAGCGACGTCGCTCGGCCCAACGGGAGTACATGCGGAAAAGCTCGTTGGCAAAAAGGGCCGCCTCGTCGCCGCCGGCTGCAGGTCGGATTTCGACGATGACGGGCTTGTCATCAGCGGGATCCTTGGGCACAAGCATCAGTTTGAGTTTCTCTTCGAGCTCGGCTTGACGGGTTTTGAGAGGGTCAATCTCCTCCTGCGCAAGTTCTTTCATTTCGGGGTCGCTCAGCATTTCTTCGGCCTGAGCGAGGTCGTTGAGGGTCTTGCGGTATTCGCGAATGGCATCGACGATGGGTGAGAGTTCGGCGCGGAGCTTGCCGAGCCTTTGCATCTCTTTTGGGTTCGATACGATCGCGAGGTCGTTGAAATCGGCTTCAACGGACTCAAATTTTTTCTCAATCTCGGCGAGTTTGTCGATCATATCGGCACTGGGATTTTACCGCCCAGCTTGTTCTACGCCGCTTTGGGCTCGCTTGGACGGCCGATGCACATTCGATCCCGACCCGTGCGCTTGGCTTCGTAGAGGCCGAGGTCGGCATCGTGAAGTGCGGCGGCGATGGTGTCGTGATGCTTTTGCAGGGCGGTCATACCGATGCTGGCGGTGACGCCGCGATCGTGCATGAGGTCATCCACGCGGGTGGTTCGGATCGACGCAAGGACGCGCTCAGAGACCTTCTTTGCGATCTCGATGTCGGTTTTGTCCAGCAGGATGCAGAACTCTTCACCGCCGAGCCTTCCGAGGTAGTCGGTAGGTCGCAGGACTCTTTGGCAAGATTGGGTGAATCGCCGCAGGACTTCGTCGCCAACTTGGTGTCCAAAGTTATCGTTGATGGCCTTAAACTTATCGATATCGATGACCATGACCACTCCTGGTCGCCCTTGAGAGTGGAACCTGGAGATGAAGTCGGTGCCGATTCCGAGGATTCGCCGTCGATTGAGAACTCCGGTGAGTTCGTCGATGGTCGCCATTCGCTCGAGCTCGTTTTGGAGCTGCTCCCGCTCGCGAAGTGCAAGTTCGAGGCGGTCATTGATCGCTGCAAGCTCGATATTCTTGGACTTGAGCAATCGCGATTCGGCCTCGACGAGCTGCACTTGGTGGATGGCTTGCATCTCGCGAAGGCGGCTATCGCTTTCGTCGCTAAAGACCTCTCGCTTGAGGTCCATGTGAGCGATCAAGGTATCGAATGCTCGCTCGAGGTCGCCGAGTTGGCGGTAGACCAGCGCGAGCTTCTCGAGAGTCTTCGCTTCTTCGAACTGGTTTCCGGTTCGCTTCGCGGCGCGAATTGCGCCGAGGAAGGCCCTCTTGGCGGAGTGGAGCTTGCCCTCCCGGAACTTGAAAAGGCCTCGCCGGTGGCGCAAGGTCCAGGTGAGATACTGCTTCCCATGGATGCGGGCAAGGCTGAGCCCCTCGCGCAGATACACCATTGCCTGCCCGCTCAGACCATTCGCAAATGAGATCTTCGCAAGAACAGTGTATGCCTCAATTGCGGTAGTGATCGAATTGGATCGCTCGAGATTCTCCTGAGCCGCTCGAAGGGTGTCAAGGTTGGCTTCGTTCTCGCCTAATTCGAACTTCACAGAAGCCAGGGCGATTTCGGAAGCCCAGAAAATGATGTCGTTGCCGCTTCGCTCAGAGCTGAGTTTGGCGTGCTCGTAGTATTCGAGTGCCTTGGTGAGGTCTTCGCGGTCCTCGGCGTTGACGCCCAAGTTGAAGAGCGCGATGCTGGCGACGTAGAGGTTTCCGGTTCGGGTTGCCTTCTCGTAAGCCTCAGTGAGGATGAGATGTGCGCGCTGGTATGCCCCTTTGTGGTGGTAGTAAAGTGACACGGTCATGAGTGCGCTGCACTCGCCGTACTCGTCGCCGATGGCGCGGTAGATGCGGATCGCCTTTTCGGCGTATTCGAAGCCAGCAATTCGATCCTGGTGTGAGACCAGGGTGCTGCGTGTGCGGTAGGCATCGGCCTCGCCACGCTTATAGCAAAGTTTGCGGCTTTCGGCAAGAGTCTGCTCAACGATTTGGTTGGCGCGCTGAGGGTTTAAGACTCTCAGGCGATACGCTTCGGCATTCAAAGAATCTATCTTTGCGGTATCCAAGTTCATCCGATTCTCTGATCGCTTCATGCAAACACACCCTCCTCGGAGAAGTTGTGCCGTACTGAGCGGTCAGATCGGCAGGTAATTTTGCTGGTTAGGCGGCTTCCAGGAAGCGGGATTGAGCCACTCGGAAGGTGTTTCGGCCGGAGCGCTTGGCTTCATAGAGGGCCAAATCGGCCTGGTGTAGTACATCGAAGAACGAGTTGTCTTCGCGGCGCACTTCGGCGATTCCGATGCTCACGGTGAGCGTTCGGTCGTCGAGAATATCGGCGACAAAGAGGCTCGAAACGGCCTTTTGGAGGCGTTCGACGGCTTTGGTAGTTCCGGCGATGTCGGAATCGTGGTGGAGGATGCAGAACTCCTCTCCGCCGAGTCGACCGAAAATGTCAAACCGCCGCAAGATGGCCTGTGCGGCCTTGGTGAGCCGACGAAGAACTTCGTCGCCGATCGCGTGACCAAAAGTGTCGTTGATGGACTTGAAATGGTCGATATCGATGACGGAAACGGTGAATGGTGCCCCGGTATGGCGGTAGCGTTCCATTTCAAGGGTTCCATCGTTGATGACTTGTCGGCGGTTGAAGGCTCCAGTGAGGTCATCGGTCGTCGCGAGTCGCATCAGTTCTTTTTGAAGCTCAGTTTGCCGCTCGAGAGCACTTTGAAGTTGTCCGTTCATCTCGCTGAGTTCGTGCGTTTCTTGGCGAAGGCGTTCAATGCGTCGAATCACCTTGAAGTCAGCCAGCGAAGCCTCCTTTGTCGCGCTGAACAGGCCCTCCTTTAGGGGTAAGTACTCGCGATAGTGTCGCGCTGATTGTTCAAAGAGTCCACATGCAAACTCGTATTCGGCAAGCTTGCGCATTTGCAGATGAACAAGCATAGGCTGCTGCTTTTCGCTGAGACTCGCTACGCAAATGGCCTGAAGTCGCCTCGCATGTTTTGAGCGACCCATTGTGTGGAGCGCGGCGGCGTAATCTGTGACAAACTGGTTAAGTGCCGGTGACGCGGGAAGAGATTCGCACAGGATTCTCGCCCTTCGGTATGCGGCGCGAGCGTCATCGAAACGTCCTTGAATGACAAGGTGAACGGCGAGACCTCGAAGTAGGTCTACTTTTGCTTTGCCATTTGCAGTTTCTAGTTCGGCGACTAGATCTTTGAGGTCAAAAGTTGAGCCAGAAACTCGATGCCAAATTGCGGCTCGCTCCGCTAGGATGAGTGCGCTCAGATACTGATCACGTGGGAGTTGTAGCATCCCGTATGCGTTTTCAAAGTCTGCGTCAGCTTCCTCAAATCGAGAGAATCGTGAATGGAGAAACCCCCGGTTGTATAGACATAGGCTCAAACTATTAGTTGCGCCTACATCTTGGGACATCGAAATTGCTTCGTTTATGGTCGAGGACGCAAGCGCCCACTGTTCGGTGTGAACGTAGTAAATGAACAGGGCCGGATATGCGGTGACGGCTTCGTTGAGATATCCGTGCGTCGAGAGCAAGTCAATCGCGATGAGAGCATGCCGAAATGTTTCAGGCAAAGACGTCAGGGTTTGGGATGCCGCCAGCGTTCTGTGGGCACAGCCGAGACCGTAAACGTAATCTGCTTGCTCGGATAACTCCCGCGCCTGAATAGCCAGGTCGTAGGCTTGTTGGGGCTCTACAGCGCGCAAGGCAAATGCTTTTTCATTGAGCAGATCAATTCGCTCACAAAGTTCTCGCTCGACCCCCATTATTTCCCCTGGTGGTAACTTCCACAAATATACCGGGGTTGGGCTAGTAACTTTACGAGGCTTCGGCGCGTTTCTTGATTGCTTCGCCGGCGGCTTCAAGTTGGGACTTGACGAGGTGAAGGATAAGCTTCTTTACTAAAGGTCCCAAAGTTGGGACATTGTATTCGTAGTCGAGGAATTGATCAAAGCGCGTTCCGCCGTTCTCTTCGGAGAACTTCCAAGTGCCTTCCATTTTGTCGTAATCGCCCTTTAGCTGGCTGAACTTGGACGAGGTCGTGGAATCATCCCAAATCTCTTCTTGAGTCCAACGGACTTTGAGGTTGAACTGAGTGATGAGACCCACCCAATCGGCGACGACTCGGCTTCCTTCGCGCGAAGTTACGGTGAGGCTCTCGACTGCCTTCATATATTCGGGATAACGCTCGCTATCCTTTGCGATCGCATAGACTTTTTCGACCGGAGCATTGATCCAAATGGAAGTTTCGACAGTAGGCATCTCAGTTGCGTCAAACTATAGTGACGGTCCTGAGTCTACTCTTTGCCGTTAATCAGCGTAGGAATCATCGTGGAGTCTTCGATTCAGGAAATGGGAAAGGTGCAAGGCGTTCCGACCCAAATGCGAGCCGTGATTCTGGAGGCTCCTGGTTCACTTTCGCTCGGTTCGGTTGCGGTGCCTTCGGTTGATCCCGGCGACATCCTGGTTCGGGTTGAGGCGGCGACCACGTGCGGAACCGACCTGAAGGCATATAAGCGCGGGCATCCGCAGATTCCGATGCCGGGAGTTTTTGGTCACGAGTACTCGGGGACCGTGGTCGCGGCGGGCGAAGGGGCGAAGTTCAGGGTTGGGGACGCGGTGATGGGCGTTCACTCGGCACCGTGCGGTGACTGTTTCTGGTGCCGACGCGGGCAAGAAAACCTGTGCGAATCGATCATGTCCTCGAAGGTTTTGGGTTCGTTTGCGGAGTATCTGTTCGTTCCCAAGCGGATCGTTGAGAAGAACGTTTACACCAAGCCCGAGTCGGTTCCGTTTGAGATTGCTTCGTTACTGGAGCCATATTCCTGCGTTGCTCAAGCCGTCCGCGAGATGCAACTCGGGCTCGGTACTCCGAAGGGGCTCCACGAGGGATTGAGGGTTCTCGTGATCGGCCCGGGGGCCATTGGCCTGCTCTTTGTGGCGGCCCTGAAGCAGATCGGCGTGGACCATGTGACGCTCGCCGGACGGAACCCGTCGCGGCTTGAGGTCGGAAAGAAGTTTGGCGCGGAAACGGTGAACGTCAACGATTTGAAGCCCGAGGGATTCGGTTACGACGTAGTGGTGGAATGCACTGGGCAAGTTGAGGTTTGGGAGAAGAGCATCGACTTTGTGCGCCGGGGCGGTACGTTGGTGCTTTTCGGCGGATGCGCGGGAGGAACTCGGGCATCGTTTGACACCAAGCGGGTTCATTACGACCAAATCTCGATTCTTTCGCCCTTCCACTTCGGCACTCAGGCGGTGAAGCAGGCCCGGCAATGGATTCTGGAATCGAACGTGGACCTGTCGTTGCTTCTCTCGGGCGAAAGGACGCTTGAAGATGTAGAATCAACGTTCAAGGATCTCGAGGCCGGAAACGGAATCAAATACGTCATTCGCCCATGAAGCTAGCACGTTATGTCGGAGATGGCAAAGTCGCCATTGTTGAGGAAAAAGAGCCTATTTGCCCCGAAGGCGGCCTCCTGATTCAGACCGAGGCTTGTGGGCTGTGTAGCGGCGAATTGATGTCGTGGTACATGGACAAGAAGGTGCCACACGTCATAGGGCACGAAGTCAGCGGCGTGGTTGTTGAGTCCCAAGATCCTCGATTTCCGGTGGGAAGCAAGGTGTTTCCGCACCATCACGCCCCTTGCGGCGAGTGTGAGTATTGCAAAACGGGGCGAAGCGTCCATTGCGCCCAGTGGAAGTCAACGAAGCTGAATCCCGGCGGAATGGCGGAAATCTTCGCGGTACCGATTGGGAATTTGACGGACACGCTCATTACAAACTCGATGCGAGCCGTGGATGCGGCGTTGATCGAGCCGTTTGCTTGCGTGCTGAAGTCGCTGAGGGTTGCTCCGAGGCAAGAAAAGCCCGCTGTGATTGGTTTGGGAGTGATGGGTCTTATGCACCTGATCGCTCTGGGCGAGGGCGCGGTGGGTTACGACATCAACCCGCTCCGAGTGGCATGGGCAAAGCGGTTGGGGCTCGATGTTCGCCTCAGTAAGAACCTCGAAGTGAATTCGCACGACACGGTTTACGTTTGCCCAGGCACCCAACAGGCGTTTGAAGATGCGGTGAAGATGGCGCAGCCGGGGGCAAAGATATGCATGTTCGCACCGCTCGCGCCGGATCAGCGGTTGCAGGTGCCGCAAGAGGTTTATTTCCGCGATATCAGCATTGTGAGTGCCTACTCGTGTGGACCTGAGGATACGCGCGCGGCGTGGGATTTGATCCACAAAGGTCGGCTGAAGGCGGAGCAAGTGGTGAGCGACTTTATTGGTTTGGACGAGCTTCCGGCGGCGTATCTGGCAATGAAGCGGGGCGAAATCCTCAAGCCAATGGTGGTATTCCAACACTAGATTCGTTCAAATCGGCTAACCTTCAAAACTATTTCGCCGACAGGGCGTCGTAAGAGATACAAATGATCGTCGCTGCAAGCCTTGTTCTGGCGAGCCACCTCCACCTCCACATTCCTGGGGACGACATTTGTTGCGAAGTGCCTGCGGCTCAGGAACGAGTTGATCCTAAAACGCTCAAGGCGATCGAGCAGTTTCAGAAAGATCTGTCCAATGACCGTTCGATGGGCAAGGAGGCGGCGGACTTTTACGACAAGCAATACCCGCCGACGAAGGACTTGGCAGCGCAGAAGCGGGTTGAGTTGATCGGTGCGAAGTTGGCTCTCATTGCGAACACGACGCCGAATTTTGAGACAACCTGGGGCGATCCCCGTCATTCGACGTTTGAGTACCGGTTCCGCGTGGTGGACGACAAGGACATCAACGCATTTAGCCTTCCCGGCGGCTACATTTATGTCTTTAAGGGTCTGGTGGACTTCGTGCAGAGCGATGATGAGCTTGCCGGAGTTCTCGCCCACGAGATTTGCCACGCATCGCAGCGCCACGTGGCTTGGATGCAGAAGGAGCAATCGAAGCTCGCCAATATTCAGATTCCTTTGATCCTGGCGTCGATCTTTACGGGCGGAGCCGCGGCGGGTATTGCCGGTGGCTCGCTAGTAGGAACGGCAGTGACGAACGGCTGGAGCGTCAAGGCGGAGACATCGGCCGACTATGGTGGATTTCAGCTGATGACGGCGACGGGCTACAACCCGACCGGGCTAATCACGTTCATGGAACGGCTGCAGATGTCTCAGGGCACTCTGGAAAAGGTAGTTGATCTTGGGATTTATCGGACTCACCCACCTTCTCGGATGCGGGCAGAACGGGTTGAGGGCTTCATGAAGAGCCGCTCGATTCCGATCAAGCGGAGCTTGGTAACGTCGGCGTTTCGTGTGACGACATTTGACTTTAAGCCGGGCACGGTGATGCTGAAGTTCGGCACTCGGAATCTCTTCGCTGTGGGGGGCGATCAGCCCAAGGTGAAGGCGGAGGCGATTGCGTCTCGATTGAACGAGTTCTTTGATTCGGTTCCAGAGCTTTACGAGATCACCCTTGGCGACGGAGGCGAGGTGTTTGGGAAGAGCCGGTTATTGGTTCGGTTCGACGAGGACGATGCCGACGTGAACGGAATGACGATTGAGGCTCTCCAGACTCAGGCTTCGAAGGCGCTGCGAAGCAGTGCGTTCAGCATCGCTTATCACATTTGGGAAGGCCGCGGCTAAGGCACGCGGACGCGTTCAAATTTGATCTGATAATTGCCGTCTTCGACGGTCTCGTACAGCACTCCGATGGAGCCGTCGACGAGTTCGACCATGCTGGAGTACTGGAAGGAGTCTTGGGTTATTAGGACTCGCCTTGGCCAGGTCCGGCCTTCATCATCGCTAAAGCGGATCCCTCCATTTTGCCGTTTGAGGACGTCCATGGCGTTGCAGAATGCAAGCTTGCCGCTCTTGAGGCGGATCATCGAGCCTTGGCAGATCGGATCGATGAGGCGGTCATCGTAATTTGCCTTCGAAAAGGTTTCTCCGCCATCGTGGCTGAGGGCGATGCAACGCGCCCGCTTTTTGCCCTGGTTGCGGGCGTTGAGGAGGACATCTCCGCTCGCGAGCTCGACGACTTGAACCTCATTCGCGTTCATTTCATCCCGCTCTTCGACAGTGGCACCCCGACGCCACGTTTTGCCGCCATTATCCGATATCGCACAATAAACCCACCACTTCGAGCCGACGCGGAAGTTGTAGGGCATGATGAGGCGTCCGCGTTTGAGCCTGATCCCTACTCCGGGGCCGCTGGCGATGGTGACTGCTTCGGGTGGCTTGATTTGGGGTGTGATGTCTCGCGGAGTGCCCCAAGTTTTTCCGCCGTCCTTGCTCTCGATTTGAAACCCGCGTACAACCTTTGGCCCGGAGGTTCCGGCGACCACATCGTATTCGTGTGTGCCGGCGGGATAGTGCTGAAAGTGCATGATAATGTGCCCGTTCTTGACTTCGATGAGGGTGGGATTGTTGAACGATCCTCCTCCCTTTCCGGGCGCGCAGATCAGGCGTTGAGGGCTCCAAGATTGCCCTTCGTCGTCGGAGATTTTGCCGACGAGGGTGTTTGATGCCGCGTCGGCCTGGCTTGCACGGGCCTCGACGACGGCGAGAAGGTTGCCCTGGCTCGATTTCAGCAGTGCAGGAATCCGGTAGGTATGATAGCCATCAGTTCCGGATGAAAAGACGGTAAGGGCGGCAAGCAGGATCATGGGTTTGTTCTACCTTGGATCAGGAGTAAGTCCTGCCCTTCCAGGTCCGGGTGCCGCTTCGCTTTTGGAGCATTGAGGCGACGATGGTGAGCGCGGCCCCGGTGATCGTGATCGGGATGAAAAGTGCCGTCCACGGGGCGAATCTCGTCACTCGGTCGGTAAGGATCTTGCTGAGGATAAGGAGGGCAAGGCACCAGATTCCGCCCCACAGCCAGCTCCATGCGATGGCGAGGAGGACGAGGATGAGGATGATTGATCCGAGGGTGGAGCCGGCGATGTCGGCGGAGTTTTTGCACATGCCCCGGATGGCGGATGGAAGGTCGGCGTACATCTGCACCTTGAGGAGCTTGGAAAGGTTGATGACCTCGACCGGAATGCGTTTTGAGGCGAGTAGGCGGCCGATTTTAACGTCTTCGAGGATCTCGTTTCGGACTTGCTCAAAGGGTTTGATTTCCTGAAGCGTGTTCAGACGCCACGCCGTGAACTGGCCGTTGGTGAAGCGGTTGTGCCCTGTGCCGGACCGGGAAACGAGCCCGAATGGGTTGGTGGCGAGCAGAATCCATGGCACCCAGCCGAGGTAGGCGGGCTCGAGCCCTTTGCCGGGCCGCATCCCTAGGAACGCCGAGATGACGGGGGATTTGGTCTCGTTCAAGGCCTCGGAAAGGCTTTCGGCGAAGTTGGCTTGAGGAAACGTATCGGCGTCGAGAAAGACGACCCATTCGGCGGTTGCGGATTGGCTCAGTTGATGACACGCGCGGTTCTTGCCGGTCCATCCGGACGGAAGCGGCTCGCTTGGGGTGATGACGCTGGCGCCGAGAGATCTGGCGATGTCGCCGGTGCCGTCGGTGCTTTCGTCGTCAAAGACCGTCACTCGGACTCCCTGTTGGACGAGAGGGGCGACCACGTTGGGCAGGTTGTCGGCCTCGTTGCGAGCCGGGATCATCACCTCGAAGTTCACTGGTGCCGAACCGCTTGGTGACTTCATCAGGAGTAAGTTTCCCGCCGCGATCATGGCGAGAACCCCGTAGACTAAGAGCAGAAACGTCACCATGGCTTTATGAAGGCGCGAAAAGACTGGTCCCAAATCCTGACAAAGGTGTTCATCGCTTCGGTGATTTTTTCGTGCTTTGGCATCTTGGCTCAGGTGAAGTTTGGGGCGAATCCGGGGCCGATCGCTCCGTTGATGAGTGCCCTCATTATGCTCAGTGGAGCAGGGGCGACCGCACTATCCTTACGACATCTGGCGGCGGTCGTCTGCGTTTTGGTGCTCGGCGCGGTGGCCGAGATCATCGGATTGTTCACGGGATTTCCCTTCGGATCGTATGAGTACACCGACCGGTGGGTGCCGACGGTGCCGCTGGGGATGGGGCATCGATTCCCGTTGTTACTTCCGTTTGCGTGGCTGCTGATGGTCGGCGAGAGTTTTCTGTTTGTGCGTCGCTTCTGGTCCGGGTGGAAGCTAGCGCTGGGGACGGGGCTCTTGGCGGCGGCAATTGATGTTCCGATGGAGCGGGCGATGACGGACGTGCTGGGCTATTGGCGGTGGAGTTCGCCGGGTCCGCTTTATGGGGCTCCGCTCCTTAACTTCGTGGGTTGGTTTGTGGTGAGTAGCTTGGCGGCACTGGTGTTGCAGCGGTCGCCAAGTGCGGCTTTGGAGCGAAGGCTGATCCTCCCGGCGTTCTGCGCATTCGTGGCTTGGAATGGAATTTTGGCGGGGCGCAACACTGTTTGGTCGCTGCTCTATTTGTGCGTCGTGGCCGGAGCGTTGCCAGCGATTCTTTTTCAACGGGCGTATGGCATCCCGGCTGATAGGCGTTTGGTTGCCCTTGTTCCATGCCTTTTAGTCGCCTGGAACGGACCGCTCTTCGGATTGGATCCCGCTTGGCCGACGCTGGTGGGGTTTGCGATCTGGCTCGCATTACCGATATCCGCGAATAAAGTTCAAGAAGCTTCGTAGAAGCGACGTATGACGAAGCACTTTGTGGTGATTGGAGCCGGGGTCGGTGGCCTCGGGGTGGCGATGCGCCTGGCACATCGCGGTCACAAAGTGACGGTGGTGGAGAAGACCGACGCGGTGGGCGGACGCAACCGGCGCGAGCAAGTCGGCGAGTGCAAGTTTGATGGTGGGCCAACCCTATTGATGATGCTCGACCCCTTCCGGAAGCTGTTTGCCGATGTTGGCGAGGATTTCGACAAGCGGGTTCCGAACAAGCTGTGCGACCCAAGCTACAGGGTGTTTTTCGCGGATGGGACGCGGTTCGACGGAACGACGAATGTGCCCGAGATGACGGCGCGTATCAAGGCGATGAGCGGCGAAAGTGAGGCGGCAAAGTATCCGGGCTTCCTCGCCGAACTCAAGGACCTTTATGAGGAGTCGATTCCGAACTTCGTGCGGAAGAATTACCGCTCGCTATGGGATTTCGCAAGTCCTTCGCAGCTGCGACGGGTGCTGCAACACAAGATGCTCGGGAATCTCTCCAAGCGGGTTCGCCAGCGGTTTCAAGACCCTCGTCTGCAGATGATTTTTAGCTTCCAGACGCTGTATTTGGGCTTGTCGCCAAACGACGCTCCCTTCGTTTACGCGACGCTGGCGTACATGGAGTACGGCGAGGGGATTTACTATCCGGAAGGCGGCCTGGGCTCGATCTCGGATACGATGGAGGAGATTGCGAGGAGCAAGGGCGTCGAATTCCTGCTGAACAGTACGGTCGAGCGGATTGAAGGGTCGCGGGTACGGCTGACGACGGGTGAGATCATTGCCGGAGATGTCGTTGTCGCAAATGCTGATATGCCGTATGCGCAGCGCGAATTGGCGGCGGCACCGCCGAAGCGGAACCTGCGGTACTCGTGCTCGGCGCACCTGATGTACATCGATTATGAGGGTGACCTGGACGGGTTTGAGCATCACAACGTCGTGTTTGGGGCGGACTTTGATGGCAACTTGGACGCAATTTTTCACAATCTGCGATTGCCCGACGATCCTGCATTTTACGTGTGCATTAGCAAGCGAAGCGACCCCCATGCTGCGCCGGAAGGGCGGATCAACCTGTTCATCCTGGTGCCTTGCCCTAATCTTGATTTCCCGATGGATCAGGCGATGGTGGACCGGCTTGAGGGGCAGGTTTTCGACCGCCTGACGAAAGAGGGCAACTTCGACCGCACTAAGGTGAGGGCGATCAAGCGGCGCGGACCGAGCGAGTGGAAAGACGAGCTGAACCTGGAGCGGGGAGCCGCCTTTGGCATCAGCCACGACCTTTTCCAAAGCGCCTTTATGCGCCCGCAGAATAAGAGCAAGGAGAACGAAAATCTGTACTTCGTTGGGGCGAGCACGGTTCCGGGCAACGGGCTACCGATGGTGCTGATTTCGGCGGAGCTCGTGGAAGAGAGATTGATTCATGAAAGGGTGATTCCGGCATGAGTTCGCAGGCAGAAGGGCTGGTTGGGCGACTTGTCGCCGGGATGATTCGTCGCTCGGTAAGGGCGCGGTTTCGCAACCTGTATTGGGCTCCTTCTGCCTCGCCATTGACGGCTCCGGTGATTTTCTATTGCAACCATCATGGGTGGCACGATGGCTACGTGATGTTTCATGTGGTCGAGCGGCTTAAGCTGAGGACTCTGGACTGGATTCAAGAGTTTGATTCGTTTCCGCTTTTTGCGAAAGTGGGCGGAATGCGATACGCATCGAACGATCCGGTAGGTCGAGCGAAGACAATCCGGCGTACTATACGGCTGATGAACGAGGAGAAAAGATCACTGATGCTTTTTGCCGAAGGCGTCTTGCATCGTCCTCCTCAGATTTTTCCGCTCGGTAAATCGCTCCAGTTGCTCGCCGAGAAGGTGCGCGGAGTGAAGTTGGTTCCGACCGCGATTGTTTATGAGCAGTCGATGCATGAACGGCCAGAGGCGTGGGTGCAACTCGGGGAGCCGCATGAATTTGAGAGCCTGAATGACTGCCACGGGCGGCTGGTGGGCGAACTTGACCGTTTGAAGGCACGCATTGCCGAAAACGAGGTTTTTGAAGTGCTGGCGGTGGGAACGGGTGACGTCAACGAGCGGATGAGCATGAAGAGGTTTGCCAAACCATGAACTACGCAACTCGAGCCGACCTGGAACTGTGCCGGCGCGTTCACAAGAAGTTCGGGACGACGTACTATTACGCCACGCAGCGATTTCCGGAGCGGATTCGGCGGCGCGTGAATGCGATTTATGCGTTTGTGCGGATTGCGGACGAGTGGGTGGATAACCCGAACGGATTAAGCCTGGAGACGCAAAGGGCGAACCTTGAGGATTGGCGTTCGCAGATGGTGCGCGGCCTGGCGGGAGAGCGACCCGAGCACTGGGCGATGCGGGCATTTTGCGACACGATGCTTGAGTGCCAGATTCCGGTTGAGGAGGCGCACTGCTTCCTTGATGCGATGATTCAGGACATCGATTGCGCGGAGTACGAGACGTACGAGGATTTGCGCGATTACATGCGTGGTTCGGCGAGTGCCATCGGCATCATGATGTGTTACGCCATGGATGCGCCGACGGACGAGGACACCATTCTGCGGGCGAAGGCCCTCGGCGAGGCGATGCAGCTGACCAACTTCATCCGCGATGTCGGCGAGGATATTCGCGACCGTCGGCGGATTTACCTGCCTCTGGAGGATTTGAGGCGGTTTGGCGTGAGTGCGGACGATATTCGCAAAGGTGTCGTCACGCCCGAGTTTGAGAGTCTGCTGAAGTTTGAGATTGAGCGGGCGCGGGAGCTGTATCGGTTTTCTGATCCCGGCACGTATCGCCTCCCAAGGCGAATGCGAAAGGCGGTCTTGGTCTCGCGGATTTTGTATTCCGAGATTCTGGGCCGAGTAGAGGCTAACGGATACGACGTCTTCACGAAGCGCGCGCGAACCTCGCGCTGGCAGAAGCTATTTTGCGCGGCGAGAGTGGTGACGGACGACGAGCGGATCTTGGTCCATCTCGTCGCCCATCAGTAGGCCGCTTTAGTTGCCTGGCATCAGGATCAGGGAGTTGAGCAGGAGTTTGTGGAGCCCTGGCCACATCGCGCGCTCGCAGGGGTCTTGGGCGAACCAGATGATGTGACCTCGGCCGAGTGGCTCGTCGTGAAGCCAAACGGTGCCTTTGACGGCTTTCTCGGACTCTTCGCCCCAGATCCAGCCGGTGAGGTGTTTGGATGCGTCCGTATCGGCGAACTTGACGACTCCGCCGCCCTCTTTACGGGCTTTGTAGAAGGTGTCGCCATCGACGGGGACAGCGATGCGGCTGTCTGCGTATCCGCTGGCGAGGAGGGAGCGTTTGTCGAGGATTGCCTCGAAGATCGCGCCGGGGATAGGACGGGTGTCGGAGCTACGGTTGAAGCTGGCCACACCAGAGGGATTCTCACCGTAAACGACAAGGACTCCGCCTTCCCGCACCCAATCTTTCACCTTGCTGTTGCTGAGCGCATTCGCTCCGCTGGGGGCGATGATGGCGGTGTAGTCGCGGATGGCGGGGGTGCTGAGGGCGTTCGCTCCGAGCGAGACGAATGGGAGCTCGAACTCCTGTTCGAGAGTGAACCAGGTGCCGCTGACGCCGGTGATGTTGGCTCCGCTGCCGAAGACGACGCCGATGTTGGGGGCACGGAGTCCGGCGAGGCGGTTTCCGGGGCCTTCACGACCGGTTTCGGGGTAGGAGGTGGTGAGGTCTTCCACGTGGAAACCGAGTCCCGAAGTTGCGTTGCGGATGAGTTCCGCTGTGTTCTTCGGGTTTCGGACGGAAAAGATCACGAACGAACCCTTCTTGATCTTTTTCTTACCGAGGTTCATATCCGCGGTAGCGACCGAGATCTTGATGCCCTGGTTGAGCAGGCTCTGCACCGCAAGCACATCGGAGGGATCAGTGTAGTGGATGATCCACCCGAGTGGAGCTTGGTCAAATCCGCTCTTCCCCGCGTAACCGTTCGTCGCCTCGAACTGTTCGGTCCCTTCAGTCCAGTAGGTCTCTATGTTGTACGTGAACGGAAGTGCCCAGCCCGTCAGATCGTAAAATTCGGAACCTTGCGGGCCTGGGTACTGCTCGCCGTCCGGTGCAGTCTTCCGTTTGTTCATTTGCGCGTCCGTGAACTCCTTTTCGAAGTCGGAACCGCGCTCTAGGAGTGACTTGGCGATAGGGCCATATTCCTGTCGGAGATCGATAGCGAGTGAGTAGCGTTTAAGTTCGACTTTCGCCTTCATTTGGGTCCACTGGTCAGTGGCTTCTAGTTGAAGGGTCTTGTACGCTCCTCCTTTCACTGTGGGCGGTTCTGAATAAACAAAGGTACTTGAAACGCCGGTCTTGGCAAGATGGCTCTTCAGCCGATACAACTCGCGAAAGTCTTCGGTTGTGACATAGACACGCTTCATATCGCTGCCCTTGGCGGTGACGGCGGATTTCTTGTACTTGGCCCAATCGGCGATCAGGTCATCACGCTTTTCGCTGGCAGTTTTGATCACAGCGAGGGCCGTGGTCAGGTGCTTTGCCGCACCTTCTCGGAGCGTCGAAATCGAGCCATCATCGCGACCCTTGGCCAAAACCTTTCCTCCGTCCGTCTCGTGGGTGATGCCGATGGCACCACTTAGTGAGGCGTGGGAATCAAGGTAGCAGGGAGCGTACAGGTCGAAGTCCTCTTTGATGAAGTAGCTCCAACCGGTTTCATCGAACGCCTTGGCGCAGGCGCGGCCGAGGATGTCGGTCCATTTGTTGATCCGCGCCCGGTCGGTATTGGCGTTGATCGCCATTGGGTTCGGCGGGAAGAAGTAGTTGTTCACCTGCCCGTGCTGGTCGATGTAGATTTGCGGTCGGATCGACTGCATTAGCTTAACCTCGGCCTGCGTTTCCTTCTGGGAGAAGGAGATGCGGTCGCGGTTCATATCGAACCGGTAGTGGTTGAATCGGCCCCAAAGGAGGTTGATTTCGTAGGACTCGAAGGCTCCATCTTGATAGTTACCGCGGGCGTAAGAATTGTAACCAACGGCGAATCGCTCGTGGCCATCGGGGTTGTAGACCGGATTGAGGATCACAACGGTGTTTTCGAGCGACTTCGCAAACTCGCCTTTTCCGGCGATGAGGTTATAGAAAAGCTCCATTCCCGATTCGAACGAAGCGGGCTCGTTGCCGTGGATGGTCTCGTTGATCCATACGATGGCGGGGGTGTCTTTTGGTGGCTCCGTGCCCGTTTGTCCGGCCTTTTCCATCGCCGCTTGGATCTGCTTCCATCGCGCGATGTTCTTGGCGGATGAGATTGCGTAAACCCGCAACGGGAAGTTCTGGTTGGAGGTTCCGTAATCGATTCGAACCGCTTTTCCGCCGGCTTTGGCGGCAATGGCATCGTACACACGCTCTTGCTCGCGGTAAGTGGTGATTCGCGATCCGATCTTGTAGCCAAGGACGGATTCGGGAGTGGGCACCGCGCTATCGAATGGACCGTTGAGGTGCATGTTCGCATCGGATTGGATGCGGGGTAGAAGCACGGATGCGAATGCGACCGAGAGCATTTCGCTAGTCTATCTCACTGGGAGAGGGTGATCTGTGAGCGGTTTTCGGCGAACGGATTCAGAGGTTCAACTGATCGCCGACGAAGATTTCCCCTGCATAAATACGGGCAATCAGCCAATACCTCTACGTGTGAGGCTACCAACGCCTCTACTTAAAACCTGAGATAGGCAAACATGAGTGAACGACGAAGGTCAGAGGGATTGGTAAGCATTAGCGTTGCCAGCAAGATCACAGCTGTGGAAATCCACACGTTGCGATATTGGGAGCGCGAATTCGAAGAGTTTTTGGAACCTGTTCGAACCGACGGTGGGCAGCGACGCTACCGACCTGAGGATATCCAAACCGTTTTCACCATCAAGCGACTCGTCCGCGACGAGATGTTCAGCATTGCTGGCGCAAGGAAGTACCTTGCTCGGCACCGAAGCGAACACGCAGCATGAGCCGCCATCCAGTTGCTGAGCAAGCTCGCGAAAATCTGCGCAAGCATTTCTTTCTTGCCGCACGCGAACAGTTGACCCAGGCGCTGGAAACCGAACCAAACCATCCCGATCTTCTTTGCGAGTTCCTCTTTGTCGAAAGCTACTTCGGCAACGAGGATCTCGCTGCCTCACGCTTTGCCGAGACGCTCGGCGCACCCAGACACCATGATCTTGAACTTTTTCTGTCGCGTTACTTCTATTGCCGCCAATTGGTCGCCGAGAAACGAGCCCGTTTGGGACGTGGAAGCGCCGATGTTTCGGCACTTCGTTGGCTAGAAGCGCACCCTTACACTCCTGAGCCGGGCATTGGCACCAAAATCAGCGCGACGCTGATCGTTAAGAACGAGGAAGCCACGCTTGAGAAGTGCATCGCCTCGCTAACTGACATCGTTGACGAGATCGTCGTGGTCGATACCGGATCGACGGACCGAACCATGGAAATCGCGCGTCAGTTTGGCGCAGTGGAAGGTTCGTTCGCGTGGATCAAAGACTTTTCGGCGGCGCGCAACCATGCTCTCTCACTCGCTTCGGGCGAATGGGCTCTTTGGATTGATGCCGATGAACAACTGGACCCCGCTTGCTTTGATCCGTTTCTAAATGCCGTTTGCCGCCCGCACATCGGCGGATTTAGCATCGAAATCGTGAACTTTTTGGATGAAGGAGGCACAACGACAGAGTTTGTTCACTCGCCGACGAGGCTGTTCCGACGGATTCCTGGCGTTCAGTTCTCGGAGCCGATTCACGAGCAAATCACGCCTTCGCTCATCTCGCTCGGACTCCCCTGGACCCCGCTTCCCGAAGCGAAAATCTATCACGACGGATACCGAGAAGAGTTTGTGAGAGGTCGCGACAAGGTCGCTCGAACTCTGGAGATGCTAGAGAGCGCAATCCTCGAGAACCCTAATGATCCGTTCCAGTTGTTCAACCTCGCAAATACGCAATTTGTAGCAAAATCGTACGCCGAAGCTGCACAAACCGCCGAAAAGTGCGTCCGGAACATGGCCGCTGGCGGAGCTGACTATGGCTCGGCGGCGTTTCAGATTTGGTCGACGGCCCTGGACATGGATGGTCGATCTGAAGAGGCGATCAAGGTCTGTGAGCTGTGCGCGACGACTTCGTACGGAGGGATTGTCAACGACTACTTGTGGTCGATGGCGCTCTACAACAACGGCGATTATCAGAAGTCGCTTGAGGTGATTGAGCGGTGCTGTGGGCAAGCTTGGCCCGAGAACTTCGTGGGCGACAAAGCAATCGCTGACTTCCGGCGCTATGGTCACAAGGCGCAGATTTTTGCCGCCATGGAAAAGTGGGAGGACGCACTTTTCTGGTTCGAAGATACGTTGAGGCGTCAGCCGGGCTACCCGAGCGCGCTCCTCGGGAAGGCGCACGCATTGGCGAAACTCGACCGTGCGGATGAGGCGGAGAGGACGTTTGTTCAGGCTCTTTCGAATCCGGCGATCCGGTGGGATGCCGAAAAGGGATTGGCGCTGCTCAAGGCCGACCGGGGAGACCTTTCCGGGGCGGCAGCGCATTATCGGTCGGCTTGGGAAGCCGATCGGCGCGATTTGAACGCTTGGGAAAGCTGGGCTTACGTTTTGCTTCAGCTGAAGGACTCGGAAACGGCGTTTGTGGCGCTCGACCGGCACCAGTCGCTGAATGCGGACCTCCTGATGAAGTGGGCAGATGCGCGGGCTTCCTTGGGCAATATTGACGGGGCGTTGGCATGCTTCCGGCAGGCGATGACGTTGGAACCACAGAACTCTTCGATTCAGTTCACGTGCGGCGACTTGCTGTACAAGATGGGCTACTATCAGCCCGCGGCGGAAATGTACCACCTCGGGTTGCAACTGAGGCCGGACTATGCGGAAGGGTGGTTTGTGCTTGGCAATGCGCTTGCCCAGCTGAGAATCGATCAGGGAGCTCAGCAGTGCTACGAGCAAGCCCTGCACTTCGACCCGAACCACGAAAGAGCTAAATCCAACCTAAAGTTGGTTCTCGCGGCGTAGTTTCGGGCTAAACTCCGCGTTATCCATGTTCATGCGCGGATTTCCGGTACTGTTCTGCCTTATCCCCACCGTTGGGTTGGCCCAGAGTTCAAGTTTTGTGATCGCGAATGTCACCGTAAAGGTCGGTGACGGCCGAACGATTGACAATGCGTTTGTCGCGGTTGCGGACGGCAAGATTACGAATGTTTCGACTTCGCCGATCTCGGGCGCAGTGCAGATCGATGGCAAAGGAAAGTTCTTGTATCCCGGCTTCATTGATGCTTACTCAACGCGATTGACCAAGTCTCCCAACGAGCCGAAAGTTGACGGCAGGCCGGATACGGGAACGTTTGCGCCGCCATTTATGTGGGCGGGCAATCGTAAAGGGATCAATTCGGACTCGCCCGCGGCTTCCCTGCTCGATTTTGAAAAGGATTCGAGTTCGTACGAGAATGGGATCACGACGGCGTTGCTGATGCCATCGAGGGGGAGCGTGCGCGGGAGCGCGGCACTGGTGAACCTGTTGCCGTCCAGCGCGAAAGATCGCGTGGTGAACGCCGAAGTCGGATTTGGGCTTTCGTTCCGGGGTGGTGGGGCTTCGGAGGGGTATCCGACGAATATCTTGGGCGTGGTTGCACTGCTGCGGCAGACTTTGGCAGATGCAAAGAGCCTCGCCGAAGGGGCGGAGATAGATGCACCGAAAGAGGCGATGAAGTCGCTGACGGAGCTTGCGCCGCTGGCGAAGGGCAAAAAGCCGGCGATCTTTGACGTGTCGTTGGACCGGGAGATCGAGAGATCGGCGCGAATCAGCGGCGAGTTCGGATTTCCGTTTATGGTCGCGGGTGGGCGCGATGCCTACAAGGTGATCGACCTGCTAAAGGCGACGAAAGCTCCGGTGCTGCTTGCGATCGACTACTCCAGCGAGCCGAAGATCACGCCCGATGCCGACTCCGTTCCTTTGGCAGATCGACAGCCACTAGAGTACAAGATGGAGCGGCTAACTCGGTGGAAGGAGCAGATTGCGGGCCCTGCGGCGCTCCTGAACGCGGGAATCTCGGTTGCGTTCACGAGTGGCTCGGGTCCTAGCGACTATTTGGCGAACGTTCGCCAGCTGATCAAGAACGGCGTAAGCCCGGAAAATGCACTGAAAGCAATGACTGTGACACCTGCGAAACTGTTTGGCGTTGATGCGACCTTGGGCTCGGTGGAGACGGGTAAGCAAGCGAATCTGGTCTTGATGTCGGCTCCTTTCGAATCGGACGGAAGTAAGGTCGAGGGAGTTTGGGTTGCGGGGACGGCGGTGATTGATCCCGCAAAAGCTTCGGCGGCCAAGGGAGGTGCGCGATGAAGTCGCTGACCCTCTCGGCATTGCTTCTTTGCTCTGTTAGTTTTGCTCAAGATTTGCCGTTTGAGACCGAGGCATTGCGAAAGCCGAAGACGGTGACGGCGGGTTCGTGCCTTATCAAAGGCGGGCGCGTGATGACCGCCACAAAAGGCTCGTTTGCTGATACCGATGTTCTGGTTTTGAACGGAAAGATCGCAAAAATCGGGAAGAACCTGACAGCTCCGGCCGGGGTGACCGTGATCGACGCCAAGGGCAAAAGCGTTGTGCCGGGGATCATTGACGGGCACTCTCACCGAGGCTCGGATGGCACCAATGAGGGCGCGGATAGCATTACGGGCGAGGTACGGATCGGCGACGTACTCAATCTCAGCGGATTGAGTGTATGGACGGCGCTGGCGAGTGGTCACACGGCTGCCGTTACATTGCATGGCTCGGCCAATGCGATCGGCGGACAGAGTGTCGTTCTGAAGTACAAGTACGGTCGACCGGCGGATCAAGCTCCGGTAAAAGACGCTCCGAGGATGATCAAGTTCGCCCTTGGCGAGAACGTGACCCGGAAGTCTTCGACCACGATTACGCGCTTCCCAAACACCCGGATGGGGCAGGAGCAGGTGTACCGAAATGGCTTTAATGAGGCCAAAAAGTACAAGCAGGCGTGGGCGGATTTCAACTCCGGCAAGTCCAAAACGAAGCCACGCCGAGACCTGCGCCTGGAGACTTTGGCGGATATCTTGGATCGGAAGATTTGGGTTCAGTGCCACAGCTATCGAAGCGACGAAATGCTGATGATGGCCCGGCTATCGCAGGAGTTTGGGTTCAAGATTGGGGCGATGCAGCACGCGCTTGAGGCATACAAGATCGCGCCTGAGCTTGCGAAGGCGAAGGTTGGCGTCTCGATCTTTGTGGATAACTGGAGCTTTAAGCAGGAGGGTTACGACAGCATTCCTTGGAACGCTTGGATCTGCCGAAAGGCAGGGGTGAACGTTTCGATCAATACCGACGGATTGAGCGGCACCACCGCTCTGAACGTCGATGCCGGAAAGACGATTCGATTTGGCGGCTTGTCGGAGGATGAGGCGCTGCAGACGATTACGATCAATCCGGCGCGGCAGTTGGGGATTGACCACCGAACCGGGTCGCTGGAGGTTGGGAAGGACGCCGATATCGCGATTTGGGACGGAAATCCGCTTTCGACATATAGCAAGTGCGCGATGACGATGATCGATGGCGAGGTGTTCTTTGAGCGCCGAGATGCTTTTGGTATTGACAAGACTTCGACGGTGAAGGCGGTTCTGGATCGCAAAGCGAACTCGTGGGAAGGAACTTCACTCCCGGCGAAATCTGATTCGTACGCGATTGTAGGGGCGACGGTTCACACGGTGAGCGGCGCGGATATCGATGGCGGCACGGTGGTGATTAAGGGCGGAAGGATCGAGTCGGTCGGCAAGAATCTGGCGATTCCGCGCGGCACAACGGTTGTGAATGGGCGCGGGCTGCACGTTTATCCCGGCTTCTTTGATGCGCAAACCAGCCTTGGTTTGGCGGAGATTAGCCCGATTGCGGTGATGAACGATGATCGCGAGCTCGGCACGTTCAACCCGGAGCTTGATTCGCTGACGAACCTGTGGTGCGAGAGTGCTCACTTCGGGCCGGCACGGTTCAACGGCGTGCTGAACGCGTTTTCGGCGCCGCGCGGTGGAACGATTTCGGGTCAAGGGGCGATCATCAACACCGACGGCTACACCACCGAGCAGTTCGGGGTGGAGCGCCGTGCGGGTTTGATCGTGAACTTCTCGGGCGGTCGGAGCCGACCAGACTTTGACCTCTGCGACGAAACCGACGAGTCGATGCTCTTCGGCGGCGCGCCAGGCAAGGGAGACGCCCACCTTTCGCACGATGACCGGGAGAAGTATTTTGACTTCCTTGGAGGGGCGATCCAATCCACGTCGCAGGCGGCGACGACGGTTGACGCCGCAGTCGAGGGCTATTTCGATAAGGCGCTTGCCTATTGGCTGGAGCGGAAGGGCGACCCTTCGAAGCCAATCGACCTGAAGTACGAGGCAATGGTGCCTTACCTGCTGGGTCAGAAGCCGGTGATTTTGAGCGCTCGCTCGGCTTCCGCAATTCGATCGGCAGTCGCGTTTGCTAAGAAGTTCAAGCTGAAAGCAGTTTTGAGCGGAGCAAACGAAGCTTGGAAGGAGACCGCGCTGCTGAAGGCGTCTGGAATTCCGGTTCTGATTCCCCCGGCGGGTCGTAGTACGCTCGGCGCGAATACGGTTGACAATCCTTGGGAGCCGTACGACACGCCTTATGTTCGGCCCGGCCTGCTGGCGAAAGCGGGTGTGAAGTTTGCCTTCCAGGGGGCCGAAGGCTCGGAGGCGATGACGCTTCCGATTCGGGTTGGGCAGTCTTGCGCTTATGGCCTTTCGCAGGCGGATGCGATCAAGGCGCTGACCCTGTGGCCCGCGCAGATCTTTGGGGTGGATGATCGTTTGGGTTCGATTGAACCCGGAAAGCTGGCGAACATCATCGTGACCGATGGCGATCCTTTGGACGTGACCTCGACGATGCGATACGTGTTTATCGGCGGTCAGCCGAGGCCATTGACTAGCAAGCACACGATGCTCCGGGATAAGTATCTCGAGCGTCTGAAGTAGGCAAAGAAAAGCGCCTCTCCCAATGCGGGCGAGGCGCTTTTTTTGTTTAGAACCGGCTGAACTCTTCGACGGGAAGAAGGAACATGACAGCCCCGCCGACGGAGACCTTTATGGCACTGGGAACGAACGCGGCGGCGGGATTGGTTTCGTAACCCGCCATGCTCAGCACTTGTTCGCGGCTTTGGCAGTTGCGCTGGAGAACTTCGCGGAGGGATTCGACAGACCCTTCCTCGACACCGACGAGAAGCGTCGTGTTGCCCTCGCGCAGGAAGCCGCCGGTGGAGCCAATTATGGTGAACTTGAAGCCTGCATTGATGAGGTCATCAATGATCCGATTTTTGTCTCGGTTGTGGAGGATGCAAACGGCGAGCTTCATGAGTGTGCGGGTCATTATAAACGAAAATCCCCCTCGGCGTTTGCCGAGGGGGATTTGCAGTCAAATACTTAAGCCTTACTGGCCAAGTCCCCAGAACGGGTAGTTGATCAGCGTATTTGGGTTTGCACCCAGGCCGATTGTTCCGCCCGTAAATCCTCGGAGGTTCGTATTCGATGGATTGAATCCAAATGCCGGTGTGGCGCTTACACCATACTCAGCAGCGGTTGGAGTTGCCGCGAGGAACTTCCCGTACTGATAATACTTTGCCGATCCGTCAGCATGTCCAACGATCACGCCACCGAATGCCGCTCGTGCTTCGTCGTGATCCCGAATGATTGCCGCAGGGTTGTAAGCTCCGGTAACCTTCCCGAGTTCGTGTTGCCAGTACTCTCGGACGGCTGGAGGGAATACGGTAACGCTGGTTGACGAACTGTCCGTTCCGAATGCAATCGGCACAACTCCAATTTGCATGTTCCCTGACTCAAGGAGAATCGCAGTTGCAGCAGTATTGGGCAGAGCAGTCATGCTTCCCCCAAGCCAGCTGTTTCGCTGCATGGTTGACGATCCCGGAGCCCGATTGTACGTGTTTAGCTGTCCTGTGATGGAGGTGTTCAACAAGTAGCTACCGGTAAGCTGACCGCATCCACCCCAGCTTCCAGAGCCGTGCGGGAACGTGCCGCAGGAAGGAGTATTCGTATTGTTGATGCCGCGTGAGGTGTTCTGGAAAATTTGGACGTTCTTCACGTAGGGCATGATCCATTTCTGCCAGGAGAAGTGGTTCATGCGGTAGAAAAATCCATTGCTTGTACATCCCGCGCCGGTTGGGTTGAATGGTTGCGTGTTTAGAGCAGGGTTAAGAGCCGATCCTGCGACGCAATCGTCGTTTCGAGGATACATGTCGTCTGCGTCGGCACCGTACATAACTACGCCGAGCGAGATTTGCTTTTGGTTGCTGATACCAGCAGCCTTCTTTGCGGCAGCCTTGGCTTGAGCGAAAACGGGGAAGAGGATAGCAGCGAGAATAGCGATGATTGCGATGACGACCAGCAGTTCGATAAGGGTAAATGCCTTTTTCATGAGAAATGATTCCGGTTGCGCGGCTCGAAGATCGACATCCATTTCGCTTCGGAGACCGAGTTGTTAGACAACTCCTTCTAAGCAATAAGTTTACCGATGAATGTTAATGAAATGTTAAATTTTACCGAAACATCATTTGGCTGGGTGCCTATTTGCCTTACCGATGATGTTTCCTGTGCTCGTTTGAGTTCAAAGTCGCTCATGAAGTTGTGCTCTTGCTATCAGTTCAGAGATTTCCGGAAATGATTCGAACCGGTAAGAATGTCGATGGGCATTCGATCATGCACGTACTCGTAGGGCGGCTGCTTCCAGGCGAATCCGGGTAGATCGCATTCCCCGCTTGCGGCTTTGAACCGGTCGAGCACGACGTGTGAGGAGTCGTGGAGTCCGGTTTGGTCGATGACCCGGGCGATGAGGGTCATGTATGTTTCGACCGGGCGAAAGAGATCTCGGTCAAGGACGTGAACCTGCACTCCGCCGCAGATTTCGCCCGCGTGCTTGTTGAAGGTGGGTTCGAATTGGAGGGGGCGGAAGTAGGCCCCTTTAAGGTGCGATGTGTTGAGTGCGTCGGCGAGCTTCCATCCGTCTATGAACGGGGCGCCAACGATCTCGAACGGGCGCGTTGTGCCGCGCCCTTCGCTGAGGTTCGTGGCCTCGAGGAGGCATCCTCCGGGATAAACGACGGCAGTGTCGACGGTGGGCATGTTGGGCGAGGGTATCACCCAAGCGTAGGGAGTCTGGTCGGCGTAAAGGTTTCGATCCCAGCCTTGCGTTTCGATGACCTCGAGATTGGCCGCCGGGTAGTGGTTGGCGACGACGTGCCGAGCCACCTCGCCGATTGTCATTCCGTGCCGGATGGGAATGTCGTGCAGGCCGACAAAGCTCTCGAAGCCCGGATCGATGCCAGGGCCTTCGATGGCGACGCCGTTGATCGGGTTTGGGCGATCGAGAACAAGGATCGGGATTCCGAGGCCCGATGCCGCCTTGATGCAGAGGCTCATCGTCCAGATGAATGTGTAATAGCGCGAACCGACGTCGGGGAGGTCGATGAGGAGCATGTCGAGCCCGTTGAGCATCTCGTCGGTGGGTTCTCGGTGCTCGCCGTAGAGGGAGTGGATTGGGAACGCCGCGGGCGGAGCGCCTTCGCCATTCCACTCGATCATGTTGTCTTGAGTTGTGCCAAAAAGCCCATGTTGTGGACCGAAAACGGCTCCAATGTGTACGTTTTGGGAAGTTTTGAGAAGATCGAGGATATGGCGAAAATGGGAATCGACGGATGCCTGATTGCACACGATGCCGACCTTTTTGCCCTTGAGCTGGGCAAAGTTCTCGGCGGCGAGGCGGTCGAGTCCGATCGCGAATGGCATTGGTGAGAGATTACCGTTGCCTGCCGGTTTGGTTTCATGTTATAAAGGGCTGGTGGACACGAGGCGTAGAGCTCTTCGGATTCTCCAGTTTTTTGCGATTGGCACCTGGTTTCTCATGTTCGTTGGGGGACCTCCGAGGTTTATCCTCGTCGTCTGCTGGTGCAGCAATTTGCTGATGCTCTCGGCCTTTGTCGGCGCGCGGTGGTTGGACCATCTCGAGCACAGGCCCTTTAAGTGGATTTACGCCGTCGCGATGCTACTTTTCTATTTCATATCAGTCATCACGTGCCCGGTGTTGATGTCGGCATCCGCTGTTTCTAGCCGTCTAGACGTCTAGACGCCTTGCACGAGATGAGATCAAAATCTAACGTTTCAACCGATCGTAGCGATTCCGGAAGACGATGAACGCTTTGGGAGCCATTCCTTCGCCTTCCTTCGGAATCTTGCCGACGGCGGCGCCAAAATCGCCCACTTTGGGGACGACGTTCAGAGCGTCCAGCTTAAGATACTTTCGCGTGAACTTGGTGATTCCGTGGGGCTTTTCCAAGTGGTCGACGGTGCCGCAAAGGTCGAACACGACTACATTTCGGCTCGGGTCGACGAGCCGGACTTCGCCATCCCAGCGGATTTCGCCTTCTCGGTAAGGCACGAACTCGGGGCGCTCGGGGTAGTGGAGCGACTCGTCGAGATGCTTCGCAGCGGCGAGCGATGGAGCCGCGTTGACAACCCCCATTCCGGCGGGATAGAGCTCGAAGTGAAGGTGCGAAATTGTGTCTTCGGCGTTGCCGCTGTCGCCGCAATACCCGACAAACTGCCCTGCCTTGACGGGAATTCCGTTCCAGATTCCGGGGGCAAACATATACTCATCGCCGCCTTTCCCGTCGTCCGTTCCTGGGGTGTCGTTGTTCATGTGATAGTAGGCGGTATTTCCGAGTTCGCCGGAGACTCCCGCACCTTGCCAAGTCCCGTCGAAGCATGCGACTAGCGGGCGCATCTTTTCGGCGGGGAGATCTTGACCGATGTGCTTTCGTGTGCCGCCACCACGGGGCGCACCCCAGGTATCGGACCACTTCACGTTTCCAAGGACGGGAAAGGTGAGCGGGACGACTGGTGGAGCCGGCTCCTGGGCAAGCGTGAGGAGGAAGGCGATCATTACACGTCGAACTTGATGCCCTGCGCTAATGCGGGGCGCTCAGTCCCGAAGTAGGTGGTACTGGTTTGGCGCCGCATATACGCCTTCCACGCATCCGAGCCAGATTCGCGACCGCCACCCGTTTCCTTTTCGCCACCGAATGCGCCGCCGATTTCGGCTCCGCTGGTGCCGATGTTCACGTTTGCAATTCCGCAGTCGCTGTATCGCTTGAAGAACTCGGCCTCGCGGACGTCGGTGGTCATGATCGCGGAGGACAGCCCTTGTGGAACCGCGTTGTGGGCCTCCATCACCTCAGCGAGGTTTTCATAGGGCATTACGTAAGTGATCGGCGCGAAGGTCTCGGTGAAAACGGTTTTGGACTGCTGGCTCAGCCGGACCAGCGCGGGCTTGACATAAACGCCCGGTCGGTCAACGCGGTCACCACCGATGATCTCGACGGCCTCAGCACGAACGCGGTCGAGCGCGCCGGACATGAGGGCAAATGAGTCTTCATCGATGAGCGGACCGACCAGTGTCCCGGCGTCGAGAGGTGAGCCCACCTTGTTCTCGCCTAGGCTCAGGTAGGCGCTCTTAAGCGAGGCGTAGACCTGCTCGAAAATGGAGGTGTGGACAAAGACTCGGCGCGTGGTGGTGCATCGCTGGCCGGCGGTGCCGACTGAGCCAAAGAGGATTGATGGAACGGCGATGGCGAGGTCGGCAGAGGGAGCGATGATCATCGCGTTGTTTCCACCGAGTTCGAGGAGAGATTTTCCGAACCGTGCCGCAACGCGTTGGCCGACGGCTTGTCCCATTCGGGTCGAGCCGGTCGCGGAGATGAGGGGGATGCGCGGGTCGTCCACAATCTGCTCGCCTTGCTCGCGCGCACCGATGATGACCTGGGAAAGGTAGGCCGGAGCGTCGTCAAATTCGCGGCAAGTTTCCTCGAAAAGGGCTTGGCAAGCGAGGGCGGTGAGCGGGGTCTTCTCGCTCGGCTTCCAGATCACGGAATCGCCGCATACGATGGCGAGTGCGGCGTTCCATGCCCAAACGGCGACGGGAAAATTGAAGGCGGAGATGATGCCGACGGGTCCGAGCGGCAGCCAGTTCTCTTGCATTACGTGGTTCGTGCGCTCACTGGCGATGGTGAGCCCATAGAGTTGGCGCGACAGTCCGACCGCGAAATCGCAGATGTCGATCATCTCTTGAACTTCGCCACGGCCCTCTTCGAGGATCTTGCCACACTCAAGGGTGACAAGCTTGGCGAGGTCTTCCTTTCGCTCGCGCAACTTGTTGCCAAACTGCCGGATCAGTTCGCCCCTTTTGGGAGCTGGAACGTCGCGCCATGCCCGGAAAGCTTGTACGGAATGGTCAATCTTGACCTCGATTCCAGCCGAGGTATCGAAGGCGAGCGAGGCGAGCTCGGAACCATCGACCGGGGTGGTTACCACAAGGTCGTCTCCGGTGAAAGCATCCAGATTTGGGATGAGAGAGGAAACGACTTCGGTGTAGTTCATACCTTCATTATGGATTTATTTGCGATCTCTTCGGCTGACGGGGTCACCTCGGTCGTGAACGAGAAAATCGCAACGGTTGCCACTCGTGCAGTTCGGCGAAAGACTTGATTTCCAGACGGTCAAACTCTTTCATTTTGGAATACTCGCGCTGCAGGACGTGAGAGTGCCAAGTTACCGCTTCATAATGAAGCTATGTCAACGGCCGCCTCTGTTCAGTGGGATCTCTCTTCCCTTTTCTCCGCAAGCGATGACCCGCGCATCGAATCGAGTTGGGTGGAGGCTCATCAGCGTGCCGATGCTTTTGCCGCCAAGTACCGGGGCAAGATCAATTCGCCGTCCTTGACCGCATCAGTACTGGCCGAGGCGCTGACTGAGCTTGAGGCGATTACGGTTTTGATCGTGAAGCCGATCACTTATGCAAATTTGGTGTTTGCTGCCGATGTGAGCAAGCCTGAGAATGGCGCGTTTATGCAGGATCAGACAGAGCGGGCGACGGAGCTTCAGGTCAAGTTGATGTTCTTTGAGCTTGAGCTTCAGGCGGTTCCCGAGGCGGTGATTGATCCGCTATTGAGCGATCCTTTGCTTGCGAATTTCTTGCACCACATTCACGTTTCGCGCGCTTACTCGAAGTACCGACTTTCGGAGAAGGAGGAGGTGCTGATGGAGGAACTGGCGAACTCGGGATCGCGGGCTTGGAACCGGCTGTTTGATGAGGTGACGGCGAACCACGTCTACAAGATCACGATTGATGGCAAGGAAGAGCAGAAGAGCCAGCAGGAGATTTTGGCCCTGCTTCGGCATGAGGATCGCGCCCTTCGACAAGCCGCCGCCGACTCTTTTTCGGCCGGGCTAAAGGAGCAAGAGCGGGTGCTGACGTTCGTTTTCAACACGCTTTTGCAAGATAAGTCGATTGACGATCGCCTTAGGAAATTTGAATTCGCCGAGCAGTCGCGCCATTTATCGAACGAGCTGGATCGCGAAACGGTCGATTTGGTGATCCGGCTTTGCCGAGAGAACTATCCGATGGTGGCGCGGTACTACCGCGTGAAGCAACAGATTCTTGGCTTGCCAGAACTGACGCACATCGACCGATATGCGCCGCTTTTCCCGGCCGAAGAAAAGGTCTCTTGGGAGCGCGCGACGCAGATCGTACTCGATGCCTTTTCGGCGTTTTCGCCCGAGCTTGGCGAGCGAGGGAAGGAGTTCTTTGACAAGAACTGGATCGACGCCGAGCCTCGGAAGGGCAAAATGGGCGGCGCGTTCTGTAGCTACAACACGCCGGATACGCACCCGGTTTTGCTGCAAAGCTACCTCGACAAAATGGACGACGTGATGACGCTGGCTCATGAGCTTGGCCACGGAGTTCACGCGTCGTTTAGCCGCGAGCAGACTTACTTCAACTACCACGGCACGTTGCCGCTAGCCGAGCTTGCTTCGACCTTTGGCGAGATGCTGGTGTTCGAGAAGCTGGTTGCGGGGGCATCGGATAAGGACAAGCTCGCCCTTTACGCGGAAAAGATCGAGGGCATTTTTGCGACCGTCTTCCGCCAGGCGGCCATGTACCAATTCGAACAAGGAATCCACCAAAAGCGCCGGGAGGAAGGCGAATTGACCGCCGAAGAGTTCGGCGAAATCTGGCAAGCCCAGCTCCAGGCGATGTTTGGAGACTCGGTGAAGTTGGGTGAGCAGCACCGATCTTGGTGGATGTATGTGGGGCACTTTACAGGCTCGCCGTTCTATGTCTATGCGTACTCATTTGGCGAGCTGTTGGTGCTCAGCTTGTACGAAATGGCAAAGAAAGTCGGGCCAAGCTTTGCAGATAGGTACATTGAGGTATTGAAGCTGGGTGGATCGAAGAGCCCCGCCGAGCTCATGGGAATGCTCGATATCGATCTGCAGAGCGAGGAGTTTTGGAAGGGCGGATTTGCCGCGCTGGAGAAGTTCCTCGTCGAGTTCGAGCGACTCCACGGCGTGGTCGAACTCTAACTGTAAACGCGCCAGATGTAGTAGCCCGTCATGACGAAGCCGTAGATGGCGATCCATCGGCGGAGTTTGTCGGGATCAACTTTCAGGGACATTCGGGCGGCGATAAAGCCGCCCGCGAATCCTCCGAGGGCCAACGGGTACGCCTGGGGGGTGAGAACGAGGCCCTTCGAGATGAAGACCATCGAGCAGAAGAGGTTGATCACCGAGCCGAGCCAGTTTTTGACGGCGTTGAGCTCGTGGGTTGTGCCGTCCATATAGAGGGCAAAGGTGGCGAGCATCATGATGCCCATTCCCGCACCGAAGTAGCCCCCGTAGCAAGCGACGAAGAATTGCATCGCGATTCCTACCCAGACTGGAACCACGTGGTGATCTGTTTTCGCCATGAACTGCTTGACCTTGGGTTGGAACCAGAGCAACACCGCAGCGAGAAGGATGAGGAACGGAACGACCGCCTTGAAGGATTTATCCGAAGTGTTAAGCAGCAGGACGGCGCCGCAGAGGGAGCCGAGAATCGTCGGAATCAGGAGCGTTTTGAGGTGGCGTTTGGTCTGCTCAAGCTGCTTGATGAACCCCAAGCCGCCAGCGAACGAGCCGGGAAAGAGCCCGACGGCGTTGGTGGCGTTCGCAATCCGATCGGGGATGTGCATTCCGAGCGTAAGGTAGGGAAAGCTAATCAGCGATCCCCCGCCCGCCACGCTGTTGATGCCACTCGCCACTGCTCCGGTGGCGAAAAGCAAGGCGGCATCAAATGCGGTCATTGGATACTAGGTTAGCAGGTGGGTGCCTTCCGGTTCATTTCGGGCACGGAATGCCGACGAGGGTTGCTCGCAATTGCCGACTCCGTGAGAATGTGATCCCAGGAATCTCAGAGGGGGCCAGATTGCTAACAAACGTCAGTGTCCGTTTGAGTTCGTCTTTGCTTACGAATTCCGTTCGGGGCATTGTCATGATCGAGTCGCCTGATTTGAAGTCTAGATCCTTGAGAGGCTTCGAGCGAAGCTTTCCGTCCCGATCGACGTACTCCCAAGTGCCAGGGGTGTAGAAGGATTTTCGCATTGGCGTCGCGCCGGGGAACTCTTCGAGTTGACCTTCGTATCCGACGATGATCGTACTTCGCGCAATGTCTGGAGTACCGCTGGAAGAGTAACTATCGCTGGCCGAGTGCTTCCGAATTTTGAGGAGCCGCACCTTCAATCCATCGCAATCTTGAAACTGCTGCTTGCCCGGTTGTAGCGCTGTCGAATGCGATACATTGAGATCGAGATCTAGGTCAAACTTCGGCTCAGACTTGGGAACGTAAACCGGGAACACATGGCAGGTGGTTAATGCAGCTTCTTGCAGCGCCGAAAAGAAATCAAATCCATTCTGGGAAGGGTGAGGGGCAACCGAAATCGTGGTTCCATCATTCGAATTCCCCCAATCGAGGGACTGCGCTCGAATCACGACGTACAGCAGATTCATGGTTGGTCGTTCCTCAAATACGGGCGCGCGCCCAGAGGCAACGAACTTGCTTATCGCCGATTGAAGTTCGTGGTGGGGCGATCCGCCCGGCCGAGACGCGACGACTTTGCCGCCAATCACCCGAAAGATGGCTTCCAAACCGAGTTTGTCTAAAAGCTTACGTTCATTTGCCGACAAGCCTTCGGCCCGCCAAAGTGGCGAATCCGGTGTCTCTTGAGACGTCGTTCCCGAACTGCATGCGCCAAGCAGCAGACACATCAGGAGTGTCGCTCTATTTTTCCAAAGGAATGTTTTCAAGTTTCGCCTGCATGGTTGCCGAAGCGGTGAACACGGCATTCTTGAGATGCTTCGTGTTGAGATTAGAGACGAGGTAAATCTCCTTCGTTGCTGCATTGCCTCCCATTGTTTGAAGCATCGGTTGGTTCATGGGCGAACCATTCCAGCCCTTACTGGGGTCGACCTTCTCGCGAACCAGATTGCCCTTATCATCAATCGTCACTCGCGTGTAGGGGTCATAGCCGCGCATTTCGCCGAAACTCAAGGAAGCGTAAAGGCTTGCTGAGAGTGCTTCTTGAGCTTTCACAACGATGGTCGTGAAGAACTTTTGTTGCCCTCCATAGCCGTAGTTCTGGGTCATGTCCGACTTTTGGAAATCCCTGATTGCCGTGATTGTAAACGTCTGTCCGGCAACAGTAAATGTCTGCCCGGCTTTCAGTTCGATTGGCAATGTGCTCTCCGAAATAGAGATTGTCGCGGGAATTGCTGCGAATTTGTCAGCTTTCGGCGCGGTGACCGGGATGTACTGGAACCGATATTCAGAACCGCCGATGTCGCCGTTGGTGAGCTCGTACATGTTTCCGTATCCGCTCTCATTCGTTTGGAGGTTTACGTTGAGTTGGGAGCGTTTGCCTGGCTCGGATCGGTTCTGAGGAATTTTGACCACGACGAGCCGGGTCTTCCGTTGAAACTTCATCGGGAAGCTGATTTTCTCGTTACTTTGAAGTTTCAGCCTGATGTACCCTTCAAAGTCGGAGTGAGAACTCCCATCGACTTTCCACGCTTTCACCTCGTCTTCGGTGATCGCAAGGATAGCTTCCACGGAGTGAAGTTTCAAGAACTCCATGTCCATTTGCTTCTTGGCCCATTCGCTTCCGCCGGATTCCACTTCCCAACCGCATGGGCCAGTGGATTTTGAGGAAGTCTCGACTTTTCGCTCATAGTAGCGCTGACCCTCGTAGGGCGAAGTTGCTGGTCGGGGTGTTGAGGTACTGATGCGCACATTTGCCGGAGCCGCTTGGCTCTTGGGCATATTGGATGGAGGCGGAGTCGCAACCGCCGGAGTCGATCCAGGGATGGCTGGTCGAGCGGTCGGAATTGCGGGCTCCGCTTTCTGGTTTTGCCCTGTTTCTGTCTTCCCAGAACTCGACTGATCGCCCAACGAAGGCATCTCTTTATCGCCCGAATGGGCTCCACACCCAACGGCCACCACGAGAGCACTGAGAATGATTCCCCTCTTCACTCTTCAACCATAACACGATAAAGGTGTGTTTGGCAAACTTTTGTCGCTAGATTCTGTCAAAGGTGAACATTGTGGTTCTATCGTGTTTGACAAACGGGCTCCGGAATTGCAATAAAGTGAGATTATTCGATGGCTTTATGGCGGATACGGTTCGTTGTCGCCCGCCATTTCCGCCATCTTTGGCCGAAAAAACTACGTTTGATGAACCCAAAATCGCCAAACCCGCCAACTTGGGCTAGAGACTAGCCCAAGAGGTTTGCGCCGTTAGCGCCGATGACGTCGCGGTACCAGTACGCCGAGTCTTTGGGGATGCGTTGCTGGGTCTGGTAGTCGACGTAGACCAGTCCGAAACGGAATCGGTAGCCTTCGTTCCACTCAAAGTTATCCATGAGGGACCATTGGAAGTACCCGGCGATCTCGACGCCGTCTTGGCCCGCTCGGTGGAACTCGCGAATGTAGCGCGTCAAGAAGTCGATGCGCTGGGGGTCGTGAACCTTGCCGTCGACGTGAGGCCAGTCCGAAAGGCCCAGGCCGTTTTCGGTGATCACAATCGGCTTTCCGTAGCGCTCATAGAAGAACTTGGGACCCCAATAGAGCGCCTCCGGGGTGACGGGCCAGTGGTAGATGGTGCGCGCCATACCCTGCGGGTGCGGAACTTCGACCGCCTTTCCGTCGGGACCCTGCTGGACGGCGTGGGCGTTGTAGATGTTGGCGCCAAAGAAGTCGGGGACTTGGTTGATAATCTCGAGGTCGCCTTCGGCAGGTTTGCGATAGCTGGTTTCCCAGACCTTGTTGACCGCATCGGGATACTTGCCGAAGAACACGGGATCGTTCCACAGCGCGAGGCTCCAGGTATTGAAGGTCTCCATCTCGACGGTCGCTTTACGCGCGGCTTCGATGTCTTCCGGAGAATTTGAGGCGGGAACCGAGCAAACACCGACGGGTGCCCAGCCGATTTTGGCCCCGTTGGTGACGGTGGAGCGGAGGACTTGGGCGGCGCGACCGTGGGCGAGGAGGGCGTTGTGAGATGCCCAAAGGATTTCTTGCTGACCAAGCTTGTCGCCGGGGGCGTGGTTGCCGATCTCCATTCCGAGACCTATGAAGCATTGGGGCTCGTTAAGGGTCATCCACGATGTGACGCGATCACCTAGTTTCTTAGCGACGACTTCGGTGTAGTCGGCAAACCATTTGCTGATATCACCGTTAAGCCAGCCGCCGCGAAGGTAGACATCCCAAGGGGTATCCCAGTGGTAGAGGGTGACGTGGGGATCGATGCCGTTCTCGAGGAGGCAGTCGATGAGATTGTCGTAGAACTCCAGGCCTTTCGGGTCCACTGCGCCCGTTCCGTTGGGGATGATTCGGGGCCAAGACAGAGAGAGGCGGTAGTTCTTGATGCCGAGCTCGCGCATCATCGCCGCGTCTTCGCGGTAGCGGTTGAAGTGGTCACATGCGACGTCACCATTGCTGGCGTCGTGGATTTTTCCCGGTCGCTTGCAGAACATATCCCAAACGCTATGCCCTCCTCCAACGAGGTACGGGGCACCCTCAATTTGGTAGGAGGCGGTTGCAACGCCCCAGCGAAAGTCGGCCGGAAAAGACATAGAGAAAAGTATGCCTGATTTACCGGAAAAATCAACTTGCTGACACGGATCAACAAGTATGCTTTCGGGTTCAAGTCATGGCAAACAAGCTACGTTGGGGAATTCTTGGACCAGGCAGTATTGCGCGGCAGTTTGCCGAAGGGTTACCGACCTCGAAGACGGGAGAACTGGTCGCAGTCGGGTCGCGGACGTTGAGCCGGGCCGAAGAGTTTTGTGCGAAACATGGCGGAAAAGCCTATGGCTCCTATGAAGAAGTCTTGGCCGATCCAAACGTGGACGCGGTTTACATCGCAACTCCGCACCACTTGCACATGGAGCACACGATCATGGTCGCAAAAGCTGGCAAAGGCATCTTGTGCGAAAAGCCGTTTACATTGAATGCAGTGGAGGCCGAAAAGGCGGTCGCGGCGGTGCGAGAGGCCGGAGTGTTTTTCATGGAGGCCTTCATGTACCGGTGCACGGCGCAAACGGCGAAGGTTCGGGAGTGGATCGCGAGCGGAGTGATTGGTGATGTGAAGCTGGTGAATGCGAGCTTTGCTTTTCAGGCCAGCGAAGAGTGGAACAACTTCCGAAATGACCCGACCGTGGGTGGTGGCGGTCTGATGGATGTGGGTTCCTACTGCGTTTCATTGGCGCGGCTCGCGTTTAGTGAGGAGCCTTCGGACGTTCACTACGTGAGCCAGCGAAGTGCGAAAGGCGTCGACTGGATTGGGAGCGGTTTGATGAAGTTCAGCGGGGACCGTTCGGCGGTTTTCCAAACCGGAGTCGGCATAGTTTGCCGAAATGACGCGGTGATTTACGGCACCAAAGGCCGCATTGTGGTCAACGATCCTTGGAAGAACGGCAAGGGTAAGACTCTGCAACGCTATGAAGGATGGGATACCTTGGCCGAGGAGCATGATTTGGGCGTCACGAATGCCGAGTTGTACGGCATCGAGGCTGATGCGGTAGCTGAGTTTTGGGAAGCAAAAGAGTGCCCGCACGTGACGATCGCGGATACGTTGGAGCAGATGCGGACGCTAGACAAGCTGCGGGCTTCGGCGGGGCTGGAGTTTAGCGCAGAGGTGAAGGCATGAAATACGGACGAGTTGCCCATTTAGACAAAGATATTTCGAGGATCGTTTGCGGGACTGACTGGTTGATGGGTACCGCGCCGGGTGAGTCGTTTAAAGCCCTTGATGCGTTCGTCGAGGCGGGAGGGAATTGCTTCGACACCGCCCATTGCTATGGAGCCAATAGCAATATCCTTGGTGCGTGGCTGACGGCACGTCGAAACGCGCATAAGTTGGTTTTCCTGAACAAGGGCAACCACCCTTACGGGTCACCGCGCTTTAGCGAATTGTTTACCAAAAACGACATCTTTGAGAACCATGAGTGGCTTGGGATTGACCATACCGACCTGTACGTGTTTCACCGCGACGACCCTTCGGTGCCGATTGAGGAGGTAGTCGATTGGATGAACCGGATCATTAAATCGGGTTTGATCACGGCTTACGGAGTTTCGAACTGGCAAACAGAGCGCATCGACGCTGCAAATCGGTATGCCGCTGAATCCGGGCAACAGGGGATCAGCTGCAACAATCCGAATCTGACGCTCGCTCACAGTGTAAAGCCGCTGTGGCCGGGATGCGTGACGATCGATGAGGCGGGGCGTGAGTGGCACTCTGCGAATCAGCTGCCGCTGTTCGCCTGGTCTTCGGCGGCGCGGGGTTACTTCGCGGAGACCACCGATGAGGAAGTTTTGGCGGCGTACGACTGCGATCTCAGCCAGGCACGGCGGGCTCGGGCAAAGGAGATCGGGGCGGCGAGAGGACTGAGTACGACTCAGGTGGCGCTGGCTTGGGTTCTCAATCAGCCTTTCCCGACATTCGCGCTTTGTGGCCTTCGCAAGCCGAGTGATGTGGCGGAGAACTGCCTGGTGCCCGATGTTTCGCTCACCGCGGATGAAGTGCGGTACCTCGAAAAGGGCTAGGTCTTCCTTTAGCCGAGAGTTTGCTCTAAGATGTGATGAGCGGTAATGAAGCTTTCGGCTAGTAGCTTGAGTCTGAGAGAAGAGTGGCGACGGTCCAGCTGGATGCGTCGCGCCGCCGCGTTGAGGTCGTTTTATTGCTTCGGGTGTCTGTTCGTGGTGATTTGTCTCTCGAACGCTTATCCGGATCTGAGGCGAAATGTACCTGCCCTATTTCGTTTGCTGATGATGTTTCTTTCATTTTCTTTGCCCCCGTTGCTGTTAACGCGTGTCGGGGATGAGGGCGAACGTGATTTTAGCGGTTCACCGAATTGGTTGTGGATCAAGCAAATCATCAGTAAGCAATTCGTTCGCGAGTTGAGATCGAGCGAGCAATGGCACCGCTGGTTTTATCGATTCTGTTTATGGACGCTTTTTTTGGTATTCGTCGCTCTTGCGATTGCCCATCTGGTGATACTTGGCCCATTCTTCCTAATCGAGCGAGCCGTGCTCGGGCCACCGATTCTTGCCGGCTCCGATGAAACCTCGCATCAATAGGGTGTGATCCGTACCGGCGAATATGGAAACCGCCGTATGTGCATATTGTCCAGCTCGTCGAATCGGGCAACCCACGCATGTTCGGCGGGGTGATTTCCTCATGTCTCACGCGGGCGAAGTTTTTGATCGAGCATGGTCACGACGTGACGCTCGTATGCCGGGGGTACCCAGAGTGGGAAACGCCATTTGTTCACCAAGGCGTAAATGTGCATCCGGTTCGTCCGAAGGACTACAAGCTGGGTAAGGTTTGGGAAAAGCAGTATTTGCACCCTCTGATGCCCTGGGCGATGGCGAAGGCGATTGACCAACTGGCGAGTTATCGCGGAATTGATCTGCTAGAAATCAACGACAGTTTTCCTGCTCAACGGCTGGATCCGGTCATCCGCAAACACAAGATTTGGACTGCACACTCGATTCAAGGGACGGCCTTTTTGCACCCTGGCTTGCCGCCGAAGATTAAGGCGAACTCGATGAAATGGGAGGAGAAGGTTGCTCGTAGCTGTGACTACTCATTCCCGCTCAGCGGCTACTTGGCGTCGGCATTTAAGGAGTTTGTGCCGGCAGATCGGGTCAAGATCGTCTACAACCCCATTCCAGAGGCGTTTCGGACGCCGCGAACAGAGCCGATTGGGACGAATGCTCTCGAACCGTTGAAGCTCTTGTTTATGGCCCGAATGGACTCGGGTAAGCGACTTTTGAAGCTGATCGAGGCCATCGGTCGCCTTCCGGAGCCGGGTCGGGTTCGGCTGAAGGCGGTGGGTCAAGGCGACGAGCTAGCGGAGGCCCGACGTTTGGTCGCGGAACTTGGTCTGCGAAACTCGGTTGAGTTCACTGGGGACTATGTTTACGGTACAGATGCCGTGCGAGCGGAGTACGAGGCGACCGACTTGGTTGTGAATCCAACCGCTATGGAAGGTTTTTCACTCGCGATTCTCGAATGCATTGGGACGCGAACGCCACTGCTAGTGAGTGATCTGCCGCCAAACATTGAAGCGACCGGGATTGACTACCCACTTTTGTTTGAAATGGATAATGTCGAGCACCTGGCGAGCAAGATTCAGGCAGTCGTTGAGAATCGGAGTCTGTTGCAGACAAGCATTGAGCATTTCTCGCGCCGAGCGCCGCTGTTCACGCCGGAAGCCTGCTTCGCGCCGATGCTATCAGTGCTGAGCGAGATTGATGGCGGCACACTTCGTCGCCGACTCGCGGCTTAAGCTTCGATTTGGCTGAGCGCATCCATCACTTCTATGACGGCCAGCGCGGCTTCGCGACCCTTGTTTCCAAACTTGAGTCCAGCTCGGTCGAGGGCTTGATCCTGCGTGTCGGGAGTGAGGATGCCCCATGCAACGGGTTTGGCGTACTCGACTTGAAGCGACATGAGTGCGCCGCCGACGTCTCCGCCGAGGAGTTTTGCGTGCGGGGTTTGACCCTGGAGGATGCAGCCGAGGGCAACGATTGCATCGGGCGAGTTCTTCGCGGCGAGAAGTCGCTTGGCGACAACGGGAATCTCCCAGGTTCCGGGAACGTGGACAACGGTAATGGTTTTGACGCCATGGCCTTCGAGTTCTTCGACTGCGCCGGCCAAAAGCTCCTTGGTCACGAGTTCGTTCCAGCGGCTCACCACGATCGCTACGTGCCGCTTGCTGGCGTCCATTTTGCCCCGAATCTGCTTCATCTCCCCTTCATTATGGCGGTTTAGCGCCGCCCCATAAGGATCAAAAGGCTGGGTGCACCGATCAGGGCGGTCACGATGCCGACGGGAAGCTGCGTTCCTTGAGGGCCCCGCTGCGCGATGAGGTCGGCAAAGATCAGTACCATGGCTCCGCAAAGGGTGCTGAGAGGAATCGATTTTCGGAGGTCGACGCCGACGAGCGAACGAGCGATATGGGGAGCGACGAGACCGACGAACCCGATGATGCCGACTGGTCCCACCGTGGTCGCGATTAACCCGGTGACGGTGACAAGCACGACGTTTCGAAGTTTGTGGACATCGACGCCGACCGACGCGGCGGTTTCCTCGCCGACTGAGAGCGCGTTGATCTGCCTCGAGGAGCGGTAGAGGATGGCGTAGCCGATTCCGAAGGCGATCGCCAGGAGCCACACCGAGGGCCATTGGGTTTCGGCGAGGCTACCGAGCAACCACCGAAGGACGCGGTTGGTATCTTGTCCGCTCTCAAGAACGATCAGCGTGAGGAGCGAGGAGAGCATCGTGGAGACGACTACCCCGGCAAGGAGGAGGGAGGGAGTTTCGACGACGCCGTTTCGGCGCGCGAGGCGAAAGACCAAAAGCAAGGTGAGCAGTCCGGTTGCGAATCCCGCAAGGGGCTTCGCCAAAAGGAGCGCGGTGCCCGAAGTGACGATGGTGCCGATGAGGGCTCCCCCGATTGCCGCTCCAGAGGACGCGCCTACGATGTACGGCTCGGCTAATGGGTTGCGGAAAAGGGTTTGGAGGACGGCGCCGCAAAGACCAAGGGATCCACCGACGAAGAGGCAGGTGAGAACTCGTGGGAGGCGAAACGTCCAAATAACGTCGTTTTGGGTCGATTCGCCAGGGTGATACCCGTGGAAAAGCTCTTGGATGATAGCGGTGGGCGAGTACCAGATGTTGGTCCCGATTCCGAGGTGTAGCAGGCAGCCGAGCAACGTAAGACCCGTGGCGATCCAGATCAAGTTCGGTTTCGCCTTCGTCATTGCCTCCCTAGAGTCTATACTCTGAGTACGGTGAACACGCTCAATCTCTCTGATCGAACACAACTTTTGAAGCCCTCGCCCACGCTCGCAATCACTTCGAAGGCGAACGCCATGAAAGCCGATGGGATTGACGTGGTTTCGTTTGGTGCGGGCGAGCCGGATTTCAACACTCCTCAGCCGATCATCGATGAAGCGGTGAAGGCGCTGAACGAGGGCTTTACGAAGTACACGCCGAGCGCGGGGATAAAGGAGCTGAAGGAGGCGATCTGCGCCAAGCTTTTGCGTGAGAACAAGCTTTCGTATTCACCGGAGCAGATCATCGTAAGCACGGGTGCGAAGCACTCGTTGTACAACTCGATGCAGATGCTTGTGAATCCGGGCGATGAAGTGATTCTTCTCGCGCCGTACTGGATGACGTACGCCGACCAGGTGAAGCTGGCTGGCGGAACTCCGGTGGTCATCAAGTGCGAAGCCGCAAACGGATTTGTTCCGAGTTACGATCAGCTTCGGGAAGCGATTTCGCCGCGCACTCGGGCGATTATTTTGAACTCACCCTCCAATCCGAGTGGAGCACTTTTGCCGCGCCAGACCCTCAAAGAGATCGGCGCGTTGGCGCTTCGGCACGGGTTCTGGATCATTGCAGATGAGATCTACGAGCGGCTGATTTACGGCGAGGAGTTTGAGTCGATTGCCGCGCTCGGAAAGGATGTCCAGGAGCAGACAATTACGATTGGCGGTTGTTCGAAGAGCTACGCCATGACGGGATGGCGGATTGGCTTTGCCGCATGCCCGTTGCCGGTCGCCAAAGCGATGAGCAACTTCCAAGACCAAGTGACAAGTAACCCGACTTCGTTTGCGCAGCGGGGCGCGGTGGTGGCGTTTGGGCTTCCAGCGGAATCGGTCGAGGCGATGCGAGCGGAGTTCGAGGCGCGCCGCGACTTGATCGTCGGCTTGCTACGCGAGATTCCTGGTGTGAAGATTGATCCGCCGAAGGGGGCTTTTTATGCGTTCCCGGATGTGCGCGCTTTGTTGAAACCGGGCGAAACCGATCTTGATTTGGCGGCAGAATTGCTTGAGAAAGCGTTAGTTGCGGTTGTACCGGGATCGGTCTTTGAGGGGCAAGGACACATCCGGCTAAGTTACGCTACCAGTCGAGCAAATATCGAAAAGGGGGTCGGACGTATCGCCGAAGCCTTGCGTCAAAGAGCATGATCCCTAAGGGAATTCCTCTTAAGAACGAATCACTATTCACTTTGGCGATGACGCATCGGTCGGCATCGCCAAATGATGTTGCGGGTTCTTATGAGCGATTAGAGTTTTTTGGTGACTCAGTATTGGGCCTAGTTATCGCCCAATATTTGTACGAGCATTTCCCTAGTTGGGATCAGGGGGTGATGTCGAAGGCCAAGAGCAGCGTGGTTCAAGAGGCACCCTTGGCTGAGGTTGCCAAGAAGCTGGGATTGGAGCCGCACCTGGTCTTAAGTCCTAGTGAGGAGCAGACGGGCGGTCGGCAGCGCGCGTCAATTTTGGCGGATGTTGTCGAGGCGATTTTTGGGGCGATTTATCTCGAATCAGGACTCGAAGTTGCCCGTTGGTTCATTTTGGAGCAACTAAACCCGTACCTTTTACGGATTAGCACCGGAGATGTGAGTCCCGATGATTATAAATCCAAGCTTCAAGAAATGGCGCAATCCATCTGGAGAAAGACACCCAGTTACCAGGTTTTGGGCGAAAGTGGTTTCGCCCATGACCGCCGATATAGGGTTGTAGTATTATTTGATGGAGAGGTCATCGGCGAAGGGTCGGGGCGATCGAAGAAAGAGGCAGAGCAGGCAGCCGCCGCAGAAGCCATAGAAGTCATTCGACGTAACCTGAAACTCTAAGATAACCCTCGTAATATTGCTTGAATTTGGACTGGAGAGGCGATCGATTGCACCCTTGGCATCACTATTGCAACTCTCGATACTAACACTTGAAGAAGGTAACTAGAATGAAGGGAATTATCGCAGGAATCGTCGCCGTAGGAATCACCGCCTCGGCAATGGCACGACCGGAGTTGAACGCGTTTATCAACCGACCGGCGAACACCGTGCCTGAGCTCATCGCTCAAATCAAATCGGATCGAGCGGTTGCTGATCGATTTATGCGCCACTTTTCGATGAGCCGAGAAGAGGTCATCGAGTACATCGGAACTCTTCGACTTGGAACCCTTTCGAAGTCGGCCTACTACACCATTTACTCGGCCCCTGAGAGCGGGACTATCAAGGCACACGTTTCATTCTTCAAGAAAGGAACTCCGGCATTTGTTGATGCAGAGGGCAATCCGATTCTCCGTGTCAAGTGCGCAAACCCATTCGTTTCCGGTCCGGTGCGAGCCTATGCAACCCGAGACGCCGAAGTCGAAGCTGAAGACACTGCGATAGGTGCAGTGGGAACCGTTGGAATCGCAGGTGCCGCTGCCGAGATGTCGCCAATCGTCGCTACCTACACTCCTCCGACCCCAACGATCGGAATTCCGAGCGAAGGCGTGACCATCAAGACGACCCCAAGCTCCAGCTCAAGCGGACAAGGAATCGTTGGCGCAGTCCTCGGTCTTGGCGGCGCGGCTTCGTTCCTTAACAGTGGAACACAAGTGCAAGCCGTTCCAGAGCCGGGAACCATCGCAGTGCTGAGCATCGGTGCTGCCGCCCTGCTTCGACGCCGGAAGAAGTAAAGCCCTTTCCCTTCCATTTACAAATCAGCCCTTGCAGATCGTAAGGGCTGATTTGTTTTTAGACTGTCTCAAGAGTTGGACTGATCGCGGTGTTGAAGCTAAAGGTCGGTTGCCCAGCGCAGTAGAGGTTTTCGAGTCGCACTCCGAACTCGCCGGGCAAGTAGATGCCGGGCTCGATGCTGAAGCAGTTCCCTTCGGCAAGGGGAGTGGTGTTGTCAGGCGAGATGTTTGGGTGCTCATGAACCTGCATTCCGATGCCGTGTCCCGTCCGGTGGGTGAAGTATTGCCCGTAGCCGGCTTGCTCGATGACGCGGCGCGTAGCGGCGTCGACCTCTGCCGGAATGGCGCCCACCATGGCGGCGGCGGCTCCCGCCTGGTGCGCCTGATACACAATGTTGTACACCTCTCGCATTTTGGGGGTCGGTTCGCCGAAGCAGATGACCCGCGTAATGTCGCTTTGGTAGCCCTCATAGTCGCATCCGAAATCGACCAAGACGAGGTCGTTACGGCGGAGTTGGGTGTCGCTGTTGATGTGGTGGCTTTCGGCGGCACCGGGGCCAAAGCCCACGATGCAGAAGCTCGGAGTGCCTCCGCGCTGAACGAAGGCATCGCGGATGATGCGCTCAAGCTCGAGCTCGGTCATTCCCTCGCGTAGCGATTGCTTGACATGCAGGAAAACTTCGTCGGCAATGCGTCCGGCTTCCTTCATGAGGCGGATTTCTTCATGATCCTTCCTGCCCGTGAGCTCGCCCAAAAGTGTGCCCCCCGGCTTGAAGAGAGCGCCGGGGAGGGCGGCTTGCATTTCGAGGAGCATTTTGGCGGGCAGGTGATCGTCGACGAGGAAAACGGCGGCTTCGGCGTCCCACTCATCACAAAGTTGTTCGAATAGAGCGACGGGATTTTCGCCGTCTCGCCAATCTCGGATGTTCTCGATTCCGGCTCTTCGGGCCTGAATCGAGCTAAGCGCGGGGCAAATGAGCACGGACTGACCGCTCTTATGAATGGCAAGCGCCATAAACCGCTCGTGGGCATCTTCGGGGAAGTTGACAAGGTAGCCAAGCGAAGCGGCGGTTTGGGCCAGGAAGATATCGTTCCCGTGCTCACTCAGTAAGTCGGCAAGGCGCTGAATTCGATTCACGGCATTAGTATCCCGCATGGCCGGAGGTTGAGATTCGCGGATCGCAACCAATCGAGCGCGTACCATCTTGGCCAACCACGATCAGGTGGCAACTTCCCTGCGAGGATTGGCTGGTGTCGATTGAATGCCCTTTCGCCTTGAGGAGCGCCAATGTGTCGGGGCTGATGCCGCCTTCAACGCGAATTTGATCGGGGAACCATTGGTGATGGATGCGGGGGGTGTTGATGGCTCGCTGAGCGGCGAGGCCGTGCACGCCGACGTTTAGAATGGTCTCGAAAACGGTGTTGATGATCGTTGGTCCGCCGGGTGAACCGACGACCATCCAGAGTTTTCCGCCACGTGTCACGATGGTCGGGGTCATGCTGCTGAGGGGGCGTTTTCCGGGTTGGACAGCGTTCACTTCGCCCTGAAGAATCCGGTAGCGATTAGGGCTGCCGGGCTTGGCGGTGAAATCGTCCATTTCGTTGTTCCAAATGAAGCCGAGTTTGGGCGAGGTCACCTTGCTGCCGTAGCTGTCATTGATCGTGTAGGTTTGGCTGACGGCATTGCCTTCGGCATCGACGATGCTGAAATGGGTGGTGTGTTCGGACTCCTTGACGGGTTCCAGGCCCGGCTTGATGCTCTCTGAAGGAGTTGCCTTCTCAGTGATTTCGCCTCGCCTGCGGGCTAAGTAGGCCGGCGAAAGAAGCTCGACAATCGGGACTTCTGCGAAGCCCGGATCGGCCATGTATTCGGCTCGGTCGGCGAAGCATCGCTTCATCGTTTCGGCCATGAGGTGGATCGTGCCGGCGGAGTTGAGGCCAGACTTAGAAAGATCGTCATCTTTGAGCATCCCCAGCATCATCAGGACAATCAGTCCCCCGGAGCTGGGCGGGGGCATGGTGATCACTTCGGCATCCTTCCACTTCCCGACGAGGGGCTCTCGCCATTCGGGCTTGTAGGCGGCAAGGTCTTCCTCGGTGATGAGCCCCTTATTGGCCTTCATCTCTTCGGCGATCTGAGAAGCGGTCGTGCCTTTGTAAAAGCCGTCTCGGCCGAGATCGCGAATCCGTTTCAACGTATTGGCGAGTTCGGGTTGCCGAAACACGGCCCCGCCCTTGAGGCCTTCTCCGTTCTTAGCGAAAATCTGATATGTTGCGGGAAACTGGCGGTTAAGTTTGCCGAACGATGTGAATCCTGACGCCTCGACGGCAGTGAGGGTGAAGCCTGAATCGGCCATCTGGACTGCGGGTTGAACGAGTCGCTTCCAAGGGAGCTTTCCGAAGCGTTTGTGAGCTTCCCAAAATCCGGCGACGGTCCCAGGGACTCCTGCCGCTCGGTAGCCCAAGTAGCTTTCGCTGGTCGGGTTCCCTTTTGCGTCGAGGTACATCTCGCGGAAGGCACCCTTTGGCGCGATCTCACGATAATCGAGTGTGAACGACTCGCCGCTCGCCCGGCGGAGGACCATAAAGCCACCTCCACCGATGTTGCCTGCGGCAGGAAAACAGACGGCGAGGGCGAAGCCAGTGGCAACAGCGGCATCGACCGCGTTGCCACCATCGCGCAGAACCTTGGCCCCGATCTCGGAGGCGAGGTGATGGTCGCTGACAACGGCGGCTTGATCGTAGCGGTTGGTCGAGCCGATCTGGAGTGCGAGCGCGGCGGGGATCATTTATCTTTTCCGAGCACGTACTTATCGAGCCAAGCGATCCACCTCGCCCACTGGTCCATCAGGGTCTCGCGGGCGATTTGTCCATGGTCCTCGTAGGGGTACATGTACAAAGCGGCGGGCTTTCCGATGCTTTCGAGAACGTTATACATGCGGACCGTGTTGATGGGATCGGTGCCGACGTTTTGGTCGTCCATACCCGCGTACATCAGTAGCGCGCCGGTCAGGTTCTCGGCGTACAGCATTGGCGACATATCGAGATAGGTGCTTCGGGCCTCGAAGAGGGTGCGTTGTTCGCTTTGGAACGCGAGCGGGGTGAGAGTTCGGTTATAGTTTCCGGCTCCGGCGATTCCCGCCTTGAAGAAGGGGGTGTGGACCATCGCGTTGGCAGTGCTGAATCCGCCGTAGCTGTGTCCGCCGATGGCGAGCTTGGTTCGGTCCGCGATACCCTTGGATTCGAGGGCATCGATGGTCGCCGAGAGGCTGTTGCGGAGGTCGTTGACGTAAAAGTCATTGATGCGACCTTTGGGGCCAACGATCGGGCAGTCAGGTTCGACGAGCGCCCATCCGCGCCGGGTGAGGAGCGACTTTGGCGATCCGCCCTGGACTGGGAACATGTAAGGGTTCGCATTGCGGATGCCACGGTCGTAGGCGGCCTGGTTTTCGAATTCGCTGGGATAGAACCAGAAGAACGCCGGGAGTTTGTCGCCCTCAACGTGCCATTTGGGGGCGGTGACCTTCACCCAGAACTTGAATCCATCGGCTCGAGTGACCTGGAAGCGATACCGCTTGGCATCGGTGAGGTCGGGAGCGAGGTCGATGTTCTTGGTGATTTGGGTGGTGCGCTTGCCGTTCTCGACGAGGAAGCTGTTCGGGATTTCGGTCGCGGTTTGGTGCCGAACAACGAGGCGATTTCCATCATTGCTCAAGATTCCATCGATGGTTTGGTAGGTCTTCTCTTCGCATTGCCACAACTTTTGGACCTTTTTGGTTGCCGTGTCGAAGGCGTTAAGGAATGGGCGAGAGGGGTTCTTTTCCTCGTCTTGCGTGGTGTTTACTCCACGGAGCAGGATGGTGGAGGCTTTGGCGTCGAGGACGGAGACACCGAGCGCGTTGGTCGTGAGAACGGGTGAGCCCGGGTTTTCGGCCGCGCCTTTGTAGCTCCAAAGGGTGACCTCGGAGGGGTCCTTGCCAAGGGAAATCTGCTTGAAGCTAGTTTCGCCGTCTTTGGTGTCGGTGACAAAAAACGCACTGGCGTCGGGGTTCCAGGTGAGGCCGCTAAATCCGGATTCGCGGGTGAGGAGGACCGACTCATCTTCCTTGCGGAATGGCGCGACCCACTTGACCAATTCTTCGGGCTCGCGAGGCGCGGCAGGCGCGGTTCCGCCGGGGCGCTGACCGCGCGCTTGCTCATCCTCGCCGGGAGCGAGAATCGGCTGGGCGGGAGCGCTGGTCGGCTTGGCTTTGGTGCGGACGAAGTAGAGTCCCGAACCATCGGCCATCCATCCCAGCTGTCGGCGCGCGGCGGGGGTTGGAGGGGTGGGAGCGGCATTGGGGTCGGTCGGCGGCTCGCCGGGGCGCAATGGGGTGGTGTCGAGCGTGGTGAGGGCATTTCCGGCTTGATCCCAGATTTCTTCTTTGCGTCCAAAACTGGAAGCCGGGACGAGGTAGGAGAACGGCTTTTGTATGGTCGAAACGCGGAAAACATCGCCTTTAGGCGCGGGGTCGATGTTCGCGATCATGGCAGGTTTGCCGATCGGGCTCATGCGTCCGCCAAGGTCGAACTTTGCCAGCTGGCCGGTCATGTAGTATTCAAACCGGGCTTGGTCGAGCTCATTTTCAAGAAGACTTCGGAAGGTTCGCAATCGGTTTTTGGCGGCATCGGTTACCTGCACCTTGGGCTGAGCAGGTTGAGCACCCTTAGCCGGTTCGGGCCCGCGATTGGTGGGGACAAAGACTCCAACGATCCCGGATGAGTCGGGAATCCACTCGGGAGTGACTTGGGTGGCGAGGACCGGGTGGGCGGAGAGTTGCTTGGAGGAGTTCTTTTCGGCGTCGTGAATCCAAACGGTCGAGGAGTCTTCGTCGTGGACAAGGTACATCAGGTAGCGACCGTTGGGCGACCAGGTGCCGGGGGAGAGCCACTTGCCCTTTGGGGCAGAAATGACCCGATCCGTGAAGTCCTTGATGGAGGTGAGCACCAGCGACGATGAAAGCCGATAACTCGCGGCTCGGGGGCGGTTCGCTTTGGGGTCGATCATCACTCCGGCCAGGATGAGGTAGGGCGTGGCGATATCGGCGAGGTTCGTGCTTCGGTCGGCTTGAGCGCGAGCGAACCAGGTGCGGGTTGAGTTGAGGTTGCCCAGGCTCACGTTGAGGTGGCGCGGCTGATCGAAGTATTCGGCGATTTCGGCGGGTGGCTTGAGGTATGCCTCGGTGCTGAGCGGGGTCGAAGTCTTGGCTCCAGCATCGAACTGTATCACGGTGAGAAACGCGAAAACTGGCATAGTGCCAGCTTATTCGATGATGCGGTTAGATTTCGCGATTTCGAGCAGTAAATCCACGGTGGATTCTGGGTCGGGACAGCCATTTTGAAGCACTTGAATCCCGGCCTCTTGGCAGGCGTTTGGCAAGGCCGAATTCATATCATAAACGAAGTGCTCGATGTCCTTCGGATCGAAGCTTTTGTCGGTCCGCATCAGGTTGCGGGCGAGATTTTGTTCGAGATCGCACGCGAGGCAGACGGCGACGATTTCACCAGCTTCTTTGCGGAAAAGCTCGATGGTATCAGGGAACGAGCAGTGCTCAATCACGACCGCAAACCCGGCATCGGAGTAAGTTTTGGCGCATTGTCCGGCGGCGATGTGGGCGAGGCAAAACTGCTGATGGCACTCTTCGTCGTAGCCTTGAGTGGGTTGGCGCAGGCCCGAAACGACGTATTGTCGGAAGTAGTCAAGGTCGATCCGAAAGGCCTTGGGGAATCTGGCGGCGAGGTGTTTTGCAGTGGTGGACTTGCCAACGCCTGGGGTGCCGGTGATAAAGAAGATCGGCCCTTTTGGCAAAGAATTCACGAACCGAAGTATACTAATGGCTCGGTTTGCCGGATCGTCTAATGGCAGGACAGCTGTTTTTGGTGCAGCACGTCAAGGTTCGAATCCTTGTCCGGCAGCCACAACCGACTTCCCCCTAGTGCTTAGCGTTTGGGCTTCATGAAGAACCACAGCTGAGAATCGGGTCGATGCTCCCGCATTGCGGAACGTAGCAAAGGTTGAGGACCCTTGAGCGTGGCCGGGAGATCATTTCGGGTTCTCGAAGCGAGCCCAATCCGTTCTATGGAGTGAGTTGGTTCGAAGCGTGATCTCAAAATCGCTTCGAGATCGGGGTTTGTGTGCGGATGCAACTCGACGAGGATCGTCGAGCCCTCTAGTCCTTCAGATTGTAAGACATCGATTTCAGCACCTTCGATGTCCATCACGACGAAGCCCTTTTTGCCGGCCAGTGCCTTGAGTTCACTGGCTCCGCAGAGGCCGCAAATGGAAATATTTTCGACCGAATTGAGTTGACAGACCGTCCTCAAGACCTCCTGAACAAGCGGATTCATCTCATACGCGGTGATGTGTTCGCAATGGGCCAGCTTTGCGACACCACACACGTAGTAACCATCGCCGGCACCGATATGGGCGACTTCTTCAAAGGTTTCGCCCCGTAGTGATTCCAGAACAGGCCAAAGCTCTTTTTCGTAGGTGCCGAGGAGCCGCGTCATGAATGTGTGCTTCACAGTAGACGGCGGAAACTTGACGCCCTGAAAGGGACCCTGCATAACCGTTCCGCCACTGACCTTTTGAGCGGCTCGCTCTTTCCAGTGGGTCGTTTTGAGCCAAACCGGTTTTGAGCGCCACCGAAGCCTTTGCTCGATCGCCTTCAAATTCATTCGCGCATCTTACCCATTCAGACTTTTCGCCATTCCAGCCGAACGTCGGGCTGCTTTTCCTCGTTGCCTTTGCCTTTGGTGAGTTCGATCTTCTTGAAGTCCAGTCGCTGGTAGAAACGACGGTCTGCCTGAGATAATCTGTGAATCGTAAAGTCCCAATACTTGGCCGCAAAGAGGGCGTTAAGGGGAGCTGTCGCTCCCCTTCGATTGGTTAGCTTTGCGCTTTCACCATCTCGACGAGCTGATCGAACGCGGTGCCCCAGCCACCATGGAATCCCATCGCTTCGTGCTTCTCTTTGCCCTCTTTGTCTGAGTGATAGACCCGAGCCGTGTACTTACTTCCTCCTTCGTAGTCTTCGATGTCGATGAAGGCTGAGAAGGTGAATGCGCCTTCCATCGGCGGATTCGGACGGTAATTTTCTCCTAGTGCGCTGGTCCACGCGAAGCGCTGATTCGGGATTACTTCGAGTACGCAACCTTCGCCGGAGAACTCTTCTCCCTCAGGGCCGTTCATAGTCGTTTTGAAGATTCCGCCGGGTCGAAGTTCAAGCACGACTTCGCTTGTTCGCCAAGGTCGCGGCGTGAACCATTGTTTCATCAGTTCGGGGTTTGTCCAGGCTTCGAAAATGCGCTCCTTGGGCACATCGGCAAAGCGTTCGAGTATGAGGTCTAGTTCGGGATTGAAGTTCATTTGGTGTCCTGTCGTAAGAATTCGTCGAGTTGGTCTAGCCTGGCATTCCAGTGGTTGCGCTGCTCGGCAAGCCAATTTTCTGCTTGACGGAGGTTGGCTTGGTGGAGAGAGTAGGTTCGCACCCTCCCTTTCTTCACCGAGATAATAATCCCGGATTGCTCCAGCACCTGGAGGTGTTGGAGGAAGGATGGCGGAGCCATGTCATGCCCTGTCGCGAGTTCAGACATAGGGGCTGGCCCGATGCCGAGCCGGGCGACCACTTCTCGACGAGTTGGGTTTGCGAGTGCCTTAAAGACGTCATCCAGGAGAAGAGTTTCATTAGGCATCTACCTAAGTATCAAGGATGATGTTGCAAATTGTCAAGTCATTTGATCCATTCGAGGCGGACGTCGGGCTGTTTCTCTTCGTTCCCTTCGCCGTTCGTGAGTTCGACTTCTTGGAAGCCTTCTCGTTGGTAGAACCTTCTTGCCTGTTCGTTGATTTGGAAGGTCCAGAGTTGGAGGCCGTTCGGGGATTTGAATTTGGCGTAGTCGAGGAGCTCTTTGCCGATGCCCTTCCCGGTTTCGCCGCGTCGGACGTAGAGGTGATTCACCCAGCCGCCAGCGAAGTCGATCCAGCCGAGGATTTTGCCGTTTTGTTCGAGGACGTAGCTTGAGCCTTGGGGAAGTCGGACGTTGGTGATGTAGTCGATGACCTCGTGGAGCGGATGGATGGTGGGGACGGTGTCGGCTTGGATGTCGATGTAGAAGGCGGCGACCTCGGGGACTTCGGCGGTTCGGAGCGGGCGCATAGAGCGGAGCCAGGGGAAGTTGATTTTAGACGTTACTGTCGTGTCATGGCTTCCTCGCCAAGAGCGGATTTGTGTGCCTGGTTCTCGAAACCATGTCGCGAATTCTGAGTATTCAACTTCGTCGGTCCAGATTGGACCACCGCCGGAGTTAAGCTTAATGCCTCTAATGATTCGCTCCTCGAAAAATACTTGGAGGAACGGAACAACATGGTCTGGCGTTTCCTCGGCAGGGCCCGGGAAATCGTACATGTAGCCGCCGAACCAGTAAAGGCTCGGATAAACAGATAATTGCAGTTCGAGGTCTTCTTCTACCGCCGGATTGGCCGACTTCCAAACAATGGTTCGGAAGTCAGCATCTTGCCTGAGGCGAGCGGATGACAGGAGCCCAGCCGCATCTAGGGCCGCGATTAGGTCATCCGCGAGGGGGGATTCCACTCAGCTAGCTTAGCCTACCGAGCCCTCCAAACTGACTCCGAGTAGCTTCTGAGCCTCGACGGCGAACTCCATCGGAAGCTCCCTGAAGACATCTTTGCAGAAGCCGCTAACGATCATGTTGACGGCGTCTTCGGTGGGGATTCCGCGTTGGTTGCAGTAGAAGATTTGGTCTTCGCCGATCTTGCTGGTAGAGGCCTCGTGCTCAACGGTTGCGGAGGGGTTCTTGACCTCGATGTAGGGGAACGTGTGGGCACCGCAGCGGTCGCCCATGAGCATGGAGTCGCACTGGGAGTAGTTGCGAGCGTTGTCGGCGCCGGGGTTAATTTTCACCAGGCCGCGGTAGGTGTTTTGACCGTTTCCGGCAGAGATTCCCTTGGCGACGATGGTCGACTTGGTTCGCTTGCCGATGTGGATCATCTTAGTGCCGGTGTCGGCTTGTTGCTTTCCGGCGGTGAGAGCGACGCTGTAGAACTCGCCGACCGAGTCATCGCCTTTGAGGATAACCGATGGGTATTTCCAGGTGATGGCAGAGCCGGTTTCAACCTGGGTCCAGGTGACCTTGGATGCCTTTCCGGCGCACATGGCGCGCTTGGTAACGAAGTTGAAGATTCCGCCGACGCCGGTCTTGGGGTCGCCGGGGTACCAGTTTTGGACGGTGCTGTACTTAATGGTGGAGTTATCTCCGGCAGCAACGAGCTCGACGACGGCAGCGTGGAGCTGGTTCTCATCTCGCATGGGTGCAGTGCAGCCCTCAAGGTAGCTGACGTAGCCGCCTTCTTCGCAGATGATGAGAGTTCGCTCGAACTGGCCGGTGTTTTCCGCGTTGATTCGGAAGTAGGTGCTGAGTTCCATCGGGCAGCGGACACCTTTGGGGATGTAGACGAAGGAGCCGTCGCTGAAGACCGCCGAGTTCAATGTGGCGTAGTAGTTGTCGCTGTAGGGGACGACGGAGCCGAGGTATTTCTGGACGAGTTCGGGGTGCTCGTGGACGGCTTCGGAGATGGAGCAGAAGATGATTCCGAGTTCGGCGAGCTTGGTTTTGAAGGTGGTGACGACGCTGACGGAGTCGAAGACGGCGTCGACGGCGACTTTACCTTCGAGCTTGCTCCAATCGGTTCGGGCATCGGCGGCGGTTTCGGCGGCACCCTTGACGTTGAGGAGAACCTTCTGCTCTTCAACCGGAATTCCGAGCTTCTGGAAGGTTTTGAGGATCTCGGGATCGGCGTCTTCGAGGGAGTCGAGGACGGGCTTCTTCTTGGGCGAGGCGTAGTAGGAGATCGCTTGAAGGTCGGCCGGCTTGTAGCTGACGTTGGGCCACTTGGGCTCGGTCATGGTGAGGAAGTGGCGGTAGGCCTTGAGCCGCCAGTCGAGCAGCCATTGCGGCTCATTCTTTTTGGCCGAGATTCTTCGGACCGTTTCTTCGTTGAGACCAGGCTCGATGGTTTCGGTTTCGAGCTCGGTTTCCCATCCGTGCTCGTATTCGCGATTGGCAAATTGCTCTAATAGAGCTGTTGACTCGTCTAAAACCTTTTCCGACATGTTGTATCCCGCTCGGGTCCACCTGGCAGCACCAGCATCACCTTCGCTCTGCGTTATTCTACGCGTTGATAGTTTACTTTGTTGTATAGATTGAGCTTTGGGGGCGCCTGCTGATCCCTTCGGGCACATCTCAGGGATCAGAATGGTCCGGTTTGGAAGCGGCGCGCCCTTGCTGCTCGCTCGGGTGCCAGCGCGCCGCTTGGCGTTTGCGAGAAGTACTGCATCCAGCAATGATCGCAATGCAACCCCGCGCTCAGTCGACCTCGTACAATAGGACAAATTGCTCCGAGAGTTAGGAAAGGACGGTTGCCTCTACCCCGGATCGAGTGATCCCGTCGCTCGTTTTGAAAAGGTGGTTTTGTCGACGGATGGGCAGCTCTGGCACGGAACGATGCCGATCGGCACCGTTGATCAAGATTCGATCTCAGTTTTTGATGTTGAGCATCGGCTAGTTCAGGAGCGGGTTGTCAACGATTATCACGGCGGCAATTTGTGGCTGTCGATCAGCGCCGTCATTAGTGCTGAGCGGGAGATTGTGTATCAGAGCGTGAGTCGAAAAGGGTTCACCGAAACCGGAATTGTCGAGGAGTTGACCTTCTGCAAGGGGTTCTCGGAGTACCGCATACGATCGAATGAGCAGCGAGCGATGTTTGAGTCTCCGGCAGGCACCGCCGTTGCGCTTGCAGTGAGTTCGGAAGCGTATCAATTTGAAGAAGAAGGCGCGCGATGGGTGCTCTTCATACGTGAGGATGTCCCACGGGCTGACTGGTCCAAGCTGATTTCTATTCTTTGGCACCACGTAGATCGATGAAGAGACTTTTGACGAAGGATGGTTATTTCCCGAAAGCAGGGCGGGAGTATAAGCTTGTTGAGTTTGATGAGTACGTTTCGGTCCTCAACCCGAAGCGGTTCTGGACCTTGAGCAAGATTCCAAACACGTACTCGTTGCTAGATGGCGAAGAGGTCGTGGGGGCCTTGGGCGAAGGGAAATTGACTCTCTGGGACGAGGAGTTCAATGCTTACTACGCGCAAGTCTTTGCTGGTCGGGCAGGCTTCATTTTCTCCCATATGGCGCTTGTGCGTACAAAGGAGAAGGTTCCTAGCTTTCTTTTGGATGTGTTCCCTCTCCACGATGAAATGACTCCAGCGGGAGGTTTGACTTATCTCGAAGGCTTCCCGGAGGCAACGCTATGGTCCGACTACAAGTGTTTTTTCGTTGCTAACCGTGAAGGTGCGATTCTTGGTCAGTTCTTGAGCGAGTCACGTATGGCAACCGAAGTTCCGTACGCGAAGGGTCGAATCCATGTTCTTGGGAGTCTCACTGGACGCTCGCGTCTAGAAATCATTGGATCGCTTTTTGCTGTTTCAACTATGTACAGTCGGGGAATCTTGGACGATGTCGGCTTCGCCCTTTTCCCCTAACTTGGGACAGTATCAGAGTTTGTAGGTTGGGACAGTCCCGTGTAAAAATTGCACCAGAAGGCGGCACAATATCTGCCGTGATAACTGCAACTGCGCTCGCATCGATTCTCGTCACCCGTGCGGAGGCGTTCCCTACTTACGGCTTTGAAGACGGCAAAACCTACACTTACTCGGTGAAGGCGAAGGCAGAGATTCAGCCGTACAGCATCGGCGGGAAGTTGAAGCTGAAGGTGACCAGCAAGGACGGCGAGAAGTCGATGCTGGATTTGCTTCACGAGGTGGTGTTTATTCAGGGCAATGAATCGGGTCCGGGGAATGCGGAACCGAGCATTTGGGAGGTCAACAAGCGCTTGGTACCGACCGGGACGGGGCAAGGCGCGAACCAGTTTGGCCAGCAGCTGATGGCGAGCCTGGCCCTGCCATCGGCAGAGTCGGAGCGGACTTACTTCTTTGGCGCGCAAGGCAACTCGGTGTCGTCGGTGAAGGTCTCGGAGAAGGCGATTGTGGTCTCGTCGAAGATCACAGACGTGACAGGGACGCACACGATCGAGCGCACACTTGACCCGAAGACGCGGGTGCTACTCAAGTCGACCTGCGTTTCGGCGCTGGGGATTGGGAAGACGACCTACGAGTTGACGCTGGATAAGTAAGGCGAACGGATTGCCCTCCACAGTGCGAATGTGGAGGGATCAAACCCTCCGGCGTCCAACTACGTCGGATCTCATTGGCAGCACGAATCCCAGACAGGTAAGCGCCGTGGGTCGTTCCAAAATACTGCTGGTTGGTCGCTTCGCCAGCAAAAAAGAGCTTTGTTCCGACTGGTGCAGATAGGCGAGCGAAGTCGTCTGGAGTCGCGCCAACGGAGAGGAACGAGTAAGAGCCACGCGAGAAAGGATCACTTGCCCACCTTGTGATTTGCCAATCAATCGGATCTTTTGTTTGTGAACCAAAAATCCTGCGCAAGGTTCGCATCGCGTCCGCGACGATTTCTTGATCACTCAGTCGTTCGACTTCATAACCACGTTTGGCGGCGTTGAAACCAAGAAGGATTGGAAGATTGGCCGCTTGGGTGAAGCTCACCCACTCCGCCCAGTGGCCGGGGACTTCTGAAATGTGCTGTATCCAATCGACGTCCCTTGGCCAAAACACTGTTTCGAATCGAAGGAAGCACTTGTTGAGCACGCCCATTTGCAGCCGATCGATCGCTCCTCGTTTCGATTTTGGTAGGGGCGGTATGAACTCAACAGACTTTGATTTCAGGACACCGAGGGGCAGTGTAACCAGCACGAGATCGGCCTCGAATGTCGTCGTTTGCGTTTTAACTTTGGCCCGACTTCCAGTTGAGTCAATCCTTGAAACGACTTGGCCCAACCGGATTTCCAACCCTTTGGCGAGTGAATTTGTAATGGTGTGGAACCCGTCACGGAAAATAACATCGCCACCTCCAAACTCTTCATCGCTCCCAAGCCATTGGGCGGATAGTTGATCGGATGAACCGCTGTACTCTTGTTCGAGTGTCGAGTTAACGAGGAATTCGAGATAACGGCGATCGGTAGAGCCGGGCTTGTACTTTGAGGTAAGCCTAACGATGGCCTGTCGAACCGAGAGGTCATCGTCGGCTCCATCGGCTTGCTCCAGTTCGGCTTCAAGTTCGGCCTGGATCGCCGCCAAGCGCCTCTCTTGCCATTCTTCAAGCTCCTTACCGTCGGGGCCGTATGCAATTGACGACTCCGTGTCGGTGCTTATGCGCCGAGCTTTGATTAAGTCGGCATATTTGGTGATGGGATTGCCTTCGGTTCCGTGAATCCAAGATGCTCCCATATCCATCGGCGCGCCCGACCACTTGGCAGAGGTGAAAATGCGACCACCCACTCGGTCGCGAGCTTCCAGAATCGTGACCCTGTACCCATATCGACGCAGTTCTTGGGCGGCAGCTAGTCCAGCGATCCCGGCTCCGATCACAAGAACTTCGCCACCGGCTTGTCCTACGTTTGGATACGTCGCGCAACCGATCGCTGAGCTGAGAACGGTCAAAAACTGTCTACGATTCATTTTCAAAGAAGATGCTCGCCAGGATGGTGGACTTTTTCGCCCGCCTCAATTGCGACTGGGAGGGTGTTCCCTTTCGGCGGAAGGGGGCAGGTGGCGAAGTTGGTGAAGGCACAGGGTGGGTTGTAGGCGCGGTTGAAGTTGATTTCGTATTTCCCGTCCTTGCGCTTTTCGAGGTCGATGAAGCGACCCGCGGGGTAGGTTGAGCGGCCGCTGGTGCGGTCTTGGAAGTTGAGGAAGTAGGTCTCGCCTTCGTCGATGGCTTCGAGGCGGCACTTTTTGCCTCGGAGAGTGAACGTGAAAAAGCCGGGGTTGGGGGCGGGTTCGGTGTCGCCAAGGATGTTGGTGATTGCCAGTTGGCGCACGGATTTGTGAGCGACGAACTTGGCTTTGACTTTGTATTTGGCTTTGGATGGGAACCAGTTGAGACCCTTGAAGTTCAGCCGGGTGGGGGCTTTGGGGTCCCAAACGCGCATTCCGAACCGCTTGCCGCGATGGATGATGGAGAAGACGGTTTCTCCGGCATAGAAGCGCTCGTCAAGGTCGACCGGCCCGTCAAACGATTCGGAGTCGGGCTTTCGGCCGCCGCGATCGATGGTGGCGAAGAACTTGTCGCCGTCGCGCCATTCGATGATGCCGCTTCCGTCGCGAAGCTTGATGTCGGCGTCGGAGCCTTGGCCAAATGAGTTTTTGCCCGGCTTCAGCCAGTGGAGCCCGGAGACGGCGAGCCATCCGGTCGGGGAGAGGAGCCTCTGTTCACGAGCGAGGCGCCATTGCCGTTCTTCGGCGGCAAAATCTGCCCTTGCCATCACCACTGCGACCGCGAAAACCATGCGTTTAGTGTATTCGAGCTTGTGGAGGTGCGAAACTTATTCAGGATGAAGATCGCGGTGGTTGGGGCGGGAATCATGGGTGCGAGCACCGCATTTGCCGCGTCAAGGCGGGGCCATGAGATCGTGGTCTTCGATCAATTTGGCGTTGGGCACACCAAGGGGAGCTCTCACGGAAACAGCCGGATTGTGCGGAAGGCGTACCCCGATCCGTTCTACACCGAGATCATGCTCGAAGGCTACGAGCTATGGCGAAACATTCAAAGCCTGGCGAGCGAACAGATTTTGTTTGAGACAGGGTTGGCCTACTTTGGCAAAACGAGCAGCGAAGAGATGCACCACATTGTGTTCGCATTGGTGCAAAACGGCGTCGAACAGGACTCTTTGGAGGCGAGCCACATTCCGCACTTCACTTTGCATGACGACGAATGGGGGACGTTTACACCCGATGCAGGGTGGGTATTTGCTTCGCGTGCAGTGCGGGAGCAGCTTCGACTTTCGGGGGCGCGGGTGGTTGAGTCGCGAATCGATAATCCACGCGCCCTCATCGGAGAATTTGATCGGGTGATCGTATGCGCGGGAGCGTGGACGAAGGGTTTGTATGGGCTGCCCGTCACAGTGACGCAACAGACCTTTGCTTACATCAAGACGGAGACTCCGCGACCTGGTCCAGTCTGGATCGACGATACCTACCCGATGCTGTATGGCTTCCCAAGCGAGCCGGGGCGCTCTTCGATCAAGATTGGGGTGCACTCGGAGGGGATCGAGACCGATCCCGACGTACCCGGCGAACCTGAGCCGCGATACTTGGAGATGATTCAGCAGTATGCGCGGGAGAGGTTTACCGTGCTTGATCCGGTGGTGGAAGAGGCCACGACGTGTCTGTACACGCGCACGGCTGATGAGGACTTTTTGTGGAGCGAGGATGGACCCGGCGTGTTTTGGGTCTCGCCTTGCTCGGGGCACGGATTCAAGTTTGGGCCTTGGATTGGCGAGCGAATGGTGGACTTTGCAGAGGGCAAGATGCGCCCGAGCGACGTGCCAAGGTTTAATCTAAGCTGATGCCGCGAGCGAACCCGCCTTATCCGATGTGGTTCGCCTATCTTTTTGCGATTTTGCCGCTGATTACGTGGTGGTCGACGGGACTTTTCGATCTGGACGAAGGCTACTACGGCGCAGTTGTGGCCGAGATGAACCGCCGGGGCGAGTGGATCACGCCGTACTACAACGGTTCGCCATGGTTTGAGAAGCCGATTTTGCTTTACTGGCTCGCTAAGCCGTGTTTTGCGATTCTTGGGCCGTGGATTGGGGCTCGGTTGCCTTCGGTCTTGTGTACGGTCGCGCTTTATGCACTTTGCGCCCGGTTTGCAAGGCGAAACATGGGCGAATGGCAGGCTCGGCATGTCGTTTACTGCTTGGGAACGAGCCTTTTGGTGCTCGCGCTTGGGCGGCTGATGATGACGGATTCGATGCTGAATCTTGCGATGACGGGCGCGTTTCTTGCCTTTTATGAGTCGTTGACTTCGGACACTTCGCGGGTGCGATCTCGCATCGCGGTGGGCTTTTGGATTGGGGTGGCGATCTTGGCGAAGGGGCCAGTGGCGATTCTTTTGTTTGGACCGATCGCGGTGCTGACATACGCGTTGAATCCGAACTTGCGCGGGGGTTTTCGAGGCGGGTGGATTGCGTCGGAGGTGGTGATGATCGCGACCGTGAGCAGTTGGTACGTGCCTTGTTACCTCGCGAATGGCGATGTTTTCGTCCAGCGATTCTTGATCGAGCAAAACATCGGGCGGTTTACCGGCGGAGATGCGGCCCACTCGCTTGGCTTGGCGGGACTGCCGTTTTACATTCCGATTTTGCTTTTGGCGGTGATCCCTTGGGGCTTTACGGAAGTCAAGGCGATCTTCGCTGCGCGAAAGGGTGATCCGCTCAAGCGTTTCCTGTTCACGTGGGCGGCAACAATCTTCGTTTTCTACACCATCTCCAGCGCGAAGCTGCCGCATTACATCCTGCCCGTGATCGCGCCATTGGCGCTCCTAGCGGCTTCATCGATTGCGGAGAAGCCGAAGAGTCTGGCGAGGAATCCGCAGGTGGTGGCGGGATTCGGGATCGTGCTGCTCCTGTTTCTGGATGCGGCGCAGCGGAGCTGGTACGTGTCTTCGGGGCAAAGCGAAGCTCATGCCCTGGCGCTGAAACATCCCGAGATTTCGGCGGTGTATCGATTGAGTCGACAAAGCGCCGACAAGCAAACGGGATCGACGAAGCTGCAGGAAACATCTCTCCCGAGCTTGGTGATGCTACTGAATAAGCCTTTGGCCGAAGAAGATGAACCGACCAAGATTCCAGAAGGTGCGACTGTTTTCACGAGAAAAGGCCGAGTTGCGCCAAGTTCCGGATGGCAACTGCTTGATTCCGGCAAGTATTTCGAGGTTTGGTTAACGAAAATCCCTGATTCACCTAAGCAAGTGACTCCATAGAACCCAATAACAATACGGGGATCGTTGCGTTCCCCGTCAAAGTCTATGTTGAACGCGATGCTAAACCCTGCGGTCAAGCTTCTTAACCGAATGCGATACGGTGCGAAGTTTGCCTTGATTACCGTGCTATTTGGCGCCCCGCTCTTTTACGTTGTGCGGGCTTTTGTTACGGAGATGAACAACCAAATCAAGTTCAGTTCCGACGAGGTCGTAGGTACCGAATATGCCAAGCCGATTCAGTCGGCGATTTTCGAATTTGCTCGCTATCGCGGCGAGATCGTCCGAGGAGACTTTGCGAAAGCTGAACCTCACGCTGCAAACCTTGAGAAGTTCTTCAAGGAGTTTGAGGGTGTGCAGAGTAAGTACGCGGATCAGCTGAAGACGGCTGATGCGCTGAAGAAGGCCCGGGAAGAGTGGACTGCGCTTCAATCGAAGAAGCAACAGCTGTCGCGAAATCCGGTTGAGGTTTCTCAACCGTTTGTTGATTCCCTGCTTGCGGTGAATACGGCGGTCACGAACAACTCGAACCTGATTCTGGACCCGGATATTGATTCGTTCTATACGATGGACCCGGTGATGGTTCAGATTCCGCAGACCATTTTGCGCATCGCTGATGTTCGCGGCACGTCCTGGAACGTCTTGCGAAACAAGGCTCTCGATGAGAAGACAAAGATTAAGATCGTTGTCATGAGCGGTCAGCTCGATGGCTTCAACTCCGTCCTCGCAGGTGACAAGGACACCGCGATTGGTTACAACAAGGACCTCGAGAAGTCGTACAACGAGGGACACAAGGCTTACGCGGATGCAGTGAGTGCGTTCCGGGGCGAGGTGGATAAGTCGTTCATCAACGGCTTCAGCGGTACGGCGAGCCCGAACTACTGGGCAACGGCATCGAATTCGATTGACGTGCTTCAGAAGTATCACGCAGAGCAATCGAAGAGCCTTAGGACTCTGCTTGATGCTCGCGTTGGCCGACTGGTTTCGCGCAAAAACACTGCACTTGCCGTTGTTACCGTCTTCCTTGCGCTTGCGTTCTACACCTTTGCCGCATTCTATCGAGCGACGATGCGAAGCCTGGGCAACCTTAAGTTGGCGACGGTTCAGCTCGCCGAGGGCGATCTTGATTTCGAGTTGAAGCGAGATACTAAGGACGAGATCGGCGATCTGTATCCTGAATACGAGAAGCTGATTGCGGGTCAACGCGAGTTGGCAGAGGTTTCGCAGATGATTGCCGATGGCAACTTGACCCGAAATGTTTCGGTGCGAAGTGAGCGAGACAGACTCGGCAAGTCGCTTTCGAACATGCTTGAGAACCTTCGGGCGATCGTTATCGAGATGCAAGGCAGCGCCAAGAATCTCGACGAGACCAGCTCGGAATTGAAGAATTCTTGCGGAATCCTCGCGGACTCGGCGTCGACGGTCAGCACAGCAATTTCAGATGTAGCGGACGCTTCGGATCAGACCCAAAGTGCAACGTATGAGATTGCGACGACCTGTGAAAGCCAAGCGAACTCGACGACTCAGGCGAGTGCGGCGATGACTCAACTTCAGGGTTCGATTGCCGAGGTTGAAAGCTCCGTCAATGAGCAGATCCAGATCGTTGAAGTCACCAGCGTGAAGGCGAAGGAGAACTCCGAAGCCATCAGCGCAGCGCTTGCGACCGTTGCAAAGATTCGCGAAGAGGTACTTTCGACTTCGGAGCGCGTTAAGCTCCTGGGCGCGACGAGTGAACGCATCGGATCGATTGTTGATACGATTGATACGATTGCGAGCCAAACCAACTTGCTCGCTCTCAACGCGGCGATTGAAGCGGCGCGAGCTGGTGAGCATGGACGCGGATTCGCGGTGGTCGCCGACGAAGTTCGGAAACTCGCCGAGCAGTCGAGCCATGCAACCGAAGAGATCGCGAAGCTTATCAGCGAGGTTCGATCGAACGTTGACTTGACGCTTGAGGCCATGGATCGTTCTAGTGCAGAGGTTGAGCGATCAACCGAGGCAGCTCAATCGGCGGCGGTTTCGATGGAGGCTCTCAGCGAGTCCATCGGCGGAATCACCAGCAGCACCGATAGCTTGGCGACGAGCGCTCAGGCAATGCTGCGCGAGACGCACCGACTCAGCGAAATCGTTGAGACGATTGCGACCGGTTCCGAGCAGACTGCTGCGGCTGCCGAAGAGCTTTCGGCGACGGCCAGCGAAGTGGCGAACACCGCACACCGAGTCAGTTCTGAAGTTTCGAACCAAGGTTCGGCAATCGAGACGATCGAGGCAACTTCGGGTGACTTGGCGACTATGGCGCTCCAACTGCGTGCGCTCAGCGATCACTTCACGGTCTCCGAGGACTTGGTTTCGGCTTCGCCCGACGAGTATCGGCTGGCTGCGTAATCTACTCAAGACTCTGATTGGCCCCGTTCATTGGACGGGGCCTTCTTGCTATCCGGTGCTTTGCATCGCGGCCGCAATGCCGGCAATGCTTTGGAGCATGGCTTCGCGCCACGACCCCTCTTTATCTTTCTCGGTGAGAGATTCCCATCGATCCATCAGGTGGATTTGGAGCTTGTTGATTGGGAGCGTCATCGGGTTCCGGAAGGCGACGGTTTGTCGGATGACTTTGCTGTTTTCGAGGAGCTCCTGCTCGCGTGTGATCTTGAGGATTGCGTCACGAGTGCGGGAGTATTCGGCGCAAATTTCGGTCCAGATTGCCTGGTTATCCGCGCGTGAGGCATAGAGCGCGGCGGTATCGATATCGGCACGAACGAGTTCGAGCTGGGCATTGTCGACGACCGTTCGGAAGAAAGGCCAGTCTTTATACATTGCTCGTAATGTTTCAAGTTTATCAGGCTTTGTTATTAGCTCCTGCAGCGCTGAACCAAAGCCGAACCAACCCACTAGAAGTGCCCGAGATTGGACCCAGGCGAAGTTCCATGGTATCGCACGGAGGCCTTCGACGCCTTCGGCAGAGGCCCCAGGGCGATAAACGGGACGCGATGCGATTGGTAGGAGGGAAATGTGGTCGATCGGGGTCGCCTCGGTATAAAACTCCCAGAAGCCAGGGGTTTCGTAGACCAGCTTTCGATAGGCGGCACGGCTGACTTCGCTCATTTCGGTCATGAGGCCCTCGTACTGCGAGTCGTAATCAAGCTCAGATTTTTCGAGGGCGGCAGTGAGGCACGCGGAGACGATTTGCTCGAGATGACGGTGCGCAATTGCCGGGAGTGAGTAGCGGAAGCTAATGACTTCACCCTGTTCAGTGAAGCGAATTTGTCCGCAAAAGGCTCCATTCGGCTGGCTCATGATTGCTTGGGAGGCCCTACCACCACCCCGTCCAACCGTGCCGCCGCGGCCATGGAAGAGCCGGATTTTGACTCCAGTCTCGGCACTTACCTTGGCGATCTGGCGCATTCCGTTTTGCAGGGCCCAGTTCGCGGCCAGGTAGCCACCGTCCTTACTTGAGTCGCTGTAGCCGAGCATGACCTCTTGGTAGCCGATGCCATCGATGTACTTGCGATAGAGAGGAATCGAGAAGAGTTCTCGCAAGAGATCGGCGGCGCGTTCGAGGTCGTCGACGGTTTCGAACAGCGGGACGATATTTGGGATATGCTTCGTGCCAATTGTCTGCTCGCTCCAGAGGCCCTCTTCCTTGAGGAAGAGCATGACTTCGAGCATGTCGCTGACAGAGGTTGACATGCTGGTGATGTATGTATTCATTCCCGGCTCTTGGCGCATCACCTGGACAGCGCCGAGAACGGATTGGAGAGAATCGCCCCGTGGCTCGCGGATGAGTGGACGCTGGTTGGCAAGTTCTCTTAGTAGCAGAGACTGCTTTTCTTCTTCACTCGCAACGATGTAATCCTGCGGCGAGGTGATCACACCCGCCTCCGTGAGGAGTTCGCCCATTGCGGCGGCGTGCACTTTGCTGTGTTGGCGGACGTCGATGCTGGCCAAGTAATCGCCAAACACACTGAGCCTTCGCCGGATGTCTTTCAAGCGGCTGCGCTGAACGAGGAGATCGTCGCCGAGGGCATCGGAAATCGCTTCAAGGGCGGCAACGACGTTATAGAACAACGCGCCTGGCTTCTCCAGGTACGCGATCACGCCAAGTAGAAGAAGCACAAAGGGCTCTTGAGCGTATCGATCACGCTCAAACTCGGTCAGATACGGATCGAAGAACCGGATCATTGCTTGAAGCTCGGGTCGATCGAGTCCTGGGGTGTGTTTGACCGATTGGGTGAGCTCCCAGCGAAGCTTTTCGAGATCATCCTTGAGCCGAGGAATGATGAGCTGCTGTTGGGCTTGGGCGGCCTCCATCGTCGCTTCGGGAGTCACGTTCGGGTTGCCGTCGCGGTCACCGCCGATCCAGGAGTGGTAGCAGAGGAAGTCGGGAGCATCGATACGCTTTCCGGTGACCTCAAAGAGGGCGTCCTCGAGGTCGCGGTAGAGCCAGGGAACGACATCCATGATGGTTCGGTCGAAGAAGTAGAGCGCATTTCGCACTTCCTCGTCGACGGAGAGGCGCTTGGAGCGCATCTCGTCGGTTTGCCATAGCTCAAGCACCACGTTTTCGAGCGAAGGAACGACGTCGAGGCCCGCATCGAGCGGGGCGTTGAGGTCGTTGGTACCTTGGGCGTGCGCAAGGAGGTGAGAGACTTCGCGGAGTTTATCGAGGACAACTTTTCGCTTCGCTTCGGTAGGGTGAGCCGTCAGGGTTGGGGCAATCCAAAGCGACTGAATCCCTTCGAGGAGCTTTTCGGTGCCGTGTTTGGCGTGGAGTTGCTTGATGGTGTCGCGGATGGATTCTCTTCGTCCGCCCGAGCGACTTCGGGCGCGATTGACGCGCACGATTTCCTTCTGTTCGGCCGAATTGATGAGCTGAAAGAGGAGAGTGAAGGCTTTGCCAAATGCGCGCAAGCCTTCGGCGGTTTGGAGCTCCGGATGCTTGGCGACGAGATCGGAAAACGACGCCTCAGGGTGGTGGGTGAGTTCGCGGGCGGCCTCGAGGAGCCACTCGCCTTGGTGTCGATTGAGGACTCGGCCGAGGACTGTGTCGAGCATCTGGATATCCTGGCTCAGCTCCGCAGAGAGTCCGAAATCGCGGGGGGTGAGGCCAAGAAACGCTTCCACTCCCCTATTATCGCCTTTATGCGGGGAATGCCGCTAAAGACTCAATCCGGTTTCTGCCCGTCAAGGCCGCATGGCTTTGAGAACTCATTTCGACTCTCTTTACTGGCGGGGCATCATGCGGTCGGCGCTAGCGATGGTGTACGAGGTGACCGCAAGGCTCGTGCTCACTTGGACCATGTACTCGGGAATCACTTCCTCGTAGCGGTCGTACTGGGTGTGCCAGATGTGCCCGTACCGCTGCTTGCCAGCCTTGCCCATAAAGAAGGCGGGAATGCCTTTGGCGTTAAAGGACGCCTGATCGCTGCCTCCGCTTGCGTTGTACTTCTCGACCGGTCGGAAGCTCATTGGCATATCCGGGAAGGCGACAGACATCGCGCTAAACGCGGGTTTGAAGAATGGTTCCCAAGCCGCGATTCCGGTGCAGCCATTCTCATAGTTGCTACCGCCATCATCGACGATGCACGCACTGATATTGGGTAGTTCAGCGGTGTGTTGTTTGACATATTCGGTCGAGCCAAGGAGTCCCTGCTCTTCGCCGCCCCAAAGGATGAACCGAATGGTTCGCTTTGGCTTGAGGCCGCTTTTCATGAGAAGTCGGGCGGCTTCGAGGGTTGCGCTGGAGCCGGTTCCGTTGTCGGACGCTCCTTGGGAGCCAGGCGCGTTCCAGCTGTCGAGGTGGCCGCCAACAACGATGACTTCGTCGGGTTTTTCGGTGCCCCGGAGCTCGGCGACGACGTTATGGACGGGAACTGGACCTAGGTGCCAGATGTGATCGAGATTGAATTCGGCGACGGTCTTGCGTCCGAGGCGGATGTTGCGCGCGAGGCGATCCCAATCGTCTCGGCGGACGGTGATTTCCCGAGTTGTAGGTCTCTTTTCGAAGGTCTTGTCGCTCCAAGTTCCGTGGGCATGGACGTGGTCATCATTGGCACCGTAAACGATGCCGTTGATCACCGCTTCTTCGATTCCCTTCCGCAGGGCGGCGTCTTCGGCGTTGGCTTGCGCTCCTCGCATACTCACTTTTGAGTCCATGAGGACCCACGCTCCTTTGAGCGAGGATTTGACCTGAGAGAGCTCATCGAGATTTTTCGGAGCGACAACAACGTGACCTTTCAGCGGCCCATTGGTGCCGGGCATCCAGCAGTTAGTGCTGAACTGTATGTCGCTGGCGAACGGCTCGACCATTCGGGCGAAGTTGTTTGGCCCGCGCGAAAACCCGACGGGGATATCGCCCCATTTTTCGAGGTGCGCGTTTGCGTAACCGAATGACTTGAACTTTGCGAGGGCCCACTGCTCGGCTTTGGTGAGCTGGGGCGAGCCCGTGACGCGGGGGCCGATGTTGTAGCACAGCTCCTTGAGGTGCCCCATGACGCGGTTATCGGACTTACTGAGGCCGATGATCGCGTTGAGATCGTTTTGAACTTGGGGCGAGACGACGGAGCCTTGGAGGGCGATGGCCGCGATAGCTGAGAGCATGATTGCGTCAGTTTAGCCGCTTGAAACGCAAAAATGCCCCCGCGATTGGCGGGGGCATTTTGTATGTGCCGACTTAGAGGCCAGCCTTGGCAACGAAGTCGACGATGTCGGCGATGCGGCAGCTGTAGCCCCACTCGTTGTCGTACCAGCTGACGATCTTTGCCATGTTTCCGATCGTGATGGTATCGACAGCGCTGAAGATCGAGCTGTGAGTGTCCCCGCGCAAGTCGGTCGAAACGAGCTGCTCGTCGGAGTAGCGAAGGATTCCCTTCATCGGGCCCTCGGCGTACTCCTTCATCGCCGCGTTGATTTCGGCAACGCTCGCTTCCTTGAGGAGGACGGCGGTGAAGTCCACGACCGAAACGGTTGGGGTGGGAACTCGGAACGCCATACCGGTGAACTTGCCCACAAGCTCAGGGATGACCAAGCCAACGGCTCGTGCGGCTCCTGTGGAGGAAGGAACGATGTTCTGCGAAGCCGCGCGGGCGTCGCGCCAGTCCTTGCTCGCGGTGTCCTGGGTTCGCTGCGTGTTGGTGAATGCGTGGACGGTGGTGAGAAGACCCTTATCGATGCCGAACGTCTCGTGAAGAACCTTTGCAACTGGTGCGAGACCGTTGGTGGTACAGCTAGCGTTCGAAATGACGTGGTGCTTTGCCGGATCGTACTTATCTTGGTTGACGCCGAGAACGATCGTGATGTCCTCGTTCTTAGCCGGAGCCGAGATGATGACCTTCTTAACGCCGTGGTTGCGGTGGTTGACAGCGAGAGTAGCGTCGGTGAAGAATCCGGTGGATTCGATGACGATATCGACGCCTGCAGAGTCCCAAGGAATGTTCGCTGGATCCTTTTCGGCGAAAACGGAGATTGGCTTGCCGTTGACGATGATGTTCTTCTCGTCGGTGGCGACGGTGCCGTTGAAGTTGCCGTAGGTGCTGTCGTACTTCAGCAGGTGGGCATTTGTGGCGGTATCCGTCAGATCGTTGACGGCAACAACTTCGATGTTGTCAGCATGACGCTCAAGGATGGTTCGAAGAGAGAGACGACCGATTCGTCCGAAGCCGTTAATTCCGACGCGCACTGGCATGCTTGCCAGTGTACTCGGATGTTCACTTCGGCATGAGAACCCAGTAACGGCATTCAGCCGTATCTCTCATTGATTCGGATGTTTTATCACCTTCTGTGGTTTGCGCTCGTAGGCTCGTGCGGGATCTGGCCTTTGATCATAATCACCTTTCCGCTGGTGCTGTCGCCAATTGTGCTTCCGATAAAGAACCTTACTGATCCGTGGCTCGGAAAAGGTAACGATCCGGAGGAGGACAGGGAGACTCTCTTAGGGCAAGCGATCCTGGTTTGGATTGCGACTTTCATTGTCTGTGCCACTCCAGCCAATTCAGAACAGCTACCGGTTGGGTACGTAGGTATCTACTGCCTCACATTTCTGGGAGCAGTTTTGAGAGTGAAAGTTCCGGTTCCGGCGGAGTGGAACGCGAAGTGGATCACCCGTATCGGGCTCTCATCGCAGGCGCTGTGGATTTTGCAGGGGGAGAATGTGCTGGAGAGCATCAGCACGTTTCTGAGTTAGTTACGGATGAATAGGGTTAGCGGGAAGAGACTTCGTCGTAGCGGGCGCTCGGCTCTACTTCCGGAACTTCGATAACGGCTTCGGGCGTGGGCTCCGCGGGCTTGGTGGGGTGCAGAATCTTGAGGCTCAGTGCCCACGCCGCCGCGACGCAGACTGCGCAGCCCATGAACGGCGAGTACCGCCCAAAGCTCTCGCCGAGGCGAAGTGAGACGCCTAGGGGCTGGAGCTTTTCGTACATCGTCGAGCCGATGGGGGCGCCGATCATGGCCCCGACGCCCTGGGCGGTCATAACAGCTCCGATGTTGGTGGCCCGTTTTTCGGGGTTGATGTCGCTGACGCTCGCCATCCATGCGGGGATTGTGAGCAGGAATCCGATTCCGACCGGGAGTCCGGCGGCCCCGAACAGGTAGGGCGAGCGCAAGAACGGGACGAAACCGCCGACAGCGATGAAGCACATTCCGATCGTGCAAAGCATCAATCCGAGGTGGACGGCGCGGGCGCGCCCCATTCGGTCGCCGATCTTTGCCATTGGGCCGCTGAGGGCGGCCATCGCAATTGCCCCGGGGAAGATCATGCCGCCCACGGCGGATTCACTCATGCCGAACTGCTTGAGGGTGAAGAGTTTGAAAATGGCGAGAGGAAAGCCGATGCCCATGAACGCAATCACGGCGAGGATGAGGTACTCGGGGATCTGGCGAATTGAATCGAGGAAATCCTGTAGGCCGCCGCCCGAATGAGCTTCATCCTGGACGAGCTTGGCTTCGTGTCGGATGGTAAAGTGCGATCCGAGAGCGGCTCCGATGAAGAGGAGCGTTGCCATGACCAGGCCGGCCCACTTGACGTTAGCGAGGTCGTTGGCGATTCCCCCGAGCGGGAAAGCGAGCGCGATTCCGATCATGTAGCAGGCGTTGAGGTAGCTCATCGCCTGCTGCCGCTCGTCGTCCTCGACGATGGCGTTCATCTGCGAAAATGCCGCAGGCCAAAGCATGGCAACGGCGAGGCCATCGAACGCCCGGAGGATGATAAAGATCAGCGCCTCGAGTGCCGATCCGCCCATGTGGGGCAAAAGCACAGTGACGATCGAGGTGACGACCGAGATCGCAGGTCCGGCGATCATCAGTTTTCGGGTCCCAAAGCGGTCGGCGACGTGGCCCATGACCGACTTGAATACGGCTTCGGAGAAGAGGAATGCGACCATGACGAGGCCGATCACGGCTTGCCCGAACTTACGATCCGTCTCCAAGTAGATCGGCATCGTGGAGATGTTCATCGTCGCGTACCCGATCTCGGCGAAGAGCGCGATGAGAAGGAGGTTTTGTACCGGGCGCTTCTTCCAGCAGGCAAGATCAATCGCGGCACTCATCGGGTTGCGTGTCTATTGTACGGGTTCGAGCCGTGTTTGGGTGCGCTAAACTAGCCCTATCATGCTTTCTAGCCTCATCTGCGTTGCCCTAACCGCCGACCAAGGTTGGATCAAATTGTTCAACGAGCGCAACCTTGACGGGTGGAAGCCGAAGATCACTGGCTACGCATACGGAGAGAATTTTGGGAATACATTTCGGGTCAAAGACAAGGTGATCCAAGTGGGCTATGAGGCGTACTCGGACGGCTTCAAAGGGCGATTCGGGCACCTCTTTTACAAGACTCCGTTTTCCAACTATATCCTGAAACTCGAGTATCGGTTCACGGGCGATCAGTGTAAGGATGGACCGGGCTGGGCCTACCGCAATAGCGGCGTGATGATTCACGGCCAGGACCCCGCGACGATGACTTTGAACCAGGAGTTTCCAGTTTCGGCTGAGGTGCAGTTCTTAGGTGGCGACCCTACCGGAACTCGGCATACAGGGAATCTCTGCACGCCGGGGACGAATGTGGTCCGTAATGGCAAGCTGTGGACTCCGCACTGCCTCGACTCAATCTCCGAGACTTTTCGAGGGGATGTGTGGGTGCAAATCGAAGTCGAGGCGCATGGATATGGGGACGTGATTCACCGGGTGAATGGTGTCGAGGTGATGCGCTACAGTAACGTCCAACTCGACCCGAATGATGCCGATGCGAAGCCGCTGATCAAGGATGGCTTGCTCAAGATTGAGGGCGGGACGATTAGCCTCCAGTCCGAGAGTCACCCAGTCGAGTTTCGGAACATCTATCTTAAGAAGCTTTGAACGAGAGGGACTCCGTGAGAACGCTCAACAAGGACGGAAAGCTCTGCGAAAGCGGGACATCGTTCCGGGAACTGATTGTCTACATCAAGAAGAAACCCGGCGGTTTGCTGAACAAGTTGTTCTGGCCTGATGATCTACTGCTCGTTGAGAATGATGCTCAGGTCGGTGAATTGTCTGCGGGGATGCTCAGGCTTGGGGATCGCTCGTTTGGCTGCGTATCCAAGCGATTGAGCGCGGATAGCGACTACCATGCGCCTACTTTGCAGGTGTGCATGGAAGAAGGGAGCGACTTGCCTGTCTTTCAGAGGATTTCACACGCCTCTTCGGCCCCAAAGAATCGATTCGCTGCCCAATTCATTCGCACTGTGCCGAACTCTCGTATATGGACTCGGGGGAAGGGCTTTGTGATTCTTGATGCAGATCGGAAGCTCTTGGCTCAGCTCGTTATTGACGATGAAGAATTGAAGTGCCCCGAGCCTGGAATCGCGTTGATTCATTTGGATGCTGGACTAACACCGACACTTGCGGAGGAGCTTGTGGCAACCCTTTTGACACTCAAATTTGCGAAATAGCTGTTGCCAAGTTACGCGCCGGTATCGTGAGCGGGGTCGTCGTGAATAATGACTTCCTCTTCGTGAACGGTGTCGTTCACTTCTTCGACCTCGTGTCCGCCGTACTCCTGGTGGGTGAGGTGGGCGAAGTCGAGCCCCTCCTCGCGAGTGAATCGCTCCATGAGCAATGAGACGGCGGCGCGGGCGCTGACCTTCTCGCGGATGACGTTGTCAATGGTCTCAAACACGGGAATTTGGATTCCGTGATGGCGGGCGATGTGGGTAACCGCTTCGCTAGTCGTGATCCCTTCGGTGGTCTGTCCGATCTCAGCGAGAGCTTCGGTAACGTGCTTTCCGGAGCCGACGAGGCGACCCAGCCGGTAGTTGCGAGAGAGCTTTGAGGATGCAGTGGCGAAAAGATCGCCGACGCCCGCGATGCCGAGGAAAGTTTCGAGGTGCCCGCCCATGGCGATGCCGTATGTGATCATCTCTTTGAGGCCGCGCGCCATGAGCGCGCCCTTGGTGTTGTCACCAAAGCCGAGTCCATCCGAAAGTCCGCCGCCGATGGCGAGAACATTCTTTAGTGCTCCCGCAAGCTCGACGCCCTTGACATCCGACGAAGCGTAGACGCGGTAGCTCGGGCACATGAACGCGGAGCGAACCCGGTCGGCTCCGACGGGATCTGAACACGCCGCCACGGCAGCGGTGGGAACACCTTGCACGATTTCAATTGCGAGATTTGGCCCGCTGAGAACGGCGACCATTGAATCGGGCTTCACCTCGGATGCGACATCGGTGACGATGAGCCCAGTTTGGAGTTCGAGGCCCTTCGAGGCCATGACCAGAAGGGGGTGATTCCCTTGAATCTCGGTCAGGAGGCTTCGGACGGCGGATGCCGGCACGGCGACCACGGTCATTGAGGCATCGCCGACGTTGTGGAGTTCATCGACGGTCACGTTCTTGGGCAATGTGAACCCGGGTAGGTACTTCATGTTTTCCCGGGTGTGCTTCATGATGGTCAGTTCCTCATGATCGCGCCCAAACAGGGTGACCTCCAGCCCGTTTCGGGCCAGCAAAATTGCCAGGGCTGTACCCCAGCTTCCACTACCAAGGACCGCAACGTCCATCGTTAAGGATTATAGTCGGCTGAGAGGCGAAGGTTCCGTATGAAATGAATCTAGTACAGGTTCAGATTTGCGGGTAAAATCTTTTCGCCCTGAAGCCAATAGCCATATCTCTGGCGGTGGTTTTGTCGTGTCTCGCACTCGGCGCCCCGCAGTTTCCGACTCTTGCTGCCAAACGATTGGTGGCGGCGCCAATCATTGATGGGGTCGTCTCGGCGGAGGAGTGGGCAGAGGCGACCAAAGTCGATGAACTGCGTGACCGCGTGACCGGGCAGGTCCCGCCTCGAGACAAAACATCGGCTTACCTCGCGTTCGACGATAAGTTCATTTACGTCGCATTTCAATGCTTTGACGAGGAGCCGGAAAAGATCGTAGGGCGAGAGTTAACGCCAAATGCCGAGTTCCGTGGGGAGGACACTGTCACGTTCGACATTAATCCTTTCGGCACGCGAGCGTACGATCAGCTGAACGAATTCATTGTGAATGCGATCGGCACTCAGACCGAGCGGCTTGCCGGTGGGCGCGCTGGGAAGCGCGAATGGCGCGGACAGTGGAAGGCCGCTACTCGTCGCACCGAGCAAGGGTGGGAGTGCGAGATGGCGATTCCTTGGAAAATGCTCAACTACCCCGGTGGCGACAAGTTGAACATGGACATCAACTTGATTCGCCGTCAAGGGAGATCGCTTTTTGAGCAGAGTTTTGCCAACTACCGGCCGAACCCGCTGCCGGAGCTTCAGGGGCAGTGGCAAGGCGTGGCTCCGCCCGCGCCACCCAAGGCAAAAGCGCAGTATTTGCTTTACGATGCGCTTGATATCGAGAGCGGAATTGTCCACAACCGGATCGGTGCTGATGCGCGTATTCCGCTCACGCCGACCGTCAATTCATTGATATCGGTCGCTCCGGACTTTCAGAACATCGAGGATGTTGTCGCCGGGAATGATTTCGTCCGCATCGAGCGCTTCCTCAACGATCCTCGACCGTTTTTTACCGAAGGGAGCCAGTTTTTTGACGTCAACGATCGATTCTCGTTCGGGCGGCTTTTTTACACGCGCCGGATTGAGAAGCTTGATGTTGGCGCAAAGGCGTTCGGACAATTGAACCCAAAGCTCGCCGTGGGAGCTATGGTGGCGAAGGAGCCGGATGGAACCACTTCTTCGGTTCTGAAGATTAACAATACGATTTCGGGAGTTCAGAACCAGAGGGCATACGTGGTGACAAGGCAATCAGGCGGAAATCAGAACGTTGCGCTCGGGACATCCTTCTTCAAGCGGTGGGATACGATTGGGCTATCGGGCGAATTGACGGCGGAAAAGAACGACGGTGAGGATTACGATACTGCGGGGTCGTTTCAGTTCAACTATCTGCGCCCGACGACGCGGGTGACGGCTCGGTACACATGGGTGGAGCCAAACTTTGCGCCGGCGCTCGGCTTCATTCCTTGGACGAATCGCAAGGGATTCTTCTTGTTTGCCGATATCAATCGAGAGGTCCGGAAGGGGCCGATTCGCAGCTACGTTTTTGATTTCTTTGCGAGTGAATATCGCACTTACGATACGAATGTGGTTCAGCAGGGCGGATATAGCTTCTTCGGAGAATTGACGGGTCGTAACGACATGGCGGTCGCGGCTCGCTTTGGGCGCGAGACTTTCAGCGGTTCGATTGATCAAGTGGCGGGGCTTGATCTGACGTTCAATAAGACGAACCGATTCCGGACGATAAAGCTGTTTTACGATAACGGCATTCGGCAGGATGAGCCGTCGAGTTATTACGGCGTCGAGGCAAGTTGGCGCATCGCCGAGAACTTCGATCTTGGGCTTAAACAGAGCGTTTTGGAGCTTGGTGGAGCGGATCGGCAGACGATCTTTACCGCTCAAAAGCAATTGGCGGCGGACCAGTTCATCACGACCCGAACGGTTGTGCTTGGCGACGATATCAACACCTACTTCAGCTACCGTAAGGCGGGTAACGCGGGGGCGGAGTATTACTTGATCGTGGGCGACCCGAACGCGAGGACTTCACAAAATCGTTTGAGTCTTAAGGTTGTTTGGGCGTTCTGATTCAGACATTTTGCGTAATCAGTGTCGGTGACTCGTTCTGTTTTGTTATTCACGAGTGTAATGGTCGCTTCGTTCGCACTCGGATCTGGACCTAACTTGACCTCGGTCGAAGTAAAGGTGCCGCCAAAGATTGATGGGACGATCACGGCCGGAGAGTGGCCAGAAGCGGCTAAAGTCGGGCAGCTGCTCGATACTGTGACGGGCAAAATCGCTCCGGATCCGACGGATGTATGGTTTGCCTACGATCAGGCGAACCTTTACGTCGCGTTCTATTGTCATGACCGGGAGCCGGACAAGATTCGAGCGAGAGAGATCATTCCAAACTCGCGATTTCAGGGTGAAGATACGGTCGAGTTTTCAATCAACACGTTCGGGAACAACAGCTTCGACCAAGAGAGTTCCTTTACGGTCAATGCTCTCGGGACTCTGACGGAGAGCATCGCCGGGGGCCGCTCGGCAAAGCGCGAATGGCGCGGCGAGTGGAATGCAAAGGTTTCGCGGGTTCCAGACGGATGGATTTGCGAGATGTCGATTCCTTGGACGATTCTCAACTACCCGTCTAAAAAGAACGCGAAGATGAACGTCAACTTCTCGCGGGTAATTGGTCGGTCGTTGTTTGAGCAGCGATGGGCAAACGCGAACCAGAATCCGTTGCCCGAATTGATGGGGACTTGGACGGGCGTGAACCCTCCCGAGCCGCCCAAACCCCGCACGCAATTCTTGGCGTACAGCGCGCCGGAGGTAACCAAGGACTCCTTCCAAAACCGGGTCGGACTGGACGCCAAGTACGCGTTCACGCCACAGTTGAACGGCTTGATGTGTCTGAGTCCGGACTTCCGAAACTTTGAGGACGTGGTCGCCGGAATCGACTTTGTGCGTACCGAGCGGTTCCTTGGAGAACGGAGGCCCTTCTTTAATGAAGGCGGCGATTTCTTTGGATTGACGGATGGATTCGCTTACGGGCAGATGTTCTATTCACGGCGGATCGGGGCGTTCGATGTCGGCGCGAAGTATTACGGGCAGATCGATAATCGGCAGCGGATTGGTGCGCTCTACACCTCCAACTTCTCGGGCCAGAAGGCGGCGGTGATCAATTACGAGCGGATTTCGACTCCGGTGAGCGGTTGGAAGGTCTTCGGGACGTTTGAGGACGCGAGCCGAGCGAATTCGGCGCTGGGAACCTCGATGTGGACTCGGAAGGGGACGATTGGGTTCGATGCGGGATTTAGCATCGAGAAGGATGGATCGCAGAAGGTTGATTCGGCGGGTACGGCGGCACTGAGTTATCAGCGCCCGAGTATCTTCGCGATCGCCAGGTACTCGTGGGTATCGCCCGACTTTAATCCATCTCTGGCCTTTATCCCTTGGACAAATCGGCGGGGCGGATACGTTTATGTAAATGGTTTTCGAGAGTATCGAAAGGGAGCAATCCGAGATAACGGTTTCAATATGAGTGCAAGTGAACAACGCACGTATCAGGGAGAACTCCAGGAGGGCGGCTGGGACTTTAACTCATGGCAGAACTTCCGAAATGACATCAATCTCAACTTCGGTCGCTCTCGGTATACGTACTTCGGGGCTTTGGATGACACCGCGTGGGTAGGACTGAACTTTAATATCAGTAATCGCTTCAAACGGTACGGCATTGGCTACCAAGAGGGCGTGATTGGCGGGAATCCGAGCCGGCAGTTTGACCTAGGAGGCTCCGTGCGGGTGGTGAACAACCTCGATCTTTCGCTTCACAAGACAATCTTGCGGCTGAACGCAGGACTTCCGACTGAATCGATCACGGAGCAGTTGGTGACGACGGCGGCGTATCAGCTATCTCCGGCGGACTTGTTGTCGACTCGGGTGGTCTGGAACGGGAGCCTATCGAATGCTTATCTGAGCTACCGCCATGCGGGTGTGGCGGGAACCGAATACTATTTGATCTTGGGTGACCCAAACGCGCAGACCTCGCAGAGTCGATTGGCGGCGAAGGTGATTTGGTCGTTCTAGGCTAAGAGCCGGTAAAAATACGAGCATCTGTGGCACGAATTTTGATACGCTCTTAAAGCGTGCTCAAAGATGTTCTGAAGTTAATCCGCCCGAAACAGTGGGTGAAGAACGTCTTCGTTTTTGCGGCGTTTATCTTCACACGGGGCTGGGCGGATTGGTCCCACGTCCAAGAGACAATTCTCGCGTTCGTCGCAATGTGCTTCGTGTCATCGGCGACGTATGTTGCTAACGACGTATTTGATGTCGAGAAAGATCGCCAGCATCCAAAGAAGAAGAATCGACCAATTGCCTCGGGGCGAATCCCGGTTCCGATGGCGATTGCGCTCTCGTGCGGACTGATTGTTGCCTCGCTCATTGCCGGTTTCGTCGCCAACCCGAATACGTTGTACTGCTTAGGTGCGTACATGTTGGTGCAGGTTTTGTACAACTTGGGTCTACGCAATAAAAGCGTGGTGGACGTCGGGTGTATCGCGGCGGGCTTTGTGATCCGAGTCATCATCGGTGCGGTTGCGATTTCCTCGGGAGTGTCGGGTTGGATTCTGCTCTGCACGGCGACCCTTTCTCTGATGCTCGGCTTTGGCAAGCGGCGACATGAGTTCATACTTCAAGGTGCCAACAAGGAGAGTAGCCGAAAGAGCTTGGCGGCGTACAGCCGAACCGCGCTGGATATGCTCGTGGCAATGAGCGCGACTTGCGCCGCGATGACGTACAGCGTCTACTCGATCGAGAGTCCGACGGCGCGCATCTATCCGGCTTTGATTCTCACGACGCCGTGGGTCATTTACGGGATCTGCCGCTATCTCGTGCTAGTTTTCGGCGAAGGTGAAACTGGTGAGCCCGAGAATCTTGTTTTAGCTGATAAGCACCTGATCGCGGTCTTTGTCGGTTACCTAGTTTGCGCGATCCTTGCCCTCAAACGAATTCCTCTTCCCTTCCTTATCCAATGAATTACAAAACTGCAATTATCGTCGGAGCGTCCTCTGGAATTGGGCGCGAGCTCGTGATCCAGCTTGCCAAACAAGGCGTTAAGGTCGCGGCCATCGCTCGGCGCGAAGATCGCCTCAATGAACTGAAGTCGAAGTTTCCGAACCAGGTTTTCACGTTCGTGCATGACGTAAACAATCACGATGAAGTGCCAGCGTTGTTCCAAGAAATCACGAAGCAGCTGGGCGGGCTTGACCTTTTTGTGTACTGCTCGGGCGTGATGCCACTTGTCGAGGCCAAGGAGTTTGATTTTGCCAAGGATAAGGCGATGATCGACGTCAACATCTCGGGCGCGGTCGCTTGGTGCAACCAGGCTGGCGAGCGGTTCCTGCACACTGGTCACGGGCACTTGGTTGGAATCGGAAGCGTGGCGGGTGACCGGGGTCGGCACAAGCAGGTCGTTTACAACGCGTCAAAGGCGTTCTTCCATACCTACCTCGAAGCGCTCCGAAACCGAGGCATTCACGTTTGCACGATCAAGCCGGGTCCGGTCGAGACCGAGATGACGGCGGCACTGAACATGAAAGGCATGATGCCAGCGGCAAAGGCGGCTGAGATCATCCTCGCTAAGGCGGGTAAGAACGGTGAGGTTTATCTCAAGCTCGTCCACCGAATCGCGTTTTACATCATTAAGCGGATTCCGAGTCCGATCTTCCGGGGGCTCAAAATATGAGCGCGGTCTTGCGAAACGATCGCCTCACGAGGGTGAGCGGTTATGGGCAGAACGAGTTTGTTGATGCCTATATTTATCGGCCGACCTCGGTGGAGGAGATCCGCGCGATCTTTGACGAGGCTCGCCGCACGAATCGGCAGGTTTCTCTGCGCGGAGCTGGGCGGAGCTACGGCGATGGCAGCATCGGTTCCGAGACGCTTCTAGTTGACATTCAGAGGATGAATCGCATCCTGTCTTGGGACAAGGAGACGGGGATCATCGATTGTCAGGCGGGGGTTACGATTGAAAACCTGTGGCGCTACTGCCTGGAAGATGGCTATTGGCCGCCAGTAGTGACCGGAACGATGTACCCCACCTTGGGCGGCGCACTGGGCATGAATGTCCACGGAAAGAACAACTATTGCCGAGGCACGATGGGCGAGCAGGTTCTGGATATGGATGTGCTTTTCCCCAACGGAGATTTCCGAACTCTTACGCCCGAGGATGAGCTTTTCTATCAAGTGATTTCTTCGGCGGGGCTGCTCGGGGTGATCACCCGCGTGAAGTTGCAGATGCACCACATCGCAAGCGGCGACCTTGATGTATGGGCCGAAGCGGCGGCGAACTGGGATGAACAGTTTGCGCTGTTCGAGAAGTACGAGCACAATTCGGATTACATGGTTTCTTGGGTCGATTGCTTCGGACGAGGCAAGGGATTCGGTCGGGGGCTTTTCCACGCCGCCTGGTACAAGGAGCGCGAGGATCTCAAGAGCCGGGTGGCGGAGAACCAGGACCTTCCGGCGCTTATCTTGGGGTTCTTCCCGAAATCGCTCGTTTGGAAGATTCTCAAGCTGCTTTGTAATCGGACCGGAATGCGGTTTGTGAACTGGGCGAAGCAGGTGAGCGGGGCGACGATTGGCAACAATAAGATGCACGACCAGAGCCTGGTGGCGTTTTCGTTCTTGCTCGATTACGTGCCGGATTGGCGCAAGGCGTATGAGCCAGGCGGGTTCATTCAGTACCAAACTTTCGTGCCCAAAGAGCACGCGAAGCGCGTTTTCGCCGAACAGGTTCGGCTTCAGCAGGAGTACAAGCTGGAGTCGTTCTTGGGGGTTATGAAGCGGCACCGCCCGGATAAGTTCTTGTTCTCGCACGCGGTGGACGGCTACTCGCTTGCGCTGGATTTTCGGGTGACCAAGAAGAATCGGGCGAAGCTGTGGGAGCTTGCGCATAAGATGAACGAGGTCACGCTTGCCGCGGGTGGAAGATTCTATTTTGCAAAGGACTCGACGCTACGTCCTCAGGACGCAGAGCGGTATCTAGGCGATGCGTTGACGATTTTCCGGCAGTCGAAGGCTGCGTTTGATCCCGAGAATTTGCTTACGAGCGACTTGGCGAAGCGATTGAATCTTTTCTGAACCAGTACCGCGAGCGATGGGCAATATGCGAAACTAACCCCCATGGGTCGGTCGATCAGTTCACTTTTGCTCATTGCCGCGTTAGCGGTCAGCTTCGGACAAGAAATCAAGCCTTACGACAAGAAGGGCGAGCGCGCCAAGTTCCACTCGGAGGTTCTGAAGGGGTCCTCGGCGGCCTTCCGATCAGCGGCGTATGCGAAGCGCAAGCAGCTTGAATCCGAGTCGTTCCTCATGGGCTTCAAGTGGCGTAACGTCGGGCCAGAGATTCAGAGCGGCCGCGTGATGATGATTCACCAACCCGAGGGTAAGCCGAACCAGGTGTTGGCGGCGTTCGCGACGGGCGGTCTTTACCGAACTGAAGACGACGGGCAAACTTGGGAGAGCCTTTGGGATGACCAAGAGAGCTTCGGGATCGGCGATTTTGCCGTCTCGAAGGATGGGAACACCATCTACCTCGGAACGGGCGAGGCGAACAACCAGCGAACCAGCTACTCGGGAACGGGGATGTACAAGTCGGTGGACGCCGGAAAGACGTGGCAGTTCATCGGGCTACCGGAAAGTCATCACATCGGCCGTGTGGTCATCGACCCTAAGGATGAGAATACGGTTTGGGTTGCGGTAACGGGGCATCTTTACTCGGCGAATCCTGAGCGAGGCGTCTACAAGACGACCGATGGCGGCAAGACTTGGAATCTGGTCTTGGCCAAGGACGACCTGACGGGAGCCATTGATATTCAGCTCAATCCCGCCAATCCGAAGGTCGCGGTCGCCGCGATGTACCACCGACAGCGCCGGGCTTGGAACTTCTTGGAGGCAGGAACCGGTTCGGGTGCGCATCGCACCGAGGACGGCGGAAAGACCTGGAAGCCGGTCATCGGCTTACCGACAGATGAGGGCTGCGGCCGAATCGGGCTCGCGTGGGCGCAAAGCGACCCCAAGATCGTTTATGCGTTCGTCGAGAATCCGGGCAAAAACGATGACTGGGTGAATGAGGACGAGCGTGTGCGGAGCGGGGTGCTCACTCCTCGGCGGTTCCTGAAGCTGGACGCAAAGACTTTCGCCGATATCGAAAAGTCGGTGCTGGAGTCCTTCTGGCGAACCTACGGACCCACTTCGACGAAGCTGGATGACGTGCTGGAGGGCATCAAAGCGGGCAAAACGATGATTGAGGATGTACGGAAGCTACTGGAATCGAAGAACCTGAATACTTTTGACCCGGGTCAGTATGCGGACGAGTTCTACAAGTCGGTTGATGGCGGCAAGTCATTCCAAAAGGTCACCCGCTTTGGTGAGATTGGCGGCTACTACTACGAGCGCATCTTTGTGAATCCTCAAAACGCCGATGATGTTTGGTTCTGTGGCGTGCCGATGCTTCGGACCACAAACGGCGGAAAGACTTTTTTTGACGGCGCCTCGATGCGAGACGTCCATGTCGACCACCATGCGGTGTTGTTCGACAAGCGCGACCCGAAGAAGATCTGGATCGGAAACGATGGTGGCATTTATCTCACCCGAAATGACGGCAAGAGCTGGTTCCATTTCGAGAACCTGAGCGTTGGTCAAACGACTACGATCGCGGTTGACAACAAGAGCCCGTATAACATCTACACTGGCCTTCAGGACAACGGAACGATGAAGGGGCCAAGCACTTACCGGCCTGGAATCAGCGATCCTCGAGACTGGTCGGATATCGGCGGCGGTGACGGATCGGCGATTGCGATTGACCCTCGTCCGGATATGGACCTGGTCTATGGCGCGTCGCAGTTTGGCTCTCACTACGCCATCGACTTTAAGACCGGGCAGCGATGGAGCGCGCGCCCAAGGGCTCCTCAAGGCGAAACTCAGCGAGCGAACTGGATTTCGCCGATTATCTTGTCCAGCCACCACCCTGACATCGTCTATGTTGGGTTTAACCGGCTCTATCGTTCGTTTGATAAGGGGCGAAACTATAAGCCGATCTCGCCAGATCTGACCCGAAATCGCCCGAATGGCGATGTGCCGCACTCGTCGCTCAAGGACATCTCCGAGAGTCCGCTCAAGTTTGGGTTAATCTACGCGGGTTCGGACGACGGGCGAGTAACGATGACGCCGGATGGCGGGAATACGTGGGTCGATATTCCGACCCCGCAAGCCGAGAAATGGGTCTCAAGGGTTGTCGCGAGTCGGCACGATGAGAACACGGTTTACGTGAGCCAAAGCGGATTTCGCGAGGATGATTGGAGTGCATACCTCTGGAAGTCGAACGATCAGGGCAAGACCTGGACTTCGATTGCCGGGAACCTGCCTCACGAGACCATCAACGTCGTACGGGAAGACCCTAAGAATAAGGACATCCTCTACGTTGGCACCGACTTGGGCGTGTACGTCACGTTTAATGGCGGTGCAACTTGGGAAGTTCTGGGCGGCGGATTGGGCCACCTTCCGGTGCACGATATGGTGATTCAGGAGCGTGAGTACGATCTGGTCATTGCTACCCATGCCAAGGGTTGCTATGTGTTGCCGTTGAAGCCGGTGCTTGCAGTGACGAAGGAGCAACGAGAGGCGGATCTTACGATCACGAGCGTCTCGGATGTGACCCGTAGCGCAACTTGGGGCTATGAGCGTCGCCAGCCATACCCAACGGAGCCATCGGCCTCGCCAGCGGTGAAGGTGACCTTCTTCTCCAAGACTTCGGGGCCGCTGAAGTTGGAGCTGGTGGACAAGAGCGGAAAGGTTGTGACAAGCGTCACGCGAGATGCAATCCGCGGTTACAACGAGGCGTCGCTCGACTTGCGATTGACCGCCGAGAAGGATATTCCGAAGGCTGCACCTAAGCCGGCAAATGGCAAGGACGCGGTTGCCGATCCGTTCGAGGCACTCCGTGCAACATTCGTTGCGAAGGGCGAGTACAAGCTAAAGTTGACCGTTGGCGGAAAGAGCATCGAGAAAGACTGGAAGCTCGATTAATCAAAAAAGGCGCGTAAGCATCTGCTTGCGCGCCTTCTTCGTTTTGGAGTGGCAGGGGCAACAGGACTCGAACCCGCGACCTACGGTTTTGGAGACCGACGCTCTACCAACTGAGCTATACCCCTGCGCAGGCTTTCATTTTACCTAAACGAATCAGAAGTTCTTTTTGGCGACCGTCATCAGCGCGTCGGCGCTACGATTTCCGATGAGGAGGATGGACTGGTTGCGGCGTTGGAACGCGACGACGTTTTCGCCGGTACCGGTGGAACCTGCCGAGAACGGCGTGCCTTCGACGGGTTTCAGCATTTCGAAGTTGGTTGGTTGGTTGAAGATGACCAAAACCATGTGCCCGTTTGAGTCTTCGACGAACAGCTGAGTGGCGGGAGAACCTTCTACAACGAGCTCATTTCCGCCGAGCACACGGAGTTTGCTTAGGTTTGCATCGACGCGCTGAAGCGCCTCGGTAAGGAGGGCGTCTTTGAGTTGACCCTGCGGAGTGCGAACTTGGGATTTACCGACGAAGCCGGCGAGGGCTCCGGTCGAAACCGAACTTTGCTGCGAGAACCGGCTAAGCGTTCCTCCGACGAGCACGATGGCCGCGACACCCATGGCGAACGCCCACGAGTAGCGGCTGATAAAGTTTCCGCTTCGATCCACGCGCTCGATTTCGGCGATTCGAGATTTGCATGCCGCCCAAGTGGCTTCGCACTGGTGGGTTTCGAGACGACCTTTCAGAACCGTTTTGACCGACTGAATCGAGGCGACTTCTGCCTGAGAAGCGGTGCACGAGGCAAGTTTCGCTTCGAGCTCTTTGGCTTCGGCTTCGTTGAGCTCGCCATCGAGATATGCATGCAGCTTTAATGGATCAATCACAGGTTTTCGCCTTCCTTAATGTATCCCTCTTTGAGGGCAAATGATTCGAGCGAGCGGCGGAGCATGGCTCGCCCTCGCGCAATTCGAGATCGTACCGTACCGATGGGAACACCGGTCATGTCGGCGATTTCCTGGTAGCTCATTTCTTCCACATCGCTCAGGATCACGGCGAGGCGGAACTCTTCGGGAACGTTTTTGAGCGCCTTCTCGACTTCGGCACCGACGAGGCCGTCGAAGAGTTGTCGGTCGGGGATGATTGCCTCGGTCGACATTGGCTCGGCGACGTTTTCGTCTTCGAGTGATGCCATCATCGGTCCGCGCTGGCGTGATCGGTACTTGTTGATGTAGAGGTTCGTGGTGATCCTGAGGATCCACGCTTTGAAATTGGTTCCGTCGAAGCGGTCGTAGGCTTCGTAGGCTCTGACGATGGCTTCTTGGGCGAGGTCTTCGGCTTCTTCTCGGCTCCTTGTGAGGCGCAGGGCGGTGCCGAAGACGGAGCTGAAAACTCGCTCGGCTTGCTGCTCAAACGAGTCCTTTTTGTAGTCTCGGCGCCCGAAGAGCATGGCTTGACTGAGTCTACCTTTCTGGTCTGCTTCTTCCCGGGTGGGAGATTTGATCGACAAACTAATTCCGAGAGCCATCGGCTTTTGAACCTCTGTGGGGGTTCAACAGGGTTTGGTTTGAGTTGGTTCCTGCTTTGTTACTGGGTTTTTGCGCTTGGAAGTTGGCGAAGTCGGTGCGTTTATGTTCGCGGGGGTTGGCGGTGAGGCGAAAGATCGGTGCGTTCGGTGCTTTTTGTTGAACCTAGATGCACCGACTTTGGCGGGAGGTGGCGGCCTTTGGGTTTTGGATTGGGTTGTGGGCATCACTCTTTAGGCGAGATGGAGGGTGGTTTGTCAACCTGGGGGACGGTTCTCAGGCTATTGCTTGATGTGTTAGCTCTACTGCAGGGGAGCACGATAGCCTCGGGGGTTGCAGTCTGATCTTGGGTAGTCTCGCGGAATGGGAGTCTCGGTGGGCGTCAGATCACTGACAAGCTGGCTTGTCGCTGTTAATGGTGCTCGGTGGGTGATCGCTTGTCAGTGCCACCCAAACTACTCCTACTTACCCAGCCCACACGATGGCTCGTCGGGCCTACAAGCAGAATGTTTTGGCAATTTTGATCGGGATGACCCTTCCGACGATGTGTGGGTTGCTCCTGGAGTTCTAGGAAGTACCTATGCAGAGCCTTTCTTAGGGGGGCTTATGACGGAACTCGTGTTCGTCCACGAGTTGATGCATGCGTGCGGACAGCATCACAACTCTTCGAACGTGGATCAGCAGTGTAATGACATCCAAGCATGTTGTATCGTGTCAGTGCTATACGGCAAAGATTCTAGCAAATGCGTCTCTGGAATAAAGCCACCACCAAAGAACAAAACCGTTCCAAAGTACACAGGCCGCGGCATCCCAAACCTACTACCATGAGCAAATCCCGAGCTTTGGCGATGATTAGCTATGGTGTACTGGCTTTTGGAACAGGGCTGCTGCTAGCAAAGCGAATGCCGAGTCCTGCTAGCGGTGACAACGTTCTTGAAGACGATTATGCTCATTGGCTCACGGGGATATGGATCTCGACCACCAAGCCTGCCACTACGCTGGTCTTTTTGCGAGGTCAAACATTTGTTGAGTTTGCGCCCGGTTATTCAGGCTCCTACCCAGCAAAGTATCGACTTACCCCTGACCTCATGTTTGAGGCGCGCTATCCCCGAGGAGAAGAAGGAGAGGCGGTGCTAGTTCGATCGCAGTTCCATCTTTTGGACGCCGGACAACAATTGATTGTGCCGGAAGGTGCACTTAGTTCTAAAGCGAGAAAGTTCGTGCGTTTAACAGAAAAAGACCCGTGGGTAGCGGGTCAAAATCCGCCAACCCCCCTACCTCAAAAATGAGAGATCGCAAATCAACCACTTCCGACCCAGAAGACGACGATGACTTACGACAAGGAGAATAGGATGAAAACGTTTGCAGAAGATACGACGATTCAGACTTATTCTTACGATGGCGATGGTCAGAAGCGAAGTGAGAACAAGAACGGGGTTGTGACAACGATTATTTGGGACGGAACGGATTATCTTGGTGAGATCTAATGGCAATGAAGAAGCGTTTCTATAGTGTGAATGGCCAGATGATGGGCTATGAGTCAGGAGGTGTAAAGAAAGACTTCCTGACCGACCACCTTGGTTCAATCACCGCTGAGATCGATCAGACTCAGACGAGAACGTATGACACTCGTTATTCAGCGTATGGACGTAACAACTGGTCTACTGGCACAGGGTGTGGGTTTGGTTGGGTTGGTAGCTACGGCTACCGAGAAACCGGTCTGTTCCACATGAGCCACTACGTCAGAGCAAGGCACTACTCGTACATCACAGGGAACTGGAGTACAGTCGACCCGCTCTGGCCGGATGAGAGTGCCTATGGGTATGTCGGGGGAAGGGCAACCAATGCATTGGACTATACTGGTCGCGCGTGCGGAGATCCCGAAGACGACTGCACTAAGGATCCCTGCAAGTATGCAGAAACTCACGAAGACAAAGGCCTACCAAAAGATGACCCGTGCTATGGTAAGAAAATGGACTGCGGTGAACCCGGTGGCATTATCTGCTGCAACGGAAAGCCAACAATCTGTGTCTGGCCCAAAAACCTTTCGAAGCCATTTAATTCAGGCGAAAGGAAAGGTCAAGAATTGGTTATTGCCTGCATTAGAAGGCACGAAGGAATTCACAAGCCGGGCGTTAAGTGCGCTAAGAAGGGAGCTCATCCGGGCGGGGGTGACCCAAAAGATATTCCTCACAACGAATGCACAGCATGGAAGGATTCGCTTGCGTGCCTCTTAGATGCATACAATAAGGGTTGCAAAGGAGATTCTTTTTGTAAAGGATACGTTGGTGAACAAATATTCAACTCATGCGAAAAGCTCACTATATATAAGTGCGGAGTACTTCCGAGCATATGCAAGGAGTTCCAATGATACTGGCGGCAGGCTGTTTTTTCTGGTCACTACAGAGATCCAAGGGGCACGACTTGGACGAGCTAGTTTTACCCAGACTGTTACTCACGTTCGAACAGGCTATTGGCCGTCGCGACGGATCCATCGTTCGTTTCTCTTTTGAAGGTCCGTCCGGGGCATGGAAATTGCAAATTGAGCCAAGCGGGAGAAGATCAGCAACGATTGAAGGACAAAAATTCATTATCGGTAGCGTTAATGGGGTTAAGTGTAAGGTAGGACTAACTGAGATTTCAGCTATTGAGGAGGAATCTCTTCGAAAGCTTATTGACAATAATCTGCTTTGGAAGTCGTCCCATCTGAGGCTGGAGAGAGAAGGTCGGAAACTATACATTTCCGTACAACGAATTAGAAAAGTGGACACGAAATGGGTTGTGATTTTCGACAGTCTTCGACAATACGCTATTTGGGAAGACGGGACTGTTCATGAAGGGAGCGGACAAAATCTTTCGTTCAAGGAAGGATTGGCGTCAGGTCCGGTTTTTAGGTGAGATCTAATGGCAATGAAGAAGCGTTTCTATAGTGTGAATGGCCAGATGATGGGCTATGAGTCAGGAGGTGTAAAGAAAGACTTCCTGACCGACCACCTTGGTTCAATCACCGCTGAGATCGATCAGACTCAGACGAGAACGTATGACACTCGTTATTCAGCGTATGGACGTAACAACTGGTCTACTGGCACAGGGTGTGGGTTTGGTTGGGTTGGTAGCTACGGCTACCGAGAAACCGGTCTGTTCCACATGAGCCACTACGTCAGAGCAAGGCACTACTCGTACATCACAGGGAACTGGAGTACAGTCGACCCGCTCTGGCCGGATGAGAGTGCCTATGGGTATGTCGGGGGACGGTCGACCTGGGGGGCAGATCCGAGTGGAGCACAAGGGAAGCCTGCTGTCCGACCTAAGCCGTGGCATACCCCGGCCTGCAAAGAGGCGTTTGACCGACTAAAACAGGAGCTAGGGAAGTGCTTCGATCCCAACGACGCGTATAATCTCGCTCGGATTCTCATGTGTGTTGCTTACGGGGAATCGGACTGCGATAAAACAGCCCGAACGACACATGAAAAACTTCGTATGCCCACAACATTCGGCTTATTGCAACTCGATTGCAAGCAATACAATCGATTTAAGCCGGTAGAGTGCCCGCCATGCTCACCATCACCGACTGCGTGTGGAGGTGAACGAGAATTAGGATGCAACATTGCGGCGGCTATCGCTATGTTGATTAGCTTGCGGATTCGTGGCGACGGAAAGGATGCAAAAAATCTAGAAGCCTTTTTGAGACTCGCATTTGGTGTCGTAGGGCCAGGTGCTGAAAATGACAAAACAAACAAATGTCTAAAAGAGTCTGGTATCGACCTAAAAACCATGCCGATACCAAAGCCAAAGCCCGAGTGCATCAAGGGGTTGCCAAAGTAGGTCCCTATGTTATGGCATTTGGTGATTTGTAATCTACTGGCTGATATTCAAATTAACCTGCAACTCGATTCCAACGGCATGATTGTCGTTCGCAGAGGTGCCAAGCCCCTGTTTGAAACATATCGAAGCGACAATAATAACCGAGTTTGGTATTTGAAGAATGGCGGAATGATCTTGCCTTCAGACAAGCTAAATTATATCAGTCCCGAAGGTCATCGTTACCAGTACCAGACATCCGGAATATTTGATCCTAGGCTGGTCGTTGATTCCAACAGCTACTTGGTGTTCGACACAGGCTCGAGAATTCCTGGTGAATACATTCCCGAGCGTGACGGAGACACTTTGTTTCGCTCCTTCATGGCTGGGCACAAATTCTCTGTAGTCCACCTCGAATCGGGGTTGATCGAATGGCAGGGATCCGAGGTTACACATGGCGTCCCCGTAGGGATCACGAACGAAAAACTCACTTGTATTAAGATCCAGAATCTTAGAAACTGCCTCATAAACCCTAGAGTAGTCCCTGTGTGCTTTGCCATCGAATATTCCACTTCCAAGCGGAAGGTGCTAAGGAAACGATTGCTTCAAAATTGGAATCTGTCTACGTCAGCAATAGCGTTGTTTTTGATGAGACATAGGCCTGTAGAAAAGTCGACAGCTTTGTGGAGAGCAGACGGAAACGTGAGTATCATGTTTGACGAACTTAGGATGAGTAGTGGGACCGTGATGATAAAGAAAAGAAAATAAGCTTGGAATCGGGCAAATGAGTGTCTACCTAAGGTTGGAAAAGATGGCAATTTACTTTCTGCATTCCGTGTCGTTAGTGTTTCATCGAACCGATGGGGCGTCGTTACAGATGTCAAAGACATAGCCTTACTTCAAGTCGTATGATGAATAGACCCGGATGGCGACGTTGAGCACCTACACCTACGATTCAGACGGCTTCAAGACAGTCGAGAACGTAGGCGAAAGTCTCTCCACCATCCTCAGGGATGGGACGGACTATCTGCAGGTTCGGGGTCAAAGCGCGATCAAGACGTTCCACACCGTGGCGAGCCACTGCGTGGGCGGGGAAAGCATGAATGAACGGGGTGGTCACGGACGGTCGGTTCTCGGGTTCCGGAATCTCCAGGAATCGCAGTCGGATCTTGGGTAGTCTCGCAGAATGGGGGTCTCTGCGGGAGGTAGCTCACTGACTAGCCAGTTTGGGGGTGTTGGGCGAGTTGCGCTCTACGATGGATTATTAGTGTCACCCAATTACTTGTGCTTGCCCAGCCCACAGAGGCATTCAGTCGCCAAACCCGAATTCCATGAGAAACATTAATTACCTTAACCCTAGCCTGCCGATTTCCGATCGAGTGGAGGCTCTCCTGGAGCAAATGACTACTGAAGAGAAAATGGCGCAGCTTCGCGGTGACTACGGATGGTCGTACTACTCGCGCACAGAATCTGGAATTGAACTCAGCGAAACCGCGCTTCAAAACCTCTCGGGCTCCGGGGTTGGAGGGCTTTATGGCTTGTTGAGAGCGGACCCGTGGACTGGGGTCACGGTAGAAACCGGGCTGAGCCCGAAAGAAGGCGCAGAACTTGTTAACAAGATTCAAGACTATATCCGCGAGCACACTCGGCTGGGTATCCCAGCCTTTATCATTGCAGAAGCCGGCCACGGATACATGGCACTTGGTGGAACGATTGGCCCAAGCCAGCTAAACATGAGCCAGACCAATAATCCTAAGCTGGTCGGTGAGTTCATGGCCGCGGCGGGGAATGAAGCGTGGGCTCAGGGCAACTCAGTTGCCTTTTCGCCCAATTTGGACATTTGCCAGGACCCACGCTGGGGCCGCACCGAGGAAACTTTTGGCGAGGATCCCGACCTCACTGCGGAGCTTGGGGCAGCCGCTGTAGCTGGCCTCCAGTCAAGCGGACTCTGCGCCGTTGCGAAGCATTTTATTCACGGTACGCCTGCAGGGGGGCGCAATGCAAATAGCGCAAGCCTTGGGCCGAATGAACTTCATGAAGTATTTCTAAAACCATTTAAGTCTGCGATCGCCGCTGGCGTACAAGGCGTGATGCCCGCCTACAATGAAATCGATGGTGTGCCGTGCAGTGGTAGCCACGCTTTGCTCACTCAGCTTCTTCGAAATGAGTTAGGGTTCAACGGTGTTACCTTTAGCGATGTCGGTGCATTAGGATTGCTGAAGGATACGTTTGGGTTGACTCAATCTGTAGCGGAATCTTCCGCCGTAGCCCTGAATGCAGGACTCGACTTTGAGACCGCCCAAACCCATATTTATGGAGAACCTCTGGAGGATGCTCTCGCCCAAAACCTCGTTGCCATGGAAACTCTCGATGAGGCGGTTCGTCGAGTTCTTACGCTCAAATTCCAGCTTGGTTTGTTTGAACGTCAAGTCGATCCTCGGCAGGCCGAGGCTGTCATGGGTTGCGCACAACACAAGGAACTTGCGCTCCAGTTGGCCCGGGAATCCATCGTGTTGCTAAAGAACGATGACAAAATTCTTCCCCTGACTCCGCATATCAAGTCGCTTGCTGTTATCGGTCCTAACGCCAATTCAGTGTACAACCAACTTGGTGACTATACCCCTCCCCAACTTCCCGGCGAAACGACTACGATTTATCAAGGACTGAAGCAGTTACTTCCAAACGCGCAAGTGAGTTATGCCATGGGCTGTTCCATCCGTGGCGAAGCTCGGCCCGAACTGGTTCGCGAAGCACTTGAAATCGCGCAGAACAGCGATGTCATTGTCGCCGTTATGGGCGGTAGTAGTGCCCGAAACTTTGAATCCAGTAGCGGACTTCAACAGCACGAAGCGGGGGCGATGGGAATCGAGAGCAGTAGCCTGGACAGCGACTGCGGCGAAGGCATGGATCGAAGCACCCTCGGATTATTGGGCATCCAGCTCGAGCTGGTACAAGAACTCACAAAGCTAGGTAAGTCGCTGATCGTTGTGTTGATCGGTGGTCGACCTTTCGAAATCGAGTGGATCCGCGAGCACGTTCCCGCCATTCTATGGGCAGGCTATCCTGGTCAGCTCGGTGGTCAGGCCGTCGCCGAGATTTTGCTCGGCAAAGTCAAGCCGACTGGAAAGTTGACCCTCACCTGGCCCCGCTCGGTTGGACAACTACCTGTCCATAGCAGGCAACGGCCCGCGCCTCACAGTAACTACATCGATTGCGATCCGTCACCAGCTTTTCCGTTTGGTCACGGCCTTTCTTTCTGAGGCGGCTAGCCGCTGCGTGGGCGGGGGTAAGCAGAAGAAATCGGAGTGGTCGTGGACGCTCGGCTCTCGGGGTTTGGGATACCTGGGGATTGAAGTCTGATCTTGGGTAGTCTCGCGGAATGAGAGTTTCAGCGGGAGGTAGCTCACTGAAAAGCTGGCTTGGGGATGTTCGGATAGTATTGGTAAGTGATCGCTTGGCAGTGCCACCCAAACTACTCCTGCTTACCCAGCCCACGCAGTGGCTCATCATGCGAACTACGTTGGAATATGCCATGGGACAATTGAAATGTTGCGGCTAGCAATAATGCTGTTTTTGTTACTCTGGATGGTTATTGGATGTCAAAAGGAAACTCCATTATCAAAACCAGAAGTTCGAAAGGTAACGATCAAAGGCCTGACCACCATGGAGTTTGTGCAGATCCCAGGAGGGTCCTTTAGCATGGGATCTGAAAAGAGTTCCGTTGCGAGTCCAACTCATGAAATTACACTCGACCCATTCGAGATCATGACTACTGAAGTAACCAACTTGCAGTTTAACCATTTTATGAGCCGAATTCCATCCCATGAGTCCACAAAAGATAATGGCCCCGTTTGCGGTGTGTCGAAGAAGGAAGCTATGAAATTTGCGGAGTGGCTCTCCTCGAGAGACGGCTACGTCTACACTCTTCCCACAGAGGCGCAGTGGGAATATGCTGCACGGGGAGGATTGCAAGGGATGGACTTCCCGTGGGGAAATCATCCGGATCAATCACTTGCGTTGATTGAAGGCACGAAGGCTGCTGAAGTTAAATCATATCCGCCGAATGCTTACGGTATCTATGACATGTGCGGAAACGCTAGGGAGATCTGCCTTGACGATTTGGGTGATTACACTGCCTCGCCCAAAAGGAACCCAATTGGTAGGATCGACTATGACTTGTACATCACTAGGGGGCTCGGAGTTGGTACGCCACTTTCGCCGTGGATTTGGTATCGAAAAATGGAGACGGAATCCCCTGGCGACACCGGACGCGGGTTTCGGCTAGTACGCGTTGCAAAGAAAGTGAAATGATTGCTCACGCAGGTGCTTGTCCCTATGGTGGTACCAGATGAAATCGCTTGGTCTTGGTCTCGCTTTAGTCGCTTTGTGTGGTTGTGCTCCAAAGATCGACCGCCGATACGAGCTGCGAGCCACTGCGTGGACGGGGTAATCCGGAGGAAACGGGGTGGCGAGCCTCTGCGTGGCCGGGGGAAGCATGAATGAACGGGGTGGTCTTGGGCGCTCGGCTCTCGGGTTCCGGAATCTCCAGGAATCGCAGATTAATCTTGGGTAGTCTCGCGGAATGGGAGTCTCGGTGGGCGTCAGATCACTGACAAGCTGGCTTGTCGCTGTTAATGGTGCTCGGTGGGTGATCGCTTGTCAGTGCCACCCAAACTACTCCTACTTACCCAGCCCACACGATGGCTCGTCGGAAGAGGCGTGATATCAGCGAGTAGTTGCCATGAAAAAGCGTTTTAGTCGAAGACAATTATTAAGTCTTTGTCTAGTTGTATTCATTGCTGGGATGGCAGCGTCTTGGCTCCTTGTGATGAAGTACACAAGCGAACTTGACAGAGAAGCCTTGACGATCGGAGTTGAAGAGGTTCGCAGTCCATACAGATCGCTTTCAGAGTACGCCTTTCTGTGCCATGCGGTCGGAAATGCTCTTAGCAAGTGCGAAACCACTGGTGGCTGTACCGACGAGGATAGCCGGTTCATCCAAGAAGCAATTGGTGAGATTCGAGGACAGAAGATTGCCGAATTGATTACTCGCGGAAGGCGTGGAGTGACTAAGTAGGTCGCTAGCATGGACAGGAAATGGGGTTCAGTCTCTCTCAAATCTCTGAGTTCCAGCGGCGAGCCACTGCGCGGGCGGGGAAAGCATGAATGAACGGGGTGGTCGCGGACGGTCGGCTCTCGGGGTTTGGGATGTCAGGGGGTTGAAGTCTGATCTTGGGTAGTCTCGCGGAATGGGAGTCTCAGCGGGAGGTAGCTCACTGACAAGCTGGTTTTTAGATCTTCGGAGAGTTACGGGAAGAGATCGCTTGTCAGTGCCACCCAAACTACTCCTACTGACCCAGCCCACGCAGTGGCTCGTCAGTGCCATCGGCTTCTGAACCTCTGTGGGGGTTCAACACGGTTGGTAGGGGTTTGGTTCCTGGGCTTTTTGGTTTACCTTGAGTTGGGGTGAACTGCGGCGAAATCCTCAAAAGGGTCCCCTCTCATGGCGAGAGGGGACTTTTCGGAGTAGCGTTAGAGATCACTTCTACTTGATGATTCGGCGGGTGACGTCGAATACGGCGGGGTCAACGGGGGTGCCTTTTAGGGTTTCTGGGAGGTACGTCACGATTCCGGTGGACAGGTTGTAGACCGCGCCAACGACGATGATCTCGCCTTGTTTGAACGCCTTACTGAGGACCGGTTGACGTCGGCGGATTGCGTTGACTTGGGCGAGAACGTTTGCCTCGATTCCTTCGTCGAGCGTCGCGTGCTCTTTGCTCGTCACCGGCTCGATGGCTTGGCGGATCGAGTTGATGAGGAAGGAGATCGCGCCGGGAGGATTCTCAGGGACGTCCATAGCGGCCTTGACGGCACCGCACTCGGTGTGGCCCATCACAACCACGAGCTTGGTTTTGAGGACGGCAACTCCGAATTCGAGGGTGCCAAACGAGGCTTCCCCGGCGACTTGGCCGGCGGTTCGGATGACGAAGAGGTCGCCGAGTCCCTGGTCGAAAACGATTTCGTTGGGGACGCGCGAGTCGGAGCACGCGACGATCGCGGCGAAGGGCTCTTGCTTGTTTGCGAGCTTGGCGAGGGCGACTTGGTCTTGTCGCGGGTGGATGCTCTTTCCGGCAACGAAGCGTTGGTTACCTAGGTTGAGCTTTTGGAAGGCGATTCTTGGGTCGAGGAATGCCTCATTTCGGTCCAGGCGATCCGTGATTTGGAGGACGGCGCCTTGTTTGAGTTGCGGTGCAGGAGCGAAATTGATGCTCGCTGCGATTGCGAGGGCGATGATGCTTGCCACTTTTGCTCCTACGAGATGGGTGGCGATAACGTTTGCAGGTCGGTTTAGGGCGAGCTGTCGGTTGTCAGCATTCGGCTGGTTTTTGGCGAGCCACTGCGTGGGCGGGGTAAGCCGGAGTGAACGGGGTGGCACTGTCAAGCGGCCGCACGCCGATCAATTCAGGCAACCGAAAGACTAGCTTGTCAGTGATCAGGCTTTTGCCCAAGTTGCCAACTTGTCTCCACATCAACCTCTGCCCGTCCTCCTTGCACGATTGTGGTTCGCTGACAGTTCCCGTTGAGGGGAGTATGTTAGCCTCAGGGTTCGGAATCTCTGTGCACCTCTCACTGACAAGCTGGCTTGAGGGTGTTCGGAGGGTGGTGGTGTGCAGTCGCTTGTCAGTGCCACCCAAGCTCCTTTTGCTTACTCAGCCCACCTAGTGGACTGGTCGAAGTGGATTGGCGCTTAAAGTATAGTGAAAAAGGAGGATTTTTGTCGCTTTCTTTAGTTGCAGTGCTTACGGGGATAGGATCGGTCCTTGCAAGCGCCATTTTCTCGTGTTCAACTGGACCGCCAAGTCAGCTATGGGTGTTACCAATGGTGGTTGGGGCTATCGGGTGGAGCGCATTGAAGATCCCAAAGTCCTTACCAGTGCGAAATTCCAAGACTGTTTTTCTGCTTGGCGAGGTGGCAATCGCCACGCCGTTAATTATACGTAGTCTATGGGAGTTCAATCAGGCTACCTACGCGGGTCGGGGTGCGTATGATCATTTTTTGGCGTCATTTTCACTTGCCTTTGGAATCTTGATCGCCAGTTTGCTCGCGCTAGTGGTTAGACTCATGGTGTCAAAGCTCAGCGCGTAGCAGTCCTTCCACGACCCACTACGTGGGCGGCAAGCCACTGCTTGGGCGGGGTAAGCAGGAGTAACGGGGAGGCACTCAAAGAACCAACAAGTCCCATGAGTATCTGGCTAATCATTGTTCTTGTGCTGGCGATAGTCGAGCTGATCAATATCGGATACCTCATTCAAAAGTATCGAGGATCGAGTGTAACCTCGATCGGCGGAATCACTCCCTTGTTAGTCGTGTTAGCGATTTTTGTAGGAGAACGGGATGCCCTACATATCATTCCGCTCGTCATGATTTTGCTTTGGCACATTCTAGGTGTCTACTGGATCTCAAGGAGATTGCATAAGCGTAACAATGTTGAACTGTCGGCGAGCCACCGGCGTCGGGAGGGTGTGCAGGAGTAGCCCGGGCTAGCACTTGAGCCTTGGGATTGAAAATCCCGAGGCATCTGATTTTTCACTGACAAGCTGGCTTGAGGGTGTTCGAAGGGTGGTGGTGTGCAGTCGCTTGTCAGTGCCACCCCTCCCCCACTTCATCGCCTCGGGAGTGGGAATCCCGAGGCTGCAGAATTGAATCTCTCAGTAGATGACCTTATTGAGCGGGTACTCGACGAGGCCGGTTGCGCCGGCACGTTTGAGGGGCGGGATGAGGTCGCGGACCTGCTTTTCGCTCAGAATCACTTCGGCCGCCACCCATGCCGAGTCGCTGAGGGGCGAGATGGTGGGGGTGTTGATGGCAGGGAGAAGGCCCAGGATTTCGGTCTGATTTGCCACCGGGATGTTCATTTTGAGCCCGACGAGCTTGGCGGCGTTCATGGCTCCGGTGAGCAGAATCTCGAGCGATTCGATCTTGAGGCGCTTCCATTCGTCGGTCATGGCGGCGTGGGATGCCACGAACCGCGTGGTGCTGGTGAGGAGCTCCTCGACTATGCGCAGGTTGTGGGCGCGGAGCGAGTTTCCGGTTTCGGTGTTGACGATGATGGCATCGGCAACGGTTCCGACCTTGACCTCGCAGGCGCCCCAGCTGAAGTCGATGTGGGCGTTGACGCCATTGGTTTCGCAGTGGCGCTTGGCGAGGCGGACGTATTCGGTGGCGATGCGCTTGCCTTGGAGGTCCTTGATCGAGCGGATTTCGGAGTCGCTGTGGGCGGCGAGGACGATGCGGATGGGGTTGTTGGTGACCTTGCTGTAGCGAAGCTCGCAGATTTCGTGAAGGTTGGCACCGGAATCGGCGACCCAATCGAACCCGGTGAGTCCGGCATCGATGACCCCGGTTTCGATGTAGGTGGGGATCTCTTGCGGGCGGAGGAGGATCGGCTCAATCTCGAGGTCGTCGATCATGGGCTGGTAGGAGCGCGAATCGACTTTGAGATGGAAGCCGGCACGTGCAAATAGCGTAAACGTGGCCTCTTGGAGGGAGCCTTTTGGCAGTCCCAGCTTCAATTTCTTCACCTAAAGAGTGTACCGGGCGAACGAATCGGGGCTTTGGGTGCGTCCATACTGGACTTATGGCTACTTCCCGCCGCATTCCCAAAGTTTTCGTCGTTTTTGGGGGATTTGGCGTCGCGGTTTTGGCGCTCGCGGGCATCGGATACAGCCTGACGGACATTCCGCAGGCGGCGGGCTCATTCAAGGAGAACGAGGCGAAGGCGCGGGCGGCGGGGTTAGTGATGTCGGCGGATGAGTACCGGAAGCGGCTTGCATTTCCGGCAGATCAGAATGGCGGGCCGTTGCTGGCCGAGGTGATCAAAGAGTTTGCCACGAAGTACGAGAAGGAGAAGTTCTTCGTCGGGTCGCCGAGTTCGCAGCAGATGGACACGAAACTCGTGACGCGGGTGTATGGCGAGTTTGAACCGTTCTGGCAGAAGCTGGAGGCGGCGGCGGCGAAGCCGCAGGCAATCGTTCCGAAGGACCGGAGGGATTTGATGAGTATTCGGTTTGAGGAGTTTTCGTCCCTGAGAGGTATCGCAAAACTATGTTCTTATCGGGCAGAAATCGCGCTGAATGACAACGAGCCGGATGTGGCGAGGCAGGCCTGGGTGCGGGCGGCGAAGGCATCACTCATGTGCGACGACGAGCCGATTCTTATTGGGACGTTGGTGCGGATTGCGTGCTCGGCGATCACAACGGAATCGATCCGAAAGGCGCTGAATACGAGGGGGACTGATGCTCGGTGGCGGGCGGCGGCTTGGAACGCGCTGACGGTATTGGACCAGCCGATCGATATGGCGAAGTCCATTCAGTTTGAGCACGGCTTTGCGGTGGATGGCCTGAACAAAGGCTTTCGAGACCCTGGTTCGATACTGCTGACGGAGAATCGGTGGGAGAAGATGAAGACGACGTTTGGGGCGCGTTTGCCGGGGATGAAGGCGGCGACATTTTCGCGCCTGCATGAGGGGTACGCGCAGTATGTCGACGACCTAGGCAAGGACCCTTTCGATGTCGCGGCGCTTCTGCGGGCGGGTACGAACTTGGATCGGTTTGCGAGCCGAGAGGGGGCGAGTTACGTTTTTGTGAGCTTGGTTTTGCCGGTATTTTCGCAAGCCGGACAGGCGGTGGCCAAGGAGTACGCAAACCGAAACACGTTGATGCAGGCGGTGAAGTTGCTGGAGACACCGGGTTTGAAAGAACTTCCACTGAAGGGGCGATATGCATTGGATTGCGATGGGAAGCCACTTCGGATTGTGCTGCAGAAGGGTGGATTGGTTGTTTACTCGCTTGGTCCTAACCTGGCGGATGACGGCGGGCAGATTGAGAAGAAGGTGAATGGTACGTCGACGCGGGATTATGATTTTGGGGTGAGGATTCCGAGGTGACATGAAAAGCTTCAAGAAGGCTGCATTCGTTGGGGGAATGGTCTTCCTGTTCGTGGCGGCGACCGGAGGAATTGCGCTCTGCTTGACGGATATTCCCGAAGCTGCAGGGAGTTTAGAGCGCAATCAACAAAGAGCCAAAGCCGCAGGATTGTTCCTGAGTATGGACGACTACGTCGCCTCCTTTTCCCTTCCTGAGGGTGACAATGCGGCAGGACTCATCAATCCGATTTTGAGGGAGTATGCGGATAGGTATCAGGATGATTCCGGCGTCAAAGAGACTCTCTCTCTAACCGATGGTGACTCCGTACTCCGTGCTTACAAGGGGCTCGAATCTTTTTGGGGCAGCGTGGACCGCGCCGAGCGTTGGAAGGGATGCATTTTTGAGCGAGATCGGCACTTACTCGCCGAGACAACCTATCCCGAGTATGCACGATTTAAGGGGGTGGTAAAGCTGGCTTGCGCACGAGCCGATATCGCAGTGGGAGCAGGCGATCTCCGAACGGCGCAGGAGTGTTGGAAAAGAGCCGCGATCCTAGCGAACTTTATTGACGACGAGCCAGTTTGGATCGGAATGCTGGTTCAAGTTACTTGTTTCACTGTCATTGAGGAATCCATGCGTGCGGCGCTTACCGCTCATGGGCAAAGTCCGGAGTGGCGTTCCGCCATTCGCAGTGTTTTGACGTTGATAGACAAGCCGATTGATTTTAAGGCCGTAGTGCGTTACCAACATCTACAGTCAATTCAGGACGTCGATGCTGTTTTGCGGCCGCCTCCAAAGCAGCCGGGTGATTGCCAATCTTATGCGTATGCTGTGTGGGAGTCAAAGATCCCCGGAATGGGCGCCGCAAGCAAGTCCAGGATTCATCAATTGATGGCTGCGTTTGCTTCGCAACTGAATTCCGACCCTTATGATTATCCGGCCACGCTCAAGGCATGTCGTGACTTGGATACAAGTGTGACGGGTGCGGCAAGTTTTCGAATTGTTTCGTTTGTACTGCCTGGTTTTGAGCGTGCCTATGACGCGGCGACGGGCGAGTATGCCCGTCGGAATACGTTGATGCAGGCGATCGGGTTGCTCGAGAATCCGAAGTTGAAAGACCTTCCTCTGAAGGGGCGATACGCCTTAGATAGCGATGGCAAGCCACTTCGGATTGTGTTGCAGAAGGGCGGGTTGGTTGTTTATTCGCTTGGCCCTAACCTGGCGGATGATGGGGGGCAGATTGAGAAGAAAGTGAATGGTACGTCGACGCGGGATTATGATTTTGGGGTGAGAATTCCGAGGTGAAGGCGTTTCGGAAGCCGCTATTGGTGGCGTCAATTATCTTGGCCGCGTTGCTTGCAGTTGTGACCGGATACTTGGCGAAAACGGGGGTGTTGGCGGCGGCGCGGTCGTATCCGGCGATGGTGGAGCGGGCCCATGAGCTTTGCTTCCCGATTGGAAGCGCGGAGTTGGCGCAGAAGTTTCCGATTGTGAAGTCGGACGGGGTGATTATTGCCAAGGAGATCTGTGCGGGGCTATCGTCCGGGTTGCCTCGGCTCGATGCTGCGAGGCCGTCAGTTGGCGTTGTCCCGCTTTCGGAGGACGCCGAAAAGGCTTGGCGGAAAGTTCAGCCGGCTTTGGGCCGGCTGGAGGAATTGAGGAAGGCGAAGCAGTGGGCGGGCGACCTGAGAGCGGAAAACTGGAGAAGTTCAGAAGTGCTTCGCGCGAGTCAATCCGATTTACTCGCGCGACTCGCCGGGAATTTGGCGAACGCGGGAAGAATTGAAGATGCGTGCCGGGTTTGGCGGCTATTTGCGTACCTTGTGCGTGCAACTGGCGAAAACTCGGGTGGCGGCGGTGGGCGGCTTCTCGAGCTTGGGTTTCATACTAAGCAACTCAAGGAGTTCGACTCGTTCGCGGCCCGCTGGGGATCGAATACGGCCTACCAGGAGTGTCGAGAGGAGTGGCTGGGGATTGCGCTTCGCAAGGTCGATTTCAGGAAGATCGCTTGGCGAGAGGCAAACTTCCTTGACTCGGTGCTGGCGTCGAGGGATTCTTTAGGTGGTTCATGGTCGTCGCCGCTTGGGCGCTCCATGATGTTGAACAGTCGAGAGCCGTTTCGGACGGCAACTCGAGCGGAGATTCTGCGGCCGTACTTGGAGCACTTCCACTTACTCGAAGCCGATCCCTACTCGGCTATGGCGTTCAATGGCTACTTGAAGTTGGTAAGAGCCGATCATGAACGGGCGAACTAGATTTCAGCCGATTTCTTGCGCGAATTTGGTCCGATTCGGGGCATTGGCGCCGGGATCGCCAAGAATGAGGCGGCGCTTCGGTCACTCGCGACTAAGTACAAGTAGCCCCGTCGCGCTGGCATTGGCAAGATGCCGACTTACTTCGGGCACAAAAATGCCCCTCGGATAGAGGGGCATTTAATTTGGTTTACCAGCCGCGGCCAGCGAGTTGCTCGCTGGGGAGCAGGGAGTCGCAGTTTATGCCGACCATTGGCTCGCCGAGGTTCTTGCTGATTTCGGCAAGTTTCTTGGCGTCCTTGTAGAACAAAACGGACTCGACGATTGCCTTGGCGCGCTTCGCGGGATCGCCGCTCTTGAATATTCCGGATCCGACAAAGACGGTTTCGGCGCCGAGCTTCATCATGAGTGCGGCATCGGCCGGGGTTGCGATTCCACCCGCCGAGAAGTTGGGGACGGGGAGCTTGCCGAGCTTGTGAACTTCGCGGATGAGTTCGAGCGGAGCTTGGTGCTCTTTGGCGAGGACGTAAAGCTCGTCTTCGCGGGCGCTGTGGACCTGGCGAATCTCCGCCATGATCGTGCGCATGTGGCGTACGGCCTCGACGACGTCACCAGTTCCGGCTTCGCCTTTGGTTCGGATCATCGCCGCACCTTCGGCGCATCGGCGAAGAGCCTCGCCGAGGTTGCGTGCGCCGCAAACGAATGGCACCGTGAAGGCGTGCTTATCGATGTGATTGGCGTGGTCGGCGGGGGTGAGGACTTCGCTCTCGTCGACGAAGTCGACTTCGAGGGCTTCGAGGATCTCAGCTTCGACGAAGTGACCGATTCGGGCTTTCGCCATGACGGGGATCGAAACGGTCTCTTTGATGCCGAGGATCATCTCGGGATCGCTCATTCGGGAGACGCCTCCGTCGCGGCGAATATCGGCGGGAACTCGCTCGAGGGCCATGACGGCGACCGCGCCCGCATCTTCGGCGATCCGTGCCTGTTCTGGGTTGACGACGTCCATGATGACGCCGCCCTTCAGCATCTCTGCAAGCCCAACTTTCTCGCGCCAAGTCTTCAAACTCATAGTGTAAGGATACCTTTCGGCCCCGATGCGGCCCGGGAGGGGCGGGATCGGGGCACCTTAGGTTTCTACGAATCTTAGGCAAAATCCGTCGCCAGCTTTCCTAAGCGAGAGGCCATGAGGGCCCCGCATTTCTTTAGTGTCCGTCGCCGTCTTTATGCTCTTTGTTATCCTTGGCGGGGACGAATTTAAGCACTTTGCCGTTCATGCAGAAGCGCAGGCCGGTGGGGGCGGGGCCGTCGTTGAACACGTGTCCAAGGTGCCCATCGCACTTGGCGCAGAGGACTTCGGTGCGGACCATGTTGTAGGCGCGGTCGGTCTTGAACCAGATGCGGTCGCGGGCGATCGGTTTGTAGAACGATGGCCAGCCCGTGCCGCTGTTGAACTTGGTGTTGGCGGTGAATAGGTCGAGGTTGCAGCCGACGCAGTAGTACGTTCCGGTGCCCTTTTGGTCGAGGTTGACGCCACAGAATGCTGGCTCGGTGCCTTTGGCGCGAAGAATCTCGTACTGCTCCTTGGTCAGCTTCTTTTGCCATTCGGCGTCGGTGAGAACTACCTTATCCTTGCGCTTTGGGCTGGTGTTGGCGATGCCCTCGATGCGAATGTCTTGGGCAAAGACAAAGCTTGCGCCGACGACTCCGAGTAGTGCAGAAATCCACTTCATGATGGTTTCTATGATAAACGAGGATAGAGAGTTCCCGGTTCGATCACTTTGGCTTTCCGAAATACATGGGAAGCCCGAATCCTTTTAGTTCATCCCAAGGGAAGTTGGCAGGATCGCTCTTGCGTCCGTATGGCTGGGCGATGTATTCGTGGCTCACAAGTTGGGTGATATTGAATCGGCGCTTCAGGACGGCGATGATCGCCTTGAGGGCGTCGAGCTGAGCGGCGGGATAGGGGTCCTTGCCGTCATT
>CAZMJL010000001.1:0-700490 GCA_964566635.1 uncultured Fimbriimonas sp. | reverse complement strand
CTCCCTCGAGTTCTCACTACGTTAGAGCAAGGCATTACAATGCCACCTCAGGTTCCTGGACAACCGTTGATCCGCTGTGGCCAGATGAGAGTGCGTATGGGTACGTGGGGGGGAAACCGAGCATTGAAATAGATCCGACAGGGCTGCAGTCGCTACGCTGTTGGCAAGTGTATAAAGACTACGGTAAAGCTTGTCCAAGCGGCTTTTACACCTGGGGAATTCAATGGTTGGTTTCTGACTACGCATATGGCGTAATTGTACAAAAAATAACGAGGATCGATTCAGATCGAGAATGCGGAGGAGCCAAAGCGGATACGACGCAAAAGACTTACTTCGAAGCTTGGGCGGTGAAAGCGGGCAGGCCTGAGCCTTGGAATAAACATCTAAAAATCCATGATGCTTGGCAGGGAAGCGCAGGCGGCAGTTGCTGGGTATCTACGGTCAAGATCTTTGGAGAGGCGTGCTTCTTCGTAGGAAAAGGAGTTAACTGGAAGCCCAAACCTGGTTCCAATGCACACGACTTGCCATACTCCGAGTCTCCACCAAGTTTTTGGGGAAGTAGGAACAGAAAGAATTGCGTTTCCAGAACTCTAACCTACACTCTTACTTGCTGTGATAAGAAACGCAACTGCGGTTGCAACGGTGCGGATTCAGTCACCTTTTCCACAAGTGGATGCAAATGATCGTCCAAGCTTCACCCGTCGAGCAAAATTCCTACAGAACCGGTCTCTTGGTGGAGTACTTAGGAGGTCTACATTTTGCGACAGCAAAGTCCATTGTCGAGCGGAGGAAGTACGAACATGGGATGAGAAGGCTCAGCTTGGTTGATCCAGTTCGCCTTCGTCGAGAAATTCAGATCTATCTCAAAGCCGGAGACGAGTACACCTCAAGCCATGTTGATGTAGAGAAGCACTGGATAAGTCTTGTCGGTCCGATGCGTCGAATTGACGTTGGCATCCTCAATAGGATCTATTTCCGCAACCTGCCAAAGAGCTATCCTAGCAAACGCTTTCCTTGGTTTGGACCCTCCCTAACCCTTGGCAGGGCCAGGATTTGGCTAGACGTCGAGACTCGACCCCACCTTGTTTGGCGCTCCAGTTATTCGGGCATCGAAGAAAGAGGGTTCCAAGCACTTGAGGAGTTTGATTTTCTGCGTCGTCATTATCCAACTAGAAGGAACTTCAAATGACCTCAAAGTGCTCCTCGATGTACCAAACATATTGTACAGCCGAGCAGAGCCAGATGATGTGGAAGAATCCATTTGTAGCACCTTTCGGCAAGCCACTCGTGGGGGCGGCGTCAGCAAAAGGAGGAAGGGTGGCACTGGTAAGCCCGTCTAGTGATTTGTCGTAGTAATTGAAAAAGAGCTCACCGGTGGACCGACTGGAGATAGGCTGGCGCAACTAGAGAAGAGGAAGACAAATTAGGAACTTCACTGGTACATCACTGCGTGTGCATGCGGGGGGTAGCAAAGGAGCGCAGCATTTCCCAAGTCTGCAATAGACCATCTTTGATTCTGGGTTGAAACTAGCTCCAAGAGATGCCTCACCATTGATTCTTCCCTGAGATGAATCCGCGCACCTCGGAAAGCCCCAAACTAAATCCAAGCTCAAGAATCGCTTTTGTTAGAAAATTGAAAATATTCACTATAAAGTCCTTGACGAGTACAGGCTTCGGGTTTACAATCCGGCATGGCACGAAACTTTTGCATGTGCATAGGTTCTTTGGTAGTAGCTACAGCATCAATTGCCGCCGCGAATCCAGAGGAATACAAATCTATTGATGCTGGTACAAACCGAGTTTGGGAATCCAAACTCGAATTTGCGGAGGCGTTTCAGAAGCAGACGAAGGGAGCCTCGTCTCAGAAAGTAGAGATCGGGCTCCACACGGCACTTCTCCGATTGTTTGAATTGCCCGAGAATAACTTTTCTCGAAGCGTGGTTATTAGATTCGATCGAAGCACCACGCCCGCCGCGTTCAAGAACCAAAGGGCATCCCGCGATAAGCCAACGTTTGGAGACCCCAAGGCAAGCCTGTTCAGTATCTTGCCAGACCGCACGGTGGACCTGTTTGTCATCTATCCGGCGTCTGCCAGAGGGGAAGCCAAGGTTTCAGGCGGTTCAAAATTCCAAAGAGTTGGCAGCGCGAAGCCATTTCAACTCACTGGCATAACCGGCGTCGAGGGAGAGGCAGTTCTCGGCCAAACTGTTGTTGAGCACTTTCAGTGCGCTCAGGGCCTGTACTACGGCATCACAACGGTGGCGTTCGAACCCAGTTCTGGAGGCTCGTTTAGCGCCGATCCACAATCATTTACGATCAATGAGGCGGATGCGATTGACGAGTTTTCTGGACTGAAGATCATATCAATCTTCCAGGCTGATGCTCCCGGTCGCCTTGGCATTCGAAGTCCAATTGCCGGAGTCAGTCAGTCACGAAACCCAGCGGCTGGATTCGTGACATTCGACGCGATCGCCGTCATTGACCAAGCGGCAAGTAATCCATCGCTCGGAGCAGGTCTGACCTACAACTTTTCTTTCGGAGCAAGGAAGGAGGAGAACTTGGAAGGAGTTTACGGCTTTCCACTCTTCTTCTCAGTGACAATCGGCATCAACGGACTTGGCTCGAATGGCCAAGTCGGTAGCGGCAGGCCATTCATTGCCCCAGGAGTAACCATTCGCTTTAGGACTTGAACAATATGAAGAAAAAACTATGCATCGATCCCGGACATGGTCTTGGCAACAAGGCCCCGACCGTTTTTGATCCCGGAGCCATCTCCGATGGAGTTTCCGAGGCCGACGTTGTTTTGTCTTATGCCATAGCAATCAAATTCGTCGGACTCCAGCGAGGGATTCACGTTTTCTTGACTCGTGACGAGCAGAGTGACGTCACTCCGGTCGGATCTAGGGCGGGGGCCGCTCAGGAGGCGGGCTGTGACCTCTTCATCAGCTTGCACTTAAACTCGGCCTCTGCCTCGGCAAGTGGAACTGAGACTTTCTACCGCGATTCGGCAGATAAGATGCTCGCTGAAGCCGTCCAGAACGCGGTTGTGACAGCCCTTCAATTCAAGGACCGCAAAGTAAAGAACGAAAAGCAGTCCCAGCATCCCCGACTCGCGGTTTTGGATTTCAAGGGCCCCGCTTGCTTGGTGGAACTTGGCTTTGTCACGAACACGGGCAACCGTCAGAAACTTCTTTTGCGCTCGTCAAGGCTGGCGGTTGCGAATGCGATTTTGGACGCTGTTTCGAGCGCCTATGGGGAGTTGGCTTGATGGTCTGACCTTGGTCAGATCCCTTTTGACTCGGCAGAGGCCTCAATTCTGCGATCTAATTGAATACAAGAATTGGAGTGATGCTTCAAACATTCATTCGAGGAATCGGTTAGGTAGTGGTGCGGAGAGGAGAGTCAGGAGGAGTGTCAAGAAGGAGGGAAATTCATGGCTGGACGAGAATTTGATGTAGAGGTTGAGCAGCGAGTGGCGCTGGTCATGTACGGCGGGATATCGCTCGCCATCTATATGAATGGAATTGCAAGAGAATTCTTGAATCTTGTTGTGAGTACTGCTCATGATGAATCCTCAGGCGAGGCATATCTTGCTTCAGATACTCAACTTCACCTTAAGCCATCTGAGAGGCGTCCGATACTCTCGAAATCTCAGGCTGTTTACAGGGATCTGGCAAGACTAATAAGTGATGAACTCAGAAAGGGCCGCGCGAGTGGTACTGCTTCTCCAGAGATTCGAGTCAAATTCGTGGTTGACATTCTTTCCGGAACGAGCGCCGGTGGCCTGAACGCGCTGTTTCTTGGGAAAAGCCTTGCTACTAACTCTAGCTTTGATGCTCTAGAGACCATGTGGATCAAGGAGGGAGACATTAGCCTTCTATTAGATGATGATAGGGCTTATACAGGCTTGCCGGGCCTAACGAAAAAACCAGCACGCTCCGTCTTGAGTAGCAGAAGGATGTCAATGAAGTTGCTTGAGGCACTTCACTCGATGGATTCTAGTCCATTGATTCCCTCGAGGTCCGGCACAGTTGAACTTGTGAACGAATTAGATGTGCATATGACCGCTACTGATTTGATCGGTCACCCGATCTCCGTGCGGATTGGACAAACTAATGAGATTCCCCAGGTGAACCGCAAAGATTCGAAGCGGCATGTCCAAGTGAATCGTGAGAGTTGTGACCAGCTTGAGGCAGAGCACAGGGCCGTTTTCCACTTTCAGAAGAGAACGGACCCCATTTTGAGCGCGGCCTACGGGACGTCGCAACGGAATGATTTTCAGAGCCGAAATAATCCGTTTATGGCGTTTGTTGGCAGGGCAACGAGTTCGATTGTTCCCGCCTTTGAGCCCATGCAACTGAGTGCGATGAAAGAGTGCATCAGGGCGTCAGGGCTGCCTTACGTATATGATCCAGGCAGTTGGAAGCACCTATACCGTCCCTTCTGGGGGGACTCCATCTTTGAAGCGAGAGATGAGGAGGAACGTGAAGTTGCTCTCAAAGCAGCGATTGAGCAGTTTGAGTTTCGCTCCTTCGGTGACGGTGGATATCTCGACAACAAGCCGTTTGGTCATGCGTTAAAGCAACTTCGTTCTCGCCGCGCAGATATTCCCGTGAAAAGAAGGGTGTTCTATGTAGAACCCCATCCCGTTACGAATGAGGAAGTGAAAGCGCGTTCAAACTCGGTTTCGCGGTTACCACTTAGCGCAGCTGAACATGCCAAGCTCGCACTCACGCTCCCTGGCGTGCAGACGATTAGCGACAGAGTTAGTGAGCTTTACCGTGATGTGAGGCTCGCAGAAAAGGTGAACCGGCTGACCAGAGCAACCACTTCAGGGCCAGGAGTGGATGATGATAAACAGCCACCTCCGAATTTTGCGCTTGCCAATAGAGCCTATGTTGAGTCCACGGCTGACTGGTTAACGGAAATCACCACATCTATCTTAGGTTACGAACCCGATTCGATGGGAGAGCAAGCAATCCGGCACCTGATCTTCGAATCGCTGGAACTTCAGTTTCGAAGCAAACCGGGTCAAGATACAACGGATGACTCCATGACGGATCCATGTTTACCCGGCCGAGCCGCTCTGACAAAGACAAACATGGTAAGCCTTGATGGTAAGCGGCTCATTCGGTATTTTGCTTGGATCAGAGACGTTTTGGAAAGTGAGATTGGCAATTCGGAACAGTGCCTCGCTCTGATGAGAGACTTTTCAACGAAGTTTTATGAGAAAGTACATCGATCCGCGCTGCTGATTCGAATCGCGGAGCAAGGCCCACTCTCGAAACTCGGCACGGATCTAAGCCCTCAGCTATCCCAAGAGGAGATCGGGGCAATGAGGATTCTCCGCTGTCTGGAAGAACTGCGCCTCAGCCGAGACGAACTGGTATTCGTCGCGGCTGGAGATCATCTGCATGACGCAGATTCGAAGGAATCACCTATCGATGAGGCTTCAAAACGAGCACGGCTGGTACTCGGCATTGAGTCTAACTGGGACGGATATCTTCCAAGATTTTCCAATTCATCAGAATCTCGGAAAGAGGATGCGTCAGTTCGGCTGGGCCGAACTGAAGGGCTTGAGCGGCTATTCTGTGAATTGAGAAGGTTCTTTGGTATCGAAGATTTATTTGCTGAGATGGAAAAGTTCTTGGCTGAGGAGATTTCAAAGTTTGTTGCGGTCGGGCCGGATTTTTCGGAGCGATTGATACGCAGGCTGTCTTTTAAGCGCTTCTCAGCAGAGGATGCTCGAACCTTTCCGCTCATCTACGTTGGGAGCATGAGTGACTCCTACGCACTAAAGCTTCATCGCATAAGCCCGCGAGAGGCTACATCCCGAACCGGGACCAGAATTGATGGAGTTGAAAAGTTATCGGGAACGAAGCTTGCACACTTCGGAGCGTTTTTCACTGAAGCTGGAAGAAGGAATGACATCCTCTGGGGGAGACTTGACGCGGCTGAAGTGATAGTTAATACGTACGCGCCTCCCGGGCAAGCTTCGGCTTTGCTAAATCGGCTCCACATCGCGATCATTGAGGAAGCTGAGTTTTCCGCAAGGAACTTGCCTGCCGATGATCCTCACCGCCTCTTGCTCCAGCAACTTGGAGTTGCGGTCGTGACCGAGCAGCCAGTTCTCCCTGTAGCTGCGGAAGCGAAGAGAGAGGAATTAGCCGCCCTGACCCCAAGGGCAATTGGTGTAATCTCGCAGATGTTAGATGACGCGGGAATGCGCCCGGGCGGTGCGTCAATCTCCAAAACTCTGGCGGTTATCGCCAGGACATGCTGGATATCTGTAGAGGCGAGCGTCGGAAGCGGACTTATCAAGTCAGTGATTAACCGTTGGTTCGAGATATTGTTCACTCTCTCAACGGTTGCATTGGTTGTACTGATATGTCTTGGCAAACTTGGTAGCAATTACTGGGCAGTTCTGCTCTTCGTGTCTCTGTCTTGCCTCTGGTTTCTCGTTAGCACCATCAGGAAAATTATCTACAACTCGTGGGGAGCCCTACTCCCCGTCAGTTTGACGGTTACTGGGATCGTTGGAGCCTTGCAGACATTGTTCGTCGCGGTTCAAATACAGTTTGAGCGGACTCATTCTTTTGCCTATCAAAGCCTGTTCATTTCTGGATTCGGAATGGTAGCAGGGGTTCTATGGTCGGTGATCGTGGGCAACCTTGGACCGATCGGCAAGGCGATCTCTAGTAAGTGGAGGTCACAAGTTCAAGCTAGGCGCGAGAAACGGGATAGGAAGAAAGGAGTCCTTACGGGGGCGTACGGAGTGTTTCAACAACGACCGAATAAGAGGGCTGGCTCTACGGCAAACATTGTTGCATCGCAGACCGTTTTCGGTCGAGCATTTCTTGCGTTGCGGCTGCTCGTTTCGGGTCTCTACTGGATTGCGATCGGCGGACTATCTCTGTTGGGTTACGTGGATCTCAGCAAGATATCATCTAGCGGGAAATTGGTTACTTACCGAGTCCATTACAGCACGATTGACTCTGCGAACCCTACGAAAATCTTTATCCCAGATGATTTTCAAATCTCTTCTCCACGAGAGAAGAAAGATGGAGATCAAGAAAAACCAAGCGGCGATGAGGAAGAGAGTTCAAAGCGGCAACGCATTAGAGCATGGGTAGAGCGGGTGTGGACCTGGATGTCACCGATAACAAGGCGGCTTGAGACAAAATAACTTGAAAGCGCTGACCAATCCCTGATCTGCTTTGATTAGGATACGAGCAGAGCAAAGCTGATCAAGGATTCGCAACGGGATTTGCAATGGAGTTTGGACACGGGCGGATCGACCTATTATCCATAGAAGTTGTCCAAGAGATTGAAATTCGCTTGAAAGCGATGACTTGCTCCGAGCTTGAAGGGATGGCAACTTGAAAGTACTGTCCTGCAGAGTCCATCTCAGTGGCCCAGAATAATTGCCTACTGCGAAGCGAAGCCGGGTGATCACCAAAAGGTGGGGAGGTAGGAGTAGAGAGAGACCCTCCGTACCACCCTTGGGCAGATTGTACCTTTCTTAAACGCAAACTGGGAATGTATCGATTACGTTAGAAACACGTTTCTCTCTTGCTCCCGAGATATCACCCAAAGGAAAGCGAACTTCTTTGGATGACGGCCAGACCATCAGGGGAACTTGCGAATCGCAATGATTCGAGGCGAACTGGTCGGCTTCCGAAGCAGAAGGCGTTCAACGGACCTTCCTCTTGAAATGCTCAGATCTAAGAACTCATTGTCAAAATTCAGGCCGCCTCCAAATCCGATCCGTAGCGACCAGTGGATGGGCGTAACCGAATTGCGGGTCGCGAGTTCGCGCGCAGCCATTAAACATATCATGGTGTGAGTATTCTCATTAGCTATGCTTGACAACGAAAAGGATGAATCTATTGCTCGATGGATTGAAAAATTGCCCACGTTTATCCCTGTAGTGGCAGCAATTTCAGGCGGGCTTTTCGTGCTTGGCTTGTTTGTTGCTTTTTGCATCGACTCTAGCTTGGGTGTAGGTAATGTAGAGGTGTCACGGGAGCGGGCTGTGTGTCTTGGCATAGCGCTATCACTTGTTCTTCTGCCGACCTTTTCTTTATGGGCTTCCTTTAAAGAGATTAACCATGAGCTTGAATCTCCAGAATGGCGCATCCGCTTCAGCGCCAGCATGAGAAGCAGCGCAGAGGCCATTTTCGTTGCATGCTTATTGACGATTCTAGGTTTTGTTGTAGGTGGAAAGTCAGTTTCAGTAGCGATATGTATCAGCACACTTTTTCCGGTGGTTGTAGCTTGCCATCTCGTAACTGCTAGTAAAGGCAATGCGCGCCGCTTGGTGCATGGTTGGCCACTTTTCGGCATCATCCTGGCATTCATTCCTCTGACAATGATAGGCTCCTGGCTTCCAGTGCAGTTCGGTGGTCACGTTGGGCCGCGGGTAACTCTGGTGTTGAAAGATGGTTCCGAACTTAAAGGTCGCCTTAAAGTGAGCGACTCTAAAGTTGTTGTAGTGAAAACCGGGACTACGATCAAAGCCATATCTCGCGATGACATCCGAAGTATAGAAGCGGCGGAGGCTCCTGGGACTGTGGCGCAGTGAATCAAAGTTTGCGTGCATTCCTAACTTTTCGACCTTGAATACAAATTATGAGACCGTGAGTGTAAGGCTAATCGCCTTCCGTTCACCATGAAAACAAAATCCATTCGGAGGCTCTGTCATGTCTGGCAACCTCTATGAAATCGTCACTTCAAAGATCCTCGATGCCTTGAAGCAAGGAGTCGTCCCTTGGAAAAAGCCTTGGCACATCGAGAGAAATGTTCCCATTTCGCTTTCGACCGGAAAGCCGTATCGAGGGGTCAATAATATCCTACTGGGTTTAGCGCCGTTCTCAGACCGCCGATGGCTTACGCTTCGGCAGATCAACGAACTTGGAGGAACCCTCAGACAGGGCGAGAGATCAACTCTCGTCGTGTTCTGGAAGTTTCCTGAATGCGTCTGGGATGAAGATGAGACCAGGAAGCCAGCGCCCATTCTTCGCTACTACAAGGTGTTCAACGCCGAGCAGGTCGAAGGACTGAGCATTCCCGAGCTACCGAAACCAATTGAGCAAACCCCAAAGGAGCGAAGCCAAAAGGCTGAGCTGCTCATCGAGTGCATGCCCGACCCACCAGAAATCAGAGAAGAAGGGAGTTCAGCTTGGTACAAGCCATCGCAAGACCTCATCCAGGTTCCGAGGCTGGAGCACTTCAGCTCTGCTGACCAGTTCTACACCACGCTCTTTCATGAGCTGGGACATTCCACTGGTCACTCCAAGCGTCTTGCGAGGTCAGGGGTAACCGACCAGGTGCACTTCGGATCTGGAGACTACAGCCGCGAAGAACTGGTTGCAGAACTTACCTCTGCGTTCTGCGCCGCGGAGGTTGGACTCGATAACTCGTTTATCGCCGACTCAGCAAGCTACATCCATTCATGGCTTAGCGTCCTCAGAAATGATCCAAAGGCTGTCGTCATCGCCGCCGCTCAGGCTCAAAAGGCTACGGACTACATCAAAGGAGTCACGTACCAATCGTGACCCCAAAAGCACCTCGTCAACCCGCGCAACCGCGCGGGTCTTTTCACCTTTGAGATTCAAAAAACTGAAGGATCATCAGGAGCATCAAAGCCAAGAGCAGAACTATCGAGCCAGCATGTTGCATCAGCAGACGCTTCGCTTCCGCCCGGTCTATCTGCGCGGCGCACCACTTGCAAACAATTCTCATTCCGTATGTAGCCTGAACCAGGTCCACCTGCGTGGACTTGTACTGTTTCCGGTATCGCTCTCCAGTCTTCACTTTGCGGCGCAGGTGAAGCTCGCCGGGTCGAAAATAGCGTCCGCAACGATAGCAGTTCATTCCTAAATAAAGCCATCTAACTCGCACTTATGCGAAAAACCGATACATCACGCAACACTGGGGCGCGGATGGGTTGAAGATTCTTTACGGTTCGGTACGATGTAGTCTAGAATCTCCTGAAAAACTCCCCGATGGATCAACTCACCGATTATCAGTCGAAGTACTACGCGTATGAGCTTCAGCGGAGCTATGCCAGCGACCACGTCGGTAAATTAGCCGGACTCCTGTTTGACGCCCAAGTTGAACCTAAACCGCACCAAATCGACGCCGCACTCTTCGCACTTCAGACCCCGTTTCTCCCGGGTGTAATTCTTGCAGATGAAGTTGGACTTGGTAAGACGATTGAAGCGGGAATCGTTATCTCGCAGTATTGGGCTGAACGAAAGAGAAACATCCTCATCATCACCCCTTCGAGCCTTAGGCAGCAATGGAAACAGGAACTATTTGAGAAGTTCCTGATTCCTGCAAACATCATCGATGGTAAGAACAGGGACGCGTTACTAACCAGGACGGCATCGGCTTCAGCTGAGGTTCTTATCTGCTCTTACGAGTTTGCACTTCGGCATGAAACATCTCTACTCCGAATGTGGGATCTGGTGATTGCTGATGAAGCCCACCGGCTACGAAACCACTGGACAGGGCGGACTAGAGTCTCGAACTCGGTGGCTAATATCGTTCGGAATGCCCAGAAGACGGTTCTTCTGACCGCAACGCCACTCCAGAACAGGCTCGAAGAACTTTACGGCCTGGTTTCCGTTTTTGATCCTGATTATTTCTACTCACTCGACGCATTCAGAGAGCGATACATCAAGAACGGTCAAGCCGGTAAAGACGATCTCGTTGATCGTGTTGCTGACATCTCCAAGCGCACACTTCGCCGAGATGCAGACAAGTACATTCAGTTCACGAAGCGGTTACCGCTGACTATTGAGTTCATGCCGTCAGCCGATGAGATCCGCTTGTACGACGAAGTAAACGAATATCTTCAAGAACCCGAGCTTCACGCTTTCGCTCCGACTCAGAGGCATCTCAGCGACCTGATCATTCGAAAGCGCTTGGGCTCCTCCACATTTGCCGTTGCGAGCACTTTAGAGAAGATCGCCAACCGATTAGAAGGTGAATTGGCGAGTGGTAAGAGGCGGGATAACCGTGGCGGACTCGTTTTTGACGACGACCTCACGAGCGAAGAGTTAGAGGAAATCGAGGAAGTTGAACTCCCTCAGTCACCGCTAAATTTTGACGACGAATCCCTGGCTGAGAGTATTCGAGCTGAAGTTGCAAGACTTCGTGGATTCGTGAAACTGGCAAGATCAATCACGGAAAACCAGAAGGCCGTAAAGCTCAACGAAGCACTTACGAAGGGATTCGCAAAGCTCAACGAGATTGGAGCACCAGAGAAAGCGATTATTTTTACTGAGAGCACGGTGACCCAGGAGTACATCGCGAGACACCTGCGAGAGACCGGGCGCGGCGAAGGCTTACTTCTCTTCAACGGATCCAACGACTCTCCCGAAGCAAACGAGATATACAAGAATTGGCTCGAAGCTAACCGGGACGGAGACCTGATCACGGGAATCCTCTCAGTTGATCGTCGCAAAGCGCTTGTTGACTACTTCCGCAAGGAGGGCAAGATCATGATCGCAACCGAGGCCGCCGCCGAGGGAATCAATCTCCAGTTCTGCTCGATGGTGGTCAACTACGACCTGCCATGGAACCCACAACGGGTGGAGCAGCGCATCGGCCGATGCCACCGGTTTGGACAGAAGCACAACGTGGTCGTCGTGAACTTCTCAAATCAGGGCAATATCGCAGAGCAGCGGATCCTACAACTACTCTCTGACAAGTTCCACCTATTCGAGACGGTTTTTGGTGCAAGTGATGAAATCTTGGGAGCCATCGAGGACGGCCTTGATTTCGAGAAGGTGATCAGCGGAATCCTAAACCGATGCAAGAAGGCTGAAGACATCGACGCGGCATTCAAGCAACTGGAAGCGCAGTTCGCCAATGAGATTTCGAGCGAAATGGCGAGCGCGAAGGCAAAGGTTTTCGATCACCTAGATCCTCACGTTCAGGATCGCTTGAAGGCTTACGACGCTCAGTCCGGCGACGTTCTGAATAAGTTCGAGCGGCTCCTCCTTGCAATCACGAAGCACCAACTCCGGGATCGAGCAGAGTTCGAGGGCGACGGACGACAGTTTGTTCTTAAACATTCACCCGTGGTGGATGCACCGACTGGGCGCTACTACTTCAAGTCTAAGCCCCAGGACAACGCACACCAGTACCGCTATTCCAGCCCCCTCGCTCAGCACATCGTCACCCAGTCGAAGACAGCCGAGACCCCGGTTGCTGAACTCACATTCAGCCTCTCCGCATCCGAAAGAGTGAGTACGGCAGCCAAATCCCTCCTCGGCAAGCGCGGTGAGCTTGTGGCGAAACTCGTTACGTTCTCGATGAAGGCGAAGAACGACGACATCTCGGAGTCATACATGCTTGCAGGCGCACTGACTGCTGACGGAGAGTGGTTAGACGAGGAGTACGTTTCGGACATTCTCGATCTCCGGTGCATCAGCACGTCGCCAGCCGATTCCATCGACGATCAGAGGTTTACTAAGCACCTTGATTCACGTCGAGCAGAACTTGAAAAGGAGGTTCAGGGGCGCAATTCTAGGTATTACGATCAGCAGGAGGAGCTTCTCTACCGCAATCAGCAGGACCGAAAGGCAGAGCATGAGGGGCTGATTCGAGAGTACCGCGCTAAGGAGAAGGACGCTCGCAAGGCGGCCAAACAGTCCGATGACCCGATGGAGCAGCTCAAGTACAAGAAGGAGGCTCGCAAGTGGGAGCAACGAGCCGAGGAGCTGGATGAGGAGTTTCGCGATGCCAAGAAGAAGCTTCGGGAGGAAGCGGATCGGTTCCTGGAACTGATCGAGGAATCTCTCAAGGGAACCCAAGAGACGGAGCATCTCTTCACGATTCGTTGGTCGGTCGTTGACTGATAATTGCTACCAGATTGCTAGTAGTACTGCTAGACTGATTTAGAACAAGAACAAACTTATGGAAGATATCAACGAAACACCCGGGAGTACCCCCAATTTCCGAACCGAGTTAGCAGAGAAGCTCGCTGAACTCGTGCCCGAAGTCATTGCTGACGGGAAGGTTGATGTCGTAAAGCTAAAGGAGCTTCTCCAGGACGATGCAGGAGACGAGACCGAGCGATTCGGTCTCTTCTGGCCGGGTAAGCGACGTGCGATGCGCGCGGCGCAGGAGCCGACCACGGCAACTCTTCGTCCCGACAAAGAGAACAGCAAGGACTGGGACACGACTCATACGTCTTCATTGAGGGCGACAACCTCGAAGTGCTCAAGATCCTGCAGAAGCACTACCACAACAAGATCAAATTGATCTATATCGACCCCCCTTACAACACGGGGAAAGACTTCGTCTATCCAGACAACTACAAGGAGGGCTTGGAGACGTACTTGGAGTGGACTCGGCAGGTAAACGAAGAGGGCAAGAGGGTCTCAACAAATAGCGAGAGCGAAGGGCGTTACCACTCGAACTGGCTGAACATGATGTATCCTCGGCTCAAATTAGCAAGGAACCTTTTGACAGATGATGGAGTTCTTGCCGTTCATATCGATGAACATGAGCACACCAACCTGCACCGTGTCCTACTTGAACTTTTCGGGGAATCCAACGACCTTGGAACTATTGTTTGGGATAAAAGAAATCCAAAAGGAGAGGTTGTTGGAGTGGGGCAACAACACGAATACATAGTCCTTTTCAGTAGGAACCGAGACACTCTGGGAGAGTCTGGAGGACTGTTAAAGCGCAAAGAAAACGCGGACGCCATTTTGGCGAAGGCTAGGCAACTAATTCAAAAGGCAGGAAATGTGACTCCAGCGGTCCGGGAGGAGTTCCGTGAGTGGATGGCTCAGCAAAAGGGCAAATTCTCTGGTGGTGAGCTTGCATATAGCCAGATAGATGAAAATGGGGACGTGTTCCGCCCTGTATCAATGGCCGCACCCGATAAACCGGAAACTCGATCACATAGAGCACTACGCCACCCGGTTACTGGAAAGCCTTGCCCAGTCCCGGCAAAAGGTTGGCGATCCACTGACCAAACTATGGACAAACTGTTGGCAGACGGACTCATCTTGTTTGGTGTTGATGAGACTACACAACCTACGCGGAAGTATCTACTTAAAGAGAATCTATATGAGAATCAAGCTTCCCTGATTTACTTTGGCGGGAGTGACGAACTCGAAGGAGTTCCGTTTGATAATCCGAAGCCTGTTCATGTTGTAAAAAGAATAATTGAAGCGTGCACTAGCCAGAGCGGCATAGTGCTCGATTTCTTTGCAGGATCTGGGACCGTTGCCGAAGCGGTAATGACTCTTAATGCAGAAGATGGTGGAACTAGGCGCTTTGTGCAGGTTCAACTTCCAGAGCCAACTAGGGAAAAGTCACGAGCACGGATAAGTGGTTTTTCGACAATTGCCCAGCTTTGCAGGCATCGCCTCAACCTAAGCGCCCAGCAAGTTAAGTCAGCAACGATTGACAGTGGGTTCAGGAGTTTCAAGCTGGCTGATTCGAGTTTTACGAAATGGAGAGGGACTAGTGAGACAGATCTTACTACCTTGGAACAGCATCTATTCAGCCTTCGCGAGAACGCTGGTAACGACGTCACAGCTGACGACCTTTTGATAGAAGTTCTCCTTAAGCAAGGTTATTCGCTTACCGAGAGGATCATTGAATCCACAATCTCCGGTCTGGACGTACGGATAGTGGGCGACAACATGGTGATTGCGTACCTAACGGAGTCGATTAAACCATCCCTTGAACAACTTCGCGCTATCGTTGAACAGGATCCTCAGCGCCTAATCATGCTCGAGGACGCATTTCAAGGTGACGACGAACTCAAGACCAATCTTGCCCAGCTCTGTAAGACTAAGGGCATTGAACTATGGACGGCGTAAGTTATGAGTAAGTCCGGATTTCAGTTCGATGCGAATCAGCAGTACCAGCTAGACGCGATTCAGTCCGTTGTCGATCTTTTTGATGGTCAGCCTAAACACGTTTCTCAGCTCGCGAACACGATAAGGACGGAATCGAAATCCGCTGATCGGGGCGATCAGATCGCAATCCCCATGGACTACTCGCAGGAAGTTGGGGCAATTGGGAACAACCTCGTCCTCGATGAGGAAGTCATTTTTGCGAACCTACAAAGAATTCAAGATCGGAACGGTCTTGAGGTCCAATCAAAACTCTTCGACAACGCACTCGATTTCGATATCGAGATGGAGACCGGGACCGGAAAAACCTATGTCTATCTCCGCACCATCTTCGAACTAGCCCGGAATTACAACTTCACGAAGTTCATCATCCTTGTCCCTAGCGTCGCGATTCGAGAAGGTGTACGGACCAGCATTCGCCTAATGCGGGAGCACTTCAGGAACCAGTATCCGGAACTCCCTTTCGACACCATTGTCTACAGCGGTGATAACGCCGAAGAGGTTCAGGGTTTTGCGACTTCAACCAGCGTTCAGGTCATGATCATGACGATTGCCTCAATTCGAGGTGATCGAAACACAAGGATCATGCACCAGGAGAAGGACAAACTGAACGGCCTTCGTCCAATCGATTATCTGAAGGCAACTTGTCCTGTTGTCATCATGGATGAGCCGCAGAACATGGAGTCCCAGCTATCCCAGTCCTCTGTTGGAGAGCTGAAACCACTCTGCACCCTTCGCTACAGCGCGACACACAAGCGGCAGCGAAACATCGTCTACAGGCTCGACCCGGTGGACGCTCACGACCTTGGTCTGGTGAAGCAAATCGTGGTCGCTGATGTTCACCAAGAGGGTTCAGATGCAACGCCTCATATCAAGCTTGTTGAGGTGAAGCGGGACCCGTGGGTTGCCAAGCTGGAACTAGCTTGTCGAAAAGCTGATGGTTCACTTGAACGGAAGGTTGTAAGCGTTAAGCAGAACCAAGAGCTGTCGGATCCACGATTGACCGCAAACCCTGTTTATGAGGGCTGGCGCGTGATGGAGATGAGCATCGAGCCACAACAGATTGAGCTCACAAAGCACGGGATTTTGGATGCGGGTGAGAGCATTGGGGGTGCTTCAGGAGCGATCTACAAAGAGATGATTCGAGAGACCGTGAAGGAGCATTTCCGCAAGGACTCGATGCTTCGAGGACGCGGGATCAAGGTTCTCACGTTGTTCTTCGTCGATAAAGTCGCGAGCTACCTTGGTGACGGGGTGAACAATGAGGACGCGAACGGCGACTTCGCGCGGTGGTTTGATGAGGTCTTTGCCGAGGAACGAGCGAAGTCTAGTAAGTGGCAGGAACTGATTCCCTACGATGCACGGGATGTGCGCCGTGCATATTTCTCGCAATTGAAATCAAAAGGCAAGGCGACTTTCCAAGATTCAACCGGAGCTACGAAGGCCGACGACGACGCTTACGAGCTGATCATGCAGCACAAGGAGCGCTTGCTCGATGAGAGCGAACCGGTTCGCTTTATCTTCAGCCACTCAGCACTTCGAGAGGGTTGGGACAACCCTAACGTCTTCCAGATTTGCACCCTTCGCGAAATGGGGGCTGAGACGGAACGCCGCCAGACCATCGGTCGTGGACTTCGACTACCAGTTACGAAGACCGAATCGGGATATGCACGTGTCGGAGATCGCAGTATCGCGACCTTGACCGTCGTTGCTAACGAGAGCTACCAAGCGTTCGCCAAGAGCCTTCAGAAGGAGTACAAAGACGCCGGAGTCGAGATCGGCCAGGTTCGCAAGACTGAGTTTGCGAAGATTGCTGTCGTTGACCAGACCGGAGCCGTTACTGACGATCTTCTAGGCTACAAACAGTCAGTAGAGATTTGGGAGCACTTGGATTCTAAAGGCTTCATCAAAGAGGGCAAAATCACCTCGAAATTCCTGCCCGACACCCTTGGATTTGACCTGCATCTCCCGGCTAAATTCCAGCCTTACGAGGCTGAGATCATCAGCTTGGTCAGTCGTGCAAGCATCGAGAAGTATGTGAAGCCTGCCAGCAAGCGTCAGGTGCGCAAGCTCAACAAGGAGCTTTACCGCACACCTGAGTTTGAGGCGTTCTGGGAAGCGATCAGCCGCAAAACCACGTACCGCGTTTCGGTTGACCGCGAGCAGATTATCAACAACTGCGTCAAAGCGATTATAGATGCGCCAACCATTGAGCCACTTCGCATCGTCGCAACGTACGCAGGCGTGAAGGTTCTTCGCGGTGGAGCAAAGGGTTCGGTTGTTCGCGAAGGATCCAAGGAGCTCAAGGGGAGCTACGACCTACCTGACATCGTGACGGAACTTCAGGAAGCAACCTCCCTGACCCGAGCGACCATCATCGATATTCTTCTCAAGTGTGAGCGACTTGAAGAGTTCCTCGGCAACCCTAACGACTTCATTGCAATGGCAAAGAAGAGACTCCAGGACGAACTCGCAAAGCTCGTTGTGGATGGAATTCAGTACGAGAAGATCGCCGGCTATGTCTATGAGCTACGTGAGCTTCAGAAGGATGGTGAAGAGGAGAAGGAGCGGTTCTTGGATCAGCTTTATCAAGTTCAAAATCAGGCTCAAAATGATCCTTTCTACACAGACAATCTGAAATATCGTACGGATTTCGACTACATTGTCTTTGACTCGGACGTTGAGCGTCAGTTCGCAGAGCAGTTGGACAGTCGGGAGGACATAAAGCTGTTTATGAAGCTTCCAGACAAGTTCAAAATCCCGACTCCTGTCGGGCCGTACAACCCCGACTGGGCGATCATCAAACATGTCGATGGCGAGGATCGCATCTATATGATTCGCGAAACAAAGAGTACGTTGGACGACACCAAGTTGCGTCCGACAGAGTTAGCAAAGATCAGATCAGCGAAGAAGCACTTTGCGGCAATTGGGGTCGAAGGCTCTGAGACGCTAGAAGGATATGGGCGATCCACACCAGGAAGGTGGAACATTTAATGCGAATCGAATCAATTAGAATTCAAAACTTCAGGTCGCTAAAAGATCTCGAGATCAATTTTGACTCGGTAACGACCCTTATTGGACCGAATGGGGCCGGTAAGTCCTCGGTTCTTCGTGCACTTGACTGGTTCTTCAACGGAGGAAAAAATGGAGAACTTTCGGCGACTGATTGTTGTCATGGAGCAACAACAGAAAAAATCGAAGTGCAAGTCACATTTGGGGACCTTACTGAAAAGGATCGACTAGCGCTCGGAAAGTATGCACCTACAGGAGTCGAAACTTTCACAGCCTGGAAAACTAGGCATCCTGATGGGACCGAAACCTTCTCCGCGAATGCTAAGAGCTATCCACTCTTCACGCCGATACGAGAAATGGCAACTGCGGGTGAAAAGCGCGCTGCCTACAACGAACTCCGCGCTTCCCAACCTTCACTCAACCTCCCCGCTTGGGCTAACCAAAATGATGCTCTCCAGGCGCTCTCGGCTTGGGAAGCAAATCACCTAGACCAATTAATTGAGGCCCCTGAAACCCAAACCACAAAGTTTTTTGGATTCAATAGTGGTGGGAAGATGAGTGATCTATTTGATTTTGTGCTTGTAACGGCGGATCTCCGAGCTGGTGAGGAAGCACAGGACACCAAGACGAGCATCATCGGAAAAATCTTGGAACGTTCAGTCGATCGTTCAGTAGCTGATTCCGAAATTGCGGCAATTGTTGAGAGAAGTAGGACGGAACAGCAAAAGGTCTACGAAGAGAAGTTCAATGACCAGCTTGAAGCGATGAAGAAACAGCTGAATGAAGTAGTCGCAAGTTACTCGCCAGGACGTTTGATCCAGGTGACACCTGCCGAAGTGGAGTTCCGAGCACCCAAAACATCGTTCGAGGTTAGTGTTTCAGATGGAGATACGGTCACCCGCGTCGAACGTCAAGGACACGGATTTCAGCGTACACTTCTTATCTCCGCACTCCAGGTCCTCGCCGAGTCGACGGCCCTTTCAACTGAAGGTCTCTTTTGCCTCGCAATCGAAGAACCGGAGCTTTTTCAGCATCCTATTCAGGCACAAGCATTTGCTAAGGTCTTGCGGTCACTTGCAGAGACATCGGACAAACGGATGCAGGTCTGCTATGCCACTCATAGTCCTTACTTTATCGAAGCAAGGCACTTTGACCAAGTAAGACGTTTAACACGGACTTCAGATGCACATCCGACAGTTTCCGTTCACAGCTCATCGATAGCAGATGTAAAAGCAAGGCTCTCGGGAATCGTTGATCCTGAAGTTGTGGATCGTCAACTAGATGGGGTCACAACAGGAGACCTCTCGATTGCACTTTTTTCAAATCGAGCCTTCATTGTCGAGGGAACAACGGAGAAAGCTGTTTTCTATGGTTTGGGTGACAGAGTTAGTATTGGCTCACTTGAGTCGGAGGGTACTTCCATCGTCTCAGCCTGTGGCAAGTCGTCGATACCCCTAATTCATGCGATTCTGAGTTCCATTGGAATACCTGTGTACGCGCTGTTTGATGGCGACGCTGGGTTTGAGGCAAGGTCTCTCGCTAGCGGAAAATCGGTCAAGAAAATCTCTGAAGAAAAGGCGAATCATATCACCTCAAATAGAAGGCTACTCAAGTACTTCGGGCTTGCCGAGGTTGACTTCCCTGATCGCCAGGTAGAGGAAAAAGTAGCTGTCTTTGACGATAACCTCGAAGCCTTTTTTGCAGTCGAATGGCCAGAATGGACTGAAACGTGCGATCATCTCGAAGCAAGCACGGGAATTAGTTTAGGGAAAAATCAGTTGGCATACAGAAAGGTAACACTTGAGGCTCCAGGCACTGTTCCGAGCATGCTATCACAGGTGCTGACCAGAGTTCAGGAGGTTCAGATATGAACGAGGTAGTCTGCCCCCACTGCGGAAAGGCCTTCAAAATTGATGAGGCTGGTTATGCCGACATCTTGAGACAAGTCAGGAACAGCGAGTTTAATACAGAGCTTCACGAGCGATTAGAGCAAGCTGAGAGGGAGAAGCAGACAGCATTGGCCTTGATGGAAGCTCAGGTCACTAACGCCCTCAAAGCCGAGGCGTCGACCAAGGACGCAGAAATTGAGCGACTCAAAGCTGAACTCGGTGCGGCGGAGGTCGCAAAGAAATTGGCGCTTGAACAATCAGTTGGGGCTATCGAGAAAGAGCGCGATTCTTTGAAGCAAGAACTTGAGACAAAGAAGCTCGAACAGCAGTCAGCACTGGAACTTTTAAAAGCTCAACTAGAGCGGGAGTCTCAAGCAACGTTATCTGCCAAAGAGGCCGAACTTCAAGATCTGAGAGCAAAGTTGAATAACAAGGGTCTAGAGCAGCAGCTTGCCCTTTCCGAGGCCGTTGGTGTCGTTGAGAAGGAGCGAGACGAGCTGAAAAGTAAGTTGCAGCAAGCCGAATCCGAACGCAAACTTGGCGAGCAGTCACTCAAAGAGAAGTACGAAACACAGATACGAGATCGTGATGAGGCCATCGAGAGACTAAAGGATCTCAAGGCGAAGCTGTCCACCAAAATGGTGGGAGAGACTTTGGAGCAGCACTGCGAGATTGAGTTCAACCGGATCCGAGCTACAGCATTTCAGAGAGCCTACTTCGAGAAAGATACAGATGCCCGAACCGGCAGTAAGGGTGACTTCATTTTCCGGGATTTTGATGTGGATGGGACCGAAATCGTCTCGATCATGTTTGAGATGAAGAACGAGAGCGATGGGACTGCCACGAAGCAAAAGAACGAGGATTTCCTGAAAGAGCTCGATAAGGACCGTCACGAGAAGAAGTGCGAGTATGCCGTCTTGGTATCTCTCCTAGAACCAGAAAGTGAGCTTTACAATACTGGAATTGTGGACGTTTCACACCGATTCCCAAAGACCTACGTCATCCGTCCTCAGTTTTTCATTCCGATGATCACTCTCCTGAGGAACTCAGCAATGAACGCAGTCCAATACAAGTCTGAGTTGGCACTGATCAAGTCACAAAACATTGACGTAACGAATTTTGAGCGAGATCTGGAAGAGTTCAAGAGTGCGTTTGGGCGAAACTACGATTTGGCTTCGAAGCGCTTCAAGACGGCAATCGAGGAAATTGATAAGTCTATCGATCACTTGCAAAAGACAAAAGATGCTCTTCTTGGAACCGATAGAAACCTTAGGTTAGCCAATGACAAAGCGCAGGACGTCACCGTCAAGAAGCTTGTACGCAAGAACCCCACTATGGCTGCCAAGTTTGCAGAAGTTACGCCGGAGATCGGACTGAACGAAGAGTGACTCTACTTGCGCAGCTGTACTTAGTTTTGACGCGCTCGCTTAAACTGAGACAATAGTCACGCACCCGCAGGTGGGTCCACGTCATCAGAATACAGGAGTCCTGAGTGACCCGGACGTGGACCCGCTTGCGGAGTGCACATGTCATATATCCAATCGCCTCTCTTTCCACTCGGATCCGTGGTCATTACGGCTACCGCGAACGAGTGTCTAAATCAAACAGAAGTCCAGTCGGCGATTCGGCGGCACATCAACGGTGACTGGGGAAACCTAGATTCCGACGATGCGAATGCCAACGAATCCGCTCTGAAGCACGGAGGGAGAATCCTCTCGTCCTACCTATCCTCAGATGAGACAAAGTTTTGGATCATCACCGAGGCTGACCGATCATCCACTACGATTCTTCTTCCCGAAGATTACTGACCAAGCGACTCCTCCTCGGAGTCGCTCTTTTCATGAAAGAAGCCCATCCATAAGTGGACGGGCCCGAGATTCAGTAGTATTCAAAAGTTCCACGGAGGATCTCACCGACACTTGCGGATGCAATTCGCCGAATCAGCTTGTCAGTGCCTAGAGACCGTTTGCCGGAGAGACCTGTGTCCATCGGCTCATACTTCGAAACCACTAGATCAGTAAGCGGATCAAACTCATACCTCCAGAGCCTTGCGGCCTCAAACAACTCCTCATCGAGGTTCGGTCCAAGATGGTTGTAAAATCCAGATCCGATGACAACGATTCGAGGCGCACCCCATCGGAGCGGAACTATCGAAGCTCGCTGGTGGAGATCGGAATGGATGCCACAGACCAGGGTTTTTCCGCTAAGAACGATTTCTTCGGATTCTCGCTCAGCTGATTCAAGTAGTTTCTGATTAGCACCATTAGCAGCGAAGGCTACTTCTGAGCAAGATCGATTTGAGTCGAGCAGAATAACATTTCCGTAGAGCCAAAGCTTGCCAAGTTTCATAATCTTTGGCTTCGGGTCGCGTTCGGCAAGAGGCTCCGGAACAGGTGGGAATTGGATTGGTTTTAGTAGGGTCAAAATAGCCATGATGTTCCTGGCGGATTGCTCCGTCAGAAGACATCAAAGCTGACTTAACTGAACCTAAAAACTTCGCGGCACTTAACGCAACGACTACTTATCGACAATGAATAGGCGCTCTTCCGAGAACGCTCCAAGGGCCTTTTTGGAGCCAAAGGCAACGACGGACCACAAGTATTCGCCGGATGGTAGATCACTGATTTTGAAGTCGTATCGATTATCCTTTACGGTGGCCGCCCATATCCGAGGACTCGAAGAGCCAAGCTCGTCTTGAGACTTGTTCGCCAAGATATAGACGCCATAGCTGATCGCGCCCGGAACTTCCTTCCACTTCAGGATTGCCGTTTCACCCACCACAACGGATTTTTCTGGCGGAGAAACCAGTGTTGGCACATTCGGCGATCTTTGCTCTTTAGACGTCGCTACGGGCGCTGTGGGAGCTTTTGCAAGTTTGTAGAATGTTGGCTCGCCAATGCAAGCGCCTTTGTCAAGAAAAATCTGAAGCGACTTTTTTCCGGTGACAGGGATCTTCCACTCGACGGGTTTCGAGCCCATGTCGAGACTCCCTCCCGGTACAAGGGGATTCGAAAAGTCTTCGCCATCTAGTGCAATACGAATAGTGCTGCTTCGACCCTTTTGGAATTTGTCATAGACTCCGGAGAAGAATCGGAGTTCGTCCATTCCTTTTGGTATCTCGTAGACAACGGTGTAGGTTCCGTAGTTTCCTGCCCAGATGGCAAATGAATATGCCTGGCCTGAAATCGAGGTTTTGCCATAGTAGCGACCGCCTGTATCGGTCACTTCTCGAAGCTCGGTCAGCTTGACTGTGTTATCGACTTTATTGAATTGCCCCCCGGCAAGCAGCGTGAGGAAAAGTGAGCTTGCGACTGAAACCATATCAAAATTGTTTTACACCAACTTAGTTACCGCCTGCACGACTTCCTCCGCGTCGGCCCGCGTTTTCGTCACAGTCATCCACAGGTGGTGGAGTATCTGAGCCCTCGCCAGCCCGGCTACCAGGTCGTCTACCAGCGACCTCCGGCTCTGGTTTCGCAGGGGGTTGAGATACCGTTGTTCCGCCATTCGGCGAAGTCCTTTTTCTTGGCGCTGAAGAATCGGTTGACTTTGCCTTTGGGGGTGCGGGTTGAGATTCGATCCTTGTCTCTCGCTGCTTATTCGCAGACGGACCTTCGGAAGTTTTTTTCACCACAGGTGCTTGATCGTCTCCAATTGTCTCTGTTTTTGGAGCTTCGGATTTTGGCGACCCCTTAACCGGATCCGAGCTTGGAGGTCGAGGCCGGGTATTTTTTGGCTCAGAAGCAGGTGGATTCTCTGTTGGGGTCTGAATTTGGTTTGTTGGGTTGCTAGAAGGCGTCGCGACATCCGCTGATCTTGAGAACGCGCTCACAAGCCAGAGTGCAGCCATCATGACGGCAGGAGCGCCGTAAGATGCAATCGCTGTGGGACGACTCTGTTTGTACCAGTGGTAAAAGGTGAATCCACCGGCGAGGAGGGCGAATGGGAACCGAAGAATGGGAATAAGGAGTGCAAAGAGAGCAAAGATAAGGCATTCCTTCCACTTGGGGAGCCACGGCACGTGGACAGTCATTTGTGTGACGATTTGGGGAACAACGGCCTGCGGTGGCGACGGCAAGAGAATTTGATTTGCCGCTGCTCTAGCAACTGGAGCTGGAGCCACTGGTACTGGAGCATTGTTCTGTCGTGCTTGTCCAACCTGTCCCAGAGCAGTGAGAGCGTTGGACATTTCTTGGGCGGTCTGGAATCTGGAATTGGGATCTTTTGCGAGTGCTCGCTCAAGAAAACTCCGAGTTGCGCTTGGCAGTGAAGCTGGGTAGTTAGGCTCGCGACTTAAGATTTGGATCAGGACCTCGTTAATGGTGGACCCACTGAATGGCTTGATCCCTAGCAACATCTCATAGAACACGACCGCGATGCTGAACAAGTCAGATCGGGCATCAACCTTTGATGATTCACACTGCTCAGGAGAGAGGTATTCAAGAGTGCCAATCAACATGCCGGTGGACGTCAGAGAAGTTGCTGTTGAAAGTGTCGCTATCCCAAAGTCGAGTATCTTTGGTGTCCCATCAGGCAAAACTTGGATGTTTGCAGGTTTGATGTCTCGATGGACAATTCCACTTGCGTGAGCAGCTCCAAGCCCCGCTAGGATCGGCACACCCATTTGCTTCACTTCGTCTACGGTGTAGATTCCTTTGTTGGTCATGTGGCGATGAAGCGACTGGCCAGTGACAAGTTCGACTGCTAAGAACGGAACCCCTTGGTGAGTTCCGACGTCGTAAATGCTCATCACGTTAGGGTGTGAAATGGCGGCAACTGCCTTCGCTTCGCGCACGAAACGTGCCTGCCTCATCTGAACTTCCGCTGGGTCAGAGGTTTGGAGTGGTCCCATCACCTTGATGGCGACACGTCTGCCAAGCGCAGTGTCATATGCTTCGTATACGATGTCATTGGATTGCCCAATAAGCTTGATGATTTCGTAACGACCAATATGGGACGGAATAGACGCAGCCATGCTTGAATTTGTGGCTTGTGTTTACCGGATTCAAAGCAGAGATGTCAGTGGATTAAGGGTATTTCTTGGAATGAAACTGGCCAGTTGAACCTCGAAATCCGAACCTTGCTTCGGTTCTCGAAATGTAGTCGTCGAGCTGTTTTGCCGTAATTCGGTGAGCTCGCCCAATGTGAATGGTGGCAATCTCTCGAAGATCGATCAGCCGATAAATCTGCGCACGCGAAAGAGAAAGCAGTTCGGCAACCTCTTCAATCGTGTACGCGATCTTGTCGTGCTTGAGACTCATACAACAATCTTCCCGCGAGGGGTCCTGCCCTTTCATAACAGTCCCGAAATGTATAGCCACCGCTAAACATTCCGGCTCCGATAAGTTCCATTACAAGCGAAGACCTCAACTTTGAAGTGTTCGATTTGAGGAACCACTTCATGAAAAAATCATTTAACCTAGGCCTGGTCGTATCAACTCGCGGAGCTCTCGCGACTCTCGATCCATCCGACGTGCTCACCGCTCTCTCTCGCCACGGCCGGGGCGACTGGGGGGATGTTGGAGGAGCCGATTGGACTGAGAACGACATGGCTGTTGAGCAAGGTGAGCGCATTCTCAGTAGCTACCGAGATCAGAACGGCACGAAGTTCTGGATCATCACTGAGCGTGATCGTTCTGCTACGACCGTGCTTCTTCCGGACGAATATTAAAGAGCTGATCAAGACTGGCTCGAAGATTCTCTTCGGCAGGTAGCAGCGGCCGGGTGTAGTTCACCTCTGTGACGCCTATCGCGGAGTGTCCGACATGTTCCTTGAGAGTAGTCGTTGAGACGGTCGGGCAGAGCTTCTCGATCCAGTTGATATGCGTGAGTCGACAGTCATGAGGACTCATCTGAGCGGGTAGCTTTGCCTCCGCTCGAATTCGTCGCCAAGTGGCGTAGGTAAGGTTCTTCATCCTTGCCTTGTTTTCCGAGGCGGCTGACCACAAGAAGTCATCAGGACCAAGCTCTTCTGTCAGTGGAAGCAGCAAGTTGTAGAGCGTGTCGCACATGACCGAGACTCGCACTTTGCCACCCTTCGGCAGACCAATAGTTTGAGATCCAGAAGAATCAACATGAACTGCTTGGTCGATGATGATCCGGCGGTTCTCCATATCTAGTTGTCGCCTCGAAAGTGCCATCGCCTCGCCCAGGCGCAGTCCCGCGAGTAGAAAAACGCCAAGTAGTGCTCGCCGTGAGTGATCAAGCTTCGGCGAAGCCAGCGCCCTCTGAGCTTCCTGTGGGGTCAGAGCAATTGCTTGACGTCGCTCCGGGTTTTTCATATCAAGGCAAAAGGGATTATTCGTTAGCGGAGGAACCCTCCTATAGGGTGTTATCGCTTGGTTGAAAGCCCGAACCAGGATCACCTTTATCGCTATGCAAGTATGCTGACCAACACCTCTTTCCTGTAGGGCTTTGTAGTAGCTGTGTACGTCGATTGGATCGATTTGGGATAGCGGAACGTTTCCCCAGTGCTCAGCTGCATAGCGGCGATATCTGGAAACGCGATCTCGTAAGGTCTTGGGGTCCAGGGTGTTCGGCCAGTCATTTTCAATCAGCCACTCGATCCAGTCACCGAATGTGGCTTCTTTCGCACCCCGATGCTTGATCACCGCAGTATCTCGCTTTAACGAGCGTAGAAATTCCTTCGCGTCACGCTGATTGGCGAAGACTCTTGAGAGTCGCTTTTGAACGCCGCCTTGCAGAGTGACGTAGTGTTGCACTCGCCACTTTCCGATGTGCTTACCGGTTTGGATTTGGCGACAGGAACCCTCGCCGTGATCCTGTTTTGGTCTCATGAACGAGATTGTACAACACAAAAAATCTCAACATTGAGAGACTTATTGAGAGACCTGGCTCAGTTGTTCGGTCTCAAATTGACCGGAATGGTCCATTTTAGGTTCAAATTACTGGCGGCCCCGGAGGGACTCGAACCCCCGACGCCCTCCTTAGGACGGAGGCGCTCTATCCCCTGAGCTACGGAGCCGCGAACACATCTATTATGACTCGCCAGCGCCCCACCCCGTGGATTCTCACTACCCACGGAACTCGCAACAATCCCGACCGAGTAATTGAGACCGTATGAGTCTCGTCCTTCTTGCCGCCGCAATCCTGCGCCCTCAATCAGACGTCGACACCAGGCTCGCCGCGATCGACGCATTGCAAGAAACTTCCCCCGGACCAGACACCGACATCATGAAATGGGTGGACGAGTGCTACGCACTCGCCGAGAAAAAGGGCGCTCTTGTACTCGACTTCTACAAAAAGTATCCCGACCACCCGCAGGTCCCCAAGCTTCTCACGAGCCGCTGGGAGGATTTCATCGGTCACGTCCGCGTGCCCCAAATGCCCCGCCTCGACTTTCTGCGCGACGACATCGCTGCATTCTGTAAGGCAAATCCACCCAAAGCGCATCTCGCCATCGCCAAAAACTACGAAGCCAAGGAAGTCTTGCTAAGGCAGTGGCGCACGGCCCTTGACCAAAATCTAAAGCTTAGCGACGAGAAAGCGATTCCACTCCATGACGCCGCCGAAAAGGCCGTCCTTGGTTTCCAAAAGGCTTATCCAAAGGAAGAAGCTGGCGTTTACAACTTCTACAAATTCAGCCAGATGTGCGAAGGCACCCCGCGCGAGAAGAAGGCGATTAGCTACATGGCGAAGTTCTATCCGAACTCAAATCTCGGCAAAGGCGCAGCCGGAAAGCTCCGCCAACTCGATGCCCTCGGAAAGCCGTTCAAACTCAGGTTCAAAGATTTCGCCACCGGACGAGAGGTCGATACCGAAGCCATGCGGGGCAAGGTAGTCCTCGTCGACTTCTGGGCGACTTGGTGCGGTCCCTGCCGCAACGATATTGAAAAGGAGATGCTCCCGATGTACCAAGAGCTCAAATCCAAAGGACTCGAGATCGTAGGTGTCAGTGGCGATGCCCCCGGCGAAGATGGCCGCAAGATGCTCTCCGACTATATCAAAGAAAAATCCATCCCGTGGCCAAACCTCTGGGACGGAAAAGGCCCGAACGACGGCGTCGCCCGCGAGTGGGGCATCAGCTCCTGGCCTACTCAGTTCATCATCGACCGCAAAGGCATCCTCCGGTACCTCGATTCGCCCCGAGATCGGCGAGAAGCCATCGAAAAGCTCCTCGCCGAAAAGTAATGGCGCCTATCCCCCGTTTCCGTCCGGGCGCGGGGGGCGTTCTTGTCTTTGCGGCGGAGTCAAAGCCACCCGTTGCTGTACCGTCATCCCATTCTTGTAGATCTTGTACATCCAATTTCCCGCCGCCGCATAGATGTAATCGCCATCAACTTGAAACGAGGAAATCGGCGGAACACCCTGCGGCATACCCCCCTGAAATCCTTGAGCAGGGAACCCCTGCCCAGGCGGCAACTGCGCCGGACCGCCTTGAACGGCTCCGCCTTGCGCGCGAGCGGGACCCGCACCCTGCGCATCCGCGCGGGTGAGCAATAGATAAGGAACCGACGCCAAAACCGCGCCGGCCACGAAGGCAGAAATGCTCTTCTTCATGGAGCCATCATACGCCTTCGCTTGAAAAGAATCCAGATCGAGAGCCCCAACGCCGCAATCGCCGTGAAGAAGTAACTGAAGTTGTGCGTCACCAAAATGCACATCAATCGCTGCTCCTTCGGGTCAAAAAATCCCCGCCCCACCAGCAAATTCAGCATCGCAAACAGCAGCCCATACGCCAGCAGCAGGCTGACCAAAAGCAATGCCGCCACCCGCTTCACCACCCATCCCCAAGCCAAAGGCGCATACCGACCCATCACGCTCGCCGCCGCCACCACCGAGCCGAAAATCGCCCCCATCCACCAAGTGGCAATCACTCCCCACAACAGCGCTAACGCCACCGACGACTCAGATTGAATGATCTTGGGGTGCCAAGGCGGTAGGAAGTATTCCACCTGAACATGAGCCGTCACGAGGTCATGCAAAACGCCATAAACCACGGCCAACCCGACGCACGAAAACACGATCCGCACAAACGCCAACTCTCTTGGCTCGACAACAAAAGGAGACTTAGTCACGGCGGCTCTTAACCCAGTCCAACACCTCATCCGAGAACCCCGGTTCCCACTGCGCGCCTTCATAGGTCACGTACCGCTCAAAAAGGTTGTGCGCCGAAGGATAGCAACTAAACGGCGACACAAAGTGCGGAAACTCGAACGTAATGATCTTCTCCGCAATCTGCGCCGCCGTCTCTAGCTTAAACCGTAAGTATCGCCAGTCCGCCGGAGGGAACTTGATCGGCATATCCCGATCAAAAGTCTCCAGGTTCGACCAAATCGTCACTCCATGTTTGCGACCTAACTCCGCAATCCCCGCAATGAACTTCGGCAGCTCCTCATAGTGCACCTGCCCATCCTGAAACGCGCACAGATCGAAAGACGAAGACGTCTCGGCAAAAACCCGATCCCAATGGTCAAAACTCTCTTCCAGGGCCAGCGCATTCTCCCCGCTCTGCTTCGCCCCCTGCGGATACGGCGAAATCAACACCGGCAAGTCCGCCTTCGACTTGCAATGCTGCCCGATATGGTTATGAATCTCGATAATGTGCGCGTCGTTCTTGCCCGTTTCGTGCGTCAGGTACCAACCCGCAAACGAAGGATGGTGCCCGTACCGCGCATACGCCTCGTCGATGAACGCCTTATTCAGGTCGACTTCCTTCCACCAAGTCCGCCGCCACCAGTAAAAGCCGCTGTCGTACGTCCCAAAGTACAGCTTCAACCCCACCTCGTCGGCCAGCGAGTAGAACATCTCGCCGATGTCCTCATAAACCGGCAGCAGGGAAGGGATCACCTGAGACGGATAAATGCACTTGTTCTTGTAGCCCGCCCGAATGATGATCAGCGTGTCCAGCCCGATCTTCCGATAAAGCTCAAACTCCCGCCGCCAATGCCGCTCCGTCCAGTTCTGACTCGGAATATCGTGCGTAATCTCATCCAAAAACGTCCCGGTAATGCGTGGCAAAGTAGGCATCTGAAAACCTAGATTACCGACTAAACACCCGTGAACGCCGCTCGCACTTGGGGGCGGCCCAATACGATGAGTGCGAGGATGCCAAGCATAGCGCAGGTACGTCTAAGACGGCGTTTTGATGCGCCCCTTCACCGAATGAAGCGAACCTAGGATACTCATCAGCATGAGCATTGCAACGGGGTTTTGAACTAAGGTGATGACACGGCCTCTCCAATCTACGCCCGATGTCATCGCCAGAGTCAATACGAGAAAGAAAATTACCCAGGCTAGGCCGATCGGTAACCAATATTTATTAACCAGCGTAACGCCAACGATGTAAAAGAATGAGCATTGAAGATAAAAGACTGTATCTATTCTGAACAGATACCAGTAGAAATTTGTCGTGATACAGGCAATGAGCAAAGTTGAAAAATACAGAATTGGGCTTACCAGGAGTGGGCAGAGAAGGACTCTTTGCCACGGCTTCCAGCCAGAAGCAAAACTCCAAACGGTTCCAGGAATTGTGGGGAATTTTTTCATATGAAACTACCGATCACTTGATTTGTAAAAGAGATGATCCCAGTAAAACGGCCTGGGCGGATTGGTCTGGACAAACTGCTTTGCTTTGGCACTTCCGTCCATGAACACGTATGTAACTTTGCTGGGAAGAAAGCAACGTCGCTGAGCCCAGCAAAGAAAAAACGAAGGTTGGGTGGGAAAGACTTCGCTAGAGCTAACAAACTCAGTACGTGGTTCTGCCTGCCAAACGGAAGCGAAGAGCGGAACAGGTCGTCCCTTTTCCGATTGGTCACTCACATATTGTTGCCACTGTTCACCAGTCCCAAAAGCATATTTAACTCCTCGCACATATGCATAAGAATTGATCATTGGTTCATAGATCGCTCCGTGCGAAACTTTCCAATAATCGTCAATGTCACGTGTCGGAGCACTCTTTAGTGCATCTATTGCTTGCTCATAGGTTGGCAAATCTGAATGATCTGACTCGTATATCGACACCGATAAAAAGCATTGTCGAAGATTCGATAAGCTCTGATCTGCATGCGCACTACGTATCGCCCGCTTGAAGACAGGGAACAGAAGTGAAGCGAGAATTGACACAATCAGAGTGCAAACTATCAACTCTAATAATGAGAATCCTCGCTTCATGATTGCCCTACACAGGTTCCAACAATCCGGAATCCTAACGCAAGTTGGCTCAAGTGTCCTTCGTCTGCTGGTGTGATCGACGGGCTTTCCATGACTGTATGGGATTATCGTAACATATTTCCCAGGCTGCTCAATCATCGTATGAACTAGTTCCAGAACGATCAAACGGCGAATGAAGTAGAAGTCTAAGGTTTGCAACCGATTCAAAAGCAATCCAATTTGCAAGATTAAAATGCGCGGAATCTTTCTCCTTGCATTGCTGGCACTCGGGTTGGCCATCACCCGCAAGAGCTACGCCTTGAGCTTCCATCTCAAATCGGGTCAGTCACTCGGTCCGAAGGCAGATCTATTTGGCTTCCGCCTGGTGCGCCTCGTCATAGTACTCGCGCTCACGCACATAACCTTGACAGATGGTTGGAAAGTCGTCTCCGTATCGACCTCAATCTTTATCTTAACAATCTGCGCCGTAGTCAGCCTTCTCTACATCGTCTACGAAGTCAGCTCCCTCCCTCCAGACTCTGAAGACGAAGCTTAGACCCAGCCACACGCGCCGTAAAGATTGAACCAATAAGCTACCGATGTCCGCTAAAGTCCCGCCCTGAAGGGAGGGTGGCTCGACTCCGGGAGAGACGGGCGGAGGCAAGTGCGTGAAGCAGACCACTGTATGGCCGTTTTCCAGCTATGTCTGCACTCAGACGGGCGTTGTTTCCAACGGAGAATGCAAAGGTACAGGTAACTCAAAGAATTGCAACCTCAATGCTACATCGAAGCTGTATCGTGAGTGGGTCTCGAAAGCATCCAACGCAAGTTGTTTCGATGCGGGAGGATGCGAGCCTGGTATGGGTAACATATTGGTTCGATTTAACCTCCCTAAGAGCGACGCAGATTGCGTTCGAGTCCACCCCGTCGATCCTATTGACCAGGGTCCTCCTGTCAGTCAATGATAGTCATTGCTCTGTCCATAGTTATGGGCAGAGCAAGCTTTCGGCTTGGATACAATATGTGGTCACAAAGAATGAAAAAATCTTCGAGAATTCTCATGAATGCTCTTTGTTCTCTTGGCTTTTGCACACTATGGGGGAACACCATCGTTAGTTTTACCGAGCAAACTTCCGGTGATAAGCTGGAGTTCCATTTCGGTAAATCTAATAGCTCGGTCGTGCGAATGTCTAGCAAGGTAGAACAGCGACTAACGCGGTTAAACGAAGGGTTCCTCGCATCGGACATTGGCAACACACCAACGGCGCAATTTTCCTCGAAGATCATTCATGGAGCCGTTCCCGATGTCCCGATCTTTTTCGAGTCATTCCTTGGACAGGCCTTTATACGCTTTAAGTCGAAACCGGTCACCGGGGATAATCTGGTCGAATATCGAAACTTCGAATCCCCGCACGATGAGATAGTACCGGAGTTTTTGGATGGCAGACTTGCAACTAATGAAAGAGGCGAGTGGGCTTCTCTTACTTTGCTAGGTCGACGCTCGGTCGAACTAAAGAAGCTGAGTTTCTCTACATGGAAAATGACCCGCTCGGGAAAAGTGCCGAGTGAAATAGTCGTTTTAGGGATAGCAAGACCTTATAGCCGAAAGTATGTCTTGGATCGCATTGAAGAGGACGCTCCAGCACTGACACTGAGTGATATTCTTCCAACCGGCGCATTGGTTACTGACGTGTCAGATCCAGACGATGTTATCGCTTTTCAGTACAACGACAAAGATGGCACACTCGCCGAGCAAAGTAGGCGTAAGCGCGCGGTTATTGACAAGGCCGGTAAGCAGTCAGGGAGTCCGAGTTGGATTGTACCTACATTCGCAATTTTGGCTGGCCTTCTTGTTCCGGCGGTCGTGATTTATTTAAGGAAGAGGCAATGAGACATCAGCGCGGCTTGACTCTTGTAGAAATTATGATTGTATTACTCATAATGTTCGTTTTGTCTGGGTTATTGCTTAGTTCTGTTTTTGCCTCAAAAGCGAGTGCCAAGGGAGCCGTGGCAGTGAGTTACATCGGTCAAGTTAGCAAAGGATGCTTGCTCTATAGCTCTGATAACGATGATAAGGTACCTCCCTATTGCTCCTCCGATGTCTTCAATGTTTCTCCAGACAATCTTTTCGATGGACCTATATTGTGGACGATCTCCCTGTTTCCTTATCTACGTGTAAGCGCGAAAGGTAGCGGTCCCTTGGGCACCTACTTAGCAGAAGATATGCCGCCTTTCTATTTCGATCCGGCACTAGCTCCGGGTCGGCAACGAGGAACTAGTGAGTGTCAATTTGGAGTGGCATCATCTTGGGGTATCAATGATGCAGTCGTAGATAAGATTGGTAGCCCTACCTTGCCAGGTAAGAATAAAGTGCGTGAGTTCACAAGCTTTGGTGATCCGTCCAATACAGTGCTGTTGATACAAACTACGAACTTTCTTTGCCCGCAGGTTTCCATACCAGGCAATCCAATAGCTCGTCCACCCTATGCGTCTGACCAGTCGTTTCCTGCGGCCGCCACCGTCCGCAAAAGGCAGTCAGGCATGTCCTTAGTCGCTTGGATTGATGGATCTGTTAAGCTGAGACCGTATCAGGAGTTAACAACAAGTATAAGATATTGGGGTGTGAATTACTAGTACTCTTGGGGGCTACAATCTGCCTGATTGAATGCGCAGAAAAGCTTCAAGCCATGCAAGTTGCCTCCAATGCCAACTGCTCCACTGTGTTGATCTCCCACAATCGCCAGCACGATCGTTCGAATCAAACTAGCCACTTCGACAAGTAACCCAACAAATCGCCCTAGAAGCTTCGGCTGCAACGCCAATAAGTCCCTCCCTGAAGGGAGGGTGGCTCGACTCTGGGAGAGACGGGTGGGGGCGTCATCCTAAACCGTTCCTTCCGCTAAAAAAACAACGTACAACGGGCGCAAAATCGAGCACGACCAACATCGACAAACCCTCTCTTCGCAAGCGACAACTATGCTCGATAACTCCAAAGAACTCCATCCACCCAGGCGCGCCAACACCACCAACTTCAACCGGTAAAATCCGCCCATGCCAAGTTTAAAGTCAGTCATCGATCCATTTCTTACCAAACCTTCGCCATTCCTGATCCACGGCGATATTCCGGCAACTCTTTCCGAAACGCCAGAGGAACTCGTCCAGTACATCCTCACTAGCCGATCCGACGGCGTGAACTATTTCCCCGCTTTTTCACCGCAAACAACCAAATTTGATGTTGCAACTTCGGAAATCACGACCGGATCAATTCCCCGTGCTGCCTTCGATATCCTTGGCCCAAAGGCAAGAACCATTCATCCCACGCACTCTTGGATCGTCACAGGTCGAAGCGCACCCATGATGATCCCCGGAAACGCCTACGCCATGACTCCCTCTGGCATGGGTTCACCCGTCACTGAAATCACAAATTTCTCGAGTTTTGAATTCATCATCGGCCGTGACCTCACAACCTCAGTTGTCATCGAAGCCGCCGAGGAACAGGCGAAAGTGCCCTACGCCTTGCAAGATGCGGCCGTCTCAATCTCCACACAATCCGCCGATGGCACGGTAAAGGAAGGAAGCTTCATCCTGCGCCAACCGGAAAACCCCACGAGGAACCACAAGCGAATTCGTCAACTCTGGCTCGAAAACGAAGCCATCGTTGAAGAGGATTGGGGCTTCGTCATCCAAACTAGAATCGCCTACGAATCACTCGTCCGGGCACTACGCGTGGACCCCAGCTACCTAACCCAGCTCGATTAGTCTCGTTCGGCACGCCCACGGTTGACAAAAGCGCCTGAATTTCTCATGGTGAGTAGCGAACCAAATCCGGGAAACAAACTCCCAGAAGGTTCACTGCCCCACCCCGCCCAACTTGTAAGAGAATCAGGTTGAATTTGTACTTATCGTGCCCAACTTGCCCAACCCCACAACGAGCAAAACTGGTGCCCAGGGTGGGACTCGAACCCACACGGTATTACTACCAAAGGATTTTAAGTCCTCTGCGTCTACCATTTCGCCACCCGGGCAACGGAACCAAGATTATATCGGAAATTCGCCTTCAAACACCGTCGACGCTGATCCCTCAATCGTGATCGGCGAGTGCCAAGTATCCGCCGAAACCCAAACCGTCCCGCCGGGATTCCGAACCTCAATTCGCCCTCCGCGCTTGCGCCGCCGCATCCAATCCACCGCCGCCGCCGAAGATCCCGTTCCGCAGCCGAGCGTCTCACCAACGCCCCGCTCCCAAATCCGAATCTTCAGCGCCTCGCCGTCCCGTGCCGCCCAAATCACACTGGTCCGCTGAGGAAACCTTGGATCGTGTTCCAATCGCGCGGAGATCGCCCGAAAGCCATCGTCATCCGGCAATGATCCAGTGGGCAGCACTACATGAGTCGATCCCGTACTGAGCGCCGAACCCGACAGCACAACCGACCAATCGGCGTCCCGAGCCGCAAAAATCGTCTCGTCAAAAAGCTCTCCGGCGATATTCGTCGGAACGTCTTTAGGATCGTAAGAAGCAGTCCCGATCGTCGTTTTGATCAATTCGCCCTCCACCGTCACCGGAACAATTCGGTCCAAATGCAAGATGTTGAACGAGCCGCCAACCCAACCCTGATCGAACGCGTGCCGCGCCGCGCACCGAATCCCGTTGCCGCAAAAATCTTCGGTTCCATCCGGGTTAAACATCCGCAGGCGAACCGCGTCGCCCTCCATGCCAACCGCCAAAAGCCCGTCGCCCCCTATCCCAAAATGGTCACGACACATCGCAATCGCAAGCGCGGACAAATCCTCAGGCGCATCGGCGAGGTGAACCAAAGGGAAGTGGTTCCCGATCGACTGAACCTTCCAAAATCTCATCGCATCGGCTCCCACCAACACTCTGCGGATGCGGTCACCGCATCAAACAGCTTCCCGTCCGGAGAGATCATCGGCAGCCACCACGCCGAGGGTCGCCGATTTGCGTTGGCGAGTCCATTGCTCGCCAAAACCGCTTCTCGGATGAGATTCAGCCGCTTCAGCTCAGCCTCAATCTCTATCTCTCGCCGCCGATCATGAGTGCGTAACACAACAGGGTCCGCCGCCAATTCGCGCTGTTTCCGGCCAAGTTCGCGAAGCTCAAGTTGCAACGCATCCCGCTCCGATTTCAGCAAGAACAACCGCTGAGTGAACCGCGCACGAGTCGACATATCGTCCTCGCTCGCGAGCCTATCAAAGATCCGCTCCCTAAAGTGCTCTCCCTTCGCCCGTTCGAGCTCCTGCCATTCACCCCGGATCTCTCGGAGTCGCTGATAAACTTCCAGGCGGCGACTTCGAAGACCCGCTAGCCGCTGTGAAAATTCCGCCAATTCCGCCTGAAGCCGCTGGTACTCCTTGGATTGCGAGCTCCAACCGCCGCCCACCAAATCGTCCAAAAATTGAACCAATTCAACCGGCTTTCGCAACGTCCCCAGCTTCGCCAAAAGCGCCTGCTGGTGGCCCCCAACCTCCCGCCATCGGGCCGCAAACGAGCTGAAACAAACATCCTCCGAGCCAAACGGAGCCTGCAGCAGCCGAGGGAGCTTGAACCAGCCCGAAATCCCGTTCAGCGAGTCCCAAAGTTGGTACCGAATTCGCAAAATCGGATTCACATGAAAGTCCAGCTTCTCGTGTAGTGCGCGCGAAGCCCGCACATAACTCGACGCCCCCTCATGAAACGCAAAAACGAACTCCCGCCCTAGCATTCCGATCAACGTGACCGCCTTCCCAACCAGCACGCAGTTCGAGCCAAACTTCGCTTCAATCAGTGCTGCAAACTCCTCAAGCGTCTCGATAGGACGCTTGAACGAGATGAACTGCGGGCGCGGAGTATTGATCACAATCCCCCGATTTCCGATCCGAATTGTGCCCCGACCCACGCCAGCAATCACCAGATCAAACGGAATCGCGCCCGTCCCAAACTTCGCCAGCGAGTACAAACCGGGGTAGCCCTTGATTGCCTCATCATAAGCGGCCTTCGCCGCAACCCGGGTCCGCGCTTCGACAAACTGCCGCAAAAGCTCGAACCTGGGCAAACCGACCGTCGACGTGTTAAACCGCAAAAGCTCGCTTGTCTGAGTCGTCTCCAACGGCACTTCGCGGTTCGCCACGAAACCATAAACCTTAGGAATCAAGTCGCGATAAACTTCCGCGAGGTTCTTCCCGTCGAGTTCAACGGCGTCGCAGAACATCGCATTGAGCGCATCCCCTTTGGCAGTCGCGTTTCCGCGATCCCCCACAAAACTGACCGACTCCCCAATCGCCCACTGAAGCGTCTTGCAAAGCTCTCTACTCAACGCGTCTGCCTGAACCTCAAGCGTGATCGGCGGCTGCTCATCCAGTGATACAATTCCTCGCCATCCCCAAGCTTCCGTGGCTTCATCAAGGAAGCCCTGTCGAATCTGATTCAGTCGATCAAACCTTAGGCCCGATCGAAGCAACGTCTCTTTGGTCAAAACCGTCTCGGAGCCAAAAAGGCACGAGAACTCCGCCGCCGCACTCCAAAGCGATTTCGTGCTGCCATCGTTATGCGGCAATGTCAGGAACTTGTTCTTCTGGTGCTTCGTACCCGGAGCCTTCGCAAAGTAATCCGTGTCGTGTACGCCCGCCACAAACGAGACGCCGCCGTCACGTGCCGCAAGTGCCAATCCGGCCTTCATTGGCTCATCCCAAAACACCGTCTGTCCGAGCGCAAGCAGCGGGGCACCGGGCGCGACCTGACCAAGCTGCGATACAGCTTCGGCCAGCGTCATACAGTTCGAGTCGCCCATCACCCTATTCTCTATGCCATTTTGGCAGATCAGGTTCCGCCTAGGCGGCAGATTTCGAAAGAAGCATTCGCAACTCGTCAAAGTCGTTCCGCCGACTCGTGATCACCAGCTGATCTCCCGCCCGCACGGCGGTCTGCCCACGAGGCGAGATCGACTTTTGACCCCGACGAATCAAAATCACATATGCCGTCGCCGGCAAGCCAAGTTCAAAGATCCGTTTATCCGCCAGCGCCGACCCCTCCGGAACATCGATTTCAAGGAACGTATTACTCTCAGAAACCTCAAGCTCCTCATCCGACATCTCGGACTCAAACACCCCAAGCGCCTTGCCAATTCGCCGCATGAAAACTCCCTGAATCAGCACCGACACAAACACCGCGAAGAACACCAAATTGAAGATGTATTCGCCGTTCGGCAACCCCGCCAGCACCGGATAAGTGGCGAGAATGATCGGGAACGCCCCCTTCAACCCCGCCCAAGAAACAAAGAACTTTGACTTCGAATTCAAACCGCTAAACAGGAGCGAAACGTAGACCGACGCCGGGCGAGCCACCAGCACCAAGAAGAGCGCAAACAGCAATCCCGGCCCAATCATCTTCAGCAAGTGGTTCGGGAAAACCAGAAGACCAAGGGCAAGAAAAACGATGATCTGGAACAGCCAGGCAAGGCCGTCGTGAAACCGAGTGAGCGACGCCTTATGAATAAAAACCCCGCTCCCCAGCGTCACTCCCGCCGCATAAACCGCGATAAATTCGTTTCCACCCAGCACCGGCGCGATCCCCAAAGTGAGTCCGCAGGCGGCGATTGTGATGACGCTGTAAAGGCCATCGAACTCAAGGCGAATCCAGTTAATCAGCCACTGCGTGGCGCGTCCCATCATCCAGCCAACCGCAACTCCGATCGGCATCTGGATCAGCAGGGAAGGCAAGAAGGTCACGAACGACACGCCCGGATTTGCCGCCATCTTCGTCAGCACAACCGTCAGAAAGACCGCCATCGGGTCATTCGTTCCCGACTCAATCTCCAGCAGCGGTCCCAGCCCGTGCTTCAGCTTCAGTCCACCACCTCGAAGGCTCCCAAAGATCGCCGCTGCATCGGTCGAAGCCAAAATTCCGCCCAAAAGCATCGCCTCCGCCGCCGGAACCTTGAGCACGAAGTGCGCGAACGCCCCCACCGCCCCGCACGAGATCACGACCCCAATCGTCGAAAGCGACAACCCGCGCAACAGGGTCGGTTTGATATGGCTCCAGTGCGTCTCCAGGCCGCCCGCAAACAGAATGAACCCCAGCAACGTCATTCCCAGGGTCTTGGTGATCGCAAAATCCTCAAATGGAAGGCCGCCCAAGCCATCCGAGCCCGCCAGCATCCCTACGAGGATAAACAGCACCAAAGCCGGCATCCCCAGCTTCGCCGAGACCTTACTCGCGAGCACGGATGTCACCAAAAAGATTCCGCCAACGATCAAACCGACGTGGAGTGAATCCATCAAATTAGTTTAGCTAGTTCCGAAGGGGCTTCCCAGTCTCGAGCATGTGCGCGATCCTCGCCTTCGTTTCCGGTCGTCGGCAAAGCGTCAAGAACCGTTCCCGCTCCAATCGCACTGCCTCTTCATAGCTCTTCGCCTTCACCATCACGTGCTTCAACTGCTCGCCGATCAGAACGTCGTAGTTGGTCAGCGTTCCCGCCTTATTTAACTCCGAAAGTTTCTCATCAATCATTCCCGCCGTAAACGGCGGCATCACCACCCACTCGGTCGCGGGAAGTGGCTCAACCGACAAAGCTAGCTCTTTCGCCCTTGTAATTAGCCGATCCGGATGGAAACAAACTTCGTCGGCCTGCCGCAAGAGACCAAACTGCTTCGCCTCCACCGCATTAGACGCCACGGTCCCTGAGACCATCGATCCCACCGTGTCACGCATCATCTGCGCGCCGCCCTGCGAGCGTTGCCGCATCATCGTCACTCCCCGACCGCCGGGGATCAAGCCCACCTTGGCCTCCGGAAGCCCGATCTGGGCATCCGCGAGCGCAACCACCTGCGGGCAACTCATCGCAAGTTCAAGCCCGCCACCCAGCGCGTACCCATGCAACGCCGCCACTATCCGCCGCGAAGCCAATTTCTCGCCGAGCGTCTGCAGCTTCTCCAGTGCGACCTCAATTCCAACCCAGTCCTCCCGATCAATCGCGTCCTGGAAGAAGTTAAGGTCAAAGCCCACCGAAAACGCACGCCCCGGCGAGGCGAGAACAAACCGACCATCAGGGTTCGCATCAAGAAACGCATGAAGGTCCTCAACCCCCTGCGGCGGCACCGAACCCATTTTCGTCCGAAGCTCGATGGACCGCACTCCGTCACCGAGGTCGCGGACATCAACCAGGCCGTGAGACGCAACGATGGGATACTCCGAAAGCTGCCGATATTGCGGTTCCGGTTGAATCGCGAATCGCTCCAGCTCCGTCGGCGCTAACTCACCCTCCGGCGAGTAAAACTGCTTCTCGGAACCCAAAACCGTCGACGAACCGATCGCATCAATCATAGCAAACGGCCCCATCTCCCAGCCAAATCCCCACTGCATCACGCGGTCAAAATCTCGGATCGAATAGCAAATCGAACCCTTCAGATAATCCGCATAACGCAACGTTGGCAAGAGATACAGCCGCAGAAACTCCCCAACCTCGTCCTTGGCCGCCAGCCCAATCTGAATCCGTTCTCCAAGCGGCTTCCTCAAGTGTTCCGTCACCGTCGGCAGATTCGGCTCGATCCGCTGCCGATAGGCGTGCGTCGTCAGGTCAAACGAGAGCAAATCATTGCCAATCTTGTCGTAATAGCCCTTGCCCGCCTTATTGCCGATGTTCCCAATCCCGAGCAAGTAATCCACCGACTTCGGATTGATCAAGGTTCCGATGTATGGGTCATCTGGGCACCGCGCAAACTGGTTTCGCGCGATATCCTGCATGATATCCAGCCCGACAATATCGTTCAGCCGGAACGAGCCCGACCTCGGTCGACCCAAAAACTGCCCCGTGATCAAATCGACCTGCTCCACCGAAAGCTGCAGCTTCTCCGCGACATGAATCGCGTGGTACATCGACCACATTCCGTAACGGTTCGCAATAAAGCCCGGCGTATCCAGCGCCGGCACAACCCGCCTCGCCACCCGATTTTCCAAGAACTCAACCACCGCCCGGTGGTCTTCCTCAGAGTTAAACTCCGTATCAATCAGCTCGAGCAGTTTCAAATAGCGGGGAGGATTAAAGAAGTGCGTCCCAAAGAACCGCCGCTTGAATGACTCCGACCGACCCTCAACCAGCGAAGAAATCTCCAGTCCGCTTGTATTCGTCGAAATCAGCGCATCCGGGTCAAGCAAGCCGTCCAAACGCTCATATAACGCGCGCTTGGCATCGAGCTTCTCAACAATCGCCTCGCACACCCAATCGGCGCCCTTCACCCAATCCAGATTCTCTTCAATCGAACCTAATCGGATCTGGTCCGCCGTTCCCCGAACAAAGAAATGGGGCGGCCGAGCCTGCTTCGCTCGGTCAAATGCGGCATGAACTGACTGAAACGTCAAGTCCAAAAGCGTGACCTTGAACCCCAAGTTCGCAAGGTGAGCAGCGATCCCCGCCCCCATCGTTCCTGCGCCAATCACGCATACTGTATTGCCCGTCAACAACCTATCCGAAATTGAACGCACGATTAGGTAAAGAATACCGATCCCGACGTACATAAAAACTTCCCTTCATTGACAGGTAAAAATGCCGAAGTTATAATCAGGCAGTAACGCAAACACACATGATTACGAATAAAGAGGTGAACACCCATCGCTGGCTATAGAGGACGACGTCCTGCTCGTCCCGAACCAGGTCCCGAAATCAACGGGCGCCTGCTTAAACATCGCGAACTGCGAATCATAGGGTCCGAAGGCGAACAGCTCGGCGTAATGACCAGCCGCGAAGCCCTCGATCAAGCCCGAGCCCAAGGCCTCGACCTCGTGCTCGTTGCCCCCAACGCCCAACCCCCTGTCGCCAAAATCACCGATTACGGCAAACACAAATACCTCGAAGGCAAAATGGGCAAGGATAAAAAGCCCAAAACCCAAGAATTAAAGGGTATAAAGATAAGTCCGCGTATCGCAGAAAACGATATGGGTCACTTGGCGAGAAACGCAATCAAGTTTCTCGAACACGGCGACAAAGTCAAAGTGACCTGCATGTTTCGGCAGCGCGAACTCGCTCACCCCGAGAACGGCAAAACCCGCCTTGAGCATTTTGCCGAACTGGTTAGCGAGGTCGGACAGGTCGAAAGACCGCCCAATTTGGACGGGCGCCAGATGATCATGGTGCTGATGCCAAAGCCGGGAGTGAAGAAAAAAGATGCCAAAGATCAGGACAAACAAGTCGGCAGCGAAGAGGTTCAAGATCACCGGAACGGGGAAGATCACTCGACGCAAGAGCCACAATAACCACCAGTTCCTGCACAAGCGCAAGAGCACCCGACGTGCCCTTGAGCAAGAGCCGGTACTGTTCAAAGGCGAGAACAAGCGCGTTAAGCGACTTCTCGTTCTGTAAATTTGTCCCGCCCAGCGGGACCCCGACCCCTTACCGCTACCGTCAACCAATTGGCTGGGACCCGGTGGAAACAAACTAAACAGGAGATAAAGAATGGCAAGAATTAAGCGTGGCCTCATGCGCCACAAGCGCCACAAGAAGATCATTGGCAAGGCCAAGGGTTACTTCGGGCGAAAGAAGAACGTTTTCCGACGTGCTCACGAGCAGGTCATGAAGTCGGGGCAGTACGCCTTCCGAGACCGACGAGCCAAAAAGCGCGATTTCCGGCGCCTCTGGATCGTCCGAATCACCGCTGCTTGCTCGCACTGCGACATCAAGTACAGCCAGCTGATCCACGGACTCAACACCCAAGGCATCCAACTCAACCGAAAGATGCTCTCCGAGCTCGCAATCGCCGATATGGGCGCCTTCAAGGCCGTCGTCGAGCAAGCCCGCAAAGGCCTCTGAGAAGCCTTCAGCTTCAAGCACGTAATCGCCCTGAACGAGATTAGTTCAGGGCGATTTTGTATTTGGGGTGAAGTAGAGCAAGTGAGCCGTATCTTTATCGATGAACTTTTGGGCGACAAAATGACCCGATTCAGCCATCGGATTGTTCATCCAAAAAGCTGGCCGAGACTTCGCCTTGTGGTCTACCCAAGTCAGGTATTCGAACGATAGTCTTGCTCCCTTCACTTCCGGAATCGCATCCTCCAGTTTCACGTAGTGATCCTGATGCCAGAGGTACGTCAGTGATCCGTTTCCGACTCCGGCGATCACGATTCTCTTTCCATTTCCCGAGCTACCCAGAACTTTCCCATATGCTGATGTTTTCGGCAGAGGCAATCGATGTGATTCATTTCCTACTAAGATGCATGGCCAACTATATGGGGTAGCTTGGGCATACTCATGGATGACGACCTCTCCCGAGGGGCAAACCATGTACCTCGTATTGTATTGACGCTTAGCATCATCCAAAACTGGGACAAGCTGGTCTCCAACAACCTTGCAGAGCATCGCACTACCGCTTGGCCACGTGCGGTACAAGGCGTCGACTTGCCAGAGATTGGCGTACACAACCCCTTTCGAATCAATTGCAGTCTGTCCGGTCGCCATCCCGCAAGATGCTGGCTCGAAAACCCCAATCATCCGCCCGACCTTCTTCCAAGTTGCTTCACGTGGTTGAAGCTGCGTAGAGATTCGGTGCAACTTGTCGGTGGTATCCCATACATGTATCGTGTTATGACCATACCGATCCGAGACAAACCAACTCCCGTTGGAATTCGCGATCTCGGTCGGATACCACCTAGTGTCATCCCCCATTTTTTTGAAGCTCGCTGAATGATTGTGAACCGATTTGCCATCTATCGTGACCTCGATCCCTTCCTCGATCGACTCATATGCCTCCAGTACTTGACCGCGAGTGGTTAATGAATAAGAACCTACGCCGATTCGCTTTGTTACGCCGAGCGGATTCCTCAGGTAGTGAACCCACTCAGTTTGGCCATCCAGCATTTCTGATTTCGCATAAAGGAGAGAACCGTCAGGTGCAAGTCGGATGGGGAGGACCGAACCGAGATCAATCACCGAGTAGCGATCTTTAGGCGAGGCCGGTATTACGTCGACAGTCGGGCCTTTTACCAAGGCAATTTTGCCCGCGAGATATTGCTTTTCAAAGGCCCTGACACGACCCAGTGCGGTGTAAATGAAATACAGCCGAACGCCGTACAGAACCGCGAGCGTAGCAAGCATAAAGAGTAATGCTCTGCGGGAGGAGATTGAGGAAGCCGTTCGAGACTTTGGATGACCGATGCTATCCTTGATACTATCCATTAAGTCTGCCTTTGAGGCAATTTACCCAATGCTTGCATTCCATTCACAGAGAAAAGTCGCAATCGAGGCAAACGGAAATGTTTAATCCGTAGGCTAGACACACCCCCGTTCTCTACCGGTAGGTTGACAAAACCTAGGCTATCCCGCCTAGTAGATGATGCTCCAACTTCACTCTCACCGCTCACCGCTCACCAATCCCCCCTCACCGACTGCGCCGAAATCCACCCCAACAAAACCCCACCTCGAACCCAAAAGCACCGACTTCACCAACCCAACTCAACTCCCGCCATTCCAGCCAACCCACCACCCAAAAACAGGAACCACCGAACCTAAATCCGCCAACTCCGCCAACATCCTAAACCCCAACCAGTTACTCGCAGAGCCATTCAAGCAGTAAACTCGTAGAACAACTCAACGACGAGGCATTATGCGATACCACCAACTCGGCCAACTGCCAAAGAAGCACCACATCCAATTCCGAAAGCCCGATGGCGGGCTCTACACCGAGCAGCTATTCAGCACTCACGGCTTCAGCAACGTCAGCTCAACGCTCTATCACATCAATGAGCCGACCGAAATGGGTCCCTGGCGCGACCTCGGCTCGTGCGCTCCTGAATATCTCGAGGAACAGCCAGTTCACCACCGCCACCTCAAGACCGCTCAGCTAACCCCCGAAGGCGACGCCGTCACCGGCCGAAAGTGCCTCATGGGCAACAACGACATCGAGTGGAACCAAGTGCTCGTCGCCGAGCAAATGAACTACTTCTTCAAAAACTCCGACGGCGACGAGTGCCTCTTCATCCACGACGGCAAAGGCACGATGGAGTCAATGTACGGCACCATTCACTTCCGAGAAGGCGACTACATCGTCGTCCCCAGGGGAACAATCTACAAACTCAACTTCGAGACCCTTCCGGTCCGAATGCTTGCGATCGTCAGCCACGGCTTCATCGAAACCCCGCGCCGCTACCGCAACGAATACGGCCAGTTCGAAGAACACGCTCCGTACTCCGAACGAGACTTCCGACCACCCTCCGAGCTTCCTGTTCACGACAAACGGGAAGAAACAAAAGTCGTTATCCGAAGCCGAAACCGAATGACCGAGTACACCAGCCCATACCACCCGCTCGATGTCATCGGCTGGGACGGCTACTGCTACCCCTACGCCTTCAATATCAACGACTTCCAGCCGATCACCGGCAAGCTGCACATGCCGCCGCCGATCCATCAAACCTTCCAAGCACCCGGCTTTGTGGTCTGTTCCTTCTGCCCAAGAATGCTCGACTATCATCCCGAGGCAATCGCAGTCCCCTACGTGCACAGCAACGTCGATAGCGACGAAGTGTTGTACTACTGCAACGACAAGTTCGGAAGCCGCAAAGGAATCGAAGAGGGAAGCATCACGCTCCACCCGCTGGGCATCCCGCACGGACCTCAGCCCGGAGTCGTCGAAAAATCTTTAGGGCATACCAAGACTGAAGAACTCGCAGTCATGGTCGACACCTTCAAGCCGTTCAAACTCACGAAGCACGCGCTCGCGATCGAAGACGAGAACTACTGGAAGAGCTGGAGCCGATAGTTCAGTGTCCGCTGTGGAGATCGGGCTTGATCGAAGGCACTTTCTCCACGGCGGGCGGAGCGATGTTCGCCTTGATCGCGCGCTTCATATCCTTGCCCGGGCTCGCGCCGTTCACCTTATCCCAAGGAAGAAGTAGCGTAACCCGTCGGTTTTCCGGACTCTTTGGCTTGTTGGGGTATTTGAGCTTGGTATCTGCGAAGCCAGTCACGCCTTTAAACCTCGAGGTCGGAACACCCGCATATGCAAGTACTTGTCGCACGGCTATCGCACGCTGCCCCGAAAGCTCCCAGTTGGTCATGATGTTGCCTGCGTAAGGTTGAGCGTCGGTGTGACCTTCAACCGTAATGTTGCGATCCGTATCAATCAGCACCGGAGCAAGTTGCTTTAACAATTTGCGTCCAACTGGACTAACGACCGATTGTCCCGACTGGAAAAAAACGCTTCCTTGATCCTCGAGCAATTCGATCCGAATGCCTTCCTTTCCAATGGCGACCTCAATGTGCTTCAACATCTTGCTCAAGTCAGGAATGCCTTTCATCTTCTTGACGATTTCGGCTTTGATCATCTCGCCGTCCTGCGCCATCGAGACCTGAAGACCTTGGAAGTCACCTAATCCTTCTCCCTTGGCACTCGTTTGCTGAGAGGAGTTCTTTGCTTTATTCACACCAGCGATCGCGGTGATGACATTCTTGGACTTCGGTGGGTTCTTCATGAATCCATTCGGGTCATTGAAGTAGCCGCTGATGTTGGCCTTCGTGTCATCGCTCAAGCCCATGATCCACATAACCATGAAGAACGCCATCATTGCGGTCACAAAGTCTGCATAGGCGACCTTCCATGATCCACCGTGGTGTCCTCCGTGACCAGAGACCTTTTTCTTCTTGATAATGATGGAATCGTTTGCCATTACGCAGCCTTAGCTTCCTTAACAGCGGCTTCCATCTCGGCAAATCCAGGTCGGACGGCGGGATCGATGTTTCGTCGAGCAAACTCGACGCATGTGATCGGAGCTTCGCCTCGGGCGAAGCTGAAGAGTGCGTGACGCATGCAGTTCATGTACATGCCTTCGGCGCCGAGCCGGAGTTCCATGGCCTTCGCCAGAGGGGCCATGATGCCGTACGCCAAGAGAATTCCAAGGAACGTTCCGACAAGTGCCGCCGCAACCGACTGACCAATCGCCGCTGCTTCGCCGCCGATCTTGCCCATCGTGATGATAACGCCCAGAACGGCCGCAACGATTCCAAATCCAGGCATCGCATCGCCCGCCGTCTGCACGGCCTGAGAAGGCAGCAATGCCGCGTGGTGGGCGACTTCAAGGTCAAGCTCCATCATCTCGCTCAGGTCGTGGGGGCCAACGGAACCAGAAAGAATAACCTTCAAGGTGTCGCAGAAGAAATCGCTTGCGTGGTGGTTACTGATGAACGCCGGGTACTTGCCTAGAATCTCAGATTCAGCCGGAGTCTCGATGTGCTTTTCAAGACCCAAAAGACCTTCCTTTCGGGCGACGTTGAATAGCTGATACATCATCTTCAGCAGATCGGTGTACGCGTCCTTTGTGTAGGGATCAGGCTTCAGAAGCCCCATAATCCCTTGAATAGCACCTTTAACTCCCGCCATACCATGGCCAGCCATCAGTGAGCCAAAACCCGCACCAAAAAGAATCACGAACTCGTTGGGCTGAATAAGGACGGCGAGGTTGCCGTGGTGCATCACATAGCCGACGATAACCGCCGCCAAAACCACAACAATGCCGATGATTGTAAACATAGCCCGATACTCTTCCCAGGCTCGTTGTTCCACTAGGCGGTGAGTTTGCTGGCTGGTGATTTTGCCAGTTTGCACTCACCTCGCAGATACAAAAAGTGCCGAGATTGAATTCAATTCTCGGCACTTTGACGGGGCTTAGTTAGGCTTACTTGAAGCTCGCGATTTGTTGGTCAATGAACTTGACCACGCTTTCTCGGCCCGATTCTGGGTAATCCTTCACTGCGCCTTTGGCTTTCTCGCCCCAAGCGAGGGCGCTGTCCTTGTTACCAGCAGCGTAAAGAACTCCAGCGTGGTAGATGTACGCAATCGCCGCAAGATCAGGCTTGCTCATGTTAGCGCACTCTTCGCTGATCTTCACAACCTCAGCTTGCTCGTCGCCCTTAAGGCCCTTCACCAGGGCTCGTGCGACTCCGCACCAGTTGTAAGCTTCAATTCCCTCGAGCTTGCCAACGTTTGCCTTGAACAGCTCAAGCGAAAGCGAAGGGTTGCTGGTAGCCGCCATTTGAATGACTTGCATTGTCCGACCAGCTTTGCCCTTCTCGGGGCCGGTAGTAATGAACTTTTCTACAGCAGCCTTGTCGCCAGCCTTGATATCGGCATCAAGCTTCTTCTGAGCTTCCATAGCAGCTTTCTGAACGGCTTGTTTCTTCTCAAAATCTGCCTTAAATGCGGCGACATCAAACGTGCCGTCCACGACCTGCTCAAGCGGCTTATCCATCGACATCGGGTGACCGATCCAGTTGACGGTGCCATCCTTCACGATGAACGCGCAAGGGATACCGTTTTGGCCCGCAGCGCGCATCCAAGTGGTCGAGATCGTATCTTTGTCGTCGTCGAACGCGATGTTGTATCGCATCTTCGAATCGTTCTTGGCAATCCAATCCTTCACGCGGCTCTTGTGAGCGTCAACGCTCTCCTTTCCATCGGAGGTCTTCGAATAATCCCAGGTGTTAACGCTGATGAAGTCAGCCTTGCCTTTGTACTTGTCGGCCATGTCGCTGAGGTGGGGCATCGATGCGATGCAAGGTCCGCACCAGGTCGCCCAAAACTCGACAACGTAAACCTTTCCGGGTTCAAATTCGGTGATGGTCTTGCCCTTTGCGTATCCATCTACTGGGAACGCGGGGACTTTATCGCCAATGGTAAGCGGCTTTGGATCAGCGGCAACCGCCACTGCTCCAACCAATGCCGCAGAGAAAATTGCTAGCATGCTTCGGAGTCGCATGTCACCATCTTACGCTTTTTTGCGTTGCCGCGGTGCCCGTGGGCGTCAAAATGTTTGGTATCAGCAACATCGTCGCATCCCGGATCCAGCTTCTTGACCCCACCACAATCAACCAGATTGCGGCGGGAGAGGTTGTCGAGCGTCCGGCGGCGGCGGTCAAAGAACTCGTCGAGAACGCCCTCGATGCCGGAGCGACCCGCATCGAAATTGAGTTGCGCGGAGCCGGAAGGGAACTCATCCGCGTCAGCGACAACGGCTGCGGCATGACCGCCGAGGAGGCACGGATGTCGCTTTTGCGCCACGCCACCTCCAAGATCAGGACACTTGAGGACCTCAACGGGGTCATGTCCCTCGGATTTCGGGGCGAGGCGATTCCCTCAATTGGTTCGGTCTCGAGGATGACAATCTCAACCGCGCCCGAAGACGGGATGCGATTCGTGATCCGCATTGAGGGAGGCGAACTCCTTTCTGATACGGCAGAATCCGGCCCAAAGGGAACCACGATCACCGTTGAAGACCTCTTTTACAACACTCCGGCGCGGCTTAAATTTCTTAAATCCGACACCACCGAAGTTGGACAAATCGTCGAGTTCGTGATGAAGTTCGCGATTGCCTATCCTGCGGTCGCCTTCACCCTCACTCACAACGATCAGAAGGTGCTTCAAACCACCGGTAGCGGCGACCAGCTTGAGGCAATCAGCGACGTTTGGGGGCGCGATACCGCGCGCTCAATGGTTCCTGTCAACGCCTCTCTTGGTGTGCTTCGGCTCAGTGGTTTCGTATCGCCGCCGCACATCACCAAGCCGACTCGGTCGCTGCAATACCTGTACGTCAACGGACGCCCGATGAAGTCGCGGACGCTGACGGTGGCCCTTGACCAAGCCTTTCGGGACCTCACCCCCGAGCGTCGATTTCCGCTTGTCGCGTTAAACCTCGAAATCGAGCCCGATCAGATCGACGTCAACGTTTCGCCCACCAAGAGCGAGGTCCGGTTCCAGCGTGAAGGAGTCGCATTCGAAGCACTTCGGGTGTGCATCCGAGAAGCACTTCTCGCCCATGGCATGATGCCTTCAGCGGCGCAAATTGCGCTTGCTAATCAAGCGATTCGCGAAGCCTCTGCCCCCAGTGGACCGAGTTTTGAACTCTCGTTTGCCGCTCAAGCTCCGCTCGGCGGAACGTCGACGCCACTCACCGATAACGCGGTGGTCGATCAAACCCGCGTCGAGATGCCAGCCGTCTTTGCCGCCGCTCCCGATCTTGCTCAAGGCGCGATGCCTTACATCCGGCTCCTCGACGACCTCAGGATCATTGGCCAGGCGATGAACACGTTCATCATTGCCGAGACTCGCCATGGGCTCATTGTTGTCGATCAGCACGTCGCCCACGAGAGGATCATTTACGAATACCTATGCGGCCTCAAGCGCTCGACGATGATCGAGAAGCAAGCGCTACTTGTGCCCCAAACGCTGCATATCGATCGCCGCGCCGCGCTCATGTTAAGCGAGCGCTTGGACGAAATCCACTCTGTCGGATTTGAACTTGAACCGTTCGGCGGAGATGCGTACGTAATCCGTGCCGTGCCCGCCGCGTTGCGCTCCAAGGATCCGGTGCGCTACCTCAAAGACCTGATTGATGAGTTAGTCGAATCCTCAGTCACCCGCAAACTCGTCCCGACCCGTGAGCAGATTTGGATTATGTCGTCGTGCAAAATGGCGGTCAAAGCTGGCGACCCATTAAGTCACGCCGAGATGGAAAAGCTGCTTGTCGACCTTGCGACAACCGAGAATCCGTACCACTGCCCACATGGTCGCCCGATCACGGCGACACTCACGCACGACGATTTGCTGCGGCTCTTTAAGCGGATCTAAAACGCGTCAAGGCAGGTGACCGACATCGGCGAAAGGAGCCGCGTTGCGGCCTCAAAGTCGGATGCCGACCTCACCTCGACCAACCCATTGACCGCGAGCGTCAAGAGCGACGGCTCGCCCATGAATGCTTGCGAGAATTGCCGGATGTCTATCGCTAACCCGGCGTCCGAGGTGCGAGTCACCTCGACTCCTGACGGCGAAAAATCGATTCGCCAAGGGCCTCGATTTTCAGCAAAGTGCTCATCCTGCACTTCGAGCGTAAATGATCCCGAAGTAGCTGGCTTCAAGCGAGATAATGCAAGAGGCACATCCAAGACGCGGAACATCAGGTGCCGAATTCCTGCCTCAAGGTCCGCCCCACGATCCCAATACTTGTGCCGAAAGGGGCTGTCGGACGGCTCCGTCCACGAAAGGTGCGACTTATTGATCCCAATCCCGCTTAGCACGCTCAGGAGCGACTCATAGCCGCGCATCGTTGTCCAAGCGATCTCGTCGATCTTTTGTTCCACCCAAAAGTTCCAATCGTGAGTCACGATCGCGTACGCCTCGATGGGATCGCCAACGGTGTAAATCGCCTTATTCGAGTCGAGCTGAATAATCCGGTCCCATTGATTCTCTGGACGAAGATTCATTCCCGACCGCTTCTTCGCAAATGCCTCATAGCAAGGCTTGATCTGGTCTCGATCTGCAGGAGTCAGTTTCGCGCTCGAGAGAGTCAGCTCGAAGCGGGGGAAGCGACCCATGTCGACCTTGATCCCAAACTTGTAACCGGCGGTTTCGTACCCAAACTTCCGATAAAACTTTTCGCTGAAAGGATAAAGCGACGCGAGTTCGTACCCAGCTTCTCTGTAGTGACGAATCCCGTGCTCCATCATCGCCTTGCCCACGCCGTGCTGCCGCTCGTGGGGCATAACGGCAACCCCCGCGATTCCGGCGCATTTCAGTGCCGCTTCGCCCCGAGTCACCAACATCGGGAGCGACGCAAAAACCCCCACCATCCGCCCATCGATCTTAGCAGAGAACCCCTCGTCGTGCCTCGGTTTTGCGGGGTCGATCTCCACGTGGGCATTATCTCGGTAGGTCGGGCTCCAAACCGTGAACAGCTCCTCCAGATTCGTACTTCGCTCGACCTTGATGCTCATACATGAAAGTTTAGCTCGAAGCAAGTGGTATCAAAAAATGTCAAAAATTGACATATACTTGAAACATGAATGTATCGCTCACTCCAGAACTCGACCAGTTTGTCGCAAGCCGAGTGGAGGCGGGAGATTACGCGACCGCCAGCGAAGTCGTTAGAGATGCGCTCAGAATTTTGAAAGCCGAGCATGATGCTTATCAACTAAAGCTCGAAGCACTTCGCGTTGAAATTCAGAAAGGGATCGCTAGTCCAAAATCAGACGGAAAGGAGGCAATGCAAAGGATCCGGGAATCTATTGGTCTTCGCGAGGACATTAAGTGAACTTTGAGCTTTCTGCTCTGGCCGAAGATGACCTGCGCGAGATCGCTCAATTCATCAAAGCAGATGAGTCATCTGCTGCGTCAAGATTTCTCAACGGCATGGAATCCAGGTTCGAACTCCTCTGCGATCAGCCGTACATTGGCCGGTCAAGACCCGAGTTTGGGGCTAGCGTTCGATCCACTGTCTATGGTGCGTACTTGATCTTCTACCGTGTTGACGAATCGGTGGTCATATTGCGAGTTCTTCACGCTGCTATGAGTCCCCAAAGTCTCGAGAGTCTCAATTAGATGCTCATCCTCGGAATTGACCCCGGACTCGAACGCGTCGGTTACGGCGTTGTCCGCCGCGTAGGTTCTAAGCTCGAATGCCTCGATTACGGGCTGGTGAAGACCCCGAAGATTGCGCTACCCGATCGCCTAAGGCTAGTCCATGATGGCGTCTCGGAGCTGATCCAAAAGCATCGGCCCGATGCAATCGCCACCGAGCGACTTTTGTTCACCAAGAACGTGACGACTGCGATGGATGTTGCCAAATCCCTCGGGACAATCCTCCTCGCAAGCGCCGAACTGAGCGTCCCTTGGACCGAATACTCACCGCCCGAGATAAAGCAAGCGGTGGTCGGGAATGGGAACGCCGACAAGAAGCAAGTGACCTTTATGGTCCGGCGACTTCTTAACTTGAAGGAAGACCCAAAGCCTGATGACGTCGCGGATGCGCTCGCAATCGCGATCTGCCACGCCTTCCGAGCGCCGCGTTAGGCTTTTTGTTGCCGGCCGACAACCACGAATGCGCCATTGAGCGCCGCCGAGCGGCTGACGTGGAACACCGGCTCGTAGCCGAGGGTTTGCATCTCTCCGATGTATCGGAGATCGGCCTGGTCGATCAGCACTTCGCCCAAACCCTCCACCGCGTAATATCCGCGATCCTCGGGCGAGCCAAGCTCACTCAGGCTCACTCGGAAAATGTTTTCGCGGATTTGGGTCATGGTTGAATTTTGGCAGATTTTCTTTCCGACGCGCTCAAGGCTCAAAACCGGATAACCTATTTCGGATGCCGATCCACCATGTCCACCTTGGTCCCGTCGAGTTCGAGTTTGAATCCGACTCAGGATTCGTCCGGTATGTGAGAATCGGATCGGATGAGCTGATTCGTGGCATCTATGCCGTGGTGCGCGATCAAAACTGGTCGACGCCTCCGAACCGGGTTAGTGACCTCAAGGTCTCAAAAGGGCCGAAGTCGTGGCAAGCCACATGGCAAACTGACGCCGAACTCGGAGCAATTCACTATCACTGGTCTGGTTCGGTGACCGCAAAGCAGACCGAATCACAAGTCATTATCGAATTCGAGTTTGAAGGTGAGTCTCGTTCCGATTTCCAGTCAAACCGAACCGGGATCTGTGTGCTCCACCCCCGATCTGTGCAGGGTGTTAAGTGCGAGATCGAGCACAATCACGGCGAATGCGAGGCGAGCACTTTTCCGAAGTCCATCAAGCCCGATCAGCCGTTCAAAGACGTCAAAGCCATCACTCTCGAAGTGGAGCCCGGCATCCATTACCGAACGGAGTTTTATGGCGAAGTTTTCGAGACTGAAGATCAACGTAACTACGCCGACGCCTCGTACAAGACTTACTCGCGGCCCCAAGAGTGGAAGAAGCCGTTTGACATCAAGAAAGGCGACCGCATCTCTCAACGGGTCAAAGTCATTATCGACATTCCGTCCCAGCCTGCTCGAACCCAGCTCAAGCATAGCCATGGTCAGCTGCCTGGGCTTGGGTCAGTCGTCACTCGCGACCTCTCGGATTCAGAAGCGCAAAGCCTCAAGGAGCTGGGGGCGTCAGGATGGCTGGCCGACGCGACGGGGCTCTCTCAGGCAAAAGCCCTGGGCGGAGCTGTGTTTTACCAATCCGCCACCGCGTCAGTGCCCGTTGATCTCTCCCCCAACGATGCCATCTGCTTAACTCCTCCCGATCAGTGGCAAAAGCTGAACCAAGTTCGTGGGGCAAAGCGACTCCCGACCGCCAATTGGGCGTTCATGCAACTCAATGGCTCACGCCCAAGCTATGCGGAGCTTGAAGGATCATGCTGGCCGATGCAGCCCTGCATCCACCTTACCGATACTCTCACTGCACTGGAAGGAGGGTGGACGCTCGAAGACCAAGTCAATACCGCCCGCGCATTCGGATCCAAGTTCAACGCCATTGGCCCGATCGAGATCTCCGGCGACAAAGGTGATCCCAGGTTACATTTGATCGAATCGACGCTTTTGGCCCTCATGGCAATCGCCTCCGCAGCAAAGGCAAATGCCGATCAGATGTTCTTTGCCGACGCGGCCCGGCTCCCTAAAAGTGGCTTTGCTCTCGCCTTTGAGTTGCTCAAAGACTCTCCGAAAGAGATCGAGATTTGGGATTGGGAGCCGTTCTTCATGATGATTCGGGCGAAACACACGCTGCTCATCAACCTGAGCTGGGAGCCGAGCGAACTGTACAAGCTGTGCCCCATTGACCGCCCCGAAAACATGGAGAACGGGTTGCGAAATGCGTACAGGCTGATTACGCCAGATAATTTTTCGGAGTGGAAAGTCGTCCTCGCCGGCTCCGAGTCGCACAACCCACTCACCGCCATTCCGCCGCGCAGTATTGCCGTGCTTTGAACGCGTAGAGGAACCAGGTGATGTACGACGTTGCGATCATTGGTGGGGGGCTCGCTGGGCTTAATGCGGCGCTGAAATGCAAGCGGGCAGGAAAAAATGTAGTACTTTTCGAGGCCAGTGGTCAAATTGGAGGGAAGCTACAAACAGACTGGGACGATGAAGGCTTTCAATTCGATCGGGGGTTTCAAGTTGACTTTACCGCGTATGACGAAGTCCCAAACGAGGCGGTTGAACTGTTGAGTGATATGTGGGAGGTCTTCTCGCCTGGTGCAAGGATCGTTGGCTACGGGGAAGTGAACAAGGCGAAACCAATTCGATCTTTGCTATGCAAGGCGGTCACACCTGGCGACTTGGTCAAACTACTCCGCCTGAACCAGATTTCAAAATCTTGGCAGACACAGCAAACTCATCAATCGACCCACGCATTTCTAAAAGAATTTGGTTTTAGTTCAAAGTGTATCGGATGTTTCTTCACTCCTTTCCTGGGAGGCATATTTTTGGATCGCAGTTTAGAGGTGAGCTCAAAACAGTTCCTCAAGATATGGTTCTATTTGTCAAGTGGGCGCACGATCACCTACTCGGAAGGAATAAGCTGGCTCCCATTTGCCCTCGAAAGTGAACTACTGGCTGAAAACCCACAGGGTATAGAACCGGTTCATATTCTCGAAGATGCTCGCATTTCAAAAATAGAAGCCAGCTCGGACGCCTTGGCGCTATATGAGGATGAGTGCCAACATTTTGCTCGCACAGTAATCATTGCGACTGACCCGCTCTCTGCTGGTCATTTGACCGGGAGCGATTATCGTGCCGAGTTCAAGTCATCGACCTGCCTCTACTTTGCTTCTGATCGACCAGTCATCAAACGAAAGTCTATTGTCCTTAATCCTGCAAGGGATGCCCTCGTTAACCAATTAGTCCCGCTCTCTAACGTGAATCCCCGCTGCGCTCCAAGAGGAAAGCACCTTTGTTCCGCAACCATCATCGGCGATCGCCCCGAATCCGACGAAGAACTCGCCCGCATGGCAATCGAAGAGATGAGCGGCTGGGGCCTGAACTTGCCCGAGCTAGAGTTCAAGCGTGCCTACCGGATCAAGGAGGCTCAACTCCTCCAAGAGCCGGGATTTGAGGATCGATTGCCCGCTATCAAGACCCATCTCCCCGGCGTCTTCCTCGCCGGAGAGATGACGACGTCCTCCAGCATCAACGACGCGCTCAAGAGCGGTCGCCTCGCTGCCGAAGCCGCTCTGGCATACTTAGGAGGTCAATGAAAGTCGGCATCGTCGGGGCGGGAGTATCGGGGCTTGCGTCCGCATACCGACTCCGCCAACTCGGTCACGACGTCGTGGTGTTAGAAAAGAGCCGCCAGGTTGGCGGGCGAGTGAACTCCCGAATCCACGCCGAGGGATTTACCTTCGACGTTGGTGCGACCAGCATCGCGCCCCGTGGCAAGCAAATCCAACGTGTGCTGCTCGACGAACTCTCCACTGAGAACCTAGTCAGGATCGAGAAACCGATCTGGACCCACAATGGCCTGCGGATCGCGCCCGGAAGCACGTCCAAGAACAGCGTGGAGCGGTACACCTATTGCAACGGGATCCAAGAGTTCGCCAAGCTACTCGCGGCCGATATCGACATCCGCTTCTCAACCGAAGTTGACCAAATCGCCCGACAAGGAGCTCTCTACGTCCTGGGCAACGACGCATACGGTGCCGTCATTCTTACTCCACCAGTTCCTCAAACGGCTCAGCTCCTCTGGACTCTCGCCGAGTCAAGACCGCTCGCTAATGCGACCTATCGATGCTGCATCAGCGTCATGCTTGGGTTCAAATCGGTGCCGATTGATCCGCACTATCACGCCCTGATTGACCCCGAGCAGGTGCATCCGATGACTTGGCTTTCCATCGAAAGCACGAAATCTCCAGGACGAGCTCCCGACGGCGGTTCGGCATTTGTCGCCCAACTCAGCGCCAGATTTTCGCAACAGAACTACGCCCAGCCCGATTCATTCTTCATCGACGCCGTGCTCAGCTTCCTTAAGCACCTTTACGGCGAGCAGTTCTCGCATCCCGACGTCGCAATGGTCAAAAAGTGGAAGTACTCTCAGCCCGAAGGCACCGCACGCTTCGAAATCGTGAACCCCGACGGCTCAAAGCTAGTCGTATCCGGGGACGGAACGCTGGGCGGGCGAATCGAAGACGCCTTTGAAGTTGGCATCCGCGCCGCAGAGCTCATCCATGGTTAGTCTAATCATCTCCGCCCTTTTGACCCAAAGCGTCGACTACGTCGTCGAGCGCGATGGGAAGCCAGTGGGAACCGCCAAGGTTTCGATCAGATTAACCAAAGATGGGCTGTTGCGGACGGATTCCAAAATGACGGCTGGTCAGCTGCAACTCAGCACGGGTGAGGTGCGCCGGGCGGACGGCGAATTGGTCGAGAAGTCCCAAGTGATCCTTGCCAATGGCGAAGAGAAAGTTCGGGTCAAGGCGACGGTCACCGAGGGGAAAGCCACGATCGATAATGTCGAAGCTTTGCCCGAGAAAGGCGCAAACACTCGCCTCAAGGCCTCGTTCTGGTTCCTGCGCGATCTCCCCGAAGTGGGAACGGTCGAGCGGGGATACGACCTCGACTTGGACACAAAGACCTGGGTTTGGACCGAATCGAAATACATAGGTCACGAGTCAAAGTCGATTGGCGGAAAACGGCTCGAAACCGAGCACGTTCGGGTCACAAACGCGAAAAGGATCATCGATGTTTGGAAAAACGGCTCCGGTCAGGTTCTCATCTCCAAGAGTTCAGATGGGATCACCATCATCCGGGCTGATCTGCGTTAGCGGCTGGGATATGCTTGGCGCGTGATTGCCGAACTCGCTGCGCTCTTGCTTGGACCCATGGGCGATTATCCCTGGGATGTTTTGCGGTACGAAAGGCCCGCTGAGAAGTTTTTCGAAGCCATGCCACTCGGAAACGGCCGGATCGGAGCCCTTGTTTTTGGCGGCACCAAGACTGAGCGAATCGTCCTCAACGAATCCACAATGTGGTCTGGCTCGCCCTACGATGCCGACCGAAAAGACGCGCACCTCGCCCTCCCGCAGATTCGGCAACTGCTGCTAGAAGGAAAGAATAAAGAAGCCCAAGCCCTGGTGCAGAAGACGTTCGTGTGCCAAGGCCCCGGCTCAAGCTACGGCAACGCCAAAGATGCCCCCTACGGCTGCTATCAGATCTTTGGAAATCTGACCTTGGAACACCTCGAGGAGAGAAAGCAAGATCCACAACTGTCACTCTCTCTGCCAAAAGCGTTCGCCGTCGTAGGTGCCGGCACGATCGCCTACGCTAGCAAACCAGATGAAGTATTTGTTTACCAGTCGTTCGATTGGGATCGGAGCTTCTTACTCAAATTTGAGCGCCCTGAGAACTGCACGATCACGTCCGCTGGTGATACGATTAGCATTCGGGGACAACTCAAAAGCGGACAGCCAAACATCGAGGGAGTGCGCTTCGCCGGCGAGATACGGGTCCTCCTTGATGGCGGTGGGAAGGTCGAGCCGCAAGGGAATGCCCTGAAGGTGAGTCCGATAAAGGGCTACACCATCATCGCCTCCCTCGGAACGTCGATGTTCGATAGAAACTTCGAGACGACGGTCAAGCGGCGCCTTGCCTCTGCTGTTAAGCGCAAAGACAACCTCTCTGAGCGACATCAAGCCGATTTCCAAAAGTTCTACAGTCGGGTTGCAATTGAGCTTCCCACGCTTGGAAGCAAGAGCCAAAAGCCCACCGATGAGCGGCTTATCGAAAATGCAAAGGGGACGCACGATCCCTCTCTCGCAGCTCTGTACTTCAACTACGGCCGCTACCTCATGATCTCGGCGTCTCGACCAGATTCACCCTTGCCGATGAACCTTCAGGGCATATGGGCGGAAGAGCTACAAACACCTTGGAACGGCGACTTCCACCTCAACATCAACTTGCAAATGAACTACTGGCCGGCTGAAATCACGGGCCTAGGCGATTGCGCAAAACCCCTCTTCGAGTTCACCAAGAAGATGGTGCCTAGCGGCTCCAAAACGGCAAAGGCCTACTACAACGCCCCCGGTTGGGTTGCCCACTTCGCCACAAATCCATGGTTCTTCACCGCGCCCGGTGAGGATGCGAGTTGGGGCTCCACCGTCAGTTGTGGAGCCTGGCTCAGCGCTCACATGTGGGACCACTTCACTCACACCGAGGACAAGCGGTTCCTCAACGATTGCTATCCCACCATGAAGGGCGCCGCCGAGTTCTTCATGTCGATGCTGATCAAGGAGCCCAAACACGGATGGCTGGTAACCTCGCCGTCCAACTCGCCTGAGAATTCGTTTAGGATCGGCAACGACAACCTGACCACATGTATGGGGCCAACAATCGATAATCAGATTGTTCGTGAGCTCTTCACAAACGTCGCGCGGAGCGCAAGAATCCTCAATCAAGATTCCGAGTTCGCTGAAAAGCTAGATGCGACGATCCCAAAGATCGCGCCAAACCGAGTCGGTCCCGATGGCCGTTTGATGGAGTGGCTTGAGCCTTACGAGGAGCCCGAGCCGAGGCACCGCCACGTTTCCCACCTCTACGGGCTCCATCCCGCGTTCGAGATCGATCCGGTGCGTACTCCCGACCTTGCCGAAGGCGCGCGAAAGACCCTGGAGCGACGGGGAGATGATGGGACGGGCTGGTCGCTCGCTTGGAAGGTCAATTTCTGGGCTCGACTTCGCGACGGAGACCACGCTCTCAAGATTCTCAACATGCTCCTCAGGCCAACCGGCTCTCAGGGATTTAACTATAGCGGCGGGGGCGGAACGTATAAGAATCTGTTTGACGCCCACCCGCCTTTCCAAATTGACGGCAACTTCGGGGCGACGGCTGGCATCGCCGAAATGCTCGTTCAGAGTCACGACGGCGTCGTCACCCTGCTTCCGGCTTTGCCGAAGGAGTGGAGTAAATCGGGCAAGGTGACCGGCTTCCGGGTTCGGGGCAATGCCATTATCAGCTTTGAATGGAAGGATGGCAAGGTCACTTTCATGAAGCTACTCGGCAAGGGCGCCAAAGCCCTCAAGGTCGTCGGACCCGGGCTAAACTAGCCGCCCCAAGCCCGTATCACCTCTCCGACGCTTTTCCGCGTCGGAGGGAGAAGTTCGAGCACGGGAATGCCTTCCCAAAGGGCTTTATTGTGGCCGCCTTCTCGCGCCTCGAAGCCCGCCACATCCGATCCGTTCTTGACAAGGAACCCGAGCAACACCCCTTGCGCAGCCGCCATCAGCAGCCTTGCCGCGCCGTCATAGTCGGTCGGTTCAACGCCAAAAATTTCCAACTCTGGCTGGCCAAACTTTACCAATCCTTTGGTGAAGAGGTAGAGCTTGGACCCGTCGGGTCGAGATTGAATGAACACATGCTCGCGGGCATCAACGCGCTCTTCTGCGCGAGGGATGGCAAACACTTGTTCGGGCAGGAGGTACCTGGCCGAGACCGGATCGGCGACGACTCCGCCGGTGAGCGACGCAATCCGGTGGGCGATGGCCAAGAAGAAATCAAGGGAGGGATACACGTCCGGGTCGTGGCTCTCCCAAGTCAGCTGAATGAGGTGCCAGGTTGATCTGATTCGGGTGAGCACTTCGGGGTCCAGGTTCGCCGCCATCGAGGAACGTGCAATCGCTTCTGGACTGAATCCCGCCTCGTCCGCATTCATCACCATCATGCGCAAGACGCTCTTCTGATCCTTGCTCGAAAGCGCATACACCCCTCGCTGCATCGGCTGATCCAGCAACGACTTATCCTTCGAATCGATCAACGGGACGCCAAACCCTTCGACTCCCCCAATCGGTGGCTTTGGAGCGATGATTTGGGTGATCGGAGGTAAGACCGGTGCACCCGCCAAAACCGAAAGGTAGTACCCCTTACTGATCCCGAATCCAGGTCCTTTCGGCTTTGCAAACTTCCAAATCGGGCGCATACGGGTAGTTTACGCCTTCGAGTTGTTCGAGACGAATCCAAAGAACTTATCCGCGCTCTTTCGTGAATCTGGGTTCATCCCGATGTAGAGCCGGATCGATTTATCCTTCGAATCGACTTTGAGGGTGGCGCACTCGTAGCAAATCTGGATTTCGATCCAGGTCCCTTGCTTCGTCGCGAAGATCGAATGACGCGGAAAGAAGCACTTTGCCGGACCTTGAATCGGCGGTTTGGTGAGTTCGTTGAAGAACGCCGCCGCCCTTTTCCTGTCGTTTCCCTTTAGCGTCTGAGTTTTGAATTGTGCCGATTGCGTGGCTTGAGTGGGTTTCCCGGCAAGGAGGCTCTTGCGGTTGGCTTCTAACTCGGGATACGACTCCAGCACCCGGTTTGACGCCGAAGTCGTGATCTCGTCGCAAGTGAGCAAGAAAGTTTCAACTCGTTTCAGGTTAGCTTTGAACGCTTTCGAATAGCCCTCTTCGTCATCTTGGACGAGGACGACGGCAAGCAGAAGAGTGACCATACTCTTCAGACGTCTCAGTACAAAGAAAAATCCCTTTGCACTCAGCAAAGGGACTTCGGCTTGAAAAACGAACCGGAGGGAGCTCAGTCCTTGAAGCCGGGAAGGCGTCGACCCTTCCAATAGCCTTCAGGGCTTGCGTTGTGATTCTTGCGGAACGGCTCGCCGTCCACTTGCTTCGTGAGAGTGATCTCAGGAAGCTCGGTGTTGTAGTTGGTGCGGCGCAGTGCAGTGCGCTGGTGGCTAAATCGTCGCTTCGGATTTGGCATCTTACTTCTTCTCCCGGTGAAGCGTGTACTTCTTCAGGTTTGCATTGAACTTCATCAGCTCAAGTCGGTCAGGCGTGTTTCGCTTGTTCTTGGTGGTGGTGTAATAGCTTTTCCCATCCTCGGTACACACGAGGCGGATGATTTCGCGGACTTCGCCTTTCTTGGCCATGATTCAAACCTCTTGGCGCGACGCAACATCGCCGTGCCGAAAAGATATTATGACCGATCCAAAATCGCTTTCGCAACCCAGGCTCGGTTAGAGCTTGATAATCTCACCGCTGACGGTGACCGCATTGCCGCCTTTCAGCCCGTCCTTGGCCGGATTCCCGGCGGCATGTTTAGACGTGATCGACGACTCAAAGATCAAAACTGCCTTCGGATCCTTGAGATCGCCTTTGTACTTGCCTGCTACTTCTTCGTTCAAAGCGTATCCATAGGAACCCGCCTTTCCGTCCAAATCCGGCCGAACTAGCTTCTTTTCCGCCTCTCCCGGAGCGAGGTCGCTCGTTTGCAGGCGAGGCAGGAGGTCATCCATCCAGGTTGCCTTCTCGGGAAACTTCTCCTCGCTCTCGTGATACTTCATCGCGGCGGTATGCATCGCCTTGAGCCTTGCCACCGAATCGCCTTCGAACTTTGCATTCAGCGGCTTGTTATCCAGCATTCCCGAACCCAGCAGGTCGCGCGCAGCATCACCGAACGGGCTAAACCATGCGACCGCCCCGCCGACGATGAAGACGCCGAGGCAGCCGACCGCGATCTTTTTCGCTTTCCCCACGATCAGGCTTATCGCATCCGATCTGCGATCGCTCGTCGCACCATCGTGTCGACGATCTCTTCGGCCGAAGGGTTGTAGGTTCCCGCCGCGATGCGCTCCTTAAGAGAAGCGATCATATCTTCGCGATCAGGGGCATCAAGGACTTTTTTGGTGATGTCTCGCACCAGCAGGGCATCTCGCTCGGCGGCGTCTTCTTCCGACTCCACACCAAGGACCTGCTTCAATGCTGCCTCCTCAGCAGCATGATCGACAACAGCGTAACCGCTGAGGGCTTTTTTTACTTCCGCATCTGAAATCCGCATTTTTTGCTCCAATCGATTTCAGACAGGTAACCCGGCTTTCTGTTTCTGCAAACAGACCCTTAGGCTTTGCGTGATCGGAGTCGCCTCCGTCGTGCCATTTTCTGTCCCAAACTGTCTGTGAGATTTCTCCCACGCTAGGGTTATCGGCGCCTCTTCAGATTTCTTTAGGAAAAATCTCACAAATTTTGTGAAGTTTTTTCAGTCAGAACCTAAAGTGAGTCCAAAACCCGGCAAATCTATGGACTTCATCATATCAGTTCTAGTGCGACTTCCGAGCAAAAATGTCTGCCCTCTGCCGTTAACCAGACCCGATCTGAGTCCATCTCAATCCACCCTCGATCTTCGAGCTTTGCCAGTGCGGGCTTCGGCAGACCCTCGTGGCTCACTCCATGGTTAAGACGAAGACCGAGCATGATTCGCTCCGTTCTTTGTGTCGCACTGTCGAGGAATTCACTCTCAAACGGCAAACGATCTCCGTTCTCGACCGCCGCACAGTACCGCTCGGGATGCTTCAAATTTGTGTATCGGACGAGCCCCTCCCCCTTTTTGTCGACTCCGGGAGGAACAAAGGGGGAGGGGTTGGGGTGTGGGATCGAAGGCAGGCATCCGACCGCGCCTGGCCCATACCCGGCATAAGCCTCTCCTCGCCAATAGCAAAGGTTATGCTCACACTCCCGTCCGGGCTTGGCGAAGTTCGAAATCTCGTACTGCTCGTACCCGCGCTCTTGGCAGATCCGCAGACAATCCTCGTACATGTCTCGCTGAGAGTCATCATCGGGCAAGTTCAATTCGCCGCGAAGATTCTTCTTGTAAAACGCGGTGTTCTGCTCAATCGTCAGGCAGTAAAGCGACAGGTGCTCTGGTTCCAGCGCGAGTGCTCGCTCGAGATTTGCGCGCCAGGCGTGGCGGCTCTGATCCGGCAAGGCGAACATGAGATCTAGATTCACATTATCGAATCCGGCCTCTCGGGCCGACCTTACCGCCCGCTCGATCTCGCCCGCTTTATGCACGCGTTCGAGGCGCAACAGGTCCGAGTCGAGGAAGCTCTGCGCCCCCAGAGAGATACGGTTCCAGCCTGATTCACGCATGGAAGCAAACTTCGACGCGTCAACGGTTCCGGGGTTGGCCTCACTGGTGATTTCGCACCCTGCGATGGGCGGATGAACCTCCATCACTGCAGAAAGGAGTGAATCCAACTGATCGGCGGAGAGAAAAGTGGGCGTTCCGCCGCCAAAAAAGATCGTCTTCGCCGCCACGCCTCGAAATGGCGATGCCAGTATTTCACTTCGAATCGCCCGCACCGTCCGGTCCACAATCTCGCCGTCCATCGCGTACGAATTGAAGTCGCAATACCCACACTTAGATGGGCAGAACGGAGTATGGACGTAAACGGCAACGGATTCCATTGACCTCAATCTTGAAAAGGAAACACCCTCGAGCATCAATTGACTGCTCGAGGGTGTTTCAAATTTGCCAGACGCTTACTCAGCGGCAGGAGCGGGTGCTGCTGCCGGAGCCTCGGTGCGTCGCTCGCGTCGCTCGAGGTTCATTTCGGTCACAACGAACGGGATCAGAGCCATTTCTCGGGCTCGCTTGATCGCCTGAGCAACCTGTCGTTGCTGCTTTGCCGTCGTACCAGTTTGTCGGCTCGGGAGCATCTTGCCGCGATCGTTCACGAACTTTCGCAGAAGGGCAGTGTCCTTGTAGTCGACAACGTAAATCTTGTTGGTGGTCAGAATACTGACTTTGCGCTTTCGCTTGTTGCGAGGACGAGCGGCAACGTCGGCGTCCTTATCCATCACTCCGGCGAGGCCGGCTTTTAGTTCTTCACTCATGTGCTCTTGGTCTCCATGCGGGGGCAAACGCCCCGAGCGGTTGAACTAAGAGTATGGCACAAAACTCAGTACACGGGCAAAGATGGATCAACGGTTTGCGCGTATCCATTCATTCCCGTCACCATATTGCGCACTTCGGTATATCCCTTGGACATCAAAAATTCGGTCGCTCGACCGCTTCGGCCGCCCGAACGACAGATGACCACGACCTTCGCGTCCTGCGGGACTTCGTTGAATCGAGTCTCGATTTGTCCGAGGGGGATATGGTGTACACCCGGCAATACGCTGACCTCTAGCTCGTCGGCCTCCCGGACATCCAATAGGAACAAGTCGGCACCAAGTTTCAGCTCGGCGCTCAATTCGGCAGGAGTAACTTCGGGGATAGAATCCATGGATATCATTTTACGCTTATGAGACTGTGACCAGTGCGACATCCGATCGGCGTTTTGCGAGGCGCTCGCGCACCAGCCGCCACTCCGATCCGCTCAGATTCGGGTCACTCTCCACAATTCTTAATGCCGCTTGACGCGCAGTTTCAAGCAGGTGAGAATCCTGGATCAAATCGGCAACTTTAAAGTCCATTGCTCCATGTTGCTCGGTCCCTGCGAGGTTCCCGGGGCCACGGAGTCGAAGATCTTCCTCTGCGATCTTGAATCCATCGGTCGTTGCGACCATGATGTCCATTCTTGCGAGCGCATCTTCGGTTTTGGCATCCGCCACCAGGATGCAATACGATTGATGCTCGCCTCGACCAACCCGCCCTCGCAGCTGGTGAAGTTGCGACAACCCAAATCGGTTCGCATCTTCGATGACCATGATGCTCGCATTCGGAACGTCCACTCCGACTTCAATGACCGTTGTGGCGACCAACACGTCAAGCTCATGCCGCCGGAAAGCCTCCATCACCGCATCTTTTTCGGCCGGCTTCATCTGACCATGTAGCAAGCCGACCCGCTTGTCCGAAAGCACGCCGTTCGAGAGCTCCGCATAAAGCTCCTCCGCCGCCTGAGCCATGACCTTTTCGCTCTCACTCACCATCGGACACACGACGTACGCTTGGCGACCCTGATTGAGCAAAGTTCGCACATTTTCCATCACCGACCGGCGCTCGCCTGGGCGTTTGAAGTGAGTCTTGATCGCCTTCCGTCCTGGAGGAAGCTCATCGATCACGCTGACGTCAAGATCACCGTACATGGTCATGGTCAGCGTTCTTGGTATGGGAGTTGCCGTCATGACGAGCACATCCGGATTCCCCAAACCCTTATCGCGCAGCGCCTTACGTTGCAAAACGCCAAACCGGTGTTGCTCATCAATGACAACGAACCCCAAAGATTTGAACTCGACACCCTCTTGAATGAGGGCGTGAGTCCCCACCGCGATCTGGCACGATCCGTCGCGCACATTTTGATGCGCATGCTTCCTCTCCCTCGAGTTCAGTTTTCCGACGAGCAGGTCAACCTTGATTCCAAGCGGTTCCAGGAGTCGCTGCAAATTCCGGGCATGTTGCTCGGCAAGAATCTCCGTTGGAGCCATTAGCGCCGCTTGGTAGCCGCTCCTCACTGCCGCCAGCATGGCGCAAGCCGCCACCGCCGTCTTTCCCGAGCCGACATCGCCCTGAACCAGTCGGTTCATCGGGTGAGGTCGCTTCATATCCTCAAGAATCTCACCCACGACCCGTTGCTGAGCCCCGGTGAGCCGGAAGGGAAGGGTTCGCTCAATCTGGTCCCAAAGTGGCTCGCCGGTCCGCTTGGATTGCTCCACTTCGTGAAAAAGGTTCTCCGCCGTCCCCACTTCCTTAGTGGTTTTCGCCGGTTTGGGTGGTTCGGGGTCATCCCCGCGCAGCAACTCATCTATCGGGAAAGGTATCCCCAGCTCCTGCTGAGTTTCTGCCCGACGCAACGCGAGTTCTAGTTGGAGATAGAGGAACTCTTCAAAAACGAGTCGCCGCCGCGCCTGAATTCTCGCCTCCTCGTTCTCAGGGTTGTGAATCTGTCGCAGACACCACTGGACCCCTTTCAGCTTCTGCGATTGCAGCAAGCTGGCGGGCAGAGGCTCCTCGACATATCCAACGAACCCGTCAACCGCAGACTGCGCCGCGCCGCGGGCGAGCTTCTGGGGCAAGCCCTCTGTGAGCGGATAGAGCGGCACGATCCGCGCGAACGAGTCGATTCCGTCTTCATCTTCAACCGACTCCCACTCCGGAGCCGCGATTTCATCGAGGTGATTTCCCGCCTTAACGAGGCCGTAGGCGATGATGTCACCGCTCGACTCCTCAAGCTGCTTACGCACCCAGGGTTGGTTGAACCAGGTGAGGTTGATCGCGCCTGTCGCGTCTTCAATGATCGCCTTGAGGATGACCCTTCCGCCGCTGATGGGGCGAGCTTCGACTCGCCGCAAACGACCCCGAACGGTAACGACCTCGCCCGCCCGAGCCTTCGCGATGGGCGGAATGTTGCGCCGGTCCTGGTACTTGCGCGGCAGATGGAAAAGCAAATCATCGACCGTCACGACGCCGATTTTGTTGTACAGCTTCGCGAACCGAGGTCCGACCCCTTTGACAAACTGAACCTCCGTTTCCAGCCCGCTTCCCATCTTTCGCCTATTTTACTAGACGAATGACGACTGAATCACGAGATTTCTTTGGCGACGCGTTCCGCACTTTCCAAAGCGCCTTCGATAAAGCCAACCCAAGTCGCCGTATGCTCGCCCGCAAAATGGATCCGCCCCTCGGGCAGAACCATTGCCTCCGAGTGGTCCAGCGCATAGCCGGGTCGGAAATGGGAGAACGCCCCGCGCGAATAAGGATCGTTGATCCAGTCGTGAATTTCGCCGGTCACGAAGTACGCCGGTGCTTCGGGGAAGAGTTGCGCGAGCTCGTACATCCCGGCAGCGATTGGATCGCCCAGGCGAGTCCACTCGACCGCGCGCTCGCCACAAATGTAAGCCGTCAAAATCGGCTCGCTCCCCCGCGTTCCCTCCCAAAGTTGTTGAAGTGGACCGTCGCAGTGCAATCGGCCACAAAATCCTCGCTCGTGCCACCAGGCTTTGCTGAATTGCCAAACGATCTTGATCGCCCTGCTCATGCCGCACGCCTCGATGGCGCACCGCTTTTTCACGTTCAAAGCTGGCTCGAAGACTACGCGCTCGAGGCACGGAGGCGGCAAGGTCAGCACAACCCGGTCAAACTTTTCGGCGGAGCCATCGAATTGCAGCTCAACCCCGTCGGCATCTTGTGTCACCCGCCGGAGTTCGGCGCCGTAGATCACGTCGCCTTTCAGGCTTGCACGAACCTTCTCTAGCAGTGCGCTGAACCCACCCGGAACTCGGTAAGCCGACATCTCGCTCTCGCCTCGGTTCGGGTTTTCGCGGTTGACATAATGCACGTAACCGCCTAGCCATCCCAAGAGACCGATGAGGTCAAGGTCGTCCCCTTCGTCACTCCGAAGATTCGCACGCAACCACCAGGCACCTTCCTCTGACTGGCAATGCTGCAAAAGGAAGCTGTCCAAGTTCAACAAGTCGAACTTTGCCGAATCGAGGTTCAACCAAACTGGGAGCCTGAGCCCTGCCGCCATTGCTCGGGCCATGTGTTCAAATCGAGTCTCATCCTCGATTGCACCGGCCCAAAGATCATCCGTGCGGCGCACCTCACCTCGAAAAATGGCAAGTGCAGGCTCCTGGATGGCCGGGTCGAGACTTCCAGCAAACTCCTCAACAAGAGCCTTAACGCGCGGCTGATCGGCATCAAGCCACTCACCGCCGGCCTCGTACATCGCCCCGGAGCCGAGCGAAGTGGTGAGAAGCCTCCCCCCGAGGCGATGTCTTGCTTCGAACACAGTGACGTCGTGCCCCTGAGCTTCGAGTAGCTGCGCCGCCCGGAGTCCCGATATTCCTGCACCGACAACCCCGACTTTCATCGCTTTGCCCTCCACAGCACAGTAATCAAAATCATGATCAAAAGGGTACCAACACAAGCCAATCTGACGGTGCCGGTTGTGAATGCTGCCCCCAAAAGCGCGCACCCTGTCATCAAAATCAACCCCGCAGGAATCGGGCGAAAGGGGCGATGAGCCGCGACAAGGCTTCCGCTAAACAGTGCCAGAAAGGCTAGGACCACCAGGATGGTCTTGGCGATCAGCCGAGCACGCTCCGAATCTCTGACGAGGATCGAACCGTGATGATTTGGCACTGAGCACCGGGGATGTCACTGCCAACTCCGACCACGCCGACCCGTCTCTGACCGGCCAACTCGATCAAACTCGGCAGGTTGTCATTTCCCCCGAGAACGATCTCGAACGCATCGTGAAACTGCCAAAGTCCGAGAGCGGAAAGATAGTGCCCCGTCGCGTGCAACCCAAGGAATTTGAGATGCCCTTCTTGCTTTGCGGATTCCAGAGCCGCCAGAGCACCGTTGATCTGGTACTCCTCAAGGGGTTTCCGGATGCGCAAACAGTAGAAATCGAGGCACTCCCGTCCCAGAGCCGAGAGGGTTTCGATTAGGTGGGCCTGAACGAGATCGGTTGCATGGTCCTCGCTCGTCGCGCGCTCGATCTGATAGGTTCCTTGTTGGAGGAGCACCACCTCATCCGCACCGCGCATGCACCCACCCCAGAGCGCAGGTTGCGACGAAATGTCGAGAGGAACCTTAGCCGCACGGGCTGAATCCACAAATTCTTGGGGAGATTCAGAACCAAAGCCACCATCGGGAACGGCGAGACCGAGCCACTTCTCCGGAAAAGCTAGATTTGTTCGCCCGAGTAACTTCATGCCGACTTCCTCACGAAATGGTCTACGAGTAGAAGAATGAAAACGCCAACCGAGATGAACCCATTGAGGGTGAAAAACGCCAGATTGACCCGGCTAAGGTCGTGTGGCTTGACGAGAGATTGCTCATAAATGAGCATTCCCGCTGCGTAAGCAAACGCGACCCAGCCAAACGCCCCAACTCCAAACAACGCTAACGCTGTCGCCAGCAAGATCAGGCTAGCGAGGTGAGTGATTCGTGAGATTTTTAGCGCTAGTTCTTTACCAAATCGCGCCGGGACCGAGTGAAGCCCCTGCTGCCGGTCGAACTCCTCATCCTGCAAGGCATAGATGATGTCAAATCCGGCGGTCCAAAGTGCGACTGCCCCAAAAAGAAGGAAGGGAACCAGAGCCAGCTTCTCCGTCACGCTTATCCAGGCGGCAGCGGGTGCGATTCCAAGCGACATCCCGAGCCAGTAGTGGCAAAGCGCAGTGAACCTCTTCGTTCGTGAATAGAAAAGGGTGACAAAAAGGGCGAGTGGTGAGAGAAGGAGGGTTGTCGTATTGAGTAGTCCAGCTGCGACCAGGAACAACACAATCGAGCCGAAAAAGTACAAGTTTGTAGTTCTCAGGCTTAATAGTCCGGCTGGAATCGCCCGACGCGCTGTTCGCTCGTTTTTCGCGTCAATGTCGCGATCTGCAATTCGGTTGAAAGTCATCGCGGCGGTTCGGCACGTCACCATCGCCACCAAGATCAGCCCGAAAGTGCGCCACCCGGGAAATCCACCGGCCGCCCACATCATCCCGACCATTGCGTAAGGCAAAGCGAACACCGAGTGCTCGAATTTGATCATTTCGAGGAAGGCTCGAAACCCAACCCAACCTTTCAATTCAGCCGACGCAGTGTCTGTCGCCACTTCTATAGTTGTACCGCGATACAATCTAGCGAAGATCAGAGCCGGTGTATCCGCCCGGGGTCAGATTAGGATCCGGAATGTTCAAAGTCACATTCGAAACGATTTGCGACGCCGCTCGATTGAGAGCGTGATTATCTGTAAACAAAAAGTTGCGACGCCCTTCTGCCGCGCCCGGTCCGGGCGCGAACCCAACATTTTTGCCCCAGGGGCCGACGGGGCCTGTTCGTCCAAAGTTGTGTGCATTTACCCATTCAAAGACCATCACCTTCGAGGCGGGCTGAGCAACTTGGGTAAACGAGACACTTTCGCAGGTTCCCACCGGGCATTGCAAGTCTCCGGCGAGTTGCCCGAGTGCGGTAATCGAGTCAATAAAACTCGGCGGGCGGTAAAGCGACGACACATATGAGTAAGAAGTGTCGTTGAACGAGTTTCGCGAAGCATCCGAAGGACAATACAGCAGGGCCGAAGATTGATCAGAGTCGTATTGGCTCGTCGCCCGATTCTTCAAAGCGATGGCCAAATACGGCATGATCGGCCACCGGAATCGCCTCCCAGTCCAGAGTCCCACCACGTTGGTGTTTGGCAGGTAATCATCGGAGTCCGCCCCATAAAGCGTCATCGCCAAACCGATGTTCTTCAGGTTCGAAATGCACTGAGTTTGCTTTGCGGCCTCCTTTGCCCGAGCAAAGACGGGGAACAAAATCGCCGCCAAAATCGCGATGATAGCGATCACCACAAGGAGTTCAATCAGCGTGAAGCCAGCGCGTTTTCGCATGAGGATGTGAATAGCTTACCAAAGCAAACGATTGCACTCATTTTTTGCCGTCAAACAGGTTATAATTCGCCCTGAACCCAAAGTTGGGGATCAGTGGAGAAGCAAAGTTGGCAGGAGTCGCATTCAAGGGCGTAAGCAAGATTTTTGGCAAGGACGTCAAAGCCGTCAATGACCTCAACCTCGAGATCAAAGACCAGGAATTTATGGTTCTTGTTGGTCCGTCTGGATGCGGGAAAACGACTGCTTTGCGCATGATTGCTGGTCTTGAAGAAGCCTCGCTGGGCGACTTAATGATTGGCGAAGTCAGAGTCAATGATGTTCCGCCGAAAGACCGAGATATTGCGATGGTTTTCCAAAACTACGCGCTTTATCCCCACATGAACGTCTACGATAACATCGCTTTTGGCCTCCGACTCCGCGAACTCAAAGGCTTCTTCTGGCAGCTTACTCACGCCGCCGAAGCGAAAAAGATTAAAGAAGAGATCGATAGCCGAGTGCGCGAAGCCGCGCGAATGCTCGATATCGAAAAGTATCTCACCCGCCGTCCAAAGGAACTCTCGGGTGGACAACGACAACGCGTCGCGCTTGCCCGAGCGATCGTCCGAAAGCCAAAAGTCTTCTTGATGGACGAGCCGCTTTCCAACTTGGACGCGAAGCTTCGAGTTCAAACGCGATACGAGCTCATCTCCCTCCACCGAAAGCTCGGAATCACCACCCTGTACGTCACCCACGACCAGGTCGAGGCAATGACGATGGGTCAACGCATGGCGATCATGCGCGACGGCGTTCTGCAGCAGTGCGACAAGCCCGAAAACGTGTATTCCTTCCCGGCTAATAAGTTCGTGGCTGGCTTCATCGGTTCGCCTCCCATGAACTTCGTCGATGCGACCATTAAGAACGGGCGAGTCGATGCAGGAACTTTCAGCCTTCCTCTGCCAAGCGGACACGCCGCCGCCGCAATGGACGGCAAACGAGTCGTTCTTGGTATCCGACCCGAAGAGATTTTTGACCGGGCACTCCCAAGCAACGTCCCCGCGACGCCCGACAACACATTGAAAGCGACCGTCGACGTCATGGAACCCCTCGGGCACGAATACGTGGCCTACCTTAAGGTCAACGGAACAAAGCTCGTCGCGAGCATCGATAAAGACACCAAGTTCAAGCCCGGTGTGGAAGCCGAGGTCGTTGTAAATCTTGACCGAATCCACATCTTCGATGCGGAAACTGAGCAAGCCATTCGATAATTCGAGTTGCTTAACGGAGTTAACAGATCATTAATGTAGGGAAAACCCGTTCTTAACAAAGAGCGGGTTTTCTTTGTCCGTCATGCTTCGCAGAGCGTTCACCCTCATTGAGCTCCTCGTAGTGATTGCCATCATCGCAATCCTCGCCGCAATCCTGTTCCCAGTGTTCGCTCAAGCGAAGATGGCGGCAAAGAAGTCGGCTGACCTGAGCAACTCGAAGCAGATCGGAATCGGTTTGCAGCTTTACATCGCCGACAACGACGATACGTTTATGCCGAGCAACCACCGCGAAAACAACTCGTCCGGTAACGAAGTGCATTGGAGCTGGATGACTCTGCCCTACATGAAGAACGAGCAGATCTTTGTCAGTCCAGTGGATTCAATTGGTGGTTGGGCCCCTGGCTGTGCCGATCGAACTAATAACAACCGCGGGTTTGGCGAGCCTGCTATCCAGCGAGCTGTGGATGGATGCGCCCTTCAAGGCTACCCGGCTGGCGTGTATACGCAGCAGGTAGGACGAATCTCATACGTCGCGAACCAGGCGATCATCGGCCGCAAGCGACAGGACTCAGATACGGCGAACGTCGTCAACGCAACCGCGATTGACGGGGTGAGTCAGACCATTCTGGTTGCTCCAGCTACCGAGAAGCAGTTCTGCATGCAGGTAAGCGCCGGCGGCGAATACCGATCCTACCGCCCAGCATTTGGAATCGCACGTCGCGGTCAGCGAGATCTCAGCGGATCGAGCGTTCCCACCTCGGCTGCCGATTTGCCGCTTGAAGCGATGACTGTGAGTGGCGCGGCGACTGGCCAACTCGGTAAGTGGATCGGCAAGGGAACGGTTGGAGCCGTATTCAGCTGTGAACTCCTCACCACGAACGGTGGTCTCACCCACACGCTCCGCTACACGAACGGTGGACGATTCGATACCGGAAACAACTATGTTTTCTCCGACTCGAGCGCCAAGTTCCAGCCGATTGCCGCAACGTTCAATGTCAATCGGTACATGTGGGGCAAAGCCGCCTACTCGCTCGGTGGCCTTCCAGTTATGGATCCAGCAACCGGCAACCAAGTTCAGTAAGTTCATTTCAACAATTCGGGGAGCCCTTCTTCTGGGCTTCCCATTTTTTTTATGGTTCTTCCAACCCTCTCGCTCATCTTCACGGCGGCCGTTCAGTTCGATGCCGACGATCCCGCGTTCGTCTACAACTCTGCAAATCCAGAAAAGTCGATCTTGCTCGGGACGGACAAAGAGAAAGCCCCGGGCGGTAGCCTCTTCGCCTTCGATCTCCAAGGCAAAGTCCTGGCCTCAGTTACGGGACTTGACCGACCAAACAACGTTGATACCATCGAAATCCCCTTAGCCGGCGAGACAGTCCACCTTGCCGTCGTCACCGAGCGACTCCAAAATCGCCTACGGCTTTTCGCCGTCTCCACCGAAAAGCCCGTGTTTCGCGACCTCACTGGAGTAACCGAGGCTTTTTCCGGCGAAACCGGAGAAGATAAGGCACCCATGGGCGTTGCCTGCTGGTCCTCACAAGGCAAGACCTATGCGTACGTGACCCCTAAGCAAGGCTCAATCTCGAAGCACATCGAGCAGCTGGAACTAAGATTCAACACACTCACGCAAAAAGTAGATGCGATCCCCGTAAGGCGCTTCGGATGGTTTAGCGGCAAGAAAGAAACCGAGTCCATCGCCGTTGATAGCGAAACCGGACGCGTTTTCTACTCTGACGAAGGCAGCGGAGTCTGGGTCTACAACGCCGATCCGAACTCCGAAGACCGCCCGATCATGCTCATCCGCAACCCGCTCCATACAGGTGATCACGAGGGGCTCGCCTTCTTTGGCGATCTGTTAGTTTCCACAGACCAGCGCAAAGATCGATCCGTTTATTGGTTCTACGATAAACGGTCCGGAATTCCCCGAGGCGGCTTTGCCGCCAATATTGACGAGACCGACGGCATAGATGTCATCGACAAACCCGGCGCCCATTGGATGGCGGCGATGAACAGCAAAGGCAAAAACTTCGCGCTGATCCCGCTTAGCGAGGTGCGGAAGCACGTCGGAAGGTACCCTTAAGGGCGCATGATCGATCGCTACTGTACCGCCGCAATGACTGACATCTGGTCCCAGCAGGCCAAGTTTGAAAGATGGCAGGAGGTCGAGATTGCGATCTGCGAAGGTTGGCACGAGGCGGGAGTGATCCCGACCAGCGACATGAAGGAGATTCGCGAGAAATCCTCCTTCACTATCGAACGGTGCGATAAACTCGAACTCGAAACGCGCCATGATCTCGTCGCATTTGTGCGATGCCTCGAAGAGAACGTCGGACCCGCCGGACGTTGGATCCACTACGGCGTGACTTCCTATGACGTGATCGACACCGCCCTCGGCATGATGCTTCGCGATTCGTGCTCGGTGCTTCTCGAATCGGCGGATCGCCTTCGCGTCCAGATCGAGCGGCTCGCCGAAGAGCACATCGACACCCCCGAGATTGGTCGAACGCACGGAATTCACGCTGAGCCCGTCACCTTCGGCTTCAAGTGCGCAAACTGGCTCGCCGAACTCGACCGCAACATCGTTCGCATCAAGACGTGCCAAGAAGAGCTCTCGTACGGAAAGATCAGCGGCGCAGTCGGTATCCACGCCGTCGTCTCGCCTCAGATGGAATCGTCCGTGCTGGCAAGGCTTGGCCTTAAGCCCGAACCCGCCTCCACGCAGATCATTAACCGCGACAAGCACGCGCAGTTTTTCAACGTTTTGGCGACGATGGGTGGCGGACTTGAAAGAATCGCGACCGAACTACGTAACCTCCAACGAACCGAGATTCTTGAGGTTCAAGAGGCGTTCGCGGCGGGACAAACCGGTTCTAGCGCGATGCCGCATAAGCGCAACCCTTGGAACTCCGAGACCGTTGTGGGTCTCTCGCGGGTGCTTCGGGGCTACGCCCTCGCGATGCAAGAGAGCGTTTCGACCTGGCACGAGCGCGACCTCACCAACTCGGCGGTCGAGCGCATCGTCTTCCCAGATGGTTGCCACCTCGCCGACTTCATGCTCAATCGCATGGCGCGCATTCTCACCGGACTCAACGTCTATCCGGAGACCATGGCGGCGAACCTCCGCAAGATGGGCGACCTTGTTTTCAGTGAGCACCTAATGGTCGCGCTTGTTGGCAAGGGGCTCGCTCGCGCGGCGGCTTACAAAGTCGCCCAGCGAAACGCCGCTCTGGCTTGGGAAGGGAATGACTTCAAAACCTGCGTTGAGAAAGATCCCGACGTTGTCGCTAACCTGACGAAGGAAGAAGTTGAACATATCTTCTCGCTGGAGCATCATTTGCGGCACGCCAAGCACACCCTCGACGCTGTGCAAGCCGCGCGCTAACTCAGGTTCTGAATCGCCCGAACGGGGTCCTTTCGGGCGGCCTTCATACTCGGCGAGATTCCGCTGAGCAATCCGGTAAGCATCGAAGCCCCAATCGTCCCGAGTACCGTCTGCCAAGTCACGATCGGGTTGATCGGTGAGAACTTCGCTAGCAGAACGCATACGCCGCCGCTGAATACGAGACCCACGAGAGTGCCCAACAGGCAGATGCCGATGCTCTCGGCGAGGAATTGCCGGAAGATCGAGCCATGAGTCGCGCCCATCGCCTTGCGGATTCCAATCTCAGAGGTCCGCTCACCGACTGAAAGGAGCATCACATTGAGGATTCCAATCCCGCCCACAAAGAGCGCGATACCCGTCAGTCCCACCAACAGCCACTGCAAAATGTTCGTGAACTTGTAAACCACCTTAAGAAGGTCCTTCTGAGTGAGGACATCGAATTGCTCCTCGTCGAGAGTCTTACCGAGTTCCGCCTTCAGCGTCCCCAGCAAAGCACTTGGTTCTACTTTGGAGTCGAGTTGAACGAGCAAGCGATCAGTCTGCGATGTGGGCACAAGCTCATGCAGGCGCGCAAAAGGAATGTAGATCAGGTTCTGAAACGAGCCCATCGACATCAGAGAGTCGTCTTGCTTTTCATCCTTGGTGACCCCGATGACTTCGTAGTCACGGCCGTTAATTCTGATTTTCTTCCCCAACGCAGGCGCCACCCCAAACAAGCCCTCTTTGGCAATGGAACCGATCAAAGTTACGTCTTGGTGGTCATCCGCCGGAGTGAGGAGTCGCCCCTCTTCCAGCTCAAACTTCTTAATCCTAAACCAAGACGGCGTGGTTGCCACCAAGAAACTTGCCGCCTGATTCCCCTGGTAGGTGGCCCCTCCCCCGACAAAAGTCCATGCCCCGGTCGAGGCAACGCCTTTGATTCTTTGCAACCGATCCGCGTCGGTCTTCTTCAGGTAGCTGGCCCCGCCGAGGTTAAAGTTGAATCCGCCCGCAAGCTTTCCCGGAATGATAATGAGCGTGTTGACGCCCAGGTCTTGAACTTGATCCGTGAAGTCCTTGCGCACGCCAATCGCGATGCTCGCCAGTAGTACAACGGCGATCGTCGCCGCCATGACTCCACTCGAAGTCAAAAGGGTTCGGCGAAGATTCTCTCGCAGACTTACAAATGCTTCTCGGATCTCGTTCAACGAAGAGTTCCTACGCGTGAGCCCGAGATTCGATCAGCCATCAGACTCGCGATAGGGCGTCGTCTTCGACTTCGAACGTGCCGTAGTAGTACGGCGTGTTCGATTCAAACTCACCCGCACACGTATCAACCATCTTGAACACGGGTTGCACTTTTTGCAAGTTGATCGCTCGGAGAAGAGGCATGCGGTACATCTGCTTCTTATCACTGACCGGATACTTCTTCCAAAACCATTCGGTTGTCGACATATCGTTCATCGAGGCAAAGTCTCCCAGAAACTTTTCCATTTGGTCATCATCCGAAAAGTCATCTGACGCCATCGCTTCCAAAAGTTGAACCGGAAACTTCATGTCTTTACCCTGTTGCACAAACAACGCAAGATCAGCTTTGAATTCCGGGGTGATTCCCACCAGAGATTCAATTGTCGGAGAGGAAAACCCAATCAGGAATGCTCGGCTAATAACGTCATTCATGAGGTCTAAGTCTTCCAATTCGTGGATGTTTACGAGTTCCTGCTCGACCTCGACCAGCTTCTGGAGCTTTCGCAAGAACCATTTGTCAACCTTACAGATCTTATTCACTCGCTCAAGCGACCAACCGCGCCGAATCGCCTCAATAATCGCCCACATCCTGTCGTCGGTCGGTTGCTTGACGCTGGCCTCCAGAGTCTCGTCATCTTGCGCCTGGTACTTCTCGTGTCGCAGGTCCTTCTGCTTCACTTCTAGCCCGCGAATCGCCTTCATCATCGCCGCCTCAAACGTCCGATCAATCGCCATCACCTCGCCGGTGGCCTTCATTTGAGTGAAGAGAGTGCGATCCCCCGTTGCAAACTTGTCGAACGGGAAGCGAGGGAGTTTCACCACGCAGTAGTCCAAAGCGGGCTCGAAAGCCGCCTTCGTCGTTCCTGTGACCTGGTTATCAATCTCATCGAGCGTCCGACCAACTGCGATCTTCGCCGCGACCCGCGCAATCGGATATCCCGTCGCCTTGGATGCTAAAGCCGAGGATCGCGAGACGCGCGGATTGACCTCGATAATGTAGTAATCGAACGAGTGCGGATTCACCGCAAGCTGCACGTTGCACCCGCCCTCGATTCCGAGGGCAGAAATGATCTTGAGCGAAGCGGTGCGGAGCATGTGGTACTCCAAATCGCTGAGGGTTTGCGAGGGCGCCACGACAATGGAGTCGCCCGTATGAACGCCCATCGGGTCGAAATTCTCCATGTTGCAAACGGTTATCACCGTTCCGTTCGAGTCGCGCATTACCTCGTACTCGACTTCCTTCCACCCGAGGAGCGAGCGCTCGACCATGATCTGGCTTCGCATCGAGAGTTTCAGTCCCTTGCGCCCGGTCTCCCAAAGCTCCTCGCGGGTATTCGCGATTCCTCCACCCGTGCCTCCCAAGGTGTAGGCAGGCCGGATGATACACGGATAGGGAACTTGATCCAAGATCGCTTCGAGCTCTGAATCCGAATTGACGATCCAAGATTCTGGAACCGGCTCCTTGATCTCGCGCATGAGGGCGCGAAACGACTCGCGATCCTCGGCTTGCTTGATCGCGCTCAGGGGCGTGCCCAATACGCGAACGTTGTACTTTTCCAGAACTCCGGCATCTTCAAGCTGGGTCGCCAGGTTCAATCCGGTTTGACCACCAAGCGTGGGGAGCAGGGCATCTGGTCGCTCGCGGTCGATGATTCTCGTACAAAAATCGAGAGTCATCGGCTCGATGTACAGGGCATCGGCAACGCCTGGATCAGTCATGATCGTAGCGGGATTGGAGTTGAGGAGAACAACGGTGTGTCCTTCCTCCCGCAAGCTCTTGCAAGCCTGAGTACCTGCGTAATCGAACTCTGCCGCTTGACCAATGACGATGGGACCCGAGCCGATAACCAGGATTTTCATTAAAATAGTAGTTTACCGAACGAAATGGATCTCGACGATCCGAGCCGCGTCCCAAAGAAGCAATGAATCAAGGACTGGCTTGCCCTTTGCGATCTCGCGGGCTTCGTCAAAAGTGACCCGCTTGGTGTCACCCGAGAGCATCCCAGGGACCGCCATATAGCTCGTGGCGTCATCGATGGAAGGGAAGCAGGAAAGTCCATTGACCGTCATTCCGTCCGGAGTCGTCGCGTTGTTACAGGCATACTTCGAGTCGCCCACCGAGATCAAGTAAAGCTCGTTGGGGAAGCTCGAAATGGACTCCCAAAGATCATCCTCCAGCGAGGTGATCAGCGGATTCTCTAAAATCTCAATTGCCATTCTTAATGCGCTCGACAAATTCCGTAAAGTACGGTCTGGAATCCCACGGGCCAGGGGCCGCTTCGGGGTGGTATTGGATGCTGTAAGCGTCCGCGTCCTTGATACGTATACCCTCTACGGTGCCGTCATTCACGTTTACCTGGGAAACTTCTGCCCTCGTTCCGGTAAGGCTGTCAGGGTCAATCGCGTATCCGTGATTCTGCGAAGTAATCGTAACTTTCCCGGTGAAAAGGTCTTTTACGGCGTGGTTTGATCCTCGGTGCCCAAACTTTAGCTTAAATGTTTGCCCGCCAACGGCGTGGCAGAGCATCTGATTTCCGAGACAGATTCCGAACATTGGTCGCTTGCCAAGCAGTTGCCGTACGGTCTCGACGACGCCTGTCAGGCGCTGGGGATCGCCAGGTCCAGGGCTAAGGAAGATTCCGTCCGGCTTCCAACTCATCACCTCTTCCGCGCTCGCGGTGGCGGGCAAAACGATTGGCCGGCACCCAGCGCGCCAGAATCGCCGAAGGATGTTAAATTTGAGTCCGCAGTCGAGCACCACTAAACGCGGTCGTCCCGACGGGTCTGGCTCGGAAACGGATTCTTTGCCCTCCGGACCCCACTTGTAAGCACTCTTAGTTGTGACCGAAAGTACGTAATCTTGCTCGTCGTACTCTGCCGCCGAGGCCAGCTTCGCCTTTCCGTCGGCGACATCGTCGCAGATGACACCCATCGTAACGCCCGCACTACGAATGTGCTTGGTGATCATCCGGGTGTCGAGACCCTGAATTCCTGCCACTCCGCGCTCTTTCAACAGAGTGTGGACAGTGCGGTTCGATCTCCAGTTGGAAGGGTCTTCGCACGCTTCCCGAACGATCAGGCCGCTCGGCTGGATCTTCTCCGATTCAAAATCGTCATCATTGATGCCGTAATTTCCAATCATCGGGTAGGTGAGCATCACCATCTGCCCTGCGTAGCTGGGGTCAGTCAGGATCTCTTGGTAACCGGTCATCCCGGTGTTGAAGACCACCTCTCCGACGCCGGGAAGATCGGCACCGAGGGCTCGACCTTCGAAAATGGAACCGTCGCTAAGGAGCAGGAATCGCTTCAACTTAGACTAAGAGGATACCCGCAGAAGGACCGCCGAGAGTGCGTCTGAGCGCAAACCGATCCCACGCCGGCGACTTATTTCGACAACTCGACCTTAGCGGCGTCATTTCGAACTTCGACGTTGTACTTCACTCCATCGAAAATCATGGGGCTGATACGGAGCGATTTCCATTTGGGCGGTAGTTGCGGCTTGCAACTAATCCACCAGCCAGACTTCAGCTGCTTCTTCCAAAGCGCGCCTTCGGCTGGCTTTTCGTCAAACCTGAAACCCGCAAAGCCATACAAAACCGTATTCAGGCACCCCGCCGCGCCGGTGTAAAAGTAAGTTCGATCCGAGGTTCGTTTCTCGCTGAACATCATTTGAGGTCCGCGAACAAAAGGCTCCCATGCGCGCTTCCAGGCGTCATAAGCTTTCTCCTTCTCGCCCAGCCGAGCCCAGATGGTGGCATGGATCGCGTCCGTCATCGCCGGGCCGTTCTTGCTGACTTTCCCCTCGAACCGCTCCATCATCACCCGAGCCTGTCGCTCAGCCTCTGGAAACTGAAGAGGGAAGATCGAAAGTACCGCCGCGGCCTGCTTGTAGCCCCGCTCGGAGTCTCCATCGTAGGTAAGGAACGACTTCGCGTCCTTCGGCAATTTGAACTTGTTCGGCCCTTCCCACTTTCGGCCGTTCATCGCCCACTGAGCCAGCAGATTCGTATAGAGGTCGTTATCTCCGATATGGTTTTCATCCGGCGACATCACATCTTTGATCTCGCGCCCGTTCGGCCCCGGAACAGATCGAAGTGAAAAGAACTTGCCGACGCCCGCCGCCACCTTCGCTATCTCTCCTTGGGGAGTTATTCCCGCCTTCTCGCTGAGGTTTAGTCCCCACAGCACCGAGCCCGAAATGTGGTGCTCCTTTTGGCTTGGCCCCGGCACCGTCTCCTTGCCCGAAACCGACGACTCCCAAGGGAACTTCATCCCGATATCCGGCCGCTTGAAGTACTCGGCGGCGTTCTTCTCGGCTTGCCCTGCCCTGTCCAACCGATACTGATTCATCTGACGAACTGCATCTGGCTGAAGGAACAGCATCGATGGCAGCACCCACACATCCATGTCCCAGAACGTGTGCCCGAAATACAGCGAGTTATTGAGGCCGAACGGGGCGAAGCCGTACTTTGAAACGGGAAGGTATGGTCGCTGTGTTGCATGAGACAGGGCGTTTATTGCAACACGTACGAATGCGTCATCTCGAACATCACCATCGACTGAAACGACCGGAAGTGAAAAGGCATTCTTTGATGGTTCCTCTTCAGTGAATTCAGAGCCTGTCTGCCATGGCGGGAGCACCAAGTTGCCAACCCACTCGCGGGTGATTCGCTCGCCCTCGATTTTAGACGAACTTGAAGCCCATCGAAACGCCGACTTTGTCTCCTCGGGTCTCGTCGAAACGATTTCCTTCGCCGGCGAAGCCACCACTAAGTTCACAAAGGTTGCATCCGTTGAACCGTTGAAAGGAAAAACCCACTTTATCGTAATCTCGTGCTTGCCAGCGAGGTACCGCTCTTGGTTCAAAACTGGGCTAGATTCGATGGTTTGCCAAGTGCTGGAGGCGGGCAAATCAATTGGCCAACTCGCCTTGATAGCGGTCTGGACAACCTTTTCTTCACCGGAAGGTTCAAATCCGGTTGCAACCAGGATGTCAAATCCCTTTTCATTGAGATCTCTGATCCGGAAATCGTAGCCCAGAACGATTCGATCAAAGTTGACGACTGGTTTCACGTTTGATACGCCAGCATCGATTTCAGATTTTGAGCCACACCCCGCCACTAATGCGCACAGCGCTACAACCGCAACTCGCCTCACTGCCGCCCCAAGTCCACGCCTTTCGCCACCATCGCCACCGTCGAGTTCGAGTCGTTCATCAATTCCAGCACCCGACCCCGATACCCCTCGGGCACTCGGCCATTCAGAGTATTCAGTGCCTTGATCTTCACCGCCGAAGACCCGGAATTCAGGCCCGCACCCGCCAGTTTCAACGCCTCCGGCGTGCCAATCATTCCCATTAACTCGACTCCCAAAAGCTGCGACCGCTCATCCGCCTTAGCAAGCAAGGATTGCGCGAGCGGAAAGCCCCGCGCCGTACGCGAAAGGAACGTCAAGGCCGCCCTTCGAATCATCAGATTCGGGTTGGTCAGCAACGCCTCCATGGTCGGCGCCATCGACTCATCCGCCAAAGCCGATAGCGCAATCATCGCATCTTCGGCGGTCAGCGCATCCGCACCCAGGACGAGGCCCGAAATCTGGTCGATGAGTTCTCGGTTGTCCGCCACAACCGCATATCGGACAGCGGCGCGTCGCGTGATATCCCTCTTGAGGCCGTCCGAAACCGTTCCTTTGAGCTCCGTGATCTTCGCCAACGTAGCAACCTGATAGAGATTTGACTTGGCAAAGGGGTTGGCCTTGCCGAACGCCTCGATTAGCGCGGTCTTTGCAGCGTCTTCGTTGAGAACAAGCGCCGCCGCAACCTTGACCATGGGTGGCGGAGCGGTGCCCGCAAACTGCTCACAGAACCGTTCCAATGCGGGTCGACCAATTTCGGCAAGTCGCCGGGCCGAGCTCGCCGCCCGAGAACCTCCGGCGCGAACTTGCTCCCACAAGGTATCGATTTCCGGAATCTGGGCGATCACCGATCCCGGCTTCACGTCCGGCGGAGTTACTTCTTCCGCCACCGCGAACGAGGCGGCGACCCCGAGTTGCCCGCTCGAATACGCCGAGCCGGGTAAGGGCCCTTGGGCAAACGCATCGTCCCCGCCGACGTTCACAAAGAGTGCAACTCCTGGGCGACCGTTCACTAGCGACCCGACACCAACTGGCCCCGCGTACCGATCCGCGCCCTCGCCATCGAAGAAGATTGCCACGCTCCCTTCTTGGGCCAACGCTGGACGTGAATCCCGGGCGGCAAAAAGGTCATCTCCAGCGCGGTCAAAGAGGACCGCTACCGAGCGATCGGTTGCCGAGGCGTGGCAGGAGCCCTTCCGCATGATGTAGGTCTCGTCGCCACTCAAATCGAACAATGCCGCGACGCCTTCATGGGTCGCCGATCCCTGACCATGCGCCATTCCGAGATAAGTGTCGTTCCCCTTGGCGTCCAAAAGCGATCCAACTCCGAAGGTCCGTGCCGACGCCTGAACATCCGTGCCTCCTTCGTACAAATCGTCTCCATCGAGGTCGGTAAGCAGGCCGACTCCCCCCGGCATCAGACCCGCATAGCCCTGGGCGCGGCACAGAAAGCCTCCGGCGTTTACTGAATCGGGAACCAGCCCCCCGACCCGATAGCGGTCATTTCCGCCGAGGTTGACCAGCCAGCCCGTACCGCCCAGCATCCCTGCGCCTTGACCCAGGTAGCCCAGCTTTAAGTTGTCGCTTCCCGTTCCCAGCACCAACGCCCCAAATCCGGCGATCCCAAACCCTTGCCCAAGCGAGCGGCTTTCCACTCGACCCGCTTGATTCAAAACCGCAATCCCGACGCCACCCGCTCCGGCTCCGTAGCAAAGTGCCTTTCCGTACAAATCGGGCCGAACCCCGAGAAAGTGCGCGATGCCGATTCCAAGAACCCCCGCGCCACCACCGGCGTCAAGAAAATCGGCCTTGGTGCCGTTTCCAAAGTCGATCAGCACCGACGCATAGCCAATTCCAGCCCCGTACCGACCCGAATACCGATTCCGTCCGCCGAGATCGATGCAAAGCCCCGTCGCGAGCGACTTGTGATCGTCATCGCCCATTCCGCAAATCTCAACTGGAATCCCGGAAACCGCGAAGCTAACCGAGCCCTTCCAGCCCGATTTGGCGGACTCCCTTAACGAGGGAATTAGGCGTTCGACTGTTGCCGAAAGCTCCTCTGCCGCCCCCCGAATCGCAACTAGGTCAACCTTTGCCAATGCTTGCTCCAGCGCCATCGAGGTCATCCTCGTGCCCTTCACAAACTCAATCTTGATGTCCGTCCCTTGAGCCGCCCAGAGGGGAAGTGACTCAATCAGTCCGCGCTTTTCCTCGGGAGTGAGCTTAGCCGTGGCTTCCCGAATCTTCATGTTTGCCGCCGATACCGCCCCAAGCAGTTCCTCAACCGGCGCCCGCAAAGCCTCGGGTAACTCGACCGTTGTTGGAAGCGTAACGACCTCACCTGCAACCAAAGCTGACGGCTTGTCGTTGTAGAGGCTTGATAATGCCCCCCGCAGAAACGCCTTTAGAGAAGGGTCCGCCTTCATATGCAGCCGCATGAGATCGTCCATCGCAGCGATCGGTCGTGCGAGTGATGGCGCAACCGCCGAACTGGCAAATGGATAGTTACGGCTCTGCCGCGCAAATTCCAAATCAGACTCGGACAGTACGCCAGCCTGAAGTGCGACCCCGAGCGATGTCTTCTCCTCTGGGCTCATCTGAGCGGAAGCAATCGCCGAGGCAACGCCAACTAGCCCGAAAAGGAAACGCTTGAACACAAAAAAATGACGTTTCTCCGAGCCCTAAAGTGGCAAAATGGACGCAATCGGTTGGAACCATGAAGCCAGAGCGGACAGCGGGGTACTGGAGTTCAATTGGCATTGCGTGCCTTACTGCTGGTCTTGCGTTAGGGTTCGTTCGGTACCGCTTCAACGCAACCCCTCTGGTCGCCGCCGTCAAGCCAGAAGATCCCATCCCCAATGAGATCCGGCAAGTGCGAGTCAACGACCCGATTTTGCCTCGTCCTCCGGCGAAGTATAAGGTGCTCAATGCCCCCTCAAATCTCCTTATCGAATGGGCCGACAACGGTACCGCGTTATGGATGAACGGCGGACCGGAGAACCGGACGTACACCGTTCGCACCCTCGATGGTCGCGTCACCAAGTACGAAAAGTTGAAACCAGAAGACCGCATCAGCCTGAGCCAGGGCGGACGCGTTTTTCAGTTCAAAATGCCGTATCCCGGTGCCATGGGTGGCTTGCGCCGACTCGGTGGCGGATTCGGGGTCGGATACGACATGATCCTATCCAGTAATCGGTCTGCACTGGCGTATGTCCGTCGATTTACGAACGAGGGGGCCTACATCGGGCTGAACAGCGAAGGGAAATTCTACGCACTTGGCGAGTACGTCGCCGGAAAGCTTGTTCGTACGATCCACCGGTCCAAGAATAGTTTTTGGGTAATGGATCGCTCGCCTGCGGGCGATTGGTTCGTCTACGACAACGGCGAATCAAGGAAATTCAACTCCGAATTGTATGTGAACCGGAAATCGGGAGTGACCACCCTCGCTATGCCCGAGAAGGATGCGATGTTACGCGCTGTCGCGCACACAAAAGGGCGGACCTTGGTGACAATCTCCGTTCGCGAAGATAAGAAGCTCGAAGATCGACTCTATGAGTTACAAGGCACTAAGTTTCGGCGCATCGTCACGCCAAAGCCGTTTCAAAGCATCCTTATCCAGAAGATTACGAACGACGGATATGTGATTGGCAATGCCGAACTCAGTCCGGGTCAACATGTGCCGATCGCGATCCGAAATGGCAAACTCTACGACCTTCGTCGCCTCCCGGAGTGGCCAAACGAGTGGGTAGATACCTATGTTGCCGGCGCAAATCGCCGGGGCGACATCTACGTGGGTACGACTTCGCCCGGGCCAAACGGCGATCTCCAATTCCGGATGCTTCAGCGCCTAGACGCTGAGTAGTCCCATCGCCTTGCGTACGTCATCCATGGTTTCAGCGGCGACGGCTCGTGCCTTTTCCGCCCCCGACCGAAGAATGTCCCGCACATCATCATCCGAGAGAGCGTTTCGTCTCTCTCGGATCGGGCGGAAGTATTCGTTGATCGCCTCGATGCAGGCCGTTTTGTTTTGCATGCATCCGCGCTCGCCTTTCCGATCCTCATCCCAAAGGGTTTCCCAATCCGAAGAGTAAATCTTGAGATACTGGCAGACTGCGCAACCTTCCGGGATTCCGGGGTCGGTCTTCTTGATCTTGCTCGGCGTGGTGTAGGCACTCTTCACCTTTCGCGCGGTCTCGTCCTCGCTGTCGCTCAAGAAGATGCAATTGTCGTAGCTCTTGCTCATCTTGCGCATATCGAGCCCTGGCAGCTTCGCCCGGGTCTCGTCTTCGGGGATGAGATATTTGTAAGTCGGGAAAACCTCGGAGTTGAAGAGTCGGTTGAATCGAAGACCGATGTCATTTCCGATCTCGAGGTGAGGCGCCTGATCGCGCCCGACCGGCACTCCGTAAGGGCGGTACAGCAAGATGTCGGCCGTCTGAAGAACGGGGTAGCCAAGGAGCCCGTACGGTTCACGCTCCACTCCCTCCATCTCGTCCTTTTTCTCTTTATACGTAGGAGTTCGCTCCAGCCACCCGAGCGGAGTGACCATGCTAAACAGCACGTGGAGCTCGGCGTGCTCCTTCACGTGACTCTGCACAAAAACCGCCGATTTCGCCGGATCGATGCCCGCCGCCACGTAGTCCTTGGTGATCTCAATGGTGTTCTGGGCGAGGCTATCGGTGTCGTCCAGCGTGGTGAGCGCGTGCCAATCCGCGATCATGCAGAACATCTCGAAGCCCTCGTTCTGCAGGTTCACCCAGTTTCGAAGCGCGCCTTCATAGTTGCCCAGGTGACCGCCCTTCGGGTTGGTCGGCCTCATCCCGCTCAGAATCCGCTTCGATGAACTCATGACAAGGTTTATACCCGTGAAATTGGACGATTCTGGCTGGCGGGCACCGCCGGGGGCTCGAACTGGTAACTGAATTCGCTAGGTTGAAATCGTGCGCTTGAACATTGTCAATCAGTTCAATCTTTCGCGAGAGTCTTGAGGGCTTCAAGTTGTTCGGGCTTAACAACTTGCGCGATCATGGTCTGGAGGGCGGCGTCCTTATTGGCAAGCAGCTTGACCTTATCGGCCTCCGAAATCTTGCCCGCGGCGGCCTGTTTCACCAGTTCCTTTGCGTAATTGTTGTAATCGCCCCTGTATCCCTCAATCGCCTTCACGGCGTTGCGATCCAGCTTGATCTGCTTCGCAACCTCCGGCATGAGGAAGGCAAAGTTACCTTCGGCTTGCACGCCAAGCTTGAACGCCTGACCAAGCTGATCGGTGCTGAGGAGCTTCATCACCTGTCCGCGAAACTCATTCTGAATTTTGCCGACCATGTTCATTGGGTCGGGTGCCTTACCCACCGAAAATCCGCCGACCTTGATGTCGGGTTTTGCCTTGTTCAGCATGTCAAGCACCTTTCCGTCCAACTCGCCGAGAAGCTTGTTGATGTTGAGAAGGGTTTCACCGCCGATCCCAAGCTTGGTTACGGCGTCTGACTTGCGGAGGAGGTTGAGCAAGTCGCCGTCTCCGGGAGCGGCCAATGCTAAGGGGCAAACTGCCACGAGAGCAAGAATTGCGAGAACAGGTTTCTTCATTTGTGTCTATCCGTTTTATCACGCATGGTGACGAAAACAGGTGTACAGGATTACTGTTTCATGCCCGTTTCAAGCAGATTGGGACTGGGTCAGTGAAACGTGTAAACTGCGCGAGATGGTCTCTCTTGTCGCCGCAGTTACCCTCGCTCCCCATTCGCGCGAAATCGTTTCGCTCGACAGCGATTGGAAGTTCGCTCTCGGTCACGCGGCGGATGCTGCGAAGGATTTTAACTACGGACTCGACTCGTTTGGAGCGTTCGCCAAAGCCGGGATCGAGGACGGAGCAATGGGGCGCGGATTCGGCGATACCGCCTGGCGGACCGTTCAAGTGCCGCACGATTGGTGCGTGGAACTGCCGTTTGATTCCAAGGGCGACCTTATGCACGGTTTCAAAGCAATCGGTCGCCGATTTCCTGAGAACTCGATTGGCTGGTACCGCAAGAGCTTCGAACTCCCCAAAGAAGACGCAGGGAAGCGATTCGTTCTCAAGTTCGATGGCATCTTTCGGGATGCCCAAGTTTGGGTGAATGGCCAGTACATCACCCGAAATACGAGCGGCTACATGGGCTTCACCGTGGATGTGACCAAGGTGCTTGAGGCCGGGGCGAGAAATGTGATCGCTGTCCGGGTTGATGCCAGCGTTTACGAGGGCTGGTTCTACGAAGGAGCGGGGATCTATCGCCATGTCTGGCTGAACAAGACGAATCACGATTACTTCGTTGAGGACGAACAGTTCATCAAGCCGGATGTCAAAGGCAACGTCGTCGCGGAGATCACAACCAACACAACCAAACCGCGAACCGCGAAACTCCGAATCACGAACGATGACGGCAAAGTCGTCGCCGAATCGGCTCCGACTAAGCTCAAGGGTGACAAGAACACCTTGAAACTCAAGGTTGCAAACCCCAAGCTCTGGTCACCGGATTCGCCAACTCTTTACAAGGCCCAACTCCTCCTGCTGGACGGCGAAAACGTCCTCGATCATTTCGAGACCAATATTGGATTCCGAAGCGTCGTCTTCGATCCGGATAAGGGGTTGTTCATCAACGGGAAGCCGACCGAGATCAAAGGAGTGTGTAACCACCACGATCACGCCGGAGTCGGGGCCGCGCTGCCGGATCGCCTGAATGAATGGCGGCTCGAACGGCTCAAGGAGATGGGTTGCAACGCGCTACGTACCAGCCACAACCCGCCAACTCCCGAGCTTCTCGATGCGTGCGACCGATTGGGCATTCTCGTCCAGGACGAGAACCGCCTCTTTAGTGCCGGACCCGAGGGAATGAGCCAAATGGAGCGATTAGTCAAGCGCGATCGCAATCACCCCAGCGTTTTCATGTGGTCGCTCGGCAACGAAGAGTGGGGCGTTCAGACCTCACGAGCTGGCGAACAAATCTCGCAAGCCCTATACGACCTCACTCGCAAGCTCGATCCGACAAGAACGATCACGCAAGCGGTCAATGTGGGCGATGAATGGGAAGGATCCAACAAGGTCGTTGATAATCGAGGATTCAATTACAACCTGTACGGCGCCGATAGCTACCATAAGAAGCACCCCAAGCAGCCGATCCACGGCAGCGAAGTCGCCAGCATGCTCTCCACCCGAGGTGAATACAAATCCAATAACGGCAAGAACGTGATGGATGCATACGACTACAAGAAGGTCGATTGGGGATCAGGCTCCGAAGAATGGTGGTCCTGGAAGCTGCAACGCCCTTGGTTCTCGGGTGGCTTCGTCTGGACCGGTTTCGACTATCGCGGCGAGCCGACCCCGCACTCGTGGCCGACCATTAGTAGCCATTTCGGCATCCTCGACACCTGCGGATTCCCCAAAGACGTCTTCTACTACTACCAATCGTGGTGGTCCGACAAACCCGTGCTACACATCCTGCCGCATTGGAATTGGAAAGGAAAAGAGGGTCAGAAGGTTGACGTTTGGGTCTTCAGTAACTTTGACAAGGTCGAACTGAAACTGAACGGGAAATCTCTTGGAACCAGGAGCATGCCCCCCGGTGGCCACCTGAACTGGGAAGTCGAGTACCAGCCTGGCGAACTGACGGCAATCGGCACCAAGGGTGACCTCAAAAATGTCGCGACCGTTCGGACAACCGGCTCCACCGCCCAACTCGGGCTCGAACCCGACCGGAGCCAGATCATGGCCGACGGAAAGGATATCTCGGTCATCGCCGTGAAGGGGCTCGATGGTGCGAGCATGCTCAATCCACTCGCCAACGAGAAAGTGGAGTTTGAAATTGAGGGTCCAGGACGCATCATCGGCGTTGGAAACGGCGATCCGAACTGCCATGAGCCAGACCAGTACATCACCAAGCCGAGCTATCAGGACATCTCGGAGGGGTGGAGTTGGCAACGGCTAACCGACACCAGCGTGAAGCCTGATCCGGCAAAATGGCAATCGGTCTCGATCAAAGAGAACCAGAACATGCCACCGAACAGCTACGCGATCTTCCGTCGGCTGCTCAAAATTGACGACCCAAGCCTCTGGTCGAGCCTAAACCTTGGCCCGACCGACGATAACGGTTGGGTGTATCTCAATGGCGAGCTCGTGAGTAAGACCGACGAGTGGAACAAACCCCACATCGCCGACATCATAAACAAACTCAAGACTGGCGAAAATGAGATCCTGGTCGTTGTGAAAAACAACGGCGGAGCCGGAGGATTCAGCCGGGGCGGCAGCATTGGCGGGCTGGCCAAAGCACCAACCTGGAGTCGATCACTCTACAACGGCTTGGCTCAAGTAATTGTTCAAAGCACCGGAAAGCCTGGACGAATCACGCTTCGCGCAAAGTCGAATGGTATGAGCAAAGAGATTGTGATTGACACCACCGCGCCGAAAGGACGAAACTAATCCGAAATGACAAGACGTGACCTTCTCGCTGGCGCCGCCGGTGCTGGACTCGCCACCATCGCCGGTGGCAACCAAACCGTTCGCCGCCCCGTTCTCGGCGAGAAGGGGCACGTCTACGAAGCCCACCACGATTGGCTCGTGCCGCCCAAAAACCTTGCTTGGGGTGACACTCACGGCGTCACGACCGACTCGAAGGGGATGATTTATATCGCCCATACGGTTGGCTCCGGCAGCATCAGCCGCGATGCGATCTGCGTCTTCGACCAGAAAGGGAAGTTTGTCAAATCGTTCGGGTCCGAGTTCGCCGGCGGCGCGCACGGCCTCGATTTGCGCAAGGAGGGCCGCGAGGAGTACCTCTACATTTGCGATGTCAACCGCCGCGTTGTCTCCAAAACCGATCTGAACGGACGTGTAGTTTGGGAAATCTACTACCCGAAGGAATCAGGCAAGTACAAAGATCGCAATGGCTGGAACCCAACGAACGTGGCGTTCTTGCCCAACGGCGATTTTCTGGTCGGCGACGGGTACGGCTCAAGCTACATCCACCAGTATTCCAAGGACGCCGAGTACCGCCGAACGATCATCGGCCCCGGCTCCGAAGCCGGAAAGGTCTCCTGCCCGCACGGACTTTGGATCGACGACCGCGACCCTTCTGCCCTAAAGCTCATCGTCGCCGATCGGGGCAATCGCCGCCTCCAAATTTTTGACCTCGACGGCAAGCATCTGGGCTTCGTCACCGAAGGGGTGCGGATGCCTTGCCATCTTCACTTCAACAACGGCCTCATGCTCATTCCCGACCTCGAAAGTCGAATCACGATCCTTGGCAAGCAAAACGAGGTCGTCGCTCAGCTAGGCGACGGTCACCCAACCGCGCTTCGTGGACGCCCGAAGTCCGAGTTCATCGAAGGGAAATTTGTTCACCCCCACGGCGCGGCTTGGATCAACAAACGCGACATCGTCGTTGCTGAGTGGGTCCCGCAGGGTCGGGTAACGCTCCTTAGACGAATGTAGAATCAGAATCTCGCAAACGAGAGGGTCTATGAGATGAGATTCCGAAAACCCACTGCAATCACTCCGCTAAGTGTCGGACTTCTTTGCGCCGTAATGGTCCAGTCGTGCGGTGGAGGTGGCACATCTCAATCGACAGCACTGCGCACGGGAACGTACGAAGCAACCCTCCAGCAGGGCTTCACCTCAAGTCGAGTTACGATGCAAGTGACAATCGATGAGGCGCATAGAATTGCTGGAAAGGGAGTCTTGTATTGGCCCGGAGAGTCCCCGACCGACGTGCGAGTGACAGGGCATATCTTCGACAGTAGATCGACTGCCGATGCGAGACCCGTGGTGTTCTTAACCTATTCCTCGGTACTTCAACCGATCAAATCTGAACCGTTCGAGGCGAACATAACACTCACGGATAACGGCTTTTCCGCTACCCAGGCGGGCGCTCCCGAAGCTACGTCGACCTTAACCGTTACGAAAAGCGAGCTAATCGACTAACGGCAAAGCGAACTATTCGTTCAGCCAACTGCTGAGTTGCTTCCGGAAGACGGCGTGCGCCTTGCGAGGCTTAAACTCGCCGTCGCGGAGGCCGAGCGTTGAGAGGTACGAGCGGAATTTGTCGTCCTTGAGTTGGTAATAAACTTCGAAGATGTCGACCAACTGGTTCGAAAAATCTGCCTGTAGGAAGTAGCTCGCCAACTTTACGTTCGGCCGCTTGCGAAGCTCGGCAAACGAAGCCGCCACAAAGTCTGCCTGGACATCCTCACTGCTCTTGTTGGCGGTGCCAGCCGGGCAACCGAACTCGGTGATGTACATATCCTTGCCTCCCGCGAGCGTATCCATCGCGGCAAAATGCTTTGGGACATCGGAGACCGGCAAGACTTCAAACCCCTCGTTCAGAGGGTAGTAGGTGGTCATGAACACGCTCCAAGGAGCCTGAAGCTGCTTCACCAACTCGGGGTGCCGTCGCGCTCCATCAAATGTCGTAATCACGCCCACCGGGCAAGTGATTCCCGCGCCACGCAAGAGCGCGCGCGATGTCTTCATCAAGTCATTCCAGGCCGGAATCTCATCCTTGTGGCTCTGGAAGTAGATATCAACCTCGTTGCCCAAAGAGATGGATTTCACATTCTTCGGCAGGGCTTTTGCCACCTGCATCAGGGCATCCTCCCACTTCTGCTGCAATCGGGGATGGTTCAAAGGGAGCGTCGCCAGATCAGGCGGCATTGACCGAACATTGGTGTTGATACCTGTGAATGTCACATGCAAATCCGCACCGACGAACTTTGCCAGCCCCAACTGGTCCTGAAGCGGCTTGAGGGTAAAGGGCATCCCGTTCTCCAGGTCTTGCCACTTGATGCTAACGTTCACTTGCTGAACGCCAAGCCGAATCTGCTCGCGAATCGCGCCCAGAAATGCCTCCTCTCCCTGCAAATTTCCAGTTCCAACCGCCAGCCCAATCGGGCACGGCTTTGGCTCCTGAAGGTTCAGAAGAGTCATTGCAAAGAGAGCGGAGGCAACCATATCGATTGCTACAGAGCGTACGCGATATTCGTTTCGCAGAGGGACTTTGTCCCCGAAAACAACCTAAACTTGGCCCGTCGCAAACGCCGAAAGCTGGGTTGGCTTGAATCGAAACTTCGGCAACGGCACATTTCCAAAGTTCAAAGCAACCAGCGGCTTGATCACCTGTTCGTTCACAACGGTATCCGCCAGATCGCGTCGCAAAGCCTCAAGCTGAAGCAACAGCACCTGCAAATGAACGCGGCCCATGGCGAGTGACCCCACTCGCTCGCCCTCGCTCGTCGTCAGGGTCTGGCCCAAAATCGCCCGCGCGATCTCGCGGTTGTGGAAGTTGATCGCCTCCATGAACCCTTGGCTCGCCGCCGAGTTCTCGTTCAACGCCTTCACGTCAAACTCCTCGGGAAACACAATCGCCGTACTGCGCTCGATGCTCTCGAGTGCGCGAAGCATTGAGCTTTGATCTTCGCTTGTCGCATCCTTACCAAACTTGGCCATCAGCGTCGGCGATGCAAACTTCGCCAAGTGAATCTTCCATGCCGCCATCAGCTCCCGCTTACTCTGAAAGTGCGGAAGCGCCGCATCGAGATCGCTCACGCCGTAGGGCCGTCCGTACCCTCCGCGATGCCGAAAGATCACAAATCGATCCGGCGAAAACCTCCTCTCTGACTCTCCCGGAAGGTTCAAAACCAGCGCCGTTGGCGTCTCGTATTCGTCAATCGCCATCGAGAAGTAGCGGGGGTCCTTCGGCTTCACGCTCTGAATCCACCACTTCCCGCCCTCGGCGGTGTAGACGATCTCCTGAATGCTCCAGCCGTGGATAAACGCATCCATCGCGTTTTGGAGAAGTGTGATGACGGACCCCTCCATCCGCTCAAACGCCTCGCGCATAAAGCGCGCCGCGTCCGAATCGCCCACCACCTCCCATTCGGCCGAAAGCACGCCAAGTTGCTTCACGGTAAGCGCGGTTTGAATCATCGAGTCGCGTTGCATCTCGGCAAGCAACTCCGGTCTTGAAGGGTTCGGAATCCCTTGTCGATACGTCTGGATTTGCCAAGCGGGCACCGTGGGTGCCGCCGGCGCATCGGGTTTCAATGGTCGTTTTCGTGTAAAGAGTTTCATGGTTTAGTTGAGTCGTAAGATGTTTCGGTGGGCATACGGCAGGTCATTGACAGCCATCGCGAGGGCCATCACCAGGTCGTCGTTGCCCGTCGCGGCTTGTTGCTTCACGTAGCCGCTACTTGTTGGCTTGGCCTTAAAGTTGTCGAGCTCTTTGAGCAGGGCGTCAAAAGGCGGAATCTGGATTGCCCCAGACTCAAACGCCTTCACCAGCCCATCGATGAGTTGAGGTTTCGATTGGGCGGTGATCACGCACGGGCGCACAGAGAAGGCAGGCAACTCGTTTCGGAGCCACGCGGTGATCCCATCGCCGACCCCGGTGGTATCGCAGACGATCCGCGCGTTCGGGTAGCGCACCAAGAAGGATTTGACCCACTCGATCTGCTCCGCCCACCCCGCCCGGTGTTGCCGGTCGGCCTCCAATAGCGAACAACGTCCCTGAAAGCCCCGCAACACAACAAGCGCCGAATAATCCTGATAGCGCGCCCAATCAATCGAAACAATGGTCGGGCCGGGAATATCCTCCTCCGGTGGCTCCACCACGCAAGCCCGCACCTTTTCGCGATCAAACACGTACCCTTCTCGCTGAAGAAACTGAGCTTCATATTCGGTCGCAAACGCCGAAGGCGTCATCAGCCGCCGCTGCTGCTCAAGAAACTTCTGCCGCACCATCGGGTTGTCGCTCGAAGGCGCCTGAAGTGACCAAAACTCATCAGGATTCGATTCGCCCTCGGAAAAGTAGTCATAAAAGTGGTTGTGCCCGTTCGGGGTGCTGATCAACGTCAACGCACCGTCGGTAGTCGCCATCATCGGCGAAAGAACTTCCTGGATCACATGATCCTTCACAAAGGCCGCTTCGTCGACAATGATGTCGGTCGCCTCGTCGCCGCGTAAATTGTTCCCGTTATGCGCCGATCGAGCGGACACTGAGTGATGTCCGCAGGTCAGGTTCAGTTTCGACTCCAAGAACCTCGGAACGAAGGAAAACTTGGTCTGCCACAGGTCCCTATCGAGCAACTGCTCCACCAACGCCCTGAGTCGACGGAACAGAAAGGTCGCCTGCTCCTTCGTTGGGGCAACCAACAAACTTCGCCTCGGCAGTTCGTCGGTCAGCGACTCAAGCACTTGTACAGCGCAGGCGTCGGTTTTCCCCCATCGACGGCCACAAGCCAAAACCTTGGTGCGCGCCTTCGCGAGCAAGAACCGCTCCTGTCCCGGATGCGGTCGCCACACCGGCGCGAGCCAAGTTAAAAAAGATTCCACACCTATAACGCCAATTCGGCTCCAAAGTGTCAACCAATCAAAGCGGTTCGACTTCGCGTGATGCTAACATTACCCATGCTTTCGCCGCTGGCTTTGGCCGTCACTGCCCTCGCTCCCGAAGTTCGCCCCCCGCACCAATACGACCTCCAGCACGTGAAGCTCGATGTCACTCTCGACTTCAAGCGCGAAGCCATCAAAGGCGTTGTCGAGCACACCCTCATCACCACCGCCAAGGACGCCACCCTCGCGTTCGACAAAGGACCGATGAAAATCGAAAAGGTCCAAGTCGATGGCAAAGGCAGCTTCGCCCCCGAAACCAAGTCAAATCACGTCATCATCAAGACCAAAGGCGTCGCGAAAGGCGCGACGGTGAAGGTCCGTATCGCATACTCCGCCGAACCCGAAGCCGGCATTTACTTCGTTCCCAAAGAGCGCGCTTACCCCGCCACCACCGACCTCGCTTACACTCAAGGCGAGATGGAAGATAACCGGTACTGGTTCCCGGTCTACGACTACCCCGACGACAAAGCATCCACCGAACTCATCGCGCGCGTCCCCGCCGGGATGAGCGTCCTGAGCAACGGAAAGCTCGTCGGCACCAAAACTGAAGGCGGCAACAGCGTCTGGCACTGGAAGCAATCCGACCCCATGGCGACCTACCTGATCTCACTCGTCGCTGGAAAGTACAAGGCCGTCCCCGACGGAACTTTTAAAGGTAAGCCGATCCAAATTTGGGCACCAGAAGGAGCGATTTCCGACGCCATCACCGCATTTCGCGGCACCGACAAGCTCGTCTCGATCTACTCAATGCTGACCGGCATTGACTACCCTTGGGCCAAGTACGCGCAATCCGTCGTCCCCGAATTCATGTTCGGCGGCATGGAAAACCTCAGCTGCACTACTCAAACCATCGGCGCAATCTTCCCCGCGAACACCGAAGGCGTCATGAGCTCACGTGGCCTCAACGCTCACGAACTGGCTCACCAATGGTTCGGCGACCTCATCACCGCCAAAAACTGGAGCCACATCTGGGTCAACGAGGGCTGGGCGACCTTTATGCCGCACTTCGTCACCCGGGCAATGGACGGCGACAGCGCCTACCATATCGACCGATGGGGCACCTACGAAGGGTGCAAGTGGTCAGGAAAGCAGAACCCGATGGTCCGGTCGGACTACACGGTGCCGATGGAGATGTTCGACGGCAATGCCTACCCCGGCGGCGCAACTCGAATGTTCATGCTCATGAAACAACTGGGCGAAACCAAGTTCTGGTCCGCCACCAAGGCTTACCTCGCCGAGTACGGATACAAGAACGTCACCACCGAGCAGTTCTTCGAGTCGTTCGCGAAGACGAGCAACCAGAAGCTCGACGACTTCCGCAAGCAATGGTTCTACACCAAAGGCATCCCGTCGTTCAGCGTCGCGAAAGTCGAAGGCGGCTACACCGTTCGACAGAAGACAAAGGGTTTCGATGTTGATGTCGAGTACGTGATCATGAACAACGAGCAGGTCACTCGCCGCGGCGTCCTCGGCGGCACCACGTCCGAAGCCGTAAAGGTCCCGGCTGGCCCCGATGAAATCCTCATCGTCGATCCGGGCGCATGGGTGCTCTGCGACATCAGCTATCCGGGAACCTACAAGCCAAACGACTTCGAGCGGGCTTGGACGTTCGCCGACAACGACGCCCAGCGAATGCGACTCATCGACCGCGTCACGATGGCGTTCAAGAAGCACGAATTCGAGGCACCCCGCTCCGAGGCCCTCAAACAGCAACTCATCACGCGGATCAACGACAACAATTACTTGCTCGACGTGGTCAACAGCCAGGCAAAGCCCGTCATTCGGGCGTCTGCGTTTCGCACCATATTTGGTGGAAAGGGCACCGCCGTCGAGAGCGTCGTGGACAACATTTTCTCGACCTCGACAAACGAGGAAATGCGCAACATCGCCTTCGACAAGCTACTGATGTTCCGAAACGACGAGGCGACTGCGCAACGAGGATGGGAAGCCACCACCTGGAACCTCAGCACCAAGGTTGCCGCCCTCAACTGGTTCGCGGCCAATCAACCTGCCAAGGGGCGAGAGATGGCCCTGAAAGCCGTGCGCGAGTTCGCACCGGGACCTGTCCGAATGGCGGCGATTTCCGCGCTTGGGAGGCTGAAGGACGCAAACGGCTCGCGGGATGTGTTCAATCTCCTCATTGGCCTCGCCAAGGGTCGCCCCTACGCGCCGATGGATCAGGCAATTGGCGCCCTCGCCGATTACGGCGATAAAGCCGCGATTCCAACCCTCGAATCGCGCGAGGATCACTGCCTCCACTTCGCCCGGGGCACCGTTTCAAGCGCATTGGCACGTCTGAAACGTTGACCAGGATAAACCCGTAGCTCACTTCGGATGATCGCCGTCCTCGCCTCCGCCTTCATCCTGCAAAGAGCCACTTTGCAGGATGTTCTCAAAGCTCAAGAAGCTGCCGGCTTGGTCGGCCTTCCAGTGAAAGCGGCCGAAATCGCCAGATTCCGACCGAGCGAGACCACAAAACGCTCGCATGCCCTGATCAAGTCCATCACGTCTCAGTTCAAGTATCCGAGTCCAGACACGGATCCCAATCCGATCCAGCAAATTGATTGGGAGAAGGTGTCGAGCCAACTGAAATCTCTTGCGACGCAAACCGAGCCGGTCACGATCAACAACCCTTCCGACATCATGACCGGCTTCCCCGGAAATGCCGCCTCAAAAGCTCTCCTCAAGGCTGTCTTCAGAAAAGCTTTCGACCCTGCTACCTCCGATTCTATGCGCGTCGAACTCCTCACCTCCGCCCGCAAACTGATGGAAAATCCGAGTTGGGACCAGAACCTCGTCGCAAACCTCGTGAACCGAGCGATGCAAGCCGTCTACGTCAAAGGAGCAACAAATTTTGCCGCCGCGAACCCCAAATGGTTTGGAAACCACCCCGAACTCGCGCGACCTTTTCGGCACCCGGACCTTCGACGGCTCCTGAAAGGAGAATTCCTACAAACGGCGTTTACTCTCTGTGGCGAATATCCTGTCACGAGCAAAACAAAGTTTCAAAAGGGCTACGAACCACGCTACATGATTGCAATGTTCAAAAACTGGGGGATGCTCTACCAAGCCGCAGCAAGCTCAAAAACCTTCGCGGAACTGGACGCGTACTTGGATTTGACCGAGCCAAAGATGACCAAGGTCACTTATGAAGGCGAGGCTATGACGTTCACATTCGCCCTCGATATGGACCTGGCAAAGCTGGACGACAACCTGATCAAGTGGAACGCCGAGTTGGCGGCGCTCCCGAACCGCTAGCGGTTACTTCAGCTTCTCGAACAGCGCGGCCTCAAGGCTTTCGCGTACTGCATCAACCGATATTTTCTCCAAGACTTCCGCCGCGAATGCGTAAACCAACAGCCCCTGAGCCTCAGCAAGCGGAATTCCGCGCGCCCGAAGGTAGAACAAGGCGTCATCCCTCAGCTGACCGATGGTCGCTCCGTGCGTACACTTCACGTCGTCAGCGAAGATCTCCAACTGCGGCTTCGTGTTCATCGTCGCCGTCGGTGAAAGCAAGATCGCTTGGTTGGTCTGCTTTGCGTCCGTCTTCTGGGCGTCCTCGTAAACGAAGATCTTCCCGTTGAAAACTCCCACGCCCGAATCTTTAAGGATCGACTTGTAAACCTCAAACGACTGGCAATTTGGCAGTGCGTGATCAATTCTGGTGTGGTTGTCGATGATCTGCGATCCCGTCGCCACGTTCGCGCTGTTCAGCCATGTCTCGCAATGCTCGCCACCAACATAAGCGTTGATGTCGTTTCGGGCGATTTTGCCTCCGAAGTTGACATTGTTCGAGGTGTAAACCGACTGCCCCGCCTGATCCACAAATACGTTTGCGATGTGAACCGACTCGCCGCTCTCAGACTGAACCTTAACGTGCTCCAACCGCGCCGACTTAGCAAGCCGAACTTCGGTAACCGGAATCGTAACCCCGTCTCCGTCCAATGTCACGTAAGATTCAATCACCTTCGCCTCGGCGTTCTCGCCAAGCACGATGAGGTTTCGCGGGAAGCTCAACGCGGCGATCTCATCTGCCTTCACCGCGTGAATCAATTGGATCGTTCGCTCAACCGCAACGTTTCGCTCCAGAAAAACGAACGATCCGTCACCGAGGTAGGCCGTGTTAAGATCAACAAATCGAGTGTCGTTGGTCGATCCCAAACGACCGTCGAAGTGCGCGATTTTGCCAAGGTTTGCCCGGATCTCTTGCTCAAATCCCGAAGCCTCCGAGAACGATCCAACATACACGCCGTTCGGAAGCGAATCAGTGGAGGACAGATCAGGTGCGAACTGACCGTTCACAAAAACGACCGTGATTGCGTCCAAGTCACCCAACAGCGCCTCGGCAAGCTCCTCACGAGTCGTGTTTGCGCCGTAACCAAACCGGAACGGCTTCTCATTCAGCATATGAAGCGGGAGATATTTGAACTCCTCATCTCGCGTCGTCGGAATTCCCGATTCGCGATATGCTCGAATCGCCTTGGAGCGCAGCTCATCGAAACCTTCAATTCCGTCCGCCGAAATGAGCGGAAGGAGCTTGTCGTAATCGCTGACCAACGGGTCAGTAGCCGTGGAAACCGCCATCATGCCTTCGCCGCCAGTTCCTCTTTGATGAAATCGTAGCCCTTCTCTTCGAGCTCAAGCGCAAGTTCCTTTCCGCCCGACTTCACAATGCGCCCGTCCATCAAGACGTGAACGAAGTCAGGAACGATGTAATCCAGGAGCCGCTGGTAGTGGGTGATCACCAGGATTCCGCGATCTCCGCCGCGCAACGCGTTGACTCCGCCCGCAACCACCTTCAGTGCGTCGATATCAAGGCCCGAATCGGTCTCGTCGAGTACACAAAGCTTAGGGTCAAGCACCGCCATCTGGAAAATTTCATTTCGCTTCTTCTCTCCTCCCGAGAATCCTTCGTTCACCGACCGAGAGAGCATCGCCGGATCGAGCTCCATCAGCGCCGCCTTCTCTTTTACCAGCGCCATAAACTCCTTCGCCGAAATCTCAGCCTCGCCGTGATACTTGCGGATTGCATTGACCGCCGAGCGGAGGAAGTAAGTGTTGGTCACACCCGGAATCTCAACCGGATACTGGAAAGCGAGGAAAAGTCCCTCGGCCGCTCGCTCATCTGCCTCAAGCTCAAGCAATTCCTTGCCCAAAAAGTCGATGGAACCGCCAGTGACTTCATAGTCTGATCGTCCGGCAAGAATCGAGGCCAAGGTCGATTTCCCCGACCCGTTCGGTCCCATGATCGCGTGAACTTCACCGGGATTGATTGTGAGATTGATGCCTTTGAGAATCTCCTTCTCTTCGACGCGCGCGGTGAGATCACTGATATGTAACATGGAATCGCCTTTTCTACGTATCATTTCGCCGGAAAGTTGACAAAAATGTCAAGGTTGATTTTATGAACCCAGACTGCGCTCAAGTCGTCTTATGTGATACTTTCACATTGCCGCTATGAAATCGCTCCGAATCTTGGCTGTATTCCTTTTGATCCTCGTCATCGTCGGATGCGGCGGCGGTGGTTCGGGTTCGAGCGGAACTCCTGGCATAACGTACACCACAGATTGGCGCGCCTATCTTACATCTGGGCAGATCACGGGCAATTCTCAACGAGTCAACATTCTCGATTTGGCAGGGTCAGACGTCTCGAGCCTCGTCCTCAAAAATCCCACTTCAGGCACCGAATCGGTCAACTTCAATCTCCCTGCCGGCACCTATCGAGTCGTCGTCAACCTGTACAGCGGCAGCAACGCAGATGGCTCGCTCAACGGCACCTACGAAACAATCGTCAACTACACCTCCGGCACCACGGTGAGTACCGCCGTCGGAACCCCAATTTCGGCGCTCAGCGTGTCTCCCAGCACCACCTCCATCCAAGTCGGTCGAGGACAGCAGTTCACGGCCAGCGGTCAAAACTCCGCCGGAACCGCAACCTTCATCTCGCCCAGCTCGGTCAACTGGTCGGTTCTCGGTGGCATCGGCACCGTGAGCTCCAGCGGAAACTTTACTGCTACCACCGCCGGCTCAGGAACGGTTCGCGCTACCTACACCGGCCTCGGAATCAACGGAGCTGCCGCCGTAACCACCACCCCGTTCACCCCTACCCGGACCAAGTGGACGGTGCTCGTTTATCTCAACGCCGCCAATGACCTCCAGTCATTCTCCAATCTGAACGTCAACCAAATGGAGCGGGTCACCAACGGCGACGTTCGCTTCGTCGTGCAGTGGAAGCTCGCTCCAGCACTCTTTGGCGGCAGCTTCAACGGAACGCGACGCTACCTCGTCAAGCCCGACCTGACGTCGAACATCGCGAGCGAACTTCTGCAAGACATGGGCACATCCGTCGATATGGGCTCGGCGACCACCCTCAACGAGTTCATCGTATGGGCGAAAGCCAATTACCCGGCCGATCGATATGCCCTCATTGTGTGGAACCACGGCAATGGTTGGAGCCGAAAGCGAGCCGCCGACTCCCGAGCCGTTAGCTACGACGATGAACGGGGAACCTCGATCCAAATTTGGGAACTCGGAACCGCCCTCGGTACCGAGCAGTTCGACATCATCGCCTGGGATGCCAGCCTCATGCAGATGATCGAAGTCGCCTACGAGATTCGGAACAACTGCAAGTACGTGGTCGGCTCAGAGGAGTCGCCTCCCGGAGAGGGCTACCCGTATAACCTAGTCTTCGACGACTTCGTTGCTGCGCCCGGCGCCACCACCGCAACCCTCAGCAAAGCGTTTGTGGACGGAATGTTGACCCCGGGGCTCTACGACACCCGCAAGATTACGCAAAGCGTCCTCGATACATCGAAGCTCGGCGCACTGGCAACCGCAATCAGCACCCTGGGCACCGAGTTGAAAAACAACTCGTCCACGCTCACAAGCCTGATTCAGACCACCCGCAACACTGCGCAAAGCTATAGCCCTACCTCGACGCGGGTGTACCGAGATCTGCTTCATGCGTGCAGCATCCTTGAAGGCGGAACGACGAATACCGCCGTTCTCAACGCCATTACGGGAGTGAAGACGGCCGCAAACAACGCCATCGTCTGGGAAGGGCACAATTCCAACTCGGCCAACTCGAAGGGAATTGCGATCGACTTCAGCCCGGCGTCCTCGTTCAACGCGGTTGGCTCCGGAGGCAATATGAGGTCCGCCGACTACGCACTCATGAAGTTCGGCATCGACACCCAGTGGGACGAGTTCCTGAAGATCGCGCCATAAAAAAGGGCCCGCGATTCAAGCGGGCCCGATGGGCTTGGAGGGTTTTTCGTCCGAGCTCTCGTAGGGATGTCGGCTCGGATCTAGTTGTGTGTCGGAGAGGCAAATCACCGACACAGGAAGAGTTCCGCACAAATCGTGCCCAAATGCCTGCGTTGTTACCGGGGAGTAAGGAATCCCGTATTACGGCTTGCTGGCAAGCCTTACAGCCGCATCCCACGCCTTCTGAATGTCGGCAACCAACAAGCTGTATCCGCCGTCATTATCAGGTCGTTGCTGCCGCAAAATGTAGCTCGGGTGCAAAGTGGCAATCGCGGTCTTCGCATACTCACATGGGAAGTAAAGCCCCCGCTCTTTCGTGATGGCAAAGCTCTTCCGAATCAGATTCTTCGCGCTCGGCGCTCCAACGCAAAGGATCACCTTGGGCGCAATGATCGAGAGTTGCGGCAATAGCCACTGCCGGCACGTTGCCGTCTCGTCCTCGGTTGGCGGGCGGTTCTGAGGCTTACCCGAACTCCAATCCGCCGCGCGGCACTTGACCGTATTGCAGATGTACACCTGATCCCGACTCAACCCCGCCTCGATCAGTGCCTTGTCCAGAAGCTGCCCCGCGCGCCCCACAAACGGCCTTCCCGTCCGATCTTCCTGATCACCCGGACCCTCGCCCACCAGCACCAACGGCGACCGAGGATTCCCCTCACCAAACACAACATTTGCTCGCCGCTCACTCAGTCCGCAAGCCGTGCACTGAATCGCCTGCGAGCGAAGCTCATCCAAGGTCACGGAGCACCGCCTCTCTCAAGCGATCGTAACTGTCTTCCAGCGATTGGGGCATCACTCTCGTGTCGCCAACGGTGGTCATAAAGTTGGTATCGCCATTCCAACGTGGCAACACGTGCCAATGGATGTGTTGCGGAATCCCTGCCCCCGCCGCCCGACCCAAGTTCACGCCGATATTGAACCCGTCCGGCGAGTATGTCTCGGTAAGCCACTTCACCGACTTCGCCACGAGCTGATTGATCTCCAGCAGCTCGACGTCTGTCATCGACGGCAAATCGTTCGTCTGCCGAAACGGGGCGATGAGAAGGTGTCCGTTCGTGTACGGAAACGCATTCATGATCACGAACGCAGCCTCACCCCGGTGCAAAATCAGGTTATTTCGGTCATCCTGTTCGGCGGGAAGGTCAACGAAAATGTTCCCCGATGCCGAAGGCTTCTCGACGTATTTGAGTCGCCAAGGCGCCCAAAGATTATCTGGCATGACCTAGTTTAGATCGACTTTGCAAGAATAATCGCGTCCGCAACTTCCTGCATCGTCTTTCGCAGATTCATCGATTGAACTTGGATGCGCCTGTAAGCCTCGGCCTCCGAAAGCGAGTGCTGGTCCATCAGGATGCCCTTCGCCCGGTCAATCGACTTTCGCGCCTCGAGGCGCTGTGCGAGGTTCGTGACCTCTTTGTTCAGCAACACGTTTTGCTCAAATCGTGCCCGAGCCACCTCGATGGACGGTGCAAGATCGCTCGGCTTAAACGGCTTCACGAGGTATGCGAAAACCCCAGCCGCGCGCGCGCGGTCAATAAGCTCTTTATCCGAGTATGCGGTCAGGAGAATCGTCGGCGCAATGTTCTCGTCGGTAATGATATCGACGGCCTCAATCCCGTCCATCACCGGCATCTTGACATCCAAAATACACGCGTCCGGCTTCAGTTCGCGCGCGAGATCCACGGCTTCCTTTCCGTCACCAGCCTCGCCCACAACTTCGTATCCCAGGCTCTCAAGCATCTGGCGAAGGTCGAGACGAATGATGGGTTCGTCGTCGGCGATCAGTATGCGAATCTTTGACATGGTGGAGGCAACCTGCTCGCTCACCATCGAACGTGCAACAGGTTAAAAGATACCATGATTTAAGCTAAAATAGGCAGTGGCGCAACGTGGCAATCAGTTTCTCGATCAAATGATCGACTATGCGGGGACCTTCCCTCCGGCAGCCCTTCCTCATGAGCAATCATTCCGGAACTATCAGCAGTTCCTCGATGGCGATGAATCCTGGATCGTCGAGTCCCTCGCTTGGCTCGTGAAGGATCTCCCGATCCTCTCGGATCTCAACGGAAACGGCGAACTTAGCATCGCCTCCATCGGCCGACCGGGGCGAGAATGGGACGACTGGCAAACCGCTCGGGAGCAAGACGCCAAAGACATGTCCGTGTTCCTCGGAGTGTGTCAGAACGCCTCCGTCAAATCCTACGAGTGTGTCGCGCCGCCCATGTCCCATTTCACCCAAGGCATTGCCGCGCTGAGGAGCTACAAGGACGAAACCGACGTGTTCTTCGAGTTGCCGTTGAACGAGGACAACTCCGAGCCGCTTTCGATCATCGCCGAGCAAGACTGGGCGTACGCAAAGTTCCGATGTGGAGGGCAATTCATCCCCACCCCCAGCCAACTCGCTGAGGCCCTCAAAGAGTGCGTCGATCTCGAAATCTCATTCAAACTCACGGCTGGACTCCATGAGCCAGTCGCCCACGACGGTCAACACGGCTTCTTGAACATCTTTGCCGCCATCGGGATGCGATTCTTCGAAGAAGCCACCGTCACCGAAATGGCTCGAATTCTCGCCGATGAGGACATCTCGGCGTTTAGGCTCGGCCAAGATTTCGCCTACCGGGGTCGAACCTTCACGCTAGATGAGCAAGAAGAACTCCGAACCTTTTTCCTCACCTTTGGGTCGTGCAGCATCGACGAACCCCTCGCCGGCCTCTCCCGAATCTCCAACCAGTAACCATGTTTGTCGTTCCAAAAACCGCATGCTCATGGGTGAATGTTCACCCCGATAGCCACTTTTCGATTCAGAACTTGCCCTTTGCCATTTATGCGCCAACGGGCAGGGAAGTCACTCTGGCAACCGCCATCGGCGACTATGTGGTCGATATCACCCTTCTGCGCGATTCCGGCCTCATTTCAAAGGACAAGTTCCCGTTCATGGACAGCTTCGCCGACTTCACACAAGACGAGCTGACCGACCTCCGTAAGGATCTTTTCAACCTCCTGGAAGAGTCGAACGGAGCGTTGCGAGACAACGATGTTCTTCGCCATTCGGCCCTCGTGCCGATGAGCAAAGCCAAGCTTCTGCTCCCCATCAAGCCGACTGCCTTCATCGACTTCTACTCGGGAATCAATCACGCCTCAAACGTCGGACGCATGTTCCGTCCCGATATGCCTCCGCTCTTGCCAAACTATCGGCACATCCCCGTCGCCTACAACGGCCGCGCCAGCAGCGTCGTCGTAAGCGGAACGCCAATTCGTCGTCCCCAAGGGCAGACCAAAGCCGCCGATGCCGAGGCGCCCGAATTTGGTCCGACCAAAGAGCTTGATTTCGAACTCGAGCTCGGTTTCTACGTCGGGATGCCGAGCGCGATGGGAGAGCCGGTCGAAATCGGAAACATCCCCGAGCACATTTTGGGATTTGTTCTAGTGAACGACTGGTCCGCGCGTGACGTTCAGCGGTGGGAATACCAACCTCTAGGACCGTTCCTTGCCAAGTCGTTCGGCACCTCGATTTCGCCGTGGGTAGTCCTCCCCGACGCATTAGAGCCGTTCCGCATCAGCCGCTTGAGCCAAGACCCGCCCGTGCTTTCGTACCTCAAGGCTAGCGAACCGATGGCGTACGACATCCACCTCGAAGTGCACCTGAAGACGCCAAGCATGCCCGAACCTGAGCGCATTTCGCGCACCAACGCGAAAAACTTGTACTGGAGCTTCGACCAACAACTCGCGCACCAAAGCTCAAACGGCACCCCCCTCGGCTGGGGAGATCTCTACGGAAGCGGCACAATCTCCGGCGATGAGCCTGGAACGTACGGATCGCTGCTCGAACTTACTTGGCGCGGACGCGACAAGCTCAAAGTCGGCTCCGAAGAGCGAACCTTCCTGGAGGATGGTGACAGCCTGACCCTTACCGGCTATTGCCAAGGTGACGGTTTCCGAGTGGGATTTGGCGAGGTCGAAGGTACGATCCTTCCCGCGTAAACGACGCGCAGGCATCTCGCCTGCAAATTTTTTGCGTAGGGAAGCACTACGAAGCGAGTTCGTCGGCTTGTCGCTGGAAGATTCCATGCACAAACTCGGCGACCGCCATGCGCTCTTCGTGATTCTCAGGCACAAAGCGAACACCGGCACTGTACAGGTCCGAGTTCGGAATCGCAACCGTGTGGCGAATCTCGCCCCGCAGGTCGAGGTCCGAGCCGTCGGTGCAGCCAACATGGATTTTGACCTTTGCACCCGAAGCAAGCTCCGAGCGAGTTCGAACCTGAATACCGCCCAAGCCGATATCCGTGATGACCACGTTGATGGTCTCGCTCACTCCGTCGACTGACATTACCGCGTAATCCAGCAATTCGTACCGAATGTAGCGTCGCTTGTCTGTGTTATAGGCCAGGTTCACGTTTCTTCCTCAAAATCCGTCGTGGCGCAAATGCACGCACAAGAGAGTTATTGGAGAGTTCTTTCCATATTCCAAGCCCAACCTGATACAAAAAAAGACCCGAGTGAAAATCTCTCGGGTCTTTTGGTTTCGAAGCACGCTTACTTCGTTTCTTTCTTGCTGATAAGAACGTGTCCGGTCGACGGATCGTAGTCGATCTCAACCTTCAGCGCATCCTTCATGAAGCTAAGAGGAACGATAGTTCGACCGCGATCGATGTAAGGAGCGAGCTCGAGCGTGAACAGCTTGTCATTGATTCGTGCATTGCTGTCGCCAACTTTGAACCAGATCTTTTGACCGTCTGCCGAAGCGTTGACTTCTTTCGCCGACTTCATCCACTCAACAACTCCACCAGCCTTTTCGATAAGGTGTCGGAATGGAGTCATAGGAACACCGTCGTCAACGCGAGGTGCAACATCAAACTCAACGAATCGACCGTTGTAAAGCACCGAGAAGGAAGTCACTCCCTCAAGTCGGACGCCTTTCTCAATCGACAGTACTCGGTTAGCAGCGTCTGCCGCGAAGTTTGGCACGTTGTGCGGAATTGCAAATCGCGATCCGGTCGGAATCATGTTCTGAGTTCCGAGCGGGATACCGCCATCCATCCCAGGAGTTTTCAGCGTCGCAACCTTGTCTTCGACCTTTGCAAGCGGCTTGCGGGAAATCGGCTCGGTCTTGGTCACCTTTGCAACCACGGCTGGTTGTGCCTTCGGCTCAGACTTCGGCTCAGACTTCGGCTCTGGCTTCGGTTGAGTCTTAACGGCAACCGGCTCAGCCTTGGGCTGGACCTTGACTGCCGAGGTAACGGTCGTCTTCACGCCCGGCTCAGCCGCACCAACGATGGCTCCAGCAACTGCACCGCCCGTGATATCAACACCCTTAAGTGCGGACTCCGAGGCATCGACGCCAGCCTTAGCCGCGCCCTTTGCAACTGCGGGCTCGCCTGCGCCAAGTCCGACGCGGTTCGTTCGACCGCCGGGGTTATTAACGAAAACTCGAACCTGCTTCGACTTGTAGGTGTTGGTCAGTTCATCAACAACCCAAGCCTCGATTGTGTGCCATCCGTTCGACTCCTTCTGAGTATCCCAAACGTAGTTGTAAGGCGGAACGTTTTTGATGTCCTTGTGATCGCCATCGATGAAGAACGAAACGTAAGCGTTCTTCAGCTCTTTACCGAAGCCAACTTTGATCTCGACTGGGCCCTGGAGAGTTTGCCCTTGCTTCGGACCGGAAATGTAAACCGGACCGCGGTTTGCTTGGTCTGTGGTAATCGTTTGCTTTTGGCTTTGGAGAACTTTGCCGGACTTGTCGTAGAGGCGAATCTCAACTTCGTTATCGCCGTCCTTGAGGTCGGTCACGGTGATATTGAAAGCAACTTCGCCCTTCGACGTGGTCGATGCAACTGCCTTAGTAGAGACGCTCTCACCGTTGATGCGAAGCTCAACCAGAGAGGCATTCGCGCCATCGTACTTCACGTTCAGCGAAGTGCTGTTCAGGGCTCGCTCGATAATGATATCGGGATCAAAGGTGAACGCAAAAGCGCCGGTGCTCAATGCCGCGACACCAGCCAGTGCCATCGTTCGTTTCATTCTCAAGAAGCTATTCAGCATCAATGTCTCCTAAACCACTGTCTCCCCAGACAGTCAAACAAGTGTAGCTATTGTCGCACCTCGCTCCCCGAATGTCAACAACCTTAACGCCTGTTTTTCGGACTTTTGCAATTTTCTTTGCGGGGATATGCGTCAATAGGTGTGATGCTTCCCGCGCTCGCTGCTTTAACCATGCTCACCACGCCCGATCATCGACCGCTGCTCGACTATCTAGCCACTCGCCAGCGTGGGCTTCCCGAAGCGAAAATGACGAAGCAAAATGGCATGATCGAGATCGAATTTTGCAGCCAAATCTGGCAAAAGCAGCTCTGGTCACACCGCATTCTCCTCCTCGTGCCGAAAGGTGCTGAATCTTCTAAAACGGCCCTGCTCTATATCACCGGCGATGGTCCCCGCAAGGGCGATTACGTCGACCTCAACCTCCTCGCCGGCGCAACGAAAATGCCGATCGCAATGCTCTTCAGCATCCCCAATCAGCCGATTTGGGATATGAAGGAGGACGATCTGATCGCCCACACCTTCACCAAGTACATAGAGACCGGCGACGAATCCTGGCCCCTCCTTTTCCCGATGACCAAGGCTGCCGTCAGCTCGATGGATGTCGTGCAACGTTTCGGCAAGCAGAACGGCATGGACTTCCGCCGCTTTGTCGTCACCGGTGCCAGCAAGCGAGGCTGGACGACCTGGCTCACGGCGGCAAGCGGAGATCGGCGAATCGCCGGAATCGCGCCGATGGTCTTCGATAACCTGAAGTTCGATGCCCAAATGAAGCACCAACTCGAACTCTGGGGCGCGTACAGCGCCCAAATCGAGGACTACACCAAGCGGGGACTACAAGCCAAGCTAGCCACCCCCGAGGGCGAAAAGCTGATGAAGATGGTCGACCCGTACTCCTATCTCGACCGCATCAAGGTTCCCACGCTGGTGGTCAACGGTGCAAACGATGACTATTGGGCAACTGACGCCCAGAAGATTTACTGGTCGGATATGAAGCAGCCAAAGAACCTGCTAATGGTTCCCAACAGCGGCCACGGCCTTGAAGACCGAGCACGAGTGGTCAATTCCATCGGCGCGTTCGCCAGGTCGCTTAACGGCGACTTCAAGTTCCCTGAGTTTCGGGCCAAGGCCAACGTGACGGAAGATGACGTCACCTTCAATCTCGAAGGCGCGACGCCCACTGCGGTCTCGGCTTGGGTCAACGAAAGCGACACCCAAGATTTCCGGCCTGGTCGATGGGTCGAAAAGAAGCTCGGAAGTGGTGCACTCCGCGTGGAATTGGCTCGCGGCAAATGGAGTGCCGTGTTCTTGGAAGGGAAGTTCAACGAAGCAGGCCGGACGTTCACCCTATCCACTCCGGTTGAAATCGCCTTCGGAGGTAAACCACCGAAGAAGTGACTGACTTGCCTCGCCCGCCCGCAGCCGCGCCCTCGTCCCGGCCCGCCGGGACTCCGCCCAGGCGAGGCAAGATCAAAGGGAATGTTATGCTCACGACGCTCATCTCGCTCTCCCTCATCGGCTGCCAACAAGCCGCCAAACCGACCAGCATCAAGCTGTATTCCATCGGACACTCGCTCAGCAGCGAAATCCCCGACATGGTCGCCTCGCTCGCCAAGAATACCTCCGGTCTCAAGTTCGAATTCCAAGAGCAATTCCGCCTCGGTGCCTCGCTCGAATTCCAGTGGAATGAAGCCACCAAACCCGCCGACAAGTGGGACGACGGTCAGTTCCGAATCAGCTATCCCAAGAGCCTCGGCAAGGGCGGCTACAACGCCGTCATCCTCGTCGATTCTGTCCCAAGGGGCGGCGAGTGGCAGGAAAAGAACTCCATCGAATTCCTCACCAAGTTCGCCGACTACATCGGCCGAACCAACCCGAACGCCTCCATTTACTATGTCGAGCCGTGGCACGGACTCAATAGCGGAACCGGAAAAGCCCAGTGGGATACCCACAGCCCCACCCGCAACCTCCCCTGGCGCAAGCGCATCGACGCCGACGCTCCCATGTGGCTCAGAATCAAGTCTGCCGCCGAGAAAGCCACGAGTCGCAAGATCACGTTGATAAGAGAAGCTCAAGCCCTCGGTGCCCTGGTCGATGCCGCCGAAGCTGGTCGCGTGCCTGGGTTCAAAACTGCTCAAGACTTCTTCGGCGATGACATCCACCTCAAGCCCGCCGGAATGTACTTCATCGCCTGCCTCCAATACGGAGTGCTGTTTGGCCGCTCTCCGGAAGGGCTAACTGTCGACCTCAAAGGCCGCTGGGGCAGCGAATACTGGGGTAAACAACTCTACGGAAACGGCCCCATTCACCCCCGCCCGGATGCGGCAGCCGTGAAAGAAATGCAACGCATCGCCTGGCAATTCGCGAAGTAGCGCTCGGCTTCCGGTATACGATCTACTGCCTCGTGGCGTTGGCGGCATCAAAAGTTCTTGGCTGATCGACAAGGATTTGGAGAATCTGCGCCGATGTAGCCATCACTTTTCCGGAACGGGCATCAAATTGCATCGCCCTGATCAGCGTGCAAAAGTTCGTCCTTTGGGGTTCGGAATGATGGTTACCGCTCGTTGAAAAATAGTTCGCCATGGCGTCCACCACCGCGCCGCTTCCAAACAAAATAATCTGGTGTCTCGCATTAAGAGTCTTTGCTCGAGCCAAATTGTGTTCTTCTGATCCAGGCGGGAAAGCCTCGCATTCCGACATCGCTTCAAGTAGTAACAGATATGCCTGAACTCGAAGTTCTCTGCCCTTTTTGTTCCGCTCGATAACTTGATTAATCGTGAAAACAGTAAGGGTTACTCCAACTGTCGCGAGTGATACGCCCTCTGAAATAGTCACATGAACGAGACTACTCCAAAAGCGGTACCCTGTAACATGAAGTTGGCCGGGTGACGGCCCTGATCATACGGGGAGGAAAGTCCGGACTTCATAGGGCATGGTGCCCTCGGCAACGGGGGGCGGGGCGACCCGACGGAAAGTGCAACAGAAACAAACCGCCGCGAGCAATCGCGGTAAGGGTGAAATTGTGAGGTAAGAGCTCACGTCTTTGGTTAGCAATAGTCAAAGAGGGCAAACCCCACCAGAAGCAAGGCCAAATAGGGAGGGGCTGACTCGGCCCGACGACCCTCCGGGTTGGCCGCGTAGATAAATCGTCATACAAAGACAGAATCCGGCTTACAGGCCAACTTCAATCTACTCAAACCCCCTCTCCTATCTTTAGATGGGAGAGGGGGCAGGGGGTGAGGGTTCCGTAAAAAAAGCCCGTTCAAAACTGAACGGGCTTTTCAAACAAGAGCGAACCTTAAGCTTGCTCTTCGCTCGACGCTTCTTCCGCCGGAGCCGAGTCGCCCAGGAACTTGTCGAGCATCCCGTCGATCGCGCTTCCTTCCGGAGCGAACTTGTTCTTCAGCTCGTCCAGCATATCGCCGTGAAGTGCGTCGTCAATCTGCCCCTCGATGCTGTCCGGAATCTTGTCGCGGAACTTGTCGAGCACGTCGCCCGCTTTGTCCTGAAGGTCCTCGGCACTCATGCCGAACTTCGAAGCTACTTGATTGAGAAAATCGCTCATCGCGATTCGATTCTACTAAGGCCAAACCGATTACTGGCGAACGATTACGTAATCTTCAACATTTCCGACTGGTACGCAGTGCCAATCCGGATTCGGCTGGGAAAAAATCACACTTTCCACGCCCTGTAGCATCGCCGCCTGGAAGACCCGCCACTGTAAGCAAGTCAGCCCAACGCCGCCGCCCTGAAGCGCGAGCATCGTATTCCGAGTCTGAACAAAAAGCTGTGCCGCGACCACTTTCGCATCCGATTCGAGCCAAGCCACGAGGCCGTCGCCTTCTTCCAGAATCGCAGGCACCAAGTGCGGCAACTGCTGATTGCGATCCAACGTCATCCCCTGCAACAGGCGAATCGCGTCACCCACCTCGTCAATGGAGCTGTGCCGGAGTGACGCCGACGCATATGCGGGTAACCAGTTCTGAGCCGTTTCATTCAGTTGCACTTCAAGTGGCTGAGTGAGGTTAAGACGATTTCCTCCCGATTGCACCTTCCGAAGCACTTTTGTTCTGGCAAACTCAGTAACGTAAGCCCCGGGCTCAAGTCCGTGCGCCACTCGGCGCATCGCCAAGGATTCGAATGGCGAGTTTGCCAAAAAGTCGCGCAGCTCTGCCTCAATTGCCGACCAAGAACCGTTGGGGACCAGCATTCTTCCGCAAGTGGTCGATTCAAATCCGAACCCACGAACGACCTTCTTTCCTCCCATCAGCTTCTTTTTGGGTTCCAAGAAGGGAAGAAAGCCCACCACTTCGCCCGCTTGCATCACACTCAAAACAAGCGGCTGATAATTGTCAGAGTTTGCCTCGCTTTCAATAGCTACAAACGGCCACGCCGATTCCGGACAAGCGGAATAACTCGATTCAAACAATCGACTCCAATGAGGTTGGACCGCCGCAACTGCGTCGCGACCTCGCACCCAGCGCAAAGCGTAATCGGCTGGCGCCGCCGTACTCATCGCGTCCGAACGAACTGGCATATGGCCTCCGAAGTTGCAAAAACCGAGCCAATCATTCGCCGTTGACGACATTTCGCGAGGTTGGGTATATTATTTGGGTTCCGGGCTAATAGCTCAGTTGGTTAGAGCACACCCCTGATAAGGGTGAGGTCGCAGGTTCGAGTCCCGCTTGGCCCACCATTCATTCCGGAAACTTGCTGTGAATGGTAGACAAATCTAAACGCATTCTGTAGAATGCTTTCATGATCCTCCGAGCTTCCGTAGCGACTCTGCTGATTGCGTTACCCATTTTGGGGCTCGCGCAAACCCCGAGCGCCGAACACTTTTCCGCTTACTCCTGGCGATCCATCGGCCCGGCCAATATGGGCGGTCGCGTTTCGGACATCAGCTTGGTTGAAGGCACCAAAACGTTTTACGTCGCCACGGGAACCAGCGGACTCTGGAAGACCACGAACTTCGGCACCACATTCTCACCGATATTCGATCGCGAGGCGACGTCATCCATCGGCTCGGTCGTCGCGACTAAGAAAGACGGAAAGGAGATTGTTTGGGTCGGCACTGGCGAAGGCAACGGACGGAACAGCAGCAGTTGGGGTAACGGGGTGTACCGCTCCGATGATGGCGGGTCAACTTGGAAGCACTGCGGACTCGAAGATTCCAAAGATATTCCAAGGATCGCCGTCGATCCGCGCAATGTAGACGTCTGCTACGTAGCCGCGCTTGGTCACCTATGGGGACCGAACAAAGCGCGAGGGGTTTACAAAACGAGCGATGGCGGCAAAACGTGGAAGCCGTCTCTGCAAATCGACGAAAACACTGGCGCATGCTGGGTCCAAATCGATCCCAAGAATCCTGACACGGTCTATGCGGCTATGTACCAACGCCGCCGAACCGCCTGGTCGTTTATGAGCGGCGGACAAGAGGGCGGGATCTACAAATCGACCGACGCCGGAGCCAGTTGGAAAAAGCTCACTAAGGGACTCCCCTCTCAAACCGGGCGCATCGGCCTCGATATCTTCGCCGGCAATTCACAGCACCTGATGGCAATCGTCGAGAGCGATCTTGGTGGAGGCCGAAACATCGACGACGATCGAAGCCGATCTGGAGGAATCTTCAAGAGCACCGACGGCGGCGAAACTTGGGAACGAGTGAATGCGCTCGCTCCGCGAGCCTTTTACTTTGCGAAAATCAAGATTGACCCAAAAGATGAAAACCGCGTGTACGTGGCGGGCTGGAACGTGTTGGTAAGCAATGATGGCGGTGCCACGTTCCAAGACAACATGACCAAAAAGCTTCATGTCGATTGGCACGCGATTACCGTTGATCCGACTGACTCCGACCATCTGCTCGTCGGTAGCGACGGCGGAATCCACCAGTCTTTTGACAAAGGCGCGACGTGGGATCACCTTAATACAATCGCCATCGGGCAGTTCTACAACGTGGCCGTAGATCGATCGTCTCCCTACCGCATTATGGGCGGACTGCAAGACAACGGAAGCTGGATTGGACCCTCCTCGACCAATGCCGAGACGGGCGGTTACAATGGCGGCGCCAATGTGGGAATCTGGAATGCCGATTGGAAGTTCGCAGGCGGCGGCGACGGATTCCACGTTGCTTTCGATCCCACGAACCCCGACATCGTCTACTCCGAGTCTCAGGGCGGATTTCTCACGCGAGTCAACCTCAAAACCGGCGTGGCAAAGGATCTCATTCCCCAGCCGAAGGAAGGTCAAATGGCGTTCCGATTTAACTGGAATTCGCCGTTTTTGGTGTCCAAGCACAATCCAACGACGCTCTATCTCGGCGGTCAGTACGTATTCAAGTTGACCGAGAAAGGAAACAATTGGCAGGTCATCTCTCCCGACCTGACCACTAAGAATCCAGACCGAATGATGACAACCGGCAGCAATGCCGAGACTCATTGCACGATCGTCTCTCTGGCAGAATCTCCGCTCAAAGAGGGCCTGCTTTGGTCAGGTTCCGACGATGGACTGATCCACATTACGCAAGATGGCGGCAAGACCTGGAAAAACGTCACCCCGAAGCAGGTGAACGGTCTCTACGTAGCGAAGCTCATCGCATCAAACCATGCTGAAGGCACGGCATACGTCGCGGTTGACGGTCACCGAAGCGACAACTACGAACCCATGCTCCTGATGACGACCGACTTCGGCAAATCTTGGCGAGACATCACCAGCAACCTGCCGAAGGGTGTGAGCACGAGGGCGATTCAGGAGGACCTCAAGAGCCCAGACGTCCTTTACGCCGGCACCGAACAAGGAGTATTCCTCAGCACCGATCGCGGCGCAACCTGGATTAACTTCGGTCTCGGCTCTTTGCCTACCGTAGGAGTTCACGACATCGTCCAGCAACCTGATACCCACGACCTCGTGATCGCGACTCATGGACGATCCGTGTACGTGCTCGACGATCCCTCGGCGCTAGGGCAGATTAAGCCGGGTTTCGAGAAGAGCGCAAGCGCAATCTTCGCACCGACTCCGGCCAAACCCGAGATACGCTGGTACATCGATGGACTCTACGGCGACAAATACTTTGGAGCTTCGAATGCCCCTTCGGGTGCCAAGATCACGTTCTGGAGTGCGAAAGGCGGAGATGCATCGATCGAGATCAAAGACAAAAAGGGCAAAGTGATGCAAACGCTCTCCTCCGCCGCAAAGGCAGGATTCAATCGAGTTTCTTGGGATATGAGGCTCCAAGGGGTTCTGCCTAACAAGGGTGAGGAGCCGTCGCTCATGTTCGCCCCTGCTGGTGAATACGATGTGGTTCTCAGAGTCGGGGGCGAAGAAAAAGTGACAAAGCTCACGATTCTTCCCTACGACTTCACATCGCAACTCGCAACAAGATAAGCTCTCGGCGCAATGAAGCGCCGAGAGTTTCTCCAGCTTGCCGGTGCCAGCAGTGCTGGCCTCCTGACCGCATCCTCCCTTGCCCAGTCAAAGACTCCGAAGCGGCCACAAGGCGCAAAGTCCGTCGCTGGTCTCGTGGTCCCGCAGATGGAGCGAGTGCGAGTGGCATTTATCGGTGTCGGTGCTCGCGGTTCTGGTCACGTAAGCCAGATGTGTCTCCTCGATGGAGTCGAGGTGGTTGCAATTTGCGACAATCACTTGCCGACTCTCGAGCGGGCAATCAACAACGTCGTCAATCGGCACAAGCGTCCGGCTCCCGCTGCCTACGGCCGAGGAGACGATGACTACAAGCGCATGCTTGAGCGCAAAGACATCGACATCGTAATCATTGCGACCCCATGGTCCTTACATGCGCAAATGGCGATCGATACCATGAATGCCGGTAAGCACGCGTTCGTCGAAGTCCCTGTCGCCCTAACCATTGAAGATATGTGGCGGCTTGTCGACACATCCGAGCGGACTCAAAAGAACTGCATGATGATGGAGAACGTCTGCTATGGCCGCGAAGAGCTCCTCGTCCTCAATATGGTCAGAAATGGCGTCTTTGGCGACCTGCTTCATGGCGAAGCGGCGTACATTCATGACCTGCGCGGCCAAATGTTCGAGGTCGAGCACGGCACCGGCTCTTGGCGCACCTACGAATACGCTAGGCACAACGGCAACTTGTACCCAACGCACGGCCTCGGTCCCGTGGCTCAGTACATGGACATCAACCGTGGAGACACGTTCGACTACATGGTCTCCATGAGTTCACCGGCCAAGATGCGAAACAACTACGCAAAGGAAAAATTCCCTGCCGATCACAAGTGGAACAAGATGGATTTTATCTGCGGCGACATCAACACATCCATCATCAAGACCAAAAAGGGAAGAACTATCATGCTGCAATGGGACGAGCAACTGCCGCGCCCTTACAGCCGCCACAACTACATCCAGGGAACTTTAGGCGCATGGGGTGGATTCCCAGACCGAATGTCGCACGAGACGAACAAAGGCGGCGCCGACGAGTGGCAAGAGGGCAAGGACCTTCAGCCATGGTACAAGAAGCACGAGCACCCGCTCTTCAAGCGCATGGGCGAAGAAGCGAAGCGAAACGGCGGCCACGGAGGAATGGACTTCCTCATGCTTTGGCGAATGGTCTATTGCCTCCGAAACGGTTTGCCGCTCGACCAGGACGTTTACGACGCGGTTGCTTGGTCAGCACCGTTCCCGCTCAGCGAAGCATCAGTAGCTAACCGCGGAAAAACAATGGACTTCCCAGACTTCACTCGCGGAGAGTGGAAATCTAGGAAGCCCCTTGACAATATGACGAATGCTTAGGCCTTCGTAAAGACCATTGTCATCGAAGGGACGTTCGTGCCTTTCGGTGCCCCTCGCTTTGTGGCTTGCTCCGTGGTAACCTTCGAAATGTCAAATGTGATCGTCTTGCCATTGCCGCTGACGATTCCTGTTAACACCTTAGGACCCTGACCAGATTTGCTGCCAGTTACGGTGATCGTGTTGCCCTTCAGCGTCCACTTACCGGTTTCTGTCATGTTGCCTTTTTGACCTGGCGCACCACTGGTGGTCATCGAGTAGGTGCCATCTTTCTTCAATTCCATCTTGAAGATCATTGCTGCAAGCATCGACTTCGCCATTCCTGCCTGAGCCTTAATCATTTTCTGCTGCTCGGGCTTCATGGTACCCATCGTCGAGGCCATTTCCTTTTCCATTGCGGCCATGTCCATGACCATCTTGCCCGACCACTTTCCAGTGACATCGGCGGCAAATGCGGAGAATGCCATGCTGCTGGCAACGACGAGAGATGCGATTCGGGTGAACTTCATATGGCTAACCTTGTAATCAGGGTACGAGTATTGTGAACATAAAGATGCGCGAAATTGTTTCCATGAATTCAAATTTAGACTGGAATTCTATTGTGCAGAACTGGCCCAAGCCCGAAGTTGAGCCGGTAATGACTCAAAACTGGACGAATTTGCTCTTCTCTCACGCGCCAGTCGAACCCGAAGCGATCGCAAAACAACTTCCACCTGGTCTGAGTCTTGAGACCTACGATGACCAAGCTTGGATTGGCTTCGTGCCGTTCCAGATGCAACGCGTTCGGTTCTCAGATTGGCGACGCATCTACCCCCAGCCCGATTTTCTCGAAACCAACCTACGAACCTATGTCCGTCACCCAGTTCTCGGGTCGGGAGTCTGGTTCTTCTCGCTCGATGCTACCGCTTACCTGCCATGCCTCGCCGCTCGAATCAGTTTCGGACTGCCATACCTCTATTCGGGCCTCGCCGCCGAAGTGAATGAATCCTATATTGCCTATTACGGAACCAGAACCGACCGCCAGCGGCTCCCGGGCGTCTATGAAAAGCCCTCTCGTGGCTTCCGATACACCGCAGAGTTTCAGAGAGGCTCAAACCCTGAATTGGCACCAGCGCGCTCCCTAGATCAGTGGCTTCTCGAACGATACCGACTTTTTGCCGCCGACGCTAAAGGGAACCTCATGACTGCGAGAGTCTGGCACGAACCCTACAAGGTAACGACCCCAGTCATCGAAAAACTCTCGATCGAAACTGATGACCCGCGCTTCCAAAATCTGAACTTCCAGCATCACCGGTTCTGCCCCGGAGTGCGAATCCAAGCGTTCAAGCCCGAGCGGGTTTCTTAGGTTCAACTGGCTTTGCTGGAGCCACGGGCGCCGGAGTGAAAACCAGCTTCGTAACTGGCAATCCCTGCTTACTCGGAACAATAATCAGAAACCGCTTCTTATCCAGTGCAACACTCGCCGTGATGGTCCGCTTCACCTTTGCACCGTTTTCGTTCGCGGTTGTAAGAGTCAGAAGCATGCCGTCCTGCTTCCAGTTTCCGAAGCTCTTCCGCCGCTCCACGTCCGCGCCAACCACTTCGCTAACGAAGGTTCCGTCGCCCTTTAGCTCAATCGAGTACCGCAAGCTCTTCAAAAATGCCTTACTAACCTGAAGCTTGAGGAGCCCATCTGTATCCAGCGTTTGGGCAATCTTGCTCGGCCCCAGCAGAGCGATTCCTTGCCATTTCCCCACCAGCGAGGCGCATGAAAGCGAGCTTAAGAACAAAATCGCTCCCCCACACGCAACTGCTTTCACAGCATTATTATGGGCAGAATCCACTAAACTAAGAGCGTGAAATCTTGGTGGATTTTGGGCCTCGGGCTTATCCTCATCGGTTGCGGTAACAAATCAGGGGGATTCTCGAGCCGCCGAGCCTATTCGGCCGAAGGCGTTTTCCGTTACGCACTTGCCAATAACCCAACGACCCTAGACCCCACCAAGGTGCAAGATGTCGATACCGCCGACATCCTCCAAAACATCTACGAGCCACTTGTCAGCTACGACGAGCAAAACAAAGTTGTTGGAATCCTTGCCGAGTCGTGGCACGTTTCCCAAGACGGAAAGACCTACACGTTCAAACTCAAATCGACTCAGTTCCATGACGGCACGCCGTTGACCGCAAAGGACGTCAAAGCAAGTTGGGAGCGCGCCTTATCACGAGATCTAGCCTCTCCCACCTCAGAAACCTACCTCGGCGACATCGAAGGAGCAAAGGACATCCTCAAAGGCACCGCGAAGGAACTCTCCGGCGTACAGGTCGTCGACGACCGAACCGTCGAGGTCCAAATCGATCAACCGCGCCCGTACTTCCTCGGCAAACTCTCGTACGCCTGCTGCTACATCGTCCCGGCGAAGCAGGGCCTCTCCGAGATCCGTGATCTCAAACAGGCAGTTGGCACCGGACCATTCTCGCTCGAATCTTTCAACCCCGAGCAGAGCGTGAAGCTGAAAGCGAACGCGACCTACCACGGCGGAAAGCCCGCCATCAGCGGCATCGAGCGGCGAATCGTCAAGGATGCCTCCACTAGACTTACTCTTTACCGAAACGGCGAAACCGATACGACAACACTCGAAAAGCAGGACTGGGCGGCAATCCGAAAGGACTCCGCTCTCGCAAGCCAGCTATCGTTCATCAAACGCCCCGCCGTGTTCTATCTACTTCTCAGCGGCCGAGCCCAGCCCGCGTTTCAAGATGTTCACCTCCGCCGCGCCGTGATGATGAGCATTGACCGAAAGCGGATTACCGAGCAAATCCTCGCCGGAGTCCCGATTGCCGAGCGATGGCTCCCCGAAGGAATCAATTCGGTCGCCCCGCAAACCAAGGCCCTTGACTTCAATATCGAGGAAGCCAAGAAGGAACTTGCTCTCAGCCAATTCAAAACTGGTGACAAAGTCCCCACAATTGAAATCACCTTCCGAGCCGAAAACTTCGACGCGAAAGCAATCGTCGAAGCCGTCGCCGGCGATATCCGGCGTCACCTCGGCATCACGGTCAAGCCTCGCTCGCTCGAATGGGGCGCGATCCTAAAGGCCCGAAACCGCGGAGAACTCCCTTGTGCGTTCCTCTCTTGGTACGGCGACTACATCGATCCGCAGAACTTCCTCTCAATCCTTATGGCCAGCGATGCATCGCTCAACTTTGATAAATGGACAAATCGGGAGTTTGATACGCTCTGCAAAACCGCCGATAGCGAGGCCGACGCCACCAAGCGTTCCGAGCTTTACGCAAAGGCCGAAGACATCGTCCTGCGCGATGTCCCCCGAATCCCGATCTACCACGGCGTGGATGGTGTTCTCACCAGCCCGCGCGTACAAGGCATCCGCTACAACCTCATGGGCACCATGCCGCACTCCAAGGTGGTTCTCAAGTGAGGGTTGTCGCCGTATACCCCGGCACCTTCGATCCGCCCACCAAGGGGCACGCCGACATCATCGACCGAGCATCGAAATTGTTCGACAACGTCATCGTCGCCGTCGGGAAGAACTCTACCAAAACCCCTCTCCTCAGCGTCGATGAGCGCCTTGAAGCCCTCAACGCGATCGCAACAAAGCACAAAAATGTGACTGTCGAGTGCTTCGATGGACTCCTCGTCGAGTACGCAAAAGCCAAAGGCGCGAAGTCCATCGTGCGCGGACTTCGGGCCGTCGCCGATTTCGACTACGAGTTCCAAATCGCGATGGTGAACCGCAAACTTGAACCCGAAGTGGATAGCGTCTTTCTGATGACCCGCTGGGAATACAGCTTCCTCAGCTCATCAGTGGTCCGCGAAGTCGCCCTGCTGAAAGGAGATGTGAGCACCATGGTCCCCGACCCGGTGCTCCCCATCCTCCATGCCGCCGTCGAGCGGCGCCTTAAGGGTTAACGATCTCCGGCGTCGGCAAATCCAGCCCCTTGATCTGCTCAAGGATTGCCTTCTTGTCGCCAACCAACACGATCAAGGCGCGCTTCGGATCGAGAATTGACTTTCCAAGCTCGTTCAATTGCTTCGCTGTTAGTTTCGTCAGTGCCGCCAGTTCCAAATCTTGCTTGACCTGGTTGCTGCCCGATCCCTCAAGCCCAAGAACCGTACTGAGAATCTCTCCCAGCGAACCGTATCCCGTTACCGCATTGGTCCGGATCAGTTTGCTCGCCTTGCTGGTTTCTACGTCGGTAATGTCCATCGTCTGAACTCGGTTAAGTTCCGTGGCAAACTCCACCAACGAGGCTCCGGTCACGTCCGCTCGCACCGAGGAACTGAGCCTCACATAACCAAAGCTGGCGTTGGAGGCAGAAGATGCGCTCGCTCCGTACGTGTAACCCTTTTCCTCGCGGAGATTCTGATTCAGGCGACTCGTGAAGGAGCCACCCAGGACCGTGGCAACCGCATTCAGCGTGAGCGACTGCGGATTCGGCTGACTGAGACCAGGGAAGTAGTAGCTGATGACCGTCTGAACCGCATTTGGCCTGTCTACGATCACGAGCCGAGGCTTGGTGACCGATGGGGCCGCATAGCCCTGGTAGCTCACTCCCTTCGCTCCTTTCAGCTTGCCGAGCTTCGCGCCCAGCAAGGCTTTGGCGTCCTTCGGAGGCACGCCTCCCGCCGCCAGAATCGAGTTTCCACTCGCTCGCACTTGCGCCACAACCGCCTTGACATCCTTCAGCGTGATCGCCTTGAGGCTCGCCTCCGTGCCACTCGCTGGGCGCGCATAAGGGTGGGCTGCGCCAAAGAACTCGCGCAGCGCCACCTTCCGCGCCACTGCGTTCGGGTTGTCATTCTCTTGCCGAACCTGAGCCAAGATTTCATCTTTCAGATCCGCAAAGTCTGACTCCGAAAGAGTCGGCGAGAGAATCGAATCCGCAAGCAAGTCAAGAGCCTTTGCCGCATTGGAGATCGGTGATGTCAAGCTGAAAACCGTTCCTTGAAGCCCGGTTCCAACGCTCAGTGACGCCCCGAGTCCCTCAAGCTCTGCCGAAGTCGCTTCTGCGCTCTTACCCTTCGCACCCCGAACCATCAGTTCGGTCGCCAGATTCAACAAGCCTTCTTTGCCCTTCGGATCCGCAAACGTCCCCAGCGAATACTGAACGCTGACCGTTACCTGCGGAACCCCGGCCCGGCTCCAATATCGAATCCCGCCGAGATCAGTGGGTTTTGGCGACGTAAATGCCCCAGCGGCCTCAACCGCAAGTTGTGCATCGCGCGGATTCTGTTCCGACGCCGTCGACTCGGGCACCACTCTCAAGGTGAGCCGAGGCGCCCCAATGAGATACTTAGCCACCGCCTGCTTCACTCCGGTTGGCGTCAGCGCATAACAATCGTTGATATTCTTTTGGAAGTAGTCCGGAGTTCCATAGTAGAACTCGTACTCGTTCATCTTGTCGGCCTTTTGATCCAGGCTTTGCAAGATGCTTGCGATGCGGCTCTCGACTCCCGCGCAAACGCGCTTCAACTCCTGGGCGGTTGGGCCTGTCTTCGCAAAATCGCGTAGCACCCTGTCGATCGCCCGCTCCATCTCGACTTGTGACTTGCCCTCAGCGACGGTCGCGTCGATGTAAAACGTCGACGAAAGATAACTCGAATCCTGCGACGCCGAAATGTCAGAAGCCAGGCCAAGTTTCGCCACCACTTCCTTCTGAAGTCGGCTCGCAAGTCCGCTCGCCAAAATTGTCCCGGCGGCCCGGAGTTCCAGATCGCCACCTTTACCGTAGGCAGGAGTGTGATACGCCAGGATCGACTTCGGTGCCGAAACCGCGTCCACCATGGTCACTGTTCGGCTCTCAAACTTGAACGGCTGCACCAGCTTCCTGCCGATGTCATTCTTTCGGGGCAAAGTTCCAAATAGCTTTGCCACCACCGGCTTAATCTTTGCGGGATCAAAATCGCCCGCGACTACCAAACACGCATTATTCGGCACGTAAAACTGATTGAAGAAGTCCTTTACATCCTGCACGGATGCCGCCGTCAGGTCCTCGTGCGAGCCAATGACCGAGGTGCTGTAAGGGTGCCCCTTCGGAAACATCAGGCCCGGCATCGCCTCATACGCCTTGCCGTAAGGCTCATTTTCGACATTCTGACGTCGCTCATTCTTAACAACGTCGCGTTGAAGATTGACCTTCTTCTCGGTCATATCCTCCGCCAGCCCTTCGAGCCGATCTGCATCAAGCCAGAGCAGGGTTGGCAGGATATTGGAAGGACCGAACGAATAGTAATTAGTTCGATCTGTCGAAGTCGAAGCATTGTTGAAGCCGCCAAGCTTCTCCATGATCTGGTCGAATTCGCCGTTCGGGACACGCTTCGTGCCCATAAACATCAAGTGCTCGAACAGGTGGGCAAATCCACTTCGGCGCTCCGGTTCATCCTTACTTCCGACGTAGAACCAAGTGTTGATCGTCGCTACCGGAAGAGTCTTATCGACATGAAGAATCACCTTCATGCCGTTCGGCAATGTGTATTTCTCAAAAGGAACCTTGATTCCCGATCCCGATTGGGCGGCGAGAACGGCAGTCAGTGCGGCGGAGGCAAGCAGCGGCATACGCGTAGTTTATCGCGTTTGCGCGGCGCAGAGTTCCGGCTAAACTAATGGAGCAAAATGATCTTGGTCATCGATAATTACGATTCGTTCACCTACAACCTGGTCCAGTACCTGGGTCAATGTGGGGCCGACATCGTAGTGCGCCGAAACGACAAGATCACCCTCGACGAAATTGTCGAGATGAAGCCGGATGGAATTCTCCTTAGCCCCGGACCATGCACCCCCAACGAATCCGGAATCTGCGTCAACATCCTCCAGGCTGCTCTTGCTCAGAAACCAGGATTTACGGTGCCTGTGTTCGGGGTTTGTCTGGGCCACCAAGCGATTGGCTTTGTCACTGGAGCGACCGTCAATCGGGCGAACAAAACGATGCACGGCAAGGCCTCTAAGGTTTCGCACGACGGTAAGGGACTCTTTGAAGGAATGCCGAATCCGTTTTCGGCCATTCGCTACCACTCACTAGTAGTGGACCGCAACACCATCCCCGATGGCTTTGAGGTCACCGCCAAAAGCGACGACGACGATGAAATCATGGGTCTGCGACATAAGTCGCTGCCGATCGAGGGCGTCCAGTTCCACCCCGAATCGGTGCTCACCGAGCAGGGATTCCGCATGGTCGAAAACTTCGCCAAGCGCGTCGCTCAGCGAAACTGACCCGTAAGCACGTGGCGCACTCTCTGGCGCTTCTTATGTCCCGGCTCGGCATGAACCGAGATGATGTTCGGCGTCTCTGAAGCGTTGCCGACTCGAAAGACCATTGTCCCTTCGCCCTTCTCGAACTGGCAGTAAGCAAAGTAGTTGTACTCATTTTTTCCGCTCAGCCCATCTTCGAGGCTCGCCTCTCCGAGTACCGAGTTGAGTTTCACGAACTTGCCGAGCTTCGCCTCCAGCTCCTTCTTCTTGACATGGGTCAGCGGATGAGCCGTTGGTGAGTTCTGAACGGAAGCAAAGATCGCTTCCTGAATCGCCGTCTTATCGCGATGAACCATCTGCAAGAAACCTTTGCCCCAAGACATTCCCACCGCTCCGAGGATCAGGAAAAGTAGCACAAGGCCTCCGCACCCATACGCAATAACACGCCGCCAAGATTGCTTCGCCATCGGCGAAATTCAACCGAGCGAAGCTACTTTTTGGTTCCCGACTTCGATTCGGACAAGCGCTTCGCGGCTTCGGCGGCTTCAGATTCTGACAATTTGAACAGCTCGTCCGATTTCAGGTTGATTTCAAAAATGGACTTCTTCTCGCCGACGTTCAAGACTGTGATCTCAAACGTTCCGTTGCCCTTTTCAAATACCGCCGGCAACCGAAAACCCGCCAAGAACCGCCCCCGCTCGCCAGATGTATCTGCCTTCAGAGACCCCTTCTGATCCTCGATTTCGCCAACCGATTTTAACCCGCCGAGCTTCGCTTTGAACGCGGCAAACATCTTCTGAGTGCGCGCTCGTTTCTCGGGTTCTTGGAAGCTCTTGTCGGCGAGTGCGTTGAACTTAGCCTCATCCCAATCCTTCGCAAAAGTCGCCACGCTCGTCTTGACAAACGCTCGATCAGCGTCGAGCACTGCCTTCAGTTGCTGAAAGGTCGACCGAGTCAGCAGTACTCCGCCGCCGCAACAAAGAACAAGAAGACCAACGACGATTGCCGCGATAATTCCGGTCTTCTTGTTCATCGATCTCGTTCCTTAGTCGTTGAGTGCCTTGGCCTCTTCGATGTCCATGTTAGCCGGGATCCGGAACATGAAGTCCGAACCGACTCCGACTTCCGATTCGCACCAGATCTTGCCCATGTGAACCTGCTCGACGAGGTGCTTGACCAAGAAGAGCCCGAGACCCGTTCCGTAGATCTTTCGGTTGTCCTCGTTGTTCACGCGGTGGAACTTCTCGAAAACTTTTCCGAGGTGATCCTTCGGAATTCCAAGCCCTTGGTCCTTCACACCGATGAGCAACGTATCGCCCTCGTTTCGAGCGTGAATAATCACATCTCCACCATTAGGCGCGTACTTGATCGCGTTGTTCATCAAGTTCGTCAAAATCTGGTCCAGCTTATCTTGGTCGCCCACGATCAGCTTCGGCAGCTCGTTCTCAATTTCGACCTTAATGTTGTGCTTGTTGGTTGCCTGCTTTTGAACCATTGCAACCTTGTGAATCAGGTCGGTAAGGTCGACTTCGCCGTAGTTCGGCTTGAGCGACTCACCAGCTTCAATTCGGCTCGTGTTGAGCAAGTCGTCGATCAGGCGCCGCAAGCGGTCGCATTCGCCAACAACAATGCCAAGGAACTCTCGCTGGTCTTCCTTGCCGTAAAGCTCGTCATCGAGACCCTCAAGCAGCGTCGAGGAGAATCCTTTGATCGCCGTGAGCGGTGTTCGCAGCTCGTGCGAAGCCATCGCAACGAACGAGGACTTCATGCGGTCGATGTTTCGGATGTCAGTCACGTCGGCAAGAATGGCGACGACGCCGATATTCTTCCCGTCCTGACCGTTGACCGCCGCGAACTGGAATTCGTAAATGCGCTCACTTCCGCCCAAAACGACGTGCATCTCGACGCGGCCCGGGTCAGTTCCGCCCAGAAGCGTCTGAATCGCGGCGACCACGCCGGCGTCCTTGATGACCTCTTCGGCAGTCTTCCCGAGAGCATCCGCCGGAGCCTGGAAGACCGCGCGTGCGGTTCCATTGATCTGGCTGATGCGGCCCTCGGTCGAAACCAGAACCAATCCCGAAGTGAGCGATTCGAACGTCTGAGCGAGCTCTTCCTTCTCTTCGACGACCTCGCGGTACATCTGAAGGTTGGCGATGATCGAACCAACGTTTCGAGCCATTCGCTCCAAAAGGCGAACGTCCTCGTCGTTGAAATCCTCTCCGTGCCGTTTGTTGAAAGCGTGAAGAACGCCAATCGTCGATTTGTCGATAACCCGGTTCTCTTCGTCGCGCTTTTCAATCACGAGCGGAACGCAAACGCCGTTCGTCACGTGCAGAAGACCATATGCCTCTTCCTTCGACTCTGGAAGCGACTCGATATCGTGGTAAATGAGGGCCTCGCCTTCGCGGAAGACCTTGCCCGAAACACCATGCGTCGCCCGAACCTTGAAGGAAGCAAGGTGAGCTTCGTCCACGCCAAACGCTGGCGGAATACCCTTTAGGTCGCCCATTTCGCGATCGTGGAACATAATCACGATCTTTTCGGATTGAAGAATCATAGCAATCCGCTGGACCAGTCGGCGGAGCGTAATGTCGGCCTGGTCAATCGGAGTTACGTCAACTTGTTGCTCTTGCCGCTGAGCCGAAGGAAGGTTTTTATCCGTTTCGAGTTCACTGACGCGGCGTGTCAGTCGCTCAACTTCTCCTTGGAGCTCTTTAACCTTCGCTTGATAAAATGACAAATCTTCCGGCATTACAGATCAATCCTTCACGCGAGCGAGACCAAACCGTTTCTCTCGCAAAATGACACGTAAAGTATGACCCGTTCTGCTGTATAAATTCAGTTAAAGATGAGCGAACAGCAAATGGAAATTCCTTTATTTCCTCTGCACACAGTGCTGTTCCCCCAATCGCGCCTCCAACTCCACATTTTTGAACCTCGTTATCGGCAAATGGTGACCGACTGCATCGCGGGTGGAGGACACTTTGGAGTCACCTTAATCCGCGAAGGATCCGAGGTCGGCGATCATGCCGAGCCGTACATGGTTGGCACCCTCGTCCGCATTCTCGATATCCACTCGTACAGCGATGGTCGGTTCGACATCAACGTGCTTGCGGTTTCGCGGTTCCGCATCCGCGAGATCGACGAGGCGCTCCCTTATCGGGTGGTCAAGGCCGAAGTGATCGAGGATTTTGAACCTGAGGACATCACTTCCGTCGAACAAACCGCCGAGCATTGCCGCAAGATGTGCGAACGAATCATTCGGCAACATATCGACATCAACGATTTCCAGATCAATGTCTTGTTCCCCGACGGCCCCGAAGGGCTCTCTTACGCCATCGCAAACATGATGGAATTGCCTCTTTTGCGCAAACAAGCCTTGCTCGAATCGACCGATACCGAGGAGCGTCTTCAGTCGCTTATCGAGATGCTCGAATGCCTTGTCGAGCCAGAGGGGCCTCGGCAGCTCCACGCAATCGATTTGCGCGAATGGGTGAGCACCAACTAGGACTTTGTGCTTATCTCAAACAGCCGAACAACCTTGTCCTGACCGCTAGCCGCCAGCCGACTTCCGTCGGCGTTGAACGCCACGCAAGAAATCGGACGCGAAGAAACCTCAATTCGCACGCTACCGATGCCTTTTGCCGCATTCCAAAGCCCGACCGTTCCGTCCCGCGATCCCGAAGCAAACAGCCAGCCGTTCGGGTGAAACGCGATGGTCTCTATTGGCTTCGAGTGACCGTAAACCATCTTCACCAGCAAACCCGATTGAATATCAAAAACCCGGATACTCAGGTCAACAGCCGCAACCGCGAGGAACTGGTTATCGTGGCTAAACGCGATCGCCGTCACGAGGGACCGAATGCGTTCAATCGTCCGTACCCACCGCCCGGTCTTGGCCTCGCGAATCGAAACCCGAGCATCGGCAGTTCCGCTGGCAAGGAACTCGCCATCTTGGCTAAACGCCACCGCTGTCACGCTCGCATCTGCGCTTCTCAGAGTGTATTTCGCGGCCCCCGTTTCCGAGTCGCTGACCCTTAGCTGGTTGTGGATCGAGCCGCTTGCAACCGATGTCCCGTCGCCCGAAATCGCGACGCAACTCACCCACTCTTCGTGGACGCCTCGCCAAGACGTCACTTCGTCCCGATCTAGCTTCCAAACATTGACGTGGCTCTCCGTGGAACCTGCCGCCATCACTTTTCCACCGGGAAAAGCTCTCAGAGTCGAAACCGCACCGCTTTCCAGCTTCGTTTGCCGGGTCGATTCTCCGCCTTCGGCCCACCAGATCAGCTCATTATCAAAGCCCACCGACATCAATTGCCCGCTATCAGGCGCGAAGGCAACCGCATATACCGGGGTCTTGTGCCCCATCAACCGCTTGATGAGGCGCACCATCACCGGCGTTTTTGGTGTGCTTTGCGGTGTGTCCGGCTCAAGCGTTCCCGCCAGGAGCGCATCATATTCCTCGCGCTTCCGCGCATCCGTCAGCGTCTCAAACGCTTCGTTGATGCGCGCCATGTTTTCGTGAGCGTCTGGCGAGTCGCTGACATCGGGGTGATGCTTCTGAGCCAAGCGACGATACGCACGACGAATCGTCTCAGCATCGGTACTCGGCCCCACACCCAGGATGTCGTAATAAGTCGGTGCGGAGGTCGTCAAGGGAATCTAGGTTCAATTTTGGCAGATTTAGACCTAGATTTTCTCGGTTGGAATTCATACAGTGTGCCAACTGTGCCGACCACAGTGCGTTGGCTGATCAAGAGTATCAAAGCTTCGTCAGACGGTTGACGAACGCAGCACGTCTTTCTTGCCAAGTTTCCAATCTACTTGAAGCCTGAGAGTAAATCCCCCTGAATCCTAAGCTTTCATAATATTGTTGCTCTGCGTCAATTTTCCGAATGAAACTATTCAAAGTATCGATGCTTGGATTACCAGTTGACGTGAGAAATCGAGACGAGTCAACATTGAACCAGTTAAAGCAGTACGAGATGGGCTCGACAGTTTCAAAGCCACTTGTAAATATGTATTTTACGCCTGAACTTAGTGCACTGCCGTGTTTGGGGGGAATGTAGATTTCAACGTGATCAGTTTGCTGTAGAATCAAAATCGCTGAAAGGTCGAAGTTTTGCTTCATGCTAGGCAAGCCTCGGTTTTTTATTAAGGCTTGAAGAGAGCTACGACTTACACCATATGATTTCAACTCGCTCTCTGGCGCAAAGCTTGCCAAGGTGGCAGAGTCCGCTTTCACTAGTGCATCAGCAAACAGTTTGCTTGATCGTAGCACTGTATTATTGTAGCCATGGACGCGAAGGAACACTAGCCCCACAACCACAAGTATAAACCCGGAGATTGCGGCTCTTTGTTGTGGGGTCTTGAGTTTCATTGGGATACGAAAGAGTTGCAAGTAGTGCCATTGCAGCTGTCACTGTCGACGCTGACAATACGCGTAGCTTTCGTCCATCTTCCGCTGCTGCACTTGTACTGTGTTTTTTGGAACTCCTTGCACCCTAAAATGGGCCCGTCTAATCTTCTGCGCCACAGTGTTCCCAAGTGAGCGCGGCCGAGGTGTAGCAAGATGGCACTGCTTGGATGCAGGTTTCACACGTTTTAAATCCTGCAAGTGCAGTATTGATTAGGACAGCAAAGCTGACCGCAACCAAGCTGAATGTTCTTAGTTTCTGATTACTCGTAGTAGTTCATTGCCCAAAATGGGCGGTCCGAGCGCTGCTTTTTTGCGGTGCTACCGTCGAGGAAGACTCCAATAACGAGTTTGGCACCGTACTGAAGTCTTATAGGGGTGTCGGCGGGGCTGCAGTTGGGATCGACCCATAGCGGGGCTTTCCCTTCGGCCCGTCGAGCAAAGTTTGCAAATTGTGCGGGATCAAGAGGCATGTAGTAAATTGTCCCGTACCCTCCAAACTCCTCATCTAGCCGAGGATGTCTACCACAGGGCGATTGGTGCTTGCTATCTCGTCCAGAGACACGTTCGAGAATATCATGAGAGCTTTCAAGATTTGGGAGTCCCATATCGTTAGGATTGCCAAACTCAACTTTCGGGTTCTGCTCTTCACGGTAAAGAGCAGTAGCTAAGTATAGGTTTCGAACATTCTGGATGCATGCAAGCTCTTTCGCTGATTGCTTAGCTCGAGCAAAAGCAGGGAACACTAGCCCCGCCGTCACTGCAATGATGACCACGACGACAAGGAGTTCAATGAGTGTGATTCCGCGACTTTTCACTTAGTCACCTGCGGCACCATGAGTTTTCTCTCTGTATCAAACGAGTAGATGCCAGCAGCCTCGTAAGCGAGCGTGGCTGGCACTCTATTCCGGCCGAACGTGCCAAATGATACATTTTTAGACCCGAAGAACTCCTTTCGAGTTGCGGTCTCATTGGCGGATAACACGAGTACGTTCAACCCAGGATGTGAGTCTATAAATTGCTTGATTTGTTGGGTAATTAAAGAGAAACTGCTACAGGGTGGATAGAGCGCAATGATATGAGTGCGGATTCCCCGGTTCGGCAAAACGAGATCCGTTGGGATTGTCGATCCATTTAGGACACTAGGATTGTAAATTTCGTCATGTGGAGACGTCAAAGTTGGGGCTTGTGAAAAGCTTTCAGTCGCTAAATGTACCCCTCCCCCTGCGATTACGCCTAATGCGCAGTACTTAACCATTGAACTCATTTTCCAACTATAACGTGAAAGAAGCAAAAGCGCAACACTATTCTTTGCAAAAGTCTTTCAGCTTTGCCAAGTCCCGCTCGTGCCCGTCGTTCTCGATCGGAGTCTCGAGTAGAATCGGAATACGCCGGAAGCGCTCGTCATTCACCATTAGCCGAAACGGCGTCTCCCCGAGCTCGCCCTCCGAAAGTTGCGCGTGGCGATCTTTGCGCGAGCCAAACGGCTTCAGTGAGTCGTTGCAGTGCACTGCTTTCAAGCGGTCAAATCCAATCACCGACGCAAACTTCTCCCACGTCTCGGCGTATGTCTCCGGGGTTCGCAGATCATATCCCGCGGCAAAAATGTGGCAGGTGTCCACGCAAACGCCAACCCGGGCGTCGCCATGGAGCCCGTCCAAAACCGCCTGCAATTCCTCAAACGTAGACCCCAACGACGAACCTGAGCCCGCCGTCGTCTCCATCAGCAACATCACCGACGGGTCCGAGTTCGCCAGAACCCTCTTTGCACCCTCGACGAGCAAACGAATCCCCTCTTCAACGCCCTGCCCGACGTGCGCACCCATATGCGAGTTGCAATACCGAATGCCGTACTGGGCGCATCGATTCAGCTCATCGGTGAGCCCCAAAATGGACTTCTCTCGCCCTTCCTCAGCCGCCGAGGCCATATTGATCAGATACGAGTCGTGAACAACAACTTCCGTAATCCCCGTCTCCGCCTGAGCCGCCTTGAAGTCGGCAACCATCTCGTCCGAAATCGCCTTTGCTTTCCAGAGTTGCGGACTCTTGGTGAACACCTGAACCGCCGTACACCCAATCCGAAATCCCTCTCGAATCGCCCCTCCGAGGCCGTTCTTGATCGGGGTATGCGCTCCAAGTAGTTCTGCTGGCATCGCTTAATGATGGTTTAGATTTGGTTAGGATTGCCAATCATCTGGTAAGACTAAAGAAGCACCATGGGCAAGTATTTTCCGGCATTCAAAGCATACGACGTACGCGGCATCGTGCCCACTGAACTCAACCCAGACGTTGCCTACCGGGTCGGCCGAGCGTACGCCGACGAGCTGAATCCGAAAACTGTTTGTGTCGGCTACGACATCCGGCTTTCCGGTCCCGAACTCTATGACGCCTTCGCCCGAGGTCTGAACGACGCCGGTGTCGATGTCGTCCATCTCGGACTTGTCGGAACCGAAATGGTGTACTTCGCCACGGCTTTCTATGGCTACGACGGCGGATGCATGATCACCGCCAGCCACAATCCGCCCGAGTACAACGGTCTCAAAATGGTGCGCCAAGAGAGCCGACCGGTTTCCTCCGACACCGGACTCAACGAGATCGAGCGACGTGCCCACGAGCAAAAGTGGGAGCGCACCGGTTCTGGTAAGCGCATCGAGCAAAACGTCTACGACGACTTTATCGCACACCTCCTCAAGATCGTCTCGCCCGATTCACTCAAGCCGCTGAAGGTGCTTTGCGACGTCGGAAACGGTGCCGCCGGAGTTGCGCTTGAAAAGCTCCTCCCCCACCTACCATTCACCACCACCAACCGACTTTTCACCCCAGACGGAAACTTCCCGAACGGAGTTCCGAACCCGATCCTCGAAGAGGCTCGGGCGGGAGCCATCGCCGACATGAAGGCTGGCTCGTACGACTTCGGCGTCGCTTGGGATGGCGATTACGACCGATGCTTCTTCTTCGATGAGCACGCAAACTTCATCGAGGGCTACTACATCGTCGGCCTCCTCGCCCAGGCCGTTCTTCAAGCCGACCCCACCGCCGCCATCGTGTACGATCCTCGGCTGACTTGGAACACGCTCGACATTGTCGAGAAGCTCGGCGGACGGGCAATTATGTGCAAGTCTGGCCACGCATTCATCAAAGAAAAGATGCGTGCCGAGGACGCAACCTACGGCGGCGAAATGTCTGCGCACCACTATTTCAAGGATCACTGGTACTGCGACAGCGGCATGATTCCATTCCTTCTCATCGCCCGCCTCGTCTCGCAAACGGGACGCTCGCTTGGCGATCTCGTCGCGGAAATGGTGGCGAACTACCCCTGCTCGGGTGAAGTCAACTCGAAGGTCACCGATGTCCAAACTATTCTCAAGGCCGTCGAAGAAAAATACGCCCCTGGCGGCGAGGTGACCAAAATCGACGGACTCTCGATCGAGTATCCGGATTGGCGCTTTAACCTTCGCGGTTCCAATACCGAACCCGTCATTCGGCTCAATGTCGAAACCCGAGGCGATCACGAGAAAATGGTCGCCAAGACCCAAGAGCTGTTGGCGATCATCCGCGGTTAAGGCAAAACTGGGGTGCGGATGAAGCTGTTGGTTGGACGTAAGTCCAAGAAGGTCCTCACTGCGCCCGAGTTGACGTTGATCGCCTTCCAATATCCCTTCGAGGTCGCAAAGTCGAACAGGGAAGTGTCCGAAAGGTAAACCAGCACCTCTTGGGAGTTGCTGGTCCATCCAACGAACGCGACATAGTTCTCGACCAGCAACTGCCGTTCGCCAGTTCCGTCCACGTTTACCACCCGGACTTTGTCCAATCCCGGCGTCAATATCCCGTGGCATCACTTGAGTCTCATCTCCGCAGTCTTTTCGACTCATCGTTGTGATGCTTACCGAATGACCGGAAAGGCCCAAAAACTCCTTCTGCGCGCAAAAATCAGCGAAGTTACCAGGGTGCATTGATCTCCATTGCGGAACGTCATTCCTATGAAGAAGGTTGTCTCCCCCAGACAACGAAGAGCGTTTACGTTAGTCGAAGTACTAGTCGGGTTGTTTCTCGCACTCACGGCAGTCTCGATGCTAACCCTCATGATCCCCGTGGCAACACGTGGTCAGGTGGCGGCTCAAGAGTATCTGCAGATCCAAGACATCGCCCAGGCAAAGTTAGATCGGCTTAAAGATCTTGGTTACGGGCGGCTCAACAGCACCGAGATCATCAACGGCGAAATCGCGACTTCGAGTCAAGGCGGAGACGTCTACACCATCGCATTGCAAAAGGACGTGACCGCTCCTGTCAACGCGACGGGAACCTTGCGGATCACGGACTACAACGCGAACGTGAAACGAGTGTCAATTTCGTTTTCGTGGCTGAGTGGGGGACTCAGCGCGACGACGAGCAACTATCTATTGGAAGGGTTGATCTCAAGGGAGTAAGAAAATGAAACGAAGAATCAGAGCCTTTTCAATTGCCGAATCTCTTGTGGCGGGATTCGCATCGGTGATCGTTGGGGGTGTCGCCGTTGCCTCTTTCGTCGGCTTTGGTACGGCGCGACAGTTGGCATCGAATCGCGATGATCGGACGATGGACTCGTACCTCACGATTCAACGAATGCGATCCGACATCCAGCGAGGAAAAACCTTCGAGTTGGTGTCCGCAACCCAACTCAAAGTTACCGAGGAAGTGAATGACGTCGATGTTGTTACTGATTACCGGTTCAACTCAACTTCAAAACGGATCGAACGCAGGATCGGAAATGCTGCCTCGCCCGATATGACCTTCCCGAACGTGAACGCCTTAGAGTTCGAGAAGGTGAGCGACGGATGCGTCCGGTTTACGCTCGACACCGTCGAACAGCCAACCGCCCGGAGGATCCGATACGTCGGCGAAGTCATGCTCAGGAATTGGGTGAAGAAATGAGACGTCAACGTGGTAGCGCGCTCATGGTCGGAATGATCGCCGTCTTCGTCGGAATGACAATCGGATTATCGGTTGTCTCAACGCAGTCCGCGGCAACTTATCGAGCCGACCGAAACCGAAAGCAGGCCCAAGCGTTTGCCCTCGCCGAGGCTGGCGCAGAACTAGGTTACCGATGGCTTTGCGAACAAGGAACGCCTCCATCAGGAACTTCGACGATTCCCGTAACATCCGGAACGGTGACTCTTGGCACCGGCACCATTACCGTATCCATTGTTCCGGCGTCGGATAACGCTCAAAAGCAGCTGAAAACCTATACGGTTCGATCAACTGGCGCCGTTGATGGTGTCACGCAGGCAGTGGACGTCAAGATGCGCAATCAATCCTTCGGGCGGTTTGCATACTTCTCGGACCAGGAATCTCCCGACCCGATGAACAGTCAGATTTGGTTCGGAGTTCGAGATCGCATCCGTGGGCCGATGTTCACTAACAACGCGAACGGGTCAAGGCTGAACATTGACAATCTCAGCTTGAGCAACCCAATCTTCCAATCTTCGGTGGAGATTGTCGACGACCAAATCAATTATCGCGGTGACGATCCCCAAACCGATGCCCAGTTTAAGGCGGTCTACGACCTCGGTCGAAGCGCCGTGAAAATGGACGTCACTCCCGTCAATTTGCCATCAAACACGTCAACCCAAGCGGCGGCCGCGTGGGGAGCCTCTAGTGGAATGCCAACTGCCCAAGGCGTGTATGTTCCAAGCAGCGGGGGTGTCTATGTTGTCGGAGATTGCGAGATCACGATGAGCGCGCCATCCGATAATGTCCAGGTTCTTACCTTCCGCCAAGGATCCGTGACAACCACGGTCGAGATCAACATGCTCGCCCGAACCACGACCACCACCGTCGGCTCCACCGTGACCACCCGGAGCACAGCGGGCAACGGCGTCGTGTTTGTCACCGGAAACATCACCTCGATCCGAGGAACGGTCGCCGACTCCGTGCTTGGCTCGGGATCAACCGCAACCCGCCAGGGCTTAACCATCGTCGCCGATGCTGCGGCGTCTCGGCAGATGGTCGTGACTGGCTCCATCCAGTACCGCAACCGAAACAACCCGGCTCTTGGCCCTTCTGAAGGCGTCAATGCTCGAGCAGGCATTCTTGGTCTCTTCGCGAACCGGGTTCGCATCGGTAGCAGTGCGGGGAGTAACGTCACCGTCGATGGTCTCATTCTCGCCGGAACCAGCTCGGTTACCGGAGGTGGATTCGGAGCCGATAGCTTCGATACTCGTTCCACTGGCACACTTACCCTCAACGGTGGCTTGATCCAACGCACCCGCTATCCCGTCGGCACCTTCTCCGGAAGTCGCCAAGTCTCGGGATTCATCAAGGACTACTACTATGATGCGCGGATGATGGACACGCCGCCGCCGTTCTTCCCAACTACCGGAAGATACGACAAGATCGGCTGGACTAAGCAATAGCGAGTTCTTTAGCCACCATCGGCACCCCGATGGTGGCTAACTCTGCGATCACCTCAATACCTTTGCGCCCTTTCAGCAAAGGTTTCGGATCGATCAGGATCTTGCGTTTAGCGGTTGTGATGTCAAGCAAACCCGCCGCCGGATAGACGCTCAAGCTCGTCCCGATCACCAGAAACACATCCGCCGTTTCCGCGAGCTCAATCGCTTCACTCCAGTCATACGGCGTCTCGTAAAACAAGCACACATGGGGCCGCAATTGACTCCCATCGGGCGCGAGATCACCGACGCGAAAATCATTTCGCACCTCGATTTGGAGATCAAAATCCTCCGAACTTCGCGCCTTCAATATCTCACCGTGGATATGCAAAACATGAGGGCTCCCCGCCCGCTCATGAAGGTCGTCGATATTCTGGGTGATGATGCTCACCTGTTGATGCTTGGCTAAGTCTGCCAAAGCGAAATGGGCCGCATTGGGTTCCGCCGCTAGAACCTCTCGCCGGCGAAAATTATAAAACTCCAGCACTCGCTCGGGGTACTCCGCCAAAGCCATCGGGGTGCACACGTCTTCGATGTCGTACCCCTCCCACAAGCCATCCTCATCGCGAAACGTCTTGAGGCCCGACTCACGCGAAATCCCCGCTCCGGTCAATGCGACGATGTGCATCGCCCTCATTCTACAAAATCCAGTTCATGTAGACTCGACATGTCGATGCAAGAAAAGCAACTTTTCTCCGAGTCCGAAGTCGCCGAGATAATCCGGCGCGCCGGTGAACTCCAAGAGGAGAAATCCCACGAAGGTTATGTGCCGGGCATCGATTCGAGCGAGTTGCACCAACTTGCCCTAGAGGTTGGAATCCGACCTGAGTATCTGCAAATGGCGCTCCGAGAGCGCACCGCTCCGAGCCAAAAGCCGATCGAGCTGACTGACAAGGTCGAAAGGGTTTTGCCCGTCGAGATTGACCCCGACGAGTACGACGTTATCACCGACAACATCACCCTCGCGCCGATGCAAACCTATAACGGCGTCACCGGCGGGGGCGTAAGCCAATTCGGCCGGACCTTGACCGGGCAAGCAAAGGAAACATGGGGTAACCCACACTTTAAGATCAACTCTCGGGGCGGGAGGACAAAAGTCGAAGTCTGGACGGATCGATCCGTCCCGCTCGCCCTCGGCTTTCTTTGGACTCTCCCTGCAATCCTGACGGTCCCGGTGGCATTCAAACTCGCCGGTCCGTTGCTCGGCATCATCACTTTGGCTCTTATCATCTTCGGGATCGTCAGTACGTATCGCGGAGCGCTCAAGAAGTGCCGGATCGCGGTCCGAGACGTCGCCGATAAACTCGAAAAGACGATCTTAGAATACGGCGCCGAGCGGTCAAGCAAGCTCGAAAGCAACCTTGCAAAGGCTCCGGAAACATCAGTGATATCCGAATCTCAACGGGATTCCAACTCCTAAATCGCGCCTTTTTAAGAACTCCGTTCGTCTTTTCCCATTGAACGGATTCACACCATGGCACAACTCGCCGGAAAACTTTGGGAACACAACTTGGCGCGGGTGGTGGTGGTCGATGTTACGGATGACTATCGACTGATGCAACCCCCACTCCCCTCGGACTTCTATCCGATCTTGCGCGAAACCTACCTGCCGACCTACAAATTGGTCGACCGCCTGCCGGGCGAAGAACTGGTCACCGGCTACCTCTACGACTGGCACGAATCTCCGCCCATCGAAGGTGACGTCTGGTACGTCGGCGTGGTGCAGGAAGCGCTCGCGAACGAACTACTCTCCAAGACGATTAGTGCGTAAGCGCGTCTGAGAGCCCTTCCCCCTTTCGCGAAGCTAAAGGGGGAAGGGTTGGGTTGGGGGATCGGATGCCGAGAGTTGTCATGATCATGAATGGTTTGAGTGCGATTCAACAGCAATGGCGTTCCCTCCAGAGCGCTACCCGGATGCTTTGCTAGTTCGCGATTTTTTTGTGTGTTTGCGGCTCGTGTAACATCGGATTTTGGGCAATCCGCGATAACTGTCTGAGTCGAAAACTGCCTGAGCGAGAACGGTTACTGAGAGAGTTCTTGGCTAGGTCATCGAACTATCGCGATAAGCTTGGTGGTTCGTTGAGTTCGTTTTCAATTGAAGGGGAACACAGCGATGCCTTCGCAACTTATACAACCTTTATGTGCTCCGGTCAGGTTAACGGAGATCGGATTGAGTTCGAAGCGTTAGTGCAAAGATCAGCGATTCACCTCACTCTTCAACGCGAAAAAATGATCCAATGACCATCCTCACCTTCAACATCCGGAACGGACTCGCCGCCGACGGCGAACACGCCTGGCCAAACCGCCGTCACCTCACCGCGCAAGTTATCCGCGATGCAAACGCCGACATCGTCTGCCTTCAAGAAGTATTCGACTTCCAACTCGACTACCTCCTCGAACAACTTCCCGACTACGCCGCCTACTCCGTCGGACGCGATGACGGCAAAAGCGACGGGGAAGCCTGCAGCATCCTATGGCGCAAGAACCGATTCGCGCCCGTCGACCGAGGCACCTTCTGGCTCAGTGACACCCCCGATGAGCCCAGCAGCAAGCATTGGGGCAACCGCATCACCCGCATCTGCTCCTGGGTCGATTTCGGCACCTTCGCCCTCTTCAACACCCATTGGGACCACGAATCCCAACCCGCTCGCGAGAAAAGCGCACATTTGATCCACCGGCACCTTCCCCTCACCCCTTGGATCGTGGCCGGAGACCTCAATGCCGAGCCGGATTCGCCCGAAGTCCTAGCCCTGCCCGGAATTCTGCACACCGCCGGACTCCAAATTGGGACATTTCACAACTTTCTGGGCGGCACCCAAGGCGACAAAATCGACCACATTGCCAGCTCGATCGACTTCCGCGTCTCAAGCATCGAAGTGCTTCAAACCAACGAAAACGGTCTCTATCCGAGCGACCATTATCCGGTTCTTACCCAAATCGAACTCGCGAATCAGTAAAATGCCGCTATGATTGCCGCCATCGCTGCCAGCATCGCTCTCGCTCAAGTTTCTATCACGCCCGCCCACCGATTGGGCGAGAATTGGTGGAAAGATCGCCACGAAAAGTGCGTGAACCTCACCAAGCAGGGTGGCCACGACCTCATCTTCATTGGCGACTCCATCACGCAAGGCTGGGAGGGTGGCGGGCGCGCGACCTGGGACAAGTATTACGGAAACCGAAAAGCCGCGAACTTTGGCTTCAGCGGCGACCGCACCGAGCACGTGCTTTGGCGTATGCAAAACGGCGAAATCGTCGGCCTCAAGCCCAAAGTAGCCGTGATCATGATCGGCACGAACAACATCGGTCACGGCTCATCGGATGCCAACGCGACCGCTCTTGGCGTCAAAACCATCGTCGGGAAGCTGCGCGAAGTGATGCCCGAGACCAAAATCCTCCTGCTGGGAATCTTTCCGCGTGGAGCCGATGCCAACGACCGAATGCGACAAGCGGTCGCCGACGCCACCAAGCAGTTTTCCGCCCTGCACGACGGTAAGCATGTCCACTTCCTCGACATCGGCCGCGCCTACGTTGCTCGAGACGGCGAGATGTGGCGCGGACTCATGCCCGACCTGCTCCACCCCAATTCCGCTGGCTACGAGATGTGGGCGAAGGCGATGGAACCGACGCTGAAGTCACTTCTTGGCGACTAAATCGACAAGAACCAGTCGTGGAGCCTCGTATCATCCGTTAGCTCTGGATGATACGAGGTTCCCACCACATTTCCCTGCCTTACCGCGACGATCTTGCCGTCATATTGGGACAAAACTTCCACATCCGGTCCAGTCTGAGTCGCGATCGGAGCCCGGATAAACACTCCCATCACAGGCTCATCCAGCCCCGTAACTGGCACTGGAGCTTCAAACGAGTGCACTTGCGCCCCAAATGCATTTCGTTGTACGGTGACGTCTAGGAGGCCTAAGGTGAACTGCTCCCGACCCTCGACCTTGTTTGCGAGCATAATCATGCCCATGCACGTGCCCCAAATCGGCATCCCTGCACGCGCCTTTTCAAGAATCGCTTCGGCAGCCCCATAGCGCTGCATCAGTAATCCGACCGTCGTGCTCTCACCGCCCGGCAATATCAGTCGGTCGACACCCATAATCTCGTGGGGGTGGCGCACCTCAATGGCCTCAACATCCGCCCGACCCAACCTAGAAATCGCCTCCAAATGCTTCGAAAAATCCCCCTGAATCGCAAGCACACCGACGCGCATATCACTCCCAAGGTACCCTCTTTAATGTGATCGAGATTCATAGTGTCCCCTACGATCTTGGGGGTGCCCGACAAGGGAGTCGGCTCGGGCCGGGAGCCTTGCACCTTGCGGGTCTCGTGCCTACGCTGATCGAAGTTTTGGGTGAATCGTCGAATTCGAATCCCGAGGTGATCAGTAAGAGCCGAATCAGCACCGATCTCGACGTACCTCGGGGTGAAGGTCTCCCTTATGCTCAACCACTCAAACAGGTTCTGTCTGACCTCAAGGAAGCCACGGCAGCGACTCTGTCTCGCGGCAATTTGCCTCTAATGCTGGGTGGCGAACACTCACTTTCCGCCGCATCCGTCTCGGCCTGTCTAGATCAATACGGTGACGAACTTGCCGTCTTGTGGATCGACGCCCACGCCGACATCAATACACCGGGAACTTCCGAAACTCTTAATGTCCACGGGATGCCCATCGCTCTTCTCGCGGGCATAAATGCAGGACACAAAGACGAAAAGATCAATGCAGATTGGCAATCTTTATCACAAGTAGTTAGCACTACTAAGCTAAGTCTCAACAAAGTGTCTTGGATCGGTCTTCGGGATGTGGACGAAGGAGAACAGGACCGTGTACGAGAAGGATTTCCGATCTCAATGCACAAAGTCGATCGATACGGCATTGAGGAGAGTTGGAATCGTGTTGTGCAACGAATTCGGGATTGTGGATGCAAGTATCTGTACATCTCGTTTGATGTAGATGTTATGGACCCTATCCTTGCTCCCGGAACCGGAACATCGGTTCGCGGTGGCCTCACATATCGTGAAGCTCACCTATTAGCCGAGCTCATCCACGACACGCTGTCAATGCCTAATCCTCCATTTAAGCTCGTAGGTCTCGATCTCGTCGAAGTCTCACCGATCCATGACACCAATAACCAGACGGCAACCGTCACCGTTGAGTGGGTTGCAAGTTTGTTCGGAAAACGAATCTTAAGAGGTGATCTGTGAGCATTGAGATCGGTAGGAGAATTCTTGCTCACGAGTCCTCAGCAATCAAGGATTGCGAGAAGAATCTTGGTGCGGATTTCGAGAAAGCAGTTGGTTGGATTATTGGGTGCGAAGGTCGCGTTATCTGCTGCGGAATCGGGAAGTCAGGGCACATTGCATACAAAACAGCTGCTACCCTGGCTTCAACTGGGACCCCTTCTTTCTTCCTCCATGCAGCCGAAGCCGTCCATGGTGATCTCGGAATGGTAACTTCCAGAGACATCGTTCTCCTGTACTCCCACAGCGGCGAAACCGACGAATTGGTGAGGCTATACCCTTCCTTCAAATCGTCAGGAGCCCGAACGATCTTGGTCACCGGGCGAACCACGTCATCTGCCGCAAAGTTGAGCGATCTCGTTCTCGATACAGGCGTCAAAGAAGAAGCATGCTCGAACAACCTTGCGCCTACAACCAGTACAACCGTCATGCTTGCTCTCAGCGATGCGCTGGCGATCACGGTGATGGAGACACGGGGCTTCACGAAGGATGATTTTGCTAAGTATCATCCTGCCGGAGCCCTTGGTAAACGACTGCTCCTTACGGTGAGCGATGTGATGAGGTCACGAGCCGAAATCGCAGTAGTCTCCGCTGCTGATACCGTCATTGATGTCATGAAGCAGATCGCCAACGCGGGTGTTGGAGCCGCTTGTGTTCTTGATGAGAATGACCATCTCACTGGCTTTGTCACCGAAGGAGATATAAGGCGGCATCTTCTGAAGACGCCGATCAGCATCGAGGCTCCCGTGACCGACTTCATGACCGTAAAGCCCGCCACGATCGAGCCAACTTTGCTTGCATTCGAGGCGCTAGAGATTTTCCAAAACCATCCCGCAAAAATCGGCGAAATGCCCGTTGTTCAGGATCAAAAAGTGGTCGGATTGCTGATGCTCAAAGACCTTTTGCGGTCGGGAATCGTCTAGAACTTGGGATGAAAGCACAGGTCACGCGCTGGACAGTCGATTACGGTGAAGGTCAGGTGCGCGAGGTGCGTGTTCCGCATGCATGGAGGCAGGAAGTCGACGTGCGTTGGGAAGGCCCGGCGACCTACAAAACGCTTATCGATGTTCCCGTCCGGGCTTGCAAGTTGCGCTTTCATGGGGTCTCCTACGCTTGCGAAGTGCGAATCGAGGGCCAGCTAGTTGCCACGCACACAGGAATCTGGGATGCGTTTGACGTTCCGCTCGAATCAGTACGAGGTCGTAGAATTGAGATCGAAGTCAAAGTCACCAAGAACGGCGGCGACACATATCCGGTTCCCCAGACACTTGCAGGCTTCATTCCTTACGTCTATCACACGTTCGGAGGCATTTTTCGGCCGGTCGAGATTGTAGACGCGGATATCCCACTCAGTAATCCTAGTAGCCCTAGCAAGTACGAAGTCGTGGGGGAAAACCTACTTCACATTGGTCAACCCCTCTACATGCGCGGCATTCTGCACTGGGGTTGGTACCCCGAAGTCGGATCGCCTCATCCTACACAAGACATGATCGAGCGCGAAGTGGACTACATCCAGTCGCTCGGGTTCAATACCGTTAAGTTCTGCCTCTGGCTCCCACCGCACAACTACCTCGAGATATTGGCGCAACGAGGAATGCACGGCTGGATCGAGTTGCCTTTCTGGAAGCCTTCCGAACAGATGTTTTCGGATGCTTCCATAGAGCAAGAGCTAGAAAACATCGTCCGACAGTACGCACATCACCCCAATATCGCCGCATGGACCATCGGTTGTGAACTCAATAATGGCCCAGTGGAGTGGCGCGACCGCTGGGTGAAAAAGGTTCAAGCGATCACCGGATGTCCTTTGGTCAAAGACAATTCGGGAGGCGCAGAAATGTATGGCGGCGATCCTCGCGAGTTTGGCACCTTCGAGGACTACCACCCATACGGCGAAGCTCACCAATTTGCGGGTCTATTTGACACGTTGAGTTTGGGTGCTCGAACCCACCGACCAATCTTACTGGGTGAGACGAACGACCACGATCACCACCGGGACCTCGCCCAGGTCGCAGAAATCATGCCATTTTGGGCGAGCGCGATGCGCGAACTCAATGATCAAGGGGTTCGTTGGCAATACGATATTCCGAAGTTCATCCACACGAATCGGTTTGCCCACGAACCGGAAGCCAGCCAACACTCGGAACTCATCCAGTCCAGCCACACCAAGGGACTACTCATCCGAAAGCACGTGACGGAACAACTTCGTGCGCGATCCGACTTCAACGGCTACGTCCTTACAGGGGTGCGAGATACGCCAATATCGAGTAGCGGAATCCTAACCGACTGGGCCCGTCCCCGTTTCTCTGCGTGCGAGTTTCTCCCTTGGAACTCCGATGATGTCCTGTTCCTCATCCCCAGTCGCGACCCAATGTGGACGCGCGGCGGAAACCGAGTCGGGTATCGCGATCCGTACAACTACTTTACGCAACAACCCATTCTTATCAAAGTGGGGCTCGCAACTCCTGCCGGTCAGAGCGGGGCACTCATTTGGAATGTGCGCACCAAAGGCGGAGTGCTGGTCCACCAAGGTGTCGCCGATCGCATCGCAGTCGAAGGGGGTGCAAATCAAGTCGGTGAGATCTACCTTCCTTATCTGGAGGCAGGTGCGTACACGCTTGATGTCGCATTCGGCTCGGCCGGCAACAAATGGAACATCAACGTTCATTCAAAGCCGAATTTTGAATCCGCGCATCTCCTCTGGGCGGATGATCGATACGACGGCGTCAAGTTTGGCTCCGGCGGGGTAGGCGTCGCGCTTGGCTGGCGCGATTCGCTCAAGGTGAGGATCGAGAGTAATGAACCTACAGTCGTCCTAATCGATGGTGAAGGCGGCAAGCCTGCTCCGTTTTGGCGGGAGAACGTCACAGTGCCGAGCCACGAATGGGAGCAAGCCCTCTCGTACTGCCCCGATCAAACCCTCGATAAAGACTGGCTTCGTAGCCTGGGCAACTATGAGGTGATCGAGAACCGCATCGACACAAGAACCTATGAAGAGGCTCCGTACATTGCGCGGATCGGAAACGTTGTGTTCACAACTCATCGGCCGCACGGTGGTCACGGTTCTCAACCGATCTACGCCAACGGAAATCCTGCCGGATTAACCCTCCTGGCAAAGCTAATCAGCCTCTGCCAATAACAAAAAGCGCCTCGGGACAAACCCGAGGCGCTTCGTATCAGTTGCAGAGATTACTCAGCCTTCTTCTTAGCTGGAGCCTTCTTCTTCGGTGCTTCTTCAGCCGAATCTGCATTCTTAGCAGCCGTCTTCTTCGCGGGCTTTGCCGCAGCCGCCGGAGCATCACCTTCGGTGATGTTTGCGTTCTCAATCAAGAAGTTCGTCACCTTGCGCGAAACTGCTCGGAACTGAAGCTCTTGCAATGAACCCGATCGGCGCATCGCCTCAAGCAGTTCCATCGGCTCCATTTGGAACTCCTGAGCCATCATGAATAGCTCGTTGTTCAACTCTTCGTTCGTGATCGGAAGCTTCTCGGCAGCGAGAATTTCTCGCACGACCATCGCTCGCTCAACGTGAACCTTAGCCTGCTCGTGCCAAGCCTTCACGAGGTCATCGATGACCATTCCGTTCTCAGCCGCATATTGCTCCATCGACTTGCCTTGCTGAGCCTGTTGCTGGGCAATTTCGCTGAGTCGCTGGTTTGCGAGGGCTTCCCACATGTTGTCGCTGACCTGAATGTCCGAAGCCTCTCGCAGTTGCTCAAGAAGTTGCTCTTGGAGCATGTCATTCGACATTTGCTTCTTCGCTTCTTCGATGCTCTCGCGCATCTTGGCTCTGAGCTCGTCCACGGAATCAGTCTTGAGCGACTTTGCAAACTCCTCATCCAATTCAGGAAGAATCACGGCGCTGATAGAGTTTAGGGTCAGCTGAACCTTCATCTTTCGGCCCGCCCAAGTCGATTCTTGGAAGGTGTCTGGGAAGGTCAGTTCCGCGGTCTTCATTTCTTCCGCATTCATGCCCTTCAGAGCGCTATCCAAGCCCTCAAAGGTTTGTCCAAGAACGACCATGAAGTTCTTACCCTCACCTGCGTCGCCCTCGGGCTTGATGTTGACCACGCCGTAGTCGCCCTCAGCCGCGGATCGGTTAGTGATTGACTCTCGCGACGACTTTCGCTTTCGCAACTCATCGATTTGGAAGTCAACTTCTTCATCCGTCACTGCAACCGGAGGTCGGTTTGCATTGAGGCCCTTGTACTCGGCAAGTTTAATCTTCGGAGGAAGCGGAACCTTTGCCGTGTAAGCACCCTTGGAGCTGTCTCGGTCGAGCTCGGTCAACTCAACCGAAGGTCGCACGCCTGCATCTACTTCCAAGCTCTGATCCTTTACCGCCTTGTCGTACGTGCGTCGAACCAGCTCGTCTGCGGCTTGTCGGTAAAGCTCTTCGGGGTTGATCAACTTGTCAACCATGTGCTTGGGAGCGTGGCCAGGGCGGAAGCCAGGAAGGCGGATTTCCTTTGCAATGGACTTCAGTGCCTTTTCAAAAGCATCCTTGACCTGCTCGGGGGAGCAAACGACGTTCAACTTAACGGTACAAGGGTTCAAATCTTCGCGAGTGACTTGCATGATGGTGGGCGCAAACCTTCAGGTTTTCAGACCCTAAAGGGTACCTTGCCGAGGTCACTTCATGCTGAGTTCGCGCAACACTTCGTCTAGCGATTCATATTGGAACTTAAATCCGCCTGCGAGAGCCGCTTCCGGCACCGCCCGAGTCGAATCAAGAAGAACCGACGAATCGGGCCCAACCGTCGCTCCCATCAAGCGGATCGCGAACTCCGGAGCTGGCGGTGACCACGGTCTTCCAAGGCTACGGCGCAGAGATTCCATGAAGTCACGATTAGTACAAGGATCCGGTGCAGTTCCGTTAAAAATTCCCTCCCGCTTCCCCTCAATCAGCCAGCAGAACAGGTTGATAAGGTCGCCCAAGGAGATCCAACTCATCCACTGCTTTCCGTTCCCCAGTTGGCCGCCGAGGAATGCATTGGTCACAGATCGCAGCTTGGGATAGGCACCGCCGTCATCCGCCATCACCACCCCAATCCGCACGATGCTCTTCAGGCAATTCGACGGGTGCGCAAGGCAAGCTTGCTCCCATTGCAAACAAGTCTTCGCCAAAAAGCCACTCCCGTTCTCGCTCTTCTCAGTACAAATCTCGTTGCCTCGATCACCATAGAAACCCACCGCGGATGCATTGATCCAGTGCGGCGGCGGAACCTTTAGGCAAACAGTCTGGATCGCGTTTCCGATTGCTCCCGTCGGGTCAAGTCGCGATTTCAGAATCGTGCGGCGATTCTCTACCGAAAACTTCACCGAAATCGGACTTCCGGCCAAGTTCACCACGGCTTGGCAGTCGGCTAATTGCTCCGCCCACTCTCCCGAATGAACTCCATCCCATTCGAGTCGACCCTCTCCGGGCGTCCTCGAGAGTAGCCATACTTCGTTACCGCGAGCAACGAGTTCGGCCTTCAACGCCGAACCAATCAAGCCTGTCCCACCTGCGATCAGAATCTTGCCCACTGGGGCATTCTACGCGCTTAGGCAGCCTTTCGTTGGGGCCGGAAAATCCAGCAATCTCGGCCAGCCTGCTTCGCCGCGTAAAGGAATGCGTCTGCCGTCTTAACCGACTCATCAAAGTGTTGGCGCGGATCGTGAACCGCGACTCCAAGCGAAGTCGTAACAAGTAATCCTTCGGCGATCACCGACCAATCGAACGAACGAATCTCTTCAACTATTCCCTCTGCGGCTTCGCGAACTTCGTCAGGCGAGACTGCCTCAAGTAGGATCATAAACTCTTCGCCGCCCCATCGACCTACCGCCAACGGCTCTCGAAGAGAACTCTTCAAGATTCCCGCGAAGGTGCGGATGACTTGATCCCCAATTGCATGCCCGAATGTGTCGTTGACGCGCTTGAATAGGTCAATGTCAACCAGGGCAATCGAGAACTGACCTGGGCTCTTTTCGGCAAACGAATGTAGTGCCTCCTCGACGCCGCGCCGGTTCAAAACTCCGCTCAAGCGGTCAGTTTTTGCTTCCGCCTCAAGCTCGCGGTTTCGCTCAACAAGGAACTGGTTTCGCATCCTTAGCATCTGCTGGTCAAACTTCGCCTTCTGAACATCGAGCTTTGCATCCAGCAAATGAGCGCGCCGGCCTTCTTGCCGTTGCGCGGTCGAGCGGGTCAATTCCACGGCCTCCTGTAGGTACTCGTAGGCGTGCTGGTACTCGCCGATCTCTGCCGCGCCCTTGGCGGCTAAGATCATGAGCCGATCAATCGTTTTGACGCCGCCGTTGGCACGCACGCGATGAATCGCCCGTCGAGCACTAGAGAACAAGTCATCCCAGTCTCTTAGCGTCTCGGCAATAAAGCACCGAGTCTCGTAAACCGCGACAATCGTTGACTCCACGCCGAGGTCCTCGGCGCGTCGGGCAAAGGACGCGAATTCAACTTCGGAGAAGTGCCCGTGCTCAAGACTATTCAGCTGCGCTTCAGCCAGGTCACACAGCAGGGCCGTGCTCAAATCATCGGCGTCCACATGCTCGCGAGAACGCCGCAAGTGCAATCTAGCCTGCACCACCAACGGGATGTAGTCTTCACCATTCTGGTTGGCAAAGTGAGACTGCATCGCATACGCCGAAGCAACGTTATACTCACCGAGGGCCACGCTTGAGACACCGGAACCTGCCTCAAGACTCTCGAGGCCACTGGTAAACGACTTGATCGCGTCTTCGTACCTCTCAAAGTTGAAAAACGCGTTCCCGAGGTTCATTTGAACTCGGGCAACAAGGTCATGATCGTCGGCCTCTTGGGCGGTCTGAAGAGCCTCCTCGAGGAATTCGCAGGCGATTCCCATTTCGCCTGTCTCAAGGGCGACAATTCCCAAGTACATCTGCGCAAGGCCGATGTAGCGCGGAACTCCCGCCTCGGTCGCCTCTTTCAGAAAGACTAATGCGACCCGTTCAGCCTCTTCGACCTCAAGATTCACGATGTGGCAAAAGCACTGATAGCGACGAGCTTCAAGTGCCGCAACTGAGTTGCCGGCTGCGCGATAAACGCCAGCGAGTCGCGACAGCTCGGCTGTCGCGCCCTTAGGATCAGTCGACATCAGCCGGCGTGCCGACTGAATCGCATCCTCAATCACCTGGTCGTTGTCTGCAATACACATGAACAGAGTTCATCTATATTTCGGTAGTTTTACAAGTAATTCTCAGACTAATCGACCATCCATTGGCGCTGAACATCTTGCTCAACTCCCAATGATTGCAGGATTCGGGCAACAACCGTATCCGCCAAGTCTTCCATCGATTGCGGATTGGTGTACCAAGCCGGGCAAGCGGGCAAAATCGTCGCTCCCGCTTCTGCGAGTTGCGTCATGTTTCGCAACATAATCAGGTTCCAAGGCATCTCTCGCGGAACCAAGATCAGCTTCCGGCCCTCCTTGAGGCAAACATCCGCCGCCCGGGTGGTGAGGTCATCGCTGATCCCGTTCGCAATGCGCCCCGCGGTACCCATCGAGCAGGGAACTATCACCATGCCATCATGCCGGAACGAGCCACTTGCGGGCGGCGTGTAGTAGTTCTTGGCGTCCAAAAGCTTGATCTGAGGGACGTCTTGCCCGAGCCAAGCTTCGGTTGAGAACGACTCCGGGTTGAGGTCAACTCCCAGCTCAGTAGAAGCCACCATCGGTGCCTGCCGGCTCAAAATCAGATAGATTTCCGGATAGTAGCGCGCCGCCTGCAAAAGGAACCTCTGAGCATAGATCGCCCCACTCGCTCCCGTCACGGCCACCACAATCTTTCCGGTTGAACCCATCGCCTTGAGTCTACGCTGTAAACTCACATCGATGCGGCACGGCGCTCCCGAAGAACTGATCGCAGATTCAATTCGCCTCCGGAAGACCGTCGTGACCGATGCAGAAGCAGTCTTCGAAGCCATTCTTGAAACCAACGACACTCTCTACCCGAGAATGCGCTGGGCAACCGCGATTCCGAGCCTCACGAAGACCGTCGAGCATTGCGAGTCGTGCGAAAGAGATTGGGAATCAGGCACGACCCTAAACTTCACCATCTTCTCAAGCGACGGCGCGGTTGTGGGGCGATGCAGCCTGCATCACATCGACTGGGGCGTCCCTAAGTTCGAAGTTGGTTACTGGATCAGGAAAAGCGCCCAGGGCCAAGGAGTCGCGACCACTGCGACGCGCCTCATGACCGAAATGGCATTTTCCGTTCTCGGTGCTCGCCGAGTCTCCCTCTGGTGCGCCGTCGACAACGTCCCGAGTCGTCGCGTCGCCCAGAAACTTGGCTTTACGCACGAAGGGACGTTCAAAAACGATGAAGTCGACGCCCTTGGTCGCCTGATCGATATGGACATCTTTGCGATCACGAACCTCAACGATTTGAAAATGAACTGAGGAAGTCCCCTACCCCTTTGTAAAGGGGCAGGGGATTTAGGGGTTGGGGTCAGCTACCAAGCTTCGAAATAGCCTCTAGCTCGCGTTCACGGGTCATCCCGTACTTACCGAGTCCGTCGCTCCCCGTCTCCCGAATCCAAGCCAACGTGTCCGAGATCGTCTCGCTGAGCGGTCGCAGGACCAACCCCGCACTCACCGCATAAGCCGGGTCGTAATCAAAAATCGCCGTGCCCGCCGCAACCGTAATTGGCAAATCGACCCAAAGCTGAACACCAACTTTCTCAAGCTCTTCAGCCGAAGCAACCACCAACTTATGCTCCCGCCCGGTCTGCCGGCGAATCTCATCGATCACGCCGCCAAAAGTCGTCCGTTCGCCCACGCCGTTCCAAGCCCCCACCGCTCGCTTCTCCGTCTGCGCGACCACAAACGCCGCCAAATCGCGCGCGTCGATCCCCTGGAAGTTCACGTCAAACGAGTCCGGGACCAACACTTCGTCGTACTGATCAAGCCGCGCCACCCAGTACGGAAACCGCCCCGTATGGTCGTGCGGACCGATGATGATTCCGGGGCGAATGATCGCATGCGATGTCGGGAAGGCATCGCGCACAAGCCGCTCGCAGGTCACCTTTAGAGGCCCATAATTCTCTCCCGTTACGGTCTCCGCATCCATCGCCCCCTCGGCAAACTGCGGCGACTGCTCGTTGTGCGGCCCCTCGACGCCGTCGGTGCCGTAGATGCTGATCGTCGAGATGAACGTATAGAAATCGGTCTCGATGCCTGTGCTAGCGACCAGTTGAGAAGGCAAGTACCCGCTCACATCGATCACCGAATCCCACTTCGTGCCTTTCACCAGCGCGATGTCCGATGTCCTATCGCCAAGAATGTGCCGGCACTCTGGGAACAAGTCCGGGTTCGTCTTGCCCCGGTGAGAAAGCGTCACCTGATGCCCGCGAGCCAAGAGCTCCTCGACAATCGCTCGCCCCACAAACTGCGTGCCGCCCAAGACTAAAGTGTTCATATTTGTAATATGAGTCTACTCTTGTGGGAGGGCACCCGGTTCCGCCAGAAGCGAGAACTTCCTGGCGCGATAACGAAAGTCGCTCTCCCAGAGCAGCTCCACAAACTTCGAACCTAATTGTAGAATGAGCACCGTAATGGTGGCATCGCTTCTAGCTCTCCAAATCACCACTCGCACCTGGTACGGTGGTACGACCAACGAGTTTGCTTTGTTCTTGTCCAGCATGGGGCGCATACCGTATGCCATTGATGCCGGGCATGTCCCTACCGTCCCGAGACGAATTTTCAGCCGTACCGACTCAACAAAGGTGCCCGTCGTTAAAGACGACGTTTACAGCGTACGCTCCATCGGCAAGGCTCAAGTTTATGTTGGGACCGTCTTTTCACCTCGAATCCTAGACCCAAAGAACTTTGAAGATAACTTCCATTGGGCCGCCGACGGACAAGAATTTTCTCTTGCCAATCAACCAGCAAAAGGAACCTTCTCGGGCACTTGCACGATCGGGCAACTCTTCGGCATGGGAGAGAGAAGGCTGCATCCGCCCGCCTCTTGGTTTGAGAAAGTCACCGTTCATGCCAACTTTTCCGGCCTTTCGCCTGCCCAAATTGAGACGCTCGCGGCGGAAATGATCGACCATGACATCATCAAAACCGAGACTCGCACTTACTTGGCTCCAAGAGTGGTCAAGCTCCGCGATAAAATCTTGAGATCTCTACGCGAGTATATGGGACCTTGCGATACTAACCTAAATGCCTTCGAACCACTCAATGTTGAGTTTCTCGAACAACTGCCCCTCGAAGACTGGCGCTATCTCCTTTCGGAACCGAAGTCTTACGTAACCAAAGATATCACCGGAACAAATTGGGAACCTCGGTACGGAAACATCTTCTCAGCGCTCTATCGAGTCGACAAAAAGAAAGAAGCTATGCAAGTGCAGAGCTTCTTTTCCGAGTCACGTGAGCCAGGTCTCAAACTGATCGTGAGTAACAACTTTTGGGTGTCAAAGACTTTCTATGTCCGCATCAACGGCGATCGAACGTGGATCGTCTACTGACCACGACCTATCGGGAATGCGGAAAGCCAATCAGAACCAGTCTTTGCCACCCACGATATATGTGTGGTACCAATCCTCATCTGACTTCGTCAGATAGACGACGCCCTCGATGATGCTCACTACCGTGCCATAGATGCCACACGTCAGGAGCGAGGCCACAATCGTGATGATTCCGGGGTTCGTCTTTCCCATGATGAACTTGTGGATACCGAGCCATCCAAAGCCCAACAGCCCCGTTGCAAGGGCGACCACGCCACACGTCGTTCGTTGCGAAGGAGTAACGCTACTCATTTCACCAACATCATACGCGATGCGGCAGAATAGGGTTTGAACTGAGTAATTGGTCCCCACCTTTTGCTCCGAGATTGTGAGTGATCGGAAATGAACACCTGGAATTCTAGATCGGTAGCGAAGCTCACGATTGTGATGCTGTCGACTTTCGTCGTACTCACAATTGCTCTCGTTCGATCACGCGCCGCCACGGAACCAGCGAGCAACCTCTCTTGGTTACAGGAAGTCCCGATCGGATCAAAGCCAGAAGCTCTTGCTGAACTGGCTAACCGAAAGTCCACTTCCAATTCTTCGGTAATCAGGCAAGAGTCTGTTGAGGGCAAGTCGAGGTCCGAGGATCTCGGCAATCTTGAACAGTTCTTGAGATCCGGGAGAAGCTCGGCACGATTTTCCGGAGTCATTTACCTTTTCATCGTCGACACGGATGACAACAATAAGGCACTGATCTTTACTTACCGCTCTGGTCGATTGGTGAAGCGAGATTGGGGCCATCAACCCGGCTGAGGTACCAAAACGCTAAGCCAGAATTCCCTTGACAATGTTTCCGTGAACATCGGTGAGGCGGTAGTTCCGGCCGCTGTGGAAGTAAGTCAGCTTGGTGTGATCGATTCCCAGCAGGTGAAGCATCGTCGCGTGAAGATCGTGGATGTGGACTTTGTCCTTCACGGCAAAGAACCCATAGTCGTCGGTCGCCCCGTATTTGATGCCCGCCTTTACGCCGCCTCCCGCGAGGATCGTGGTGAATCCGTGCGGATTATGATCACGGCCGTCGGTGCCCTGAGCAACCGGAGTTCGTCCAAACTCGCCGCTAATCACGACCAACGTGTCCTTTAGCATTCCGCGCGCCTTCAAGTCTTTTATCAGACCAGCGATCGGCTTATCAACTTCCATCGCGTTCTCGGCGTGATCCTTGCGCAATGCTTCGTGCTGGTCCCACTTGTACGAGTGCGTGACCTGCACAAATCGAACACCTTGCTCACTAAAGCGCCGCGCCAGAAGGCATTGGTGACCGAAGTTCCGCGTTTTGGGATCGTCGAGCCCGTACAGCTTCTTCGTCTCTTCCGATTCGTTTTTGATCTCTTGAAGCTCCGGAGCCGCGAGTTGCATCCTGAAAGCCAACTCATACGAGTTGATCCGCCCTTCCAACGCCGGATCGGGACCCAAGTGAGAGAGCTGATCCAGCCCCATTTGCCGAATGAGTTCAATCTCAAGCTTTTGGGCCTCGGCAGGGGTCTCGTCGTTGTGAATGAACGGAATTCGGGCATTGCTCGCCTCAATCCCCGCGTTCCCAATCGGCGTACCCTGGGTGTAGGCGGGCAAGAAAGCCGAGCTCCAGTTGTTCACGCCACCGTGTCCCAACGTCGGACAGATCGTGATAAATCCAGGGAGGTTCTGGTTCTCCGAACCCAAACCGTAAGTCACCCACGATCCCATCGAAGGCCGGACGAACGTATCTGAGCCAGTATGGAGCTCAAGCAAAGCCGCACCATGGCGCGAGTTCGATCCGTACATCGAGTTGATGAAGCAAAGTTCATCCACGCACGAGCCAACGTGAGGGAACAGGTCGCTGACTTCGATTCCGCTCTCGCCGTAATGCTTGAACTCCCAAGGGCTCTTCAGCAAGTTGCCGGTAGGGGACGAAACGATACGCGGCATCTCGCCCGTGAACGGCTTTCCGTGGTCGCGTGTGAGCAAAGGCTTGGGATCAAACGTATCGACCTGGCTTGGGCCGCCGTGCAAAAACACGAAAATGACCCGCTTCGCCTTCGCGGGATACATCGGAGATTTTGGCGCCATCGGGTTCTTCCCCTGCTGCGCCGATGCCTCATCGGCCAGGAGCGAAAGGAACGCCATGTTGCCGATCCCAAGCGCGCTGGCGCGCAAAAGATCCCGGCGGGTGAGAAATTGCTTATTCGACATAAATGAACTCGTTCGCTCCGATAACAGTCTTGCAAAGGCTTTGCCAAGCGCTCACCTTTGGGGTTTTGGAAGAGGCGTAAATCTGCTCAAACTTTCCGAGGTAGGTCAGCGACCGCTTAAGTTCCGCCTCGCTGGCCGCGCGCCCGAAGCACGATTTGTACAGGGCCTGAACCCTCGCCCGGTCGTCCAGCTCACTCCGCTTCAGCAACGCCTCCGCCTGCGCCCGAGTGGCATCAAGGACTAACTTGCCATTGAGCATAAACAGGGCTTGGGGAGCGATCGTGGTACTCGCCCGGTCGCCGTTCATGACCGTAGGATCGCCAAAATCAAAAGCCGTGTACACGTCGTAGACGGCGGCACGAATGACCGGCAAATACACCGCTCGGCGAGGGCTATCGTACTGAATCGCGTTCGAACTCTGGTCGTTCGTCACATAAGCACGCGCCGGGAGGTTCATGAGCGAGCCGCCCATCTTTCGGTCGAGCTTGCCGGTCACGAACAGAATGCTGTCCCGAATGGCCTCTGCCTCCAATCGCTTGCGATTGAATCTCCACAGGTACCGGTTGTCGGGATCGAGGTTTGCGGCCTTGGCGTCGAATTTCGTGCTCATCTGATACGTGTTCGTGAGCATCAGCCGTTTCTGCAACTTCTTTAGGCTCCAGCCGTCCTCGTTTGCAAAACTAAGCGCGAGCCAATCAAGCAAGGCCGGGTGGGTCGGTTGCTCGCCCAGGATTCCGAAGTTATCCGTTGAACCAACAATGCCGCGCCCAAACTTCCACCGCCATACCCGGTTCACGAAAACTCGTGCCGTCAATGGGTTTTGAGGACTCGAAATCCACTTTGCGAGTTCCAAGCGGCCGCTGCTGTTGTCGGGGATCGCCAGCGATCCTGCCGGATTGAGCTTCCTCGGGACGCCGCGAGTCGTGTCTTCACCTAAGGTCAGGTAGTTCCCCCGAAGGTGAACCTTTAGGTTCTTCGCAGGGCCCTCACTCACCGCCATCGCCAGCGGAATCGTCGGCTTTGCGCTCTCCAGTCGCTTCAGCTCGCCTTCGAGTAACTTCAGTTCCTGGATGCGGTCCGGCGCCAAAAGGTGATCAAACTTTTCGGGCAGAGCAAGCTCGCCGGGCTGACCGGAGGCGAGTTGCTTTGCAATTTCGTGAACCACATCGGGGATGAGGTCTCCCATTTCAGGCAAGCTCGGCGAGGCACCGGGCTTCGGCGTGAGCAGAATCCGATCAATATGCGGGAAGTAGCTCTGGCGCTCAAACTTGATCCGATTGACGCCGGGCTGAAGCGTGATGACACCTTCTGCGAGCCACTTTTGATGCTGAGGATAAAACCCGCCCGTGATTTGATTCGCCGCCGAGGATAGGGCCAGCGCATCGTTTACATAAACATTGAAGGAGCGATTTTCGCCGGAGGCATACCGAAGATCGAGTTGATAAGAACCACCCTCTGGAACCCGAACCTCGTACTCGACAAAGTTGGGATAGGTGCCACCGTTTTGGACGATTCCAATTCCGGTGCCGTACCCATTCAGGTCTTTTAGCAAGTTTCCTTTGGTGAACGCTTCGGCCTCAAGGAGGATGGATCCATTCCCAACCGAACCATCCCGCTGCGACAACACCGGCTTGAGTGCACGCCGGTCAGCGTCTGCTTTGCGCGCACGCTTTGCCGCTTCAAGGTACTCCTGCTTTTGTGGCTGAAGTCGTTGCAGCAGCAGCTTTCGCTCCTCGTCGCGAATCTTATCCCGCTTTGCAGTAGCGGACTTGATTTGCTCGTTGATGGACGCCAACCGAGTCTGGGCCTCCTTAGGTCCGAGCATCCGCTCTTGCCACTCGGCAACAACGGTGAACTTGTTCATCGTCTTGGTGGACTTAAAGATGCCCGCCATCGAATAATAATCCTTCGCTGAGATGGGATCAAACTTGTGGTCGTGGCACCGAGCACAACCCACCGTCATCCCAAGCATTCCCTTGCTCAACGTGTCGACCTGCTCGTCGATCAAGTCGAGTTCTTGCTTTTGAGGGTCATCTTCCGCAAGCATTTTTGCGCCAAGGGCCAGGTAGCCCGTTGCGACGATTTGGCTGTCACCCGCACCCGGCAAAAGATCGCCCGCAATCTGCTCCTGAAAGAAGCGATCAATCGGCATGTCTTGGTTCAGTGCGCCGATCACCCAGTCGCGATATCGCCAAGCATTCTTATAAACAAGGTTCTCGTCAAGGCCGTTCGAGTCGGCGTAACGTGCCACATCGAGCCAGTGCCGACCCCACCGCTCGCCATACGCGGGCGATGCGAGCAAGCGATCAATCAACTTCTCGAACGCGTTCTGCGAAGTGTCCGCCAAGAATCCGTCGATTTCGGCAGGCGTCGGCGGTAATCCTGTCAGGTCAAAGGTCGCGCGCCGGATCAAAGCGCGTTTGTCTGCCGCTGGAGCGGGCTTTAGACCTTTCTCCTCCAACCGCGCCAGCACAAACTGATCGATTGGGGACTTGACCCAAGCCTTATTCTTCACTGCCGGCAGAGTCGGCATTTTGGGAGGGATGAATGACCAGAAATCCTTCGGTGTGGCTTTAGTAGCCTTTGGGGGCCATGGTCCGCCCGCCTTCCCCCAGGCCGAGATCGCGGCGACGTCTTGTGCGGGCAGCTTCCCGGCAGGAGGCATTTTGGTCGTTCCGTTGTATTCGACGGCCGCCGCCACCTTCTTCGCCATCGCTGGCGAGATCGGGCGGTCGAGTCGCAGTCCGGCGATCTGCTCTTTTTCGCCGTGACAAGCAAGGCACTTTGCGACGAAAACTGGGCGAACTTTAGTTTCAAACTGGGACGCTTGTTCGGGCGTTGCCTGGACGAACCCCGCCTGGCTTGCATCGACCGCGCAATAAGTTACGCTGGCGGTGACCAATCCAAACATGGCGAACCGAAACCATCCGCGATTGATCCCAAACGACATAGCGGCATTATACAAAACAGGAAGGGAATGAAAACCCAAAAGTCGAGTCTGAAATGCCAGCTTTGGCAATCTGCCTTAGCCAGTCTGCTCATATTCTCGATCGCCAACGCCCAAACCGCGTCAGCCGCCCTTAGCACCCCGACTCCCAGGAGCGACTCGAACTCCCTCAAAGCCCACGAAGAATTGGTTCAAAAAGCGAAAACCGGTCGGATCGATCTCTACTTCCTGGGCGATTCCATTACGCGGCGATGGGGCACGAGCGACGCCAAATGGAAGGTCAATCTGGAGAACTAGAATCAGAATTTCTTCGGGTGGAACGCAGGCAGTTTCGGCTGGGGTGCTGACAAAACCCAAAACATCCTTTGGCGCGTCACTCATGGCGAACTCGACGGGGTGACACCAAAGGTCATTGTTGTGCTCGCGAGAACCAACAACCTCCCCGATTCCGATTCTCCCGAACAGATCGCCGAGGGAATCAAAACGGTCACTTAGGAATGCCAAAAGCGCGCACCCAAGGCAAAGATCATCCTCATCGGCATTCTCCCCCGAAACGACCAGATGATCCTCCTCCCGAAAATCGAGGCAACCAACACGCTCCTCAAAAGGATCGCCGACGGGAAGAAAATCATCTACCTCGACGTCGCGCGCGGCCTTGCCGACGAAGAAGGGAAATTGTACGAAGGCATGACCATCGATGGCCTTCACCTCAGCCTGATGGGATACCAAGTATGGGCCGACGCGCTTTCCATCCGTTGCTCCTACCTTCACCCGGCGTAAACTGACCTTGTTCTTCTCGTCAAGCATGGCCACCGTACCTTCCAGGACCGCCTCCTTGGGGACGATGCACTCTCCGCTTTGATGCGCTTGAGCACGAATGCCGATTCACCAAATGCTCCCGGCTTCAGTTGTTTGGCACCGTTTTCAAGGCGAACCAAGACGTTCACTCGGCGGTTTGCGGCGTCAGCGACACCGCCCACCGACGCGACTTGGCCCTTGGCCTTCGAGCCGTCGGCAAGCGTAAGGTCGGCCGGGAATCCTACTGCTATCTGCCCCGATTGCTCAACCGGCACCGAGCACCTGAAGAACAGCCACCCATCGGATTGAATCACCAAAACCGGCGCACCTGGCGAAGCCAGCTCTCCCGGATCAGCCGACCGCGTCGCCACCACCCCATCTACCGGAGAGCGAAGGGAAGTCTCTCGCAGGCCAACTTCCGCGGCCGCAACTTGAGCCTCTGCGGCACTTACCGCTGCCGCGAGAGCCCGGATGTTCTCGGCGAATGCTTGCGATTGAGCCGTGTTTCCCTTTGCAACCCGAGTCGAGCCCTTCGCTTGATCAAGCCGAGCTTCCGCATTCGCAATCGCGGTCTGTCCCGTGCGCTTCACCTGGCCCAAACTCGCCCTTGCCGATCCCAAATCAGCTTCGGCGGTCGCCATCACGACATCAACTTGCTTGCGTTGAACTTCCATCGCCGTCGTCGCGTTGTTCAGCGCCTGCTCCGAAACAAATCCTTTGTCAAACAGCGCCTGCTGGCGGTCCACAATGCTTTTCTGATTCGCCAAAGCGGCCTGCTCCCGAGCCATGGCGGCTTCAGCGGACTTAAGCGAGGCTTTCGCCGACGCCACTCGGGACTCAGCAACCTTTACCGCTGCCTCGGCGACTTCAACCTGGCTCTTGTAGTTCTGATTGGCCAAACTTAGATCGTTCTGAGCCGCGACCAGAACTGCGTTCTGCTGGTCCAGCGCCCCCGCCACTCCAGAGTCGGTCGCGCTCTTTTGAATCTTGGCCTGGGCGAGCCTCGATTTCGCTTCCGCTAGGCCTGCCCGGGCGTTTGCCAGAGTCGCCTTCGCAGTTCCAGGGTCGAGAGAGACAAGGCCTTGTCCCGCCGAGACCCGGTCACCTTCTCGTACCGAAATCTGGAGAATCTGCCCGGAACTGCGAGGCGCTAGCTCAACGCGATTCGGAGACTCCAGCGCACCGGAAGACGTGAGCTTCAAAACGATTTCGCCAGACGCCGCTGTCGCGACTTCGACCGTTGGAGTCCGTCCCCCTTTCGGAGGCCCAGCCTTCGCTTCGAGCTCGGCGGCACTCTTGGCTTTGTACTTCCAGCCGATCGCTCCCACCGAGCAAAACGACCAGTCCCCAACCTAATACAGTACCGCGCTTCATTCTCTCCCAAAGCTTATTCAAACGAGGCGCAAGTGGAGGTGTTCGGCAGGAACTTTTTATTCAATCTATATGCTGAACGAGGGCGACACGGTCCATAGACCGTGTCGCCTGACACATCGATTACTTGAGTTTGCTGCTCAAGATGATCGAAAAGATATCTCGAGGTTTGGCAATCTCAAGGGGGATCGCCACCTTGAGTTGGCTTCCCGCCATATGGTCCTTGATCAAGGGCGTTCCTCAAAAATATGCATTTTCGAGATCATCTATCGGCTGACGGTCAAAGATTGACGAGAGCACAAACGAGGACCGAATCTCGTTAGGGCGTAGCTACCTACGACGATCGAGTGAAAGATTTACGAGTTGGTGGAGAATAGGGGGCTCGAACCCCTGACCTCTTCCATGCCATGGAAGCGCTCTCCCAGCTGAGCTAATTCCCCACGAGTTGTCGTCGTGACCCAAAAATGTTACCACATCAATCCCAAAACAGATGGTGCCGAGCTAGGATGCCTCTTCCGCAGTGCGAGGTTTCCGCTGAACTTCCGTTCAGAGCCGGATTCGCCCCCGCCGATGTTCCATCATATTAAGGCAATATGAAACTCAGCAAAGAATACGCGGCGCTGTTCATCGATTTTGAGAACATTTATCACTATCTCCGAAAGCGAACAATTGATGCCGAACGAACCCAAGATATCCTCCTCGAACTGATTCAAAACCTGCGCAAGACCCTCAACGAAGCCCATGGCACCATGTGCATCGTTCAGTACGCGTACGCCGACTTTGAGCAGGTCGAGGTTAACGCCCAAGGGCAACTTTTCCTTCTTGGTGTCGAAACGCGAAACGTCGTCGGCACCGAGCACAAAAACGCCGCCGACATGCGCCTCTGCATCGACGTGATGGAGACGATGTACACCCGCGACGAGATAGACACATTCGTTCTCATGGCGGGCGACCGGGACTACATTCCCGTCCTCCAACACCTCCGAAAGCACGCTAAAGCTGTCCAGGTTGTCGCCTTCAAAGAGAACATTTCGGGTGACCTCCTCACGCTCGTCGCCGACGGTTACCTCGACGCATTCTCGCTACTCGGAAAAGTCTCGCAAAGCGAACTCGAAGTCGGTCAAGAACGCCTCAATGAGGCTATGCAGGTGCAGCGCGACGCCAGCAACGAGCGCGCCGAGCAAATTGCCGAAGCAAGATCGCAAGGCAAGATGCGCAAGATCCAATTCGAGCGGGTCCAGCGCATTGAGGACAAGAACGCCCTCATCGCCATCGAGGTCATGCTTCACAACTTCAAAGACAAGCCCGAAGTTTGGTTCTCGCCGTATCTCAATAAGCTGAGAAACGAGCTCCAGCACCTTGCCGAATACGAGCGAAAAGCCATCGTCACCAACCTCGAAATGGCCGGCGTCGTCAAGGTCGAGAAGCGACGTGGCGAGCCGCACGACTATTCGGTTTTGCTGGTGAACTGGGACCACCCCGATGTTCAGGAACTCAATCCTGACGTGCAGTAACGATGCATCCCACCCTCGAACTCATTCGCAAGCTCACGCTTGGAACTCAGTTTGAGGGTGATCTGTTCCTCGTTGGCGGCGCCGTACGAGATGAAATCCTTTTCGGCCAGGCGTCCGAAGACCTCGACCTGGTCTCTACGCGGCCATCCCGGGAAATTGTGGACTTCCTCTGGCAGAGCGATGTCTGCGACCATTTTCCCGTCGTTTACGAGCGATTCGGGACCGCCATGGTCTCGATTGGCGGGGTGAAGGTTGAGTTCGTCCAAACCCGCAAAGAGTCGTATTCCGCTCGCTCGCGCAAGCCCGATGTCGAGCCAGGAACCCTGCTCCAGGATGCCCAGCGACGAGATTTCACGATCAATGCCCTCCTCAAATCGATCCACAGCGGTGAAATCGTCGATCCCCTCGGAACCGGTCTGGATGATCTCCGCTCGCGAGTGCTACGCACGCCGCTCGAGCCCAGGAAGACCTTTCACGACGATCCGCTGCGGATGCTTCGCGCCGTGCGATTCCGGCATCGTCTCGGGTTCGAATTCGCGCCAGGACTGAGCGATTCGATCCGCACCTCCGCCCCCCGGCTGCAAATCATTTCCAAAGAGCGCATCCGGGATGAGTTCATCAAAATGCTCATGCATCCGTCTGCTGCGGATGCTTTGAATGACCTTTTTGAACTCGAGCTACTCGCGCAATTCGCGCCCGAGTTCACCCCCCTCAAAGGGTGCACGCAAGGGAAGTTTCACATTGACGACGCCTGGGACCACACCCGAGCGGTCGTCAACCAGGTGCACCACATCGCAAATGGTGAACCCGAACTCATCACGGTTCTCGCCGCCCTCCTTCACGACATCGCCAAACCCCAAACCCGCACCGAGCCGAATCCCGGCGAAGTTCATTTTTACGGCCATGACCATGCGGGCGCGGCAGTCGCTCGGCAGGTGCTGAAAAGACTAAAATTCCCCTCGACAACAATTCAGCAGGTCGCATTCCTCGTCGATAACCACATGCGACTCGCTAGTCATCAAGAGTTCGGCGCACCTGCAATCCGCCGCCTGATCCGCGATATTGGCGATCTTCTGCCGCAATTCCTGGACCTCTGCGAGGCCGACCGTCTCAGCCACCGCCACCCGGAGCCACTCACGGATTTCCGCCGCCGCGTGGCCGAACTTCAAGCCCAAGAGCCGAAGGATCGCCTCGAAAGCCCCCTCTCCGGCGAAGAGATTATGTCTGTGCTTGGCCTGACTCAGGGACGGGACGTGGGGCTTTGGAAAGATCGCCTCACCGAGGCGAGGCTCGACGGCACGATTACCGACAAAGAATCTGCCGAAGCCTGGCTCACTTCAGAAGCGAAATCAGCACGTTTGCCGCAAGAATTTTGAATACAGTGGCAAACGGAGACGACGTCGCGTAAGCCGTGGACGGCAATTCGTTACCCGTTTGCCCAACCGAAAATGACAGCGTAACCGGCTGAGTCTGCGCCGCCGCATAGACCCCAAATAGTGTGTTCAAAGGAATCTTCATTCCATAAAACCCCACCACAAGAACCACGATTCCGCACGAAAGCGACGCCGCACAACCAGTGATCAGCATCGGTAGCGCCGCCCCGCTCTCCAATGTCGCTCCGAACTGGTACCCAGATTTCAGCCCTACTCCCGCCGCAAAAATCGCTAAACCGAACTGCCTTAGGGTTGCGTTCGCTGTATGCGAGATGTTCCAAACGATGGGCCCCGTCCGCTGAACTCGCCCCAAAAACAGCGCCACCAACAGCGGTCCACCCGCAAATCCAAGCTTGAAATGCGTCCCGCCCGGAACCGGAATCGGAATCTCGCCAATCAGCAATCCGATCAGCATCCCGATGCCCAGCGACGCCAAATCAGCATCGGCAAGGCCGCGCGGCTTATCGCCAAGGAACTTTGCAACGTCGTCGTGCCGCTCGCGCCTAGCGAGGACGCGCACCCGATCCCCCAGCTGCAAAACCGTCTCCCCGGTCGGAATGAACTCAAAATCTCCCCGCTTCACCCGGGTAATCACCGCCCCAAACTCTTCCGATAGCCTTAATTCGCCCAAGGATCGCCCGGCTACTTTTGCGTTCGAAACGATCACCCGGCGAAAGTCGAGCTGATGGCGGTCATGCTCCAAATGAATCTCCGTCATCTCCCCAATCGCCTCCGCGACCCGAAGCGCCTGACTCTCTGAGCCGATCACGCTCACCAAGTCGCCGATTTCGAAAGTCGTACGGCTATCAACCACTTCGTCGTGATCCCCCCGGCGACGCCGACCGAAAGTGAACGCATTCCCAAGGTCAGCGGCAATCTCCCGTACCGGAGTTCCCACAATGCTCTCTTTGGTCACCCGAATCGTGAACGCCTCGATCTTCTCGCTCATCAACCGATACGCGGGAATCGTCTTCGCCTCCTCCTTGAGATTCACGCCTGTAATCGCCCTGAACAGCGGAATCAAAAGCAACGGAATCAGAATCCCCGGCGGATAAGCCACCGCGTACCCCGCGACCACCGGCGCGAGCTGCGCCTCGCTCGCCCCCGATGACCTCAGCGAATCGAGCGCAGATGCCAGCGATGGCGCATTGGTCAGCGCACCAGAATAAAGAGCTGAAGCAACCCCTCCCATGATGCCGAGCTGCTTCGCCAAAAACCACGTGAGAACGAAGGAAACCGTCAGCGAGCCAATCACGAGACCGCTCTGCCGGAGCCCTTGGCGGTTCAATGCCCGAAAGAACGAGGGAGCCGACGAGAGTCCGACCGTATACACAAACAACGACAGCCCAAGAAAGTAAACGAGATCGGGCAACTTCAGGTTTGGGTCAAGCGATCCGATGCCGATTCCGACAAACAGCACCATCGCCACGCCAAGCTGAACTCCCGCGATCCGAATCTGTCCAAGCGCGGAGCCAATCGAGACAACCAGCACCAATAGGAGCAACGGGCTGGACTTCAGAAGCTCGATTAACCAGGACATTTGCCACCCCAGCTTACCAAGCGACGTAAAGCAGTGTAGAATGAACCCGCGAGCACAAGGATGGTGCGAAGTGAGAAAAAGGTGAGCGCAAAACGGCGTTCGAGTACGACCACCACAAGGTCGAAAGGCAAGGAAGCAACCCCCGCGAAGCGGGCGGTCAGTCATCGTCGCTTCGATATCGTCGGAATCGGCTTCCTCGCCATTGCCGCGCTGTGCGTCGTCGCCCTTCTCTCGCGCAATTCTGGGGTCGTCGGCAGCGCCATGCGCGAGGTCTTCTCCGTGCTCTTTGGGCGTGGCGCATGGGTTACTCCCGTCGCTTTCTCTCTCCTCGGTATCACCTACCTCAGGGGGCACTCCAAGTCTGGCTCGTGGTGGCCTGCCCTTGGAATCTCGCTCGCCACGTGCGCCGTCCTCGGTCTTCTTGCGCGCTCATCGGGAGGCAATTATTTCGATCCCGTCATCATTGCCCAATCCGGCGGCTACGTCGGAGCCGCCACGGCTGGTGCCTTTGCCGCAATGTTTGGCGAGGTAGGGAAGTACGTCGGATTCCTCGCGCTTGGCGCGATCGGAACCGTTCTGTGCCTCGATAAGCCCCTCCGCGCCCTGATTTCAGATTTCCGCGAGCGCAACTCGCTTCCTCTCCAAGAGGATTCCCTGCCCGAGCCAGTAAAGAAAGGGAAGGCAGTCGTGCAGCTCAGCGACGAAGAGGACAAGATCCGCAAAAAGGCTCTGCCCAAGGGCTTTATCGACGACTCCGAACCCGAAGCGGCGACCTCGGCTCCTGTCAAAAAGGCTCCGATCATCCGCGATCTCAGCGAAACTCGCGCCGCCGACAGAGCCAAGCCCGATTTCTCAATCGAATCTACCACCCCCAAAGAGGGCTACCAGCTTCCTTCGCTTGCCATCCTCAACGAGCCCGCCGAAAAGCCCAAGCGCACTGCCGCCGAGATGCAGCAGAACATCGAAACCATCGAAGGCACTTTGGAGCAATTCGGCATCGAAGCCAACGTCGTCGAAGTCGCCACCGGTCCTACGATCACTCGCTACGAGATCCAACTCGGCGCAGGCATTCGGGTCGCCCGCATCGTCTCCCTCGCCGACAACATCGCAATGGATATGGCGGCGACCCAAGTCCGCGTCGAAGCCCCCATCCCCGGAAAGGCCGCCATCGGACTCGAAATTCCGAACGCCAAGGCGTCCACCGTCAACATCCGTGAACTCGTCGAATCCAAAGAGTTCATAGACCACCCATCCCGCCTTTGCGTCGCTCTCGGAAAGGATGTGGCGGGCGTCAACCGGTACGCCGATCTCACCAAAATGCCGCACCTCCTGATCGCGGGTGCAACCAACAGCGGCAAATCCATCGGTCTCGCTACCCTCATCACTTCGCTCCTGATGCGGAACACGCCCAAGGATCTTCGGCTCGTGATGATCGATCCGAAGCGCGTGGAGCTGACCCTTTTCGACCAAATCCCCCACCTCCTCTGCCCCGTCATCAAGGACGTCAAAGAAGCCCCTGGAGTTTTGATGGCCGTCCGCGCCGAGATGGATCGTCGTTACGATCTCCTCTCCGAAAAGGGCGTGCGAAACATCGACGGTTGGAACGCGAAGGCATCGTACGCCGACAAGCTGCCCTACATCGTCGTCATCATCGACGAGCTCGCCGACCTTATGATTCAGGCCAAGCAAGACGTGGAAGGATCAATCGTCCGCCTCGCCCAGCTCGCTCGAGCCGTCGGAATTCACCTCGTCATCGCCACCCAGCGCCCATCAGTGGACGTCATCACGGGAACGATTAAGGCCAACATTCCCTCGCGAATCGCCTTTTCGGTCGCTTCGCAGATCGACTCGCGAACCATTCTCGACTCGAAAGGCGCGGAAGCCCTCATTGGGCGGGGCGATATGCTCTTCCAGCCCATCGACGCCACGAAGCCGATGCGCGTCCAAGGCTGCTATGTCGCTGAAACCGAGATCGAAAAGATCTGTCAGCATTGGCGCGAGCAAGAAGGTCCCAACTATGCCTTCGATCCTGCCGAGTTCGAGGCGGCCGACCCGGTGCGTGCCTCCGGCGACTTCGGCGGCGACATCGACCCGATGTGGGAAGAGGTTGTGCGGTACTCGGTCGAAAACGGTCAAGTCTCCACGTCCATGATTCAGCGCAAATTCCGCTTGGGTTTCCAGCGGGCATCGCGCCTGCTCGATGAGATGGAAGGTCGCGGGATCATCGGACCGAAAGACGGCCCTCGACCCCGAGAGGTTCTGCTTGCGGTTGCCGATCTCGAATCGGTCTTTGGGGGCGCACCCCAGTACGAGATCGGCACCAGCATCGAAGACTGGGAAGAAGCCTAACTACAGCGAGAGGGCTTGCATCACCGCCGCATGGGCTGGCTTCGGCGCGTAGGTCGCATCATAAATCAACGCCGCGCCGCGCTTGCCTTGTGAGAATCCCGGAATCCAGCTGTGCTTGTCCGTAAAGCCCCACATGTTCACGCCCTTTCCGCGCTTCGAGTTCATCACCATGGTCACGACTTGCTTGTAAGTGTTCGCTTGCTTGGTGAGGTCGGATGCATTAAGCGGCACAATTCCGTAGCTTGGATGATCCGACGGATACTGCACCACGTCGATGCCGTAATCAAGCTCCGTCACCATCCAGTCGTAGTTGTTCTGCTCGATCTTCGCCACCGCTTGATAGAACGATGAACCCGGCGCGACATTGGCCCACGTGCCAATGTGATACTGCAAACCGATTCCGTCGACTCGCCCGCCTTGCGACCGAATCCAGTTGCACATCGCAATCGTATCGTCTAGCTTTCGACCAGTGGTTTCGATTCCGTAATCGTTGTAATAAAGCTTCGCCCTGGGGTCCGCTTCTGCCGCCCATTTGAAGCACAGCGGGATGAACTCCATGCCGAGTTTGCGGTACCAGATGCTCGACCTTACGTTGAACTGGTTTCCGTTGGCGCTGTCCGAGATCACCTCGTTCATGACGTCCCACATGTAAATCTTGCCTTGGTATCGCCTCGCGACGGTCTGCACGTAGTTACGCAAAAGTTCTCTGACCTGTGTCGCCGTTAGGCTACTCTCTTGGCTCAAGAGCCAGCTCGGCGTGGTGTAGCCCGGCTCGTTTGGGTAGCACAGCACGTGTCCGCGCACCTTCATCCGCATCTCTTGAGCCCAACCTTTCTTACCGGGTGCGCCCAAGAGGAAGTCCGGCTTCGTGAAGTCAATCGTGGTGGCGTTCTTCCACATCGCCGCCGGCTTCAAGTCGTTCTCCGGCTCGATCACGTTGACCGTCTGCTTGAGGCCGTTCACATACTTGCCTCCATCAATGTTGTTCTTGATGTTATCGCTCACTACACAAGAACCAAAGTCAAATCGTCGAAGATCAGCCGCTTGGCGAAGGGAAGCGGGGGCAGGGCTGAGAATGAGTGCGGCAGCAAGCGTCGTTGTCATGATTTACCGTTAGCCCATCATACACCGGATATCTTCGGTGTATGCGGACTAACGACCCAAACCTGGTAGCGGCCGAGGTTACTGCTTCGCGCCCGAGTCGATCCAGTTCTTGATCTTCTCGACTTCTTCTGCGGTCATCCGACCACCGCCCTTGGGCATTCGAGGATTCGGACCCGAGATCACGCGGTAGAAGTTGCTGCTCGCCGAGTCACCCGGAACCACGATCCGAGAAAGGCCCGCAAACGAGTCAGTCGCAACGCCTGCCTTCGGATTCCCCGAGTTGTGGCAGCCGTTGCAACGCTGAGTCATGATCCCCGAGATATCCGCGTAAAGCACCTCGGTAATCGCCTTTGGCTCTTCCTTCTTGGCGGTTCCCGGCACAAATGTGAACTCCTTCGCATCGGGAGCATCCTTTAGCGCGACCACGCTATTCGCGATGATGATCGTCTCGCCTTTGCCCGAGCGGCTATAGCCCTTGGCGATTCCGTTTGCCGGATCGATGAATAGGGAACCGGCATCTCCGCCCACAAACTTGAATGTCACTTCATCGAGCATTGCCCCGCGAATCTGGCGCTTACCCTTTGATTGCCATCCCGAGAAATCCTTGGCGACCCTCTCGTCAAAAAATCCCGCCCAAGCCCACACGTCGGCCTCAGTGGTCGGATTCAACGCCGCGACGTTCTCGGTGAACGTGTTCTTCCTCTTATCGAGAATCGTCAAAGTCTTTCCGTCGCTGACTTTGAGGAACGAAGGCGACTCAATCCGGAAGAGGTTTGGCTTCGCATAGGTCAACGAAACTTTTTCTGCCCCGCCGGCAACTCGCAAAACCGCAAACTCGACCTTCAAGCCCTTCGCGGCTTGCAATGACTTAAAGTGGTTATCAGCCGAGCTTGGCAACGATGATTGGAGACCGATTCCAAGCGTGGTCGCGGCCAAAAAAAATGCAAGGGTTTTCATTGATGCCATTGTACGCCATCGAAAGACCTACAAGTAGCCAAGCTGGGCGAGCCAATGATCATCGGATGGAATTTGCTTTTTCTCGAGTGCAGCGATCCATCCATCGATTCCGCTCTCTTGAGCAAAACTCCACCCCTCTTTACAACGCAAGAAGTATCTCTTTACCGCGCCGAACTCGCCCTTCTCTAGCAACATTTTGGCAAGATGCATCCTCGGTCCAAACGAATGGGTCACTGGCGAAAATGTGTCAAGCGAATGAACCAAATGTTCACCTGCAGCCTTTAGATCGCCTCGCTTCACCGCCACCATGCCCGCGATTTGATGACCGGAATGAAGCGCATCTCCGTCCACACCCGTCGGAAATTGCCATCCGGCGCTCGCCAGAAACTCTTTGGAGATTTCGGTTGGGTAATCAAGCTCTCCCGCTTGAACAAACACGTAGGCCGACGCCCGCGCCGCGAGTTCAAGTTCAAATTTATCGGGCTTGTTCTTGGCAAGCTGGAGCATTCCCGATCGGGTTACTCCCAGCGCAGCCTTGCAGGCACGAATTCGGTCGCCTTCGCATGTTGCTACGATTTGCATCCAGTCAATGAATGTTTCGCGACTCGAATCGCTCGAGGCATCCAGCTTCGGAGGAGCAAGGTCTACGGATTTAAGGTAGTTGACGTCGGATCTGTACGGCTTCTCTTTGAGCGAGTTTTCGATGGTCGCAACCGGAACTTTGCTACTGATCAAGTCGCTATATGCAACTCCAACGTATGTGAACCCCACGGTTAGACCAAAAACTAGACCAGCCAACTCTCGCTTCATACTCCCTTACTTTAACACATCGAATTCGGCGTCTAAACAGTAGACTAGATTTGTGCAAGCGAAGCCAGATTCACGTGGTCGATTTGGAGAGTTCGGCGGACGATTCGTCCCCGAAACCCTGATGCCCGCCCTCGAAATGCTCGAGGCGGAATTTGACCGCGCCTGGCAAGACGACTCCTTCCGCGCCGAATTCAATCAGCTCCTCAAGGAGTACGTTGGCCGCCCCAACCCACTCACCGAGGCGAAGCGCCTGAGCGAGGATACGGGCCTGCACGTTACCATCAAGCGCGAAGACCTCAACCACACCGGCGCGCACAAGATCAACAATGCCCTCGGGCAGGCACTTCTCGCCGTCCGAATGGGCAAAAAGCGCATCATCGCCGAAACCGGTGCCGGGCAGCACGGCGTCGCAACCGCAACCGTTTGTGCCCTCCTTGGGCTCGAATGCGAGGTGTACATGGGCGAGGAAGACATCGAGCGGCAAAAGCTGAACGTCTTCCGAATGAAGCTCCTCGGCGCGAAAGTGAACAGCGTCAGCAGCGGCACCAAGACCCTCAAAGACGCCCTCAACGAGGCGATGCGCGACTGGGTCACCAACGTCGACTCGACCCACTACATCATCGGCACCGCCGCTGGTCCTCACCCCTATCCCTACATGGTCCGCGAGTTCCAGCGAGTCATCGGCGATGAAGCCCGCGCGCAATATGTTGAGCGATACGGAGTCGCTCCGGACGCCGTGGTCGCTTGCGTCGGCGGCGGAAGCAATGCCATTGGCTTCTTCGCCGGATTCTATTGCGACGACGAAACGCGCATGATCGGCATCGAAGCGGGCGGCCACGGTCTCGCATCCGGCGCCCACGCCGCGCCGCTCACGGCCGGTTCACCGGGCGTCCTTCACGGCTCCTACAGCTACCTGATGCACGACGAAAATGGGCAAGTGATCGGCACCCACAGCGTCTCCGCCGGCCTCGATTACCCCGGCGTCGGTGCCGAGCATTCGTACCTCAAGGACCTCGGGCGGGCTGAGTACCACGCCATCACCGACGAGCAAGCCCTAGACGCCCTCCAGTGGGTTGCGCATCGCGAAGGCCTCATCTGCGCCCTCGAAACCGCCCACGCGTTCGCCGCCCTCCGCATCCCCGGCCTGTTCAAGCCCGGCGAGCGCGTGATCGTGAACATGAGCGGCCGAGGCGACAAAGACATGGTGACCGTCGCTGGCTTGCTAAAGCTCTGAAGCTGAAGTGACTCAGGCTTCGTCTGCTGCAAGTAACGGTGTCCACCTGAAGTCGCCGCTTTCAACAATCTGGCGTTCAAAGTCGTCAAACTCGGCGTGGTACAAGTGAACGTGTTCGCCGAGTTGCGGCAACCGCGCCGGTTGATATCCGGCGCGTGTCAACGTTTGCTCAAATGCATTGAGGTTGCCGTAGAGGAACAGCATTTGATGACGGTCATAAACGATTCGCCCACTTCCTTCGGTTGAGCCAATCCAAAAGTGGTGGCGACCATCCTGCTCAAGAAATTCTTTGTAGGCTTCGAGGAACGCGATGACTTCCTGCTCATCGTATGCTCTGCAACTCTCGTACCGTCCCGGCTCGCTGGCAGAGCGCGGAACTACCAGAACGTACAGCAAGAAGAATGGCGGATTCAACTCTGTGAGGAGAGCTTGGATCAAATCAACTGGTTCTCGGGCTAGCCAAGCAATAATTCGATTCTCTTCTCGAACGTAGCTCGGAGAGAAATACTCAGACTGACTCGCTGCTGGTGCGAACTTATGCAACATATGGAAACGAAAGCATTTTCGCGAAGGGAAGTCACTTGATGCTCAATGCTCAACTTCAAGTGACAAGAGTAAACCAGGGCTTAGTCCAGCTCTTGCCAGCTGTCCTTGACCGTCTCTTTCGCCCGACGCCGAACCTGACCATAGGAGCGACCCGTCTCCGAGGTGTTCGCCTGTGAGCGAGGCACCGACTGCGTCGGTCGCTGGAACTGCGCCGACCGCGCCAGCTCGGCCTTCGCCAAGCCAACCAAACCAGCCTGCTCGCCCTTCGCCTTAATAACCGATTGGTCCCAAAGATAGAGAATTGGAGCCGCGTTGTAGATCGACGAGTAGGTTCCCGAGAGGATTCCGATCAGCATCGTGACCACGAAGAACTTCAGGTCCGGCGTCGGAGTTCCGAACATCACCAGGATGAGCAGCGTGACAATAACCGTTCCCGACGTGTTGATCGATCGCGAGAAAGTCTGCGTGATCGAGCGGTTCATCAGGTGCCCAATATCCTCGCCCGACTCTTGATGCCGCAGGTTCTCGCGAATTCGGTCAAACACGATGATTGTGTCGTGAACCGAGAATCCGATGATCGTAAGCATCGCGGTAAGGAAGAGGGAAGAGATGTCCCACTTGAAGAAGAACCCGAACAGCGCCGCCATGAACACGACCACCAGAATGTCGTGGAAGAGCGCACCAATCGCCGAAAGTCCGAACTTCAGACCCTCCTTGAATCCGCCGACCGAGAAGCCGAAGCGGAGCGCAAGGTAGGTGATGATGAGCAAAATGGAAAGGCCAACGCCCATAAGCGCGCCGACTTGAACTTCCTTCTGAAGGGTAGGACCAACGGTGGTGCTGCCCGCCTTCTCGGCACCCGATAGCCCCGAAGCCGCCAAGATCGCGTCCTCGCGCTTTGCCGGGTCTTTCTCGCCCTTGAATGCCTCGTCCGGCACCGAAATGATCGCGAGCTTCTTACCGGCCTTGCCCTCACCAAACTTGACGGTCGAACCCTTGAAGCCGGCCTTCTCAAGGCTCTCGCCGATCTCAGCCGTTGTCTTCTCGCCCGAAAACAGGTACTGCGCCTCGGTTCCGCCCTGGAGCTCGACGTTCATCTTAAAGCCGCCAAGCGGAACGAAAACCGCACCGATCAAGACGGTCGCAACCGAGATAGCGAACCACTTCTTGTACTTCTGAAGAATCGGAAGAATCTCATGGCCCAGCGTGTACTTCTTGAACCAGTCGCGCTCAACGGCGTACCACTTCGGATTGTTTCCGATGCCCGATCCAACCAAGAAGATGAGGAGCGAGCGGGTAACCGTAACGGCAGTAAAGAGCGAAATCGCAACACCGATGATCAGCGTTGTCGCGAATCCCTTAACGGGGCCGGTACCGATGTTCGCCAAGACCAGCGAAGTAAGAATCGTACAGGCGTTCGAGTCGATAATCGCCGGAAGCGCGCGCTTAAAGCCGATCTCAAGCGCCGACATCAACGGCCGACCCGAGCGCATTTCTTCCTTGAATCGTTCGAAAACGAGGATGTTTGCGTCGACCGCCATGCCCACCGAAAGAATGAAGCCCGCGATTGCCGCCAGTGAGAAGGTCGCGTTGATGAACTTCAGCGCGGTGAGGGTGAAAAGCGTGTAGAGACAAAGCGCGATGAGTGCGACGATGCCCGGGAATGCGTAGTAGCCGATCAAGTAAAGGCTGATGATTCCAAACGAGATCAAGCCCGCGGTGAGCATCTTGCCATAAGCCGAATCGCCGATGGTCGCACTGACAACCGATGATCCGAGGTCTTCCAGGTTAGCCGGAAGCGAGCCGCCGTTGAGAAGCGCAACCAACGAGGTCACATACTTCGCCGAAAACTGTCCGCTGATGTACGCGCTCTCTCGAATGCGAGCGTCCTTCATGACTGGCGAAACCGATAGAACTCGACCGTCGAGAACGAACGCGATAGGCTCTTCTTTGCCAAAGTACCGATCCATCCACTGCGACATCTTTCGGGTTCCGTCCGCGCTGAACTCCATGGCCGGCTGGTAGCTGTCCGTTCCCGCCGACTGAGCGAGCGCCTTGGAGAGGTCCGTTCCGGCGAGGATCAAGTACCAACCCGAAATGATCTGCTTGTACTCCGCCGTGCCCGGCTCGATCACCTTTTGGTCGCTCTTTCGTAGGAACTTGACCACCGGGGTGTCTGGGTTATCGCTAGGAATCTCTTGGTAGAGCCGGTTTGGCGCTTGCGCCGAATCCAAATTCCGTGCGTGATAGAGCTCGATTCGCGCGCTCGAACCGATAACTTCCTGAGCCTTTTTGACATCAGTGATGCCTGGGATCTCCACGACGATCTGATCTTCGCCCTTCGCCGCAACCAGCGGCTCCGCCGCCATGCCGCTCGCCCGGTTCAAAAGAACCGAAATGATCTGCGAGCGAGCCTTGCCAACAGTGGTTTTGCCCACTTGGTCGGATCGCAGGTTGACTCGGTAGTTCAACCGAGTTCCGCCCTTGATGTCAAGGCCAAAAATCGCGGGCACTTTGGTGAACAGCAAGCCGGAAATGATTCCGAGGCCGATCACGAAGAGGAGGAAAAGATAGCTACGTCGCTGCAAAACTGTGGGTCGCCTCCAGGCGGTTTTGAACCTCGGATTGTACCACTTCTAACCCAACTTAATGCCGAGAACCCGCCGGCCTGCCTCGTATACTCCTTGTGATGCCCCTGACTCCCACCGAGCAAGAAATCCATCGCCGAAACGAAGTCATTAACCGTCTCCTCGATTACATTCGCGAAGACGTCCGCATCAAACTCCCCGATTTCGACCCGAGCAAGGAGCGCCCCTCCGACCTTTACGCGCTTATCAATGTCGGAATCGAGCCAAACCAATTCAGCGGCACCATTGGCCGATTTCGCTACCAGTTCGAAGGCGAAGAGGACCTACTGCACCTCATCGTAACCTCGCAAGACGACGCCGGACTCTCCACCGCCGAAGGGCACGAGGTCGGCTCTTTTGTCCTCCAAGGAGTCCCGACCGCGCTCATCTGGCTCCGACCGGGGTCGCTCTCGCAGCACTTTTACGTCGGTCACGACGAGCTCATCAAGCATCTTGCGCCAGAATGGCAGCCTGATAAATGAAAAGTCCCCGCGCATGAGCGCAGGGACGGATTCTGATTATCGATCTTGGGTGAGGGGCGCGATCAGCACCGCTCCCAGCGATTCGACTTGTTCGATCAAGCTAACCTTCGGAGCTCGATTTCGTCTCGGAAGAACGAACTTCACGGCGAGCTTAATGGGCTTCGGAAGAACGGCGAACGTCCTTCGCATTGATTGTGTAACGACCATAACACCTCCTTACAGTCGTGTTGCCAATGTCCTTGGCGTTTGGACTGGACGACTCTTTGTCCAGTTGTCCTGACTCTTCACCGAGTCCTTTCTTTCTACGTTGAGGAGCGATTTCTCGTTCCTTACGATAAATTATGGCAGATTAAGCCGCCTTCTGAACCCGCTCCGGAAGAAGCTTAATCTCGAGTTCATTTGCACCCGATGGAGCCAGCACCATTGCCCGCTCGATCGTATTCTCCAATTCCCGTACATTTCCCGGCCAATAGTAGTGCTCAAGCGCCGCCTGCGCGCTCGGACCGATCGCCAGCGGCTCGCGCCCATTCTCTGCCGCGTACTTGCTCAGGAACATCGTCGCCAAAGGCACGATGTCCGCAATTCGCTCCCGAAGCGGCGGAATCTTGATCTCGACCACCTGAAGTCGGTAGAGCAAGTCGAGCCGGAAAGTCCCCGCCTCGACGGCGGCATTTAGGTCGCGGTGAGTGGCCGTCACCAGCCGCACATCAATCTTCGTTGGCTTGGTCGCCCCAAGGCGCTCAATCTCTCGCTCTTGAAGAACGCGGAGCAGCTTGACTTGGACAATGTGCGGAATCTCGCCGATTTCATCGAGGAACAATGTGCCTTGCTCGGCGGCTTCAAATCGTCCAACCTTCGATCCATTTGCACCCGTAAACGCGCCCTTCTCGTACCCAAAAAGCTCCGATTCAAGCAAAGTCTCCGGCAGTGCCGCGCAGCTGACCGCCACAAAAGGCTTCTTGGCCCGACTCGAAAGCGTGTGAAGCGCATTCGCCACAACTTCCTTACCAACCCCGCTCTCACCGCCGATCATGATCGTGGCTTTGGAGTCCGCAACTTGGCGAACGGTCGCCAGTACTTCGCGCATCGATTCCGAAACTGCCAAAAAGGGCTCCTCCGCCGAAAGTACAGACTTCGCCTTGCGCTGCGTCTTCTTCGGTGCTGAATCTTGGTCCAAGGCGCTCGCGACCACCTTCTTCAGTTGGTCCAAATCGAACGGCTTGGTGATGTACTCGTACGCCCCATTACGGATCGCCGCAACGGCCTGCGGAATCGTTCCGAACGCAGTCATGATGATCACCGGAAGGTCCGGTGCCGCCTCGTTGATGAGCTTTTGGAGGTCGTACCCCGTCATTCCCGGCATCGTCACGTCGGTGATGACCACGTCAAACTTTGCTTTCTCCAGTTCGGCCAATGCCGTCCGACCATCCTCCGCCGTCACCGGCTCGTATCCGGACTTTTCGAAAGCCATCTGGAGGATGCGCCGAATGTTCAGCTCATCATCAACAATCAGGATGCGTGGTTTCGTGCTCATGCCGCTATCCGTTTATTGTCGGCAAATTGCACCCGAAAGCTTGAGCCCGAACCGATTTCTGATTCCACTTGAATCGCTCCCCCGTGGGCGGCAATGATCTTTTGGCAATTGCTTAGGCCGAGTCCGGTGCCTTTTGGCTTGCTCGTGAAGAACGGTTGGAACAGCTTGCCGAGCGTATCCGAGTCCATTCCCGAACCTGTGTCCGTCACCGTAAACTCGAACGGTCGAATCTTGATCTGAACGATCCCTCCGTTCGTCGTCGCCTGCAGGGCGTTAAGCATGAGGTTCTGCATAACCCGCTCAATTTGAAACTTATCGCCGACAATTTCTGGCGAATCGCCGCTGATAACAAGCTCGACCGACGCCTCGGCAAACTCGTGCTGATGGACTTCTCGTAGCTTGGTCGCAATCCGGAAGAGGTCAACTTGACCAAAGTTCGGCTCGACCGGCTTGGCAAATTCCAAGAACTGGTTGCAAAGCTCCGAGAGCTTCATCGCCTCCTCCTCGATCATCTGGGCAAGTTCCTCTGCTTGTTCCGGGACGTGAGCGATGAGCTGAGCCGCCGAACGAATTCCCGTCAGCGGATTCTTGATCTCGTGGGCGATCGCCGCCGTCATTTGGCCAATTTCGGCCAGCCGCTTCACCCGGCTCAGCTCTTTCATATCGCCGAGGTGTTTCCAGTTCGCCACCGCGAGCGAGATGTTCCGGGCGAGCGTCGTCGCCTTCTTTAGGTCCGCTTCATCGAACGGCAACTCCTTATCGGTTCGGGCAAGGTTGAGTACCCCCAGTTTTTCGTGCGACGTCACCAGCGGAATGACCATGGCCGATGCAATCTCCTCCCGGGTCACCTGCACTCTGTCCGCCAGCAGAGGGTTCTTGTTGGGATCCTCGACCAGAATCGGCAACCCATGCAGCATCGCCGAGCCCGCGATCCCTTTGCCAACCTCGATCACCGCCGTCTCGGCAATTGGAACGCCAATCGACGCCCGGCACCGAACCGCGCCCTGTTTATCCGCGACGAAAAGGGAAGCCACCGGAGCCTCGAACCACTGCGAAACCCGGTCCAAGATCGCGTTCAAGTACGACTCGATCTGGTCACCTTCCAGTGGCGGAAGGTCGAACAGCGACCATAAATCAGGGGACGTCTGTCGTCGGCTCACCCAATAGTTATCGGCAAGTCGCGCCACGTTCCGTGACCATCAAACAAACTCGACCAAACCCCACCGATCAGGGAGGTGCATATCGATCTCCCCCTGAGGCGACCAAACCCAATTGTCCTCGGGCAACCCGGGGCGTTTCACGTACCGGCCGTCAACTATATCCAAGTGCCACTGAACCCGCGAGAAGTTGATTTTCCACTTATCGCCAGGGTTCGGGGGCACGTCGCCCTTCGATATCTCCCAGAGCGCATGCCAGGGCAGGTGAATCTCAAGACTCCAACCCTTGTCGATATCCGATGGGTCATTGAGTGTGCCGTCGAGCTTCACCGCCGTCCGAAGACCTTGAATCTCCCACCCATCGACCCCGCGTCCCTGTTGGCGATACGGACGAATGAGCAGCAAATCCCAGGTCGTATTGAGCGCATTCACCTCGAGCTCTGCGTACGCCAAGCCATCGTTATCCGGATCAAGGAACACCTCGAAATCGTTGTCATGGAAGATCACCGAGTCGTGGTCAGTGAGCGTTGCCCAAAGGTGCGGCTCCTCCATCTTTGCCCCGATGTACAGCCCGTCTTCGGCCCAGAACATCTTCATTTGGGTCCGGAATCGCGGCTTCGGTCGGACGTCTCCCTCTATGTCGACGAAGTCGTCCGACCATTCGCAATTCACCCACGGCGCTTTCTCCAAGTCGCCATCAAGGTTCGGTATCGGCTCTTGGCGTGTCGCCCGATAAAGTCGCATTTACTTCCTGACCAAATCCAATGGTGTGTATCCAGCCGCCTGAACGCCGCCTATTCCATCCTTCAGCATCGAGGGGTCAATCACAAGAATGTCCGGCAACGCCACACCCGCCGTGAACAGGGGAATACGCTCGGCAAGTCGGGCGGCGGCAAGGCTATCTGCGTGCATAAACGCCAAGCTCCGATCGCCATCGTCCACTCGCCGAAGCAGGAGCGAATCGCTCGTCCGCTCCAAGTCCCACTCGGCATTAAAGACCGCGTTCCCTCGCCCGACCGAGTAGCAAAGCCCATTTCGATCCTTTCCGCGAGCGAGAAACTCCGTGTCCGACATCACCTCGACGCTCGAGTTTCCGCGGTACCAAAACTGCTCGGCATCAAACCTCGCCTTGGCTTTCATCCATGCATTTTCGGCCGCAGAGCCTTTCGTCCCGTAAACCAGCACCACGTTTCGGTCCAGAACCGCCTTGAAGCCCTTACCAACCGGGGTTCGTTTTCCGAGCGTGACTCGCCCATTCGCCACTGGGAGTTTCGCGGATTTCCCGTTCCAAACAACCTCAATATCTCCGCTTCCAAGGAGTGCCGAGACATCGAGGCTAAGGCTGCTCACGTTCATGCTATTGACCACAAACTTCCTCAGCCCCGGGAAGCTCTCGGCATCCACCGTCGAAAGCGCACCGATAACCTCTTGCGACTCAACCGTCACCCAAAAGGACGACGGAGAAATCGCCGGATTTGGAGTGGCAAAGTTGATCTTTCGAATGTCGGCCAAGGCCGGGATCTGAGTCCGCCCGAAGAGGCTGAAGATCGGGCCAAAATCCTCAACGCTCGCGCCGGGTTCTGGGTCGGTGTCGTACCAGTGTCCGCCTCCTTTCTCTTCGTACCACTCCAAGTGCTTGTGATCCGCCAACTCTTGGCGCATCCGCCGGGCCTCAGTAACTGGAACGTTGTCGTCCGCATCCCCGTGGTTGATAAACACCGGCCGCGATAGTAGGTTCGGCTTCATGGCGAGCGTGTCGCTACTCAGTCCCGCTCGGCGAAACATGTCGCCCAGCGGAGTCGCCGGATATGTCGCGCCACCAGCATAGGTGTTGAAGCTAATCCAACCTGCGCAAGGCGCAATCGCGGCAAATTTATCCGGGAAAAGGGCGCCGATATTCCAAGTTCCGTGTCCTCCCATCGAATGCCCGGTCAGATACACATGAGCAGGACTCGGGCGATAAAGCCGCCGCGCATGCTCCAAAACCTCCAGAGCGTCGAGCCGGCCAACATCCTCCCAGTCAAACCCAAACGGCCTTCGATTGGTCGGACAAACAATCGTGAAGTTCGCCTTCGGTCCGTACGCCTCGCACTGCCCCAGCGCTTCAACGCTGGCACCGTGAAGGGAAAGAACCATCGAGTTCCCAACGGTTCCGTTTTGGGCAGGATTCACGGCGTAATACTGCACACTTCCGTCAATCTGGCTCACAAACGTTCGCTTGTGAATCTGCTTCGGCTCGCGCAGTCTGAGCTTGAACTTGGCCTCATCAACCGCCTTGCCTGCGGACAAAAGCTTGATCGTGTACTCACCCGTTCGGTTTGGCTGCATACGGAAGCCGACCTTTGCCGAGGCCTCCCCAAGCAAGGTCTTGACCGGAGTTCGAGTCCCGTTGACATCAAGCACAAGCGAAGATTGATCAACCTCAGTCGCGTTCCGAACCACGAACGCACCCCAAAGCACGCCCCTCTCGCCCAAAACGATATCCGGCAAAGTCGCATCCCGCAGATCGAGCGAAATAGGCTTTGGTGGATCAATCAGCTTGGCGGAAAAGCTCCCCCGAGCGACGTTGAACAAAAACTCATTCCGGCCAGCCTTGAGCCTCACAGGCAAGGACAAGTATCCAAATGAGTAAACGTCGCCCGCCCGGGGTACGCCGTTCACATAAACGACTCCATTCCCCTTGGCTTCAAGAAGCATCGTCTTGGCGGATGTGGAATCGACCGTGAAAAAGGCGTAACCACCCCCAAACGGCGCGCCGGAGAATGTGCCTTGCTCATTCGCCTTGACCGGCTTCCAGTCCGAGGTGTTCAGGGCCCCGCTAATCAAAGCGGCCTCAATCGGATCAATGCGTAACACGGTACGCGGATTACCGTTGACCGGCCGCGCTACACCCTCTCGAAAAACGATTTCGCCCGCCACCCCAAACGCCGGGAGCGCAATAACAAACGCCAACAGACTTCGCATTTGGTGCGAAGATTACTTCAGATACTGGCTGACTTGGTGAATGTGATACATGTCATGCCCCACAATTGTCATGACAATCTCCAGAACCGTCATCGCCCCATTCGTAGGGTGCTGAATTGTATTCTGCCAATCATCTTCAGCCAAGCCGCTAAGGTAGGCAACGGTATCCCGCCGCCGATTTTCGAATACCTCAAGCTCATGGTGAACATCCTTGCTCGAGTAGTGATGATCGATTGCCCGCTGATCTTCGTCAAAAAACGGAACTTCCTTTCCGGGATACTCAATCGCCGTAGTGATCCGATCCAACCAGATCTCTTCGGTATCTGCCATGTGAGCGATCAACTCGCGCAGGGTGAACCGGTCCGCCGCAACCGCCGAATCGTACTGCTCCGGTCGAATGCAATCAACCAGTCGAGTTAGGGTCACCGGGGTGTTTGCGATTTGGAAGAAGTAGTTGTTCGCCATTGACCATCACAGGGTACCGGAAGGCATGAAAAATGGCAACCACGTTCGCAAGAGCGTGGTTGCCATCACGGGAAAAATCAGCCCTTTCGCAGGACTTCGATTGCCTTATCGAGTTGCGGGTCTTGACCGCTCATGTACTGCTCGGGCGAGATATCCACGATGAAGTCAGGCTTTACGCCGAGGTTTTCCATCGGAGTTCCGTCCACTCGGTACACGCCGGTGCTCGGCATTCGGCCCTGCGTGCCGTCCAGCAAAGGCAGGCCGTAAGTGTAAATCACGTACCCGCTCGTCGGACGACCTACCAACTTCGCAAGCTTTCGCGTGCGCATCGCCTCGGGGAACATCTCTGCGTTGCTGAAGCTCGTTTCGTCACACATCACCACGATCGGCATGTTGAGCACTTGACCAGGCCCACTCACCAGCTTCTCGTCGCGAGGAACGTAGTTCATGTTTTGGCGTCGCTCCAGGATGTCGATAATGCGGTCGGCCGTGTTTCCGCCGCCGTTTCCTCGCACGTCGATGATTAGGCCCTTCTTGCCTTGCGCATATTGCCAAAGCTGTTGGTTCAATCGATCAAACGATCCACCGTCCATGCCCGCGATCTGGACGTAAGTGAAATCTCCCTTCGAGTTTGCTTCGACGTACTTACGGTTCGCCTCAAGCTTATTCGCTCGGATAATTCCGCCATACTCACCTGTCGAAAGGGCCCGGAATTTGACCTCCCGCTCCTTGCCGTCGGTGCCTTTCACCGTCAGCGTGACCTCGCGTCCGGATTGATCGTTCAGAACATCGCGGAACAAAGCCTCGTTCATCGCAACTTCCTTTCCGTTCACCTTCAGCACCACCTCACCCACGTTCAGCTTCGTCTTCGCAAAGCTTCCCGGGGTGCGCTTCGGAACCTCGGCAATCTTGATTCCAGGGCCGCTGTGGCTGTAATCCACAACGAAGCCCAACCATGACGATTGCGCCGAGCGCGGCCCGCCCGGAGCTGGCGATACCTCAGCGTGAGAAGCCTCGAGTTCTCCGGTGAGCATTGCCAGCAGAGTTGCAAATTCGCGCCGGTGACCAATCGATGGCAAGAACTTGCGGTATTTCTCACCAATTGCCGCCCAATCGCGCCCGTGGAAGTTTGGATCGTAGAAGCCGTCGTTGTATCCGCGCCAGAACTGCTGATACGCCGCCGCACGGGTCTTCACGATGTCGCGGCTGAGTTCTGCGCGGAACCCGATCGGAGTCGCAGGGAAGCCAGGAACCTTGGTGTTGATGTTCAACACGCGGCCGCCTTGAGCCACCGTCAGCGTCTTCCCGTCTGCGCTCAGTTCCACCGAGTTGCTTGGCGATGTCACCCGACGAGGGTTCTCTCCGTTGTAATCGGCCTTGTAGAGCCCATCCGGAGCTGCGTAATAGAACGATCCGTCCTCGTTGTCAAATGCGATGATCGCTCCATTCACTGGAGCCAGCCGCCGCACCCGCGTCTCGATATCCTCAAAATCGATCTCGACCTTCACGCCATCCTTTGGCTTCTCGTATTTCAGCGTGATCTCGTTTCCGCGAAGCTCTTCGGGCTTCAATGGCAGAGCCTGGAGTTGCCCATCCCGCAGGAAGTAAAGGTACTTGCCATCCGGAGTCCAAACTACGCCATTGTGCTGCGCATTGATCTGCGTCACGTTGGTCTTGGTCCCGGTTGCCAGATCCACCACGAACACGTTGTTGCCCGAATCCCAATAGTAGTAGCCGCTTCCGTCGAGCGTCTCGACAAACGCCAAATACTTTCCATCCGGCGAGAGGCTGTAATCCAGCCCCGCTCGGCCTGGTCGCTTGAACAGCAGTTGCGCAGCACCGCCCGATACTGGTGCCGAGTAAATTCCGCCCTCAGAGCCGAGTTGCTGGAACAGAATCGACTTCTTATCTGGCGAGATTTGAACGTTGCTCACGTCCGCCCGAATGGTCGAAACGCGCTCAACCTTCTTGGTTGCAAGCTCGAGGCGATACAGCGTCGACGCGCCATCGCGATCGCTGATAAAGAACACCGATTTTCCGTCCGGAGCGTAAGTTGGAGTCGAATCGAGACCCTCCCAGGTGGTCCATCGAGTCGCGTCGTCCTTGTTCGGTCCCTCGTCTTTCTTGGTTGGCACCGACCAGATTTCGCTTCCCGCCGAAAACACAATCGTCGATCCGTCCGGGCTTAACGTGGCACTCTCGGCCCCCTCTGTCAAAACCAAGTTCTCCTCAGTAGAAACCTTGTCATCCAAATTCGCCTTAAGCGCAATATTGACCGGTTCGCCGCCTGGCTTCAAGGTGTAAACCGAGCCATCGCGCTCGAACGCGAGCAGGCTGCCGTCTCGGCTCGCGCTCAAAAATCGCGCGCCTTCTCCGGCAAAATTCGTAAGCCGCTTCGCCCCGCCTTTGGCGTCAATCTTGTACACGTTCGGCGTGCCGCCGACCGTAAACGTCACCTTGCCAACCGACTTGGTGAGCGTGCTGGAACTCGGTACGAAGTCCGTCATCGTAACTGCATAGATGCCCGACTTCGTGATGTTTGGCCATAGGTGCTGGAACCCGTTATCCCGCACCTCGGATCGCTTTCCAGATGCCTTATCGAACATCCAAAGCTGCGCCGCTCCTGACCCCTGGTACCGAGCACGTTGCCAAGGGAACCCCTGGCGGTTATACAAAACCTTATCGCCCTCGGGGGAGAGCATCGGGTTGTCAATCGGCATTTGGTCGCTGAACAGCCGAGTGAATGCGCCGCTCTCGACATTGATCTCGACCACCGAGCGGAGGCCATTATCGAGCGATCGGATCGAGGTCAGCGCGGTTCCGTCCTGATTCCAAGAGTAAGGCGAATCGCTGCCTGAGAACCACGTCACGCGCTTCGGCCTACCACCTTCCGCGTCGACCACAAAAATGTCAAAGTTTCCGTGCCGATCCGACTGGAACGCGAGCTTTTCGCCGTCCGGACTCCACACCGGCTTATCGTCCATCTCGATGTTGTCGGTGATCCGGATTGCCTTCCCGCCCGTCGCTGGCGCGACCCAAATATCACCCTGGTAGCTGAACGCGATCTTGGAGCCATCCGGCGAGAGAGCCAGGTTTCTTGCCCCGATCAGTTCCTCGGAAAATGCAGCGGAAACGAGCATTGTGCCCAACGCAGCGAAGGCCAAACGAGCGAGCGACTTCATTCGTTTCAAGTTACCGTTTGAGCAAGCAATTTGGCGAGGGCTTGTTGTAACATGATCGCATCGCAAGGGTCTGACTGTCGTGGTCAGGCTGAGAATGGGGAAAGTCCGGTGAAAGTCCGGCGCTGTGCCGCAACGGTTAAGATTTCGATCTGAGCCCGAATGCCCACCTTGAGATATCGACTTTGAAGCTGTCGCCAACGAGCATTGGTACGCAGAACCGCCCGCCGTGGGCGTGTTTGCTCCTCTGCCGTTTGTGATTGCCTCCGAAGCAGAGGCCAAATGAATCCCAAACGTGCATTTACACTCATCGAACTCCTCGTTGTGATTGCCATCATCGCCATCCTGGCGGCAATCCTTTTCCCCGTCTTTGCCTCGGCCAAAACTGCCGCCAAGCAAACCCAATCCATCTCCAATCTCAAGCAAATCGATATCGCCTGGATCATGTACTCCGGCGATGCCGACGACGTAATGATGATCCCCCGCGCATGGATCAGCGGAGCGAAGTTTAGTTATTGGTGGGCAAGCTTCGATTCCGCTACCCAGCGCCAAATCGAAGAAGAAGGATTGCTCTACCCCTACACACGCGGAAAAGGCATCCAAGCCGATCCGCTCTTTCCCAACCGCCTCCGAACCGCGACTGGACTCACCGGGTACGGCTACAACTACCGCTACTTGGGCACCGGGCAGGTGACCCAGACATCTGCCGCAGACCCATCGAACACCGTGAGCTTCGCCAGCAGCGCCCAAATCGATTGGGGTCCCAGCCGCGCTCTCCAAGGCAACACCTACCTCGAAGCTCCGAGCGCCAACTACCCTACCTTCCACGGCCGCGCAAACCGGCGCGGAGTGATCGCCTGGGTTGATGGCCATTGCACCACAAGGCAGCCCGTCTTGCGGCAATCCGCCTTCAGCATCTTCCAACCTGCGCCATTCCAGACGAACAACCTCGGTGATATCGACTCCGACGGAAACCTCGCCACCGACGAACTCTTTGACCTGAACTAATCATGAAAACACTTGCAACTCTCGCCCTCTTCGCCGTCGCCTCCGCCTCCATGGCCCAGTTCAGCTTCGGCGATATCTCCTACTGGACCGGAACCGGTTCCAATCGCGCCGCCCTCGTGATGGACTTCAAAAACGGCGGTCCAAGCTACGTTTGGGGCTACCAATTTAACGGTGCCAAAACCGGGCAGGACATGATCCAAGCCCTCGCCGCCGACCCCGCGACCGGAATCTCGATCCAAATCACCAGCTACTCCTTCGGTGACGCCCTCACCGGCTTCTCGTTCCGAGGCAACAACGTTGGCGGCTTCGATCCCGGCACCGCCGGATACATCTCTTATTACCTCGCCCAAGGAACGCCGACCTGGACGAGTTCGAACGTCGGCGTGGGCGGGCGAAGCCTCTCCAACGGCTCGTGGGACGGATGGAGCTGGGCGCCAAACTTCGTCGACACTCCGCCCAGCACAAACATGGTTGCCGCCGTTCCCGAGCCTGCGACCTTTGCCGCTCTCGGCTTTGGCCTCGCCGCCCTTGCTCGGCGGCGAAAGGCTAAATCCGGACAATAAGTCCTACCCCGCTGAACTTGAGCATGGAGAGATCGTTCGTCTTTCCATGCTCACATCAATGATTTTCGCCGCTGCCACCACGGCTCTCTTGCCTCAGCTATCCGCCACCGAAAAGGTTACTCTCGAAGTCGAGGGTGTGAAACGCGAATTCTTGATCTACGTTCCCCGCACCAAAGATGCCCGTCCGAGACCAGTCGTTTTTGCGTTCCACGGTCACGGCGGCAACATGAACTATTCCGTTCGCAAATTCAAATTTAATGAAACTTGGCCGCAAGCGATCAGCGTCTATCCCCAAGGTCTCCCCACCAAAGGCATGACCGACCCGGAAGGGAAGAAGAACGGATGGCAACAGCGAGCGGACGCCGAAGGAGATCGCGACGTCAAGTTCTTCGACGCGATGATCGAATACGTCAAGAAAGGCAACATCGTTGACGATAAGAACATCTTCTCCATGGGCCACTCCAATGGCGGCGCGATGACGATGGCGCTCTGGAACGCCCGCGGATCGCTCCTCAAAGGCGTCGGAATCTGCGCTGGCGGTGGCCGCGCTCCCGCCGGAACCCCGGTCGCCGCATTCTTCTCCAGTGGCAAGAACGACCCTATCGTGAAGTTCCCTGGTCAACGCCTCTCCGTCCAAGCCGCAAAGCGAGCCAATGGCTCTCAGGGCGACGGCACCGCTTGGGGAGAGAACACGACCCGCTGGGAGGGCACCAAGCCCCTCGTTTGGTACGTCGATGAAGGCGGACACGAACTCCCCGAACCCGCGCTCGCAAAACTCACCCAGTTTTTCAAAGAACTCGCGGGTCAACAGTGAATTCCGGGGGAGATTGCATCACCGCGACGAAATCAGGATAATCATTGTTCTGACTCGGGCGGTTAGCTCAGTGGTAGAGCACTACAATGACACTGTAGGGGTCACAGGTTCAAGTCCTGTACCGCCCACCATCTCCCCTTTAAACACACGTCCAGGGCGGAGCTACGCCTCACTCGTCCCAACGCCGCCTCACCGGGTACAATCACGAGGTTAAAGTCCGTGCTTTAACACAATCAACACCGTGGCTGAAGAGAACAACAACCCGCTGAGTACGAGCATTGCCGTCGATCAAGAATTAGGGCGATCTTACGTCAACTACGCGATGTCCGTCATCATCGCCCGGGCCCTCCCGGACGTCCGCGACGGAATGAAGCCCGTTCAACGGCGAATCCTCTACGCGATGCGCGGCCTCAACCTTACGCCCGCAAACGCCCACACCAAGTGCGCCAAAGTCACTGGCGAAACCACCGCCAACTACCACCCGCACGGCAACGAAGTTGTTTATCCCACCCTCGTCCGCATGGCCCAACCCTGGTCCTTGCGATACCCCCTCATCGATGGACAGGGAAACTTCGGTTCGATCGACGGCGACAGCCCCGCCGCGATGCGATACACCGAATGCCGCCTCACCCCCATCGCGATGGAACTGCTCGAAGACCTCGACCGCGAAACGGTCGACTTCATGCCGAACTACCTCCAATCGACCAACGAACCGTTGGTCCTTCCCGGCAAGTTCCCGCATCTTCTTTGCAACGGAACCGAAGGCATCGCGGTCGGAATGGCGACCAAGCTTCCGCCGCACAACCTCACCGAAGTCTGCAACGGAATCCTCTTCCGAATTGACAACCCAACAAGCTCGCTCGACGAGATGATGGAGTACATCCCTGGTCCCGATTTCCCCACCTACGGGATCATCATGGGCACTAAGGGCGTCCGCCAAGCCTACGAAACGGGTCGAGGTTCCATCGTCATGCAAGCCAAGACCATGATCGAGCCCGGCGACGCCGGCAAGTCGGTCATCGTCGTTACCGAGATCCCGTACCAAGTCAACAAGACAACGTTGATGAAGAACATCGCTTCCATTGCCAAGGAGCGAAAGTTCGACGGAATCCTGAACGTCCAAGACTATTCCGATAAGCGCGGAATGCGCATGGAAATCGAGGTTCGCCGCGACGTCAACCCGAACAAGGCGCTCAACTACCTCCTCAAGCACACCGCGCTCCGAACCAGCTTCGGCTGCATTCTCCTCTCGCTCATCGACGGCTCGCCACGCACCGCGCCGCTCCTTACGATGATCGACGAGTACATCAAGCACCGCCGCGATGTCATCGAGCGCCGCACTCGCTACGAACTCTGCCGCGCCCTCGAAGAAGTCCATCTCATGGAGGGCTTCCAAATCGCTCGGCGATTCCTCGACGAAGTCATCGCCCTCATCCGCCGCTCGCCCGATGCCGGTGTTGCCCGGGCCGAGTTGATCCGCGAATTCGAAATGTCGGCGTTCCAGGCAAACGCCGTCCTCAACATGCCGCTTCGCCAGCTCACTCAGCTTGAGCAGGCAAAGCTCGAGGACGACTACAAAGCTGCTCTCCGCAAGTCGCAGGATCTTCTCGACATCCTTAACAGCGAAGCTCGCCTTGTCGAGGTCATGAAGGGCGAAATCACCACCATGCGAGACAAGCATGGCGACGAGCGACGCACCAAGATTCAAGCCCGCGAAGCCGGAGAATTCACCGAAGAAGACCTCATCCCCGACGAAGAGGCCATCATCTCCATCTCCCGAGACGGCTACATCAAGCGAGTCAGCATCGACGCTTATCGCCAGCAAAAGCGCGGCGGAAAGGGCGTTAACAACACCCTCAAGGCCGACGACGAGCCAGCGCACCTCTTCCAAATCAGTACGCACCACACGATTCTGTTCTTCACGGATCGCGGCCGTGTCTATAAGCTCAAGGGCTACGAAATCCCCGAGTCCGGTCGATACGCCAAGGGAATGCCGGTCATCAACTACATCAACATTGTTGGCGGCGAGCGCGTCACCGCAACGGTTAGCGTTAAGGATCTCACCAGCGAGGGCTACCTTGCGATGATCACGCGAGGAACCGGGGCAAAGCAAATCGCTGAGATCAAGCGAACCCCGCTGTCCGCGTTTGCAAACATCCGAAACAATGGCCTCATCGCTTTCGATATCGAAGAAGGCGACGAACTCGGCTGGGCGCTCCGCACCACCGGAAAGGATGACCTTATCCTCGTCACACGCGAGGGCCAATCGATTCGGTTTAGCGAAGAGGACGCCACCAGCCGAAGCCGCGCCGCCGGCGGAGTCCGAGCGGTCCAATTCAAGGCCGGAAACCCAGATGACCAAGTGGTCACCGCCGCCGTCGTCGACGAGTCGCTCTCCCTTCTCGTCGTCTCCGAAAACGGATTTGGTAAGCGAACGTCGCTCAGCGAATACCGCGTCCAAAGCCGAGGCGGATCGGGAATCCTCACAATGAACTGCACCGAGAAGACGGGCAAAGTCATCGGTGCCGAAGTCGTCGAGGAAGACGATAAGCTCCTGCTCATGACCACTAAGGGCAAGGGAATCCGAATGCGGGTGAAAGAAATCCGCACCACGGGTCGTGTCGCCCAAGGCGTCAAACTTGTCAACCTTTCCGGAGGCGACCAAGTCGCTTCGATCGCCCGAATCGTAAAGGGAACCGATGACGGCGAAGGCGACGAGGTTTCGTCAAGCGACGAAGAATAAGTGCCGTCGAGCCGGGTTAGACTAGGGAATGCCCCTCGCTATCCCGGCTCTCTTGTTTCAAGGCCCCCGATCTCAATCGTTCACCATCAACGAACTGCCGATCAAGGTCTTCATCCGGAACGAGACGCCCGATAGCAACCTGACTCTTTTTGTGCTCCACGGCACAGATCGAAATGCAGAAGAGTATGCCGACCACGCTGCATCCCTCGGTATCGCCACCAAGCACATGGTAGCTGCCCCGCTGTTCGATAAGGATCGCTTCCCCAATTGGCGCTACCACCGAGGAGGGATTCAAGATGCAAAAGGGAACCTGCAACTCCGCACCGCCTGGACCTACAACATCCTCGAAAAACTCATCCACCAGCCTGGATGGGGTCAGGTGACCCTCATCGGGCACTCCGCCGGAGGGCAATTTCTCAACCGAATGTGCGCCTTTTCTGGAACCTCAGCAAGGCGAGTCTTCGTCGTGAATCCAGGCTCAGTCATCTTCCCGCGTGCCGACTGGGAGTTTCCCTTTGGCATGGGCGGTCTTGGTCCCGCTCATGGTTCCGATGAAGTGATCAAGGCCTATCTTGCCCAGCCCATGACGTTCCTACTTGGAACCGCTGATAACAGGCCCGACGAGTACTTCGACACCTCGAAGGAGGCGATGCGCCAAGGCGGCGGACGCCTCCAACGGAGCACAAACTGTTACAACTTTGGCAAAGCCCTCGCCGCAAAGAACGGTTGGCAGTTCAACTGGCAACTCATTCAAGTACCGAACATCGGCCACGATCACGAGAAAATGTTCAACTCTTCCCAAGTGATTGCTGCGGTAAATCAGTAGGTTTAGGTTCAAAATATGGAATGTTCTCCTCAGGGGGAATGCCACAGCACCGTTTGCGAAGAGCGTTTACGCTCATCGAGTTGCTCATTGTCATCATCGTTGTTTCGGTACTGGCGGCAATTGCTATTCCCAAGGCCGCCGGTTCAACTCGCCGTTCCAAAGAGGCAACCCTTCGTCAAACTCTGAGCCAACTACGAAACGCCCAAACGATGTTCTTCCAGTTTTACGAAGCATATCCAAATGATCTCGAGGATCTCACAGACATCAACCCGCCTTCAAAGGTCTGGACCAACGATAGCGCTTCGGAGCCATTCGGAAGCCGCCAATACCAGGGCCCCCTCCTTCATCAGGGCACCCTTCAGAGCAATCACTATATCGACGATCCCGTGAGCAGGGACCGATTTTCCGTATCGCGTCGCAGTAACGGCGAACTGAGAATCCGAAGCTCGGCGACGGGCAGAGACTCGAACGGCGTCCTTTACTCTTCCTACTGAAACTGCGCGACCTTAAAAGCTCCGTAAACGAAGCTCTTCTTTTGATCCGGCAAGAGCAGCAATACCTGCCCCATCAGGTCTGACTTACCTCGTTGAAGCAAAAGCCGCGCAGTAAACATATCTCGATAGACTTTCGATTCCACTTTGCCCGTCTTCGGGTTCAAGAACAGCATCTGCGCCGAGGTCACCCCTATCGGCACGCTCCGAATCTGATCACCGAACGTGAACATTACTTTGCGATACTCGGGAGTTGATCGTAAAACCGGCGGGCGGCGATACGCCAGCTTCTTGATCTCCTCACCGATCTCCGCCGTGAAGTAAAGCACGAACCCCTGTCCGCCTCCCCCTTCGAGCGAGAGCGCCCACACTTGAGCAACATCGGTAACCGTACCACGCTGGTTCTTCGCCGAAATCTGCCCCAATTTCTTCAACTTGGCTTGGCTCAACTGAAACGGACGATCAATCAGCCGCCCATACGCGCGTTTCGACGAAAGCGGTACCCCGCTCAAATCTGCCGATCCACAAATCATTGGGAACGCAAATGCCAAAACACCCACGCCGATTCGCACGTGGATGAATCACGCAACAACGGTGCCAAATCATGCCTTGCGCGCGAACCGGCGTTGAATCCACTTCCTAGCTGGTCCCTCGAAGTACCGCCAAACAAGCCAAGCCACAACATTTGTCGCCCCAAATGTAAGGAAGAAAAAGCCCCAAGAATTAGGGGAATCTAGCGGTCTGATTGCGAGTTTATGAAGCACCAAGCCAAGGTACGAATACACCGCTGTTTGCAATAGGTAAACCGAGTAGCTAGTCTCTCCTAGAACAACAAAGAATTTTTTGAGTGGCCCGTGATTAGTCGTTGTCGTCTGATAAAATTCCAAGCCTAGGCAAGCGATTAAAAGCGCGTAGCACAGCTGTAGCCCGGTAAATTCCCATTGCGGCAACTGCGACTCCGGCGTGATCATCTGATAAACAATCGTGACTAAGACAACAACATATCTCTGCCAAACCATCGTCGCAAGGCGCGGACCGTACTCCAATACAATTCGCCCCATACCTAATCCAATCACGAAAGCCGGTAGCTGAATAGGGGGCGAAAATGTGACATCTATCGAGAAAAGATAACCCGACGCTGTCACCAGTATCGAACTGCTGAAGAGACCAACCGCGCACAGTGCAATGCTCTTTGCAAGGCTCAGCCTTCTGATCCAACATAGCAACATTGGAAATAGTAAGTAGAAGAATAACTCTGAAGAAAGACTCCAACCTTGTTGCAGCCAATTGAAAGAGGTTTCCGCATAGCAACGCCCCAAATACCAGCCATCTGTCATGGTGAATTTCGACAGCACGAAAATGGGAACGCTAAGTCCGGATGCAATTCCGATTGATCGCACCCAGCTCAAGGCCAGTGGGATGCTTATCAGCAGAGCAAACAAATATGCTGGATAAATCCGGGCGATACGATTCACGTAAAACTCCCGCTTCGCAATCGCGTCCGAGCGCGATCCGTAAACGATCACCATCAGGAATCCCGAGAGAATGAAAAAGAGCTGGACACCCGCGCTCCCCCGGTCGAGCAGATTTCGCAGAAAAGCCGGAGAAGACTTCAAAAGGTCCGCGGCATAGTGGTCGCAGAAAACCATGAAGGCGGCGAAAAAGCGGATGATCGTGAGCGATTCCGCCCTGGCTTGAATCGGGCGATGAAAGGGTGAAGCACTCACAACAACCCCGCAAGATTACCAGCCATCCCATTGATTTTCGGCGGTTCCAAGTACAATCCAGAGAGTGGAAAACAGCCCGCAAGCCCCACAAGCGGTCATCATTGCCGGACCGAACGGGTCAGGAAAGTCCACTGCCGCCACCAAACTCCTCAACGAAGGCATGGTCTTCGTCAACGCCGACATGATCGCCGAGCAGCTTTCTGGCCGGAAGGGAACCAGTGCCGACATCAACGCTGGCCGGCTCCTGCTCGATCAAGTCGAAGCCCTCGAAAACGCCGGTCAAGACTTCGCATTCGAGACCACGCTTGCAACCAAAATGCTCGCGACAAGAGTCAAAGGGTGGCGCGATCGAGGCTTCCAAGTTCACCTCATCTACTTCTGGCTCCCCAGCGAAGATATGTGCTGCCTCCGGGTCGAAGGCCGGGTTCGAGACGGCGGCCACCGAGTCCCCGAAGAAACCATTAGGAGACGCTACGTTTCGGGTCTAAAGCTCTTCTTTAACCAATACATCCAGTTCGTCGACACCTGGAGGTTGTATGATAACTCCACGACATCGGCCCCGAGGCTTATCGCCCGAGGAGATGCCACTGGCTCGTGCACAGTCTTGCAACCCGAGATATGGAACATGCTAAAACAGGAGTACGAGCAATGAGAGTCAAACCGCAAAAGAGCTTCCACAAAGACGAGGAAGTCCACCTTGCCGTCACCGAGGCGGTGAAGGACGCCCTCGCCGAGCACGCCCGCAAAGGGAATCTTGTGGTTGTTTGGAAGGACGGCAAGCCTGTATGGGAGCCCGCGCCTGCAGTAGACTCAAATCATGCTCAATGAGGCCACCGATCCTAATGTGGTCATGCTTCAAATCATCGTCTCCGCGATCGCGTTTCTGTCGTTGATGTGGGGCGCCTTCTACTTCTTCGTCCGGTTTAAACGCAAAGATGACGCCTATCGCGAGAAGGCTCACGCCTACTTCAAGCAGCGCATCGCCGAGGATTCGTCCGAAGACGAATCCGCTTAATTCGGAAGCTCGAACGTATCGCCAAACTCCGGAATCTCGACCGTCCAGCCCATCTCCGACCGAATCTTTTCGGCCAAAGCATCTTGCGCCGCCGGCTCGCCGTGAACGATGAACAGTTTTTTGGGCGGAGTGCGGAAGAAGCTCAGCCAGTTCATAATCTCGGCCTGATCGGCGTGCGCGCTCAGCGAGTTCAACTTGTCCACCTTCGCCGCGACCGGAATCTCATCACCAAAGATCGAAACCGTCGGCGCGCCCTCCAAAAGCTCTCGCCCGAGTGTGCCCTCGGCCTGGTACCCGGTAAACAGCACCATGGTCTGCTCGCTCGATAGTCGGCTTCGCAGGTGATGCTTGATGCGCCCTCCGTTTGCCATTCCCGATCCCGCAATCACGATCTGCGGTCCATCCTGCCGGTTCAGGGCTTTGGATTGCTCCCGATCCCTCACGAAGTTCAATCCCGACGGCTCAAGATCACTCGACCCCTCCGCCACCGAAACCAGCATTTCCTCGTCATGCTCCTCGCTCGCCTGAGCATATAGATGCGTCGCCGAAACTGCCATTGGCGAGTCGATATAAATCGGAATCCGGTTCATGCGACCCGAGTCCTGAAGCTGCTTGAAGTAGTACATCAACTCCTGCGTGCGCCCGATCGCAAACGACGGAATCAGAATCGTGCCGCCATTCTGCCAAGCCCACTGGCACGCCTCCTCGAGCCGTGCCAAAGGATCCTCATCCGAGTGAATCCGGTTCCCATACGTCGACTCGATCACCAGATAATCACAGTAATCCACCACCTCAGGATCGTTAATGATTGGCGTGTTGTACCGCCCAAGGTCACCTGACATCAGGAGTAACTCACCGTTCGGGAGCGCAATCTCAGCAAAGGCCGAACCCAAAATATGCCCCGCCGGCTTGTAAACCCAGCTCGCCCCACCCGGTAGCTCATGCCGTTGGTGGTACCGCACGTTCTTAAACTGCTTCAGCGATGCGTACGCGTCCTGTTCGGTATACAGGGGCTCCACACGCTGACTGTGCTTACTGTGGTACCGCGCCTCTTCTTCCTGCAATCGGCCTGAATCCGGAAGCGAGATGCGTGCAATTCCCGTCGTTGCCGGAGTTGCATAGATCGGCCCTCGAAATCCTTCCTTCACCAGGCGTGGCAGCATTCCGATGTGGTCCGTGTGCGCATGCGTCAGCACCACCGCATCCAACTCATGAGGAGAAAAAGGAAACGGTTCGTTGTTCAGATCGCGAAGCCGCTCCGGACCCTGGAAGATTCCGCAGTCAATCAGAACTTGCGCCTTACCGACCTTGAGGAGGTGCTTGGAACCGGTGACCGTGCGAGTTGCGCCGAAAAACGACAGCGATGGCGTCATACGCCAAATTCTACTGGCTCATCAATGATAAGGTGGCCAAACGAGGTTATCTTTATTCAAACGAGATGATTGAAGCACCTCGCCCTTCACCACCGACCACTGCTCCTTCCCGTTCTTCTTCAGAACGCTCTTCGAGAGCTTCAGGCGCATGATGGGATATTCATAACCGCCCCAACTCTCTTTTTCCTTCGAGATTAAGTAGGCGTAAGCAGTGCCTTTGGTGACGTGCAGAATCTTGATGTTCTCAATCGAACCCTCAAGTGGGCAGCGCTCAGAGTTGAAATAAGCCTTCACGACTGGGAAAAGGGTTGGCTTCTGCTGCCGAGTCTGGTACTCGACGTAAGCGAATGGACCGCCGATGGTGAGCAACATACAAGCTGCCAACACCTTGAAAAACGGAAACTCCGGCTTACCCGGACCGACCTTGAAGATCGAGATTCCAAATGCAAGGATGCCACCAGCAAATCCGGCTATTGCTAAATGTACGAGCCAGTCGATCATCCCACATTGAATCTTCCTTACCTGTCATGCCAAATCCCCTGGCAACTTTACGGGTACTGAAAACCTTAACAATCGGCCGGATCGACGTGGATCGTACACACACAAGGATTCAATTCGGCCTCAACTCGCTTTTCGATTCGATCCGCCAAATCATGCGCCTGAACCACTGTCCATTCCCGAGGAACAACGATGTGCATTTCCACAAAGTGCCATTCGCCCGAATGCCTCGTTTTGAGCTTGTGAAAGCTCAAAAGCTCGGGTTCTTCCCCCAAAATCGCTTCGACTCGTTTCAGCTCCTCGGGGTCGATATGGCTATCAATCACTTGGTCAAATGCTGCATGGATCATGAGCACTGACGAGTACCCAAGCCAAAGTGAGAAACCAAGCGCAAAGAGCGGATCGGCATACGCCCATCCGGTGAATTTGGTCACCAGTAATGACGCCAGCACCCCAACCGTCGTCACGATGTCAACCTGAATGTGCTGCGCGTTAGAAAGCAAAGCGAACGATTCTGTCTCCTTCGCGATCTTCCCGACCGATTTCATCACAAAAAAGCCCACAACCGCGCAAGCTGAAACAATTCCCAGGCCCCAGTCAATCTTGCCAACTTCGGGCTTTTGGAACAGATGAACGACCGCCATCACTGCCGTGTACAGCGAAAAAAGGAACAGGATGATCGACTCGCTGAGTCCCGCAAGAGTGTCGATTTTGCCGTGCCCGTAAGGGTGCTCATCATCCGGCGGAGCCGCCGCCGCGCGCACACTCACCAGAGAAACGAACGATGAAATGACGTCGCTCACGCTATGCAATGCCTCGCTCAGCAAGCTGACAGAGCCCGTCAAAAGCGCTCCCGCAAGCTTCAGTCCGGTCTGAACAACATTGAATCCGAAGGAGAGATTGGCTGCCCGTTGGACGCGAATGTTTCGATCAGGTGCCAGCAACGACGTTTTTCTCCCGGTAAACGACCTGCGCCCAGTATACAAAACTGAGAACCACCGCCGCTCCAGCCAGGATGATCGACCAACCGAACTTGTCAGCCATAAAGTTGATGTTCAAAAGCGTGATCACCGTGCCAATCGCCAGGCCGAGGGCAGTCATCCATTTCGGCGCGGCAAACTCACCCAAAGACGACCGACTCGCCGCGATTAACACCAAAGGGAAAATCGCAAAGGGAAGTTGCAAAGACAAAATCACCTGGGAAAGAACCAGGCCATCGATGTCTTGCCCCTCCGTCAGAGTAACGATCAAGATCGCCGGAATCAGGGCGAGCCCCCGGGTCACCATTCGCCGATACGCCGGCTTGATCTTCCAGCTCATAAAGCCCTCCATCACCACCTGCCCAGCCAAAGTTCCCGTGATCGTCGAAGATTGCCCCGAAGCAAGGAGTGCGACCGCAAACAACACCGCCGCCGCCGTCCCCAACGAAGGACTCAACAACTCATGCGCCCGCTCAAGGCTCGCCACTGTCTCTCCGCCCCGATGAAACACCGACGCTGCAAGAATCAAAATTGCCGCATTCACAAAGAACGCCGCCCCCAACGATACGATGGTATCAATCGTCGCCGATCGAATCGCTTCTTGCTTGCGGTCGTCGGCCACTTTCCTGCTCTGCACGATCGAGCTATGAAGGTAAAGGTTGTGCGGCATCACCGTCGCCCCGATAATCCCAATCGCAATGCGCAAAGCATCGCCGGACGGCTTCTCACGCGGAATCAGTGACGAAGCAACCGAACCCCATTCGGGCGATGACTTAAAGACGTTGATGAACAGGCAAACCGAAATCGTGCCTACGAGCACGATCACCAGAGCCTCAAGTTTTCTGAATCCAAACCGCATCAGGCCCAAAAGAAGCAGAACGTCAAGTCCAGTCAGAACTACACCGGCGACCTTGTTGAGGCCAAAAAGCAGGTTCAATGCCACCGCCGATCCGATAACCTCTGCAACATCGGTGGCGATCATCGCAATCTCCGCCAAGATCCACAGCATCGTCGCCAAAGGGCGCTTAAACACGGATCGGCAAGCTTGCGCCAGATCCATTCCCCCACCCAATCCCAGCCGAACGCAAAGCGTCTGCAGCAGAATTGCCATTAGGTTGCTGGCCAAGATGACCCACAAAAGTTGGTAGCCAAAGCGCGATCCGCCCTCAAGGTCAGTCGCCCAGTTTCCCGGGTCCATGTAGCCCACGCTCACCAAAAATCCGGGGCCCAAAAATCGCAGGAATCGACCCCACCGAGTCGGTGCGTCCGTGCTAACTGTATGCTGCACATCCTCCAAGGAGCCTTTCATAGCTAGTGCTATTTTACCAATAGTCCTAGCAAAAGTATCGGGCGGAACAACCGAAATCAAAACCCCCTCCAAAAACATTGAGTGAAAGAGAACAAAGCCATTAGTTTTGGCAGGTCAGATGCCAATGATGTATTCCTGGTCATGGAAGACGCCGTGTATTCTGCCAACTCGCTCGCAACCCAATTCAAGGTGTGCCCGCTTTGTGGCGGAATCAATTCGGTCGAAGTCACTTCCTGCTTCGTCTGCTCGTGGCACGGCGAATTCGAGCACGATCCGCACGTGATCGTAAGCTCGTTTGATGGTCTACTTGAGCGCTGTCCCGGACTCATGGACGCGGTTTCTCCCAATGTAAGGCCAACCTGGTGGCAGCGAATGCTCGCCCGAATGGGGTTCAAAAAGCTCGATATCCAGGCTTAATCGGTCTGGGTAACATCCGGCAATCGTGCTCCTTACTGCGATTGCCATGATTGCCACTCTCCCCGAAGTTTCGACCGATAACCTCAAGCAAACTCTTGAGAAGCTCAGCCTGTTTCCGACCCGGAACACCAACACGCCTAACCTGGAGAAGTCGGCCGAAATGCTCGCCGCCGAATTTATAGAAATCCCTGGCCTTCAAGTCGAACTCATGCGGTACCCCATCAAAAAGGGTCGCCGCATCGTCGAGGACAAAGAAGTCGTGCAAGTGGTCGCGACTTTGCCCGGAAAATCTCCCAAGCGCGTTCTGATGGGCGGGCACTTCGATACGATCAATCTAACCGGTGACCCGATGACGGCAGTCGCGCCCGGCATCAACGACGACGGCTCCGGAGTCGCTGCCACTCTCGAATGCGCGCGCGTCATGGCGAGCGGCACTTGGCAAAACACGCTCGTTTTCGTCGCCTTCAGCGGCGAAGAGCAGGGGCTCTTCGGCTCCACCGCCCTCACCCAGCGCGCCCTCGCTGAAAAATGGGAAATCGAGGCGATGCTTAACAATGACACCGTCGGCGCGTCCCAAAGCGGCAAACTCAAGGACAAAAAGCGCGTCCGACTCTACAGCGAGGAATCAGAAAAGCACAATAGCCGCGAACTCGCTCGGTTCATCGAATGGACCACTCGGGGCAAAGTGAAGGGCTTCTCCCCATGGCTGGTATTTCGCCGCGACCGATTCCAGCGTGGTGGCGACCACACCCCATTTGCGAACGCCGGCTTCAACGCCGTCCGCTTTGTCGAGGCCATCGAGTCACTCGATCGACAGCACACCGACAAGGACACGATTGACGGAATCGACTTTAGCTACCTCGCCAACGTCTGCCGTCTTAACCTCGCCGCTCTACAAAGCTTAGCGAACGCCGGACCCGCGCCCACCCAAGTTCAATACGACCCCAAGCAGGCGCACAGCACTACCCTCCGATGGAAGGGAACCGCCGGAACCAATTACGTGGTCTACTGGCGCAGCTCATCTTCCCCAACCTGGGAAGGCGCAAAAGTCGTTGGTGACGTCCGTGAAGCCACCATCCCAAACGTGAACAAAGACGACCATGTCTTCGCGGTTGGCGCCGAGGGCGGCGTCCCCATCTCCGCTGGCTAAGGGTTCGCGGACGTCCCCGTCCACCAGCGCAAAGACGTCCTTCTTGGATAAGAGGGACGAGGGCGTCAGCCCGGAGGGAGTTCGAAAACTTAACAAGCCATCACGTAGTGATCGCTCCCAAATGCGCCGACCCAACCGAACGCGCATACTTCGCCAGAACTCCTTTGGAGTATCGCGCCGCCGGCTTCACCCAAGCCGCCCGTCGCCGTTCAAGCTCCTCTTCCGAAACATCCATCGACAGAGTAAACGTCGCGGCATCGACCGTCACGATATCGCCGTCTTGCACCAGCGCAATCGGACCACACTCGCTCGCCTCCGGACAAACGTGACCCACCATCAGCCCCTTCGTTGCGCCACTGAACCGCCCATCGGTCAGCAACGCCACATCGTTCCCCAGCCCTTGGCCGACAAGAGCCGAGGTTACGCCCAGCATCTCCCGCATTCCCGGACCGCCTTTCGGACCCTCGTACCGAATCACCATGACGTCTCCCGCCACAATCTCACGATTCTGAACCGCCGCCATCGCGGCATCCTCCGAGTCAAACACCCGAGCCGGACCCGTCAAAGATAGATTCTTGACGCCTGCGGTCTTAATCACCCCTCCATCCGGAGCCAGGTTCCCAAACACCGCCACGAGGCCACCCGTATCGCCCAGCGGGGCAGAGGTCGAGCGAACAACATCTCCATCCGGCATCTTCACGTCCGCCAAATTCTCCGCCATGGTTCGCCCCGTCACCGTCATGCAGTCCCCGTGCAAGCAGCCCGCTTCCAAGAGAGCCTTCAGCACCACCGGAACGCCGCCCACCTTATGCAGATCGAGCATCACGAACCGCCCACCGGGTCGCAGATCCCCAATAAGCGGCGTCCGCTGACTGATCTCGTGAATCTCCTGAAGCGTAATCGACAGCCCAAGTTCATGGGCAATTGCGGGGAGGTGAAGAGCGATATTCGTCGAGCCCCCCGTCGCCACCGCTACCATCACCGCATTCTCAAGCGACTTCTTCGTGATAATGTCCGAGGGCAAAATTCCTCGCTCCAAAAGCCCGGTCATCGCCTCGGCGATGCGCGCGTAGTACGGCTTCCGAGTTCCATCCGGATCTTCGGCCGGAGGCGACGACGAACCTGGAAGCGCCATGCCCAACGCCTCCGCGACGCAGGCCATCGTGTTCGCCGTATACTGCCCACCGCAAGCTCCCGCCCCGGGGCATACTGCGCATTCAACTCGGTGAAGCTCCTCGGCGTCGATTTTCCCAGCGGCAAAAGCCCCCGCCGCCTCAAAAGCATCCTGAATCGTCACGTCCTTCTCTTTGTGGCGACCCGGCATGATCGTTCCGCCGTACAGAAAGATCGAAGGCACATTTAGCCGAGCCATCGCCATGAGCATCCCCGGCAGCGATTTATCGCACCCCGTCACCCCGACCAAAGCGTCGTAGCAGTGCCCCCGCATCATCAGCTCCACCGAGTCGGCAATCACTTCGCGGCTTACCAGCGAGGCGCGCATCCCCTCGTGCCCCATCGCGATTCCGTCGGCAACGGAAATCGTATTGAACCGCCGCGCGGTCAAACTCCGCTCATTCAGTTCAGCGGCAATCGCCTTGCCCTGCGAATCCAGGTTGAAATTGCAAGGGTTCGACTCGCTCCAAACCGTCGCCACCCCCACCCAGGGCTGAGTCATGTGCTTGTCGCCGAGGCCCATCGCGCGTAGCATCGCCCGGTTCGCCGTCTTGTCAACGCCTTCGGTAATGGTTCGAGATTTATGTCTGGGATCAAATGTCATAGTAGTTCTTAGGTTCAAGGTCGTTCAAAATCGCCGAGTTGAGGCCGCACGAATACTCACAAAAAGAGTCGGACCGAATCATCATCCGTCACCTCCGTGTACTCGTACCCAAGCCCAACCAAAAACTCCGAAAACTTCGCCGAGGTCCTTTCGGGAACCTGAATCCCCACCAGCACCCGGCCCTTGTCTGCGCCGTGATTCCGGTAGTGAAACAGCGAGATGTTCCACTGACCCGCCAAGTGCCGCAGGAACTCGCCAAGTGCCCCCGGCCGCTCCGGGAAATCAAAATGGAACAGCCGCTCGTCCGTGGCAATCCGGCTTTTCCCGCCAACCATATGCCGAACGTGCGTCTTCGCCAACTCATTCTGAGAGAGGTCCCTCGCCGCAAACCCTTCCGCCAAAAGCTGCGAGAGAATCAGACCCGAATCGGACGCCAACTTCGTTCGAACTCCCACAAAAACAATCGCCCGATCAGCATCGCTCATCCGGTAGTTGAACTCCGTGATGTTCCGGTTCTCCATTGCGTCGCAGAGCCGACGAAACGCCCCTGGACGCTCAGGAATCTCGACCGCAAAAATCGCCTCCGAGTGCTCTCCCAATGCCGCTCGCTCCGCTACAAATCCCAGCCGGTCGAAGCTCATGTTGGCCCCGCAAGCCACAAACGCCGCCGTGCCCTCACCGAGTGCTTCGCTCTTCAAACCCGCAAACGCCAACGCCCCCGCCGGCTCCAAAATCGCGCGTCGCTCATCGTAAAACTCCTTCACCGCCGCACAAATCTCGTCATTTGAAACCCGAATGGTCCTCACTCCCAGCGAACTCAAAATCGAAAACGTCAACCTACCAACCTGCTTTACCGCGACGCCATCCGCAAAGAGGCCAACCTTGTCCTTCCGAACTAGCGCCCCGCGCTCAAGGCTGAGCGTCATCGCATCTGAGTCCTCCGGCTCCACGCCCACAACCTCGATTTCCGGACGTAACTCTGCAAGCGCCAAAGCCACTCCACTCAGCAACCCACCGCCGCCAATCGCAACGTACACCCGCTGGCAACCCGCCGGTAGCTGCTCTGCCAACTCCAACCCAATCGTCCCCTGACCCGCGATCACATCCGGGTCGTCATAAGGATGCACAAACACCCGACCCGTCTGCGCCGCCCGAGCCGAGGCAAACGCAAACGCATCGTCGTAGCTATCGCCATGCAAAATCAGGGTCGCGCCATGCGACCGAATCGCGTTCTGCTTCACTTCCGGCGTCGTTGTCGGAACGACGATTTCCGCATCAATCCCGAGGCGTCGAGCTGCAAGCCCAACCCCCTGAGCGTGATTACCCGCACTCGCTGCGATGACCCCTTTCGCCCGCTCAGATGCCGAAAGCCGTGCGATCGCGCAATACGCTCCTCTTAACTTAAAGCTATGCGTGGGCTGAAGGTCCTCGCGCTTGGCAAAGACCTTCCCCCCCGAAAGCGAGTCAACCGGGCTCAGAATCGCAACTTCCCGAACAAGCGTTAGGTTTTCATGCATTCTCGCCAGCAACTCCTCTCGATCCCAAACTGGGTCAAGAGGAGCCACCGAAAGTGACGAAGCTGACTGCATTACTTCGCCTTGATGAAGGGCATCATGCCCCGAAGCACTTTGCCAACCGCCTCGATCTGGTGCGAAGATTCGCGCTCGCGGGTAGCCGTCATCACCGGGCGTCCGTTCTCGTTTTCCGCAACCCAATCGGCCGCGAACTTCCCGCTCTGAATGTCGCCCAAAAGCTCCTTCATCGCCTTGCGCGACTCCGAGTTGATCACCTTCGGACCCGCGACATAATCGCCCCATTCTGCGGTATCCGAGACTGAATATCGCATGTAGTTCAGGCCGCCTTCATAAAGCAGATCGACGATCAGCTTCGTCTCGTGCAAGCACTCAAAGTACGCCGCTTCGGGCTGGTATCCAGCCTCCACCAAGGTCTCAAATCCCGCCTTGATCAGCTCCGAGAGGCCACCGCAAAGCACCGCCTGTTCGCCGAAAAGGTCTGTTTCGGTCTCTTCCTTGAACGTCGTCTCGAGGATTCCCGCCTTCGCCGATCCGATTCCCCAGCCGTAGCTGAGCGCAACGTCCTTCGTGTTTCCGCTCGGGTCCTGATGTACCGCGATCAGCGCGGGCATCCCGTTTCCGCCTTCAAACTCCGCTCGAAGTCGGTGTCCGGGGCCCTTCGGGGCGATCATCGCCACGTTCACGCCTGCCGGAACTACGATCCGACCGAAGTGGATGTTGAAGCCATGCGCAAACAGAAGCGTCTGCCCGTCGCGCAGATTCGGCTCGACATCATTCGCAAAGATCGACGCCATCGGCACGTCCGGAACGCAGAACATGAGCAGGTCTGCCCACTTTGTCGCTTCGGCGACGCTCACCACCGTTAGCCCGGCTGCCTCCGCCTTTGCCTTGCTCGGCGAACCCTCGTAAAGCGCGACCCGCACGTCCACACCCGAATCCTTCAAGTTGAGCGCGTGGGCGTGCCCCTGCGAGCCGTAGCCGATGATCGCGACCTTGATCGACTTGATCAGGTCTTGGTTGACGTCTTTTGTGTAGTAGATTGTTGCCATGTTTTGTTATGTAAAGTTGTCCGTATCTATTTGATTGCAACGGCAGCATGAGAATCTCTCGCCGTTCGCCGCTCACAGTTCGCTGATACCTGCCTAGCTCTTCACCCGAATCGCGACCAGTCCGCTCCGGACCAGTTGCTTGATCCCAAACGGAGCCAGAAGCGTGTGAATGTGATCAATGCGCGATGGCTCCGCCGACACCTGAAGCGTCAGCGACGACGGCTCGAGGTGAACCACTTCGCATCGCATCGCATCCGCGATATCGAGCACTTGCCGCCGATTCTCGGGCGTTGCCGAGATCTCAAAGAACGCCAATTCGCGCTGAACCGAAGCCGCCTGCGGAAGGTCTTCAACCTCCACCACGTCGACCAGCTTGTCGAGCTGACGAACGCACTGCCGGAGCACTCCGGCATCACCCTCCACCACCATCGTCACCCGGCTAAAGCCCTCTTGCTCGCAGTCTCCCGCGTTCAGGCTGGCGAGCGAAAACATCCGCCGCCGGAAAAGGGAAGCCAGCCGATTCAAGGTCCCGCTCTCGTTATGCACAAGCGCCGTAATGGTGTGTTGCATCTGGCTCACGCGGTCACCCCCTGCTTTTCAGCCAGTGCCGGATCGGGAATCACGTCGTCATTTGCCGCTCCCGCCGGAACCATTGGGAACACGTTTTCTTCCATTTCGACGATGAATTCGCACAGCACGGGACCCTTTGTCGCCCGCGCTTTCGCCAAGGTATCGCCAAGTTCTGCCCTCGACGAGCACCGGAAGAACGACACGCCATAAGCGTCCGCCAACTTTCCGTAATCCGGACTTCCCATCGAAACATGGCTGTATCGGTTGTCATAAAACAGCTCTTGCCACTGCCGAACCATTCCCAAAAAGCCGTTATTGATGAGGCAGATCTTCACGTCCAGCTGGTGCTCGACCGCCGTCTGAAGCTCCTGCAGGGTCATCTGGAATCCGCCATCGCCCACAACCGCCCAAACTTCTTGGTCGGGGTTAGCAAACGCCGCCCCCATCGCCGCAGGGAATCCGAAGCCCATCGTGCCTAAGCCGCCCGAAGAGAGCCATTGGTAGGGCCGCTCGAACTGATACTGCTGAGCCGTCCACATCTGGTGCTGGCCCACGTCCGTGCTCACAATCGCCCGCGAGCCGGTTTCTCGGTTCAATGCATCAAGCACATTCCGCGCGATGAGATTGTTCCGCTCGGGCACCGCAATCGGGTTCGCCGATTGGATCGTGCGAATCTTTTTCCACCACTCCGGATTCTTCTTGGGAGCCACCGCCCGCACGAATTCGGGCAAGGATTCCGCCAGGTCTCCCGGCACAATCACCTCAGTCTCGACAATCTTGGAGAACTCAGAATGGTCGATATCAAAGTGAATGATCTTCGCCGAAGGCGCAAATCCGGCGACTTTCCCGGTCAAGCGGTCATCCCAGCGCATTCCGATTCCGATGACCAAATCCGAATCTTGAACCGCCAAGGTGCCGGTGATCTCGCCGTGCATTCCCATCATGCCCAGCGATCTCGCATCCGAGCGGGGAAGGTTGCCGAGTCCAAGTAGAGTCGAAATTACGGGCAGGTCGCACTTCTCGGCGAGTTCAGCAAGCGCGTCGCACGTGTTTGACCAAATGACTCCCGCACCCGCGATCACGATCGGTCGCTGGGCTTCCGCGAGCAACTTTGCCGCGCGCTCAAACGAAACCGGATTCAGCGGAGCCGATGGTCGATACCCCCGCCGCGAGACCGTCGACGGAAACTCGGCTTCGGTCTGCGCAATGAACACGTCCTTCGGGATATCCACCAAAACCGGACCCTTTCGACCCGAATTTGCCAAATAGAAAGCCTCTTCAAGCACGTGAGGCAGGTCGGCGACATTCTGCACCAAGTAGTTATGCTTCGTAATCGGGATCGTGATTCCCTGAATGTCGGTCTCTTGGAAGGCATCCGTTCCGATCGCCCAGCTGTTCACGTTGCCCGTGATCGCCACCATCGGAATCGAGTCCATCATCGCGGTCGCGATGCCGGTCACCAGGTTCGTCGCACCCGGGCCGCTCGTGGCAAGGCACACGCCGACGCGTCCGGTCGAACGGGCATACCCGTCCGCCATGTGCGCCGCGCATTGCTCATGCCGCACCAAGACGTGCTTGATTTGCGGCCAATTCAGCATCTCGTCATAAAGCGGCAAAACCACGCCGCCAGGGTATCCAAAGATGGTTTCCACCCCTTGCCGCGCCAGGGATTCCATCACGATTCGTGCACCAGATCGTTTACTCATGCGTTCTCCTCACCCATCTGCGGGTGCATGTGTCAACGTCGGTGTCAACGATTCGGTCGTATTGATGCTGCCATAGCATTGAGGCCTCCCGGGTTCTTCCCGGGAGGCCTCTCATTCTTTGTGGTTGATGCGTTCCCGGGTCTTAGCTCATGCTAATAATTCCAAGAATAAGGCTAAGGACGAGACCAAGCGTAAGGCTACTTCGCCCCACTCCAATCCCCTTCTTAATCCCGCGAAATGCTCGCATCCGTAACACCTTACTCCTTCTGTGCAGAACTTACAACCAAAAATTAGACTTTTTTATGAATTTCCCAAAAGGCGGTCCATCACCTCGCGCCAGTTGCCTACGCCGGGAACGGATCGCACAATCCCCATTTCATCAATGATCAGGGTCGAAGGGAAGCTCAGAAAGCCAAAATCCATCGGAACCGTACCAATCAGGCTTCCCGCCAGGTGGTTCGGCCACCATATCTGCTTATCCTTGATGCGCGCCCCGATGTATGCCGGGTTCCAAGCGTCGGTGTTCACTCCGATCACCTGAATTCGCGCCGCATTCCGAAGCAGCAAATCCTTGTAATCCGTGATCTCCTGCCCGCACCAAAATCCCCAAAAGTGAACGATCGTGATCTTGCCCTTGAGGTCCGCCAGATTCACCTTACGTCCGTCCGAAAATGTGAGTTCATAAGCAGGCGCCGGCTGACTCAAAATCAACTTCGTTCGCAGATCGAAAATGCGCTTTGCCCTCGCACCCGCCTTCGTTTTGGCATACGTCACCGAGACTTGGCGAAGGCGATTCAGGTCGCCTTTCTCGTCCATAAACCCGATCAGCTCCTTTGCCAGTGCGACCGATCCCAAAACTTCCTGATTCTTCGATTTCAGTAACTCTTTCTCAACTTTCTTGTACTTATCAATCCCAAGAAAGTTCAAAAACAAAACTTGCTCAATCGGAACGCACAGCGCCTCTTGATCCCGATACTTCTCGACAATGTTGAGGGCAACCTTCTCCACCTGCGCAGGATCGCCGAGGTAGTTCGCCATCGCCTGGAAGTAAACAATCGCGAACCGGCACTTCGTGCCCTTATCGGTCGCCATCGACTCAAACGCCCCGGCGTCATCGGCCACGGCCCGAATCGCGCCCATGTACTGCTTGTAGGTGTTCTGCGCCTGCTTCTCTGTCGTGATCTGCGACATCATCAGGTCGTAGTTCGTGTTCGCCGCCCGAAGCCGCACCATCAAAGGCTCCAACTTCTCGTCGAGCGCCTTTTGACCAAATGAGACGCAAAAGGCTCCTGCCGCTACGAGAACTGCAAAAGCCTTCATATAATCACTATGACGCAAAATCAGGCAAAAGGTTTAGCCTCAATCGAACGCGCTTCCGCCGCTCTGGCGTCCTTCCACCGCCGCAAGCAGAATCGCCGAAGCCAGCGCCATTCGCGCGTCCACCATCCCCTGAATGTCTACATTCAAGTGGTAGCTGAACGGGTTAAAGTTCTGCCGAAGATCGACCAACCGTTGCCCCGAACCGTCCAACAAATCGTAGTTCTGAGGAATCAAGCCGCTGAGAAATCGCCGCAAGACCGCCATCAGCATCGAATCCTCGATCAAGGTCCCCACCTGCGCCCCTTGCGGATTGCAAACGATCCATTCGTCGCGCAACATCGAACTCCAACCCTTCCGCTGAAGAACTCCGATGCCTTGCCCGGTTGTGTTATCCCACACGTCATAGGCCGCGCTGAAATCGATGATCTGCCGCGCCCGAATCGACATCAACGACTGCGTCTTTGCCTGATCGCCATAAACATCGATCTCCATTTTGAGCTTGAACCCCTTCTGGTGAGCAACGAAGAGAACATTCCCCGCCGTGTCGTGAACGAAGTATTCCGCCCCGATCAGCTTCAGCAGAGACCGCTTAAGCACAAATTGACGTTGAGTAAGGCGCGCAGCAAGATCAGACATCGCATGGCATTTTGCCACGATTCGCTTAAGGAATCAACTACCTGCCGCAAGTTCAGCCGCAACTTCTAGTCGCTTCTTCTTTCCCGCCAAGCGCAGCTTCACCAAATCGCGCAGCATCCGAGGTCCATCGCGAAGCAAAACAACCTTCGACCCCTCCTGGTGCCGCCACCGAATCGGAACTTCGGCGATCTCATAACCCAAGTCTCGAGCGATCAGCATCGCCTCAAAATCGAACCCAAACCCGTCCAATTTGCACCGCTTAAAGATGTCCAGCGAGGCATCACGCGTGAACATTTTGAAGCCGCACTGCGTGTCATCAATCCCCTTCACGCAGAGCATCTGGACCGCTTTATTAAACGCGCGGCCCAGCAACTCGCGATACAGCGGCTGCCGAATCTCAAGATCAGAGTCCTTCAAAGGTCGCGAACCAATCGCCACCGGAGCCCCCGCATCCATCGCCGCCCAAAGCTTCTCAGTCTCCTCCTGCGGTGTGGCGAGATCGGCGTCGCAAAATAGCACCCGGTTCGCATCCGCATGCAAAATTCCATACCGAACCGCGAACCCCTTCCCCCGATTTCCGCCGTACTCCAACACGCGAAAACGAGGATCACGAGCCGCAAAATTAAACGCGATCTTCGCCGTTTCGTCCTTGGACCCATCGTTCACCACCGAGCAACGCCAAGTGTAGGTCTGCTCAGAATAGTACTCGGCAATCCGCGCGAGGGTACGTGCGATCCGCTCCTGCTCGTTATAAGCAGGAATAATAACTTCCAAATCAACGCGTTCCAGCACTCGACACCAGTTTACAATGATGCTCGCTTCTTGGTTCCCAGTGATTTCAATGGAATCGCCGCCTTGATTCCCGCCAGCAGCCCCTTTGCCATCGCGATGCGTCCGCTTTCGGACGCCATAAACGCCTCATCTTTAGCGTTCGTCAGGCAACACATCTCCACCAGCACCACCGGAACCTCGCTGAAAATCGAGCCCGTAAGTGCCCCTTGCCTCCCGCCGACCGCCGTCCTTTCGTCCCCCATCAGGCCATTATCTTTCAAGCGGGAGCCAATCGCTGCCGAAAACGCAGGGTGGAACACTTTTCCGGCCTCCGTCGAACTTTTGATAATCGCCTCCGAAGGCCCTGTCCTCCCCTGCGAAGTGCCTTTCTTCATCGGAACATAAACCGCAAATCCGCCGCCCTCGTTCGCGTCACAATGGAGCCGGACCATCAAGTCCGCTTTCGCCTCATTTGCAATCCGCGCCCGATCCCGGTTCTTCACAAACTGCAGCTCGCTCTTTTTGGTCAAAACCACCTTGTAGCCCGCCGACTTCAGCTCCTTCTCTAGCAATTTGGCCACCAACCAAGCCGCCCGGACCTCCGTGATTTTCTTCCCCTGAGTCCCGCGCCCCACCTCGCTCGGATGCCCCGGATCAATGCAAATCGTCTGCGAAAAAACCACTGAGGTTGCTGTTGCAAGCAGGAGAGACACGAACAATCGCACCCCTACAGTATGTTCGCTACGCAACTTCTTCCGGCTCAGCCTCTTCCATGCCAAAAACGTTCGCCTGCATCTTGCTAATCTCGCTCTGCATGTCCACCAACTTTCGGTAGATGCCGCCTTCAATCGCCAGCAACTCCTCGTGAGTCCCAACCTCGGCCACCTTGCCCTCGTCCATCACCACCAGCCGATCGGCATTGCGCAACGTCGAGAGCCGGTGCGCGATCGCAAAAACGGTTCGCCCGTCCACCAGATTCTCAATCGCCTCCTGAATCATCCGCTCAGTCTCGGTATCCACCGAAGCCGTGGCCTCATCCAGGATCAAGATTTTCGGGTTATGCAGGATCGCCCGCGCAATCGAAATCCGCTGCCTTTCGCCGCCGCTCAACCGCTGACCCCGCTCGCCTACGTACGTGTCGTAACCATCCGGGAACTTACAAATGAAGTCGTGGGCGTTTGCCGCCTTTGCCGCCTCCATAATCTCCTGCTCGGTCGCGCCCGGCTTGCCGTAGCTGATGTTATGCGCAATCGAGCCTGGGAACAAGTAGCTTTCCTGCAAAACCACCCCCACCTGCCGCCGAAAATCATCCAGCTTAATCTTCCGAATATCGACGCCATCGATTTCGACGTGACCCTGCGTCGGATCGTAGAAGCGCAGAATCATGTTCACCAAGGTCGTCTTGCCAGAGCCCGAATGCCCCACAATTCCGATCATCTCGCCTGCGCTCACCTCAAGGTCAACGCCGTGCAGGATCGTCCTCAGCTTGTCGTAGCCAAAATGCACGTCTGTCAGGGTTACGGCGCCCTTCATCGCCGGCATCGAGACGCTATCCTCGGTGTCCTTGATGTCCACCGGCGTGTCCATGATTTCAAACACCCGCTCCGCCGCCGTCAGTGCGCGAGTTGACCAGTCAATAATCCGCTGGAGGTTCGAAAGTGGGTCATTGAGTCGCTGTACCTGGGTGATTAGCGCGACCAACTGACCGACAGAGAGTGCGCCGACAAGGACTGCATTTCCACCCACCGCCCACACGGTGATGAGCCCAAGGAACATTGCAAACATCACGAACGGGAAGAACGTCGCCCAGCTTGTCTCGGCAACGTATCCGCTCGTTGCAAGATCTGTGATGCGCCGATTGAAGCGCTTTACTTCGCGGTCCTCACCATAAAATGCCTTCACGACTCGCGTTCCCTGCAGAATCCCGTTCAGGGTCGAACCCGTTTGCGACCACTGGTGCCAGTAACGACTCCAGACCCGGTTCATTTTTTTACGGAATAGGTGCACAGCAAAAATCACAATGGGCACCGGCGCCAAGGCATAAAGTCCGATCTTCCAATTGATGCTCATCATCGCAATTGGAATGGTGATGATAAGCAGGATTTGGTTGAGCAGAACCGGAATCCCGTCGACCAGCACGTCATAAAGTGCCCCCGTATCATTCGTCATTCGCGACATCAGGGAGCCAACATTGCGCTTGTCATAAAAGTTCAAGCTCAATGCCTGGAGCTTTTCAAAAAGCGAGTTCCGAATCTCAACCGCAATTTTTGCTCCGAGGTAGCCAACGTTACGACCTCGAGCGATCTGCACGCACAACAGCGCAATCCTCGTGACAAAGAACGCCACGATCAGCATCCAGAACAACTTGGCGTCTTGCTTCTTTAGAGCGTTATCCAAGATGTTCATGATCAGGAACGGCGGAATGAGCTCGAGAATTGTCGCCGCAAAGCTCAGCAGCGTTCCCCAAAGCAACCGCCCCCGATAGTTCTTCGTGTAGCCAAAAAGCCGCAGAAGTGTCTTGCCGCGGTTCACGCACGCTTCGCAGACGTTGTTGTACTGTGGCAAAGGCCGACCGCATTTCGGGCAAACTCGCTCCTGAGTGTCGAGGTCTGGCACCGGCTTGCCCGCCACCATCGCCTTCAAAACCTTTTCGGCATTCGCTAGTGGCAGGTTCTTCCGGTTCGTCGCCCGGATCAACTCCACCGAATGGCCATCTTTGTTAGCGATGAGCGCGGTGGAATCGACCAAGTCTTCGAGCCTAGGGTTAGACAAATCCGAAATCGCGTACTCCGCGATCAGCTCTTCACCAGTTGGCGTCATCTGAAGCCGGCGAGCCGTTTCTCCCTCAAGGATCAACTTGGTTGCGCCGAGTCGGCCTTGAAGATTCAAGTCCGACTCGACGACAATACGCTCACCCAAAGCACTCATGTGGAAGGCTACGGTTTACCCGATTTACCGAAAGATTAAACTCAAAACTTGGAAACTTCGTAGACTCACAAGAGGAATGGACAACCGCTAAGCTCGAAACGCAATCATCGCAATCCTCATCGCGGGCCCCATCCTCCTCTGCTCCGGTGGAATCTATCTCATCACCCGTAAAGTCGACTACTTCCAAGAGTCAAACAGCCTCGAAGCCGAACTGGCGAAAGCCAAAGCCGCCGGCTTCCCCATGACGCGCGAAGAAGTTGAGCCCGAACCCGTGTCCGAGAATGAAAATGCGATGCCGCTCTACACCTCATTGACAAAGAATTGGCCCAAATCCGCCCCGCCAAAAAAGATCGATGACTTGTACAAGGTTCTCTACAAATCAAATGAACGTCTTCCCGAGTTTGACTCAATCATCGAACAACTTGAGAAGAGACCAAAACTGAAACTCAACAAAGATTGGGATCTAGGACCGTTCGTAACCTTCCCCGAGATTCTTGTCTCAAAACGACTCACCAAAGTGATGGCACTTCAAGCAGTCGCCGAGGCTCGCAAAGGCAATGTCGAGTTTGTGAGAAAGCGGCTAAAAGCGATCCATGCCGTGTCTCAGACTATAAGAAGTTGCCCCACATACGTCTCATTTGTCACGGGCTTCTCGCAAGAAGTAGTCTTATCCGCAGCTTGCGCGGAGTCTATTTTTAGCTCTGGGGGTAATCCGGAAATCGTCTCCCTCGCACAGGAGATGCTTCGTCAAGCTCGACCAGAAGTCGACTATTCCAAGCTGATCAGGACTGAATTTTATAGCGGACTTGCTGTAATGCGAAACTCGAGCTCAATGAGCAGCGCGATGAGGGCCGCCGATGGAGAAGTGCCTCGTTGGGTCAAGAAACCAAAACGCACTGGACTCCCGACAAAAACCACCCTAAAGGCGAATCTCGCCTTCTTCACACGCTCCGCCGTTGGGTTGGCCCAGTTGATGAAGACTCACCAACGTAACCCAAATCTCGCCGCAGAAGTAACAAAATTTGAGCGATCCATCCCCAAAACGACATCGGCATGGATGACCGAGATCATTTTCTCCGTTTACGGCCCCGCCATCGAAGCCGACAAAAAAGTTGAGGCAAGAAAAGCTGTTGCTCTCAGCACCACCGAAATGTATTTGCACATTCTCAAGACCCAGTCGGTTCCTGTTTCGTTCAAGCAAGCCAACATTGACGCAAAAGATCCGTTTGTTGACGACCAACTCCGGACAAAGGTCAGAGAAGGTGTCCTCCTCGTCTATTCAATTGGACCAAACAAAAAAGACGATGGCGGACCCGCCACCCGGGGCAAGAAGTCCGATGACTTCGGATACTCCTTCTACTTACCCAAGGGTCTGAAACTAGGCAACTCTAAGTTGTAGTCCGGCTACAAGCCAAAGCTGGCACCCCCCGCCGGTTCTTGAGCCTTAGCTTTGTATCGCTCGACGAAGGCCATGATAATCTTCTTGCCGGTGAACAATCCGCGGCTCTGGAAACCAAACTCTTTTAAACCGGCCATGGCTTTGTTCTGGACAATCACAAATCCGATCACCCCAAAGCAAAACCAAAAGAACATCGCGATCAACACGCAGTACCCGTTCACGGTCCCCGAAGTCCACCCCAGCCCCTCTCCGATCTTGGCCACATGCGGTCGAGAAACAAAAAACAGTACAACTGGAACTGCCAATAGCAACGGAATCAACATGAGCGCGTTGGATTCCTTCACAAATGCCGAGGCGATGTTTAAGCCGATAAGCATCACCAGGTTCGCGAGCACAGCCTTGTTCAGCCCAAAGTAACCCTCAACCAAACTCTCAAGTCGGGCGACGTCCGCATCAGTCGTGCGAGGGTAGCTTGCGAATCCATTGGGTGGTGGCGGAATTGAGGCCATGCAATCCAAGACGACTAGGACTTAACTTTCGATTTCGGTTTCTTCAAAACCTTTTCCGACTTCAGCACCACTGGCTTCATAGGAACCCGTGGCTTCCGCCGCTCCTTCGGAATCTCGATTTCTCGTCGACCGGCGAGATAATCCGCCGTCATCGACGCCGACTTCATAAACTCATCCACCGTTCCCTGCGCAACCACAAACCCACCGTGCTCGCCCGCCCCTGGCCCCAATTCCAGCAAATGGTCCGCCATCATCATCGTCTCCTCGTCGTGCTCGACCACTAAAACCGTATTCCCCAGGTTCTTGAGTCGCATCAGCGTCTCAATCAGCTTCCGGTTATCGCGCTGATGCAGCCCAATCGACGGCTCATCCAGCACATAAAGGCACCCCATTAGCCCCGAGCCAATCTGCGTCGCCAGCCGAATGCGCTGCGCCTCACCACCGCTCAATGTCCGCGCATTGCGGTCCAGCGTCAGATATCCCAAACCGACATCGAGCAAGAAAGACAGCCGCTCCAAAATCTCCTTCACCGCACGCTCCGCAATCATCAACTGCCGCGCCGAAAGCTTCGCCGAGACTCCCGCAAAGAACGCCACCGCGTCGCCAATCGACATATTCGTGATCTGGCTCATGTCGTGATCCGCCACCCGAACCAAAAGCGACTCCGGCTTCAGCCGCCGACCGCCACACGATGGGCAAGGTTTGGTGCTCATGTACTGCTCCAAATCCTGCTTCACCCACTCGCTCTCGGTCTCGTCGTACCGCTTTCGCAACGCCCCCAAAACACCGCGCCACTCAGTCACAAACTTCCGCTCCGACTTCCCGTACCGCATCCGAACCTCAATCGGATCCGGTAATCCACCCCAAACCGCCGCCATCCCATCAGCCGGAATCTGAGAAATCGGCAACGACGCATCAAAACCACACGCCCGGCCCACCGCGTCCAGCATCTCTGGCCACCAATCCTTCACCTCACCCGACTTATACACAAACGGCTTAATCGCCCCATCCCGCAATGAAACCGAGTGATCCGGCGCCACCAAATCAGGATCAAATTCCGTCTTCGAACCCAACCCCGTACAGTCCGGGCACGCCCCATACGGCGAGTTGAACGAGAACATCCGAGGCTCCAAATCCGGCATCGAATACCCACAAACCGAACACGCATACGCCTCACTGAACAGCAAGTCGCTCCACCCCTCCTGCCCCTCAAAATCCGCCGGCTGACGGTCGAGCATCGCCTGCACATTCGGCGGCAAAATCGCCCCCTCCGAAGGTTGAATCGAGACCGTCACCAGCCCCTGACCCATCTTAAGCGCCGCCTCAATCGAGTCCGTCAACCGCCGCTCAATGCCCTCCTTCACCACAATCCGGTCGACAACAACCTCAATCGTGTGCTGCTTGTACCGGTCCATCGGAATATCGTCCGTGACCTCATACATTCGCCCGTCAACCCGCACCCGCACGTAACCTGCCTTCGAAATATCAACGAGCTCCTTCTTATACTCGCCCTTCCGGCCCCGCACCACCGGACCCAAAATCTGCAGTTTCGTCCCCTCCGGCAACGTCCGAACAATGTCCACGATCTGGTCGGTGCTTTGCCGCTCAATCGGCCCGTGCCCATTCACGCAGTGCGGAGTGCCCACCCGCGCAAACAGAATCCGGAGGTAGTCGTAAGTCTCCGTAACCGTCCCCACCGTCGAACGAGGGTTCTTCGAAGCGGACTTCTGATCGATCGAAATCGCCGGCGAAAGCCCGTCAATGTGGTCAACGTCCGGCTTATCCAGCTGCCCCAAAAACTGCCGCGCATACGCCGAAAGCGACTCAACATACCGGCGCTGCCCCTCGGCGTAAATCGTGTTAAACGCCAGCGAAGACTTCCCGCTCCCGCTCAAACCCGTAATCACCACGAGCTTATTGCGCGGAATCTCGACCGTCACATTCTTGAGGTTGTTCTCCCTCGCGCCCACCACCACAATCTTCTCGTGCGACATAGACTGGTAGACGAAACTATACCTGCAACCCATTTGGGAGTGCGCGGGGCTAGCCGCGCTTTTCATTTGTGCATCGACTGCACTGCCCGCAAAGGGAAGTCCCGCCCGCAAAAGCAAAGCTCATCACAACATCCAAACCCTTCGTTTTCGGGCGACCATCGAGGTCGCCCGAAAATCCCCCGCAGATATCCCTCTTTTCCAAAGAGGGATCGGTGAGCAATCGCGAACCGTGGGAGTTCGACCACCGCCAACCCTACCGCCGCCGCCGACCCTTCTTCACCGGATCCTGCATCATCAGCGCCATCGGGTTCACCATTGCCTCGTACAGCATAAACAGGTGCTCCACCCGCTCCCGGTCACTCGCAAACCCCGAAGCCGAATACAAGGTGTCCACCGCCTTATCCAGCGCGGTGTGCGCCTTTCGCAGGTCTTTCGGCATTCCTGTCGGGTCATACAAATCCGCCAGCGTCGCCCCCGGATGCGCCGCCCGGGCATCCAGCACCGCTTGCGCCAATCCCTCCACCTTCGCCCGCTGAGCATCCGAAACCACCGGCCAAGGGAAGTTGTTATAAACAATCCCGATCCCGTACTGATAATCGCTCTTCAGCCGCCCCGTGATCGCCCGCATCTCATTCCAACTCAGCCGATCCACGGACTAAAGTTACCCTCTGGAAGTCCCCTCTCCTATCTATCTGATGGGAGAGGGGACTTAGGGGTGAGGGCAAAGACCAACCTGGTTGACAATCCCTAGCCTATTTGATATATATAGCTGAAGGCACTGAGCACTGAGCACTGAGCACTGAGCACTGAGCACTGAGCACTGAGAACCGACCCAACCCGACCCAACTTTTCAACAAAAACCGCACCCCGTTGAACGTAATTGACCCAACCAAACTCGTCGCAGTTCTCACCCCAGAACCGAAACCCGAGAACCAAAAACTGTAAACTGATCCAATGTCCGACAACGCCGCCGGTCACAAGGCGATCCGAGCCACCGGCCTCATCCTCGTCGGAATCATCGCCGGAATCTGCGCCGGACTCCTTCTCGGCAAAGAAAACAGCGCCCCACTCGGCAACATCGGCAAGTTCTACATCACCCTAATCAAAGCCGTCGCCGCTCCGCTCCTCTTCTTTGCAATCCTCGACGCCATCATCACCAGCGACGTCAAAATCCTTCAGGCCAAAAGATTCCTCGGCGTCATCGCAATCAACACCGTCCTCGCAACCATCATCGGAATGGGTCTCGCCAACCTCATCCAACCCGGCCGACACCTACAATTCGAGACCAAAGGCCTCTCCGACGGCGGCCTGCTCAAAACCGCCGAAGGCAAAAAAGCTGACCTGATCGGCTTTATCGACAACCTAATCCCCGACACAATTGTCGAACCGTTCACCCAAGGCAACGTCCTCGGCGTCGTCTTCCTTGCCGTCCTTGTCGGCTGTGCGCTCAAGTCATTCCAGCGCGAAAACGAACCTTGGGTCGCAACATGGAACCAAGTCGTCCACGGCGGCCTGAGAATCTCCGAGCGAGTCATCACCTGGCTCGTCACCCTCACCCCGATCGCAATGTTCGGCGTCATCGCCAAGAGCGTCGGCGAAAGCGGCTTTAAGAACTTCGTCGGTCTCAGCTACTACCTAGGGACCGGCCTTCTCGGCCTCGGAATCCAGACGTTCATCGTCTACAACCTTTGGCTGATCCTCAAGAAGCAGAACCTCAAGGCGTTCTGGAAAGAAGCATCCGCACCTTGCCTCAACGCGTTCGGCATCAATAGCTCGCTCGCTACCTTGCCGCTCACGCTGAAAGCGCTCGACAACCTCAAGGTCAGTAAAGCAAGCAGCCGAATGGCGGCTTGCATTGGCACAAATCTCAACAACGACGGCATCCTCCTTTACGAGGCGATGGCGGTCATCATCGTGACACAAAGCCTCGGACAGAACCTCGATTTCGCCTCACAGCTCAGCATCGCGTTCCTGTGTGTACTAACGTCGCTTGGCATCGCCGGAGTCCCGGAGGCTGGGTTCATCAGCCTGGCCGTCATCCTCGGCACCCTCGGCCTGCCCAATGAAATTTTGGTCGTGCTACTCAGCGTCGATTGGATTCTGGCGCGAGCTCGCTCCGTCACCAACGTCGTGGCCGATATGACGACGAGCATCGTCATCGACGAACGCGAAGCTCATCCACAACCCGCGTAACGATCTCCGCCGCCCTCCGCGCCTCATCCATCGTATTTCCGCGACCAAAGGAGAAGCGAATGCCTTCGTTGCACTCCCAACTCTTGAACCCACAAGCCTTCAGCACATGGCTTGGTTCCGCCGCCCCCGAAGAACAGGCAGAGCCTCCGCTTGCGCAGACTCCCTCTCGATCCAACCGAATTAGAAGTGTTCCCGAGTCGACAGTAGGGAAGCGAAAGTGGGCATGCGTTCCCAATAGTTTTTCTCGCGCGGGAACCGTCGGCACTCCGCCCGCTTCGACCAGAGCATCCCAAAAGAGGTCCCGCATCTGCCGGACATCACAGCACCCGACCGTACAGGCCGCCCCAAAGCCGACCGCACCGATCAAGTTCTCAGTACCGCCGCGAACCTCGCGCTCCTGCCCTCCGCCCGAGATCAGTGGCTTGATTTTGGTACCTGGGCGCACATAGAGCCCACCAATCCCTTTCGGACCGTTGATCTTGTGAGAGCTGACGCTAACGAGGTCAGCACCCAAGTCTATGGGGTCAATCGCACCCTTTCGGAATCCTTGGACATTGTCGCAGAAGAATGTCGCCCCCGCGGCGTGAGCTATGGAAACGGCCTCGGCAATTGGCTGAATAAATCCGGTCTCATTATTAACGCTCATCATCCCTACCAAAAGGGTCTGATCGTCAACCAATTCTTTGAGGCGATCGAGGTCAAAAGCCGATTCTCGAGTGACTGGACAGTCGATAATCTCGTAGCCTAACTTCGAAAGGAGTAGGGCCGGACCATGAACACAATGATGTTCAACTGCACTCAAGACAATCTTTCTTCGATCCGTCTCGTTTGCGAGTGCAGACCCGACTAGGGCTAGATTCGCGGCCTCGGTGCCGCCGCTAGTAAAGATGAATTCCGGAAACCCGCATCCCAACGCCGAGGTGATTCGCTCGCGAGCAATGTCGATGAGTTCCTTTGCTTTTCGCCCGGCGGTGTGTAGTGAGGAGGGGTTCCCAAACACCTCAATCGCGTCAGTCATGGCCTGGCGGGCCTCGTCGCAAATCGGCGTCGTTGCCGCGTGATCTAGGTAAATCATAAGAGTTTCCGGAATGTATTGTGACCGAGATACGTCGCTGCAAACCGCAAGTAATTCTTGAATCGGCTCCGCATCAGGTGCATTGAAGCACGATACGCTTCTCGCGCCGACCTCGCGTCGCCGTTTAGCATTCGAACCGTCCCAAGTGCTGCCCAACAGTGGGCCTTCGCGGCATTGATCCGCTCCTCTGGGAATCTCGCGGTGAGGTGCTCGAGCCGAGGCAACATCCATTCCCTCAACATTTGGTCATCGCGCCAAATCTTTTCGAGCTTGTGGGAGGCGTTCGCTCCGTGCACCCGATACTGGGTTAACTTTTGGTCCACGCACCCGATATTGGCTTTCTCGGCGATTCGGAACCATAACTCCCAATCGCCCGAGCCGAAATAATTCTCGTTGTAGGGGCCTACCTGGTCAATGAGAGTGTGCCGGAACACCGCCGCCGAGGCGATGATCTTGTTCTCGTAAACGAGGTCGAGCAGTATGTCCCCAGTCTCGAACCTTGGAAACGCGAACCCTAGCGGCTTTCCCTCGAAGACCTCCCCTTCGCCATTAATGAACACGCCCTCGGTATGCACAAGGCCCACTTCGGGATGGGCTTCAAGCAGGGCGATTTGCCGCTCCAGCTTTTCGGGCATCCAGACGTCGTCATCGTTGAGCACCGCCACAAACTCCCCGGTCGCAAGTTCGAGCCCTTTATTCAGGGTGCCGTAAGTTCCCAGATTCTTTTCGTTGAAGACGCACCGAAGATCGGTTTGTTCGGCGAGCCATTCGCGAGAGCCATCGGAGGAGCCGTCGTCGAGAGCAATGATCTCAAAATCTTTGAACGTTTGGGCCCGAACTGACTCAACCGCCGCTGGCAGATACTTGATGTGCTGGTAGCATGTCAGAAGAATCGAAACGCGAGACAAAACGCCTATAGTTTAGACGTTGATGTGGTCGCGACGCGTAGGGGCCTTCTCGCGAAGGTCAATTCCGTGCTCGACGTGCGCCTTCAGATTCGCAAGGTAGAACGTCCAGCCTTGGAGACAGCTGGTATAAGCGCGTTGCTTCAGCTCCGGATCGCGAATGTCATGCAATTGACTTAACTTGACGAGAGTGCCGTCAGCGATTGCCTCGTAGTGAATGATGACGATCACATCTCGACCAAACGTGAACTCTAGTTTGCCAGGTTCGCTGGTGATGATCGTGCCTTGCTCGATCGTGCCCTCAAACCACTCCCACCAATAGGCATCGCCACCGCAGCACGTCTCGAAAGGCTGCCGAGCGACCGATTGATCATCGACAAAATCCGCTCGCTTGAGGAACCATGATTCGACCCCCGACTTCGTTCGCAACGCGGTGTCGATTTTTGAAACTTCATCGACAATGAACACAGAGAGGTCAAAAGTCTCGAAAGTCATATCATGATCATATGACTTTCAATATCAATTCTTCATGCGGGTGTTAAGAATTGCGCGATTCTTAACACAAATCATTACTTGGCGTTGCGGATGACTTCGACTTTGAATTCTTCGGTGCTAGCCTTGCCGCCAAGATCGATCGTCAAACACTGACCGGCGCCGCAGACCCTCAGAACCGAATTCTGGATCCGATCTGCCTTCTCATTCTCGCCCAAGTGTCTGAGCATCATGAGAGCCGAGAAAAGGAGAGCGGTTGGGTTTGCAACACCCTTACCGGCAATATCTGGGGCTGAACCGTGGACAGCCTCAAAGACCGCGCAATTTTTACCGATGTTCGCCGATGGCGCAAGTCCGAGTCCGCCGACGAGCCCTGCGCAAAGGTCGCTCACGATGTCGCCATAGAGGTTCTCCGTTACGAACACGTCGAACTCATCCGGGCGGGTGACCAACTGCATACAGCAGTTGTCGACAATAATGTCGTCGGCTTTGATGCTCGGATTTCGCTCGGCGGCCTTATAGAACTCTTCCAGGAACATCCCGTCCGTGAGTTTCATGATATTGGCCTTGTGTACCGCGGTAATTCGCTTTCGCCCCTGTTTGATCGCCATATCAAAGGCGTAATCCAGAAGGCGTTGGCATCCGGGCCGAGTGATGACCTTGATCGCCTGCGCAACATCGGGGTGAGCTTGATATTCGATTCCTGCGTACAGGTCCTCGGTGTTTTCGCGAACGATGATAAGGTCAATGCTCAGGTCACTAAAGTGCCCTTCGAGACCAGGCATCGTCTTTGCGGGACGAACGTTGGCAAACAAATCAAGCGCTTGGCGCAGAACCACGTTCGCTGACTTGTGACCCTTTCCGACGGGGGTGGTGGTGGGTCCTTTGAGTGCGATACCAAGCTCCTTGATCTTGGCAACTGTCTGCTCCGGCATTGCGGGCAGGCCCTTTTCAACCGCGCCAAGTCCGCCCTCGAGATAAACCCAATCTGCCTCGAAACCTACGGATTCGAGAATGGCGATGGTCGCCGTTGTGATCTCAGGTCCGATTCCGTCGCCGGGAATCACGCCGATTTGTCGTTTGCTCATTAACTGTAATGTTGGCTGATTTACTGGAAAAATTACCGGGATCGTCGGTCAATCGTTAAGCACCGGACTTCGAGCAGTACACGTAATCCCCTAGTCCCTTCGCAACTTCAACCGGCTTATCCGATTGGATCATCGTGAACGTCACGCCCGATCCGCCGCGACGTTGGTCGACGCGGTAGTTGATTCCTTGTCCGTACATCACGTGGCCCGAACCGGCAATCACCACGAAGATGTCCGACGAAACCGGCTTTCGGACGCCAAGATACTTTAGGGTCGTATCGGCCATCCCGGTATCCCAAAGCACCTGAGACTGATAGATATTTGCCGCGCCAGGACCCATATCGTGCCCGCCCATCAGCGAGTCAAACACCATTCGGTGATTCTTGTTACCGAGATCGAGGTTTGTGGGCAACTGGATCCGAGCCGATAGGGGGAGCGACTCAAAGCCACCTCTTGAAACCTTCCGCACCCAATCACGTGGCACGTTCAATCCGACCAAAGGGAGTTTTCTGCTCTTGATCGCGTCAAACAGCGGCCGATAGAATTTGTAGTCGTACCCCCATTGAGTCTTATATTCCGACTGTGCCAAAAACTCGTCCTCACTCAGCGTCCCTGCACTCCAAAGGTCAAGAACATCTTGCTTGGTTCGGTGGAAGAACTCAACTCCAACCGAAGGCGTTAATCCGGCCTCGGCTAAAAAGTTGACCAGCCTAGCCTCCATCGCTTGATGCGGCTCGGTGGCGTGGTTTTCGCCAATATATAGGAATCGTTTTCCACGACACGCCTCGGCGACCTGAAACGCGTTGACAATTGCTCCCGTCTTGGTGTCGACAATTTGCCCGGGCGCAACCATCACCGTTCCCGGAGTGCCAATCGGCAGGTTATTTGGATTCAATGCGACCGGAGCTTGCATTGCGACGAGAAACGAGACGGGAATCACGCACTCAGTTTATCCCGCAATTCTATGGGGCACGAACCTAGCCAAATTGTCCGTGATCAGGTTATCCGTTTCACGAATCCCGATTCCGCGTGACTCCTCGCCGATGACCCAAGACCCGATGACCGGGTGGTTTCCTTCAAAATCCGGCAAGGGAACGTATTGCTGGTATACAAAACCCTCTTCGCCATATTCTCCTGCGGAGGACTCGAGCCCGCTAATCTCGACATTCGAGCCTTCGCGGCCCAGCAGCGGCTTCCTCACCCATTGGCTGATATCACGCGGGGAATCCAGATACGCCGGCACCAGATAGGGACACTCAGGGAACAACTCCCAAAGCACGGCGAGGATCGCCTTATTCGAAACAATCATCTTCCAGATCGGCTCCATCCATTGCGTTTTGGATAAGTTTGAATAGCAATTCTTTCCGAAATCTTCTTTGACGATCCACTCCCAAGGGTAAAGCTTAAAGATCGTCTCGATGGGCTGATTTTCGAGGTCCACAAACCGCTGGTGCCAAGAATCCCAGCCAATTTCGTCCATCAAAAGCGCTTTTGAGCCAAGTCCAGCCTGCCGAGCAGTGTCGCGCAGCACTGCAACCGTAAGCTCATCTTCATACAGTTCGCAATGCGCAAAGTGCAAGTTTGAGCTCCGCAACTTATTGTTTTCCGCGAGCCATTTCCATTCATCCACCAATCCATCCCAAATCGAGTTGAATTGATCAGACTCTGGAAAAACCTCCTCCAGCCACTTCCACTGGATCACCGCCGCCTCAAGTAGGGAAGTCGGGGTATCCGCGTTGTATTCCAGCATCTTCGGCGGTTCCGACCCATTCACGACGAGGTCAAATCGACCATAGAGCATCGGCGGCTCCGCCTCCCACGCCCACTCGATCGCCGGAATCACCTCATCAGGAATGGCAAACTCAGCGTAGCGACGGTTCGTAATGACGTGCTCAACCGCCAACATACAAAGACGGTGTAACTCATTGGTCGCCCTCTCAATCTCGTCGACCTCAGGCATCGTGAACTCATAGTAAGCGGACTCAAACCAATAAGGTTTTTCCTCTTCGGTGTGAAACACCAGCCCCCATTGCTCAACCTTCTGCTGCCACTGGGAACGAGGCGAGCACGAGACGCGCCTCATTAGCTAAACGAAGATCCGCCGGAAGAAGTGGAAGAACCGAACCCTCGGCGCACCACGTTCCCGCGCGAGTCCTTCACATCGTAATCATTTGGCACCGTCGGCGAGTAGCCGCGCACATATCCATTCGAAAACGTGCCGCCATAGCCCCACGATGGCCGAATCAGGCCACGCCCAATTCCGCCGTAGTAGTACCCACCGCCGTAGTAACCCGCCGAAGAGCAGTTGCCCATCGGCACTTCGGCATTGGTTTGGGTGTCAAAGCACAACGTGCGCCCGGATGCGTCATTGATCTTCGCGTAGCGACCACCACGGTACGCAGAGGCGGTGACCGGCGAACTGCACATCGTATCCGCCATCACTTGACCCGTCAACGGGTCAACGCAGCGTCGTACCGACGTCGGGCGAGAGCAGCCCGTCATCACGGCAGCCCCGACTGCGGCACAGAGAACGGCAGGAACCGAACTCGACTTCTTCATTCTTTCAATAATACATGGCAACGGACGCCTGCGTTTCGGGAAATCACCCTACTCACTCAGGTAAATTTTCTAAGACCTTTATGGAGTGGTTACGGAGCCTCGACCCGACCTTGCAAGATGTGCTTTCGGCACTGGGTCGTAGCATCCTTGCGATTCTCCCCATCTTCGGTCCTGTCCCGTTCATCATCTGGTACGAGCGACGCCTTCTCTCCTGGATGCAAGACCGTATCGGACCGAACCGAACCGGAAACATCACGTTCTCTAGAACAAGCAAGCTGATTCCGGGGTTCCTGAAAGGGAAGAAATTCCGACTTTTTGGATTAGCGCAGTCGATCGCCGACGGTATCAAGCTCTTTACCAAAGAGGACATCATGCCCGCGAAAACGGACCGCGTGCTGTTCATTCTTGGTCCGCTCATCGCACTTTTTGTTGCTCTATCGCTCGGTGCCACCGTTCCTTGGGCTGGTGATAGGAGGTTCACGCCGGTAGCCGACGTCAACGTTGGCCTGCTTTACGTTCTCGCGGTTTCGTCGCTGGGCGCCTATGGGCTTATCCTGGCCGGATACTCGTCCAACAACAAGTACTCGCTTCTCGGGGCGATGCGGGCGTCGGCTCAGCTGATCAGTTATGAACTTGCCATGGGAGTCTCCCTCGCCGCGATGGTCATGGTTACCGGCTCTCTCCGGCTAACCGAGATCGTCAAACAGCAAGAAGCTCCGCTCTTCGGCGTGATCTCCGGACTGCCGAACTGGAACATCTTCACTCCCTGGGGACTTGTATCCGGTTTCATCTTCCTCATCTGCATGTTTGCCGAAACGAACCGGCCTCCCTTTGACCTGCCCGAAGCCGAAAACGAACTTGTTGCGGGCTACCACACCGAGTACAGCACCAAGCGCTGGGGGATCTTTATGATGGCGGAGTACATGGCGATGTTCACCTTCTCCATGGTCTTCAGCACCGTATTCCTTGGCGGCTACCACCTCCCGATCCGCTGGGAAGGCATCGGCTGGCAGGGCATGGCGCAAGTTGAACAGAGCTATCCATTCGGCTTGGCTGTCATGATGCTCAAGGGCGTTTTGGGACTCACGCTTTATATCTGGGTTCGAGCGACCTACCCGAGATTCCGATACGATCAGCTGATGAACTTGGGCTGGAAGTTCCTGCTTCCCGTCGCGACTGCCAACATGGTGATCGTCGCCACTTGGATCATGGTGGGCAAGGTTTACAGCCCGCTCGCCGGTTGGATGATCGCCTTCGGTTTGTACTTTGTTAGCACGGCGCTCTACTTGCTCCTTCGACCAAAGAAGAGCAACGCGCAACTTGGCTCCAGAACGGTTACGATTGTTGAGGTTCCCGCTCGCCGAACGATCGATTTGGTTGAATCCAAACCCGAGGTGACAGCGTGAAGATCACCCCCGATTTGATCGTCTTCGGGATGCTGGCCGGGATGGCGGCCCTGAGCGCAGTCGGAGTGGTTGCATTCCGAAACGCCGTCCGATCGGCTTTATGCCTCGTCTTCACCTTCTTCGTCCTCGGCTTCCTCTACTTCGCGCTCCATGCCGAGACCCTCGGAATGACGCAGATCGTCGTCTACACCGGCGCAATCATGGTTCTGTTCCTCTTCGTGATCATGCTTCTCAATCTGGGGGCTTCCCACCTGCTGGAAGAGAGAAAAGACCTGAAGAAGGGAATCGCGCTGGCATTCGGCATCGCCTTGGCGATGCTCCTGGCGGTTCAGCTTGCTCCAGCGCTCATTAATGTGCAGGCTGTCAAGGTAAGCGAGTCATACGGAACGCCACAGTCCCTCGGTGCGGCCTTGTTTAGCGATTACGTACTTCCATTCGAGATTGTCAGTCTTCTGCTTTTGATCGGCGTGGTCGGATCAATCTTGCTTGCGAAAAGGAGGCTCTCATGAACGGTGTACCGCTCGCGGCCCTGATCGGGCTGAGTATGTTTCTATTCACCACAGGCGTCGTCGGAGTCATCATCCGCCGAAACCCGATTGTGATCTTTATGTGCATCGAATTGATGCTCAACGCCGTTAACCTCGCTTTCCTCTCGTTTGCTCGGTACCGATATGCGAACGAACTGAACGCGGCTGCTTCGGTCGCGGGACCGATGATGGTCGTCTTCGTCATGGCGGTCGCAGCCTGCGAGGTCGCCGTCGGCCTGGGCATCATCATGGCAATCTACCGACTCAAAGACAACGTGGACGTCGACGAACTCAACTTGCTAAAGGGGTAACAATTGGAAGGGAATTCACTGATTTGGTTGACACTTGCCCTCCCTTTGGCGGGCGCACTCTTTCAAGGTCTCATCGGGCGAAACCTCGATAAGAATGCAGCCGGCAAGAGACTCCTCGGCTTTATTGCGGTCCTGCCGATTGCATTGGCTTTCCTCATCGGAGCGAAAATCACCCAATCGCTCGATCCTGCTGCTCCGGTGACGCTCAAGGCTATCCCTTGGATTGAAGTCAGTGGTTTCTCTGTGCCGTTTGAGCTTCGCATCGACACTCTATCGATGACGATGGTTCTCATCATCACCGGCATCGGCTCACTCATTCACTTGTACGCCACCGGCTACATGTCCGAAGAGAAGGATTATTCGCGCTTCTTCGCGTACCTCAACCTCTTCATTGCTGCGATGTTGATGCTCGTTTTGGGCAACAACCTTTTGCTTCTCTTCATCGGTTGGGAAGGCGTCGGCCTCTGTTCCTATCTGCTGATCGGCTTCTGGTACCAGGATCTCGCCAACAGTCGGGCGGCCAACAAAGCATTCATCGTCAACCGCGTTGGTGACTGGGGACTCACGCTCGGACTCCTCATGATCGCGACCTTGATCGCCACCAGCACGGCCGCGCAGGGTGAGTCAAGGCTCCTCAGCTACGATGTCATCTTCAAGCATCTGCCGCTCATTCTCTCGCAAAACCAAGGAGCCGCAACCGCCATTGGGCTACTCCTCTTCGTGGGTGCATGCGGAAAGTCCGCCCAGTTCCCGCTTTACCTCTGGCTGCCCGACGCGATGGCAGGTCCCACCCCGGTATCTGCTCTTATTCACGCCGCGACGATGGTCACCTCGGGCGTCGTCCTGCTGAACCGCATGTCATTCGTGTTCAGTCAGTCGTCCGTGGCGTCGGCAGTGATTTGTGTGGTCGGTGCGTTCACTGCACTGTTCGCCGCTCTGATCGCTTTCGGACAAACCGACATCAAGAAGGTTCTCGCTTACTCGACGGTGTCTCAGCTCGGCTTCATGTTCGTCGCATGCGGAGCAGGTGCGTATTGGGTGGGCATGTTCCACGTCACCACGCACGCATTCTTCAAGGCGCTCCTCTTCCTTGGTTCAGGCGCGGTCATCCACGCCATGGCGCACGACCAAGACATGCGCAATTACGGCAACCTTCGCAAGTATCTGCCCATCACCTTCATCACGATGATGATCGGCTATCTGGCGATCGCCGGAGTTCCGGGACTCAGTGGTTTCTTCAGCAAGGAAGCCGTCATCGGCTCGGCCCTCGCCAGCTCGCACGGAGCAATCGGTTCAACCAATCTCGCTCTCTACAGCGGCTGGGTCTGCCTCTTCGTCGCCCTGCTCACGGCGTTCTACATGACCCGAATGATGTGGCTCACGTTCTTTGGCGGCAAAGAGCAATGGCGATCCATCGAGCCATCGGGACATGACCACGATGAAGACCACGGTCATCACCACCTCGACTCGAACCACAAGCCGCATGAGGTTCCCCTCAGCATGTCGATCCCGCTCATCGTGCTCGCACTCCTCAGCGCCGTCGGAGGCTGGTACCTCAACCAAAATCATCGTTTTGAGAACTGGATCCTTGCTTCGAATGTCGGAAGCCTCGGTGCAGTTGAGGTGCACCCCGAAGGCATTCCTTTAATGGCTCTTTCGGTCGGTGCCGCGGTCGCAGGAATCCTTTGTGGAGTCCTGGTTTACGCAAAGGGTCTACCAACCAAGGAAGGATGGGACGAATCAGTCTGGTCCAAATTCCGCCTGGCCGCCCGAGAGCAATTTGGCTACGACAAGCTTGTCGTCAACTCGGTCACAACCGGGTCGGCTGATTTCAGCGAGACAATCGACCGGGGCCTCGACCACAACCTCCTAGAGGGCGTCGGAACTGGTGCTGGCGAGGCAACCGGATGGCTGGGCGGCGTGTTCCGCATGGTGCAGACTGGCTTTGTTCGGCTCTACGCCGGAGTCATGCTGACCGGTACGGTGGCGATCATTCTGTATGTGTTCTTTGCCTCGAAGGGAGGAGGTAAATGAACGGAATCTTCCTCGCGCTCGCGATTCCAGCCATCGGCGGACTCTTGCTCGCCTTCGGCGGAAAGATCCTGAACGGCTCCGCAAAAATGATCGCTACGCTCACGATGCTGTTAGGATTGGGAGTTGTGGCGGGCCTCGTCGCGAAGATGGATTCGGCAAAGCAAGGCTTCCAATTCATGGTCGATCAGCCATGGATTTACGTCACCGGATCGCGCTTCTCGTTCGGGCTCGATGGCATCTCTTCGTGGATGGTCATCCTCACCGCCTTCCTCGGTCTGGTGGCGGTCGTCATTGCAAAACCCGCTGAGCGGCAAGCTTCCTTCTTCGCGAACATCCTCGGGCTGACTGCAACCTTGATCGGCGTGTTCACCGCGCTCGACTTGGTTCTGTTTTACGTTTTCTTCGAGCTCAGCCTCGTCCCGGTCGCACTCTTGATCCTCGGGTGGGGAAGAGGCGAGAAGCAAAAGGCCGCGATTCGTTACCTGGCAATGCTGTTTGGAGCATCGCTCCTGATGCTAGTCGGCATCGTGATCTTGGCGGTTCAACACCAACGGGTCACCGGAACGATCAGCACCAGCATCGTTGACCTTCAAGCCCTCGCCGCAAGCGGCGAACTATGGAAGGGAGCCCCCGCACTCGAATCGATTGCCTTCTGGGGATTCATCCTTGCTTTCTTGGTAAAGTCGCCCGCTGTTCCTGGCCACACTTGGCTCAGCTCGACTTACCAATCAGCTCCGATTTCGGCATCGGTAGCCTGTGTCGTGCTCAAGGTCGGCACGTACGGTCTCTTCCGATTCTGCCTTCCGCTTTTCCCGAATGCCGCCCAGTCGAGCGCGCCAGTGGTCGTTGCGATCGGTGTGATTGGCGTCATCTACGGCGGAATCTTGGCGATCAACCAGAAGGATGTCTTCCGTATGATGGCGTTCTCAACTGTAAGCCACGTCGGATTCATTCTAATCGGACTATTTAGCTTTACTCACACCGGAATGATGGGCGCCGCATTCCAACAATTCAACCACGGTCTCGCCTCCGCCGCTATCTTTGTGTTACTCGGCTTCCTCATGGATCGCGGATTCACGGGCTCTTTCAGCGAAACCGGCGGGCTCAAGAAGACGATGCCCGTGATGGCAACTCTTTTCCTCATTGCGATGCTGGCGAATCTTGGTCTCCCGCTCACAAGCGGCTTCGTGGGAGAGATTCTCGCCCTCATGGGATTGTTTGAGGCTGGTCACGCTGGAGCCATGGGACTCAACCTAGGCTACGTAGCTGTAGCTGGAATCGGTGCGATTCTCAGCGCCGCCTACATGCTCTATGCCTATCAACGGCTGTTCTATGGAGAGCCTTCCGATAAGGCTAAGAGCCAATCCGACGTCAATTTCAGCGAGTACCTCGTCGGTGCTGCACTCGTGGCAGCCCTGCTGGTTGGCGGAGTTCTACCAACGACCATACTTAACCGAATGGAGGCTTCAGTCGCGCTGACGGGCAACACGCTTGATCAAAAGGAGCCAGCGACCTGGCGTCAATCCGCAGAAGTTGAGCTTCCCGCGAAGCGTATCTACGTCGCCGTGACCAAAGGGGAGGCGAAGTGAAGTTGGCACCACGGCAAACGGTCACGGAGTTCTTCGCCGACAAAGCTCTTGTCTTCTCACCTCTCAGCCTTGCATTGCTCGACGGCGTCAACCCCGTCGAGACTCTTCGGAACGACGTCCAAGCAGGAGAAGCACTGCTCCAAAAATACGTTGATCAAGCAAGGGCCCAAGCGAGCGAAGGCGACCTAGTCTACGTTCTTGAGGGAGCACGTGGCGCGTACACGACTCCTATGGAATATGGCGGACACTTCCTGGAACTCGACCGCGAAATCCTCTCTAGCCTCGAGGGACGAAACCGATTCCTCTATGCAATCGGAGCCGACGACCTTTACATCGACTTTGTGAGTGACCTGCCTGCCGAGGTGTTCGTTTGGGACTCACAACTTTCTGGATTCGATGCTGCCTACGTTAAGTCAATGCGCAACGGAGAATTAGCGACCAACGACGCCAACGCCGAGATTGAACTCGTCGGGCAATTACCTGCCTTGGAGGCACTATGAACATTCAAGTCCCGAACATCGTTTGGCACACCATTTTTCCGGTGATCCTCATGACTCTTACCGGGATCGTCGCCCTGCTGGCGCAGATGTTTGGAGGCAAGAAGTATGTCCCTCTTATCTCGGTAGTCGGAACTCTATTCTCCACTCTTGCGCTCTATCTGTTCTCAAACAAGCACGATATCACCTTCGGCGAGATGATCAGTTTTGATCAGATTTCGGTTGTAGGGCAGTTCACAGTTTTAATTTGCACGCTTGTTGTGCTGCTGATCAGCCCGAGCTACATGAAGCAGCGAGGAATTCAGCACAGCGAGTTCTATCCGCTTACGCTATGGGCCAGCGTCGGTAGCATGTTGCTCTGCTCGTCCCGTAACCTGCTCGTCATTTTCCTCGCGATTGAAGTCCTCTCGATAAGCCTATACGTTCTCGCCGGGCTCGCGCGGGGTCAAGGCAAATCCGAAGAGAGTGCGATGAAGTACTTCTTGTTAGGTGCGTTTGCGACGGGCTTCTTCCTCTACGGAATCGCCTTCTTTTATGGCGCGACCGGAAATCTCGAACTGTCTACGGCATTGAACTACGCAAGGAGGGCAGATTCTTCGGCGATGCCGCTAATGTCCATCGCCTTCGCACTCATGACGGTCGGCTTCGGATTCAAGGCCAGCATGGCCCCCTTCCACCAATGGACGCCCGACGTCTACGAGGGCGCCCCAACGAACGTAGTGGCGTTCATGGCAACCGTCGGTAAAGTCGGTGTCTTCGTGGCGTTCTGGAACTTCGCCGACTCGTTTGGACCCGTCGGCAAGTTCGTCTTCGGAACACTCGCAATCCTCTCCGTCCTCTCCATGATCATCGGAAACGTCATGGCGATGATCCAAAAGAACCTTAAGCGGCTCCTTGCCTACTCCTCCGTCGCCAACGCGGGCTACTTCGGCGTCATGGCCGCAACGGTCGCGGCAGATTCCCGAGTTGCCTCCTACACGCTTGCTTACTTCCTCGTCGGTTACACGCTAACAACTTTGGGCGTCTTTTCGGTACTTACCCTCCTTGCCAAGGAAGGCAGAGAAGTCACTACCGTCGATGATCTTAAGGGGCTCGCAAAGCAGTCGCCACTTGCAGCCGGAACGCTGTTGGTGTGCGTCCTTTCGCTCATCGGACTCGGACCCGTCTCTGGCTTCGTCGGTAAGCTTTTCATCATCGAAAATGCTCTCAAAGCGAACCTTCTGCCGTTGGTGATCATCTTCGTTCTCAACAGCGTGTTCGGTGCTTTCTACTACTTCGGTCTCGTGAAAGCCGCCTACCAAAGCTCCGATACAACCGTCATCAAAAAGCCAACTACCGAAGTCAATCTCGCCCTCGGAATCTGCGCGGTCGCGGTCGTCGCCAGCGTGATCTTCGTCACCCCGATGATGAGCTTCCTTGGATATCGCTAGTCTCCCAATCGGCATCTCTTGGTACAGCGTCCTTTCTGCGTGGAGGGCGGGAGAGATGCCCATCGAGAAGTTTTGCGAGTTCGCTCGGGAGTGCGGCGCGGATGGCATCGAAGTTCTCGATGCATTCTGGTATCAACCAGGTCAGGTTCGAGACTTCATTCCTGACATCTCAACCATCCGGCTAAGCCTAAAAGAGTCTCTTCAAGGGCCGAACCTTCACGCCGTCGCCGTCACCAATGATTTTGCCCATAAAGCGCCCGAACGAATCGAAATCGAGGTCGAGAAGATCAAGCTGGGCGTCGACGTCGCGCAAGAATTCGGATCACCTTGCGTTCGGGCCTTCTCGGCCCACCCAGGGACAGAAGATACCGATGAGGCCCGTGCCCGGGCGATCATGAAACTCTCGGAAATCAATCCAGGTCCTACAACGCTCGCACTCGAAAATCACGGAGTCGTGTTTGGAACCCCTGGCGAAGTTCTCGCAATCTCAAAAGGGGCGGGCACTGGAATCTGTTTCGACATCGGAAACTGGCTCCTCGCAGGTATCGATCCCGTTCAAGCCGCACACAAACTTCCGTTCCCAGACCTGATTCATGTCAAAGATTTCACTCTATCGGAGATGGGCGCATACTTCACCCCCGACGGACAAAAGTTAAGCGGAGCGTTCCTGGGCGAGGGAGTTATTCCGATCAAAGAAACCTTGGTGGCTCTGTTCAACAAGCCCGACCGCAAACCCGTGGCGATAGATCTAGAATTAGAGTGCGGCGACGATGGGATCGAAGCGACCCGCGAGGGAGTCAAGTGGCTCCGATCTCTTCTAACCGAGCTCTAACTCTGAGAGCAAGCCTTCCAACTGTCCGAGTTGCTCCTCCAGCCCGACCTCCGAAACAGGAGGCACATGAACAAACCCAATCCGCGTTCTTGGGTGCCTTATGAGTAGGCTATAAAGCAGAAAGTTGCACAAATAGTCACCAGGTGTGTAGCTCTTCTCCATCGAAAGCGTCGCCATTTGAGCCGGAGAGGCCAAAGTTTGGCCGAGGGTTTTCGGTCCCGAAGGCCGAATCACCTCACGACGATGTTGCCTCGACTTATGACCACGAACCGTCCCGATCTGATTGTGAGCGTAAACCTCAAACTTCTGAACCGCAGCCTTCGCGCTCAGCCCGAGGCAAAGAATCGCATCGTAGTCTAACTCGCCTCGGCAAAACGCCTCTACCCGTCCGTATTGCACGGGCAAAACAACCGTGTCGCCTGGAAGTTGCGCAGCCAAAATCGCCGATGGGTTATCGACGACGTCCAGAAACGGTCCGAAACCGGTGATAAGCAGCTTCATATCCGGTTCAGGATCGTCTCGCGGTGGAACAGCTTCACGCTCCAAGCAATCGCGACCGCCGCGAGTAACGCGCCGACGCCCATCGTGATCCCGATACCGATCCAGTCGTACTTGCCGCTCAGTGCATTGCGGATCACGTTGGCCGTATTCAAAATCGGAATCGCATAGATTGCGCGGCTATTCGCAAAGTCCGTGAAGCCAATGATCTGGCTAAACACCGCCGGAAGCATCACAAAAATGCTTCCTTGTGCCAGATACGTCTGGGCTTCTCGAGTATTCCTTGCGAAGCTGCTGATGGCAATCAGCGCGCTCGCAAAGAATGCGATCGTTGGCAAAAGCGCGAGCAAAATCACGATTAAGCCCGTGAAGTTTAGGCCCAAGCCCTTTTCAAAAAGCGGCTTTAAAATGTCCAACTTGAGGGCATAAAAGACAAAGATGGTCAGCAACGAACTCAAAGTCGCCGTCAGTGAAGCAATCGCCAACGCCCCCAGTTTGCCCATCGCCACCTGCTTCCTCTCAACCGGCGAAATGAGAAGCGTTTCCAGAGTCTGTCGCTCTTTCTCGCCCGCCACCATGTCACTGGCCGAGCTCATCGCGCCGTAGAAAGCCCATATGACGATTAGGTAAGGCAACAGCTGAATCAGGAACTCGTTGGTGTCGGTTTCTCCTACTTTCACCGGCTTGCGCTCCACCGACAGGGGCTTCATCATCACTTTATCGATGCCCTTCTGCTCGAAGACTTGGGTGAGCATCGCCTCGTTTGTCATGCTCATCGCCTTCTCGATTGTGACAATCGCAATCTCAGCTTTTTGCTCAGCGGGATCAAGATACGCCGCCAGCTTAAAGGGCCTCTTTGCCGCCAGCGATGCCTGAATTCCATCGCCAAAATCCAACGCCAAGCGGATGTCGCCCTTCTTAATCTTCTCCTCCGCCTCCGCGACACTTGCCAGCGGTTTGACGGTCATCCCTCCTTTTTCGAGCGCGCTCAGGAACTGATCTGTCACTGGATCATGGGTTTTCACAATCGCGTGAACCGTCGTCTTTGTCGCCTTCTTGAAGCTGCTAAAGATCAGTCCAAACAGCATGAACATCATCCCGACGCTCACAATCGGCCCAACAAACATCGTGCTTCGCACGCGCTTGTCTCGGAACATCTCTCTCAGTTCCTTCTTGAGAACAACGAGTGCTGTGTTCATGCCGACACCTCCTTCTGCTGGTAACCAATCGTTTTCAAGAACGCCTTCTCCAATGAATTTTCGCCCGTCGCCGCCATCAAATCCTTTGTCGTCCCTTGCCCCATTAACGTCCCCTCGTGGATGCAGACGATGTAATCCGCCAAACGCTCAACCTCGCTCATGATGTGAGTGCAATAGATGATCGTTTTCCCCCGATCTCGTTCGTCTTCAACAAAGCGCATCACGTCCTGGCTCATCACAATATCGAGTCCGCTTGTAGGTTCATCAAAGAACAAAACTTGCGGATCGTGGAGCAATGTGCGGGCAATGTTGACCCTTTGCTTCTGTCCCGTGCTTAACTTGTCGCAAAGCCCCTCGGCGTAACTCCCAATCTCCAACCGATCGATCAGGTCCTCAACTCTCGCCTTCAGCGCACCGCCCTTTAAACCATAGAGTTCCCCAAAGTACATCAATGTCTCACGCGGATTCATCCGTCCGTAGAGTGCCGTTGAGGTCGACATAAACCCGATGCTCCGCCGAACTTCCGTCGGGTGAGTCACCACATCAAAGTCGTTCACCAGCGCTCTCCCTCCCGTCGGAGTGAGAACCGTCGAAAGCATCCGCAAAAGCGTCGATTTCCCGGCTCCGTTTTTACCGAGCAACCCAACAATGTGTCCCGGTTTCGCCTCAAAAGAAGCATCAATCACGGCGCGTACATCCCCACGCTTCGGGTCAGGGAAAGTCTTTGAAAGGGATTCCGTACGAACCATTCGATTGAGTTTACGTTGAAAGTGTAGGGAAGGGTGCGGCTTGGCATCTGATTTGCAAACTGGTACCCTTTAGGTGCGATTGGCTGTGAAGTTTTTGACGAGTGGATTGGTGGCGGCATTGGCGATTTCGACTGCACTTGCAGGCGGAGGCAGCACCATATCGACCACTGGCAGCTCGGTCGTGGTGAACGGTTCGACCATCCTCACCTTTAAGACTTCATCCCGAGGCGTGAGTCCAGAGAAACTGGCCGCTGGAGTCGCGAGCCGGTTGAGCCAATCAAGCGGAACCGTCTCGGTTCGACCCGCTGGAGACGATTACATCATCCGGGTTGGCGGAAGCCCAGTTATCACCGTGACCCGTGGCGAAGCCCTCGCCCGATCTGTGAGCCGAAAGGTCCTCGCCTTTACTTGGGCCGAAGAGCTAAGGCGCGCTCTAAAAGGAGCCAAGTCGGCATCGGAATCCCTCACGATGTGCGTGGGTGATGTCATGCCCGTTCCTCTCAACGGCGAGCAAGGTGTCAAGGTCACTTCGTCCGACGAGCGATTCCTCTCCATCCGACGGACCGAAACCGGTTTTGCCGCCGAAGCGCTTCGCCCGGGCACCGGGTTCATCACGATCAATAAGGGTGGATCCGTTCGCCAACTCAACTTTGTCAACCGCGTTTCGGCGGGCCGATTGCCCGACCAATTTGAGGCTCAGGTGACTGGCCGACCCGCCATCCCAGGCACCGTTCGCGGCGCAATCGAAGCCGCCCTCAAGCGGCAAACCGTTTTCGCTCCGCTCGCAAAACTCGAATACTCGGTGGAGAATGTCCCCTCTCTCGGCCTGGGCATGACGGTCAATGTGCCGGTGCGAGTGAACATCACCGCCCCTGGAACCGTCCCGAGAACAGGCACCGTGACAGTCAAAGTCGTCAACGTCGGTCTCATACCTCAAGACGAATCTGTCCTCTGGTACTGCAACGATCCTGAGCGCGTGAAGGAGCCGGGCAACCTCTTTGCCGCCAACCTGGAAGCGGGTAAGAGCGCAAGGTATCTCTATCACCACATCAACGACTCTTCGACCCCGCTGATCCTCCGAACTCTCATCGTCAACGATACTGACCAAGAGGCGGTCGTCGCGCTGACCCCGGGCGACTCCGCACCTGACAAAGATCCGGTTGGCGCCGGAATGCGGGCTGGTGATATCTTTTTCCGCGCGGTGCGAACCTCCAGCGCGGAGATGCTGACGATTCCCGCGAGGTCGTCCTGCCCCCTCACATTCCGTCGGCTTGGCCCCCAAGACGTCATTAGCGGCCTTGCCACGATTCGCCTCGTTAGCGGTCCCGACCGCCTCATGGTGCGCGCCGACGCTTTCCCTCCCCTCGAGGTCGCCCCCAAGTGGAAGCCCGCCCTTACTAGCCCGACGCCGTGGCGCGAGGTCGGAGCGCAAAGTCTGCGCGACTGGGACCGAACGCCGTTCACCCTCTCCGACCACATCTACCCCGACCCAATCCGCAACGAGGAATGGGAGTACAAAGTTGGCGGGAGAATGGGCGTGTTTCGACTCGGACAAAAGTCAATTCAACGGCAGGATCAAGCTGGTCGCCTTGATGGAAATTTTGGCGTCACCGTCAACCTTGATACCACTCTCACAAACCCCCTGGATGAACCTGTCGAAGTGGAAATTGCCTTCGAGACAAGCGCGGGCTACTCGGGCGGACTCTTCTTCATCGATGACCGTTACGTGATGACGCCCAAAATGCTCCCTAAGGCGCAGGCTCGAATCGCGCTGTACAAGCTAGGCCCGGGAGTGACCAAGCGATTCAAAATCTCTACTCTGCCGCTTTCTGGCTCGAGCTATCCCGCCACCCTTTTTGCTCGGGTTGTCTCGGACGAGAGCCCAAAGGTCGCGGTCGACCTAAGCAATAAACGATAACTTTATGGATCCAAACATTAACGCAATTGGCGATCTCTTCGGCGCGATGACGCTCGACAAAAGCGATTCCGCCGGACCAACGAAGTTTGGCCAGAATGCCGACGAAAGCGACCAACTCGGTCGCCTCAGCCTGGACGCGGGGAAGTACGCAGAAGCCATCGCCCACTTTCAGCGCGCCATCGAGCAACGCACGCCCGAAGACGTTTCGAGTCGAATCGACCTCGCCGGAGCACTGGATGCCACCGACCAGTTTTCTGCCGCCTATCGTCAATACATCAAGGCGCTTGCCCTCAAGTCTGACGCGGTGGAGCCGCATATCGGTCTCTCGGACCTTCTCAAGCGCCACGGTCGGTTCTCCGAGTCCATTGAAGAACTGCGAAAGGCAGTCGAGCTGGAGCCGCAAAACGCTTTCCATAACTTCAAACTCGGAGAAACTCTTCGGCTCGCGGGCCACCCCCACGAAGCTGTCACTTGGATCGTCAACGCAATCGTCATCCAGCCGGACAACTCCTACTTCCACTACTTCATGGGCGATCTTCTCACCCAGCTCAAGCGGTACGAAGAGGCGTTGCAATCACTGAGAGCCGCCGTCGAGCTTTCCCCCGGCGATGACTTTTTGTATCTCAGGTGCGCGGTCACCTTCTGGTTGGTCGGGTTGCATCCCGAGGCAATCAAGGCCGTCAGGCTCGCATCAGACCTTGAACCAGAGAAGCACGTCTACCATGGACTGCTCGAAGAGCTACTTCGCGCAACCGGGCAAGACGCCGAGGCAGAACTCGAAGTCGAACGCGCTCGCCAGATGGACCGATACGACGAAGACATGATGGAGCGCGTTTTGCGCGAGATGGGCTTCGACTTATAAGCCCTGATTCGCCTGTCGAAGCGCATTGAGGCATGCCCGAGCCTTGTTGCACGCTTCCGTGTATTCGTACGAAGGGTCGCTGTCGAACACCACGCCGCATCCGGCTTGCACGTATGCCCGGTCGCCTTTCTTGTAGATCGTCCTAAGGGCAATGCACAAATCGACGTTGCCATCGAAACCGATCACTCCGACAGAACCCGCATACGCCCCGCGTCTGGTTGGCTCAAGCTCATCGATGACCTCCATCGCCCTGACCTTTGGCGCTCCGCTGACCGTTCCGGCCGGGAAGGCGGCGCGAATCAGGTCATAGCCATCTTTATCCTTCGAGAGATCGCCCGTCACGTCTGAGACGATGTGCATCACGTGGCTGTACTTCTCGATCACCATCAGGTCGTTCACCTTCACCGAGCCGTATTTGCACACGCGCCCGAGATCGTTCCGTCCGAGATCAATGAGCATGATGTGCTCTGCCCGCTCCTTCTCGTCCGCGAGCAGGTCACGCGCAAGGGTGAGGTCTTCCTCTTCGGTCTGGCCACGCCATCGGGTTCCCGCGATCGGCCGAACCCGTGCCTTGCCGTCGTGGAGCGAAACCATGATCTCAGGTGACGCTCCGATGAGTTCAAAGTCCTCAAATCGAAGCAGGAACATGTAAGGCGAAGGGTTTATGCTCCGCAATGCGCGGTACGTGGAGAGCGGATGCGAAACCCCTTCGACATTGAACCGCACCGATGGCACCATCTGGAAGCCATCACCAGCGGCGATGTACTCCTTCATGCGCGTTACGTTTGCTTCAAACTCGTCTTGGGTCTGATTCTGCGTAATCTCTGGCTCAGGTTTCGACTCGATTGGCAGGGGCGGCAAAGGAGCCTTCAGGCGGTCCACAACCCACTGGATTTCGCGCTCCGCCATTGCATAGCTCTCCTCGGTGCCCTCGGTCACATAGAGCACCCGAATGATGTGCTTGACGTGGTCAAAAACCACAACCAGGCGGCAGATCATCATCGCCAAATCTTCGGCCTGTAGATCGTCGAGGCAAGAATCTGGCAACTTCTCGAAGTACCGGACGATGTCGTAGCCCATCATCCCCACCGCCCCGCCCAAGAAGTGCTTCATTCCCGGCAAAGGCAAGGGCTGAACCTTCGCCAGTTCCTCCTTGAGAACACGAAGCGGATCTTGGCCTGCTTCCAATGCTCCTATCTGCTCTCCCGAATCTGATGTGATCCGCAAATCACCATTCTTCGAGCGGATCACTTTCTGAGGCTTCACGCCCAGAATCGAATAGCGTCCAACCTGCTCGCCGCCCGTAACGCTCTCCAACAAGAACGAGTGCGTTTGATCATGGGCCAACTTCCAATAGGCACTCACTGGCGTCTCGATATCCGCGAGGATGTCTTGATAAACAGGAATGGCTTGACCACGACGCGCGAGGCGCAGATAGTCCGGAAGTTCAGGGGTCAGCATCTACACCAAGGATATTACTCTTTACAACCTACCGCGATGTGACAAACTGTTGGTATGGCTGGGTTCTCCACGCACACGGGCACCATTGCAGTTTTGAATCAAGATCACGTCGATACCGACCGCATCATTCCTGCCCGCTACCTCTCACGCGTCTCAAAAGCTGGCTACGGCGAGCTTCTGTTTAGCGACGTGCGGAGCGTTGACTTCCCGCTGGATCAAGCAGATGCTCAGGGAGCGACCATTCTCGTTGTAGGCACCAACTTCGGGTGTGGGTCTTCGCGAGAGCACGCCGTTTGGGCGATTCAACAAGCCGGGTTTGCCTGCGTCATTGCCCGCCGTGAGCCCGATTCCCCTGGTTACAGCGATATCTTCCGAGGGAATGCCGCCAACTGCGGAATGCTCCTAGTCGAACTCGCTCCCGAAGCTCATGCGCGGCTTATCACCGCCGGAAGCGGCACAACCGTGACCGTTGACCTTCCGGCTCAAGAGGTTCGGCTCGGCTCCGAAACATTCAAGTTTGAGATCGCCGAAGCGACCAAGCTGGCCCTCATCGCCGGGCTCGACCTCATCGGCACGACAATGCAATACGAGAGCAGCATCGCCGATTACGAGGCGACCAAGCTTGCCTACGCCCCTCGGTTGGGGGCGCTATGATTGGTCCGCGGACGTCTTCATTCGCAATACTTCTTGCGATCTGCCTGTTCGGCTGCCAACCTGACTCTAAGGGAGCCGAAAACACCTACACCCCTCCGGCATCGGAGAGCGGGGTCAATCCCGACCGGCTCCACCAACTGAAAAGCCTTGATCAAGTCACCCTCAAGACTCCAGGAGGCGACCTCGACCTGTGGGTGATGGATGACGCCAGCAAGCGCCAAGAAGGAATGATGTTCCTCCAAACCAACGAGGTCAAGGACAACGAGGGAATGATCTTCGTGTTCCAAGAGCTGCAGAAAGGCGACAGCGATCACGGATTCTGGATGCACAACACACCCCTCGCGCTCGACATCGCGTACATCGCCAAAGACGGCAAGGTGGTGAACGTTGGAAAAGGGATGCCGAAGAACGATACGATCGTAAAGCCGGAAGGCGACTATATGTACGTGATCGAAACAAAGCAAGGCCTGGCGGCAAACTTTGGGATCGAGAAAGGGAAGACTGTCACGATTCCCGAAAACCTCCGAACTCCCTAAAGGTCTCACCTCGTCCAAGCGACCATGAAGCGGCTTGCTTTCCTCTGCACCCTGATCGGGTTATCGGTGATGTCGTGGGGACAAATCTTCACCGATGGTGCCAAGGCATACATGGTGGGGCAAGCCCTGCCCGTCGGTGGCGGAACCGTGACCCAGTTCCAGTTCAGCCCGAGCGGCAAGTACCTCCTCTTCGCCCGAATCGATGCCGACGCAGCATTGCTGACCAAGAATACGGCGAATCCGACCTTTCAGTGGATGGTGAACCAGGTTGGAACCGCGAAGACGGTTTCGCTCAGACTCACTCCTGAGCTCTCGCGAGGTTACATCCAGTTCATGGGTGACGAGCGACATCTGCTAATCAGCACCGCAACCTCAGCGGCAATTTTCGATATCGAGACGATGCAAGCTCAGTCGGTTCCCGGCGAACCGACGTCCATTTTTTATGCTGGAGAACGTCCCGAGGCTCCATTTCTGGTGCGGGAGGTCGACGACATCACAATCGGAATCATCAAGCCAGGAATGCGCGAGATTGTGGTGAAAGTTAAGCAACGAATCGGCTTTCAGCAACCGTACTCTTCGAATGGCAACATCATTAAATTCGCGGGATATTCACGAAACGCCTCGCCGATGCTGTGGTACGACGTCAGCTTGAACTTGGGGACAGGGGCAATTGACCTCAGACAAATCGACCGCAAAGCTTGGGACAGCCTTTCGCCTGATCCCAAGGAGCCAATTTTCAAACTCGTCAACGACAAAGTCTTTATGTCCATTCAGGCCCAGAATCCGCTCCAGGCATACCGGGGGCGGCTAAAGTTGGCGACCAAAGTTTGCCCCTCCGATTTCCGACCCCAACTCTCCCCAAACAGCGCGGCCGTGGCGTATGTCGATGCGGGTGCTCTCCTTGTAAGGGAGATCAAAGAGATCAATCCGAAGTTTGCCGAAGAACTCCTCGAAGCGGCGGAAAAGGCAGAGATGCTCTCGATTGCAAAGCAGGTCGGCACCGCGATCGTGATTTATGCCGCCGACATGGACGATGTTTTGCCCAGCCCCGATAAGTTCAACGACATCTCCCCCTACCTGCGCAACAACGACATGATGAAGTCGTTCACATACACGTATTCCGGTGGCCCGATGAAAAACATCGGCAAGCCTGCCGAGACGGAGTTGGGATACGTCCAAGGCGCGACCGGACGAGCCGTCGTCTACGCGGATGGACACGCAAAATGGATTCCCAACACCTGACGTAAAATGAACTGATGCCCATTTACGAGTATGAGCCGGAGGATCGCGAATGCTTCATGTGCGATGGGCGCATCGAAGTGATGCAGGCGATCGGCGCGGAGCCCTGCAAACTATGCCCTTACTGCGGCCTTGAAGTTAAGAAGGTTGTCAGCAATGCCGCGTTCAAAGTCGCCCGACCTCAAGGCGCAGACAAGGCGAGCAAAAAGGGATTTGCAACGTTCAAGAAAGCCGAGACCGGGGTCTACGAGAAAGTTGCCGGCGAAGGCCCCGACTACATCGTTGGCAAGAAAGAGGATATTGCAGCGGTCGAAGCTGAAAAAGCTCCAAAACCAAAGGTTTTGAAGCTCGACCCGTAGCCCGTCGGCCCAGGGCCAATCCCCTCCCATCCTGTTTGGGCAAGAAGCCCAATCAGGACGGGACCCGTGCCCTCGCCGGGCACGGGAGTGAGAACTTACTCCTGATCCGCAGACTTCGGAGCCGAGGCGGACTTGACTGTGGTCTTGACTCCGTTTCGCTCTTGGAGCATTCCCAGCAGTTGTAGCCCCATCAGGCCGTTGAGCGATCCCTCGGAGCCCTCGCCACCGCCGTTGATGATCAAGTCGGGAATGATCTTGACCTTGCCCTTGGCAATCTCTTCAGTGATCTTGAGCTTCGCGAAGTTCTCGCCGCCCATCGCGCTCACCTGGAGCTGGTAGGACTCTGCAGTCGACCGACCGATTGCCTCGATCTTTTCCGCCTCAGCAAGACCAGTTTTGCTGATCTTTTCTGCTTCGGCAGCGGCGTTGACCTTGGTGTACTCCGCCTGAGCGATACCGCGTGCCTTGGTGGCTTCGGCCTCGGCGTTGGCGCGCATCTTGGTCGCTTCCGCTTCGGCGTTTACGGCGAGCTTCAGCGAAGCCGCGTCACCTTCGGCCTTCTTGACCGTCGCGTCTGCTGTTCGCTGAGCGATCTCGACGCTCTGCTGAGCCTTGACGATCTCGCGCTGCATGTCGGCAATCGCGGTTTCTTTCTCCATGCCTTGGCGTTTCTCTTGCGCCATGCGCTGCGTTTCGTAGGTCTTCTCCTCTTCCTGAGCGATCTTTCGGTCGGTCAGAGTCTTCATCAGCGCCTCGGGCGGAACGATGTCGCCGATCAGGGTATCGACCGCGTTAACGTTGTACTCTTCGAGAACAACGCGGATGTGGTCTTTCGCCGCCGCTTGTCGCTCTTTACGAGTCGAAAGGAAGCTAATCACATCGCTATCCTGCGCCGAGTTTCGGAAGTAGTTACCGATGGTCGGTTCAAGAACCTGGCTGACCAGGTTGTTCATCGAACCAAACCGGGCGATGACCTTCGGAGCCTCGGTGGCGGGAATGTGAATGATCTGCGAAACATCCAAATTGAACGGGAAGCCATCCTTAGATCGAACCGTAATCGTCGAAAGGTTTTTATCGAGGTTATGCGATTCCGACCGCGCCGTCGCCCAGTTCAAAACCAGGTTCGTCGTCGGTACAAGCTCGACCTTCATCGTGTACTTGTTGATCGGATACTTACCCGGACCAAGTGGCTCGTACCAAACACCTCGGAAGCCCTTATTGACGATGTTTCCGTGCCGGAATGTCTCACCGGTCACGTCGGTTCCGTCCTCGCCGATGTAGCTAATCACGACGCCGACGTGGCCAATCGGGACGTCCGTCATCGGAATCTCTTCGATCTGGAACGCCCAAGGGTTGATGAAGTAGTTACCAGCCAGAATCACCTGCGGTTGAAGACCACGATTACCTCCGTTCACCAAGAACGCGTCAACGTCCTGGAAGTTGTTATGGTTGTAAACCAGCTCTCCGGCGATCTGCCCTTGGCGAATCGGTTCACCATCAAGCGCGGTCACGATTCCCACCATGTTCTCTTGAATCACGGTGATATCGGCGATGCTGATGTTGAACGCCAAACGGTTTATTCGGTACGTACCCGAAGTGAGCAACCGAGTCTGGCGACCCTTCTGACCGCCATTATCCAAGAACGCCTTCGCGTTTTGGAAGTTATCGCTGTCAACAGTTCGACCCAACAGGTGTCCGGTCGGCAGCGGATGACCGTCGTTTGCAAGAACGAGACCGACTTTCCCCTCGGGAATGAGCGTAAACGGATCCATCGTCACCGAATACTGCCAAGGCCACATCCACCAATAAAGACCGGGAGCCAGCGTATCCGCCTGAATACCTGCCTCGCCTTTGGTCGCCAAAATGCGCCCGTCAGGAAGCTCTTTGTGCTGCCCAACCAGGACGAACTTTTTGGTGACAAGCCCGATTCGGTCTTCCGGAACGATGACCATTCCGAAGAGAAGCCGAAGGATCGGTTTGAAGAAAATGATGCAGAGAAGTGGCAAAAGGAGCCACAGCCATGCGAGGCTAAACGAGCTCGCGTCGATTTGTGCAATTTGCATGATTTTGTGCAAAGGCCCTGGGGTCTACATTGACCTTGGTCATCTTTGCATCCACATTATCACGTACCCCCGAGCATTGACTAGGGTTGCAGTTACTTATTTCTTTTCGATGTAAAAACCCAGCAAATCCGTCTCCGGAAACTCGGTGTTGCCTCGGGCGGAAAGCAATCCGCGAAGCGACCCTCGGTGGTAAGTTCCGTGATTCAAAACGTGGTTCGCGATCTGCTTCAGCGTCTGCGTATGAGCATCTCCATTGAACCGATGGTACGAGATTTCTTGCTCCAAGTCTCGGGCATTCACCGCAGCTTTCCAGTCGCGATGCACTTTCTCGAATCGTTCCGATGTCGCTTCGTCTCCGCTGAAGCCCGTTGGTGAGAGTCCAACGATCCGTGCAAACCAAATTTGCTGAGCGCCAAGGATGTGGTTCAGCTGAGCCCACTCCTCTGCCGTCGCATCCATCGATTTCAAGAACCGAAGCCACTTCAGATTCGCCCATAGGTCGTAATCGAACATCTCGTCCAGGTGCTCATGCATGTCCTCATTGTATCGGGTCACGCCCGACGCCCGAGATAAACTGATCTCATGAAACCAGTGATCGCGATCGACGGACCCGCCGGAGCCGGAAAGAGCACCGTCAGCAAAATCCTCGCGAAGAAGCTTCAACTGAGCTATCTGGATACCGGCGCGATGTACCGCTGCCTCGCCCTCAAGACCCTCGGAACTGGTCTCACGGTCAACGACGGCGATGCCGCCGCCCAGATTCTCGACAAGATCTCCATCACCTTCGGCGTCGGCGAACCCCAGCCGGTTTTCATCGACGGCGAGGACGTAACCGCAAGTATCCGCACCCCAGAAATCGGCGAGGCGGCGAGCGCGCTCAGTCAATTCACCCCCGTCCGCCAGCGCATGGTTCAGCGGCAACAAGAGATTGTCAATCAGGGCGGCGTCGTACTCGAAGGCCGCGATGTGACCACTGTCGTTGCTCCCAACGCAACCCTCAAAATCTATCTCACCGCCAGCCTTGAGGAGCGGGCCAAGCGACGCCAGAAAGAGTTTGCCGAGAAGGGAATGGACGCTGGATTCCAAGACGTTCGCAACCAGATCGAACTCCGTGATCACCGCGATATCAACCGTGAAGATTCTCCCCTCAAAGTCGCCGATGATGCGGTCGTTATCGAAAGCGCTGATCGCTCGCCCGAAGAAGTCGCCGATCGCATCATCCGGCTACTCGAAGAGCGTTTGAAGTAAAATCCCGAAGTTCCCTGCGAATCAAACCGTAAGGGACACCTGTGTACAAAGCAATGGGAGCATTTTCGGGACCCCGAGACTGGGGAAGACTTTTGACGGCAATGGTGACCCCGTTTGGGGCCGACGGTTCGGTGAACTTCGCGGAAGCAAGAAAACTCGCCGCCTACCTAGTTGACGTGCAGAAAAACGACGGGCTCATCGTCAACGGCACCACCGGCGAATCCCCCACGCTCTCCAACGAAGAAAAATTTCAGCTTCTTAGCGAGGTGCTGGACGAAGTGGGCGACCGGGCTGCCGTCGTGTTCGGAGCAGGGTCAAACGACACTGCCGATTCGGTTTTCGCGACCCAAGAAGCCACGAAACTGGGCGCCCATGGCATCATGATCGTGAATCCGTACTACAACAAGCCGGGTCAGCGCGGGCTCGTCGCGCACTTCAAGGCTTGCGCCGAAGCGACCACCTTGCCCGTTCTGGTTTACAACATCATCCCCCGTTCCGCCATCAATCTTGAGACTCCTGGCCTTCTCGAACTCGCCAAGATCCCCAACATCGTCGGTGTCAAAGAGGCGTCCGGAATGATTCCGCAAATTAGCGATGTGTGTGCCTCTGTTCCGGAGGGATTCCGCGTCTACAGCGGCGATGATGGCCTGACTTTGCCCATTCTTTCGCTAGGCGGCTACGGCGTGGTTAGCGTCGCCGGTCATGTTGTTGGCGCGCAGATCAAAGAGATGATCGAGGCTTTCCCGACGAATCCGGCAAAGGCCGCCGCCATTCACCACGCGATCACGCCCGTCGTCAAAGCGTGCTTCTGCGCTCCAAATCCGGTCCCGGTCAAATGGATGCTCGCTCAGCGAGGATTCAACTGCGAATCGGTTCGGCTCCCGCTCGTTCCGCTTGACGAATCCGAAATCGCAATCATCAAGTCGGCGTTCACCGGGTAAAAACGGGGAATGAAACTTCGGGTACTCGTTGGGCTCGCCGCAACTTGCCTTTGCGCCGCCAGCATGGGTTACCCGGAGTTCTTTGACGTCATCAGCAAGAAGTACGCGTTTTCGCCGGACTCACCAGCCGCAAAGGCGAAGTGTGGAGTCTGTCACGTCGGCGGAAAGCCGCCCAAGGTAAACCCTTTTGGCGCCGACGTCAAGAGGAACCTGGGTGAAGACTACAAACTCACCGACTCCGTGTTGCAAAAGGTCTCTCTGCTCGACTCTGACGGCGACGGCACATCCAACGAGGACGAACTTAAGCAAGGAAAGCTCCCCGGCGAGCCCGAAGCCAAAGATGCTCCCGCCGCGCCGGTGCAAAGCGAGCTCGTCCCCAAACACTCGTTTCACCCCGCCGTCAGCCACTTCCCACTTGCGCTCTGGGCGGTTGCCGCGTTGCTTGAACTCCTTAGCAAGCGAAAAAAGAAGGAAGGTTTCCATGAGGCGGCCGTGATCAATCTGGGCCTCGGACTCCTCGGTGCAATTGTGACCATCGCAACCGGAATCGTTGGCATGCTCCGCCTCGGCTATTGGCCTCCAAGCGCGCAACCTATGCTTTTCCACCTGATCCTCATGTCCGCGAGCACCCTTTTCGCGCTCGGCGCATGGACCCAACGGCGCAAAGAAGGCTACACCCTGCTAATCTTGCTGGGCCTCGCCGCCGCGACCGTCATGGTCGGTGGGCATTTTGGCGGAACGATGGTCTATGGCGGATGAAATGGAACTGGAAATCCCAAATTCGTGTCTATAATATCTGTAAGGCTGAAGAGCCAAACGCCGAGTCCGAGCCTCGAGGCAAGGAACGGGGGAACCAATAATTGGGGTGAATTTCTGCGCAAGCAGAGAAGGGAGTCTCTTGGCCCTAACCCGTCAGCTAACCCCGTAGGCGCGCGAGAGATGTAGCAGTTTGCAATCATCCCCGGCTCTGCAGTCGTAAGGTCGCCATTTGGCGCTCCTTACACCTCCTGGTCGGGGCCCTGGGCGCATTTCTTGCTCGGGGCTTCCGAGTTTTTAGATACACTGTTCCGCATGGCTCAGCACACAATTTCCGTTGCCGGTTTCGGCGATGTCACTGCCGAAGAAGGAACAAAACTCGTTCTCGCTCTTGAACAGGGCGGCGTCGATGTCTCGCACCGATGCGGCGGAAATGCGCGTTGCACCACCTGCAATGTTCGCTTCTCATCCGAGGAGCCGCCAATGGGCGAAACCGAGCGCGCTTGCCTCGAAGAAGACGGCGTCCTCGGCGAATTCCGCCTCAGCTGCCAGATCCGAGTAGACCGAGACATGGTCCTCGAAGTCCTTTCGCCTGTTGGTACCGCATCGTGGGACAACCCCGGCGGTGAGGTTGAACCCTAATGGCAATGGTTTTCAGTTTGCATGCGGTTTTTAATTGTCTGGGCGTCGTCATCATCGCGTCAAAACAGAAAAATAGCCTATGTAGTTATTGATAATTCTTCGCAAACACATGGCGATCAGGGTCGCCTTGTATGCGAAAATGAGCGATGCTCGGTTTCGTTGCCGCCGCAATCGCTATGCAAGCATCTCAAACAATATCAGTCACCGTTGATCCGCGATCGACGAGGGACGATATCAATCCCTACATCTACGGCCAGTTCATAGAGCATCTTGGGCGGTGCATCTACGGCGGAATTTGGGCCGAGATGCTTGAGGATCGGAAGTTCTATCACCCGATCACCAAGACCTTCGATCCGTACACGTCGCTGAAAGACACCGATTACCCGGTCGTCGGACGGTCTCCATGGGAAATCGTCGCCGGAAACGTCGAGATGTCCAAGATCAATCCGTTTGTGGGTGATCACTCCCCGATTCTGATCGCCGGAACCACCGTGCGACAGCACAAACTGGGTGTCGAAGCAGGCAAGCAGTACGTCGGCTACATCTGGCTCCGAGCGTCCAGCGGCAATCCGGTCGTCAAGGTTTCCATGGGCGAGGAATCATTTAGCTTCACCCCCAAAGCCACCTACTCGAAATTTGAATACCGCTTCACCGCCGCATCCACAACCGATGACGCAAAGCTCACCCTCAATGTTCTTGGTGGTGACGCCGAGGTTGGAACGCTTTCGCTTATGCCCGCCGACAACGTGCGCGGAATGAGAAAGGACACCCTCGCCCTCCTCAAGCAAATGGGCGGCACCATTTACCGCTGGCCGGGTGGAAACTTCGTGAGTGGTTACGATTGGCGCGATGGTATCGGTGATCGCGATAAGCGCCCACCGCGCAAGAATCCAGCCTGGACCGGCGTCGAGCACAACGACTTTGGAACCGACGAGTTCATCGACTTCTGCAAAACCATCGGTGCCGATCCCCTTGTGACCGTAAACACCGGATTCGGAGACGCCTATACTGCCGCCCAATGGGTCGAATACTGCAACGGAACCGCCAAAACCATCGGCGGCTCGTGGCGAGTGAAAAACGGTCACCGAAACCCGTATGCGGTCAAGAATTGGTGCGTTGGGAACGAAATGTGGGGCGACTGGCAACTCGGTTACATGAGACCACAGCACTACACCATCAAGCACAACTGGGTTGCTGATGCGATGCTAAAGGCCGACCCATCACTCGTGCTCATAGGCAGCGGCGACCTCGGAAACCCCGACGGAGAAGACAACGACCTCCGCGCCGCCAGCTTTACTAAACACCTTTTGGAGCGTTCCGGAAAGCATATGGACATGATTTCCGAGCACTTCTACAGTGGCCGATTGCCGTGGACACAGGCAAAGCGATTCCCTCTTGAGCAAGCCGTGAAGCAGATGGCAGTCGAAGTGAAGGCCAAAGCCGACGGTCACCGAAAGCTCCAAGCAAAAACGCGAAAGATCAACGGCAAAACCGTCTGGATCGCCATGGATGAGTGGAACTACTGGCACCGCGAATACAAGTACGGTGAGCTAGGCTGCGAATACGATATGGCCGATGCCCTAGGTGTCGCCGCCGGACTCCACGAGTTCTTCCGAAACACCGACATCATCAAGGTCGCAACCTACGCACAAACGGTAAACGTCATTGGCGCCATCAAGACCTCACGAACCAAGGCGGAACTGGAATCAACTGGTCTAGTGCTTCAAGTCTATCGGCACCATTACGGAAGCATCCCGGTGCAGATCGAAGGCAACTTCGGCGGTCTGGATATCGAGGCCGCGCTCACCGCGGACAAGAAGTCGCTAACGATTGGCTTCGTCAATCCCACCAACGAAGCAATCGAGCTCGCACCGTCCAAAGGCATAGTCGCCGAGGCAACCGTCCATTTCGTCACCGGAAAGGATGAGTTCGCCAAGAATGGTCCCGGAAAGCCCCGGCAGGTCGACATCGGATCGAAGAAGGGAACCACGGTTCCGCCCCTCTCTTGCGGCGTCATCGTGTTGCCTCTGTAAAATCCGTGAAAGTCCCCCGAACGCTCAAGGTTCGGGGGACTTTTTGGCGCTTCGTTCCGTAGAAACCTGGCAATGAACGTGCTGTGTCCTAAGTGTGCCGAAGTCATGATGATCGTCGATCGCCAGGGAGTTCACATCGACTACTGCGGCAAGTGCCATGGAGTCTTCCTCGACCGCGGCGAGCTCGAGAAGCTCATCCACTTATCGCTCCAGCCAATGCCGGGCTACCAGCAGCCGGTCGCCCCGATCCAGCCGCAGAGACCGTACCGCCGAGATGACGATTACGATTACCGCTACAACGGGCAAAAGCGCCGACGAAGCTTCCTCGGTGACTTCTTCGATTTCGACTAAACCTCATTATCATTAAGTTTTCTGAACAGAAGTGCTATATTGGGGGGAAAACCTGCCGAGGTGACCATGAGTAAGCAACCGGTAAACGACCCTTATGCATATATTCAAAATGCTTTTTTAGACACGCGCAAAGCCGAAGAGGAAGCCCTCCCCGGCATCGGCGAGTATCTGAAAGGGAAGCGAAAGCCCCGTGGCAAGTACCGCAAAACCGAGATGAGCGCCCCAAGGCCCCGCCTCGGCACCTCCGCAACCAGGCTCAGCCCGCGCATCGAGAAAGTTCTCGAGCAACTTCCGCATACGGTCTCCTTCCTCAGCGAAGTCTTTGACGACGAAGTGACCAGCCACTACTATCGGGGCGAATTCAAAGAGAGTCGGCAAGAGCTGATCGAGCGCCTTCTCGATCCCCAACTTAGCCTCGAGGAAACGAGCCGCCTCCTGGGCGTCTGCCCCGCGACCGTGCGCCGATACACCAACCGAGGCTGGCTGAACCATAGCCGGACCTCTGGCGGACAGCGGCGATTCAAACTCAGCGATATCGTGCAGTTCGTGCAAAAGCACGGCCGCTTCCCCGAGTAGACTCTCCGCCAATGAGTTCCGGTCTCCGAGTCGCGATGTTCTCCGATTCGCTCCTTCCGGTGCTTAACGGCGTGAGTATCAGCATCGATACCCTTGTCCAAGAACTGAGGAACCGTGGGCATAGCGTCCACATTTTTGCGCCCCAATTCATCGGGCACCGAGAGAAAGACCCCAATACTCACCGCTTCCGCGCGGTGGAGACTCCCTGGGCCAAGGGTTACCCAATCGCTTATCCGCCCTATTGGCGCATGCTCCAATCGTTCCGGAAGTACGAGTTCGATGTAATCCATACCCACACCCCGTGGGTGGTCGGCTTCGTGGGGATGCGCTGGGCCGAGAGCCACGAGATCCCTCTCGTCGCGACTTACCACACGCTTTACGATCGGTACGCGCACTATATGTCCGCGTTCCCGAGGCGATATATACGGTTTCGTATAGCAAAACATACAAATTTCTATTACAACTCCGCCGAGCAGGTGATCGCCCCCACTGACGCAGCTGAGCGCTGGCTTCGCCGCCACGGAGTCACGAAACCCATTCATGTGATCCCGACCGGAGTCCCGCGCCCAACCGTGATTCCGCGCGCCGAGGCCCGCAAAGCGCTTGGTATTCCCGACGATCAACAAGTGCTGCTCTACGTTGGCCGGCTCGCCAAGGAGAAGAATCTCGACATGCTTTTCGAGATGATGTACCGCCTCAGCTCCGATCTCCCGAAGGCGCGTCTCTTCCTCGTTGGCGATGGCCCCTTCCGAGATGAGTGCCGCACGATCTGCTCCAAACTCGGGATTGGCGACCGCGTTCGCTTTGTCGGCTTCGTCCCCCGAAGCGAAGTTGACCGATATTATGCCGCCGCCGACCTATTCACCTTCGCCAGCGTGACCGAAACTCAAGGACTAGTGGTTCAAGAGGCGATGCAATATGGACTTCCCGCGATTGCCGTCACCGGCGGTGGGGCAAGCGAGGCCATCGAAGATGGCGTGAACGGCATCATTACGAAAAATTTGCCGGAACCATTCACTGATGCGATACGTACGGTTCTCACAGACGTCAGCCTTTTGGGGAAACTTGCTGACGGAGCGCATCGCAAGGCGCGCGAAAGCAGTATAGAGACGATGGCGGATCGGATCACGCAGGTGTACCGAGACGCGATCAAGGTCCATGCGGATGGGGGAGTGATTGGAGCAGGAAGTCTCCTTTAAGCGGTCGGGGTACGCCGATTTTGCGCTCATTTTGGGTGGGCTTGCCCTCGTGCGCCTCATCCTTCCATTCGTTCCCGTTCCGCTCGCAATCAAGCCCTACGCGGACACGCTCCTTACTGTCATTTTCTTAAGCCTTCCACTGGTAGCGATCTACCGGGCTATGTCCGAAAAGCCCGACGCCAAGCGTGCAGCGCTCCTCTTCCTCTCGGGTGCCGCAATTCACGGTGCGCTTGTACTGCTCGATTTATATGTTTTTAATGGGAAGGGAGCCGTCTCGGGCTTACTTAGCGCCCTCAAACCCATTGGACTGCAGATTTGGTGCGTCGGTCTTGGTGCGCTTGTGGCATCGCTCATTTCGGATCGGAATCTACTGATTCCCATCGGTATCTTTCTTATAGGCTACGACATCTTCCTCGTTCTAACCCCGCTCGGCTTCACTCAGAAGCTGATGAAGGCGGCTCCCGCGATTCTTCAGCAAGGCGGAATGTCGATTCCGGCCGTCTCAACTAAGGTCGCCGCGAACGGCAAGGCCGAGATTTCCGGCGTCATCGGACCCGCCGATCTTGTGTTCCTCGGGACGTTTTTCCTCGCGATGTTCCGGTTCGATATGCGCCCCTATGCAACGCTTCGGATCATGATCCCAGTCCTGTTGATGTACCTGCTGTTCGTGATGGTCTCGGGCATTTCGCTTCCGGCCCTGGTTCCCATTGGCTTGGTTTCTCTGGTCGTGAATTGGAAGCTGTTCCGGCTGAACAAAGAGGAGAAACTCGCGACCGGGCTGATCGCGCTCATCGTCATCGGAATCCTCACTTACAGCGCTACTCGGCCAAAACCGCCACCTGAGCCTTCGAACTCGGCGCGCGCCCGAGCAATTCAAAAATTGGCAAGGATGCAGTCGCAAGAAGCTCTAAACTCACCCCAGTCGTGAGTCCTTCGCGCTCGGCAAAATAGACCAAATCCTCTGTCGCCAGGTTGCCGCCGGCTCCTTTGGCGTATGGACAGCCACCCAGACCCCCAGCCGAGCTATCAAATGACCGGTACCCCAACTCCAACGCCGCAGCAACGTTTGCGACCGCCGTTCCGCGCGTATCATGGAAGTGCCACACGATCCGATCTTGTGGGAGTCCTTTCAGAGCATCATGCACCGCTCGCACCTCGCGAGGCGAGCCGACACCGATGGTGTCACCCAGGGACACCTCGTCTGCGCCCATCTCGAAGAGTGCATCGGTTACTTGTCGCACCTTATCGGGAGTAATTAGGCCAGCGTACGGGCATTCAAAAATCGTAGAGACGTAGGCCCGCTTGAAGCCCCGGTGAGCGGCCAGAATCGGTCGGAAGCCCTCGAGCGATTCCGCAACCGTCATGTTGATATTCCTCTGAGTAAAGGCATCGCTTGCCGCAGTGAACACGGCAAGCCGGTCAACGCCAAGTTCAACGGCTCGCTCGTATCCCTTCGCATTGGGAACGAGTGCAGAGTATTTGCCGCCCTCTGGCAATCTCGGCCAAAGGTCGGAAATGTCACCAAGCTGAGGAACCCATTTCGGCGACACAAAGCTACTCACTTCGATCTCATCGAGACCGGCGGCACGAAGCCCCTCGATTAAAGCAAGTTTCGCTTCTGTCGGAATCGGGACCTTTTCGTTCTGAAGCCCATCTCTCGGCGAAACCTCGACGATCCGAATTGCGTCCATTACGCCTCTTCTACGACCGCCAGCAACTCGCCATCCTTCACTTGGGCGCCTTTCACGGCATTCAGCGTTGTCACGGTGCCGTCGAACGGTGCATTGAATGGCTGCTGTGTCTTCATGGCTTCCAAAACAAGGATCTTCTGTCCCTTGGTCACCGCTGCTCCGACCTCGACCAGAACATCAACGATTTGTCCCGGCATTGGTGCTCGGTATTCGCCGCTTGCCGTCCCGCCCGAGGCCACCGCTCGACTGCGCCTTGTTTCGAGCTTGTACTGATGTCCCTGATACGAAACAAGAATCGACTCGCCTTGCCGAATCGCAACCGCCGAGAACGATCCCTCGGAAGTCTTCACGATTAACCGATCGCCCTCTTGGATTACTGCCGCTGCCGACTCGTTGCTGATCTCCTCGTTATTGAAAAAGAGTCTCATCTTGCCTCCCGATATCGCTTTGCTGCCGCCACAAACTCCGAGAAAAGATTCCGAGTTGCCGAATCTTCCGGCGTCCGTTCGGGGTGCCATTGAACCCCTAAAAAGAACTCCTTTGAGTCATCCTCCACCGCCTCAATAATTCCATCGGGCGCATGGGCGGTAGCCTTGAGCCCTTGCCCGACCGCATCGACCGCTTGATGATGGTAGCTCTTGCCGCTGATAGTTCGGAAACCTGACAAAGACGCCAACATTGAGCCATTAGCTATTGCATATTCTTGCAGTGTCCCTCCCGTGTGCTCTTCATGTCCTGCAACATCCGGAACATGCTGTATCAGCGTCCCACCTCGCTTCACGTTTAGGAACTGCGAGCCGTAACAAATCCCAAAGATAGGCACCGAGTCTCCGATCAAGTCATAAAGTGACGATTCAACCTCCCAACGCTTCGGGTCCTGAAGAGATGCCTTGGGATGATTATCTTGGCCAAAATGTTTCGCGTCGATGTCATCTCCGCCCGGAATCAACCAACCATCGAGCATCGGCGCAACCTCCGAAACATCCGTGAGCGGCGAAATCAAGATCGGATTTCCACCCGCCAGCGCAACTTGCTCGGCGTAGTTCCAGTTAAGGCAAAGCTTGCCCCGAGACCGTGGGTCCTCCGCGTCAAATGACGGGTCCACCGTGATCCCGATCAGCGGCTTCACGCCAGAACCTCATGAATCGATTCGACGTGGCTCTTAATCCGGTTCAAGAACTCCGCCGCACCGACACCGTTTGCGAGTCTGTGATCAAACGTCATCGTCAAGTTCACCTGGCGCTGAATCTTGATGATGTTCGACCGAGGATCAAGCCCGTTGAACACTTCGCCCAAGAAAATCGTCGCCATCGAAGGTGCAACCACAACCGGAACCGCATCTCGCAAACCGAAGGACTGCATATTCGTTAGCGAAACGGTGACCGCCTCATGCGCCTGATCTTGGCCGTTTCGGGCCTTCTCAATCGAAGCCCTTGCCGCTGTCGCGAACTCTCGCCACGACAGCGTGTCTGCCTTATCCACAACCGCGATTACGAGCTCGTCGCCCGGAAGTGAAACAGCGATTCCTAGCGAGACGTGATCATACGTTCGCATTCGGTCATCGGCAGGAAGGGTCGAGCGGAACGCCGGAAACTCCGCCATCGCCTTCACCACCGCATACGCGAACATCGTGAATGCCGAGGGCTGAAAGTCGCTCATTTCGCGCTTCGCTCGTTCGCGTTCGCGCTCAACCGCGCCCCAATCGGTGACAACCGTCATCGTGCCGGGAACCACCAACGAGTTTGAACGGACCATTCGGCTGTTCAGAACGCGTTGCTTTCCACCGAGCGTCTTCTCGTTGTAGCCCTGCGCGGAGCCTTTCGATCCTGCTCCGCTCAGGTATGCATCAATGTCCGCTGGCATCAACTTCGAGCCGCTAAACCGTATCGAAAGAAGAACCTCATTCGTGATGCCTTTCTCCTTTGCATAAGCCCGCGTTCGTGGTGGAATTCCTTGCAACCCGGTGCTTGATGCCCCGCCTTGGGGAGCTTTTGATTCCGCAACCGGTGCTGCAGGAGCCGCCGGGGCATGGGAAGGCGCCGCTGCGACTTCAACGCCCTCACCGACGTTCATTTGCCCAACTTCAAACCCGATGGGAACAACATCGTCAACGCTTGCCGACCAAGCCACCAAAGTGCCCTCATACGGCGACTCGACGTCCATGACCGCCTTGTCCGTCTCCATTTGGTAGATCGGCTCGTCTCGCTTAATCTTGTCACCCGGCTGTTTTAGGAAGGCGACAATTCGGGCTTCCTGAAGCCCTTCTCCGATCTGCGGAATGTAGAGTGCAGCCGTATTGGAAGCGCTCGCCGCTTTTGCCGGAGCGCCGTGGCTCGGAGCCGCCGGAGCCTCGACGCCTTCTCCTGCCTCAACGACACCGATCTCGGCTCCGATCGCTATAATATCATCAACGCTCGCCGACCAGGCCTCAAGCACCCCATCAACCGGCGACTCGACATCCATCACCGCTTTATCGGTCTCCATTTGATAAATCGGCTCGTCCCGCTTGATCGTATCGCCGGGCTTCTTGAGAAACGCGACAATGCGCGCCTCTTGGAGTCCTTCGCCGATTTGAGGAATAAAAAGGGAGACCTTAGCCATGGTGTTTCGTGCGCCTCGTTGCGCTTCCCAAGTTTACTGGCGGCTAGCCCCCAAAAGCGAACTTTTGGATGACCTCAAAACTTCCATCAGGATTCGTATTGAATAACGTAACTCCCTCGGCTTTCCAAGTCGCCTCTTCGGGGTGCTTTCCGCTGTGGATGTAGTCACGTAACTTATGACCCAGCTTAGTGCTTGCTGGCTTCATTCGCGACAAAATGATGTGCGCCGAGTACGGTTCTTCGGACTCTCCGAGCAGCGCGGTGTGAAGTTCAGAATGGAGCGCGGCGAGCTGCGACTCTGAACCCAGAACTTCCAAAGCAAGAACCCCTGGACGCTTGTTATCTGGGAATCCGGTCACTTTGCCCAGGCTCAGCTCGAGCGGCGAAACCGCTCGCACAATCGGATCGACAAGCTCAGAAACCTGGTTTGGATCCAAATCCCCCAATGTCAAAAGTGCGACATGCAGTTTCTCGGGCGCAACCCATCGCATCCCCTGCCGATCAAGGCGCTCCTTGGGCTTTTCCAACCACTCGGCTACGGTGCGCCTAGTTAAGCTTGAAAGTTCAATTGCTAAAAAGAGTTTGTTCATGGATTTGTTCTGGGATCACGGACCCACTTTGCATGTAAGTCCAGAAAGAGTCGGTTGCGGCCGCCCGCATGAGGCGTCTTTCCTCGGAGAGCCGCTGGTACGGTCGGAATCGTGCGAGGGAAATAGGGGTCGACAAGGAGTTCGACGTCACTGACGCCTTCCGGACTCCCGATTGTTGGGTTATTGGCGGCCTTTGCATCCTCTACCGCCTGCGGAGCACTTTTGCCCCAAAAGTTATCGAGATCAACGGGCTCCGTGGTTCGGTCGAATCGCCACATCCAGTAGGTCGATTCTCCCTGGCGAACCTGAACCGTTTGATCCTGTGCAAGCATCGGGCAACTCCAGACCTCACGATTTTTTAGGTAAGGATCAAGAATTGCCATCGCCCAACCTGCACGGGGGTCGCTCGGCGGCCAAGACGTCCAAGGTCGGTATCCAACCGCCTTCAAATCTCGCCGATCCGGGTACCGATCATCAGCGTCGGCTAGATACAGTTCAAAGCCAACTCCGATCTGCTTCATATTGCTCAGGCATGCCGCCCGCTTTGCTGCGGCCTTGGCTTGGGAGAAGACCGGAAACAGAATTGCCGACAAGATCGCAATAATAGCGATGACTACTAGTAATTCGATCAGAGTAAATGCTTTCACAAGTTCAGCGCCGCCCTCGACTCTTCGATCTGTTGAAGACAAGTCTCAATCGCGTTGAGTAACGCTTCGACGGCAAGAATGGGGTCGCCGTTGAAAGGGAAGATAAACGCATCGCGCGTGTTGTAAGCCCCCGCCAAGTGTTTGGGGAGCAGCACAAAAAGCCTCGGCGGCTGCTCTTCAACATCCCGAAAGACCAGAGCCACACGCCCTTGCCGAGCGTCAACTTTCTCCACGCCAAGTGCCTTGGCCCGGATACGAAGCGACATCACTGCGAATGCGTTCGATACCTGAACCGGCGGCTTTCCATACCGATCCTCAATCTCCGATTGCACCTCACCAAGCCGCTCTTGATCCCGTGCCGACATCATTTGCTGGTAGTAGAACAGCCGCTGAGCCTGCTCGGTGATGTAACTCTCCGGGAGCATCGCAACCACGGGCAATTCAAACGCCGGAAGAGGAGTGAGTGCCTCAAGCGGATCACGAGCGGTATCCGATGTCACCAACTTGCCATCGGCACCAGACTTCAGCGAAGCCACTGCCTCATTTATAAGTTGCGTGTACAACTCATAACCAATCTGAACCATGGTACCGCTCTGCTTCGCACCGATCAACTCGCCTGCGCCACGAATCTGCAAGTCCCTAAATGCCAGCGAATAACCTGAGCCGAGCGAGGAAAACTCCTGAAGTGCCTGCAACCTTGCAAGTGCGCCCTCCGACATTGTTTTCTTTTTCTTTCCACCTAGAGCCTGATCAGTCGCTTCGCGCTGAGTCAGCACGCTTTGATCAAGATTTCGGTTGTACAGGAAGAGGGAATAAGCCTGACGATCAGACCGGCCAACTCGTCCTCGTAGCTGATACAACTGAGCAAGGCCGAGCCGATCCGCATTCTCGACAATCAGAGTATTTGCGTTCGCAATATCAATGCCGCTCTCGACAATGGTTGTCGAGAGAAGAATGTCGATTTCGCCTTTGATGAACCCAACCATGATCGGCTCGAGCTCCTTCTCATTCATCTGCCCGTGCCCAACGCCGATCCGCGCCGTCGGTACAAGCTTCCTAAGCTTCTCAGCCACATGCTCGATGCTCTCAACTCGGTTGTAAACGTAAAACACCTGTCCGCCACGCGCCAACTCTCGCAGAATCGCCTCGCGCACAACTTCGGATGAGTATTGCCGAACGAAGGTTCGCACGGGCAAACGGCCAGGAGGCGGATCGTTAATGGTTGACATCTGGCGGATATCCATCAGCGCCATACTCAAAGTTCTGGGAATCGGCGTTGCGGAAAGTGTAAGGACATCCACTTCGGTCCGAAGCTCCTTCAGCATCTCCTTCTGCTTAACGCCGAACTTCTGCTCCTCGTCAATAATCACCATTCCGAGATTCTTAAACTCGATCTCTTTGCCGAGCAAGGCATGGGTCCCGATGACCATCTCATAAGAACCCGCTTTCAGCCCCTCGATGATCTCTCGCTTCTCACTTGTGTGCGTGTAGCGATTGATTAAACCGATTCGGGTTCCGAACGAACCTAATCGCTCAACAAAGTTCCGGTGATGTTGTTCCGAGAGGATCGTCGTGGGGCACAATATCGCAACTTGCCGCCCGGATTGAATCGCCTTGAACGCAATTCGGATCGCAACCTCCGTCTTTCCAAACCCGACGTCGCCGCACACCAGCCGATCCATCGGATACGGCTGCAACATATCATTCTTCGCTTCCCGAATCGCCCTCAGCTGACTCGGCGTCTCCACCCACGGGAAGGTCTGCTCCATCTCCGTCTGGAATGGGGTGTCCGGCCCGTAAGGTGTACGCTGGACGTTTTTCCGTACTGCGTACAGCTTCACGAGGTCCCGGGCGAACGCCCGAGCCTCCTCCTTCGCTTTTCCCAGGGTCCGCTGCCATTCACCTCCTGTCAGTCGGTTGAGCTTAGGGTGGTCATCCCCGGGATTCAGATATTTTTGGATGCGATCAAGCTGATCCGCCGGCACAAAAAGCTTATCCGGCGGCGCATACTCGATGAACAGGAACTCCTTTTCAACCCCCTCAACCTCCCGCCGAATGAGGCCGTGAAAGATGCCAATCCCAAAGTTGATATGGACGATGTAGTCGCCCGGCTTGAGGTCAAGTACCGTCGCAACCGGCGCGCCTTCTTGGAACTTGCGCTGAGGAAGCCTCAATCTGGCAACGCCAAATAGTTCGGCATCCGAAACAAATGCCAAGTTGTGATTAGGTAGTACGAAGCCGCCGCCAAGGTTTGGCTGAGTCAAATATTCGCCGGCATCCTCGCCCGATTCCTTCGGATAGATCTCGATCTGGCTCAAAACCGACTTCGCCCGGTTAGGCTGGTCAGTCGAGAAGATCACCTTCAGCCCCTGCTCCCGCCAGTTCTTGATCGTCTGGGTCAGGACATCTGCCCGTCCCCGATAAGGTTCCAACGACGCACCGCCGAGGTCGTACTCAACCGACGCCTCCAGCCACGAAGGCTTGTCGTTCATCGCACTCAAAATCCACTTTCGAGGAGCGGAGTCCATGTGCTCGACCGGAACGAAGAAGTCATTCGCGGTCGCGTGCAAAATCTCTCCACGAGCCGCCCGTGCCGAAAGCGCCTGACCGAGTTCGTCCTCCGCTCGATTGCCGATTGCCTCAAGTTCGAGGGGTTCATCAAGAATCAGCGTATCGCCGTCCTCGGTGAGCATGTCGATCGCACATCCCGAATCGGGGAAGAGCAGCGGCCTATACAACTCCATGCGGTCGAAGAATTGCCGCGCGGCAAAGTGCTCCGCATCTGCCGAGACTAACTCCTCAAGCCGAGTCGAGGATTCGTCATCTTCGAGCGAACCAACTTCTCGGGAAAGTTGATAAAGAATCGAATCCCGAATCTCATTCGGCTCTCCGCAGAACAGCACCTCACGGGAGGGTGCAAGCTGTAGCGCTGGCACGGTTCCCGTCGAGCGCTGGCTCCCAACATCAAACGTTCGCAGCGACTCGACCTCCGTATCGAACCACTCGATCCGGATCGGCTGCTCGTATCCGCTCGGCCAAACATCCAGGATTCCTCCGCGCTTGCTGTACCCGCCCGGAAGCCGAACTGGCTCCTGCAACTCGTATCCGAGCCGCTTCAAAGTATCGACGATATCATCCGGATCATGCGTCTCGCCGTTGCGAATCGTTACGAACGATTCGAGCAACAGGTCCGAGGGGATCGTGCGCTCAAGCGCCGCTTGCGGCGAAGCGATGACAATCTTCGGTCCCGGCTCGGCAAGCGACCGAAGAGCACCCAAACGATCTGAAAGAGCGGTGTGCTCCGGAGTCGCATCTTCGAACAGCGCCGAGTTCCCACTCGGCAGCTGATGGATGTCCGCATGTGGAACGCCGGACATTTCGAGCTTGGCTTGCCAGGCAAGGGCGCGATCGTAGGTGGCGGTGACGATCAGAATTTTGCGCGGATTTCGGTGGTACGAGGCGGCAACAAACACCGCTCGAGCTTCCGAAGGGATGCTGTTCCAAAGAGCAGATTCGGAGAGTTGGTCGAACGGTTCTTGAAAAGAATCCGAAGATGCGATGGAGCGAGCCCAATCGGCAACGCGCATTGCGAAGATTGTACCGCCCGCCGGCCCAAGGCCAATCCCCTCCCTTTTGATCGGGGAATGAACCCCCGATCAAAAGGGACCCGTGCCCCGGCGGACCTAACTTGTGAGATACTCCCAATGTGATCCGATTTGCCAGGTCGACGGATGGTGTGGTTGTCCACAGGGATGATGAGTACTACCTACTTCCAGAACTAGACTTCCTCAACTTTCTTTACGGATATCCAGAAGGCCACGACAAACTAATGCGGGAAGCATCCCTACTTGCAGGATCGTTTGCAGATATGCGGTTACTTTCCTGGCTAAGACCACCATCGATGCCCATGCTGGGCGCCGGAGTCACCTTCTCTAACTCCCTCCGTGAGCGCCGACTTGAGACGTTTCGGGCCGGTGCGCTCGTCGATGTGACCGATGATGGTCGTCCGACCCCCTATGACGTGGTGTACGACACTGCTAATCCGCCCGAGGTTTTCTTCAAGGCGACGTGCTTCGGACACGTCGCGAAACCGAACGAGATCTTCATCCGCCCCGACGGCGGCAAAGACGGCGCGATGGGGTCAAGCGTGCCCGAACCCGAACGCGTTTTGGTAGTCGGTCGCCACGGCGAGATCCTCGCCCACACCATCGGCTCCGATACCACCGCGCGCCAACTCGAGAGCCTGAGTCCGCTCTATTTGCCTGCGGCGAAGACCTACCCCGGTTGCACCACTCTTTGCCCGTGGCTCACCCTTTACGACCCCGACCTCGAAGTGGTGATCTCAATGACAATCCACCGAGATGGAAAGGAAATGTATCACGACTCGTACTCCAGCCGCACCATGAAGCGCACTCCCGAAAGCCTCGTTCGGCACGCCCGCACCCTCGCCCCTCACCCCGACGGAGTTTTCCCCGGCGGATTCGCGCTCTTCACCGGAACCGGGATCATTCCGCCCGTCGAATTCTCCCTCCAAGCAGGTGACATCGTCACCATCGAGAGCCCGCAGCTTGGCAAAATCGAGGCAACCACCAAGGTCGTCGAATACCAATTCTGATGTCGGACTACCTTTACTTTCCGCTCAAAAGCTCCGGCCCCGAGGGCTCACTCGGCTACGTCGCCGAGGACCTTCTCAACCGCCCCAGCGGCGATCTTTTCGGCATCAGCCAGAACGCCGGAATGAGCGGCAAGGGGGATGGTGCCACCGACCCTAACATAGTCATCCTGAGCACTCTTGGCGGCTGGCCGGGAGCCGCGATTGGTGCCCACACGGGGCACAACGAACTCTACAAACTCGTCGAAACCGCCGCGCAAGAGTTCAAATCGCTCGGTCAATTGCCGTTCGCCCTCTATACGAGCGACACGTGCGACGGCCGAACTCAAGGGACGATTTGGGCCAATATCAGCCTCGCATCGCGCAACGTTATTTACAAGTCTTTAGCAACCCAACTTAGAGGAATCCCGTGTGCCGAGGGCGTTGTCGGGATCGCGACTTGCGACAAAGGCCTTCCCGCGATGACCATGCTTGTGGCGTCGCTTCGCCAGTATCCGGGCAATCTTCCCGGCATCGTCGTCCCCGGCGGAGTGACCCTCCCGCCTGAGCACGGCGAAGACGCCGGAACCATCCAATCCCTCGGATCCCGCTTCGCCCGGGGACTCATCAACCTCGAACAAGCTCAAGACCTCGGGTGCAAGGCCTGCGCGACCCCAGGCGGGGGGTGCCAATTCTTCGGAACCGCGGCGACCGCCCAAGCCGTCGCCGAAGCCCTCGGCCTCGCCCTCCCGCACTCTGCCCTCGCCCCTAGCGGATTCGAAATCTGGAATCAGATCGCCCGCGACTCGGCCCGAGCAGTTGTCGAGCTACGCGCTAGAGGCATCGGCGTCAAAGACATACTCACCGGAGCCTCGATCCGCAACGCGATGGTGATCCACGCCGCGATGGGTGGCTCCACCAACCTTCTGCTCCACATCCCCGCAATCGCCTTCGCCGCCGGTTTACCTCGCCCGAGTAGGGAAGACTTCGAGGTGATTAACCGGCGCATCCCACGCATCGTCGATTGTCTCCCCACCGGAATCCATCCCACCGTCCGCGTATTCTGCGCCGGAGGAGTGCCCGAGGTCATGCTCCACCTCGCCGAGCTAAACCTTCTCGATCTCGACGTCCTGACGGTAACCGGAAAATCCCTCGGCGATAACCTCGATGAGTGGCGCGGAAGCGAGCGCCGAAAGGTCCTCCGGGAGCGACTTCTCGAAGAAGACGGGGTCGATCCCGACGAGGTGATCTTGCCACCGGCAAAGGCCGCCGCGAACGGTTTCGTCCCGACCATCATCTATCCAACCGGCAATATCTGCCCCGAAGGTGCCGTTGTAAAGGCCACCTCGATTAACCGGAAACTCCTCGACGACGAAGGCGTGTACCGCAAAACCGCCCCAGCGCGGATTTTCACGTCGGAATCCGACGCGATCCGGGCCGTCAAAGACGGAACCATTCAGCCCGGTGAGGTAATCATCGTCATGTGCCGGGGTCCCCTCGGCGCCGGAATGCCCGAAACGTACGAAGTCACCGCCGCCTTAAAGGGAATTCCCGAGCTTTCAGATTGCGCGCTTCTCACCGACGCGCGGTTCTCGGGAGTTACCACGGGACCATGCTTCGGTCACATCTCACCCGAGGCTCTGGTTCCTGGCTCGCCGCTCAGCAAGGTCGTCGACGGCGACCTGATCGAGATCATTCTCGATACCAAACGCATGACCGGCTCGATCAACGCACTAGTTGATCTGGACTCCAGGCAGCCACGAAAAGACCTCCAACGCGACCCCCACCTCCCGGACTTTGTCCGTCAATGGGCGGCTGTCCAAAACCTGAGCGGAGGCGTCTGGGGTGGCTGCGTCGAGGATGTCGATCTTCTGGAGAAAAGGTTACAATGACCATCCGCAACATTCAACCAAACGAGATAGAGGCTGCCCGAAAACTGCTACTCGAAAACGGCTGGGGACATCGGCTCCACGACGCTGAGAAGTTTCGCATTGTCGTAGAATCATCTTACTACGCGATTGTTGCCATCGAAGGCGAAGAGGTTATTGGTTTTCTGAGGGCAATCAGCGACGGCCTCTACAATGCCTACATTTCGATGGTAGTAGTGGCAGCCCACCATCAACGCAAAGGTGTCGGGACCGCTCTCTTGAAGCACCTCATGGAAAACAGAGAAGACATGTCTTTCGTCCTTCGAGCCGGGAGAGGTGGCGTTGATTCCTTCTACGAAAAACTTGGCTTCGTGAAGTCCGAAGTTGCCATGGAACGCACCCGCTGTTCCGATTGATCTGGTCAAACTAAGTTCCAAAAGCCATCCTGAATTGCGGTAACGTGAAGATGTCACCGACAAGGCTGTCAACCATGGATTTCGACAACCCTAAACTCCCCTCACGCCGAACCCTTCTCAAAGCCGGAGGAACCGTCGCCGCTGGTTCGCTGCTCCCCACCTTTGGAATGGGAAATGTCCACATGGGCAATGACGAAACCATCCAAGTCGCGCTGGTCGGCTGTGGTGGACGAGGGGGCGGAGCCGCCGCGAACGCGATGTCGGTTCCCAACGAGAACATCAAGTTGGTCGCCGTCGCCGACGTCTTCAAGGACCGATTGGACAGCTGCATCGGCAACCTCGAAAAGAGCTTTAGCGGCAAGATGAGCCTCCCGCAAGACCGCAAGTTCCTCGGTTTCGACGCCTACAAGCAAGCCATGGATTGCCTGAAGCCTGGGGACATCGTCATCCTCACCACGCCTCCGGCCTTCCGCTGGGCACATTTCCAATACGCCATCGACAAGAAGCTTAATGTCTTCATGGAAAAGCCCGTCAGCACCGATGGCCCATCCGCTCGCAAGATGCTCGAACTCGCCGAGAAGGCCGACAAAGCCGGGCTCAAGGTCGGCGTCGGACTCATGTCCCGCCACTCCGTCAGCCTCCAACAGCTCCACGAGAAGGTGACGAACGGCGACCTCGGCGAGATCCTCCTCCTCCGCGGATACCGGATGCACGGCCCCGCTGCCTCGTTCGAGTCGACGCCAAAGCCGGACGGAATGAGCCACCTTGAGTACCAAATCCGCCGCTTCCACAGCTTCCTTTGGGCGTCTGGAGGCTGCTTTAGCGACTTCTACATCCACCACATCGACCACCTTTCGTGGATGAAGAATGCATGGCCCGTCCAGGCCCAAGCCCTCGGTGGTCGCCATTACCGCGTCAACTCCGATGGAGTGCCGCTCATCGACCAAAACTTCGACTCCTACTCCGTCGAATACACCTTCGAGGACGGAACCAAGTTCATCTTCGACGGCCGATGCGTCGAAGGTGCCCATGGCATCTTTTCAAGCTATGTCCACGGCACCAAAGGCTCGGCAATCGCTGCCCGAAGTGGCGACTGCAACGGCCCCTCGGCGACCTTTGCCAACCAAACAATGACGGGGACGCCAACTTGGGTCTCGAATGACCGAACCAATCCGTACCAAAACGAGTGGAACACCCTGATTGCGCGAATCCGCGCCAATCAGCCTCACAACGAGGTTAAGCGCGGAGTTCACGCAAGCCTCGTCACCGCGATGGGACGAATGGCGGCACATACGGCCCAAGTCGTCACCTTCGACCAAATGCTGAACTGCCAGCACGAGTTTGCGCCGAACGTCGACAAGCTCAGCTACACCAGCGATTCGCCGTTGATGCCCGGAGCGGATGGTAAGTACCCCGTTCCGCAACCCGGCAAGCTCGTCGATCGCGAGTATTGATCGAAAACCTAATCCCGAGCCTTTTTCACAAAGGCTCGGGAGCCACGGTACCGCTTGAGTAGTTTTTCCCGCTCGGCGTCATCCAGAAGAGTCAACGCGGTCGAAATCGGGTCGGTTGTAAACCCATCTTTGGCGATGATCGTCGCTTGAAGCCTGTCGGTCAGCCCATATCCGGTCCGAGTATCCACCACGTGCGAGAAACGTTTCCCATCGATCTCCACAAATTGCTCCGTATCCCCCGATGACGAAATCGAGCAGTTCTTGAGGAAAAATGTCTCGCCGGCGTTTGGAACCTCAACCGTCCACCCCTTTGTGCCTGGAGGAGCCTCACCCAGCCGAAGGTCGCCCCCCATTTCGATCAACGCTGAACGCACTCCCTGCTTCCTGAGCTCAATCAACGCTTGATCGGCGGCATACCCTTTCGCGATCCCGCCCAGGTCTAGCTTCATTCCGTCTTTGTCCAGCCAGGCCTCTTTGCACCGCTTATCGAGGTGCAATTTCTCAAACCCCACCAGAGCTTTGGCCGCCTCGATCTCCTCCGGCTTCGGAAGCACTTTGCTCTTCCGAGCCTTCCGCCAGAGCTGCACTAACGGACCAACTGTGCAATCGAATCGCCCCCCGGTCCGGCGCGATATCTCCAGACTTCGCGCCAAAACCTTAAACAAATCGTCACTCAACCGAACCTTGGTCCCGGCGGGCTTTGCGCAAAATGTCATGAGCTCGCTTGTCGGTCGATAGTCGCTCATCGACTGCTCCAAGTCGGCAATCCGCTTGAACGCCGGCGCAAACGCGCGTCGGGCATCTTCCTCCGATTTGGCGTAAACAACGATCCGGGCGTCGATGCCCATGTGGTACTCGACTAAGGTAAAACGGGAGAGCGTCTGCGCCGTCTGATTCTTGGACGATGAGCTACTCACAAGTCCCACAAGACCCACCATGACTACCGCTGTTGTTGCCCTCACGCTCATTGCTCCGCTACAGAATACGACACCGAAGATGGCTCCGTACACGGAAACCATTCCCAATTCGCTGGTGAAGATCAACATGGTGCCGATTCCAGGGGCAAAAGGCATCAAGCCGTTTTACATGGCAACCACCGAGACGGTCTGGGAGGCTTTCGACGCCTTCCTCCAGAGCGGCCCTCCTTCCAAGCCGTACGACCAGACCGAGTTCGCCGCCGATGCCGTCGCAAGGCCCAGCCGTAGCTATCACCTCCCCGATCGCGGATTCGGTCACCGAGGATTTCCTGTAATCAGCGTCAGCTTCACCAACTGCGAAATGTTCTGCCGATGGCTCTCATCCGTGACCAAAAAGAAGTATCGACTTCCCACCGCCGCCGAGTTTGAACATGCCGCAAGGGGTGGAGTCACGGGAGCATGGAAAATGACGCCCGAAGAGATCGAAAAGGTGTCTTGGAACTACTCGAACATTGAAGAAATGACAAGCGCCGTCGCCAAAAAGGCCGCTAACGCGTACGGACTCTTCGATATGCTCGGCAACGTGGGCGAGTGGGCGACCGACGAGAAAGGGAAGATGATCCTCTGCGGTCCGACCTTCCTGCAGAACCCCGACGAAGTCTCGCCGAGCTTCAAGCAGTCCTACACCATCGCCTGGCAAGAGTCCGATCCTCAAGTGCCCAAGAGTCGCTGGTGGCTCTCGGACGGCCCGTTCTGCGGCTTCCGGCTGGTTTGCGAGGGATGATGCTCGCCGCACTTGCTGGTTGTGTCATCGGGCCCGTCTTCGAAGTCGGGCCGCCCCGTGGCAAGCGAATCGTGCTCATCGCCGGAGACGAGGAGTACCGCTCTGAGGAGATGCTCCCGCAGCTGGCGAAAATCCTCGCCAAGCACCACGGATTCCGGTGTACGGTGGTCTTCTCTCAAAATGATAGAGGGGAAATCGACCCCGAAGCCCAATCCTCCGCTCCCGGCATCGAGGCGCTAGACCGTGCGGATGGTCTCTTCCTCATGACCCGGTTTCGGAGTTGGAACGACGCCGACATGGCGCACTTTATCCGATACTTCCAATCCGGAAAACCGATTGTCGCGATTCGCACCGCCACCCACGCCTTCCAATTCGCCCCTGACTCAACCAGTCCGTTTCGCCTCTATAGCTGGAACTCCAAGCTCTGGCCCGGCGGGTTTGGCAAACAGGTTCTCGGCGAAACGTGGGTTTCCCACTGGGGCAACCATGGCTCTCAGGCGACCAAAGGTCACGTCGTCGCCAAGAGCGATCTCCTCAACGGGGTCGACGGTCTGTTCGGCACAACTGACGTTTACGAAGCCAATCCGCATGCCGATGCCAATGTGTTGATCAACGGAGAAGTCTTGGATGGTCTCGATGAAAACTCACCCTCGGCGACGGGAGAAAAGAGAACGGCAAACGGAGCCACGAGACTCCTTAACCAGCCTATGATGCCAATTGTCTGGACCCGCAACTACAAAAACGCGAGCGGAAAGACTAACAAAATCCTCACTTCCACATTCGGATGTGCCACCGATTTCATGGACGCCCGGTTCCGCCGCCTGATGGTTAATGCCGCCTATTGGAGTGTCGGAAAGCGAATCCCCAAAAGCGCGAAGGTCGATCTCGTGGGAGAGTATCGACCTTCACCGTTCGGTTTTGGCAAGTTCCGAAGAGGCGTCAAGCCAAGCGATTATTGATCACACCAGCGGTAAGCGTCGATCAGCTTCCGCTCGCCCTCTTTGCCGCCCTGCGAGTTACCATGCTCCATGCCTAGAACACCGGTGAAGCCCTTCTTTTTGATGTGCCGGAAAATGTTTTGGTAATTCACCTCACCGGATAGTGGCTCCTTCCGACCGGGATTATCTCCAATCTGGAAGTAACCAATTTCCGAGTAAGAGAGATCCATGTTCGGGATCAAATTCCCCTCGTGGATCTGCTGATGGTACATGTCCATAAGAATCTTGCAGCTCGGCGAATTCACCGCGCGGCAAATCTCAAATCCCTGCGCCATCTTGCTGAGGAAGAGGCTGGGATGGTCACGGTAGTTCAGCGGCTCGAGTACCATTACGAGGCCGTGCGGCTCGAAAATCTCAGCGGCTTGGCGGAGACTCTCGACGACATTCGCCGTCTGATAGCCCATCTCGAGCCGGTAATCAATGGTCCCCGGAACAACCGTCATCCACTTCGCGTTGACACGCTTTGCGCAATCAACCGCCACGCGGCACTCATCAAGAAACTTCTTCCTCGAATCGGCATTTCCAGTGGAAAGGGTCGCGCTCCAAGCCGTACCGAGGTTCACCACGAAAACGCCCATGGTGATTCCCAGGTCGCTCATCGCCTTGGCCAGCTTTTCCTGTTCTTCCACCGGCCGCCCGGCCATGCCGTTGTCTTCCCAGGCATGAAAGCCTTCGTCGGCGGCAAACTTCAGCTGGTCGATGTCCGTTTTGGCGTGATTCCCGAACATGCCGAAGTGCGGGGCGTATTTCGCCTTAAACTTCTCGCCACGCTTCGCCTTGCCAATCTCCGAAATCTCGTTCAAAACGTCCATCTTCCCAAGTCCTACCGTCGCGCCCGCCGCCATCAATTCTCGACGAGAGAGGTCCATCAATAGACCCCTTTCGTCTTGCCAGGCACAGCCACCGGAGGCACCTCAAGGCTTCCAAACTCAAGCGGCTTGGGCATCAAACTCAGAGTCGAATTCAACGCCTTCTCCCAAGTGATTTCTTCACCCGAGTAGGCGCTCATGCGGCCCATGATCGCCGTCAGCGTGCTCTCCGCAACCTGAACGCCTTCATTAAATCCTTCATTGCCCTTGATCGATTTGTATAACCTTGCGTGCTCAAGCACGTACGGATTGGGTCGATCTCCCTCAAAGCGCCATGCCTTCTCGCCTCGAATTCGGGTGTTCGCATCGCTCTGCCCCTTCGACCCGATGATCTGCTCCGCAACGCGCGAAGCGCATCCATCTGCCTGTCGGCAGTAGCTCATCATCTTGACGCCGTTGGCGTACTCGTACTCAGTGGCAAAGTGGTCGAAAACGTGCCCGTAAGCGGCATCGGTCCGGGTTTGTCGTCCACCCATCGAAATCGCCTTCACCGGGTGAGTTCCCATCACCCAGTTACACACGTCGAGGTTATGAACGTGTTGCTCAACGATGTGGTCACCACCGACCCAGGTGTAGTACAGCCAGTTTCGCATCTGATACTCTACATCTGACCAGTTTGGCTGGCGAGGATTCAGCCAAAGCCCGCCCTGGTTCCAGTAGCAGTTCAGCTGCAGAACGTCGCCAATCGCGCCATCCTTGATCGCCTTGATGCAAGCGTTATAAGCCAGGTCGTGGCGTCGTTGTGTACCTGCGACCACGCTCAAGTTCTTTGCCTTAGCCGCCGCCGCCGCTTCCATCACCATGCGGATTCCGGGGCCATCGACTGCCACCGGCTTCTCCATAAAAACGTGCTTGCCTGCGGTAACCGCTGCCGCAAAGTGAATCGGTCGGAATGCGGGCGGCGTGGTCAAAATTACGACGTCGACGTCCGTCGCCAGCAAATTCTTGTAAGCGTCCAAGCCCGAGAACCAGCGGTCGCCAATCTGCGCCCGCCCACCGAGGTCCTTCTTAAGCCCCGCCATCGTCCCTTCGAGTCGGTCGCCAAACACATCCGCGACCGCCCAAACGACCGCTCCGGCTTCCGCGTTCAAGCTGTCCCGGATCGCTCCGTTTCCGCGACCGCCGCAACCGATCAAGCCGACCTTGATCGTGGGCTTATCCTGGAAGAATCCAAACGAAGAAGAGCTGAGTGCAGCTGCGGCACCACCGGCGAGTACGTTGCGTCGTGAGATCTCCATCAATCCACCTTTACGCCACTATCTTATCCCGTTGACACGTGTTATTTGGTGCAAACAAGTCGCAATCCAATAAATTGTCCGTTCGCCAGCCACCACTTGCTCTTCGGGGTCTGGGGGTCCGCTTCGTTCCACTTGGGAGTCGATGCTTGCCAGTAATCTTGTTTCAACTCGGCTGGCTTGGTTTTCCAAGATCCGCCCGCAACCCCAGCCGTACCGTCCTTCTCCAAAGTCCACTCGGCGGTGTTCCCATAACAATCAAAAAGCCCGAACTTATTGGCCGACTTTTGCGCAACTTTGTGCGTCGTATCGTCGGCGTTGTCCCAGTGCCAGCTCGTTTCGTCTGGCTTCTCGGGCGCTACGTCCGCCAGGTATTCCCATTCGGCGCGCGTCGGCAACCGGTAACTCTTGCCCGTCTTCTTCGAAAGCCACTTGCAGAATTCCTGAGCAGAGTTCAGCGAGATGCAAATCGCGGGAAACTCGTGATGCCCGAATCCGGTGAAGATCACCGCGTAGGGGCGGCTGGGGCGCGAGATCGCATCCGGGCGCACGCTCGTCTGCTCTTGAATCGTCTGATCCTTTTGCAGATACCAAATCTCATAGACCTCCCACGTGAGCTCGGTCGCCGCGGCGTATAGCCCCGTTATCTTCGTCCCTTTGTGCTCCCCATCCGGAATCCGCACCATCTTAAAGCTGGCATTGTACGCAGAAAAGTCCTCGGTAAAGGATTCACCCTGCATCAGAGTCGCGGCAATCAGTGTCGTCAGCATGAGATTCAACCGGTTAAACGTGTCAACGCCTAAGATCGGTTCGCAAGTCTTACCCGCTTGGCAAGCGGAGTGTCAAAAGATTCCCCCTCGCCGTCCCCAAACAATTGACTCATCCGCCAAAGGAATCGCTACAATGGCGAGGTGATTCTCGCCACCGTTGCCGTGATGACAAACCTTGCCCGCATTGACCGAACTTCGACCGAACTCATCCTCACCAACGGGCTGATTGAGCGAAGAATCCACATCGACCGATTCATCACTACGACTTCGTTGCGCCGACTCGATTCCGGAAATGAATTCGTGCGCTCGGTCGAACCCGAAGCGATCCTCAAAATCGATGGCAAGCCTATCCTGCTCGGAGGCACTACGCCCCTGCCCAATCGAGCATTTTTGAACCCAAAATGGCTAAGTGATTTGAAGCCAGCGGCAAATTCTCTCCCGCTCAACCGTATCGAGGAAGTTCCCACGGCCGCCTCTGTGCCTCACAAGCAAAACCGCGGCGAAGCTTGGCCCCCAAAAGGAAAGGCGGTCCTCCTCCACTTCCAAAGTGAGACCCTTTCCGCTACGATCCGATACGAAATCTACGACAACCTGCCCGTGATTGGCAAACAGGTCGAGATCCAAAATCTTTCCTCAAAGTCGCTAAAAATAGACGCAATCACCAGCGAACGCCTCAGCCTCGTTGAAGGCGAGAGCAATGTCGAAGCCACGAAATCCTGGCGACTTCCAAATCTCACCGCACTCACCGACATGGGCTTCGGTGGAGGCAAAATCGATACCGGCCCCGCCGTCCACTGGGAAGTTGATCCAACCTACGAGACGCAGGTCAACTACGCGCTCAAAACCCCCGCCGTACTCGACATTCACCCACCCATCGGGCCCGGTTACGACCTCAAACCGAACGAGACCTTCCGCTCCGTCAAGTCCTACCTTATCCTCCATCGCACCGATTCCCGTGAGGAAAAGACCCTGGATGTTCGCCACTTCTTCCGCCAGCACGCGCCCTGGACCAACGATAACCCCCTCATTCTGCACGTGGTTTCCACGGACGATAAGACCGTCAAAAGCGCTATCGATCAGGCATCCGAGTGCGGCTTCGAGATGGTTATTCTCAGCTTCGGTAGCGGCCTGAACATGGAAGACGTTTCCGAGAAAAACATCGCAAAGTTCAGAGCCCTGCGCGACTACGCTGACTCAAAAAACGTTCGACTCGGGGGCTACTCGCTCCTTGCAAGCCGCCGTATCGACGATGACAACGACGTGATCAACCCCACCACCCTCAAGACGGGCGGGGCGATCTTCGGCAACTCACCCTGCCTCTGTTCCAAATGGGGCCTCGACTACTTCGCAAGGCTCAGAAAGTTCATTGAGCAGACCGACTTCCGAGTCTTGGAACACGACGGAAACTACCCTGGTGACGCCTGCGCTTCAACCAATCATCTTGGACACCGGGGCCTCGAAGATTCTCAGTGGCGGCAGTGGAAAATGATCACCGATTTCTACGCTTGGTGCCGCGAGCGGGATGTCTACCTCAACGTCCCCGATGTTTACTTCCTTGCCGGCTCGAACAAGAACGCGATGGGTTACCGCGAGACTAACTGGTCCCTTCCCCGCGAGCAACAACACGTCCACGCTCGCCAAAACCTATTCGACGGAACCTGGGACAAGAACCCCTCGATGGGCTGGATGTTCGTCCCGCTCGTCGAATATCACGGCGGCGGAGCGGCGGCGACCATTGAACCGCTCAAAGACCACCTCTCCGATTACGAACTCCACCTCGCCAACAACTTTGGTTTCGGTGCCCAAGCCTGCTACCGAGGCACCCGGCTCTACGATTCGCCCGAGACAAAAGCGATGGTCATCCGCATGGTGAGTTGGTACAAAAAGTATCGTCAAATTCTCGAATCAGACATCATCCACCTTCGCCGTGCGGACGGACGCCGTATCGACTTCATTCTTCACTACAATCCGTCTGCTTCGCCGAAAGGAATGGTTCTCGCATACAACCCCACGGATCAAGAAATATCAGAACGAGTTTCCATCCCTTGGCGTGCCAAATCGGCAAAAGCGGCTAAACGCGAAGATCCTCTCAAGCCAGTAAAAGTCCAGGACGGATACTTTCAGCTCGATCTGAAGCTGAAGCCAAACGAGTGGGTGTACTACCGAGTTGACTGAATAATCGCCACCTAATTTCCTGCCAGTTTGCGCCGGAGGGCGGGCCATCCGGGTTGTTCTCCATCTCGAATCGACCATATTTTCAACTCGGAAATCTCCACCTTGCCTCCGTTCGTCCCGCAAATTCCTAGCCCAGCTGCTCCCTTTGCCGTCGGGGCCTTCAAGCTCGGATGCGAGCCAAAAAGTGTGCATTTCCCGTCCACCTGCAGCAGAACATCCTCCCCGCGTTGCTCGGCGTAGACCTCGTAGGTGTGCCCATCCTCAAACTTAGCCGCAGACGAGCTTCCCAGCTTTGCCGCACCACTATCCGCGTCCAAGTTGATGGACTCGCGACTGAAACTGAACCTCGCTTTGTGGTGCCCAAACTCGATAAATGGAGGCAGTTTAGTAAAGGTTCCGCCGCTAAATCTTATCCGAAACGATGCCGCAAAATCTTGCGGAGTCTTGACAAATGCGATCCGAGGCTCCAGACCCTTGTGGTCCTTACGCGATGCTTGGAACTCCGGTGTGCTGGGCGCGCCCGATAAAATTCCCTCCGAAAGGCTCCATCTGGTTGACTGCCGCACGCCGTAAATCTCTTTTGCCAAAGTCGCGGATTCTTTGGGGAGATCGAAGACCAATTCGGCCGGCACCGTCATAAGAGGCTTCAAAGCAAGGAGCGAAAAGACACCAATCATGCCCCGATAAACGCACGCCGCGAGAGTCAGTTCACAACCTAATCCAAAAGGCCTAGCAGTACACCAGCGCGATTCGATCGTCCTCGATCACGATTACGCCCTCGCGATACAGAGTGCCGATCAGCTTCTTAAATGCGCCCTTACTCATGCCAAACGTCTTGAGAATCGCCTCCGGCGACGAGCGATCCGAAAAGGGAAGTTCGCCGTTGTTCTCCTCCAGCATCCTCACCAATCGATCGCGCTGGCTGAGCACCGCCTCGTACCCTTGCGGACGCAGTGAGAGCGCAAGCTGCCCGTCGTCGCGAACGCGCTTGACGTAACCCTTCACCTTCTGGCCCACGCTTAGCGAGGTCACCAATTCGTCAGGGAAAATCGCTCCTTTGAATTTCTGGTTCACGATCACGCTCGTGAACTCAGGCGTGACATCGGCGACAATGAGCTTTACTTCATCGCCCTGATCCAGCTCGCCGTGGTGACTCAATGTGTGTTTCCACCACTTGGTGGTCGCCACCACACGCCGTGTTCGCTCGTCCAGATACACGAAAACGAACGCCGTTTCGCCCTCGCGAAGCTCCCTCGTTTGCTCGCGATAAGGGCAAAAGAGGTCCTTCATCAATCCCCAATCGAGGAAAGCACCGGTCTGGGTGACGCTCAATACCTTCATCGCGGCAAACTCTCCGATCGTCGCAATCGGCTTTTGCCGAGTTGCAATCACGCGGTCTTCCGAGTCGGTGTAAAGGAAAACCTTGAGCGAGTGACCGACGAGAGCATCATCCGGGCACTGATTCTCCGGCAACAAAACCTCGGTCTCGCCATCCGAGAGGTACAGGCCGTACGGCGACTCCCGCTTAACGATCAGATTTTGCCACTGCCCGATTTCCACAGTTCATTGTGACGTGTCTGCGTCTTCATCGTCTCCGGCGCGCGGTGCCCCGCGATAGAACAAGTCGCACAACGCCTCCGCCGACCCGATCAGAACCGCCGCAATCAGACAGTGAATGACAATCGAAGGAACGTAATCTGAAGAATGAACTCCCGTCCCCTCTTTTGCTGGCATGACTGTCAACTGGACGAGCGAGCAGAAATAAAAAGAGCTTGCGCGCCGAACCAAACACCAAGCCCTCGGATGATCACGCCCATCCAATCTCGCGGTCTCATGCCTCAATCTTATCAGGTCGCACTTTTCAGCGACCGAATCAGCTCACGAACGGCGTCCTCGCCGCCCGGCTTGCCCCAATTCTCATGAAGGCACTTCACCAGCGCCGAGCCCACCACCGCGCCATCCGCCACTGAGCAAACCATGCTCACGTGCTCTGGCTTCGAGATTCCAAAGCCCACACAAACCGGTTTCTCCGTCAGCGCGCGAACCTTTGCCACCAAATCCTTTACCTCCAGCGGGACCTCACTTTCTGCCCCCGTCACGCCCGTCCTAGAGACCGCATAGACAAACCCAGTTGACCGCTTGGCAACTTCCGAAATTCGGGCGTCCGTCGAAGTCGGCGCGCAAAGGTAAATCGTCTCAAGCCCCGCCGCCGCCGAAGCCGCATCCCACGCATCAGCCTCATCAGGAATCAGGTCGCTGATAATCGTGCCCGTACACCCCGCCTCGCGCGACAACAAGGCGTATCGCTCCAGACCCGTCCGTAAAACAGGATTGTAGTAGCCCATCGTGATCAACGGAATCTTTGAAGAGCATTTGCCAATCGCCTCCAAAATCGCCGATGGAGTCGCGCCGTTGTCCAAAGCCCGCTGAGAAGACGCCTGAATGGTCGGACCCTCGCCAAATGGGTCGCTAAACGGAATTCCGATTTCGATTGCATCAGCCCCGCTCTCTTCGAGCAAAGCGATGATGCGTGGCAAATCGGCCAGCGGCTGATCCCCCGCTGTGAAGAAGCACACCAGAGCTTTTTCGCCCCGAGCTTTCAATTCCGAAAACTTCGAACTAAGCGTCATTTCTTGGCTGGTGCCTTGGGTTGGTAAGGCTTCCCGGCCAAAGCCTTCAGCTTGTCGAGGTGCGTCTGCTTCACCACCGTCTTCACCTTCGCATCCGATGCCTTGATCAGGGCCTGAAGCTCCTTCTCGCGCTTCTTCATCTCGGTGTTGAGGTCCGCCTGAATCTGTTTGTTCAGCTTATCGGCCTCTTCCTTAGTTTTCGGCTTCTTATCTTTGTACTTAGGCTGAATCTTCTGTCCAACTTCCATCTTGATCTTTGCGATCTTCTGGTCGCTGTCAGCAATGCTCGTTCGGATCGTGTTGTACTCCTTATCCGTCAGCCCGATCTTCGTCGCGACTGCTTTATCCAGGATCGCCCGTGGCCCCGCCGCCTGAATCGTAAGTTCGCGCAATCGCTTCAGCTGACCATCGGAAAGCGACGCCAAAACGCTCGAACGAAGCGTCACATACTGCGCCGCTGTAAACTTTTGAAACGCCGCATCGGGTTGCTTTTTCGCTTTGGTGTACTCGTCGATCTTCGTCTTGTTCGCGGCCGAGAACTTGTCGGCGTGCTTGTTAAGAGTCTTTCGTTGACCCTCGGTAATGCCAAGCTCATCCTGAACCGCGCGATCCCGAAGAATCTCAATATTCGCGACCTTCAGGTCAAACTCATCCCTTGCAATCGCCGCCGAAGCAACGACCAAAAGCGATGTCACAGAGACAAGACGAACCAAATTCACCCTCATAATTTACCAGCCTAACGTCAAAACGCCTCGCTAAGTTCCCCCGGCGAGTTCACAACCACCGAGTCCTTGCCAAACAATTTCCGAATCTCTTGGCACAAAATGTCGCTCGGCTTCACCATTACTCCCAGCGGAATCGGCAGATAATCAACCTCCGGAAGCATCTGGATGAACACCTCATGATCTCCCCGATGGTCGTTGATCAGGTGTTGCAGTTTCACCAACTCCGTCTTTGTAGATCGAGAAATCTTGACCGTTAATCCCGGCTGATCCATCGGCCCATCCATCGCTAAATCGAGCGATCCTTCCAGCGGCTTGGCCTCAAAAAGCCGAATTTCGCTCGTCTTCTCGCCTTGCCGCTCGTTAACTACCACCTCGCCCGTGATCGTCACCACTTGGTCCTTCACGAGCGTGCTGGCGAACTTCTCCAACGTCCCCGCAAACACGATGCATCGGGCGACGCCCGTAAAGTCTTCCAGCGTCATAGAGAGCATCTTGTTGCCGCTCTTGGTGAGAATCGTTCGCGTCGAAGCGATAACTCCGGCCAGCTTGACCTTGCTCCCTTCGTCCGCCTCCTCAATGCTCGCGCATGTGTGCGTCGCCGCCTTCGCTAGAACCCGCTCCAAGCCCCGTAAAGGGTGATCCGAAACGTAAATCCCCAAAACCTCTTTCTCGAACGCCAGCTTCTCCGAGCGACCAAAAGCATCCGCCTCTGGAATCACCGGATAGTTCGTCGCCGTCACGTCCTCCGCCTCACCCATAAACAGCGAATCCTGACCCGCCGCCTTCGATCGTGCCAAGTTATCGGCAAACACCATTGCGCCATCGGCAACCTCGATCAGCTTCGCCCGGTTCGGATCAATACTGTCCAATGATCCCGACTTGATCAGAGCATCCAGCGCGGTCTTGTTCATCCCAAACGGACGCACGCGCTCGCAAAACTCAAAAAGGTGCGAATACGGACCGTTCTCCGCGCGGTCCTTAATGATCGCCTCGACGATCCCGTCGCCGACGCCCTTGATCGCCCCCAAGCCGAACCGAATCACGCTCCGATTCTTCACCTTTTCGATGCTGAAGTCCGCTTCTGAGGCATTGACGTCCGGCGGCAAAACCGTGATTTTCATCCGGCGGCACTCCTCAATGAACGCCGTCACTCGGTCTTCTTTCGTTCGGTATACGGCGAGCAACGCCGCCATATATTCGACCGGATAGTTCGCTTTGAGAAACGCCGTCTGGTGAGACAAAATCGCGTAACAAACCGCGTGTGCCTTGTTGAACGCATAGCCCGCGAAGGGAAGCAGCAACTCCCACACTTTCTTCGCATCCGCCTCGGCGATCCCGTTCTTGGTCGTCCCGGCGGTGAATTCGACTTGCATTTCCTCCATCGCCTTCACGTCCTTCTTGCCCATCGCTCGGCGAAGGATGTCCGCCTTACCAAGGCTGAATCCCGCCAGCGCCTGAACAAGTTTCAGAACCTGATCTTGATAAACGATAATGCCGTACGTCTCGCGCAGGATCGGCTCCATGCGCTCGTCCAAGTACGTCGGCTTCGACCGCCCAAACTTGTTGTCAATGAACTTCGGAATCTCGCCCATCGGACCCGGACGGTACAGCGCAACCATTGCCGCCAGCTCACGCACCGAAGCCGGTTTCAGCTGAGTGACCCACCGGGTCATTCCTCCGCCTTCAAGCTGGAAGACACCCGTCGTTTCACCCCGAGCGAGCATGTCCCAGGTCTTCTGGTCGGCCTCATCCGCATTGCGCGGATCGATCTCAATGCCGTGCGTCCGCCGAATGTTCTCGACGCACTTTGCCAAAACCGTAAGGTTCGAGAGGCCCAAAAAGTCCATCTTGAGAAGGCCAATCTTCTCCAAGATGCCCATCTCATATGCCGTTACTGCCTGGCCGTCGTTGCCCCGATAAAGCGGAACGTAGTCCACCAACGGATCGCGCGAAATAACGATTCCCGCCGCATGAACGCCGCTATTCCGCGCCATCCCCTCAACCGACTTCGCGGTGTCAAAAAGGCTCTTGATCCGAGGGTCACCGTTGATCGTCTCCCGAAACTCGGTGACTTCCTTATAAGCCTTATCCAGTGTCATTCCTGGCACGCCCGGAATCAGTTTTGTGATCTTGTCCGTTTCCTGCGGAGTGTAGCCAAGCACTCGCCCGCAGTCCTTGATCGCCGCCTTTGCGCCCATGGTGCCAAAGGTCACGATTTGCGCCACGTGATCCTCCCCGAAGCGCTCGGTCACCCACTTGATGATCTCGTCCCGGCGAGCATCCTCGAAGTCCATGTCGATATCTGGCATCGAAATGCGCTCGGGATTCAAGAACCGCTCGAACGTCAGGTCGTAATCCACCGCGTCAACGTCGGTGATTCCTAGGGTATAGCCGACCAACGATCCCGCCGCCGAACCCCGAACGCCGAAGAAAATCCCCCGATCGCGCGACTCCTGCGCAAACTCTCGAACCAAGAGCATGTAGTCGGCAAAACCGGTCTGCTCGATGATTCCGAGTTCAAAATTCAGTCGCTCCAGCTTCGATTCGGGATTCCGGGCCCGCCGCAAAAGTCCCTCTTCGCACAGCTGCCGCAGGTATGAAGTGCTGTCCATTCCCTCCGGCACGTTCGGCTGGGGCATCGGCGCCCGGCTCTTATCCAGTTCGACGTTGCACATCTCCATCACCCGCAAGGTGTTTTCCAGCGCCTCTGGATGATCAGGAAAAAGCGCCGCCATCTCGTCCTGAGTCTTGATGAAGAACTCGTCCGTCTCAAATTTCATCCGGCTGGTGTTCGCCACTAGCTCGCCGGTCTGAACGCAAAGCAAAACATCGTGCGCCTGAGCGTCGCCTTTACAAAGGTAGTGAGCGTCATTCGTGGCAATCGTCTGGAGCTTCAATTCGCGCGCAATCTTGCAAAGCGGCTCGAAGATCTCCCGCTGCTCCTTCAGGCCATGGTCCTGAAGCTCGATGAAGAAATTCTCCTGCCCAAAGATCTCGGCATACATTCCCGCGATGTACTGGGCCTGATCGTAGTCCCCCTTCATCAGCGACTGACAAACTTCCGACCCCAAGCAGGCCGAAGTAGCAATCACTCCCTTGCTATGCGCCCTCAAAACGTCATGATCTACCCGCGGCTTGCCATAAAACCCCTTCAGCGCGGCGATCGAAGAGAGCTTGCAGAGGTTGCGGTACCCCTCCAAGTCTTTGGCCAAGAGCAGAAGGTGAAAGTTTTCCCGGTCGGCGCGGCCATCCTTCTTCTCCATCCCCCGAGGAGCCACATACGCCTCGACGCCCAAGATCGGCTTGATGCCTTTCTTTTTGGCCTCCATGTAGAACTCCATGACGCCAAACATCACGCCATGGTCCGAGATCGCCATCCCCGGCATCCCCAAGTCCGCCGCCCGCTTGATCAGGTCCGGAATGCGGTTCGCCCCGTCGAGCAACGAGTACTCGGTGTGATTGTGCAAATGGACGAAGTTTTGGGGCATCGGGGCTCTTGTAAAGACGGCTGAAGCTCCTTGATTGTGGCGCGAAAGGGCAGGCGTTTCGCGATCCTTTCGGGTCGATCTTGGGGCCGAGTATATGTTCAACTTTCAGTATTCTCTGAAAGATGGTGAGGGGTACAGGTAGTCTTTGCACATGGACGTGACCGCCGCGAGATGGTGGACCTGCACGTTGGGGACATTATCAGTCGTCGGTTCAACCGTCGCGTCGGCATTGGGCCCGCATCCCTTTACTTCGGATGTATGGCTAGGCCCGGATGTCCACCCCGTCCCGGAATGGTTTGCTCTAACCCTCCTGGCGTTCGTTTTCTCAGTCACGGTCAGGTTGACAATCGAACCGCTTCTGTTCTCCGCCAGCGCACAGAAACGAGGCTCAAAGCGGCAGCTTGCAACTGTGGCCTTTGCAGTGTTCCTCTCAGTGATTCTGCTAGCTTGGACTTGGGGAGCAGTTTTCGCGTTTTCTACGTCACTCTCTATGATTGCGATCACCTCTGTCTCTGCAGATCGCTCGAATTCAGTTTGGACAAGATTGAAGGAAGTTGCGGCTATGGTTGTGACATGGGTTGTTTGGTTTTTTAGCTTATGACGTGGGACAAACGACAACTCGACCGGTAAATCACCGCGAGTGGCTGAACGATGAATAAGAAGTTTCAACTCTTGAACTCGATCAAATGGAACCGGATATTCGGCGTTGCGCTACGAATCTTCGCTGCTGCGTACTTTGGATTCCTTCTCCTCGGTCCCTACCTAATGCGCGATCGACCAAAACTCATCATAAAACTCCATGGAGCGCTGCCAGCCAGATTTGTGGTTACGGGATTCGGAACTTCATCTTGGCTCCCTGAGGTCGAGTGCGTCTTAAGAGTGAAGGACGGAGCTGGAAGGTTCGAGGAGGGCTCGTTTTCGCAAATGGATTCTTACGGCTACATTCCGACGCACTACACCAAGAGTGGTCGCCAAGTCGAAGTAATTCGGTACGGCGATGATGGTCGAGAGATTGAGCGGGTACGAACCGATTCTCAAGGGGTCGTGATTACAGGGATGGAGGATTCGCCGATTGGTACGCCTCAGGTCTACTTTGTGAAGAAGTTATCCGGTCCTTAAGGATCCAAACTCAAAAGCATAAGTCCGTGTCGGTCTGGATCAAACTCGAGCGACTTCTTTTGATGCCTCAAAGCTTCTCGAAGAAGATGATGTGTTGCCTCGGCAAGACCTTACTCGTCTTCGTCCAGCGCACCGGAAAAACTGCCATCTCCTTCTTCACCTGAGCCTCGCTCATTTTATGAAGCTCCTTGATCGGCACCCGAGGATCCTCTTTGCGGTACTCGACGAACACAACCTGACCGCCCTTCTTGATCCCTTTTAAGATGTTCGACATCATCTCGTATGGCTTGTCAAACTCGTGATAAACGTCGACCATGATCGCCAGGTCAACCGATTCCGGCTTCAATTTCGGGTCCTCGGTCGTCCCGAGGAGTCTCTCCACATTCGTGATCTTGTTCTGACGCGACTTCTGCTCGATGATCGCCAGCATCTCCGGCTGGATCTCTTCGGCGATCACCTTGCCCTTGGGAGCCACCTTCCGCGCCATCGGGAAGCTCAAGTACCCGCTTCCTGCGCCGATATCCGCCACAACCATCCCGTTCTTCAGGTCCAGAGCCTCCAGTAATAGCTGCGGAGCCTCCTCCTGATATCTCTCCGGACGATCAAGCCAGGGAGCGGCCTCGTGGCTCATGTACCAAGCGATCTCACGCCCCATGTAACTCACCCCGATCCCGTTCGGATCGTGGTCATCCATCTTAACGTACTCAGGCTTGTAAGCCTGAAGCAAGATTAGCGACGCGAGGAACACCATGATCCTATGCTACGAGACGAAGCCTTCCCAACGCGCCATGTAATTCACAAAAGTCTCGCTCACCCCTTCGGAGAGCAAATACTCCCGGGTCACGGGCAAACTTCGCATCACAAACTCGGAGTCCTTTAGAACCTGCAAAGGGAAGTCATGATGCAAAATCCCCGCCTTCCCAATCGACAAAAAGTCCGCCCCGAGTCCAATCGCTGCGCGGCAATCCTCCGCCGAATACAGCTTCCCGGCGACCCCAAGCAAAACCCCGTTTCGAGGCAAAACGGCAAACCTACCAAAAAGGTTATCCCCCTGATAATCCCGTGCGTAATCCCACACCGAAATGTCCAAATAGTCCAACCGATCATCAACGAGCAAATGACCAGCCAGCGCGATAATCTCCTCGGTATCAAGCCCGAATCGGTCCGGTGACAACCGAATTCCCACCTGAAAATCGGCCCGAGTCGAAGCCCGAATCCCGTCCAGAATCTCAATCAGCAGTCGCGATCGATCTCCATACTCATCTGTCCGAAGGTTTTCGCCTTTGCTCAAGAACGAACATAAAACATAACCGTGCGCGCCGTGGATCTGCACCCCATCGAACCCCGCCTTCTCCGCCCGAATCGTCGCCCGAATGAAGTCATCCCGAAGCTCCCGCACTTCGTCCAAGGTCATCGCCCGCGAGCCCGTCTCCTCATGATCCGAAGGACCCACCGGCTGACCGCCAATCAAATGCGACGGTGACCGAAATCCCGCATGGTGTAACTGCAAGCTCGAAACCGAACCCGCGCTTCGGATTCCATCCGCCAGCCGCGTTAATCCCTCGATATGCTCATCGGACCAGCACCCAAGCTGGCCCGGAAACCCTTGACCCTGCGCCTGAACGTGCGATGCGCACGTCATCGTCATTCCGAATCCGCCTTGAGCCCGCATCGTGAGCCAACGGTATTCGTCGTCGCTCAACTTGCCATCCGCATAGCTCTGCTGGTTCGTCATCGGCGCGAGCGTAAATCGGTTCGCCCACGAACGGCCGCGACGAAGTTTCAACGAGTCAAAGAGGTCTGGCACCCGTCTATCTACGGCGAAATCGCCGCATCTGTTTACTTGGGGAAGCCTGGCGCGGTGATGATCTGATACACCTGACCGTGGTGGTAAGCCGGGTGGAACGCGTACCGCGTCAACGCCCCGTGCCCCGTGATAATCGGCCCCAGAGCCGACTTAATTTCCTTCTTGAGAAATTCCTCGCTCGGATTCGTAATGTGCGGCTCAACCAACGCCTTGGCCTCGTTAAGCGCCGAAATCACCAGCTCGGGAGTAATCTCCTCCGGCGAGAACGGGTACGGATTGTCATTCACCACGCCCTCCGTCGCCGTCTTCGTCAGCCGCACCTGAGCCTCATTCAGTTCCAGCCCCGTGCATTGCGCTACGAACCAGATTTCGACGCCTGCAACGTGAATCGCCATCTCGCCGATGCTCAACGCCGCCGGATGCAGCTTCCAATTAAGCTGCTCCTGGTTCAATCCCTCTAGGGACTCCACAAATCGGCCGCGCGAGAGGTTCCACGAGTGAGCAAAATCGGTCATGCCGCGAGTTTACTTCAGCTCGTCACTGGGAGCGCAGGCGTCCCGCCTGCTTAAAAACGCATGGTAACCAACCAGCTCTCCTACCTCAGCTCGTAAGTCAGCAGCCGACGCTCGCCCGTCGGCAGCTCTGCCCGAACCCGCCCGAACGGATCGATCACCATCGTCTTGCCCAGCGATCCCACCCGATAAACCCACTTCCGGGTCTCCACCGCACGCCACCGAGCCGCGATCTCGAGCCTCGGAATCGCGCTCGTACCCATGTACCAATCGTCGAGCGACATGATCGTGATGAAGTCCACTTTCGCTTGCTTCAAGACTGCACCCGCATCCATAAACAGCGATTCGAAGCAGATCATCGCTCCGATTGTCTTTCCATTCGGGAGCCGAAGCGGGGTAGGTGCAACGCCCGGTGCTAGGTCGCCCGCCGGCAACTGAAATCCGGCCGGGTAGGGAATAATTCCCCGCAACGGAACGTATTCGCCGAACACAACCAGCCGGGTCTTGTCGGTGTGCTGGAAGGCCTTCCCGTCCCACAGGTAAGCGCTCTGGTACCTCGGCGACGTGCCGCGCTGCGCTCCAAAAAGGATCGGCAGGTCGTCCGGGAGCTCAAACACCGTCTGCGGAGTGTTGGCAAACGATGCCACCGCCTCCGGGAAGATCAGCAAATCCGCCTTCTCCGCCTTCGCCCGGGCGATGAGGTCAATCGTCGCCTCTCGCAGCTTGAATGGCTTCAAGCCCTCTTCCGTATAAGCAAGGTCAAACCCAAGCTGCCCGAGGGCGATTTTCATCGGAGCATCAGAACCGGAAAGGCTAGGTGCTTTGAAAGGAATGACACCTGTAACCACTGTTGGTAAACCCGTCATCAGTGCAAAAAACCAATTTGTTCGATCTAGTTTCAGACTGATTGCGCCAGAGACGAGGAGCACCATTAAGCACCCACGGACGGAGTTTACGACTCCGAAACCGTGGTAGTTGTAAGCCACAAGCGGCTCTCCAATCGGGGTGAACGGAAAATTAAACTCGGGAATCGACTGACGCAGAACGTCAGCAAACAAAAACAAGATGACTACGGAACCGTACATCAGCGACTCAAGCTTCGGTCGCTTACACACCCATGCCGCGAACCCGTAGAAGCACCCCCACACACTCCCGACAATGAACACCGCCAGCGCGCCGACCAGCGCGCTCTGAGTCCACTTGCCCACAAATTGACCCAGCCAGAAGCAGTTCAGCAGCGCATACCAAAGCCCAAACACGTACCCGCCCAAGAACGGTCGCCGCGCATGAAACCGTAACCAAGCCAGAAACGGCGCGTAGCAAACGAACGCCAGCCACGCCGTCCAAACCGACCCGTACCAAAACAAATGAACGAACGAGAGCCCAAACCCCAAGGCGAGCAAGCCCCGCGCGGAAACAAAAAACTCCTTCATCCGCGCCCAGTTCACACAAAACAGATTACCGGGTCGAAAAATCTTTGAACCCTAACCGCCTTCCCGCACACTCACCTTGCGTATGATGCTAGTTGTGAACGAAACGGCAAGGCCAAGCGCCAAGCTGGATATCGCGCAGCTTGCGCGGCAACATTACGATCAGGTCTTCCGATTCTGTTCGGTGCGAGTGGGCTACCACCTCGCCGGTGATGCCGCTCAAGAGACGTTCCTCACCGCCCAGCGGTCCCTCTCCAAGTTTCGGGGCGAAAGCAAACCGCTCACTTGGCTGATCGGCATCGCACTCAACGAATGCCGCCGCATTCAGCGCTCCCGCAAGGACGCCGAGCCGTTACTAGAATTCGGCGAACCAACTCCGGAGACCCAAATGGTCAATCGCGAAGCTCTTCGTGTCGCAATCGCCAAGCTCTCACCCGAGCACCGAGAGGTTGTGCTTCTCCACGAAATCGACGGCTTCACGTACGAAGAAATCGCCTCCATCGTCGATGTCCCCGTCGGCACCGTCAAGAGCCGACTCTACCACGCATTCCTCAATCTCCGATCCACCCTCACCCCCACGGAGGAGGTGGTCTAACCATGGAAAATCTCAAAAGCTTCTTAGACGGCGAGCTCGATCTCGCGACCTCCGCCGAGGTTGAAACACATCTTCGGCAAGATCAGGACCTCGAAAAGATGGCTTCCGACTTTCGCGCCCTCTCGTCAACGCTCAAGACCGTTGACGCCGGAACCCCCTATGGACTCGACGCCCTCGAAGCCAAGCTCGCTAGCCCCGCCCGCAAGCCGGCGGAGACGAAGCGCATCTGGCAGTACGGCTTTGGCTCGGCAATCGTCGGAGTGATGCTTGTCGCCGTCATGTTCCCGGTCTTTGCGCAACCGAAGGTTGCCGCTAAGCGAATGATGCAAGAGAGAACGGAAATGATGCCCATGGCCGCCGATGCCGCTGCGCCAGCCGCTCCCGAGGCCAAAAGCTCAATCGCCTACGCCGAGTCCGAAGCCCGCGATGAGGAGCAGAGCAAGACCCTGATGAAAGCCGAGCCGCATCCGACGATCAACGGATCAACGGATGGTTCGCTCGCATTCTCGACCCCCACAAACACCCCCGGCGCGCCCTACGGCGTCTATCTCGAAAAGTCCGGCTCCGTAACCGTCAAGGTCGAAGACCTCATCCGCTCCGTCGATGAAGTCACCGGCATCGTCTCCGGGCTGAAAGGGTTCGTCGTCACCAGCAACGTCCAAAACCAGGAGCAAGGCGGAACCGCGAGGATGACGCTCCGAATCCCGACCGACAACTTTCCGACCGCGATGAATCGCCTTCAATCGATGGGCGAAGTGCTCGAAGTCAACAGCTCCAGCAACGACATCACCGCCGAAACCGTCGACTCCGGAGCCCGAACCCGTAGCTGGGCCGACGAAGAAGCGCGCCTCATTAAAGAGCTCTCAAGGGCGAAGACCGAGAACCAAAAGTGGCGCATCCGGGCCGAACTCAACAACGTCCGGGCAAACCTGGAGGCCTACCGGGCTCAGCTCAAGAACCTCAAGGATCGCGGCAACTTCTCGACCATCGAAGTCACGTTCACCCGAGAGGGTAGCTCCAGCGGGAAAGGCTGGGCCGGCGGAGCCTGGAACGGCGCGAAGGGTTCGCTCGGCTCGGTCGGACAAGTGGTCGGAACGTTAGGGATCTACTTCCTCGTCTTCACCCCCGTCTGGCTGCCAATCGCGATCGCTGCCTACATGGTCAAACGCCGCCGCTAACATTTAGTGAAAATCCCGATAGAATGAAGCACGAATGGTTTTCGTGCTTCTTCTTTCGTTAGCCCAAGGACCCGCCGCCCACCGCGCCAAGGCCGAGGCGTATCTCGAAAAGAAGCAGTACCAGCAAGCCGCCGAAAGCTTCTTTAAGGCTGCCGATGGGTACCAATCCCTTGGCGATCCCAACGCCGCAAAGGTGCTTCGAGATCGCGGGAAGCGCTACTTCTCAACCCTCGAACTGTACGAGCAAGTGCCACCAAACGATCAGCGCCTCGCCAGGGGAGAGCCTGCCGCCGGAATGTATCTCGGCGTGAACATCGAAAGGGAAGAGGCCTCCCGCTATCCGCAAAGCTTTAACAACCTCATCGGAAAACCCCACGCCATGTTCTTCATGTATCGCAAGTACGGCGTCGCCTTCCCAAAAGCCTACGCCCAAGAATTAAAAAAGGCCGGAGCCGCGCTCCAGATCGCCTGGGAGCCATCAAGCCTCCGCGATGTCCAAGACAACCACTACCTCCGGGGATTCGCCAAAGATATTCGCGACAGCGGAATTCCAGTTTTTGTTCGGTTTGCGAGCGAAATGAACGGCGATTGGACTCCATATCATGGCGATCCGGCAAGCTACAAGCAGAAGTTTCGGCTCGTTGCCGATGTCCTTCACGCCGAATGCCCGAATGCGATTATGGTTTGGTGTCCGAACAGTATTCCCGAGGAGCCAATCTCAGGTTACTACCCCGGCGAAGACGTCGTTGATTGGGTCGGAGTCAACTTCTATTCGGTCATGTACAACGATTCCGACCGAGCCCGCGCCGCCGACTGGCGATTCCCCACCGACTCAATCGAATATGTGTACAACCGATACGCCGCCAAGCACCCGATCATGATCGCCGAATGGGCCGCCTCCCACCGGGCCAGCATCGACGGTGCCGACCGCCCCTCGTTCACCATTCAAAAAATCGAAGAGTTTTTCCGCACTGTCCCCACCAAGTTCCCACGCCTCAAGGCCGCCAGTTGGCTCAGTTTTAATGCGTTGAAATACGCCAAAGGCGACCGCCAGCTGAACAACTACTCGCTCTTCGACAACCCCGCCGTCGCCCAAAGCTACCAAAACGAGATCGCCCATCCGCACTACCTCTCCAAAGTCGGCCAGTCCGCCCAAGCCACTTGGAAACAGGTCTCGGCGAAAACCCTCAGCTCCCAAAAGCGCTACCGAATCTTCCTCCGAAGCTACGATCCGCTCTCCACGATCTCGATCAATGGATTCAAAGAGCGCCTCCGCCTGGGCTCCGAGTTTGAGGTTCCAAAGAATGAAAAAACACTCAGTATGAAACTCTTGGACTCCGAGAACCGCCTCGTCCTCGAAACCAAGTTTCTAATCAAATAGCTCAGAACCGGTAGCCGATGGTCAGCGCATAGCGCGAGTTATCGCGCCGCGCTCCCGGCGCAGGTGTGCTGTCGTAGTCCGAAACCCAAGCGAGGTTCAAGGAGATTCGCTGCGAAATCGGGAATCCCACATTGAGGTTGCTCGCCAAGTAAAAGTCGTCCAAGCGGTCAAACGCCGGATACGCCTCTAAATAGTGCGAAATCTTGATCCCCTTCTTGAACACCTTTCGGAAGCTCGAAGCAAGCTGTAAGCCCGGAGCCGTCCGGCCTTCAAACCCGTTCAAATACGTCTCGGTGAGGTAGCTCAGACCCGCCGAGATTTTCCATTCCGCATCTCCTGCTTCCTCCACGCGTCCAGTTTTCAAGGGGTTTTCCGTCCGCACCGCAAAGTATCCGTATCCTATCGTCGTGACGGATCGAAGCGAAAGATCAACGATCGCGTTGCGGTCAAATCGCTGATCGATGAACCCAAACTTCCGGCGAGAAGCCGGCGTGTCGTAGTGAAAACCAACCGTCCAACGATCTTCTGTCGTATCAAATCGCCCGGTGGTCGCATTCGTTTGCTTGCTCTGAGCATAAAACAGCGAGTACTCGATCTGGTTGCCCATCTTGAGCTTCTCAGAGGCGCGACCGTTGATGAAGAATGACTGCGAGTTCAGGTTCGATTGCGCCGCGGCGAGGTTGATATCCAACTGCCCCGACCACCCTGTTTGCTGGGCCGCACCAAATCCAGAAACCGCCAGAACCGTGAAGCAAGCAATCCTTCGCACCGAAAAGTTCTACCTGCTCAGATACACTTTAGAGCATGAAATTCCCCGCATTTTTGCTTGCAGCTCTCGCCGCAACCTCGTACGCGCAAAAGCCGCTCACGGTCACGATTCTGCACACCAACGATCTCCACGCCCACATCGAACCCACCGCCATCAAAGGCAAAACTTACGGCGGATACGCGCGCCACGCCACCCTCGTCAAAGAAGCCAGGAAGAAGGAGAAGAACGTCCTCCTGCTCAATGCCGGCGACGTCTTCCAAGGCACCCTCTATTTCAATCTGTACGAGGGACTTGCCGATCTCGCGATCCTCAACGCCATGGGCTACCAAGCCCAAACTATTGGCAACCACGAATTTGACCTCACCGATAAAGCCCTCATCGAGTACGCCAAGCGAGCAAAGTTCCCCCTCCTCGCCTGCAATCTCGATGCGCCCAGCTTCCCAGGCCTCAAAGATTGGATCAAACCCTACACCATCCTCGAAGTCGAAAAGCAAAAAATCGGCGTGATCGGCCTCATCACCGACGACCTCCCCAACCTGACCACCCTCGGGGATTCGCTCAAAGCCCTGCCGCACATCGCCAGCACCCAAAAGGCCGTCGATGAGCTCACCAAGCAAGGCGTGAACAAGATCATCGTGATGTCGCACATCGGCTACGATTTCGACAAGCAACTCGCGGCGGGCGTCAAAGGCGTCGATCTCATCATCGGCGGCCACAGCCACACCCCGCTCGGAACCCCTGCCATCGACGGCTGGCGACCCTCCCTCGGCGGATTCCCGACCCTCGTCAAAGACAAAGCGGGAGTCAACGTCCCCATCTTCCAAGCCTGGGAATGGGGCAAGGTCATGGGCCGGCTCAAGCTTCAATTTGACGCCAAGGGCAACCTCGCCAAGATCATCGAAGCAACGCCCGTCGTCGTCGACTCCTCCATTCCCGAAGACCCCGAAATTGCCGCCATGGTCGACGCCTTCCGCAAGCCCGTCGATGCCATGGGCGCCGCCCAAATCGCGACCTCACAGGTCGCGATGACGGACCGAACCAAGGTCGGCTACCTCGTCGCGGATTCCTATCTCTTTGCCACCCAAAAGCTCGGAGCGGTTGCCGCCCTCATGAACCCAGGCGGAGTTCGTGCCAACCTCGAGGCCGGAAAAGTGACCTACGCAATGGCGAATTCAATCTGCCCCTTCCGCAACACCCTAGTCGTCGCCGAGCTCACCGGAGCGCAAATCACCCAGCTTCTCAACGACTGCAAAGGCAACCTCATCCCCTCCAAAGGCTTTACTTGGCGGCTCGCGGGTGGTGGCGTGCAGGTTATCGAGATCTGCGGCAGTCCCATCTCGGAGACCGCCACTTACAAGCTCACGATCAACAACTTCATGGGCGGCGGCGGAGATGGCCTGCAGGTTTTCAAAGACGTCAAGAAGACCGACACCGGTCTTCTCGACATCGATGCATTTGTCGAGTTCCTGAAGTCCGTCTCCCCGATCCCCGAGCAAACCGAAATACGAGTTAAGCGGTGATCTTCACTCGTACATGAAAGCGCAGTTCGCCGAGGCAATCCAGAGGCTAGGTACTCTTTTGCCTCAGTGAACGACCCCCGATTCCGCCTCGATCCTGCCACGGCAACTCGGCTTGCCCGCGAGTTCGGAACTCCGCTCTACGTTTTCGATGAGCAAGGATTTCGGGATCGGATCCGCCGTTACCGAGCGATCCTGAGCCAGCATTGGGGCAGTAGCGAAATCAGCTTCGCCTCAAAGTCAAATTCCGCTCTACAACTGCTCAAAATTGCCCACGAAGAAGGCACCAATATTGACGTCGCCAGCGAAGGCGAATTCCGCGCCGCTCTCCTTGCCGGAGTGCCCCCGTCGAAGTGCCACATGCACGGCAACAATAAGCTCGAAAGCGAGTTGAAACTTGCTCATCACCTCAAAATCGGGCAAATCATGATCGACAACTTCGAGGAAATCGAGGCGATCGCCGATCTCGGCTCTTGGCCGGAAACCTCCTTTGTTCTCCGCGTCGCCCCCGGAGTTTCACCCAAAACTCAAGCCAAAATCTCGACCGGTCAAGCCGACACCAAATTCGGTTTCGGTCTCGCCAATGGCGCCGCCGAAAAAGCACTTCTCCGGGCCACCGAGCGAGGTCTCAAAATCGTCGGCGTCCACTGCCACGTTGGCTCCCAGCTTTTCCAGCCTGATGCACAGTCGGACGCAGCGAGCCACCTATCTTCGTTCGTAAAGTCGATGGATGACCAGCATGGCATCCGCCTGACCTACATCAACGTCGGCGGTGGCCTCGCCGCCAAGTACCTGAACGAAGACCATCCCACCAGCATCGAGGACTACTGCCGCGAAGTCGTCACAGTGATAAAAACCGCCTTTGCCGAGCTGAGTTGGCAACCCACCCTCGCCATGGAACCTGGGCGCAGCCTCACCGCCGAATCTGGCCTGACCCTCTACACCGTCGGCGCGGTCAAAGAGGCCGCCAGCGGACGAGTCTTTGTCTCCGTTGATGGCGGGCTAAGCGATAACCCCCGCCCGGTCATGTACGGCGCCAAGTACGCCGTCGAAAACCTCTCTTCCTCCGGGGTGGGCACCCCCATCACTTGCACCATCAGCGGTCGCCACTGCGAAACCGATACCTTGTTTGAGGACATCACGCTCCCAGCGAGGCCCAAACGAGGTGACCTGATCCAAGTCCTCACCACTGGCGCATACAATGCCGTCATGGCGAACAACTACAACCGATTCCTCCGCCCTGCGACCGTACTTCGGCAAACGAATGGCGAATTTGCACTCATTCAGCGCCGCGAGACGTATGATGATTTGTTCGCTCGGGAGATCACCCTTTAACCCATGCAATTCGACTTTCTCAGCGCGTTTCTCCACCTCCTGGTGTTCATTCCCGCCGTGGGACTCCACGAGTATTGCCACGCCAAGTTCGCCGATATGGCTGGCGACATGACCCCCCGCGCCCAAGGGAGGGTCACGCTCAACCCCCTCGCCCACCTCGACCCAATCGGCACCCTCATGGTCGTATTCTCCGCCGCCAGTGGCTTCGGCTTCGGATGGGGAAAGCCCGTCATGGTCAACGTCGGAAGGATGCGGAACCCCCGGGTCGATCACTTTATCTCCGTCGTCATGGGCCCTATCTCCAACCTCGGACAAGCCCTGTTCTGGGTGTTCATTGTGCGCTTCGGCCTCGTTGCCTTCGACCCCAAAGCCGTCCTCGATTCCACCTACGCAATCACCTCCCTAGACCGATTCCTCAGCTACTTCGCGATCCATTCCATCTTCATGAACCTCGCGATGTTCGTGTTCAACCTCATCCCCATCGGCCCGCTGGATGGACACTGGCTCGTCGGCGCGATGCTTCCTCCCCAGCAGCGAAACGCCTGGTATCGCTTCTGCCACGGGCCAGGAATGATCGTATTCCTCATTCTGGTCCTTATGCCCAACAGCCCGATCAGCTGGATTATGCGAAACACCGTTTTCCCGATGTTCGAAATCCTGATCGGTCGGCACATCTAACGGTTGTATTCCTTGTTTCCGCACCCGCCCTTACCGTCCGGGCGGATGTGGCACGTGTGAACTTCCTCGTATCCGCGCCAAGCATAAGGGTCTGTTCCCGCCACGATTTCGACGTCCCGATGGTCAAGAATCGCGAACTGTCCCGTCGTCTTCGATTCCCAAAACCACGGAAGTAACGACTCGGCACTCATGTAGTGATTCACCAACGAGCGACGAAAACCACCCGAAGCGTAATTCGGCAAGGAGCGATGCAGCAAATACCCATTGAAGAACACGATCGACCCCGCCTTCACCTCTACCGGAACCGCATCGTCATTGCTCCAAGGGAACCTCGTCGCCTCCTCCGAGCAGTCAAATCGGCTATCGCCGTGCCACTCCTGAAAGAACATCGTTCCTGTCTTATGTGAGCCAGGAATTACCCAAAGGCACCCATTTTCAACCGTCGCATCGTCCATCGCGATCCATCCGCCAGTAAGCGACCGGTCCCGGGTTGGAATGTAAACCTCGTCTTGGTGCCACGCCTGCCCCGGCTTGCCGCTCGCCTTGATGAACAGCATCGATTGCATGCACTTCACATTCGGCCCGATGATCCTGGTGAGAACATCCACAAATCCCGGATGGCCCAAAAGAGAATGGATATGGGGCGAAATCTTGTGCGGAAAATGAATGCAAAGCACCTGCTGCAACACCTCCTCATCACTCATCTCGGGCGTCACTTCCGCCGCTCCCCGAACCTCGCCCCGCTCACCCCGGCAGATCGCCGTCGCCTCATCTTGCAATGAAGCAATCTCCTCCGCCGAGAGCGCGTTCTCAATCACCAAGAACCCATTCTCTCGGTAAAACTCCGCCGCCTCATCGGCCATCGGAAGACCGAAGTAACCTGCTGGACGCCCATCCTTCCAAGAGGTCCACGGCTCTAGATTGCGTTCTTCAGCGAGTTGGTTGAGCGACTTTGAAATCATTGACCTTTCAACATTAAACACGATAATCCGTGCTACGGAAACCTAAATCGAGCAAGGCAGGGAAACTACCCAAAAAGGTATCCTCATTAGGTGAAGCTTTGCCGTTTTGAACTGAAATCAGAGCCCGGAACCATCCGGAGCGGAATGGTCTACAGCGGCAAAATCTACGAAACCGACGGGTCCGAAGCCATCGGCGTCCACGAGGCCGCCGACGTGCGCCCTCTCGCCCCCGTCCCCACTCCGCCCTCCATCCGTGTCTTCCGAAACGACCTCGAGAACATCGGATTCGTCTACGCAAACCCCGCCGCGGTCATCGGACCCAGCACGGTCATCGAACTTCCTGAAAGCGGCGCCGACTACGTCGTCCGCAGCTACCTCGGAGCGGTCATCGGCGGAACCGGCTACGCCCTCTCCGACGAAGAAGCCGAAGCCGTCCTACTCGGCTTCACCCTCGTCAATATCCTCACCAGCACCGCCACCGAAAAGGAGAACCCAACCATTGTCGGCGCGGCCCAGGACTTCGGAATCATGGTCGGCCCCGTCATCACCACCCCCGATGAACTCGACGACGTCATGATCGCCTCCAGCGGCGGCATCGTCTACAAACTTTCCTCGCACATCAAGATCAACGGCGAAGAGAAAGGGTTCGCCAACTTCGAAGAATTCCCCATCTCAATGATCGAAGCCGTCAAAATCGCAAGCCAAACCTGCACCCTCAAGAGCGGCGATCTCTTCTGCCTCGGCCCCATCTTCGATGACGAATCGTGCGCGGTTACCGGCGGCGACGAATTCCAATTTTCCATGGAGCGGCTCGGAATGCTCTCCACCAAACTCGCATAAATCTCATGAGCCAAGTCCAAAAACTCACCCTCGATAACGGCGTTCGCATCCTCGTCGAAAACGTCCCCTACGTCCGCTCCGCCGCCATCGGACTCTGGTGCAAAACCGGCTCGCGACACGAATTCGACAACGAAGCCGGCATTACCCACCTGATCGAGCACATGCTCTTCAAAGGCACTGAGCGACGAACCGCGCGCGAAATCGCCGAGTCCATCGAAGGGCGCGGCGGCGTGCTCAATGCATTCACCGACAAGGAGTCAACTTGCTACTACTGCCGCGTCCTCTCCGATGATGTCGCAAACGGCGTCGATGTCCTCAGCGACATGATGCTTCACTCCAAATTCGACCCCGAAGAACTCGAAAGGGAAGAAGAAGTCGTCTGCGAAGAAATTCTCCGCTCTTTGGATGAGCCCAGCGATCACGTCCACGAACTTCACCTCGGATATCGGTGGGGCCAGCACCCGCTCGGCAAGCCAATCATCGGCACCGAAGATTCCGTCCGGTCATTCCGCCGCGAAAACATCATCGCGTACATGGACCGCCGCTACACCGCCAACAATGTGCTGCTCAGCGTCGCCGGAAATGTGAGCGTGGAAGAAGTGAAGGCCGCCGCCGAGAAGTATCTCGGCAAAATCGCTCCCGGAACCGAAGTCGGTCAGCCCGAGCGACCACTGGGGACCGCATCCGTTCACGAAGTCGCCAAAGACACCGAGCAAGTGCACTTCTGCATCGGCTCCGACGGGATCTCGGTCTACGACGAGTCCGACATCGCAGTCATGAGCGTCCTCGACTCCGCCCTCGGAGGATCGATGTCCAGCCGCCTCTTCCAAGAGATTCGCGAAAAGCGAGGTCTCGTCTACTCAGTCGGGTCCTACACCCTCAGCTATGGGGCCGGTGGTGCCTACACCGTGTACGGTGGCACCAGCAAGAAGAATTGGGAACTGGTCAAGGAACTCGTTCGCAAGGAGTTCGACGACGTGCTCAAGAACGGCCTGAAAGCCGATGAACTCGAGCGCAATAAGCGATCACTTGCGGGTCACCTGGTGCTCGCTCTCGAAGGCATGAACTCGCGGATGATGCGCATGAGCCGAAACGAACTCAACTACCAACGCGACGTCACGATGGATGAGGCGCTTGAAAGGCTGAACAAAGTGACGAACGAGCAGATCATCGACCTCGCAAACCGAATCTTGGGCGAAGACAAGGTGAACATCACCGCCATCGGCCCCTTCTGAAATCGCTCACCGATCCATGGACCTCGCAACCACCCGTGAACTCCTCCGCGCCGCCGCGAATACGTGGTCGGAGGACGATCTCCTTAACGAGATTGTTCACGTCGCTATGCGCGATGCAAAAGCCGACTCGTGCGACATCATGTTTCGGGATTCTCAAGACGGCCTCATCCTCCGCGCCAGCACCGTCGTCCCCGAAATGGTTGGACGCCTCAAGCTGGGCAAAGGAATCGGAATCACTGGCCTCGCCCTCAGCACCGGCGAGCCCGTGTTGGTTGCCGCAAAAGCCAACCAACACCCCAACTACGCCAAGTACCCCGGCCTCAGCGAGCACGAATCCGGAGCTGTAGCTGCCGTTCCGCTGCGCAACATCAACGGGCACCTGTTCGGCATCCTCCTGTTCCGCAAAACCGACCCCTGGCGCTTCACGCCCAAAGTCAAAATCAAGCTTGAAGAGATCGCGATGACCGCCGCGATGGTCTACAAAGCCTTTCGCGCGGGATATCAAGTCGGAGCCCAATCCAATCGCCTCGGAGCCCTCAGCGAAGTCGCGAGAACCATCACCAACTCGCCCTACCTCGACGAAGTCCTCCAACTCCTGGTCCACCTCACCGCTCAGCAGTTCAATTACAAAGTCTGTACGGTCCGCCTCGTCGATGAGTCTCGCCAAGAGCTCGTTCTTCGCGCCACTCAGGCCACGGTCAAAGCGTATCAGCGCAAACGCGCGATCAAAATCGGTGAATCAATCGCGGGTCGCGCCCTCGAAGAAGACCGCCCCATCATCGTCCGTGACGTTCAAATCGATAGCGAATACATCGGCCACGACCTCGCCGTCGAGCAAGGTCTGCGCAGCATGATCTGCGTCCCACTTTCGATTCAAGATAAGCCCGTTGGTGTGCTGAGTTGCTACACCGACGAAGTCCGCGACTTCAGCGCCGACGAAGTTAAAGCCCTCGAAACCCTTGCCCAGCAAGCCGCGCTCGCCATAGAGAATGCCAAGCTCCAAGTTCGAGGAACCCTGATGCAAGAGATGCACCACCGGGTCAAAAATAACCTTCAGCAGGTGGCGTCCCTTCTGCGCCTTCAGATGCGAACCGCCGAGTACAAAACCCTCGATCAGGCCCTCAACGACGTTCTTACGCGCATCCTCGCAATCTCGGCCGTCCACGACCTCCTCAGCCGAGAAGACCTCGATCACGTCGGCCTCAAAAGCATCGCCGACGCCCTCGTGCATCACCACCAAAGCTCGCTCCTACTACCAAACAAAACCATCGAATTCCTCGTCCGAGGCGAAGAGATCAAGCTCAACATGAACCAAGCGACCCAAGTCGCCTTGGTACTCAACGAGCTCATCAGCAATGCGATTGAGCACGGCTTTGAGGTCTGCAGTAAAGGTGACATTCATGTGACCGTCGAAGAGAAAGAAGGCGAAGTCCTCCTTTGGGTCAGCAACAACGGCGATAAGCTCCCCGAAGGTTTTGATCCCTCCAAATCCAACAGCCTCGGCCTCCAGATCGTCGCCAACCTCTCGCGCTCCATGAACGGAAAGTTCGAAATCTCCGATGTCCTCGGCTGGACCGTCAGTGCCGTAAGTTTCCCCCGCCATAGCGGCGAATGACCTGCAAAAATTACCGGGTCAAGCCATAATCTAATCCATAGATGTTCGGACTTTTTAGCCCCGAGACCCAATCTCCCGAGAGCACCGTCGAAATCTTAATGATGCCGATGATGTTTTTGGCATTCGCAATCGTGCTTTACAATGCCAGCCTGCGGCAGCGAGAATTCACCGGAAAGAACCCCAAGTGGATGCCCGCCGTATGGGTTCTCTTCGGCTTTGCTGTCTTCTTCGGCGTCCAGCGATGGTCTTACACTCGTGACCTGATCTACGCAAATACGCTCATAACGCGCAAGCTCCAGTGGGCCCACACCGCCGATCTGGTCGTCCCCATCGCCGCACTCGGAATTGTACTTTTCCTTGAATGGCGACGAAAACGGAAAGCCCAAAACAGTCTGTACTAGGGGGCCCGCAAAGTAAACTTGCGAGCACAATGACCACGAACAACGACGTTCAAAATCCACTCGGCCTTACCACCACCGAGGCTCCCTTTATCGAGGAGCGCAAAGCCGCTGGCGAACTCTACATCCGCCAACCGTACGAACTCTACTCGCAAGATAACCACGAAGCCTGGGCCTCCCTCTACTCGCGCATCGCGCCCCGCTGGCACCAGTACGCCAACCAGCATTTCATGCGCGGCATCGACTCCCTTTGCCTCGATCCCAACCGGGTTCCAAAGCTGGACGACGTCAACCAATTCCTCAACCCCCTAACTGGGTTCCGGGCCAAAGCCGTCGCTGGATACGTCCCCGCATTCCTCTTTTTCGACTGCCTCCGAAACCGCGAATTTCCCACCACCATCACCATCCGCCGCAAAGATAAGCTCGATTACCTCCCCGAGCCCGACATCTTCCACGACATCGCCGGCCACGTGCCGATGCACACCGACCGCGCCTTTGCTGACACGTTAGTCCGCTTTGGCGACCTCGCCCACCTCGCCGCCGAGATCGCCCAATCCATCAAAGACCCCGAAAAACAGGTCCGAAAAGTCGAGAGCATCATCAAAGCGATGGCGCGCTTTTTCTGGTTCACCATCGAGTTCGGACTGATGAAGGAGCCCTCCGGCATGAAGGTGTACGGCAGCGGCCTCCTCAGCTCCTACGGCGAGCTCGCCCACTGCATTGAATCCCCCGAAGTCCAACGATTCCCAATCCAACTCGAATGGGTCATCAACCAGTACTTCGAAATCGACCACTATCAGCCCCTCCTCTTCTGGGTCGATAGTTTCGATCACCTCTTCTCGCTCGTCGGCGAACTCGAAAAGTGGTTGAAAGACGGCAAGCTCGACAACGTCTCCCCCGGCGAGCCGCTCGTCAACGAAGAAGACTTAAAGAGCTTTATTGCCGCCGAATTTGAATCTAAATCGGTAGACTAGGAAAAGAAAAATGCGCGTAGAAATCTTGATGCCCGAGCTTGGTGAATCCGTCCACGAAGGAACGGTTAGCCGCTGGTTAAAACAGGTAGGCGACACCGTCAAGGAAGACGAGCCGGTAGTCGAGATCATGACCGATAAGGTCAACACCGAACTCGGAGCCCCCTCGGCCGGAGTTCTGGCCGAAATCGTTATCGGCGAAGGCGCACCCGTCAAGGTCTTCGAGGCCATGGGCTTCATCGAAACCGACGCATCTGTCGCCGCCAGCGCGCCCGCTCCTGCTGCCAAGAAGGAAGAGCCCAAAGCCGAAGCCCCTGCCCCTGCGGCATCCCCAGCACCCGTGACTCCAGCCGATAGCGGCGAAAAGCGCTGGTACACCCCGCTCGTCCGCGCCATTGCCAAAGAAAACAACGTCTCCGACGCCCAACTCGCCACCATCAAAGGCACCGGCGAAGGCGGCCGAGTCACCAAGAAGGACCTCGAAGCATTCCTCTCCAGCGGAACCCCGAAGGCAACCGCGCCCGAATTCAAAGCCCCTCCCGCAACCGTCGCCGGGCCCGACCAAGAGGTCACCCCGCTCGCCGGAATGCGAAAGATGATCGCCGATCACATGATCAAGTCATCTCAGGTGCCCACCGTCTCCACCATCACCGAAGTCGATGTCACCAACATGGTCAACTTCCGCGAGAAGAACAAGGACACCTTCCTCGAGACCTACGGCGTCAAGCTCACCTACACCCCGTTCTTCATCAAGGCCCTCACCGAGGCGCTCGTCGAGTTCCCGCTCATGAACGCCGCCCTGATGCCGGATAACAACATCGTCAAGACCAAGGGAGTCCACATGGGCGTCGCCGTCGCGCTGGGAGCCAAGGGAGAAGGCGGACTCATTGTCCCCGTCATCCGCGACTGCCACGCCAAATCGCTCATCGATATCGCCCGCGACCTCGATGGCATCGCCAAGAAGGCGCGCTCCAACTCGCTCTCCGTGGCCGATGTCCAAGGCGGAACCTTCACGCTGACCAACCCCGGAACCTACGGCGCCCTCTTCGGAACCCCGATGATCAACGCCCCCCAAGCCGGAATCCTCGGCGTCTACGCCATCAAAAAGACCCCGGTCATCGTCGACGACATGATCGCCATCCGCTCGATCATGCACCTGGTGCTCACCTACGACCACCGCCTCATCGACGGAATGCTCGCGGGTGCGTTCTTGGCCTCGGTGAGAGACAAACTGGCGAAGTTCGACTTCTTCAAATAGGGGTTCGCGAGGGAGCATTCGGCTCGTCCGCGGTTTGAGGTTGCGTCGACTATCTCCGGCCGGTTACCACCGTGACCTAGGTTTTAATGGGCGCTCCATAGTATTAGTATTTCAACGCTCTTTGCAACGGAGTGTTAGAAATCTCGTAATATGTAGCGTCGTACGGCAATGATTTCAGACTTCTTCACCGCCAAAGAGAACACGTCGTTTGTAGTGGCTCTCGTTATTCTGGCTGTGCTGTCGGTGATCATTGTTACGGCGACGTTGCTTGGAGCTCTACACCTACCCGAAGCCGATGCAGAACTCGAAGTGGACTGGGACTCCGATGGGATTCTAAACGGTCTCCTAGAATTCTTTGGCATCTCAGCGATGCCGTTGTCGATCTTCGTGCTAGTCGCAACTTGTTCGTTCTTCGTCACGGGTTACGTGCTCCAAATGCTCGCAATTGGTGCTCGGGGCGCATTCTTGCCGGGATGGATCGCGATTGGACCAGCTCTGATTGTCACTCTCGCGAATTGCCGAGTTGTCGGTAAGGGGTTTGCAAAGACTAAATTCAAGTTGCATACAACTGCCGTAGCCAGTTCAAGCTTTCTGTTTCGGCTTGTCACAATCCAGAGCGGTGTCGCTCGGGCAGGTCTTTCTGCCGAAGCTAAGTTGGTTGACGATCATGGTCAGACGCACTATGTTTTAGTCGAGCCCAAAGATCCCGAAGTGAGTTTTCCGCAAGGAAGTGAGGTCGTCTTGGTCGAACAAGTAGGCTCGAAGTTCCTAGCGGTCAGTGGCACCGTCGAGGATATCCTCGACCAAGATAAGTAATAGACAAAGAAATGGAAACTCAAATGGCTCAATGGTTAGTACCGGTGGCAGTCGTGGCCATCACGATTGTTATGATTTTATTGATCGTCTCCCGGCTCTACAAACGTGCAAGCAAGGAGCGTGCTTTTGTACGCACTGGCTTTGGTGGGCAAAGGATTGTTCTCAACGGTGGCGCCGTCATTTTGCCAGTTGTTCAAGAAACCATTGAGGTCAACATGAACACGATGCGGCTAAATATCAGTCGCAACAACGAGGCCGGACTGATCACAAAGGACCGAATGCGCGTTGATGTCCAGGCTGAGTTCTTCGTTCGGGTCAAACCTACTGAAGAAGCAATTGCCGATGCGGCCCAAACATTGGGACGCCGGACGATGCAACCCGAACAACTCAAGGAGTTGGTTGAGGGTAAGTTCGTTGATGCACTCCGTTCAGTTGCCGCGGAGATGACCATGGAGGAGCTCCATGAGAAGCGGGTTGAGTTCGTTCAACGCGTGCAAACGACCGTTTCAGAGGACATCCTCAAAAACGGTTTGGAACTTGAATCGGTCTCTTTGACCGCTCTCGACCAAACATCTCAGGATTACCTGAACCCACAGAACGCATTTGATGCGCAAGGCCTCGCCAAGATCACAGAGATCATCGAGGCTAAGCGAAAAGAGCGTAACGACATTGAGCAGGAAACCAAGATTGCAATCCAGTTGAAGAACCTGGAGGCCGAAAAGCAATCCCTTTCTTTGACCCGAGATTCTGAATACGCACGACTGGAACAGGAGAGAGAGATTACGAATCGCAAGGCCGCTCAGGCAGCAGAGATTTCTCGAGAGCAGGCTCTGCGCACGCAAGAGGCCAGAGAAGCAGAAATCCTAGCTCAACAAAAAGTTGCCCTTGCAGATCAGCTGAGTAAGCAGGAGATTGAAAAGCAGCGGATTGAACTTGAAAAGCTCGTCACCGAGCAGGAAATTCAAAAGAAGCAGTCAATTGAGGCAGCTGAAATCGAAAAGTCGAAGCTGCTGGAACTTGCCGAGCAGGATCGTGCTGTGGCGATCGCCGAGAAAAGCAAAGCAAAAAGTGAAGCGGAGGCAGCCGCCAACCTCGCCTTGGCCGAATCCGTAAGAACCCAGGAGAAAGTCTTGAGTGCCAAAGAAATCGAGGCCGCCGAGCGGCGGAAGGCCATCGAACTGGTTCAGGCGTCTGAAGAAGCCGAGCGAGAGGCACTTAAAAAGACGGTTGCAGCCGAGGCCGAGAAGCGAGCGGCACTTGATCAAGCGCAAGCAATCCAGACCGTTGCGGAAGCCGAGGCTAATCGGAATCGAATCGCTGCTCAGGCGGCGGCGGATAGCGAAAGACTTGCAGCCGAGGCTAGGTCTGCTGCCTACGAGGTCGACGCAAAGGGGCGACGAGCTCTTAATGAGGCCGAGAACTTGCTCAATGTTCAGGTAATGGAAACCCGAATCAAACAGCTTTTGATCGAGAACCTCCCCAGCATAATCCGCGAGAGTGTTAAGCCCATGGAGCAAATCGATGGTATCAAAATCATTCAAGTCGACGGCTTAGGTGGAGGTACATCCGGATCTCCTGGGGTAACGACCGAGAGCGGGAGTCTCGCAGATCAACTCGTGAACTCGGCTCTGCGCTATCGCGGGCAAGCTCCCCTACTTGATTCCCTAATGGCAGAAATTGGGTTAAAGGGCGGGGATATCAACCAGATGACGAATGCAGTAACTGCACCGGTAGTTGAGAAGCCTTCGGTTGCTAAGTCCGACTAAAGCTGCTCACACCGCCCACGTTGATGCCGAGGTATCCGCACTTTGATGCCTTGGGATTTGCAATCCCGAGGCTAAAGTGCTCCCAGCACACAAGAAAACCTGAAGGCACCGCACCCGTTACCACCGCCCCGCAAATCGCGCACAACCCTCACGAGAAGTCAAACGTACAAATCTCGTGGAGGAATCAACTTACAAAATCGTTCGAGCCACCCTCACGAGCCTGCTGACTCTTTGCACAGGATGGTGGGCAATGCTTGTGCACGTACCCGCCTTCCGCCCATTCTTTGTAACTGGTGAGTACACGAGAGCCCAGTGGATCATCAACAATTCCGCCAACCTCGGACTCGTGGTGCTCACGATCCCGTGGATACTCTGCGTCCAACGAGACTTCAGCCAGGCCAAACGAGCAAAGAGTCTAAAGCCAATCCTAGCTCACATCCCCTGCCTCATTTTCATCATCAGTTGGCCCTTCATGTACCTCCCTCACATGTGGATACTCTCGTACGTTGGGGTCTCATAAATCCCCACGCGAAGCGCTCTTCTCAAAGAGCTAACTAGACTACTGAGAACCGAGAACCGAGAACCGAGAACTGAGAACTGAGAACCGAGAACTGAGAACCGAGAACTGAGAACTGAGAACTGAGAACCGAGAACTGAGAACTGAGAACTGAGAACTGAGAACTGAGAACTGTCCCAGGTTGACAAACCATCCCGCATCTCGCCTAAACAGTGATGATCGCAACCCAAATCAAAACGCAAACGCCGCCAATACCCGCCAAAGTCGGTGCATCCAGGTTCAACAAAATGCACCGTTCGCACCGAAATCAGCGCAAAATCAAGGGCCCGTTGAACCTAAACGCACCGACTTCGCCAACTTTCAAACGCGATACTCAGCCCAGCTCGAAGGCGTCTCCGAAACTCGAATCCGCTCCAGCAAAACTCGACCCGCCGGAATCGAGTAACCATCCTGCTCAAAACCCGACCGCAAAGCCGAGTCAACAAAGTCAAAAATCAACCGAGCCATCACCTCGGTCGTCGGATCAACGCCATCAAATTCAATCACCGAATCCGGATGAACCGCTCGAATCGAATCCAACAAAGGATCAGCCGAATTCATCGCCATCCGGTGATCAAACCGCTCGATGAAGTCACGGCAAAGCAACTTGATCGCCTTGAAATCAACCACCATGTCGTTCGAGTCAAGCGTCTCCGCCGAAACAACAACCTCAATCGTTCGAGTGTGACCGTGAGGAAAACGGCAAGCACCAGGGTGCTTCGAAAGCATATGCCCCGACTCAACAACAAACGACTTGCAAACGCGGTAACGACCCATCAGACGGCGGCTTTAATCACCTGAATAAAGTCTTCGGGCTTGAGCGACGCCCCGCCAACCAAACCACCGTCAATCTCCGGTTGAGCAAACAGCTCAGCCGCGTTGCCAGGGTTCACCGAGCCACCGTACTGCACTCGAACCACGTCCCGGATTGCCTCCGGCAACTGCGATCGAATGAACCCGCAAACCCGGTTCGCCTCCGCCGAATCACAAACTTTTCCGGTGCCAATCGCCCAGACCGGCTCGTAGGCAACAACCAAAGTCGAAAGATCTTCGACCCCAGCCAGAGCTCCGGCGATTTGAGCAGCGATGACCGAGTCCGTCTGACCCGCTTCGCGCTCAGCCAAAGACTCGCCGACGCAAACAATCGGAACCAGACCGGCGGCCAGCGAAGCCTTCAGCTTCAGATTAACGGTTTCGTCCGTCTCGGCGAAGAAGGGAAGCGTCGACTCAGGAACTTCAAGCTTTCCAAATCGGCCGCGCCGTTCCGAGTGACCAATCACCGCGTATCGGCAGCCAGCGTCGACCAGCATCTCCGCCGAAACAAATCCGGTGAAGGCTCCGCTCGTCATCCAGAAAACGTCTTGAGACCCGACGCCGATCCAAGAATCGCGCAGAACCAACGAGACTCCGGGGAGCGCAAGTGCCGCCGGGCAAATGCCGACTTCGACCTCGGTGATGTCTCCAACCAGCCGCTTCAGCTCAGCCGCACGGGAGGCAGCCTCCGCCGACAGCAAGTTCATCTTCCAGTTGCCGACAACAATCTTTTTGCGCATATCTAACTTAAGGTTGTACCTCGCGGCAAACTTGAACCACTTTCTCAGAGAATTAGGTTAGAATGAACGGGATATGAGGCGGATTGGCCTTGTCGCGATTCTTTTAGGCATTTGTTCAGTCGCAAGCGCGGACTTTGCGCCCGTCGATTTGTCGTCGTATTTCAATGAGCATCGCCAGATAACCTTCGGGCCGACAATTCCTTTTCCGATGGGTTCGCAAACCTACGGTGGAGTCCCGTTTCAACTCGGCGCGGCAACTGCGAACAACTTTTGGAATTCAAACAATTCTGGACTGCCTGGCACCATCGCGCTCGACGTCGCCTTAAACCACAAGTACTCCACTAGGGTTCACACAATTCTGAATACCTTATGGGGCACCAGCACTTCTGGACTGATTTCACTAGAATTCTTCGGCCAGAACGGCAGCTACTACCGAGAGGATTGGTCAGGTCTTGATCAAATCCGTTCGATCTCCAGTGGTATTTATCTCAACACAACCTCGAGCCCAAACACTCACGAAGTTTGGCGGTACGAGGTAAGTGCCTCAGAGAAGTATTGGCACGATCGCCAAGTCATCGAACTTCCGAATGCATTTGCAACGGATACGTTGACTGGCTTTCGACTCACCGACCGGGGTCAATCCGGATTTCAACGCCTCGCCCTCATGGGGTTAACGGTTGAAACGTCACCTCCTCCACCACCAGTCCCCGAACCCGCCACGGCTTTCGTATTAGGTTCGGGACTCCTCGGTCTCGGCCGTATCAGCCGCGCAAAACGGTTGGCTCGATCGTAACGTTTACGGAACCTCGGACGGCATTGGTCACGATGCAGTAAGCGTCGCATTTGTGCGCCATGTCCTCGGCAATCTTCAGTTGATCGTCAGTCGCGTCAGCCGCCAGAGTGATCGTGGGCTTGATCACGAAATCTCGGTACTTGAATGCCGCCCCGTTTTGCTCAACCGTTCCCGTTGCGACGGCATTGAAGCCGATAATCGGCAGTTTCCGGTTCGCGGCGACGATTCCGAACGTGATGCTGTAGCAACCGGCGATCGCGCTTGTCAGGAGCTCTTCGGGGTTGGTTTCTCCGCCATTACCGCCGAATTCCGGTGGGACGTTGATCGCGAGAGACTTATCACTGGGGTTGAGATGAATGGATCCCGATCCATCGCGACCGCCTAGCCAATCGACGTTTGCGGTGTAGTTGTGCTCTAAAGATGGCATCAACTGGCTTCTACTCGGTTCCGAAAGTTGGCGTTGGCAGGCAAACCCGGCTAAAATACGAGGAGATGGGGAATGCAACCAAAGTTGGAGCGCTCGTGGTGGTGTTTGGAGCGACGCTAGTGGGCGCTTATGCGTTTCTCGGGAAAAATCTGTTTGGTGCCAAGCCAAGCATCTATTACGGATCGTTTGCGGATGCGGGTGGAATCACGCCTGGCACTCGGGTGCTGATGGCGGGCGTCAATGTCGGTTTGGTCACTTCGGTTGACTTGGTAAGCCCTACTGAAGCGAAAGCAACGATTGCTATTAAACCCGGAATCTCGATTCCAAACGGCTCGAAACTGGTGCTTCCGAGCAGCCTCGTTGGCCTTGGAGAACAGGTGGTTCAGCTCACTCCGCCCAAAGAGTCCAGCGGGATGCTTCCGGTTGGCGCAACGCTCCCAGGTGGAAAGCAAAAGGCACTCGATAGCTTCTTGCCAAATGGAGAAGAAGCGGTGGCCGAGCTCACAAGGACAATGGCGGCGTTCCGGAAACTACTGGAAGATAAGGAGCTGACCAACGGCCTCAAGCAAGTCATGGCGACTTCAAATACGACCATCGGTGAATTTGGTAAAACCGCCGGATCCGTCAATCAGCTGATCACCTCCAGTCAGAAAGACCTCGGAAAGTTGCTGGTTTCGATGCGCACGAGCATGGAGAACGTGCAAGGTTTGACAAAAGACCTTTATGCACTCAGCAAGAGTGGCAAGCTACAAGGAGACCTCACCGCAACGATGACGAACGTTCGAACTTCGTCGGAGAAGGTCGATAAGCTACTCGGCGAGTTCGACAAACTTGTCTCGGATCCGGAGCTTCAAGCCGCCTTAAAAGGCTCAGGAGTGAATCTGCAAAAGATGACCGACAGCGGCGTGAAGATGGCGAAGGACGGAGAGGAGATTTCGGCCAACGTCGCCAAAATGTCGAAGGACGGACCCGAAATCAGCCGCAAGATCAGCGAACTGATGGATAAGGCAAACGAGATTGCCACCAAAATCAGCGCGATAACCGACGACGTGAAGGGAAGCGTTGGCAAAGTTGCTACGGCACTCACTAAGAGCCCGACCAGCGGAATCGGGGCGTTTTCCACTCGATACGACATGATTTACGAGAACGATCCGTCGTTCATCCGTACCGATTTCACCGCGATTTTCCCCAACGCAAACGGCGACAGCTTCCAACTTGGCTTCTGGAACTTGTTCGAAAGCAACTCATTGATCGCCCAGCAGAGCAAAAAAGTGAACGATAACCTGTCACTTCGGTACGGGGTGTTTGCATCAAAGCCCGGTCTTGGGGTAGATTATTCCGTTAGTCCACGAGCAACGCTGAGAGGCGATCTGTTCAGCTTGAATGACCCGAGGTTTGACCTCCGATTGCGATACGATTTCAGCAAGGGAGTCTACGGGTGGTTCGGAGTGAATCAGATGTTCCGCGACAACACGCCAATGATCGGTTTCGGCATCGCCCGCTAACGTTGGCGATCAATTGGAGAAGATTTAAGAAATGAAGGTGATCCTGAATCAGACTGTGCCAAAGGTTGGCAAGGCCGGAACTGTTGTGACCGTTGCCGACGGTTTTGCGCGAAACTATCTTTTCCCGCGCGGACTTGCAATCGTTGCAAACAAGGCGCAGGTTGATGCGCTCGAGAAGCGAAATGCTCGCCTGCTCGAAAAGACCGCAGCCCAAAAGGCTGAGGCTGAAGCTGTAAAGGCAAAGATCGATGGCCAAACGGTCAAGATCGAAACCAAGGTCGGTGCTGATGGAGTGCGACTCAACGGTGCGATCACCTCTGCAAACATTGGCGAGGCGATTAAGGCTCAACTCGGCGTCGAACTCGAGAAGAAGCAAATCGCTCTTCACGATGCCATCAAGCGACTCGGTAACTACTCGGTTGATCTCGACCTTCACCTTTCCGTTCATGCGACTGTGAACGTCGAAGTCTTCGACCCTGCTCTCGCAGTTGTTGAAGAATCCGCAGAGTAATTCTCAACCGAAAAAATGATTGCCCTCCGTGATCACGCGGAGGGCAATTTTGCTTTAGAAGAGGACGTTTTCGAGTCCGACGACAACTCCCGAGAGCCGCTGTACGGATTCACAAGCGAGCAGGATGCCTGCCTCAAAAGACGATCGGTCAAGCGAGTCGTGCCGAATCGTCAGTACCTCTCCTTGGCCGCCAAAGAGCACCTCTTGATGGGCGAGGAGACCCCTTAGCCGAACAGAGTGAACCGGAACCTCCGAGACGACGGCACCCCTGGCGCCTTCGGCCTTCAGCAGAGGCGCGGGCAACGGGGTCGGCGACGCAATTCTCGCCGCGCCAATTAGTTCGGCCGTCCGCATCGCGGTTCCGCTCGGAGCGTCGACTTTGCGCTCGTGATGCAACTCGATGATTTCCGCGTCGGGAAGCCACTTTGCCGCCAACTCCGCAAATCGCATCATCAGCACGGCTCCTATTGCGAAGTTCGGAACAAAGAAACAAGTTCCGCCGGTGGCGTTGATCGCCTCCACATCGGTTGAAGGCATTCCGGTAGAGCCAACCACAACCTTGATGCCCCGGTTAATTGCGGCAAGCGCGTGCGCACCCGAAGTTCGACCCGTGGTAAGTTCCAACAGAACATCGGGTCGAGTCCGATCCAGACACGCTTCGAGGTTGTCCTCGATCCCTTCCGCCGCCGTTCGTCCAACCAGCCCAACCAACTCAAATCTTGGGTCGGCGCTCAGGCATTTGACCGCCGTTTGTCCCATCCGGCCCGCCGCTCCAACTATTACAACACGAATCGCCATTTCTCACCTATCAACTTACCGTAACGCTTACCCGCCGGGTAACGTCAGACGACACGGAAATGAAAAGAGCCGTTCTCGCCCTGGTCGCGTTCATGTTGGCTACCATCGGCTCGGCGGAACTGAACTTTCAAACCCTTCTTCCCGAGCGAAAGTGGGCGCTCTGCGTGGGAGCGAGCAACTACCAGAGCATCACCAAACTGAAGTATGCGGGAAGGGATGCGGTTGCCTTCTCAAAGTTTCTTGTTCAGTACGGTTTCCGCCCCGACGAGGTCATAACGCTCTCCGATGAGCCGGGTTACCAGCCACCAACCGCGAAGAACTTCTACCAGCGCCTCGATGAGATTCTGAAAGACCCTGATCTGGAGCAGGGTGATCAGTTCATTGTCTACTTCAGCGGCCACGGCGTGGGGCTTGCTGACGGAGACTACTGGCTCCCAACAGATGCCGACCCGAAGAGCTTTGCCAAGAACGCAATCTCGATTCGCCAAGTAATCAAGCGACTCTCGGACGCCAAACTCAAGAGTGTTACAATCCTCTCTGATGCCTGCCGAGCTGGAGACAAAAACTCTTTCGGGCGGGAGCTGATCCGGCTCGGAAAGACGACCAACATCGCCGTTCTGCTTGGCTGCGCACCTGGCGCAAAGTCGTACGAGCTGCCCAGCAAGGGGCAAGGCGCGTTCACCTACTATCTCACCCGGTCGTTACAGAACGAAGCGTTGGCCGATCCAGAGACTGGGGCGGTATGGGTCAGCAAGATCGGTCAGCGGGTCAGCGAGGTCGTAAAGGCGGCCACGACTGCCGAATACGGGAAGAATCGCCAAGAACCCGTGGTCTATGCAGACGCTGCTCAGGACGTCGCTTTTGGTCTCGTGGTGAGCCAAGACCCAACGAAGCAACTTGCATCGGCGGGTGCGCAAAAACTGGATAAGTGGCAGCGCTACTCTGTTGTGTCCAAGCTCGCAAAGCAACTCACCGATGCTGGGAAGGATGAGGAGGCGGTTGCTTGCTACAAGGCGCTTGAGGCGCTGGGATACCTTTCGGATGCTCAGCTCCTGACTTATTCGCTTTGTTTGGGCAGGCTAAATCGGGAATACGAGCGGCGAAGAATATTTGACCGCTTCATTGCCGGAAAGCCGTTGACGAATCGCCGTGCCGCTCTAACTCTTCTGATGCCGAGAGTAACCGTCTCACTGGAGCTGTTGCAGGCAAGTGTGTCCAAACTCAAAGACAAGATCGCAGATCCGTTCGATGAGATTTCTTTCTTGACCGAGGTTCAGCTAAGAACCGAAGTCCCGAAACCTACCATTGCCAAGTATTTGCGACAGCGTCTGGCCGAGGTCAAACTCTCGAACGACGAAAGGCAATTCCTTGAAGCGCGCTTGCATCACTTAGAAGGAAAGTCAGCCGAAGCGTACCGATTGCTGAGACCACTGGTTGATTCCAAGCTTGATCGGGCAGAAGTGGTTAACGCCATGATCTACTGCTTGGATGAGTCTAGATTAAGCGACTGGATGAGTGTTGCGAAGGGCACCAAGGGGTTAGGTGCGTTCCAAAAGGAGTATCTGCTTCTTGCCGCCTTGAAAACAGACCGCCAGAATCTGCGCTCGTACGTCACATTCGTATTAGATGAGGGGATTTCTCCGATTGCTCTCCTCAAAATGACTCCGCAGCTCCTTTACGAAAAGGCGATCACGATGTCCGAAATAACGAAAGTTAGCAAAGGCTCCGATCTCAGTTTTGAACACCGAATGGCTCAGTGGTTCATCTCGTGTATCACGCGCGATAAGTACGGAGACCAGATTCCTGAGGAAGTTTTTCAGTACGGAGCTTCGCGCACTCAGACCCTTGCCGCTGCCTTCGATCTATGGATGACGTTTGCAAGCATCGAAAAGTGGAAGCCCGATGAGTACAAAGATGCTTGGGAAAAGAAGAAGGAGATTCTCTCGAGCTTTCGGCCCCATCTGGAGGAAATCGCATCGGATACCAAACTGCTCGCGAAGTACCTTGAAGCACTCTGTGAGGCAGGATTCAGTGCCGACGCGTATTACTGGTCCGAGTTCACCCTTAAGCTAACGCCAAATCAGGAGTCCGACCCCGACCTCACCGCCGCCCGGCTCTTGGTTTCGTTGAATATGGGTGACTTGCAAAAGGTCGCCAAGCTTCGGGCCCAACTTGGGGAGAACATAAGCAGGCATCCGCTGCTTGGAGTTCACCTGATTTGGGACGATATTCTCCGGGAAAAATGGGAATCCGCGCGGGCGACAAGAAACCTCCTCGAATCACCTCGAAGCGATATCGAAGACCACCTAATCCTGATCGAAGTCGCCTTAAAGTATCACGAAACAGGGCGTGAAGCCGCAATGGCGCTTGCTGAACAGCACCAGGGCACAGGCTTAAAGGACGATTCGAACCAGCGAAGTTTGGCAAGAATAGTTGAGTATCTACTTAAACCAGACGAGCCGAGCCTGGGTTTAATTGGAGCCTTGCCAGGAATGCCTCGCAATTGGGATCACATCGCCACGCTTGCCATCCAGAAGTTTCAGCCTGAACTGATGGGGTCCCAAGACAAAGGCATCTCAGCGTTCGCGAAGATTTTACGAACCAGACTCTGCGGCTATCCCGCCTCACTCATTCTGAGCGATACGCTACTAAGCCCTGAGACGAGCCTCGCTGAATATGCGGGGAATTACGGCTTTGACCTCGAATCGGAATACAACTGGCAGCCGGGCATCAAACGTATCGACTTCGTGATCGACCCAGAAGGGAACGTAAAAGGCACGATCGATAAGTGGGAACTTACCGGGACAGTAGACCGATACGGAAACCTTGATCTCAGAATGATCGTCGGAGGCAAGCCCTCCAGTGCAGTGATGGCAAAGATTCCGAGTATCAAAGTAATGCAATCCGATGCCGAAGTCAAGTGGACCCGCTGTGTACGGTTCGCAGTGCTCGAAAATCGCCCGCTACTCGCTCATTTCCTTGCCAAATTCAATCTGAAAATGTGATAACATTGGCCGGTTCTGCGAGGCCGCCGAACAAGGGTTTCTGAATGGGTGAACACAACTTTTCTCGACGAGATTTCATGAAAGCATCCTCCGCGACTGCGGTAGGTCTTGGTCTTAGCTTAGGCAGTATCGCCTCGGCCGCTCCAGCGGCCAAGAAGCGTTCAAAGTCTGCGAACGAAAAGGTCGTTTTCGGCCTGATCGGATGCGGCGGAATGGGCGCGAACAATATGCGCACCTTCATGAACTACGAAGACGTCGAAATCGCTGCGCTCTGCGACGTGGACAAGAACCGCATTCCGAACGACTTCAACGACGTCACCAAGAAATATGGTCGCAAGCCCGAAGTTTACGAGGATTACCGGAAGATGCTCGAAAACAAGGATATCGATGCGATCATCGTTGGTTCACCCGATCACTGGCACGCGCTCAACCTGATCCACGCGTGCGAGGCAGGGAAGGATCTCTATTGCGAAAAGCCGATCAGCCACAACATCGTCGAGGCGAAGGCTATGGTCGCCGCCCAACGCCACTTCAAGCGAGTTGTGCAGGTTGGAACCTGGCAACGTTCCACCCGAGAATTCCACAATGCGATCGAGTACATCCGCGCGGGCAAATTGGGAAAGATTGTCCACTGCCGAGCATGGATTTCGGACGCAACTCGCCTCGGTAAGAAATCGCCGATCGCAGTTCCCGACGGCTTCAATTACGACATGTGGGTCGGCCCTGCCGCCATGCGACCCTACCAAGACAACATCACCCACTGGAACTGGCGTTGGGTGCGCAACACTGGCGGCGGACTAACGACCGACTGGGGTGTTCACATGATGGATATTGCTCTGCTCGGAATGAGCAAAGGCCTCGATTTGCCGATGCCCACCCGTGTGATGTCCACGGGAGGCATCTGGACGATCACCAATGACGATCGAGACACCCCGGATACCACCGAAACCGTGATGGAATTCGCCGATCCCCAGTTTGCGATGTCTTGGAGCGTTCTCCGAGACCACCCCGGAAAGCCTGAGCAGTGTACCGAGTTCGTTTCGGCCGACGGTCGCACCCTGCGGGTTTGGCGCGGCGGCTGGGAGATCGTGGATGCAAACGGAAAGCAGCTCGAGAAGGAGAATGCCGAGCCACAAGAGTCCGGCCACTGGGAGAACTTCCTCGACTGCGTGAAGAGCCGCGAAAAGCCGCGCGCTGACCTCGCTTCGGTTGCCCAAACCACCATTGTTTGCCACCTCGTCAATGCTTCGCTGGAAGCTGGCGAAATGGTCCGATGGGACAAGGCGAAAATGGATATCGTCGGCAAGGCTGGAAAGAACACTCCTTCCTATTCGCGCCGATACCGCAAGGGATACAACCTTCCGATCTACAAGTAAACGCCACGCCATTTCGAAAACGATCGACATCGGCTAACGAAAGAGTGACGATTGGGATCATCGGCACGGGCATCATGGGCCCGAGCGACATGAAGAATCTGATGAACCTCGACGATGTCGAGGTCGTCGCTCTTTGCGATGTCGATGCGAACCAACTGACGCCAAACGTGAAGGCGGTCAACGCCAAATACGGCAAGAATCCGGAAACGTTCGGTGACTATCGCAAACTCCTTGAGCGTAAGGACATCGATGCGGTCGTCATCGCCACGCCAGACCATTGGCACGCAATCCAGTTCATCCATGCCGCCCAGGCCGGCAAGGAAATCTACATCGAAAAGCCATTGAGTCACCACATCGTGGAGACTCAAGCAATGGTGAAGGCTCACTGGCGGTACAAGCGAGTGGTGTAAGTTGGGACGTGGCAGCGTAGCACCGCCGAATTTGTGCAAGCGGTTGACCTCATTCGGTCGGGCAAGCACGGTCCGGTGGTTCACGTACGCACCTGGACAACGGATAACCGAAACCTCGGTCGCAAGCCCGCGACGACCCCTCCGAGTGGGTTAGATTACGAAACTTGGCTCGGTCCTGCTCAGCCACAGCCTTACCGGGAGAACACGACCCACTGGGGCTGGCGATTGATCAAAAACACGGGCGGAGCGCGCACCACCGATTGGGGCGGACACATGATCGACAAAGCGCTTCTTGCGCTCAGCAAGGATCAAGACCTAATTATGCCGACGCACATCGCTGCGGTGGGTGGGCATTGGTCGGCGTTGGATGACGATCGGGACGCTCCGGACACGATTCAGGCCGTCATGAAGTTCGGTGATTCGCCGCTGACGCTGTCGTGGGCGGTGCTTCGCGATCACCCTGGTAAGCCGGAGCACGGGATCGAGTGGGTCTTTGCAAATGGAAACACTCTTCGTGCTTGGCGCGGAGGGATTAAGCTTATGGACGGCGACGGTAAGGACCTTGGCCTCGCCAAAGAGCCATATGCCGATACGGGTCACTGGGAGAACTTTGTCGATTGTATGAAGTCCAAAGAGCTTCCGAGGTCCTCTCTTGAATCCATGGCGCGTACCACCGACGTATGCCACCTATCAAATGCCGCGGTCTATTCCGGTGAACAGATCGCTTGGAATGCGACGAAGATGGATATCGACGGTAAGGCAGGCAAGGACACGTGGGCGTATCGCCGCCCGTACCGAAAAGGCTACAAACTGCCTTAGAAGAGGACTGCTCTCTCTCGGGTTCGCACATTCACTGCGAGTCCGATGAGGGACATGCAGAGCCAGAGCGCAGTGCCGCCTGAACTGAGGAACGGACACCACAGACCCACAACCGGAATGATCTTGAGCACCATCGAGAGGTTCACAAATAGATGGAACGCCAGGAGCGTCAATATCCCCGCGAGGATCATTTGGTAATAGAAGTCCGCTGCCGAAAGAATGCCTAGCCAGATCCGGTAGAAGAGCAAAGCAAAGAGCCCAAGAACAGCCACGCATCCAAGCAGACCGAACTCTTCGGCTACGAGCGTGATGATAAAGTCGTTATGCTGCTCCGGCACGCGGTGCTTCTGCACCCCCTGAAGGTATCCCGTCCCTGCGATCCCACCATTGGCGATGGCGAAAAACCCCTGAGTGACCTGGAAGTCGTCTCCTTTCTTGTCCTTACCGCCACCAAGGAGCGCCTCGATCCGTTTGACGTGATAGGGCCTGAGCACAACCCCCCGCACGGGTTTGACAAACCATACCGTGCCCGCCAGCGTGACAAAGGCAAGAATCACGCCGAATAGGAACTTCGGCGGGACGCCAGCGACCAGGCTCAGCGCCATCCAAATCGTGGTGAAAAGGATGGTTGCCCCGAGGTGAGGCTGCAGAAAGACCAGCAAAGTCGGCACAGCAACGTGCGCCATGCCCAGAAGAAACGTTGAGAACTCCTTTATCCGATCTTGCCTCGATGCGTAAAAGGTGGCAAGAGTGAGGATGATCAGCAGCTTCGCCATCTCGCTCGGCTGGAATCGAAGAGGACCCAACTGAATCCAACGCTCCGCTCCTTTGGCGGCGTCACCTGCAATTAGTACCGCAGCAAGTGCCAGAACATTGACGACGTAAAGGAACGGCATTGCCTTGGCCCACAACCTTGGATGGACGAATCCGAAAATGGACAGAGGTACGACGCCGAGCGCAAGATTCATCACCTGGCTCTTGACGACCCGCATCGATTCGCCATACTGGGCACTGAAGATCGACCCCACGCCAATCAGGATCAAAGCGGCCGCCGTGCAAATCATCCACCAATCGATCCCGACTGATTGGGTGCGGCTCTCGGTACTGGGGCGCAAGGAAATGGATGCCAAGTTACTTCGCCTCTGACTGATCTTCTTTGGGTTGACGAATCGAGGTTCCGAATTCGCGCTTAAGGATGCCGTACTCCTTGGTGATCCAAAAGCGTAGGGTTCGGCGAACCGGATTCTTGTCCCCGATCATCAAGCTGACTTCGGTCAGGATTGCGGGAACAGATTTACCCTTGTAAGGAATCTGCTCATCCGAAGTAGATATCTCCGCCTTCGCCGGGATTGGCTCGTCCGGATTGCCGAGCGTGCCGGTCCAAGACCATTTATCCCCTGCGTACATCGGTGCTTTAAGAATCGGAATCGCGGGTTTGTAATCCTCGTCCGCGGCCGCGGCCACCTGAAGCTCTTTCCCGGTCACTCGGTACTCCTCTGATTCGATCATCGAGTCCTTCGTTTCGACCTGAATTGTATAAGAATCAGACTTCTTTTCCGAGGCGAGGTGCGAGTCGATCAGGGTCCCGTCGATACAAAAGGATAGACTGTGTTCAGGGGGAACGACAACCCCAAACTCAGCAGCCGATTTGATGTAGGAACCCTTCATCGATTCGACCGGCAACGCCTGTTGGTCACAACCAGCCGATCCAAGAAGGAGCGCAACGCCCATCACCAAGGATGGAAAGTTACTTAACTTCTTCCAGAACGATTTTGATTGTTTTGCCGTTTGCACTGCGCTCCAACTCCGACTTTACGGTTCCGCGCCCTTTGACCATCCACATTTTGGTAGTCAATTTGAACTTTTCGGTGCCTTGCTCGCCGGTACCTGAGAAGGTAACGAGCATTGCGTCCTTGTATGTTCCAACGGCAGTGGTGAGCGACTTAGTTCCCTCGATCTTGTTTGTTCCGCTGAGCTTGAGGCTACTGGTTGGGAGAGTCTTTGTTTCCCAGGTCTTTCCGGCACTGAGCCCGGCTGGAAGCTCCCACGCCGACGGATCAGGCTCGATTTGCGCATTTTTTGCCGATCTCACACCGTCTTTCTCGAGGACGACCGTCATTTCGCCAAGCTGAGAAAGTCCGTCATTGTGTTCGATTGTGAATTCAGCCTTACCACCTTCGACCTTTGTCAGCTTAACGGTCTGAGCCCCCACGGAAGGAGCAGAGCCATCTTGCTTGATCTGCATCTTGAGTGGCTCGGTGCGACCCAGCCCGTAGTACTCGTAAGCATCATTCTTCAGCTCGGCGGGGAGCTTGTCGAGCGGGAGGCTCGTCCCAGTGCCCTCTGTCGGCGCATTTGAGGACGTCGCTTCCGGAGTATTTGTCGCAGAGTTTGCCTCGGCGGACTTCTCGGACTGGCAACCCACCAAGCCCAGGCAGATTGCGAGCGCTACGATGCTAAGTCGTTTTGTCATTTCTTGATATTGTAGCTTTTAAGGCGCAGAGTAATCGCGGTTGAAGACTTGGCGTCTTTGATGACCTGCTTGAAGCGCGCCAGACCGACGTCGGGGACGAACCAGGTGTTGTTTCCAACGACTCCCTCGCCTCGCTCACCCTTAAAGGTGCCGCTGGATTCGACGAAGAACCCATTGAGTGACCCGGAATCGGTGTCAACCGGCTGCATCTCGTGCATTGCGAACTCGTAGCTGAGTTTCCCACTCCCGCCGAGTGGACTCACACCTGTGCCTTCGTATTTGTACTTTTCGTCAGGCTTCAACGGAAACTTCACGATCTGTTGCCGGGGCGTAAAGGTGATTGGATTTGAGCCGACAGACAACTGGTAGACGCCGTTAGCATCCGTCTCCCAAACTTGGTTATCCTTCGGATTCCCATTTTCTGTGACTGCAAGGGTAGCCCGAGTCACGCCGTTGGAAGGATTCGTCACGCCTTTAACGGTGTATGTTAGCTCGGCGGTTCCTTGTACCTCGGGCTTGTCGGCTTCGGCTCGCACAACGGAAAGCTCATAAGTCCAAGAGTTGCCCTCTTTAAGCGGCATTAACTGCTCGGGCTTGAGCGTTGTCAGATCCACCGTCGAGACTTCGACTTTAGGTTTTTGTGGCACATACTCGGATTTGCCACAACCCACTAACGAGACAGAAAGAATAGGAACCAACCAATAACTCTTCATACCAAACTCAATTCGCTTACTTGCGAGACTCTACCAACCCTACAGCTTCCTCTACCAGCGCGCGATCTGCAATCTGTTTAATCACCAGTTCTCGGCTATTGAGAGCCGTACCTACGTTCGCCGCGGCAATGGCCACGCTCTTACTGATGACGATGATTTTGTCAGATGGGTGCTCAGTCGAGTACTTCCAAAGGCGATTGGTACCTTCCTCTGTCAGTTTCAGCTTGAGCGTGTAAGTCTTCTCTTTATCGGCTCCCTCTTCGGACCAACTGGCCGACTCAACCATGGGTTGACCAACGATGACTTTGGTGTTCGATGCCACCCTCATCGCCTTTTGATACCGAGTCTCCGTTTGGGCCGATTTCAGCAACGCACTTAGGTTCTTCCTGGGACTTTCGTTAATTGCATCCCCTTTCTCTTTGATGAAGAGCTTATACCGATCCTGCAGCCCTTTGGCATCATAGAAGGTCGACTCTAGCTTCTTGTAAAGCTCAGTGACAAACCGAGTCTTATAAGTCTTGATCGAGACGCCTTCGAGCGGCTTTTGGGAGGCGTTCTCAATGTCCAACAGGACAGGGCATTCAACCCGGATACCGCTGTAGAACGCGGTCGTGTTTAGCGCCGGCATTGGCTCTCCGTCCAGTGTTGCATTGATATCCGCTTCCAACTTCTTCTGAAGCGCCGGATCGCCATCGAGTGCCTTCTTCAGATCGTTCGCCGACCAAAGCGGGGCGTCCTCGCTCGGAGCTTCCGAGTCGTCCTTCTTCTCAATCCGCTCCAGCAGCCCGGAGATCGCCCCGGCGTCTCCACCGAGGACGGCCAAAAGCTCTTTGACGGGAATCCGACCCTTGATCGAACCCGACTCCGTTCCGCCGTCTTGCCCCGAATCTCCGCTGAATCCGGAAGAAGCTTCGACGACTTGAACCATGCGGTTCGCGGTGAGAATCTTCACACCCGCTCCGTTGCCGATCGCGATCAAGCAGAATCGGCCCGGCTCGATTGGCTTCATGTCGACGGATCGTAGCTTGAACTGGGTGTATCCCTTCGAAGCCGCAAATCCGCCCCCAACCAGGGCGACAAACCCAATCGCAATCTTCGTCGAGGCACGCAACTTCATATCTGACTTCTGAGAACCGCCGTCTGCGAAACTCAGTTCCCGTAAAGTGTACCAACCGTCTATTCCGATGGGTTGAAATCGATGTAGAACCGCCCTGCTATCGAAGTGAAGAGGATGACCATCACGGCGCAAAGCCCGGCCGATGCAACCGCTGGTACCAACGGAGAGAACTTCAACACCATTCCGTTGAGAAGGAACAAGCCCGTCACCGGGCCCATCACAAAGACCATCCCGAGTAGCTGCATCAAGCCCCGGAATGACCGTTGAGTGACGTCATCGAAATCGGGAAATAGGACCACCACCAAGAAGATCGCCGCGACCATCGCAACCGCCGTGGACGGCGCCGCAATAAGCCCAGACAGGTGAAATTCCCATAGACTCGGCTTGTAGATCAAGCCAACTAGGAACGGAATGATCGAGAAGGCAAGTGCGAAAATCGACTTGGCGGCGACCTCATAGAATGCAATTTGACGCGCAGAGAGCGGTAATGGCTTGATGACTTCGACGCGGCGAAGGGTCTCGGTAAAGCCTGTCAGAGCGGAGATTGATCCGAACTGAACCGCCATGAATCCGCACATCGCGAAGTAAAAGTAGGGTCCAAGTTGAGTCCCGCGTTTGGTCTCCATCGGCAGGGTCAGAAACATGATTGCAATGCCGGTGAGGATCACCATAAACATCACGCTCATGAACACGCCCGTTCGAGCTTGCAGAAGGAATTCCTTATAGAGTAGCGCCCAGCCATTGCGAAGGGTGATCCCTTGGATTCTTTTGGCAAGTCGCCCTTGTTTGATCTTTCCCGCGCGGGCATTCTCGGCGAGCATTGCGCTCATATCACCCTTGCGCTGCAGATCGCGCATGGTTTGAGATTGAAAGCCCTTTGTGGCTGCTTGATCGTACATCCATCCGCTCAGGGTGGACGCATACCAAAGACTTCCGACCGCAATCGCGCCCATCACCAGAAGCGGCACCAGAAAGCCAATGGTCGAGCCAGCGATGGGAGCGGTCGCCATTTTCGTTCCCAAGTAGGGAATGAGCATGATCGCCTTGACGTGCGCCATTTGCGAGGTAGAGACCATTGTCTCCCAGCTAGGATTCAAGTACATCCGGAGCGCATATGTGGCATATACCGCCACGACCCCGATTGCAACTGTCCAACCCACCGTGCGAGTGATCACCTTGGATTGCTTCTCGTACTTGGCGACAAGGAACGACATCGCATAGCTGATTCCAACCCACACGAAAGACGTGACCACCCAAGCCAGAATGCTTCCCTGGATCAGAAGCGAGAAGTTCCGTGGATCATCCGCACTGAGCCGCTTTGCCGCACCAAGAAAGGGTTTGTAACCAAAGAAGAGCAGAATGAGCGGGAAGAGAAGTGTGGTCAGGATCTCTCTGAAAAGCCTCAGCCCCATCACCATCTTCGTCGAAACCGGCGTCGGAAAAAGCACATCGACATCGGCCGGGCGGAACGTGTTCTTGAACGCAAAAACAGAAGCCGCGAAGAGGGAACCGATGAACATCAGGCCGATGAAAAGACCCGTTTCAATCGAGTTGAGCTCAGGGATCATGCCCTGGGGGAGCCACTTTTCGTTTCCGGTAAACACGGGCTTCTGGTCCCAGGGACGCATGAAGAAGCCTACGTAGTAGCCGATACCAACCAGAACGCTCAGCAGTCGCCGCGGCGAGCTGACAGCGCGCTTGATGCCGTTGACGATCTGTCGCCACCAGAGGTAGGCAAGGGGCTTCACGCCGTAGCGACCTCATTGGTGAGTGACAAGAACACGTCTTCCAACGATTTGCCCTCCATCCCGTAGTGCTGCCGCAACTCATCCACTGAACCTTCGGCGAGGAGCTTGCCCCTCGCAACAATCAGGACGCGGTCGCAGAGCTTTTCGGCGGTATCGAGCAAGTGGGTCGAGACCAAAATCGAAGCTCCCGAGTCTCGCGTTCGGAGGATTTCTTGCTTGAGTTCGTGAGCGCCTGCCGGGTCAATACCGATCAAAGGCTCGTCAAAAAGGAAAACGTTAGCGTTGTGAACCAACGCACAGGCCACCGAGAGTTTTTGGCGCATTCCTTTCGATAGCGTCGCGACCAAGTCGTTGCGCTTGTCCCACAAAGAGTATTTTTCGAGAAGAGCTTGATGATTCGCCTCGAAGACATCAAGCGTATCAAAGCACATCGCAATGAATCGAAGATGCTCAAAAACTGTTAGGAGTTCGTAGAGCGAGGGCACTTCTGGCACAAAGGCGAGCCCTTTCTTGGCAAGTGCCTGGTCCTTGTCGATGTCGTATCCGTTGATCAGAACCCGGCCCGCCGTTGGCTTCAAGATGCCCGCCATGCACCGCATCGCAGTCGTTTTTCCGGCACCGTTCGGACCTATGAGTCCGACGATTTCGCCCGGGTTAATCGTGAAGGTCACCTCGTTGACCGCTCGGTACGTTTTGTACTCCTTCACCAAACTCTGAACTTGAAGCATCTGACACAGTTTCTACCCTAGTAAGTCCGCGGAAGGTTGCATCGGTAGATCATCTATGCCATGCTCAAAAGATTCATGAGCATCGAAGCAAAAGTCCAACAAATTCGCGCAGAAATGGCAAAAGTCATCTCTGGACAGCATGACGTGATTGATCAAGTGATCGCGGCTACGCTGGCGAACGGCCACGTGCTTCTTGAGGGCGTTCCCGGCCTTGGTAAAACCCTCTTGGTTCGAACCTTAGGACAAGTCTTCGGGCTCGAGTTTGGCAGGGTGCAGTTCACACCCGACTTGATGCCATCCGACGTTACGGGAACGATGATTTTTGATGGCTCGACAAGCAAGTTCTCGTTCCGACCGGGTCCAGCTTTCGTGAGCCTCTTGCTTGCCGACGAAATCAACCGGACCCCACCCAAAACGCAGGCGTCGTTGCTTGAGGCCATGGAAGAGCGAAAGGTCACGATCGATGGGGTCGCCCATGATCTCCCCGCGCCGTTCATCGTCTTTGCAACTCAAAACCCCATCGAATTCGAAGGCACCTACCCGCTCCCCGAAGCTCAGCAGGACCGATTCTTGCTGAAAGTGCTCCTAAACTATCCGACTCCCGAAGAGGAAGTGAACGTGCTCAAGACGCACCACGGTGGCTTCTCTCCGCAGAACCTGGGTTCATCCGGGGTGCAGCAAGTCATCAGCCAATCAGAACTGCTTGCCCTCCAGGCCGAAGTGAAGCAGACAACGATTGAGGACAAGATTTTCGGTTACATCTATCAGATCGTGAGTGCGACGCGCGATAACCGTGATGTACTTGTCGGTGCCTCTCCCCGAGCCGGGATCGCGCTCATGAACGTGAGCAAAGCGCTGGCGTGCATGAGAGGGCGCACGTTTGTTACGCCCGACGACGTGAAAGAGATCGCTCCCGCAATTCTACGTCACCGAGTTGCTCTCCGGTCCGAGGCAGAAATCGAGGGCCAAACGACGGATGACGTGATCAAGCGATTGCTGGATTCGATTTTGGTTCCTCGATAAAATCGGACCCGAAAGGCGAATTCCTTCGTCTAACATCTAACCATGAGCTTTATCGCCGCGATCGCCGGCTTCAGTCTTGCTGTCCAATCCAGCGGCTCCATTCTCGGGATTCCATTCCTAAATCCCGCGCCCACCTCGGAAACGACGATTGCCAAGCTCAACGGACTTGAGATCAAGGCGAAGGATATTCAGGACCTGCTCTGGGATGCCCGAGCCGACGAGATTCTGAGCGAGGTGATCTACTTCCAGCTTGCCAAGCAAGAAGGCGACAAACTCGGCGTATTCCTCACGGGTAAAGAGATTGATGAGGGAGTCGCCCGCGAATACGACGCGATGAAGCAGAGCCTTCAGCCGGGGCAGACGATTGAGCAATTCATGGCGGCACAGGGCCAAACCAAAGCCCGCCTCTACCTTGCGGTCAAGACGTCGCTGTTGCTCACAAAGATTGCCTTCGCGGACTTCAACCCCGAATTATATGTAAAAGTGTCCACGATCATTGTGAAGCCCGCATCGGCCTCTACGAACGATGTCCTCGCCGCGATCAAGATCGCCGACCAAGCCTACGCTCGGCTCAAAAAAGGCGATTCGTGGGAGAGCGTTGTCGACGACATTGTCACCGACGAGGCGGGAAGGCAATCAAGAGGAAGGCTGGGCTGGCGCCAAATCGCCGCTTTCCCAGATGACGTGAAGGCCGAGCTTCCAAGCTTGAAATCGGGCGATATCTCCAAGCCCGTGCAGACTCCAAACGGTATTCAGCTCTTCCGGATCGACGCCGTCGGTAAGGGGCAGTCAAAGGAGGCCTTGGAGCAGATGCGGATTGACCTCACGGAGTCGCTGCGAATGCAGGCGGTCAATAAGATTCGGCGAAATATTCAAATTGAGCGAACTTGGCCCCCGAAGCCAAAGCAACCGGGCGGATAAGATATCTGCATGAGTGTTCATGACGCGCTGAATTTCCGGCGAGCCGTTCCCCATTTCGACTCCTCGGTCGCAATCTCGAAAGAGCAGGTTTTGGAGCTTTGTAACCTCGCGAATCTCGCGCCGAGTTCTCTCGGTTTGCAGCCTTGGGAGTACCTCATCTGCACCACGCCCGAGGCGAAGGAGCGGCTGAAGGCGGCGTCATACAACCAAAACAAGGTCACCGAGGCATCCGCAGTTGTCGTGGTAATCGGAAATCTCCTTCATCATGAGCACGCGCCAAAGATCGCCGATAGCAATATCGAACTTGGCTATTTCGGCGAGGAACGCCGCCAACCTTGGATCGATGGAGCATTCGGGGCGTACGCGAACAATCCTCAAAAGCAGCGTGACGAAGCCTTCCGGGGTAGCTCGCTCTGGGCGATGGCGTTCATGTTGGCCGCCGCCGATCAAGGCTGGGATACCGCTCCGATGGGCGGCTTCGAGCCCGATAAGGTCTCCGAGGCGTTCGGGTTGCCCGAAACGCACATTCCTACTCTGATTGTTTGCATCGGCAAGCGCTCCGAGGGCGCAACGTTGCTCCCCCGGAACTACCGATTCTCAGCCGAAGAATTAGCCCACTGGGAAAATTGGTAACGAAATAAATATTGTTTGAACTATTTCCTGGGGCGCAGGCGTCCAGGTAATCATTCATGGGTTTGCGTTGGATCTTAGGGGGAATTCTGGTGCTGGCGACCACCTTGGCCGCCGCGCAGCCCAAGCGTCTCGAATTTGACTTAGTTCAAGTTTGGGAAGGGCTTCAAGGGCGGCGCCCGATGCCTCTTTACGCTGAGATCGAGAATCGGGGACCCGATCTCGCGGGAATCATCACCCAAGGCTTTGAGCAGGGCTCCGTGGCGGTGAAATACCCGCTCGAAGTTCCCTCCGGATCAAAGAAACGAGTCCTCGTTTTCGCGACCGGTTACAACGATGCCCAGTTCTTCTTCAATGCCGGATTCGTGAGCGCTGACGCCAAACTTCAAATCGGCTACGGTAACTCGGCCGCAGCTTACGGCTTGATCAGCGACAATCCCGGCGACGCCGACTTCTTGCGCGGAAGCAATCAAAACTCGGGCTCGAACGGCGTGACGGTCGGGGGATGCAAGCCCGAAGACGCCCCCGAAAGGATCGTTGCGTACCAGTGCCTCGACGTGCTGATTCTGGGCGACGGTACCGACCGGCTCCGAGATGGCCAGATTTCCGCCATCAAGGACTACGTTCTCTCCGGCGGTGCCGTGCTGTTTATTGGAGGAGCGGGCAAAAGCGCCGCGACCGACCCCCGCTGGTCAGATGTTTCTCCGGTTGGCGACTTACAACTTAAGAACTCGAAGTCGGAGATAGGAGAACTCACTGAACTGGTGGGCTCACCGAAAAGGGCGACGCGAGTCTCGGTTGACCTCGGGGCCTGCTACAACTCCGACTACGGCTTAGGTTCCGTGGCGTACCTCACGGTCAATCCATTTGAGGACCCAGTCCGGCGGTACGGCTCGCGCCGGGCGATGCTCATCCGGGCGGTAAACCGTTTCCGACCGCAAGCGGTTGGGGTCTATGTGGCCCCAGTATTGGGTGTTCAGGCTCCCACCAATCCGGGTGCGATGAAGAGCGATCCGTTCCAGATCCAAGCGCCTTCGATTGGCCAACTAAGCGTTTGGATCGTGATTTACATCATCGCCGTTGTTCCGCTGAACTTTCTCATCCTTCGCAAGTACAAGAAGGCCGAGCTGGCGTGGGTGACGGTGCCCATTCTAAGCGTGCTGTTTAGCCTCATCATCTTGAGGTCGACAATCGGCTTGTACCAAGCGTCGGCGACAACCAGGGTGTCGGGAGTCGTGGTGATGGACGGAGGATCGAGCCAAGCCGTCGCACTTGCCCGGGCGGAGATGTTCTTCCCCAAAGCCGACGCACATGACCTCAAGCTCAAGGCGATCGACGGCACCTACGCACCGAGGGAAGAGAACAATTACTACTATTCGGGCAACGAATCCGCTTCGATCAATATGGTTGATACAGGCAGGGAACTCATCGCGCCGAACGCGGAGACGACCAACCTTGCGTTCCGCGAGTTCAAATTTGTTCAGCGAACGGATGGCCTCAAAGGGATTCGGTGCACCTATTCAAACGGTCGCATTCGGATCGTGAACGGAACGAAATACAAACTGGAGCATCCGCGCTTCATTGCTGCCGGAGAGACTCAGGCGTACAACAATGCGGACCTCGCACCCGGCGGCTCGGTCGAGATTGACGTGCCAAAAGGGATGCTGGAGATCCCCAAGGGCGGAACCCAACACAATCAGCGAGTAACAAATGGATTGACGCTTCCCGTGGTGATCGAGTGCGGAGTGAGCGGTTTGCGCGTTGGGCCTCAGTACGGTTCATTCCACCCCGGCTCGTACCTGACGTTACTTATCCACCCCACTTTGGAGGCGAAAAAATGAGCGATCTTAAGGCTTTCGTCCGATCCACGATCACCGAAAATCCCATGCTGGCGGAAATCGGTCGGTTCCGAAGAAAGTTCTTCAGCTTTCGAGGGCCGAGCGTGCAGACCAACGGCGGGCTCGGACTGATTGTGGTGCTCTTCCTGATGTACACGATGATCTGTGTTTACAATCGGGGCGATATCGAGCCAATCAACCAGCTCATGATTTTTCTCGTCTTCGCGTTCTTTGCGATTCCATTCATGCTGCATGCCTCCATCGCCGGAGAGAGAGAACGGCGTAGCTGGGACATGCTGCTTGTGGCTCCGATCACGAACGCGCAAATCGTCATTGGGAAGTTCATTGGAGCGTTCCTTGGCCTGGTTTTCGGGTTCGGAATCTTTCTGGTTCCGATCCTGATCTTGGCGATCTTTTATGAAAAGACGAACTGGGTGTTCCTGCTCTTTAGCGTCCTCGTGGTTGCGGCTCAGCTCCTGACGTTGATCGCGATGACAATCCTGATTTCGAGCCGGGTAAGGCGTCCGCTGATGGCGTTGGCGGTGACGATTGGAGTGATTTTGATCGTGTATGCGTTCATCCCGATGTTCGCCGGGGTCGTGGGTGGATCGTGGAATTCGCCGGCGGTGATGGTCTTTGCAATGCTCTACCCGTTCATCATCATCGGTTCACTCAGCAACATTCAAAACTTCGAGCCGACTGCGGCTGCCGAGCCGCCCGACTTCCTCAACCCGTATCTGGTCACATCCACGTTCCTCATCGTTCAGTTCTTGCTCACCGCCGCATTGCTCGCTTGGGCAATCAAGACCCTCAACTTCGCCGACAACGAAGTGCGATTTATCAACAAGAAGAAGAAATCCCATGCTTGAAGTCAAAAATCTCCATAAGTCTTACGGCGGTTTCACTGCCGTCCACGGAATTTCCTTCAACCTCAAGCCGGGTGACATTTTTGGGTTCATCGGAAGTAACGGAGCCGGGAAGACGACGACAATCCGGATGCTCGCCACGCTTCTCGAGCCGACGAGCGGGACGGCGACTCTGAACGGTGTTGATGTGGTCGAACAGCCGATGGAGATTCGGCGAATGATCGGCTACATGCCCGACTTCTTCGGACTGTATGACGACGTCAAGGTATGGGAGTATCTCGATTTCTTCGCCAGCATTTACGGCGTCCCGCAGCGTGACCGAGTGATCGACGAAGTTCTTGAGCTGACCGACTTAACCATCAAGAAGCACGCATTCGTCCAATCGCTCTCGCGCGGAATGCAACAGCGACTTTGCTTGGCAAGGTGCCTTGTTCATGACCCGAAGCTGCTTTTGCTTGATGAACCTGCCTCGGGTCTCGATCCGCGAGCTCGCGCCGAGCTAAAAGAGCTAATCGCCGAACTCGGGCGTATGGGCAAGATCATCATTATCTCGTCCCACATCCTGCCCGAGCTGTCCGATTTCTGTAACTGCGTCGGGATCATCGAGCGGGGAAATCTCCTTGCGTTCGGCGATGTTTCCAGCGTCGTGCGAAGCATTCGTCCCACAAAACAGATTCAAATCGAGTTCCTTGGTGACCTCGCGCCAGTCAAGGCATTTTTTGAGTCGCAAACCAACGTAGTTGTGCCGCCGCCCCGTGAAGGTAAAGGTCTCATGATCGAGTTTTCGGGCGATGACGAAGGGCAGGCGAACCTCCTCAAAGTCGCCATTGGCCAGGGACTGAAGATCATCAGTTTTGCCGAGGACACCGCCAATCTTGAAGATGTCTTCATGAAGCTGACAACCGGAGCCGTGAGTTGAAGTTCTTAGACTTTAAGCAGGCAAAGCGCGTTTACTTCGGAAACGCCGCTGCGACGCGCGACCAACGAATTCAGCTTCGGGGGTCGAAAGCGGCGGTTCTGTTTACGGTCTATCTCGTTCTTATGGCATTCGTATTGGCGCTGGCGTACGATAGCGCTCTTGGTCGGGCCGACGCCAGCTTAGCAAGCGCCCAAAACAACCTGCAAACGTTCTACTACACGACCCTATCCTGCCTTGGAGCAGTGATTACCGTCGTCGCTCCAGCAGTAGGCGCTTTTGCGGTCGTGACCGAAAAACAGAGGCGATCCCTCGATCTCGTCTTCAGCGCACCGGTTGAGCCCAAATACTATCTGGTCGGCAAGCTGATCTCTGCGTACCGCTATGTATGGCTATTGCTGATCCTCGCGCTGCCGTTTTGCGCCGTGAGCGTCACGCTCGGCGGAGCGACCTGGACGCAACTGTTCATCACCTTCCTGTTGTTTTCTCTCTATGGGCTGGTTTGCGTGGCATTTGGGTTGGTCTTCTCCACCATGTGCGCGAGGCCGATCCCGGCCCTCTGCTGGACGTACGTAGCGATTGGCGGCTACTGGTTGGCAAACACATCCGTGCTCGGAGCGACGGCGGCACTGGTCAGCGGGTCACCGTTCACCACGGTATCGCCACTGGTCAGCGGGTCACCGTTCACCACGGTATCGCCACTGGCTAGTCTTCATCCCATCACATTTCCCTTCCAAGGGGGGCAGGGCACCAGCATCGTCGGCGTCGGAGTCCCGATTTGGCTTGTGAGCGCGGTGCTTCATTTGGCCGTCACAAAGCTCATCATCCTCGGAGCGGGTTCGTTACTTTCGCCATCGGATGCAAGGGAAGTGAAATCGCTCCGGATTCACGGGATCGTCTACTTTCTTGCCCTCACCATGCTTATCGGCTGGGTATCCACTATTGCAGTTTCTACAACTTCCTTCGGATCCTCGACTCGTCCCGTGGAAGACGCCGCTCAGGCCTTTGGGCGATCGGTGGCGAGCTATCTGTTGCTCTGCGGCGCATGCCTGGTGCCCTACCTCAGCGCATTCGGTCACAACGATTACCGCCGGTTTAGGTTCAACGGCCTCTTCACTGCGCGGAGAATCTTCGACGGAACGGTTGCCGGAAACCTGCCATTCCTTATCTCGATGTTCCTGACCGGAGTCATCGGTTTTGCGATCGGCAGTCAACTGTCTCATGGTGTGACGCGATATTCGGCGTTCTCGACGTCTCGAACCGAAATCGGAATCGAGCCGTTTCTTTCGCCCTGGTTTTGGGCGTACATCGCCTTCGCTCTGTCATTTTGGGTGCTGATGTGGTCGGTCGGGATGCTCTCTTCGATCACGCACCAAAACGTCTCGAAGGCCCGAACCGTCAGTCTGTTTTCCCTGGTCCTGGTTGCTTTGGTCCCGACCTTCATCATGAGCATCGCCGCGCCGGAAGATTTATCTTCCGCGAGCGGACTTTGGGCGGTCAACCCTCTGACCGGACTCTTTTGCTCGCTGAGTGCTTCTGCAATCGTGATCGTGCACGGAATCGTGCTGTGGGCGATTTGCTTATGGATTCTTGCAATGTTTCGGGCGAGATACGCTCGCCAGGTGGTGGCCCAATGATCTCCAAAGAAATTCTCCAGCCCTTTGAAAGACGCATTCGATTGGTGCTTGCCCTCCGAGGGGCATCCTTTGGCGCATTCGTCGCTTCGATTGCGGCGGCAGTCTGGGCGGTGCTCGATTGGCGCGGGGTGATGTACGCCGAGCTGCCTTGGCTGGTTCTGTTAGTCGTTGCCGGGGCGCTTGTCGGAGCCTTTACCGGCGGGGTGCGGAGGCCGCAATCGTCGGCGGTTGCGAAAAGCCTTGATCGCCGAGGCCGACTAAAAGACCGGCTCGACGCGGCAACCAGCGCGGAGCCAGACACCGTGTTTGCATCGGAAGTCAAGGGTGATGCTGAACGAGCATTAGGCCAACTCAACCCGAAGCAACTCTATCCGTTCCGGTGGACTTGGGTGCACACTTCCAGCCTGGCGCTTGCCACGATGAGCGTCATGATTTTTCTCTTTGCGGCCAGTTCTGTGCTTCCATCCGTGAATCCACCGGAGGTTCAAAGCGAGATGAAGAAGGAGGGGGAGCGGCTGGCAAGCCTCAAGAAGTCGATCTTCGATGACGGCAACAAGCAAAAACAAGATTCGCTCGAATTGCAAAAGCTCCAGCGAGATTTGCAGCGGATTCAGAAGGATTACGAGAAAGCGAGAATCGATCCGAAAGAGGCACTTTTGAAGCAAGAGGAGCTGAAAAAGGAAGCCGCAGAACTCAGTAAACAAAAGGCGAAAGAGACGCTTCAAGACCTAAAGCAAGCTGAGACCGTGCTCGAAAAACTGCAAGAGGAGATGCTCAAGCAAGCCGGACTCGAAAAGGTGAACATGAGCGACATGAACATGTCGCAGGAAGATTTCGACCGAAAAAAGAGCTCGGCCGAGCAAGCACTGAAAGACGCGCAAGCCAAGCAAGCGGAACTTCAAAAGCGCCTTGACAGCCTAGATAAGCAACTTTCGAATCCCAACCTTTCGGACGCCGAGCGAGAAAAGCTAGAAAAGCAGAAGGAACTCACGAAGGCGCAGATGGACGAGGCGAAGCAGGCGGAAAAGGACGCAAAGCAGCAGCTGAAGGATCTCAAGCTTTCGGAGGAGGCACGCAAAACCTTAGAGAAGCTCATGAACGATCCGCTGATGAAGGAGATCCAGAAGGAGTTGGCCCGACTGCGCGAAAAGCTGAAGCAAAACGCCGAAGGCGACGAAGACACGATGTGGCAAAAGCCTCTCTCGAAAGAAGAAATCGAACAGATGAAGAAGGACTTCGAGGAGATGCTCAAGGGGCTGGAGGACGATGACGCGCGCCGCGAGTATCTCGAAAAACTGTTAGAGTCACTCAAGAAAGCCAAGGAACTTGGTCAATGCCAAGGACTCGGGCTCGGCCTGGGCGGAATGCTCGGGAAGGGCGGTCCCTCGCCTGGAAACGATTCGGACGTCATGCTCGCCGACACCGGAGTGGTGAACAAGAGCGATCCGATCCAAGGCAAGGGAAGCAGCAAAAAGGTGTTCGCTCCATCGGAGCGCGATCCGCTCCGACCAGGACCCGAAATGACGGTGGAGATCAAAGCCCCGACATTCAACGGCACGCGGTCAAGAGTGAGCTACCAAAAGGTGCTGCCCAGCTACAAGCAAAAGGCGGAATCGGCGATGAAGAAGAAGTCGATTCCGAAACAGCACCAAGACCGTGTCAAGCGGTATTTCGACAGTTTGAGCAAGTAGGAAAAACATGGCAGAACAAGAAGCAATTTGGTTCCGAGAGACCTTCAGCCGCATCCGGCAAGAGATCGGAAAAGTGGTTGTCGGGCAAGACGACGTGGTACAGCACGTGCTGATTGGCCTTGCGGCAAACGGTCACGTCCTGCTCGAAGGCATGCCTGGGCTCGGGAAGACGCTGCTCGTGCGGACCTTGGCGAGTGCTCTCTCACTCGATTTCTCCAGAATTCAGTTCACGCCCGACATGATGCCAGCCGACGTCACCGGGACCAACATTCTTGGCGAAGGTCGCAGCTTTGAGTTCAGGCGCGGGCCCATCTTTTCGAACATCGTTCTCGCGGATGAGATCAACCGGGCAACTCCTAAAACGCAGAGCGCTCTCCTCGAGGCGATGCAAGAGCGATCGGTGACGGTTGGCGGAAAGCGCCACGAACTCAGCGAACCCTTCTTGGTCATGGCAACCCAAAACCCAGTTGAACAGGAGGGCACATACCCGCTGCCAGAGGCGCAGCTCGACCGCTTCTTTTTCAAAGTGTTGGTCCCTTTCCCCACCAAGGACGAATTGAAGGACGTGGTTTTGCGGACGACGGGCAACGCAATCGGCGAGGCAAACTCAGTCGCCACGGCCGAGGATGTTCTCAAGATGCGCCAGATCAGCCGCTCAGTGCCGATCAGTGAGGCAGTGCTGGATTTCGCACTTGAAGTCGCACTTTCGACCCATCCCGATCATCCCGGAGGCGGAAAGCTGGTGCAAAAATATGTCCGATACGGTACCTCGCCGCGGGGCGCGCAGTGCCTCGTGTCAGCGGGGAAGATTCTCGCACTTTTGGATGGCCGGTACAACGTCAGTAAGGACGATGTGGTGTCGGCCGCAACTGGTGTTTTACGGCACCGGCTGATCTTGAACTACGACGCCGAGGCAGATGGAATCACGGCGGATCAGATTGTTTCTGACGTCGTCGATCACCTGCAGAGCCGCGATCGCGACCCAATTCGAGCCTAGAGATTCATGCTCACGTCCCGTGAACTGCGCCTGCTCGAAACCCTCCGGCTGAATCCCAACCGGTCGTATCGAGGCGCAACAAAGGGCGAGAGGATCAGCAAACGAAAGGGAATCTCCATCGAATTTGCGGACTTCCGCAATTACACCGATGGTGACGACTTGCGGCATTTGGACTGGAACGTCCTCGCGCGACTGGAAACTCCCGTTTTGCGAACCTACCAGGATGAGGAAGACCTGATTGTCTACCTAGTGGTCGACAACAGCGAGAGTATGCAGTTTGGCGAGCCCGTGAAAGGCGTCGTCGCGAACAAACTCGCGATCGCGCTAGCGCACGTCGCACTCTGTGGCGGCGACGGAGTGCGAATCCTTAATGGCACGCTCGCGGCTCCACCTCAACCGGCCGTGCGCGGAAGAGCAAGCTCGCGCAAAGTCGGCGCGAAGGTTGAATCGCTGGAAGCAGGCGACCGCACTCTCACGGTGGCACTGAAGAGTTTGTTGAGTGGTAGCGTGCGGGCGGGAATCGTGCTGATCGTTTCCGATGGCCTTGATCCAGATCTTGCCCAGGCGATACGTTCCCTCGGTGGGCGCGGTTTTGAGGTGTGGTTCGCTCAGGTGCTAGATGACGGGGAACTCGAGCCTGACCTGGAGGGAGACCTCCGCCTCATAGATTCCGAGAACGGGCAAATTGCCGAAATCACCGTCAACCGAGACACGCTCGCCGTTTACCAAGCGAATTTGACCCAGCACATTTCCGATCTTCAGGCGGCTTGTAAGCGCACCGGTGGCAAGCACGAAGTCGTCCGGACCTCGGAGTCACTTGAGCATGTCATCAGCCGCCGCCTCAAGCCTGCGAGGTGGTTCAGTTGAACTTCCAAAACCCCGCCGCTCTCGGGTGGCTCGTGCCTCTATCTGGCGTCATTATTGCGCTCTACTTGCTGAAAATGAGGCGTCAGGACGTGCGCATTCCCGCGAGTTTCCTGTGGCCCAGTCACACCGAGGAGATACGAGCGAATTCGCTATTTCAGCGACTCCGGTTTAGCTGGTTGTTGGTGCTGCAGCTGCTTACCGCGCTCCTTTTTTGCCTCGCGCTTGCTCGCCCCCAGGTGCAGCAGAAGGGGCTCCTCGGAACCACGACGGTGCTCATTCTCGATCACTCGGCATCAATGAACGCGACCGATGTCTCGCCAAATCGGCTCGCGAAAGCAAAGCAGATCGCGACCGAGTCAGTGAATTCTGCCGGGCTAGGGGATCAGATTGCCGTCATTTCCTCGGCGGGAGCTCCGAAAGTCGTTTCGCCCTTGTCAAACGATCACGGTCGGCATCGGCTTGCAATCAGCCAGATTTCGCCAACTGATACCGAGGGCGATATGGCGGAGGCCCTCCGGCTCGCGGCCGCCTTGGTGGGCGGAATAGAGGGATCGCAGATCGTGATCCTTTCGGATGGATGTTTCCCTCCCGTGACCGATTTCGCCCGTGGCAAGGCCAATGTGGTTTACCGTTCGATCGGAGCTGGGCAAGAGAACTTGGCGATTCAGGCCCTAGGAGCCTCGAAGACCCCTCGCGGTACCGAGGTGTACTGCGGAGTGAAGAACTTCGGGCTCAATTCGGCCACCGCGAACCTCAACATTTACGCGGACGACAAACTCATCTTTGCCAAAAAGATGCCGGTGGCGAGCCTGAAAGGGACTGGGGCGACCTGCCTGGCTCCCGCCTCGACGAAGCTACTTCGGGCCGAATTGGACAACCAAGACCTGCTTCTTGCGGACAACAAATTTGTCACCGCGATTGATCCCAACTCGGCGCTGTCGGTTCTTCTCATCAGCAAAGGCGATCCGTTCCTAGAGCGAGCGCTGCTGCTCGATCCGCGAGTGAGCTTGGATTCGGCGTCGGAGCTACCGCTCAGCGAAACCCCGTCAAAACCGAGCAAGTACGATCTCATCATCTTCGATGGTGTCCCATCCAAGCCAGTCGGCTCGCGGGCAGTCTTGAACTTCGTCCCAGGACAATCGATCGACCAACCAAAGATTACGAAGATCGAGGAATTGCCGCTGACCGACAATGCCGGATACGGCGACTTTTTCATCGATTCCGCCGCCCGAATGAACCCTCCGAGTGAAGCAAAGGCGCTTGTCCTCGCCGGCGGTGCGCCCATCGTCGCCGTAAAGGATGCGGGACAAAAAACGGTCTGGGTTGCATTCGAGCCCATGAACTCCGATTTTCCGCTCCAAGTTGGCTTTCCTATCTTCATCTCAAACGTCCTCGATTTCGTCGCCGAGGGGAGCAATTCAGGGGACTTGGTGATCAACACAGGCAGAACGATCACGCTCAGATCCGCCGAGCCGATCGACGTCAGATTTCCTGATGGCAGCTCGCAAACATTCGCCCCGAATCAAGACTCGGTCGCGATCACCGGACTCACTCAGGCGGGCCAGTACCGACTGGGCAAGAACCGGCTTTGGGTGAATCTCAGGTCGGATATCGAATCAAACATTGCCGCCAAGCCCGATCTGGAGCTCGGGCGAAGCCCGGTGAAATCAACCCAAACCCCAACTCGCTTGCAAGACCTCTGGCGATACGTCGCCTTACTCGTGGTCGGACTGCTGGCCTTCGAGTGGTGGCTGTACGCGAGGAAAAGTTGATCCAGTTCGCTTCGCCTTGGTGGGGATTGCTCCTTGTGCCGCTGGGGATCTCTCTGTGGTTTGGCCGCAACATGATTCGCGGAATGGCGCGTCGCCGAAAGGCGATCGCCACCGTTCTTCGCGGGCTCCTCTACTCAAGCTTGGTGCTTGCACTTATGGGGCCGATCTTGCGGCGACCCAACCAAGGGACATGTACGGTTTTCCTGGTGGATCGATCTGACTCGATTCAAGACGAGGCGAGGCGGAACCAAGAGCAGTTTCTCGATGAGGCGCTTGGGGCGCTGCCGGATGGCGATGTTGCGGCAGTCGTGGCGTTTGGCGCAAACGCCATGATCGAGTCGGCACCCGGGCCGCGTCGGTCGATGCGCAAGATCGAGAGCAAAGTCGAGGCAAGTAATTCCGATCTCGCTGGAGCCGTTCGGCTGGGTAGCGCGCTCTTTCCTCCCGGCAAGGCGAAACGGCTCGTGGTCCTTTCGGATGGGAACGAGACGAAGGGCGAACTCCGCTCCGCGGCATCGGCAGCTAAAACCGACGACATCACAATTGACTTCGTGTCGATAGGGAGCCAAAGGGCCACCAAAGAAGCACTCGTGACCGGAATTGAACTCCCCGATAGCGGGCGGGAGAATCAGCCATTTGACCTTAAAGTGAACATCGAGTCGAAAGGCATCCGGTCGGGCATCCTGACCATCGACCGGGACGGAGTGCTGGTAGAGAGGCGCGCTGTGAACCTCCAGGAAGGCTCGAACAGTGTGTTGCTCCGGCAGACGGTGAAGAATGTCGGCCTGGTTAGGTACCGAGCGACCCTCCAGGCGAACGGCGATACCGATCCCCGAAACAACGTTGGGGCGGGGTTTGTCAATGTCGTCGGCCGCCCGAAGGTGCTGCTTTGCCAAGCAACCACGAAGGATCAGTCGCTTTTCAACGCGCTCGTGAGCAAAGGGATTTCGGTGGACTTGGTCACCCCCGGCAATCTGCCTTCAAGACCTGAGCAGTTGCAGGGATACGAATCGGTGCTGCTGAACGACATCAATGCGACGATGGTGAATCCGTCGCTTCAGCAGTCCTTCGTGACCGCATGTCGGGATAGCGGCATCGGCCTAGGAATGATCGGTGGCGAGAATTCATTCTTGCCGGGAGGATGGTACGGGTCGGTGGTGACCGATGCTCTTCCCGTCGACCTCAACATCCGCCAAAAGAAGTCGCTGGCAGCCGCGTCAGTCTTCATCATCGCCGACTGTTCGGGCTCGATGGGCGCAGTTGAGGACGGAGTTCCCAAAGTGAAACTAGCGGCCAGAGCGGCCGAAGAGACCATCAAGCTTTTGGGACCGATGGACCGGGTCGGCGTCGCCGGAAGTAGCAGCGGAATCGAGATCGTCGCCCCGATGCAATCGGCGGCGAACAAAGAGGAGGCGATCAACGGTGCCAGGAAGCTGGATGTCTCGGGCGGGGGAATCTTCATTCGGCCAAGCATCCTTAAAGCCGAAGAAGTGCTAAGGAATGAGCCTAGCAAAACTCGGCACTTCATCTTGCTTGCGGACGGAGCAGATTCGACGGATTGGGACGGAGTGTTCGAGACCGCCGTGCGAATGCGCGCCCAGAAGATCACAACCTCGGTCGTCGCAATCGGCGATGGGGGAGACGTGCCTAACCTGAAGAAGCTGGCCGCGATCGGTGGTGGCCGGTTCTACCTTGCGATCCGGGCGAACCAACTCCCGGCAATTTTCACGCAGGATACGGCAGTCATGTCCCGTAGTGCGATTGAGGAAGGGGCATTTCTACCGAAGGTAACTCAGCTCGATGAGTCCATCCAGGGAGCATTGGATGGCGGGGTTCCGCCATTGCTCGCGTACTGTTTGACAGAGCCGAAGCCGCTCGCAAAAACGATCCTCAAGACCAAAAAGGACGATCCGCTACTGCTCCACGGCCGCGCCGGTCTCGGGCAAACCTTGGCGTTCACGAGCGATGCGCAAGCTCGATGGGCAAAACAATGGGTGGGTTGGGAAGGGTTTGCGACGTTCTGGGCCCAGCAAGTGAGGGCAATCGGTCGCCAGGCCACCAAGAATTCTTACGAAATCAAAGTCAGTCAGGCGGCAGGGAAGTCCAAGGTTACTGTGATCGGGAAGGATCCCAACGGGAACCCGTTGAGTGCCCCGGAAACTCCCATCAAAGTTGGCGCGCCGGATGGAACGAGTCAAGAGTTGAGTCTCCTTCAGGTTGCTCCGGGGACGTACGAAGGCGAATTCTCGCTCGGCGCGACTGGGAGCTATATTGTCAGCGTGGTCGAAAGCGATGGTGGCGGAGGGAGCCGCGTCCATGTTGCCGGAACGTCGGTGGCTTATCCTCCCGAATATCGAGTCCTGAACACAAACTCCGCTCTCCTCAATGAGGTGGCGAAGTCGACGGGCGGAAAAGAGATTACCAAGCCTCAAGAGATCAACCGCAAGGTTGCCATACCTGGCGAGTCACTAACGGAAATGTGGTCATTCTTTTTGTCGCTTGCGGTAGTGCTGTTGCCGCTAGATATCGCGAATCGAAGAATTTCCGTGCCATTCTGGAAGCTATTCGAGCGCAAGCCCAAGAGCCAACCGACCTCGCAAAGTGCGCAAACAATTCAGTCGCTTCGTAAGGTCAAATTGCCAAAGAACCCGATTGCGAGTAAGCCCGTCGCGACAATTCTAAAGCCCGTTGACGCACCAAAAATTGAAGGAACATCAACTGACGCCGAAAGCATTCAGGAGAGCGCAGGCTCGGCGCTGCTTCAGGCGAAGAAGAAACGCCAAGGCGACTAAATGAGTTGCTTAAGAATCTCGGACAGCGAAGGCTTCTTGATCCAAACGCATTTGACGTCTCCGTACCCCTGGAGGAGGAGCCGCTGGGCGACCTCTTGGCCGCCAAATGCCTCAATTTGAAGTCCCTGTGGCGTCTCCGATGCCTTGATGGTGAACGGCTCGATCATTGCGCGGATCGCGTGAGCGCGAGTCGTTTCCACGGTCAGCTCACTTGGAATTGTCCGTTCAAGGAGGGCCTCGACCGAGGAGGATGCCCGGAAATCACATTCCTTCATCACGATGACTCCATCGCATTGCTCGACGATGGAGACGTCGTTGGTTGCGATCAAGTGCACCGCCCCACTCTGAATCCGTCGCCTTCTTAGCTCAAGCAGGCACCGTTCGGTTGTGTGCACATCAAGAAGGTCCAGCAGCATATCAACCAGAACAACTCCGAAATCCAAAGAGAGCGAGGGCAAAAGACAAGCGGCTGCGAGCTGTCCAGGGCTTGCATCGGTAATGCTCACGGCCCGAGCCTCCCATAGTCCAGCGGCGACGAGCGCATTGGTTGATTCGGACGCGGAGCGCACGCCCTTTTGCCGAGCCAACGAGTCGATACGACCCCGTTTGGGGATCAGTCGCTCGTCAGCTAAATGCACAGTGCCCTCAGCATTGAGGCTTCCCAACGCCGGGCGAACAAGACCCGCAATGGTTCGTAAAAGGAGGGTTTTGCCGGCGCCAGCGGCACCGACAACGGCGATCGATTGACCCGCAGGGACGTTCAGGCTGAGGCTCGTTCCGCCCTTTTTGAGGGAAAGGTTTTCGAGTCTCAGCCCAGATTTCTCCATCATGCCAACGGCAGTTCGAGAAGCTCTTTCGTGCTGCCGGTCAGATTGATCACGCCGGTTTCGGTGATGACGACGTTATCTTCGATTCGGCACCCTCCCCATCCTTCGAGGTAGACGCCAGGTTCGACCGTCCACACTTGTCCTGGCTCCAGTACAGTTTTGCTTCCCGTTCCTAGTCGCCCGGTGTCGTGCACCAAGATGCCTAGTCCGTGACCGAGTCCGTGCCCAAAGTACTTCGCGAGACCAATCTCGTCAAACACTTCGCGCGATTTTGCGTCGACATCTCCCGCAAAGACTCCGGCGCGCATCATTTCGATACTTGCGAGTTGCGCCTTCAGCACTTGGTTATAAACCTCTCTCGTTCGGTCATCCGCTTTGCCAACGACTACTGTTCGCGTCATATCGGCGCAGTATCCGTCCAGCTTGGCGCCAAAATCCATAGTCACAAATTCGCCAAGCGCAAGCGGCTTGTCTGTCGCCTTTCCGTGCGGGCGCGCACTGTTCGGACCGCTCACCACGATCGGTTCGAATGCCATGTGTCCACCTTGACGGCGAATGAAGAATTCGAGTTCAAGCTGGACTTCGTACTCGGTGATCCCGGGCTGGATCATGCGCTGGACGTGTGCGAACGCCGCGTCGGTGAGTTCACAGGAGCGCTTGATCTTGGCAATTTCGGCCTCGCTTTTTACCATGCGCAGGTTCTCCACCACGTCGCCCAGGGCGACCCAGCTAATGCCCTCAAACTTTTCGACCCATTGCAGGAACTGGGCGTGAGTCAGGTTCACTGACTCAAAACCGAGTTGCGAAACACCGAGCTCCGCGAAGACCTCTTTGAGCGTGTCGATCAGCGTCTTTGGAGTCGCAAACGACCGAATCTCCATCCCAGAAACCTGTTCGGACGCCTGGATCGTGTACCGGCTATCCGTAATGAACACTGCCTTTTCGGGAGTGACGACGATATACCCAAACGAACCCGTGAAGCCGGAGAGCCAAAAGACGTTCGTATTCGATGAAATCAGAGCGGCTGGGATATCCGCAGTGGCCAGAGCTTTTCGTAGTCGATCAATCATTTAGACAACTTCCTTTTGCAAATTCAACAGCGCCTGGAGAGCCAGGATGTAGCCAAAGCCGCCGAAGCCGACAACTTGGCCGACGGTGACAGGGGAAATGACGCTGTGTCGCCGGAATTCCTCGCGGGCATGAACGTTGGAGAGGTGAACCTCGACGATCGGGAGCCGCACCGAAGAGAGCGCATCGCGCAGTGAGATCGAGTAGTGGGTGAGCCCGCCGGGATTGATGATGATCCCCTCTGCCCACTTGCGGTGCTCTTGGATCGTATCGATCAAAATCCCCTCAGAGTTGGACTGTAGCACGCGTGCCTCGACATTCAGGCGCGTACACTCGGCTTTGAACTCCTCGTCTATTTCATCGAGGGGCTTCTTGCCGTAAACGTCCGGCTGCCGGAACCCGGTCAAATTCAAGTTTGGTCCGTGCAGGACAAGAACCTTAAAAATCTTATCGCTCATTCTCGGCTACGAGTCTATCCTCTTCGATTCGGTCTTCGGGCAGGAGTTGTGGAATTCCGTCCTTGATTGGGTAGCGATCACCCGTCAGAGTGCAAATGAGAAGGTCGCCTTCGAGTCGAAAGGGAGGTCGGTCGGGGTGGTTCGGATTCCCCAATATCGTCAACAGTCGCTCGTCTAGTTCTGGCATGACTCCTCGTAGATACGGATGTGGCGCTCGGCAGATTCCTTCCAGGTGAACTGCTTCTCCCGTTCAAAGCCTCGCGCTCGCAGTTGATTGAGTTTACTTTCATCCGAAAGTAGCCCTGAAAGTGCGTTTGTCCAAGTATCGATGTCGTAATTCGGGGTCACCAGCGCCGCGTCACCGGCAACTTCGGGCATCGCGCCCCCATGGCCGCATAGGACCGGCGCTCCGCATCGCATCGCTTCGAGGAGGGGAATCCCAAATCCCTCATGGAAGCTCGGGGCCAGGTAGGCGGATGCGCCTGAGTAAAGTGCGCAAAGTTCGTCTTCAGAAACGTAGCCGACGGGCTGGACTCGGTTCCCCTTCAATCCTTGCGTCGATTTTCCGGTGACTACGAGTTTGTGGGGGAGGGAATCGGGCAGATTCTCAACTGCCGCAAGCGCGAGTTCCTGATTTTTTCGTGCCCACCGCGTGCCGACGGTCAGCACGTAGGGTTCGCTGACCCCTAATCGCTCGAGTTGGACCGAGGGATCTTCAATTCTTCTGATCCAAGAGGGGCAGGCGTTGTGAGCGACTCTGACTTTGCCTTTGGCCGCCGGAACGTAGTGCTCAATCTCTCGTGCCGACGTCTCGCTGACCGTTACGATTCGCTTTGCGGTTTTCGCGGCGATGGGAATGGATCGTTGCATGGACACCCGGTCGCGAGATGAGAACCAAGAGGGCTCGACAAAAAACGAGACGTCGTGGATCGTAGTCACTCCATTTCTTGCGAGCGGGGAGAGGGAGTACTGGACATGGAGGACATCAGCCTTCAGCTTTCTGGCGGCAATGGGCAACCTCACCAGACTCCAGAATCTGCCTTTTCCTGGAAGCGAAATCCACCGAACATTTGAACGTTTCGGAACGATCGCCGGCACAGACTGGTTGGAAATGAGAAGAAGCTCGTGCTGGGGATTGTTTTCAGCGAGAGCTTCGACCAAGCAGGTCCAATACGTCGAGTCTCCTGTGTTTGTGCCGCCGATGAGGCGGGCATCGATCGCAATTCTCAATTCACCGACCTGCTTGGCAAAGAAATTGCGCTCGTCATCATCTACAATAGTTTAAACGCAAAGAAATCTTTTTCCAGTGCCTATGAAACAACGAAAGTCTCCTGTCGCTCTTGTCACCGTCGCCGTGCTTGCCGGAGTCGGGCTTGTCATTGCCGCGAAGCCATTCGGCCGCGCTCGGCTGAGTATGGAGGAGCAGATGCAGATCGCTCAGAAGGAAGCTCAAGACGCAGCGATGGCAAAGGCTGCAGCCGAGAGCAAAACCAGCAAACCTGCAGCAGACGTTGGAGAAGAGGCTAAAGCGGCGATCGCAAGTGCAAAGAGTGGTGTCGCAAAGCGACCGGGGCGCCCGGGCAAAGAGGAAGGTCCAACAGAGCCCACGATTCTTTTGCCCGAGGATAAGGTTTATAAGCCCGTTGTAAACGAAGCATCCACCTCTAGTCAGTGGTATGACAATAAGTGATCGGAATCACGGCATTTCCAGACTGCTGAAACTCAACTCCAAAAACCTCTCCCAGCTCGCTTGGAGAGGGTTTTTGGTTTTTGAATGTCATTTTTTTGCCGATACTGTATCCGTAATGACAGTCTAGAGACAGAGCTTGTCCGATTTCGTGGAGTGAGAGAAGTACGGTTTTTCCATCAAGATTGACTTTGCGGATGAGGTCGAGAATATCGATCGCATGGGCAATATCTAGGTGGCTGGTAGGTTCATCAAGCACAAGTATCGAGGTTTCCTGGGCGAGTCCCCTCGCGATCCGGGCTCTTTGCTGCTCACCTCCGCTTAGCTTCATAAGGGGCTGATCGGCAAATCTGGCAACATCGCACCGATCCATCGCTGACTCGACTGCAGATACATCGGCTGGCGAATCCGCAATGCCGCCTCGCGATACTCGACTCAATGCCACGTAATCTCTAACTGTCCAGCCGAACTCCACCGATTCTATTTGGGGGACAAAGGCGATCTGATTCGAGCGTTCTCGAGACGATGAAAACGAGGGGGTGACGGTGCCATGGATGGCGGGAAGTAGGCCGCAGATGGTCTTCAAAAAGGTCGATTTTCCCGCCCCGTTCGGTCCGAGCAATACGAGCGCCTCGCCGGGAGCAAGAGAGTAGTCCTCCGCCTGAAGAATCGGCGAGTCGAAGCCAATCTCCAGATTAGTCCAACTCACTACTGGATTAGCCAATCTCGTCGTCTCCCAAGAATCCGCTGCTGAAGACTCTGAAGAGTGCGGCGTATTCGCCACCTTGCTCCATTAAGTCGCGGTGCGAACCCTGCTCCACAACCTCTCCGCGCTTCAGCAGCAAAATTGAGTCGGCACGAGCGGCCGTAGTGAGGCGATGCGCGATGAACATTGTGGTCCGCGTCTCCATCACTTCGGCAAGAGCTTCGGTCACTGCCTTCTCACTTGCTGCATCAAGCGCACTTGTAGCTTCATCTAGTAGCAAGATCGCTGGGTCCCGAACCAGGGCGCGGGCGATTGCGATTCGTTGCATCTGGCCGCCACTTAGCCGGACGCCTCGCTCGCCGAGAACCGGAACATTTCGATCCCGGAACTCTTTGGAAAAGTCCAAAGCGTGCGCCATTTGGAGCGCATTTGTAAGCTGCTCCTCCGTAGCCTCAGGGGTCCCGAGACGAAGATTTTCGTCGATGCCCCCCGCGAAAAGGAAAGTGTGCTGAGGAACGACGCCGATCTGGCTTCTTAGCCAACTGACGTCGAGATGCTTGAGATCGACACCGTCGATCAGGATCTGCCCTGAAGTAGGTTCATAGAACCTTTGGAGCAAGTCGGCGATGGTTGACTTGCCCGCGCCACTCGGGCCAACCAATGCCAGCGAGGATCCGGGCAAAATCTCAAACGAAACATGGCGAAGTGCCCACGTGCCGTCCGGATAAACAAACGAAACGTCTCGAAACTCGATGTGACCCTGGATTTTCTCTAGCCTTTGTCGCCCGGTGTGCTCTGGGGGGAGCGGGACGTCCAGGACCTCAGAGTAAATCCGGTCTGCGGCTCCTTGAACTGAGGAGTAGGTCGAGGATAAGTTCGAAATCCCTCTAAATCCTTGGTTGATAGCATCGAGGGCAAATGCAAGTACTGCTACTTTCGACACGCTCATCTCCCCGTGGAGCGCAATGTAGCCTCCGATGAGGATGGCCAAGGTAAGACCAACCGCACCGAGCATCTCAACGAGAGGGCGGAGTCGAGCGACAAGATTTGCTGCCCGAAGCTGGCTCTTCAGGCTCTTATGGATCATCTTCGCGTAGCTTTGGTCCACATGATCTTCAGCACCAAACGCCTTGATGACGCGCACACCTTGAAGCACCTCTTGGGTCACTGCGCCGACTTCACCCAAGTCGATCTGCACCTGCTTTTGTGCCTTGCGCATCTTCTTCGAGTTCTGATGAACAATGACTCCGAGCAGCGGGATCAGGAAGAGGGTGACGAGTGCCATCTGCCACTGCATCACCAAAATGATCGCAAGGGCAAAAATCGCCTTCACCGGAGCTTCGATGGAGTCTCGAAGGATCTGAACCGCCGACTGAAAGACGTTGACATCATTGGTGAGGACGCTTTGGATCGCACCTGAGCGATTCTCGTTGAAGTACGTGACCGGTAAGCGCATCAGCTTGTGCAAAAGCTTTTGCCTTAGCGAATTCGTGAGTCTAGCGACGGCTTCCGCCAGAAAATAGGTTTGTCCGCGTACAAACACGTATCGAATCGCAAAGACTCCAACGATCAGCAGTGCGCTGATCTTCATGGAGTCGAAATCTTGCGGCAGCTTGTACTTGCTGACCCGCTCAAGATCGGCGAGAATTCTCTGAGTCAGGCTTATCGACCAGCCGTAGAGTGCCGATGCGAGGAATGTGCAAACAAGACCGATAAATATCGGACGCCGCTGTCCAACAAGTTCCTTCTTGATGCGAGGATCGAGCTGAAAGCGGCGCTTTGACATTTAGAAATCTGCGTTGCCCGGGGTGCGGAAGTAGGGAATCACGTCGCGGATGTTCTTCATTCCAGTGACGTACATCATCAGCCGTTCAAATCCCAATCCGAAGCCAGCGTGCGGAACAGAGCCGAATCGTCGAAGGTCGAGATACCACCAGTAAGCATCAATGGGCAGTCCTGCTTCCAAGATACGCCGCTCAAGAACGTCAAGTCGCTCTTCGCGCTGCGATCCCCCAATAATTTCTCCGATTCTAGGAGCAAGAACGTCCATCGCACGCACGGTTTTTCCGTCGTCGTTCAGCCTCATATAGAACGCCTTGATCTCTTTCGGATAGTCAGTGAGGATCACCGGGCGACCAACTTTAATTTCGGTAAGCCATCGCTCGTGCTCGCTTTGGAGGTCGGTGCCCCAAGAGACCGGGAATTCGAAGTTCTCGCCGCTTGCCTCAAGGTGCTTGACGGCTTCGGTGTACGTCATTCGCTCAAAGCCACTCTCCACCACGTGCGTGAGGGTCTTCAGCAGTTCGGGCTCAATGCGTTGGTTGAAAAACTCAAGGTCGGGTCCGCAGTGGTCAAGCGCGTGTTGAATGGTCTCGCGAAGAAACTCTTCGGCAAGGTTCATGTCGCCCTCCAGGGAGCAGAACGCCATCTCCGGCTCGATCATCCAGAACTCGGCGAGGTGACGGCTGGTGCTAGAGTTTTCAGCACGGAAAGTTGGTCCGAACGTGTAGACGTTGGTGAGTCCGAGTGCAAGCGTTTCAGCGTCGAGCTGACCGCTCACGGTGAGATAAGAGGGCTTTCCGAAAAAGTCGTCCGCCGGATCCTTCCTGGCCAGTTTGTATCCGTCCTCGGCGTGCTCTAGCGCCGTTGTGACTTGGAACATCGCTCCAGCCCCCTCACAGTCGCTGGCGGTGATGATCGGGGTGTGAATGTAGTGAAATCCGCGCTTATCGAAGAATTGGTGAACCGCTTGAGATAGCTGATTTCGAACTCGAAACACCGCGCCGAACGTGTTGCCGCGAACCCTCAGGTGAGCTTTCTCGCGGAGGAACTCCATGGTCGCGCCCTTCTTCTGGAGTGGGTACGAGAGTGGATCGGCTTCTCCGAAGATCTGAAGGCCGCTCGCCTTTAATTCGACTGCCTGGCCGGCTGCGGGAGACTCGACAATGGTTCCTTCGAATGCAACGCAAGAGCCGGTGGTCACCTTCTTCAGCAGCTCGGCATCTACCGTTCCCTCGTCAACAATGACCTGCAAGTCTTTGAAGCAAGAGCCGTCGTTCAGCTGGACAAACGAGATTCCTTTGCTATCCCGCCGAGTTTTGACCCACCCGAAGGCTGCGACTTCCGTTCCGGGGGCGAGGTCAAAGAGTTGCTTGATATAACTGCGGCGGTAGTCCATAGATTGTAATTTAGGTTCAGAATACCGGGTTTCGGGGGTAAAACACTCCCATGGTCGTCACAGCTGCCGCCCTCGTTGCCTCAACTCGTTACGCGGTGATTCCCAAACCCGTCGTTTTGATCCCCCAAGAGGGCGATTTTGTGATCTCTAGCGAGACAAGAATCGTCGCTCCAAAGGCCGTCCAGGGCGTCGCAAAAGTGGCTCAGGACGCCCTTGAAGCCTCTGCCAATCTCAAGCTTGGTGCTTCCTCGAAGGGGCCGGCGATTACCTTCAAGATCAATGCAAAGCAGCCGCGCATCGGGGAGGAGGGCTACACCCTGGATGTCAGTTCCAACGGCATTGAAATCGTTTCTAAATCGCCCGCAGGTGCCTTCTATGCGGTTCAGACACTGCGCCAGTTGATTCAGAAGAACCGGATTCCAAATGTCATCATCGAAGATACGCCCCGATTTGGCTGGCGAGGTGCGCACCTTGATTGCGGTCGGCACTTTATGCCGATCGATGCAATCAAGAGATTCATCGATACGCTCGCGCTTTATAAAATGAATTCGTTCCACTGGCACCTCACGGAGGACCAAGGGTGGCGCATCGAGATCAAACGGTATCCCAAACTAACGGAGATCGGATCGAAGCGAAAGCGCACGATGCTGAAGTACAGTCCGGCGACCTACGAAGAAAAGGAGTACGGCGGCTTCTACACTCAAGACCAAGCCCGGGAAATCGTCGCATATGCCAAGGCACGGTTCATCAACGTCGTTCCCGAAATCGAAATGCCTGGACACGCACAAGCGGCGATCGCCGCCTATCCAGAGCTTGGAAATGGCGAGAAGGTCGACGTTGCCGACAAGTGGGGCGTGATCACCCACGTCTACAATCCCGAGGAATCAACGATTCAGTTCCAGAAGAATGTTCTGGACGAAATTATGGCAATTTTTCCGTCGAAGTTCATCCACATCGGCGGCGATGAGTGCCCGAAAGATGAGTGGAAAGCATCGCCTCGGGTGCAACAACTGATGAAGGAGCGAGGGCTGAAAGATGAGCACGAGATGCAATCGTGGTTTATCCGCCAGATTGACGCTTACCTCGCGGCAAAGGGCCGGCGCCTAATCGGCTGGGACGAGATTTTGGAGGGCGGACTCGCGCCCGGAGCGGCGGTCATGAGCTGGCGCGGAGAAGCAGGTGGCATCGCGGCGGCAAAGGAGGGGCATGACGTGGTGATGGCATCCACCGGCGCGCTGTACTTTGACTACTACCAGGGCGATCCCAACACCGAGCCCCACGCGATCGGTGGGTTCTTGCCCCTTAGTAAGGTGTACGCCTACGACATGATCCCGAAGGAGATCACCGACGCCCAGAGCAAACACATCTTGGGCGGTCAGTTCCAGCTTTGGACGGAATACATCCGAACTCCCGAGCACATGGAGTACATGGCCTGGCCCCGAGGAATTGCGGTTGCCGAAATCCTTTGGTCGCCAAAGTCAAAGCGAAATTTCAAAGACTTTGTGACTCGCTTGGAGCCACACATGGAGTTGCTGAAGCGGCTTGGAGTGAATGCGCGACCTCTTGATGCAAACCAGGGTGTCGCCACCGCCGAGTGGAAGGCGGGCGAAGTTTCAAACGACTACCAAGTCAAAACGTGGGATATCTCGTCGGCGATAGTGGGGGCAGGGAAATACTCCGTTCGGTTCCAATACACTTCCGGTGGACATCGCCTCGATATTGAGGGCGTCGAATTTGTTGCTGGCGATCAGGTTTTGGGTGGTGACCCACATTACGGTCGATCAGGATTTGAAAATATTGATAACGTCTGGACGGTTGACGTCAAAACCGTTCCCTCCGGCGCGAAGGTGATGCTCCGCGCCAAGGTTCGCGGCGATGGCGGCGGCGATTCAAACGGCGAAATCACCGTCACCCGGATCTGACCTATTTCCCGAAGAAGTAGGTCAAGATTGACATCATGCGGCGCGACCACGCGATTTCGTTGTGTTCTGCGCCGCCGTCAATGACGCAAACGATTTCGCGATTGGGCTTCCAGCCCAGCTTTACGTAAGCATCGAAGAGGTCTTGGGCATTTTTGACGGACGGTCCGCCTTCTTTCGTGCCCATGTCGATCCATACCTTTGGTCTTTTCGCCCCTTTTGCTGGTGCCGAAACGAACCTGAGAAGCTCACGATCCTTCACCCATACCGAGGGCGAAACGATGCCAACCTTGCTGAACTTTTGAGGGTAAGTCACCCCGAGATAACATGAAATCACTCCGCCGAAGGATGACCCGAGTACGCCGGTATTTGCGGCGTCAGGCTTGGTGCGGTACTTCGAGTTGACCATGGGAATGATCTCTTCGGTGAGCATTTTGCCGTAGAGGTCAGCTTTGCCGCCCTGATCGGAGTTTCCGAGTTTGATCTTCCAAGGCAAGTACTCGTTCGCTCGATCTGCGCCCGCATTATCAATCCCGACAATAATGATCGGCTCGATCATTCCGGCGTTGATGAGGGCTTCGGCGGCCTCATCGGCTCGCCATTCGCCACCGGGGATGTAGCTGGTCGCTCCATCAAAAATGTTTTGCCCGTCATGCATATAGAGCACAGGAAACCGACGCTTTGGCTCCGATTTGTACTGGGGCGGAAGATAAACGATAAGATTTCGCTTGTTACCGAGCACCTTCGACTCAACGGCAGGAATTGTCTCAATGTTGCCAGTCAGAGTGGGGACACGGTTCGCTTGCTGCGCGAGAATCAGCGCTGGGAAGAATGGAATCATGAACCGAAATTATGCTCCAGCGGCCAATTGGTCAAGTCGCTCAATTTCCGCTTCCAGCTTGAGGCGCGCAGCCTCGACTTCCTCTTCAGTCGCGTTCTCGGCCACGAAGATGGGTTCGCCGAAGATCATCTTTGCCTTGGCAAAAGGAGTAGGGAACATGTACGAGTCCCAACTTTTGGCGAACCAGGCCGGCCGCGCATGAATTCCCACGGGAACCAAGCCCGCGCCTGACTTTTGCGCCATCAGCATTACTCCGCCTTGGACAACTTTCGAGGGGCCTCTCGGACCGTCAGGAGTGATTGCCATAACCCCGCCTTCGCGAAGCGCCTTGACGCCTTGAAGCGCTGCGCGGATGCCGCCGCGCCCGGTTGATCCTCGAATTGACTGGTAGCCAAGCGTTCGGAACACCATATCTTGGATGTCGCCGTCATTCGATTGGCTGATGATAACCCAATAGCCACGTTTGCGGAACTGATTAGCGAAGATGAAGGATTTTCCGTGCCATCCGCAGAGGATCAATTTTGAATCCTTCCCGTCGAACCGGTCCCACCCATCAACCTTGAGCCGAAGGGTTCGGCTGACATTTCGGATGAGAAAGACGGCGACTTTGGCGAGAAGAATCTTCTTGCGACGCTGCTTCGGCGTATCGTCGTTCAACTCAGCCAACCTCGTTGCTTGGCGAGTTCGGTCGCCCCATGGAGTGGATATTCCTGCACGAGCTGGCTTAGAATCAATTCGCTCGACTCTGGCTCCGATGAGCGGAGCAGCGAAGCGAGATCGAGCATCGCATCGGGTCGCTGAGGATCAGTTTTGGGACCCTGGATGATCGAGGTTAGTAGTCGATAGGCGGCGCTTGGCGAGACGGTATCGGCGAGTTGGCGTCGTCTCACGGCGGCGATGTCTTCTAAGCCGTCAAGTTCTTCCAGCCTGGCGATGAATCGGGCTTGTTCCTCTCCCGAAGCCCGAAAAATCAGGGCCTTTAGGTGTTCGCGCTCCGCCTTCTCATCTCCGAATCGCTCCAGCTCCTCGGCAAGGCGAATCTGCATTGATATGTCATCGGGGTGCGATTCGAGATGGCTGCGAATATGGGCAATCTGACGTTCCGGGTCAGCTTCATTAAGAGCATCGAGCACGGCATGGCCGAGTCGCCTTCCGCCCAGATCGGGTGCCTTTAGAACTAAGCCCAGGATGAGTCCGGCAACCGCTCCCCCCAGGTGGGCAAAGAAGCCCGAAGAGGCAATCGGTTGCCCAACGTTCACAATCGCGCCGATGATTTGCAGCACCAACCAGGCCAAAGTAACAACCGCAACCGATGCTGATCGCTTTGGCGCGAGTGGCACCCGGAGCGAGGTGTAACGCAGGGAATAGTAGCCCGCGCACCCGGCAATCGTGCCGCTTGCGCCAACCAAAACCGGAGGATCTATCGCCCGCCGGGTGGCGAGCCAAAACAGCGCGACGCCAACCAGACCCGAGGCTAGATAAACCAACGAGAATCGGCCAGATCCAGTCGCGATCTCCACCGCGACGCCCACCGCGGCCAGAAATACCATGTTGCCCAAGAGATGAAAGGCGTTGGCATGAACGAAGAGCGACGAGAAGGCCGAGACGATCGAGGGCTCTGAGGAACGGAAGCCCCAAGCTTCGACGTAATCTGGACGAACCAGCACGAAGAATGCAACCGCGATATTGATCGCGATCAGGAGTAGCGTCACATACGGCGGTTTCGCCTTTTCAGTCAACTAGTCGTAAAGCTCCTCGGGGATGTCCGCATTGATGAAGGTGTCCTGAACATCATCCAGGTCTTCCAATGCGTCCAACAACTTTATTAGCTTTCGGAGCTCTTCCTCGGTTGGGTTGGCTTTATTCGTCGTCAAATAGGTCAGAGCGACTTCGTCCGAGTTGTATCCTGCGGCTCGAAGTCCCTCGTTCACTTTGTGAAGATCGGCCATCGCGGTGAGAACCGAGATTGTTTCGCCGTCATTCGTAACGTCCTCCGCACCGGCGTCAAGGGCTGCGAGCGTCAATTCATCTTCGTCAGTTCCTTCGGCGGGAAATTGGATTTGACCGCAGTACTTGAACTGCCAGCTCACCGCGCCGTTATCGGCCATGCTTCCGCCGTTCTTGTTGAACGCGTTTCGGACTTCGCCAACCGTTCGGTTTCGGTTCTCGGAGTAGCAAGTGAGGATGAGTCCGACTCCGCCGGGTCCCATACCCTCGTATACAAGCTCTTCGTAGTTTCCGCCCTCGAGCTCGCCGGTCCCTTTCTTGATTGCTCGTTCAATGTTGTCCTTCGGGACAGAGGCCGCCTTGGCTTTGTCGACCGCGACGCGGAGGCGTGGGTTCATTGCAACATCGCCGCCGCCCGATTTGGCGGCGACCGTAATCTCTCTTGCTAGCTTTGTAAAGAGGTTCCCGCGAAGGGCGTCTTGCTTACCCTTTCGGATGCGAATGTTCTTCCACTTACTATGTCCGGCCATATGGCTTCATTTTGACATAAACCCAAAATGATTGGAACGAAGTTACGACGGTTCGCCTCTGCCAGGTAATGATCGAAATCGCGTTCGCTCCGCTTGCTTTCACCAGTCCGCTCCAAGATGCGCAGACGGATAAGTCACAAATCTTTTGCCCGATCTGCGTGGCCAATGGTTATGCGAGTGGAAGCAAGAGCGATAAGAACTGGTTCTTCTCGGCGAACTCAACGGGAGGGGCTTTATGGTTTCGAGGTATCGAGCGGCTCCAAATCGGAGCGGTTTACCATCAAGGCACAAAGGCGATTCGGGGGATTGGCGGATACCAACTACTCACGGAGTCGATGTCCGCTCCCGCGCTCAATATCTCGTACGGAGTTCAGAGTCAGGACACTGGTAGAACGGGGTCGTCGTTGACCCTCGAAAGGAACTTCTTCAAGGGCATCGAATCTCTCAATGTATTCGCCGGCGTGTCTCGGCGGACTGGCGAAGACGTCAATCGGGCAGTTTATGGGTTCAAATGGTCGCCCGACGATCGCCTCTTTTTCGGCAATCAATACGACGGTACTGACCACAATCCGTTTGCGCAGATCGTGGTCGGGGATCGATCCTACGGGCTCCTGTACAACGCCTCGAAAACTCTGAGCTTGACGTTTGGAATCAATTTCTAAACTTGGCGAGCCATTCCTGGCTCGCCAAAAAGTCGCCCTGAGTCAGTCCGTGGCCGGTTGGATACTCGCGCGTCTCCACCTCGGCGCCAGACTCGGTGAACAGATCGCGCAGACGCCGGGCCGACGCGATGGAGCCCATCATGTCCTGGGCTCCGTTCAGCATCAGCACTCGCTTTCCAACCATATTCGGCTTTGCCTCTGGGATGAGGGGCAACATCCCGCGCCACATCACCAGACCGTCGAGCACATCTGGTTGCAGAAGCATCAGTGCCGCACCGATGTTCGCACCGTTCGAATAACCCAGACCGATCATTGGGCCGTCCTTCTTCGAGCGCAAAAAATCGGCAAGCTCGGCCGCGCGGAGTTTGATGTCCTCTTCGTCAAAAACACCTTCGGCGAATCGCCGGAACCAGCGGTTCATACCGCCTTCATTTACCTTCCCTCGTGGCGACAGGAGACGGTGACCGGGCATCAAGTCTTGGCCGATCTGGACCAGATCGTGCTCAGTGCCGCCCGTGCCATGAAAGAGCACCAAAGTCCGTGACTTACCGTCGATTTCAACGAATTCAAAGCTCATCGTGGCACCTTGAGGTCGGCTAAAACTGAGTTCAGATAAGCCCGTTTGTGCTCATATTGAGCGGGGAGTATCAGGGCCTCTCCAAGCGTCGCTTCGGGTTCATCGATCATCATTCCCGGCGCGTCGGTTGCGAACTCGAACAACACCTCGCCCGGCTCTCGGAAGTAGATCGAGCGGAAGTAGTTTCGCTCCATGATTGGCGATACGTGAAACCCTGAGGAGAGGAGCCGCTTGAGCCAATCCTCATGCACCTCATCATTTGCGTTACGAAACGCAACGTGGTGCACGGTTCCCGCTGAGCTTTGATGCCGTGGCAAAGATGGATCCCGCAAGACATCAACCTCCGAGACTCCAACCTTGAATCGTTCGCGGTTGCCCTCAGAATCCAGGCGTTCAAAACCGAGCATGCCCGTAATCGCATCTTCCGTGGTCGGAAACTCTCCGATTCCGGGGCCGTCCATCGGCATGAGGGTCACGCGGCGAATTGCGCGAATCGCATGTTCTGCCGGAACTGGGGAACCCTCCCAGACCGAGAATTCGGTCGGAACCTCAACTTCTTCGAACTCGACTCGGAGGCCATCCGGATCATGAGCCCAAACGACCCGCTTGCCAAAGATGACCTCTTCGCCAGAAGCTTTCGCTTCGACCGCCAATCGGGTCGCCCAGAAGTCGAGTGAACCAACCGGAACTTCAAACGTAATCGAAGCAGTCTCGCCTCGGCCCCGCTTTCCGGGGAGAATGTGCCCATAAGGGAATGTGGTCATGAGCGTCCCTGGGCGACCAATTCCGTCGCCGTAGTAGAGGTGGTAAACGCTGGGATCATCGAAGTTCACGGTCTTTTTGACCAATCGCAAACCGAGCACTCCGACGTAGAAGTCGACATTTTCTTGGGCGTCGCCCGAGATTGCCGTGACGTGGTGGATTCCTAGTACCATGCCCTTATTCAACGCTACCGCCGAACCCAAAGATGTATGGTTAGATACAACTTTTAGCGGCTTGTACAAACCGCCTCACTTCTTCGGCGAGAACTCTCGGAGTCGGACCAAAATCCACTGGCCTCGGTTGGTGCGGCTCGGGGGCGGCGACCACGCTCGCATGGACTTGGGTGACGCCAGTTGCGGCGATTAGGTCGCACACGTTGTGGTATCGAATGCCAGCGGCGGGCGCAATTTCTATTCTGCCGTATGCTTGCTCAACAAGGCTTTTGATGATGGACGCGCCTGCTTGAGCAGTTTTGTGGGCTCCCGAGGTGAGGGTTCGGCAGTATCCAAGCTCGATCAACTGTTCCAGAGCATCGGGCAAGGAGGGAGTCAGATCAAACACCCGATGACACACCACCGGGACGGAGTCCGCCGCCTCCCGAAACGCCTGCATCGCACCGAGGTTGAGGCGATCATCAGCATGGGAGGCTCCGACGACGATGAAGTCTGCTCCATTCTGCGCAAACCACTCGATTTCGGCGCACATAAAGTCGATTTCGAGGGGCGAGTAGTGATAGCCGCCAAGTCTTGGCCGCACCATCACGGCGAGCTGGACCGCTCCTTTCTTTTCGAGGGCGAACTCGAAGAGTCCTTTGGATGGCGTCATACCCCCAGTTTCGAGGGCGCAACACAGTTCGATGCGATCGGCACCGCCCTCTACGGCGGCGAGGACTTCCTCGGGGGCACAAGCAATCACTTCGACCAACATCTGCCCCAAAGCATACTGTGCCAATCACCCTGACGATTTTGCGGGTTCGACCTAGATCGGGAACATTTGCTAGGTCAAATCGGTTTCAACCTCTGAGATCATAACTATCGGGCTTGGAGGCTTTCTCCGGGCGAGGAATTGCTTTGATTTTCCCGATACAATTACGTGGTCTAAAAGATTTGAAAGATAGCGAATGGGACGCCCACGAGGCGAACGGCGACCAACCAGTGCTGGAATTGGTCGAGGGCAATGCTCTGGCTTCAACCGAGGCTGAGCCAATTGCACCCGAAAGAGCCATCATTCCCGACGCTTTTGAGCAGGTTCTTGCTCGCGTCCGAGAGGAAGAAGAGGTTTATCCCGCCGCTCCGGCCGAGCCGGTGTACAAGAACCGAGTGTTGATCGGTGTGGCTTGCTTGCTCGGCGGACTCTTGCTTGGAAAGCTTACGACGGAGCCCAAGATCATCGAGAAGATCGTCGAAAAGACAGTTCCCGGAGTTGCAAAGACAGAGCAACCTTTGGTTGCGGTCGCGAACCCATTCCGGAAGTTCGCAACGACGAAGGAGTTCGATCCTTGGCAGCCCTTGAACGGAGGATTGCCGTTGCCGCCGCCAGAGACTCAAGCGCGGATCATTGATCGCGGCGCGATGGCCGAGAGCTTTGGCGGTGCGGATTTCACCTCACGACCACCATCCCTGCGCGGATCGGTGGGTGGAGATGTCGGGATCTTCGATCCCGGCCTCCCTGCGACCAACGGAACACCGGGCTTGCCCGCACCAAACGAAAAATTCCCTGGTGAGCAGCCGGGCAAAACTCAACCCGAAGGCGCCGGGAAGCCTGCTCCGGCCGCTCAGGTAGCGTCACAGACGTTCATTTTCTCGGTCGGTGGTCCGGAGCCATCGGCTGGTCAAAACCGGGCCCTCGGCATTGCCGGGGCGAACGGCGGAACCGGACGAAGCTTTACCCACATGAACGAGGAAGGCTCGATTGAGGCTCAGGGGGTCTTGCTGATCGTCCCTGCGTCCGCAACCGCAAAAGTGAAAGAAGCCATCGAGGCGCTTGGCGGGGCATCGGTAACCTCGAACATGGATGGTGCTGACCACCAGGGCGCGATTTCGGGTCAGTTCAATAGCCGCCTGAAGCAACTCCGTGACAAGCGAGCCGAACTACTCAAGGACTTTGAGGAGAGCGCACCGAGCGTGAAGCAGATCACCGAGGCGATTGATCAGGAGTCCCGCGCGGTTTCCGCGACTCGCCTTCCGGGTGGGTTGGCGAATAAATCCGTCTTCTTGATCCTGCTACGCTAGTCTGTGCGCTACATCGGGGTCGATTTTTCGAGCAGTCCTTCTTGCCACAAGCCAATCGTGGCGGCGACGTTGGATGCGTTCGAAGTACGGTTCTCCACTCTCGAAACTCTGTCTGAGTTTCGAGAGTGGTTTTTGGTTCAAGATGGCCTGATTGGGATTGATGCGCCATTCGGATACCCAGCCGAACTATGCCAAGAAGTGTTCGGGACGACCGAATGGTCAACGGTTGCCGAGAAACTCGCAACGAAAAAGTTGCATGATCGACTCGACCGACTCGAGGCCCAAGTGAAAGACTTTCGAGACCGTCGCCCCGAGGGCAAAAAGGAGCCGCGTAGGCTCACAGATATCGAGGCGAAGGCGTTCTCGGCGATGAAGTTTGGTCGGCCACCCGTTGGCCGCATGGCGGCAAGACTGATCCCGATGCTACACGAATCATCCTTTAATCTCGCTCCAGTGAGGATGAACGCGTCGCCGGTAACGGTTGTCGAGGTTTATCCGGGCCGGTTTGTGAAAGATACTTTTGGTGCGGTGGTTTACAAGGGTGAGAAGAGTTCAGCGGCGACCAGACAGCAGATCCTCGAATCCACAGGGATATCGGTTTCAGAGTCCGACCGCGCGCTGATCCTTAATGACGAGGAGGCAGACTTTCTTGACGCCCTCATCGCCGTCCGTCAGCTCAAAGACTGGCACGAAAAGGGAAGATGGCTCCCAATATCGGACCAAGTGAGGCTCGAAGGCTGGATCATCTGATCCAGCCTATCGACCGCCAAGTCCCGATAGGGTGACACCCTCGATGAAGTACTTCTGAGCGAAAGCGAAGAGCGCGATCACCGGAATCGTCGTAAGTGTCGTAAACGCCATCAGGAGTCCTGGCTCGGTCTTTCGGTCACCATTGAATAGCGAGAGCGCGTAGCTCAAAGGCATGTTCTCGGGCGAGTTGACGTAGATTAGCGGACCCATAAAGTTATTCCAGGCACCCATGAACGTCCAGATCGCAATCACCGCCAGAGCGGGCTTGATTTGTGGAATCATGATCGACAAGAACGTACGCGGGTACGAGCATCCGTCGATCTTCGCGGCGTCCTCAAGCTCCATCGGGATTTGGGAAAAGAATTGGCGCAACAGGAAGATGTTAAATGCCGAGCCGAAGAACGCAGGAACCCATAACGGATAGAGGGTATCGATCCAGCCTAGGTTGCGATAGATCAAGAATTGCGGCATCAAGGTGATCGCTCCGGGAAGCATCATCGTTGCGAGCAGGATCGAGAAGAGTTTGTCTTTGCCCGGGAACTTCATCCGGCTGAATGCATATGCGACGACGCTCGAACTGAGCAGCGTTCCGACGACGCCCATCACGACCAAGATCAGCGTGTTCTTTATGTACACTAGGCCGCCAAGCGTCTCTGGTGGCAAGTAGCTGAGCGCCTCGGGGTAGTTTTGGGTTCGCAAGCCGATGTTACGAACAGGCTTTGCTTTGTCTTGAGCGACGGTGAAGACTTTGTCTTTGAAGTTGGCGGGCGAAATTCCGACGAGGACATGACTGCCGTCGGCGAGGCTTTCTTTCTCAAATGCTTTGACCGTTATGCCGTCTAGTTCAGCGGTATAAACCTTTGCCTCGACCGGAATCTCTTTGAGTTCGGACCGGTTGACCGTGAATGTTGTCCCTCGGATAGACATCGGTTTGAAAATATCAATCTTGACTTTCGTTCCCTCGGTACCGATTTCCATGCCCTCAACGACTTGCCCGTTGTACTTCACTTCGTAGTGCTTCTTGGCCGGATCGGGGCTTTGGTAAGGCACCGTCTCTGTCACGCGGGGAACCCAGATAATGCCTTTGGTTGAACCCATGTCGACATCCTCTTTGAATGAGGTGATGAGCAAGAATACGAACGGGATTCCAAACACAACCGATCCAGCGAGGAGAGCTAACTGGGTAATGATCGCTTTTCCGAGTCCTCTCGCGTTGGCCGAGTTTGCGGTAACTACGATCGCGCCAATCGCAGCGATGGCAAGCACAATTGTGATGACGAAGTTCGTCAACGTAAACGGCACTCCCCCAGTTAGGATCGAGATTTTGTTGTCCTTGTCCAGCGTGTACAGGTAAGCAAAAACCGTTGCGGCAACAAAGCAACCAAGCGCAGATTTCGTTCGATCTGATCGCTCCTCTGGACTAATGGCGGTGAGGGTCTGAATCAACCTCGCGATACAGAAGGCAAGGCATCCAAAGCCGAGCCACGCCGACCAAGGCATCACAAACCATACAAGCGGAAGTTTCACGCTACCTTTCTCGAACGGGTTGGCGAGGAACCCTCCGACGACTACGGTGATCGCCGCGATGACTGAGTGGATCGCCAACTGCGACCGAGTGGATTCCGGGCTTGCATCGGGTTGGCGAGTTGAGATGAAGAACAGCTTTGAAACTGCCTTCGCACCGAAAATGATGCCGATCCAGGTGAGGAGCGTGCCAACAGCAAAGAGCAGTCCGGCAGGCATTACTTCACCTCCTCATGGACCCATCGATCCTTCAATTTGAACTGGACCACCGTAATGAGCACGACAATGAGGAAGATGAACCAGGCGAGAGCGGATGCGTAACCCATTTTGAAGAGTGCAAAGGCGTTATTGAAAAGATGATAGACCGGGGTCATCATTGAGTCATCCGGTCCCACCGGGCCGTCGAGCGAAGGGCGCATGACATAAACCCGGTCGAACTCTTGCATCGCCCCGATAAAGCCCATGACTGTGTTGAAGAATACAAGCGGCGTGAGCTGCGGGAAGGTGATTGACCAGAACGTCTGAGTGCTATTCGCGCCGTCTAACGAAGCAGCCTCGTAAAGCGTGGTGGACACTCCCTTGAGACCCGCGAGCCAGAGCACCATTCCGCTTCCAGCTCCCCAAAGACCCATGACGATCAGGGCGGGTTTGCTCCATTCGGCAGACTGAAGCCACCCCGGCGGCTGGATGCTGAGCCACTGGGTCAGGGTGAGGTTCCAATAAGCATTGATCAGACCCTTGGCAGGCTCCGGGTTGAGAACCCAAGTCCAAAGAACCGCGCTGGCGATGCCGGGAACGATTGCCGGCATATAGAAAATCGATCGGTACACGCGAATGCCTCGCGTTGCGGCATTTAGCAAGAGAGCGACGAGGAGTCCGGTGCAGAGTCCGAGGGGAACACCTACTCCAGCGAGGTAGGCAGCATTCCAGAGCGCTTTGTTCACCATTCCCCAGTCGCTCGTGAACATCTCCTGGTAGTTCCTTGTTCCGACCCATCGGGCCTCGTTGAGGACGTCCCATTGGGTGAAGCTAAAGAACAGGGAAGCGACCATCGGTCCGGCAATGAGGAGGAGGAAGCCAAAAACCCACGGACAGATAAAGAGGTACGCCCACTTGGCCTCTTGCTTTTCGAGGCGTCCGAGCTTTGCTTTGGCGTAACTGGCACCAAAGTAGCCCAAAAATCCGAGCATTCCTATCACGCCAATGATGACCACCAAGTTGAGATTGATGATTGGGAAGCGCTCTTTGTTGAAATACGCATCCAGATCTCGCTGGACGTTGGCTTGCGAAGTTTTCAGTGCGCCCTCGGAAGTTGCCTTGCCATAAAGCTTGGCCTCCATCGCCCTCACGTGCTCCTGCCACAGGAGCTGACCAACGAACGTCGCTGGTCGAATCCGCCCAAAATTCGCCATCTCGGTGTGCATTGCGAGGGCTTGACCGTAGTTCCCAAACTTCGGCGCGAACTCCTCAGCGGCTTTTTCGTTTGCGGGACGGTGCGCCATTTGGCGTGGCATGAAGACCCGGTCGCGCTGCTTCTCCCAAGCGGCCTGAGCTCGGTAGTCGATGAGGCGACCTTCCTCGGAGGTGAAAAACTTGATGAATCGCCAGGCACCTTCCGGGTTTCGAGCTCCCCTAGGAATTGCCAAAGAGAACCCACCGACCCAGGTGATGAATTGGTCCTTCTCATTCGCAAAGCGTCCCGTTTTGTTGTACCGCTCATCCGGAACCGGAGCCGGTGCACACTGGAAATCAAGCTCGGGTGCGTATCGGGCAAGGTTATTTAGGATCCACTCGCCGTCGATTTTCATCGCCACTTGGCCGACGATGAAGCAGTCATTTTCATTCCCCTGGAAGCCGCTTTCGAATTTCTTCGCATTCTCGTATCCGCCGACGATCTCGTATCCTTTGGCCATAAAATCGAGAGCCTCCCGCGCTTCAGGCGAGTTCATCGTGCAGGTCCGGCGGTCTGCCGACATGAACTCAGCGTTGTTCATGAAAGCATACATGTACAGAAACGAGTTGCCAAAATTTGGCAAAAAGCCGGCGCGGATGAGCTTGCCGTTTTTATCGAGCTTTGTGAGTGCCTTGCTGTATTTCAGGAGTTCGGACCAGGTCCGTGGCGGTCGCGTAGGGTCGCATCCGGCGGCGATAAGGGCTTCTGAATTCTCCTTAAAAATGCGTCGATTCCAATAAAGGACGCGATTGTCGGCGCCCGTCGGAATCGCGTAGGTCTTGCCTTCATATTTGGCTTCCTCCCAAGGGGCAGCGTAGTACTGTTCTGGCGAAGGGCAAAGCGGATCTTTGCCTTTGTCGGCAGCCATGTACTCATCAAGCGAAAGAAAAGCCCCCCGCGATGCCCAGTCAGAAATCGTGAATCGATCTTGGTTGATTGCGTCGGGCGCAACGTTCCCAACGATCGATGTCATGAGCTTTTGGGGATCCATTCGGCCCGCACCCATGCTGAGCAGCTTGACCTTGAGGTCCGGATTGCGCTTTTCGAATTCGCGGATGACCGCGTCCTGACCCTTTGAATCGGGACCCATCGAAAGTCCCCAAACCACGACCTCCTTGCGAGGGGCTTGGGCAAATCCGGCGGCAAGCACCAGGACAGAACCCAAAACGACGGAAAGAAGGCGGCTCATCATCGAACTTGCAACCATTATTACACTACTTTCCGATTCTGTGAATACGTATTCGCAACTTGAATTCCACTTTTTTGAACATAACGGGACGCTGGTATCCTTTCGTTACCCATGTCCACCAGCGAAAGCAAAAAGCCGTCGATCCTTCCGCTGGTTCTCACGGTCTTTCTTGACCTCCTTGGCTTTGCCATGTTCATCCCCGATCTTCAGTTGCGCGGTGAGGGCTTGGCGACGAAATTTCTTGGCCTACCGTCGACCGCACTTGAAGTCGGTTTTATGGTTGGATTCGGGCAGTCGGTCTACTCGATCGCCCAACTGGCGACGGGAACCTGGCTAGGTCGCTTGAGCGACATCAAGGGTCGACGAATTGTCTTGTTGATCTCCACTGCGCTCTCGATCGTCGCTTATGCGATGTACGCGCACGCAGAATCGATCTGGCTCCTTTGGCTATCGCGCGCCTTATCCGGTGTCGCTGCCGCCAACATAGGCGTTGCATTTGCGTACGTTGCCGACATCACCGAGCCGCAGGAGCGTGGACCAAAGCTCGGACTTCTCGGCGCGGCATTTGGGGTTGGTTTCATCATCGGCCCGGCGCTGGGTGCCGGACTTCTGAGCATTGGGAAGGACTCGCCGCTCTTCTTAGGCTATTTTGCCGCCGGACTCTCAGCCGTTAATTTTGTCCTCACATTCCTCCTTGTCAAGGAGTCGAACACTCAAAAGCTCGATTCAGGGAAAAAGACGTTCATCACCTCGATCAAGGAAGCAATCGCCGTTCCCGGGCTACCCATTCTCCTCGCGATGTTCTTCATGATGAACCTTGCATTTACAAACCTCGAGACCACATTTTTCAGGCTTCTCGAGTTCAAAGACTGGATTTTCCACATCCCCGCCGACAAAGTTAAGCAGTACGGAGCGATCATCTTGCTTGTCGTGGGATTGACCGGAGCCGTGACCCAAGGCGGCCTGACGCGGGTCATTATTCCAAAGCTAGGCGAATTGAAGACCGTGCGGGTGTTCTACTCGCTCTTCATTCCCGTCTTTTGCTCGATTCCGTTCTTCCCGTTCTACTTCCCGGGAATCATCGGCACCATCGCACTGGGGTTTACGAATGGACTTGCAATGCCGAGCATGAATTCGCTCGTCTCGCAGCGCGCACCGCGCGAAATGCAAGGAAGCATCATGGGTCTGACTCAGTCGCTCGGGTCGCTGGCGAGAATCATCGGGCCACTTTTTGCGAATTGGCTTTTCCAGCATCATCCGACCTATCCGTACCTGTATGGCGGAGCACTGGCTACGATCCCGGCGCTTCTGGCTTGGTTCGTCCTGAAACCTTTCGCGAATGATGGCCAAGGGGAAGCCGTATTCGGCGCACATTAAGATAAGATAACTGCCATGTCCGAAGAAGCGGCGGAAATCCAAAATCCGACCCCAACCCCAAGGCGAAGGGATTGGCTTGGCTCATTGGTCGGACTGGCCGTGTTTTTGGGCGGTATCGCACTCATTTTGCTCGTGTTTCGGCTTGCATACGACATGTATCAGGTGCCGCCAAAGGTTCGGTTGAATATTCAAGCTGGCAAGCCCATCGATGTTGCGGACACCGTCAATGCCTTCATCGGGATCGTTGTGCGGATCATATTTATGCTGTTCATGGCGGCGGCGGGTTCGATGATCGCTAACCGTGGAATCTTTCTGTACTCGAAGAGCCGAGGTCGCTGAATTCCGGCTTCCTAGGTATCGCAAAGAAAACGGGTTCACGACCCTGACGGAATCATTCTTGATTCCCGTACGTCATAATCATTTGCGGAACGATGTTCCACGCTATCCCGCTCCTCATCTTGCTGATTCTGCAAGGATTCGGAACGCAACAAGTTGCGCCTTCGAGCCTTGAAGCGAGGTTGCGCCTCCAAGAGCGCATTGTCGCCAAATACATTCGGCAAGAGCGAGAGAACCGCGATGTAACGGGCTCAGTCGAGGAAACAAATGAGTCAATCAGTTTTCGAGACCTACCTGCAACTCAGCGCGAGTGCGCAAAACTAAAGCAATCCGGGTTTGCCACTTGTCTCCGGTCGCGCGACGGACCGAACTGCTAAAGACACTTCTTCGTCTTTCGACTCCCCTTGTGAGGTGAGTCCGTGCGCGCCAGTAACCTAAACCCATGATCAAATTTTTACGCCAACTTTTCGACACATCCAAGAAGGATGTTGAACTTCTGCAACCAATTCTCGAGCAAGTTAATGCTCTCGAAAAAGAGCTCGAAGGTCTCTCCGAAGAGCAACTCAAAGACCGCTGCCATCAAATCCGCCACCGCGCGAGGGGCGGCGAGAAAGCCGATGGCTTGATGGTCGCAACGTTTGCCTGCGTTCGCGAAGTTAGTAAGCGAACCCTTGGGATGCGCCACTTCGATGTTCAGATCATCGGTGGTTTGGTTCTTCACCAAGGGCGAATCGCGGAGATGAAGACCGGTGAAGGAAAGACCCTTGTTGCCGCCGCACCGCTGGTATTGAATGCGCTCGGTGGACGCGGAGCCCACCTCGTCACCGCGAACGACTACCTCGCTCGACGTGACGCGGTTTGGATGGGGCCAATTTATCACTTTTTCGGACTAACCCTCGGCATCATCCAAGGTCAGGGTGAGGAGAGCGATGAGCTGGGCGGAAGCTTCCGCTACGAGCCGGGCGCTGATGAACTCGGCGACCCGCGCTACCTCAATCTCGTGCCTTGCTCGCGACGCGAAGCCTACTCGTGTGACATCACTTACGGTACAAACCACGAGTTCGGATTCGACTACTTGCGAGACAACATGGCGTTCAGCGAGGAAGACCTCAGCATGAGCGAGCTCCATTTCGCGATTGTTGACGAAGTCGACTCGATCCTTATCGACGAAGCTCGAACCCCGCACATCATCAGCGGACCTTCGATGGAAGACGTAAGTGTCTACAACCAGATCAACGCAATGGTCATTCAGCTTGAGCCAGAGCTTCACTGGACGGCCGATAAGAAGAACCACAGCGCCACCCTGACCGAAGAGGGAATGGACCGCATCGAAGAGTTGATGGGCATCGACAACATCGCGAGCGACCCCAAACTTTTCCACTACGTGAACGCATCGGTGAAGGCCCATGGCCTCTTCACCCGAGACATCGATTACGTCGTCCGCAACGGCGAAGTCGTGATTGTCGACGAGAACACCGGTCGCATGATGTTTGGCCGAAGATTCAGCGATGGACTTCACCAAGCTCTCGAAGCAAAAGAGCGCGTTCGAGTCCAGAACGAAAGCCAAACCATCGCGACTATCACTTTCCAAAACCTGTTCCGCCTTTACGAGAAGCTGGCCGGTATGACGGGTACGGCAAAGACCGAAGAAGACGAGTTCCGAAAGATTTATGGACTCGATGTCGTTACGGTTCCGACCCACCGACCGAGCCTCCGAGAAGACCGTGCCGACGTCATATATAAGACGCACGAAGCTAAGTTCCGAGCAATCGCTTGGGAGATCATTCGGCTTTATTCTAAGCAGCAACCCGTACTGGTCGGAACCCGTTCGATCGAAATGTCGGAAGTCGTCTCGGATCGGTTGCACGCCGACAACCTTCAAAAACTGCTCATTACCAAGCGACTGCAAATGATGGTCGAAGTCTCGAAAGAGCTAAAGGGTGAGCAAGCAAAGGATGCCCGACGATTCTTCGAAACCGATCTTGCTGATCTGAAGATGAGCGAGGTTGCAATGCTCCTCGGGCAAATCAATCTGCCCGCAGATGTGACCAAGCCCGAGTGGACGGATTGGTGCCTCAAGGAGTGGGATCTCAAGGATTCGAACCTAGAATTCCTGCACGAGGCCCTCAAACATGGCATTCCGCACAATGTCCTCAACGCAAAGTTCCATGAGCAAGAGGCTCTCATCATCGCCGAGGCGGGTCGAAAAGGAGCGGTCACCATCGCAACCAACATGGCCGGTCGTGGTGTTGACATTCTCCTTGGCGGCCGCGTCGAAGACGATCTCGTCCGCATGGCTCGTGACCAAGTGAAGACCGCTCAGGACGGCATCGACGAATACGGCGATACATATAAGTCTTACCGCCGTGGTGGCCACGAGCGAGCCGCCCCGCCGCTTCCTTTGAGCGATCAAGAGCGACGGGTTCAGGCCGAAGAAGTTCGCGCTCTCGGAGGACTCTTTATCATCGGTACCGAGCGACACGAATCGCGCCGGATCGACAACCAGCTTCGAGGCCGCGCGGGACGCCAAGGCGACCCGGGTGAGTCCAAGTTCTATGTGTCGCTGGAAGACCACCTCTGGAAGATCTTTAACCCCAACATGATGGAGAACCCCATGCTCAAAGCATGGCCTCCGATGGAAGAAGTCACGGCGGGCTTCCTCAGCAAGATGATCGCCAAGACCCAGGAGCGCATTGAGAACCACTTCTTCGAGGCTCGAAAGAACGTTCTTGAGTACGACGACGTTCTCAACGCTCAGCGAGAGCACATCTACGGTCTGCGTCGCGAAGTGCTTCTCGGAAAGGACGTACGAACCGAAATGCGCACCTACCTCGATGAGGTGATTGCGGACATTTGCGATAACGCTTGGATGATCGAGGAGAGCGGAGAGCGCGTCTTTGATCACTCGGTGCTGTTTGAAGACCTTAATGAGATCTTCCCGCTGCTGGATTACGCCACGGTTGGTGACCTCGAAAAGTTTGAGCCGGGAACACCGATCATCGAAGAGTGTCAGCGCCTCGCTCAGGCCGCCTACGACGCAAAGATCGCTGAGACGGGCGAGGGCATGGCTGAGGCTGAGCGCTACGTGATGCTTCGCGCGGTGAATGATCTTTGGATGCAGCACCTGCAAACCATTGAGTACATCCGCGAGGGTATCGGCCTGCGTGGCTACGGTCAGGTCGATCCGCTTGTCGCTTACAAGCGTGAGACGTACGACACCTTCCAAGGCACCTTAAAGCAGATTCGCGAGCAAGCAACGAAGACGATCTTCCACATTCGCGTGAATACGCCGGTCGATGCTCAAATCGAAGCGGCTCAACTCGGCGAGGCGGCTATGATGATGATGGAAGAGCTTCCTTCCGACGCGCCGAAGGGCGAGCCGGGTGCGCTCCCTTGGCCGGAGGGTGTCGATCCGAAGCGTGTCGGTCGAAACGATCCGTGCCCATGCGGAAGCGGACTCAAGTTCAAGGCTTGCCACTACTCCGTGACCAAGTAGTCTCGCGTTCAGTTTGAATCCGAAAATGACCAGCTTGATGCTGGTCATTTTGGGTTTTGCTCGCTCGTTCATAATCTTGGTGTGCTGAAAATTGGATTTGTCGGAGCGGGGCGATTAGCGGGGATTCATGCTCGACACTTGGCGCGCTTGCCCGAGATTCAGGTTTCGGCTTTTGACGCAAATCCTGAGCGATCTGCGGCCATGGCGACGGAGTTCGGTGGCAAGGCTTTTGAATCCTTTGAGGCGATGCTTGGCGAAGTCGATGCCGTCGCAGTGGTGACTCCAAATCACGTTCATGCATCGTTTGCGATTGACGCCCTCAATGCCGGAAAGCACGTGTTCATCGAGAAGCCGGTGACGCTTTCGGTTGTCGAGGCGGAGCCGATTCTGGCGGCGACCAACGCTCGGCCAGATTTGGTTTGCATGGTTGGCCATGTACTGCGGTTCTTTCCGCAATATCGTCGGCTTCGTGAATTGGTGCTAGCGGGCGAAGTCGGAACGGTTGCGGCGGTGCGGATGTCGCGAGGCGGCGGCGCACCGGGACCAGAGGGGAGTTGGTTTTTGGACCACACGATGTCGGGCGGGACGATTCTCGATTTGGCCGTCCATGATTACGACTTTTTGCGGTGGACTTTGGGTCCGGTTCGAGAGGTTGTGGCGCGTTCGGTGGCGGCAAAGTCGGGGCAGGGGCTTGATTACAGTTTGACGACGCTGACGATGGAATCGGGGGCGGTGGCTCATGTCGAGGCCACTTGGATGGATCCGGCGGGGGCAGGAATGGCGTTCGAGGTTTGCGGCTCGGAGGGAATGCTGGAGTGGGATTCGAGGGCGACGGCGACGGTTCGGTCGTCGGCTCGGGCTGACCAGCACTTCACTTTGGACGACGATCCTTTCTTTGCCCAGATGCGAGAGTTTGTCGGATCGATCCGAGAGGGACGAGCGGCGAGCGTTTCGCTCGCGGAAGCGGTCGAGGCGGTTCGGATTGGCGAGGCGGCTCTGGAAAGTGCTCGCACCGGTAGGCGGATTTCGCTGGCCTGATTGCTTTGTGGGTTGGGCAAGTTGGGCAGTCTAGGTTCAAATCTGTCCTCCTTGCTGGCGCAAGTTGGGCAGTGATGGGCAGTCGGCTTTGGTGTTCAATTCGATTCTCTTCTCAATCTAAAAGCTAAACGAGGAGAGGTTTGTCAACCTTGAAATTGGGGTGGCGGCGGCTGATCCCCTCGAGCACGGCTCGGGGATCAGTTTGGTTCGATTTGAGGCGGTGCGCCCTCGCTTTACGCTCGGGTGCTAGCGCACCGCCTTCATGGCTCGGGAGATCATTCGTGAGTAGTCGATGTGCTGTTGATAAGTCTTGGGTCTTCGGAGATGAGATACCATTGGTTCATGTTTGCTTCGATTTCGTTCCTTGCCGCCCTTGCGCCGGGCGGAAAGCCTGACCTTGGACGATTAAAGCGCGAGCTTGATGTCATTTGTAAGCCGTTTCGGGGTCGGATTGGTTATTGCGTTGCGGACCTGACTACAGGCGAGCGAATTGACTTGAGGGGGACGGAGGTGTTTCCCAGTGCGTCAACAATAAAGACAAGCGTCGCGCTTGAAGCACTTTGTCAGGTGGATGAAGGGAAGCGGAAGATGTCGGACTCGATGAAGCTGATGCCGACGAAAGAGCGGCAATCGAGCATGTGGACGTATCCGATGAAAGAGGGGGTCTCGCTTGATCTGGATGGCTACGTGAATCTGATGATCGGGGTGAGCGATAACACGGCGACGATGCAGGTTCAGGATTGGATCGGGAGCAAGGAGATCAATGCCCGCATGGGGAAGCTCGGCTTGCTGAACACCAAGATTTTGGGGCACCGAAAGGATCGCTCACCGGAGGAAGACGCGCTGCAGAAGAAGTGGGGTTGGGGAATGACGACTCCGCGTGAGCAGGTACGGCTGTTTGAATTGCTTTACCGACACAAGGCGGCGAGTCCAGCGGTGTGCGAAAAGTTGCTGAGGGTTTTGGGGCGGCAGTATTGGGACGACATCGCGATTGCGGCTTGCCCGATCGATGTGAAGGTTTGTGCGAAGAGCGGAGCGATTAGCCGGTCGCGCAGTGAGGTCGCGATTGTTTACGCCTCACGCCCTTATGCGCTTGCTCTGTACACCGACGACCAGAAGGATCAACGTTGGACCTCGGAGAACGAAGGGGAAGTGGCGTTGCGGAAGATGTGTGGCGTGATTTGGAGGACATTTGAGCCTTCGAGGCCCTTCGCGCTCCCGGCGGGATACGAGAAGTTCAATCCGACCGGTGGAGGCATTAGTGATGGCTAACGGCTGGACGATCCGACATATCGGAGTGACGTTTCATGACGGCCCGATAAGTGGCGTTGTTCAGACTCAAGATGGCTACTTTGTCTACGAAACGGATGATTATGTCGAGCTATCGGAGGAAAGGGAGTTTCAGATTTGGGCGATTTCTGAGCAAGTTTTCGAATTGATACACAACCTTAACGCAGAATACGAAACTCCTCGATATCCAGATTGGTGGCCGAACGCGAGAGGAAAACATTCCATCGAAAAGTCTGGCTTGGTCTACCGAACTGAGCTTTCGCTCCTGGAGGAGAAGAGGGGCGAGTTTATCGGTGTTGCCACTGGTGAGGATTTTCCGTTTGGCAAAGTTATCATTCGATCAGTTTGATTGAATGGAGGCAACTCATTCGACGTCCTAGCGCCTCGCCTTTGGGCTGCAGGCCCCTTTGAGGGTAAGTTGCGTATGGCGGAATCAACTCCCTCCGGGCTACCGCCCTCGTCCCTCTCGTCTGAGAGGGACATCAAGTCGCTGTGTTGATTCTTCAGGAAGTTGCCCCATCCAGACGACCTATTCAGCTTGACTTCATCGACTGACAGAGATTGAGTCTAGTAGACTCAAGTCATCTTACACAAAAAGTGTAAAATATGTGGAACTGACTGAGTATGCTGTGCGTTGTACCTAACAAGCGGGAAACGCGAACAGGACAAAGAGATGACTACGACGATGATGATGAATGCGAACGATAGCGAAACAAAACGGTTCAATGAGCTGATGGAAGCGAGCTACCGGAAGGTGTACAACATGGCGTATCGTCTTTCGGGCAGCCGGCCAGATGCCGAGGATTTGACCCAGGAAGCGTTTTTCCGGGCCTATCGATCCTTTGGCGAATATGAGGGCGATCGACCGTTCGAGAACTGGATTTTCCGAATCGTGACCCGGCTCTATCTCGATTTATTGCGAAACCGACGCCGACGGGTGCAGAGCGTCTCCTACGATGCCTCGCTACCGACGGACATTGGCGGAGACAAGGTGCACTTCGAGATCGCCGATGACCGGCCATCACCCGAGCAGGTGCTGTTGGACAGCAATCTGAGTGAGCCTCTGCAGGCGGCACTGGAGAGTTTGAGCCCCGAGCAGCGCGAACTGATTCAGCTCGCGGATGTTGAGCAAGTGCCGTATCAGGAGATTGCTGAGCGATTAGGCGCTCCAGTCGGGACAATTCGATCCCGGCTGCACCGAACGCACAAGGCTCTCCGAGCGAAGCTCGAGGCAGGCCGGTCAAGCCAGTCTCTTGCTGGAAATAGAGTCTGACGCCTCACTTTGATCAAGCGGCTGCTTCTGGCAGTGTGCTTGATCTCAGTGGATCGCGGTGCCGACGAGGTTTGAAGCCTCGTAACACGCGACAAGTTGTCCCGTTTCGAGTTGAGCCAATTGAGGCTCGGCGTCGCAAACCGGCTTGCGGTAGGGGCAACGTGCGGCGAACGCGCATTCGCCCTTGAGCTTGGCGAAATCGGGCGGGGAACCAGCGATGCTTTCGAGGCGATCTTGTCCGGCCCTTGGAAGCGAGTTCAGGAGCGAGCGTGTGTACGGATGCGATGGCGATCGAAGCACCTGCTCGGAGGTGCCGACCTCGACGATTCTTCCGGCATAGAACACGGCGATGCGGTGGGAGACGGATGCGATCGCGCCGATATCGTGGGAGATGAGGATGACCGAGGTTCCTTCCTTTTCTTGGAGTTCGCGCAGGAGGCGAAGAATCTGGGCCTGAAGGGTGACGTCGAGCGCAGTAGTTGGCTCGTCGGCGATGAGAACTTTGGGCTGGCATGCAAACGCCATTGCGATGACGACCCGTTGTCTTTGCCCGCCGCTCATTTGGTGGGGGAACTTTCGCCAGCTCTCTTCGGGGTTCGGCACGCCGACCTTATCGAGCATTTCGATGGCAAGCTTGAGGGCTTCCGCTCGGCCCATTCCGCGGTGGAGTCGGTAGGATTCGGCGATTTGATCGCCGACGCGCATCATCGGATTGAGCGATGTGAATGGGTCCTGCATGACGAGAGCGATGTCTCGACCTCGAACCTCCCTGTACTGCTTTTCGGGGAGTCCAACGAGTTCGTGGCCCTCCAACTGGATGGAGCCTTCGGTGACTTTTCCGGGCCGTTGGAGCATGCCCATGATGGCGAATCCGGTCATGGATTTGCCGCAGCCAGACTCGCCGACGACGCCGAGGGTTTCGCCGGCTTCGAGTTCGAAAGAGACGCCGCGCAGAATTTCGGTGGGGCCAAATGCGACGTGTAAATTTTCGACCGAGAGCACGGACATGGCAATCAGTGTATCTGGACTCCGTATAATGGCTGATACATATGTCGGAAAAAATTCGTGTTGTGATCGCTGATGACGAGGATAACTATCGAAAGGCGATTCAGAAAACCCTTGGTTTTGCCACGGATATCGAAGTGCTTGCGGTTTGCCGCGATGGTCAGGAGGCGCTAGATGCCTGCCAGGCCGAGGTTCCGGATGTGCTACTGACCGATATCAATATGCCTCGCCTCAGCGGGATTGAGGTTGCTCGGCGGCTCCTGAGAAAGGAGAAGGACGTCAACATCGTAATCCTCACCGTGCGCGAAGATGATGATACGATTTTCGACGCGCTGCGGGCCGGTGCAACGGGCTACCTTCTCAAGACTTCGACTCCGCAAGAGGTCATCGAGTCCGTGAGATTGGCGGCGAAAGGCGAATCGAAGATCACGCCGAAGATCGCGATTCGAGTGATCGAAGACTTCCGGCGGCATGAGGCATCCTCGGGTAGTGCGGGAGAGGAAGAAGAGGCTGCAGAACTCCTTGTGTTGAGTGACCGTGAGCAGGAGATTCTGCAGTTCGTCGCGACCGGGCTCCGTAACCGCGAGATTGCAGACAAGCTCGGAATCGCCGAGAAGACAGTGAAGAACCACGTCAGCAATATCTTGAAGGCCTTACAAGTAAATAGCCGCACAGAGGCGGCTATGAAAGCGGTGAAGGCGAAGCTGACGAACTAAGACTCAGGCGGCGCCGAAGAACCAGGTGCACCAGATCAGCACGTAGGCGGCGGAGCCGACGGTGCAAGCTTTTCCGACGAACTCTTTGTTTTGGCGGGCGTACCAGGCCATCGTTGCCCATGCGACTCCGATGGTGAGACCCTTGACGAAGGCAAAGAGCCATTCGGATTGGGTGATGAAGACGCGCATAAGCGGGTTCAACTCAACGATCATTCCCTTTGAGTGAAGCATCGCCGTAGACACAAGGTCCACGAGACCAATGGTCATTAGGGCAAAAACGCTCTTGGTAGGGAAGATCACCGTCATGATCTCCTTCAAACGCAACATGCGTGCCGATTGTGTTTTAGCCTCTAACATTTTCAACAAACCTATCGATTTGGGCTTGGGCCTCGCTGGTGGTGCATCCGTAGTGGTTGAGGATGACCGAGACGATCTTGACCGAACCGTCCTTACACTTTACGTAACCGCTCAGCGAACTCACCATGTCAAGTGTGCCAGTTTTTCCGAAAAATTGCGTCCCTTTGAGCCGATTGGCAAGCGTGCCAACGCCGGGTCTTGCGAGAGAATCCAGCCATAGTTGCCGGGTTGGCTGGCTGTAGGAGTAGCGGAGGAGCTTGGCGATGTTTTCGGCAGTGACGTTGTTCTTCCGGCTGAGCCCCGAGCCATCAGCGATGTTGAAGCTGCCTTTTTCCCAGCCGATGGATTGGAGCCAGTCGGACATTTTGACTTTGGAGGCGAGATTGGCTTGAGTGAAGAGGTGCTCGGCGAGGCAGTTGTCGCTTTTCTGGAGGCAGGTCGTCTCGATGTCTTTGAGCGGCGGGCTTTCGAGTGTGAAATCGGGTTTGGTGTCGATACTTAGCTTTGTCGACAGGTCTTCGAGGTGGTAGCTGGTGTTTCCGACAAGGTGGTCCAGCACCGAGGATGATGGGTCGGGATCGCTCAGGGTGTCGGCGGCCTTGGACTGGTCGGATGGGGCTTCGCGGACGTAAAGCTTTGCCAGCGGGGCGTTGTATTCAAACTTCGGCCGGATGAAATCGTTTTCGACGATTTCGATGCGGGGGGTGTAGGGTTTGAAGACGGGGCCTTTGCCGGTGAACCAAAGTTCGACTCCGGCTTTTTCAAAGGTAAGGGCGTGAACGATGGGGGCGTAGCGGTTGGGCAGATCTCCGACTTGCCAGGAGTCGGGCACGGGGTTTTTGTAGGCTTGCCAAAGCTGAACGGCGGTGACGGTTTGCTTGCTGAAGGCTTCTTTGACCGGTTCAAGTTTGGTGGGTGTGAGCGTCGGGTCGCCCTCGGCCGAGACGAGAGCCACCATTGGTTGGAGCCAGAACTGGGTTTTCCATGTCTTCTGCGCGCCAAAAGTTGAGAGCGCGAATGCGCAGCTGAGGAGCTTTTGGTTGCTGGCGGGCATCACTCTGGTTTGCGCGTTTCGCTGGAAGAGGATTTTGCCGTTGGAATCGGTGACAATCGCGGCGACGATGGCGCCTTTGAGCTTGGGATGATCAAGCGGGGCGCTGAGCTCCTTTTGCGTGAGATTGAGAAGCATCGGAACAGCGATCATTTGGCTATTTTAGCTGGAGAATGTGCCGAGGTTGTTGCTCTGGGCGGACTTGCAAAAACTTGGGTGCACGTCAATCTCTTGCAGGCGAGACGCCTGCGATCACACGGCATACGCGAATGCGGGGATTTCTGTGAGCGCATCGGCAACCAGTAGTTTTGTGCAGGCGAGACGCCTGCGATCCCAGTGCAGATGCGGACGAGGGCGTCCGCGGACCGATCAGCCGCGCCTTGAGAAACGATTAATCTTGTTCATCGCGCGATCGAGGTAAGCCGACTCGGGCATTTTCAGGGCTTTGGTGATGAAGTAGTAGCCCCACATTGAGAATGAGAAGGCGCCAAGCGTGATGAGGAGCGTCGGAATTTTGCCTTGCCCGAGGTTTCCGAGCGGCGTTGCGATGACAACGGCGGACACGGCGACGACAGCGAGCGAGCCGACAAACGCTTTGCCAAGCGTTGTTGCGAGGCCCGGAATGTCGATACCGCCGATGCGAGGCGTGAGGACTACCGCCATCATCGAAACCATGATGATCGGAGCGATCGAGCCGGCGAGCGGTAGCCCCAAGTAGCCCATCGGGACTTTGAGAATGAGAATCAAGGCGACAAAGATTCCGGTGGTCACCGTGCCGATGATCACGGGAGTTTTGGTGTCGTGGATCGAGTAGAAGGCCCTCATTATCACCGGATGAAGGCACCAAGCCCAGATTCCAATGCAGAAAAGCCGCAGGGCAGCGGCGGTAGGGGCAACGTCTTCGAGTTTGAATGCGCCTTGCTTGAAGAACGAGGAGACGAGCTGCGGGGCGAGCATCGCCATGAGCACACTGGCGGGAACGGTCAGGTACATCACCGTTCGCATGGTGCTGTCGAGCTGCTTGCGGAAGAGGTCCATTCGCCCTTGGGTGTGAAACTGAGTGAGGACCGGGAAGACGGCGAGGGCAAGCGATTGGCCAAAGATTCCCAACGGCGCTTGCATCAGCTTATTGGCGTAGTCGAGAGTGGAGTTGGTGCCGTCTGGATAGTAGCTCCCGAAATACTGCATGATCATGCTAAATACACTCGGTAATGAGAGCCCGAGAATGACCGGAAGCATGAGCTTGAACACCTTGCGCACGCCTTCGTGGGAGGTGTCAAACGAGGGTTGAAAATCAAGACCCATTCGCTTGATCACGATGAACGGGATGACGAGATTGCCGAGGATCGCGCCGATAGTGGCGCCCCAGCACATGCCTTCGACGCCGCGCCCCATGTAGTGGCCCACAACGGAGGCGCCGAGAATGATTCCGACGTTGTAGATGTTTGGTCCAAGACCGGGAATTGAAAAGACCTTGCGGGCATAGAGGGTGCCCATCATGAGTCCGCCGATGAAGAATGCGTATTGGGCGGGGAGGAGAATCTGGCTCATCCTGGCGATCATCGGGATGAGTTCTGGGCTTGTTTCGACCTTTCCGGCGGCGACCATCTTCGCGAGCGGCACCGCGAGGAAGAAGCACAAGGTGATGAATCCGAGCACAATGGCGCTCATGATGGTGAGCACAGTGCTGAAGACCTTCCAGGCGTCCTTTTGTCGATTGGTGTGCCAGTACTCGCTGAACACGGGTATGAAGGCCGAGCTCAGCGCTCCGCCGCTGACGAGCATGAAGAGAAGATCGGGTATTTGGAAGGCGAGTCGGTAGGCGTCGGTGAACTCCGTTCGCCCAAAGTAATAACTGATGACCGAATCTCGGACGAGTCCAAGAACTCGGCTTAGGAGGAGCGAGAAAACCATGATCGCCCCGGCTCGTCCCACTCCGTTTGCGGGAGAAGATTCTGGGGTAGCGTCGTTTGTTTCGCTCATAGTCGCTTGGTTTGTATTGTGGCAGAAGCGCCGGGCAAGCAAAAACCCCTACGTTCGAAGCGAGCGTAGGGGTTTCGTTTTGGTTTCGGGGTCTTAGAGGGCGCGATCGATGAGGCCAGCGAGAGCAGCCTTTGGAGCAGCTCCAACCTGCTTGTCCACAACTTTGCCGCCTTTGAAGACGAGCAGAGCGGGGATGCTCATGATGCCGTAGTTCTGGGCGACTTCGCCGTTGACGTCGACATCGACCTTGAAAACCTTCGCTTTACCGGCGTATTCGGTTGCGAGTTCTTCGACCGATGGTCCGATCATCTTGCATGGTCCGCACCAGGGGGCCCAGAAGTCGACGAGGACGGGAACGTCGGAATTGAGAACCTTTTCTTGGAACTCAGCGGCGGTGTTAATAGCGAGGTCAGCTGCCATGTTTTTTCAATTCACTCCAATATTTGGAATACTCCGAAGCGTACCTTTCCGATCCTTGTTTTTCGGAGGGCGAGAAAATTTCGATTGGTTGTCACCATTTCTCATATGGCTTCGTCTATAATTTCGACGCGGAAGCCAGATCGGTTTTCGTTGCTTTGGAGGCCAGAACAGTTTGAAAGGATTATCAAAATTTGCGATCGCGGGATTGGTCGTGGTAGGGCTTGTCGGCTCGGCTACGGTTGCCAATGCGGGAACCGATCGCTACAAGGGCGGGAAGAAGTCGTCGAAGAAAGGTAAGTCGTCTGCATCTTCGGCGGGTTTTGTGGGATCGAACAGTGCGACTAGCGGAGCTGAAAATGGTCTCGCTGGAATTAAGATTTACGACTCCGGACTTAGGGTTTTGGCACTCTATGGCAACCCGGATTCGATCAGCGCCATTACGGTCGGCGGAACCGATGCTGGTGGCGGTGGCGGTCAAGGTGGACCTCCCGGAGGAATGGGCGGTCGCGGCAGCGGAGGTCGTCCTGGCGGCGGTGGAGGTAACTCAAACAACGCTCCACAAGCGGCGTGGTCAAGTCCTCTTCCCAGCGATGTGTTAGGTAACGGATCTATGTGGGTGCCAACTGATATGCGGCAGCAGCGTGGTGCTCCGATGTCGCCCGAGGATGGTGGCGGTCGTCCTCCGTCTGGCGGTCCTCCTCCCGGAGTCGGTGGGCCTGGTGGCTCAGGTGCACCTGGTGGTGGTGCAAACACTGCAAATGAGTCCACAACGTTTACGCGCTGGAACTACACCAAGAACGGAACCAAGCTTGGATTTGTCATTGACAAGTTCAATCGGGTTCTCCAGATTGAGGCAATTGCTCTTGAGAATAAGGGAATTCAAACTCGCCGAGGTGTGGGCTTTGGTTCGACATTCTCGACGGTGATGAAGCGATATGCACCTGGCGGAAACGATCCAGATGGTTACGATCTGGCCGGAAACCACTTCACAGTTCGCTTCCTTACCCGAACCCGTGTCGCCTTCCGATTGACTCAACTCGCGGCAAAGACCCCTCACGTGGTCACCGGGATTGTTGTTTCGGCTGGTAAGAAGTAAGGACACTTGAATGATGAACGCGATGAGATAAGACGCCGCATCGACATCGTCGATCTCGTCTCTCAGCGCGTTCAACTCAAACGATCTGGCAAAAACTATACAGGGCTCTGTCCGTTTCACGACGACAAGAGCCCTAGTTTTTTGGTGAGCCCTCATCTGGGCTCCTACCGCTGCTGGTCTTGCGGCGAGAAGGGTGACGTCTTCACTTGGGTCATGAAGACCCAGGGGCTCGACTTCCGAGAAGCCCTCAAACTGCTGGCAGATCAAGCGGGAGTTCAACTCGCCCAATACACAGGTCCGAAGGTCGACAAGAGCGAGCGCGAGAAATGGCTCGCGACGATGCAATCGGCCCTCATCTTCTTTCGTAACGAACTCGGGAAATCGGCTAAGGCCAAAGCATATTGCGATAACCGAGATCTGCCCCAGGCCGTGATCGATGAGTGGGAGCTTGGTTACTCGCCGGAGGTTCGGGAGGCGATGGTGACCCACCTTAAGCGGGACGGGCATGTTCTGGCCGAAGCCGAGAAGTTGTTCCTAGTGCAGGGCGACCAGCAGATTGGATATGCGGCGAAGTTCTTTGGACGATTGATGTTCCCGATTCGCGATGATCGGGGCGATCTCGTGGGCTTTGGCGGGCGTGTCATTGGGGATGGTAATCCCAAGTACATCAACTCTTCGGATACGCCGCTATACCGGAAGAGCAGGGTTCTGTACGGCTTCCACAAGGCGCGGGACCGCATGATGAAGGATCGGCACGCGGTTCTGGTGGAGGGGTATCTCGACGTAATTGCGTGCCATCGGGCGGGGGTGACGGAGGCGGTTGCGAGCTTGGGAACGGCTTTGGCAGAGGACCATGCCAAGCTCCTGAAGCGGTATTGCGACCGGGTGACGATTCTGTACGACGCCGATTCGGCGGGGCAGAAAGCGGCGGTTCGGGCGGTGGAGATTTTGGAGGCAACCGGACTCGCTTGTCGCGTGGCTTTGATGCCGCAAGGCGAAGACCCGGATACTCTGCTCCGGACCAAAGGTGCGGATGCAGTGCGCGATGCGGTTGGTCGGGCGGAGAGTCCGTTTGACTTTCAAATTCGGCTACTTGAGGCTCAGCACGGAGTGGAGGCAGACCGATTCTGGCAGGAGCTTCCGGTCATGCTTGCCAAGGCCCCGAGTGAACTGGACCTCGAAAAGCACTTATTGCGCTTGGCAGGTCAGCACCCTTCGATTCCGAATGCGCAGGCGGCAACGAAGGCTCTCCGGCGAGAGGTGGCAAAGCACCGCCGAACCCAGAAATCGGGTGGCCCCTCCGACCCGATATCGTTGCCTTCGAAAGCTGGAGTCGGGCTCCTACGGGCAGAGCAGATTATCTTCGCAGCCTGGCTTCACGAGGAGGGTCGGACTCTCGTTCGGGACATTCTTGAAAAGCCTGAGATGTGGCAAAGTGCAGCTGCCAGATCACTTATTGGTGGGCTGAAAGGAAAGGAGAGTTTTCACGACCTCGGGGAAGAGCATCAAGCTCTAATGATGGAAATTGATACTCTTGTGTCCGAGTCTGAAAGGTCTCCAGCCGAAATTCAATCAGTACTTACGCTGTTTGAGATCAGTTGGATTGAACGAGAAATCAAGTCGCTTGAAGAGCAGATGAAGGCAAATCCCAGCCTCATCGACTTGGTGAGTCAGCGAAAAGATTTGATAAATCGACTTAACGATCTCAAAGCAATACGCTCCAGGCGCCAACCGTGAACGACATTTGTTCGAAAAAAGTTCCAAAAATGTGCGATTTACCAAAATGATTTCGTATAGTGGAATGCATCTTGGAATCATTTGAGATGTCGGTCGAAGAGGGGAATCTGACCGTCGCATCCACCAAGCCGGTGATCAAGCGTTGCCCGGCAAGGAGAATAGCGATTGAGAATTTGGCGCGTCAGCGGCCAGTGTTGATGGATGAAGAAGGGGAATCTCATCCGTTTCCGGGTGCGGATGAGGACGATCATGAAGATTCGGTCCACATGTGGTTCCGCAAAATCGGGCGCATTGCGCTTCTCAAGTCCGATCAGGAACTTGAACTTGCCACCCATGCCGCCGATGGGTGTAATGATTGCAAGAGCGTTCTGATTGAATCCAATTTGCGCCTCGTCGTCAGCGTCGCAAAGCGATACGTCGGGCGGGGTCTCTCGCTTCAAGATCTGATCCAGGAAGGGAATATGGGTCTAATTCGGGCCGTTGAGAAGTACGACGCGAGCAAGGGTTTTCGGTTTAGCACTTACGCGACGTGGTGGATTCGGCAGGCGATTTCGCGATCAATTTGTGATCATGGTCGCACGATCCGGGTTCCTGTGCACACTCTGGAGGCCGTCAACCGGATGATGAAGGTCGCAGGCCAGATGCAGCAGCAACTTGGCCGTGAGGCAACTCTCAATGAGTTGAGCGGCAAACTCAACATCAGCCCGGAGCGGCTAACGGATTTTCAGAAAGCGACGGTCTCGACGGTTTCGTTGGATGCGCCGATTGGTGATAGCGATGACCTTGGGCTTGGCGATTTTGTTGCGACTCCTGAGCACCTCAGCCCCGAAGTTCTGGCATTCAAGAGCGTACTGCGAAGCCAAATTGAGTCGGTACTCGACACGCTCACCGAGCGCGAAAAGGGCGTCATTATGCTGCGCTTTGGTCTGACGGACGGTACGCCGAGGACTTTGGAAGATGTCGCACGGCACTTCAATGTGACCCGCGAGCGGGTTCGCCAGATCGAGCAGAAGTCGCTGAAGAAGCTCAAGCACCCATCTCGGATTCGGCCGCTTCGCGAACTTTTGGACGAATCGGCGGCGTAGTAATCGGGGATGCGGGCGCCGTTTGCGATTGTCAACCTCGACAACGGGGAGTCAGTTCAATTGGAATCGCTTTACTTGGACGCCCCGGTCGCATTGGTTTTCTTGCGGCATTTCGGGTGTATCTTTTGCCGGGAGCAGATCGCGAGTCTGCGCTCCTTCACGACTGAAAACATCGTTTTGGTGACGATGGGAAACCAGGTCGCGACAGCTGACTTCAAACGAAAAATGGAGATTCCTCAGCGATTGATCTCGGACCCGACGAAGGCGCTTTATCAGGACTTCGGGTTGCGAAGAGCAACGCTGGGGCAGTTTGTGAACGCGAATGTTGTTCGAAAGGGGCTCTCTGCGCTGCGGGCCGGGCATCGGGAGGGATTCCCGACGCATGACCCGTTGCAACTTGCCGGCGTATTTATCATCGACCGTTCGGGCGAGGTGGTCTTCGAGAAGCTGTCTAAGGACTCGTCGGACAACATGATCGGCGCAGAAATCGCGGCTGAATTGGGCCGCGTGTCACAATAGTCGTCGGTGTTTGACGAATCCGCCTTGCGCGTTGCCATTTGTGAGTACGGAACCTTGATGTGGGTTCGCGGGTTTGTCGGCGCGACCGAGGGCAATCTTTCTGTGCGACTGGGCGAGAACCGCTTCCTTTGCACGCCAAGCGGACGCTCGAAAGGGCATCTCAAGCCGCATGACCTCGTTGTCGTGGACTCCTCCGGAGCAGTCGTGCCCTCGGGAGGAGCAAGGATGGGCTTTCGGGAGGCGGCGGTTGCAGTCGTGGGCGGCACTCCGAGTTCGGAGATTAAGATGCACCTCGGCATCTACGCTGCGCGACCCGACGTGAACGCGGTGGTGCACGCGCACCCGCTGTTCGCCACGAGCTACGCGTATGCTGGTCAATCGATTCCCACGGATTTGAGCCCGGAAGGGAAGGCGGTTGTGGGCTCGGTAGCCGTGTTGCCGTTTGCCGAGCCAGGCACCGATGCAGTTCCGGAGTCGTTCATGCCGTTTGTGAAGGATCACAATTCGTTCTTGCTAGCGAACCATGGCGTAACGACGGTAGGGGAAACGCTTGAAGAGGCTTTCAACCGGCTGGAGACGGTCGAGCGGCTCGCGCAAGTGATGTATCAGGCGCGGGTCTTGCAGGCCAAGTAGTTCTGTGACTAGGCAGTGGTGACCGCCAAGTAAACTGTTTGGGTTATGCGGATTCAAGCACCAAGAGGGACGGAAGACGTGTTGCCAATTTCGGCGGCGCGCTGGCAAGAAATCGAATCTGCGTACCATCATCTCGTCGCCCGATACGGCTACCAAGAGATCCGAACTCCAGTGTTCGAAGATGTCGCGCTGTTTAAGCGGACGGCGGGCGAGACGAGCGATATCGTCAGCAAGGAGATGTACGAATTTCGGGACAAAGGCGACCGAGAGATTGCATTGAAGCCCGAGGGGACCGCACCCGCGATGCGCGCGGTGATCGAGCACAATTTGGCGCCAACCGGAACCCATCTGCGGCTTTGGTACGCCACCGCTTGTTATCGCTACGGACGCCCGGCGAAGGGGCGTCTAAGGGAATTGCACCAGCTTGGGGCGGAATTTGTGGGCTCGAGCTCGGCGGAAGCGGATGCGGAGATCATCGAGCTTGCGCATCGGTACTTCGACTCGCTGGGAATGAGCGTTCGGCTCATGGTTAACTCGATCGGCCGGGCGGAGTGCCGAGCTAAGTATCGGGAGGTTATTCTGGAGCAAGTTTCGGGTTACTTAAAAGATGCCGACGAGGCGACGCGAGATCGGATCGAGAAGAACCCATTGGGGATGCTGGACTCGAAGGATGCCGCGCAACAGGAGGCGCTGGTAGGAGTTCCGCCGATTCTTGATTACCTTGAGGATGCAAGCCGGGAGCGCTTTGATTCGCTCCAGAGCCTGCTATCGGAGGCAGGAGTGCCATACGAGGTGTCGCCATCAACTGTTCGGGGGTTGGACTACTACACCGAAACAGTATTTGAGGGCGTTTCTGACCTTTTGCCAGGACTTAGCGTGATCGGGGGTGGGCGATACGACAACCTAATCAAGCAGCTCGGCGGACCAGAGACGCCTTGTGTCGGATTCGGAATCGGCATGGAGAGGGTGCTCGCGGTTCTTGAGGCTCAGGGCCGGATCGCGGCGGCAAAGGGGCCGGATGCGTTCCTCATTCGGGCGAGCGCGGCGGCCGGATCGCAACTGCGGGAAGTCGCTCGGGAGTGCCGATCTCTCGGTCTACGAATTGGCTACGACGTCGATGGGCGCAGCATGAAGAGCCAACTGCGGCAAGCGGATTCGAGCGGAGCGTCGTTTGCGGTGTTCTTTGGCGAGGATGAGTTGGCATCGGGCAACGCGACGGTGAAAAATCTCACAACGGGCGAGCAAACCCCAGTAGAATTCGGCAAGGTGGCTGATTTTCTATGCGCGCATCGAGCCTAGTCGCACTTTTGGTCACATCGGGGGCGTTTGCTCAGGCTCCGGATGTGACCATCAAAGGCGACCTTTCGCTCGGTTTTGTCTCGGGAAAGGAGTCTCCGGTCGGATTCCGATTGATCACGCCACTCGCGAGATTCTCAACGATTTCGCTCTCGACGCTTACCGCCGATGGCTTGACGATCAAGGCATCTCAGCGGCTGGCATCGATATCAGGCGATGCTGATAACGAGCTGTTTGATGAATACTACGTCGAGGATGCGGGGAGCTGGCGGGTAGGCAAGCAGTATTTGCCCTTTGGTGGGCAGTTCTTGCTGCGAGAGTCGGTGTTGGCAGCTCGCTTGGATACGAGTTTGATCTTTGAGGGCTTACCGCTCTCGATAGCTTTCGTAGATGGTGGGGCTGGGCGGCAATACGGCTTCGTGGGTCGATTGGGTGCGTCTGGGTTGGGCTTTAGCATTGCCTCGGGTGCGCACTGGGGAGTGAACGGAACGGCCTTTGCTCCGGCGAGGGAGTTTGGAAGCGGCCTTGGGCGCGATTCTGGGTTTTCGAGGGTGTTGGGTTTTGATTGGAACCGGCGATTTGGGAAAGTGACGGTTCGTTACGAATCGCTGAGCTTAATCGATCCCGAGATCGGCGGTCCAGATTCCCAACTCGACGATCTAGGGGTGACGTACGACCTTGGGAATCGCCACTCGATTGGGTTGGGATGGACGAAGGGATTTCAGATCGACGGTCGAATCTTGAGGCTCATGGGTTCTTACAACGCGCGAAAGGGGTTCTCGGGTGAGGCGATGTTTCGGACGCTTGACGGGCGGTTTTTGGATGTCTCGATGATGCTGCGGGTTAGGTTTTAGCTTGCTTTGGCACACTCTATGCCCTAGACTGGGTGTATGACATCGAAGTTCATGTGCGCCGTTGGCGTTGGATTGGTTTTTTCGGCGGCAGTTTCGGCCCAGTTTGAGAACTCAAAGCGTGGCGGGCAGGCGGGGAGCCGGTTCGTGCAAGAGCTTGACCCGATGCCCGCAGTGACATTTGCGGACAAGAGCGGCGTGACGTACATTCCAGCGCGCTCCGCTGCCGAGCTTTTTAGCCATCACATCGAATATGACCGCGAGACCCAGATGCTCACGATTGGCGATGAGAAGCTGAAGTGCGAGAAAACGCTCTTCAACGGTCGGACATTGATTCCTTTGCGAGAGCTTCAGCAAATGGGGGCAACAATCGACAATTCGACCGAGCCAGGCAAGATCGTGGTCGAGACCGCCAACGGCAACTTTGAGGTCAACGTAGGGAGGAAGTTCATTGAGGTGGATCAATCCACCCAGCGCCTCGTGGGATACCAAGGCGATATGGTGGTCATCGATACGAAAGTCTCAACGGGCGGACGGGGGCATCGCACTCCGAATGGTGACTTCAAAACTGGCCCCTACAAGGCGAGGATGCATTACAGCAAACTGTACAACAACGCTCCGATGCCGTACAGCATCCAGGTGAACGGAAATGTGTTTATCCACGGGTACGGTTCGGTGCCGAACTATCCGGCGTCGCATGGATGCGTCCGGGTTCCGCTTGGTAAGAAGAATCCGGCGAAGTACCTCTTTAGTTGGGCCGAGAAAGGCGTGGATGTGCGCATCCACGGAGCCTGGAAGGGCCGAAAGCGCGGTTAATCTTCCCAGCCAACGAACTTTTGTTTGAACGTCCCATCATCGAAGAGTTCTAGCTCGACGTAGGTGGGACCAAACCCTTCGTTATCGCCATTCCACCAGCCACCGCACACCGCTCCGGCGCACATGTAGGTGGTTCCCGCGTAGGCGATGATGTCCTGCATGTGGGTGTGCCCGCTGAGGGCGAGTTTCACGTTTCCTGCTTTTCGGAATCGCTTGAGGGCCTCTTGGTGATTCGCGACATTCACGCCAAACCCGACGGGGAGGGCGCGGTCTTTGGGCTGTAAGCCCGAGTTCGCGAGTGACGTTACGGTGAGGATGGGAATGTGACCGAGCACCACGGTAGGAGTCTTGGTGTCCTTCAGTTCGCGGTCCAGCCATTCGAGCTGCTCGGGATCGAGGTGTCCCATGTAGCTGTTCTCATAGCGATGAACCGTATCGAGTCCCATGAATCGCCACCCTTTGAGGGTCTTCGACCAGAAGCGATTTTCCATACCGAATAGCTTGATCGCGTTCCGCTTTCCGTTCATCGGGCTCGCATCGTCTGATTGCCACTGCTCGACGTCGTGATTTCCGAGAATGGCGAGGGATGGCTTCTTGAGAAGGGGTTGGATGTTCTTTTCCCAGTTTTTCAGTTGAGCGGCGATCTGATCGGCAGGCTTGTGGTCGATAGCCATGAGGTTGTCACCTCCAAAGAGGACGAGGTCGCAGTTCTGGGCCTTTTGGACTGCGCGCTTGGCGCGCTCCGTGATGGCGGCATCATCGGGGAGGTGAATATCGGTGAGGTAGGCGACTTTGAGCGATCGCTTTGCCGTGATTTTAGGTGCGGTGAGCGCGGCGGCGGTGAGACCAAAGATGTCCCTGCGTGAAAAGTCTAACATTTCTTCACGATACCGGAACCCAATGCTTAGTGGTCTACGTACACACTATCGAAACAGCAAAAACACTGTTCTCCCCTGAAACACAAGGGAAAAGTTACGCGCTTTACGATGTAACGTGTGTATGCACGATCTCGCTAGTCCCAGTCGCAAACTGGGACGCTTTTTTGTTAGTAGCTCTTAAATTCCTTGCCTTCAGAATCTTTACCTGCTGCCGAGCTAAAGATTTGCAAGCGACCATTTTTGCCTCGTTTGGTCAAAAACGGCTTCGCGCTCACAGGATCAAGAGGATCTGTAACGTGATTTTCCCCGTAGGCGAGGTAAGGTCCCTGCCACTTGACATTCGGATTCCACCGGATCAGCTTGTTATTCATCCAGAAGTCTTTCGGAGCATCTTCTTGGAGCAAATCCGTGACAGTATCAGGATAGCCCGACGAATCGATATAGAATTGATCGACGGCTTTTCTTAACGTTTTTAGCTCGTATTTAAGCGCCGATTCTTTTGCTCGCTGAGCGGCGTGCATGAACTTAGGAACCGCAACAACCGTTGCCGTCCCGATGACGGCGGTCGAGATCATAATCTCACTGACAGAAAGCCCTCGACTCCGGTGCATCTTGCCCTCTTTGTTCCGCTTTTGGGAGCGCAGAGGGCTTGCAAGATTAACAGGCTAGACGACTTCGTGGAGCTTAAATTGCTCGTGCAGAATTCGGACCGCCCGCATGGTTTCGGCCTCAGGAACGAGCATGGAAAGCGAGTAATCACTGTCGTTGGTCTGGAGAACGCTGACTTGGCCTTGATCGAGCGCGGTCAGCACCTCGAGGAAGACTCCGGGCTGCTGCATGTAATCCTGCCCAACAAGGCTGACCATGGTGCAACCTTCGGTCAGGTCGGCCCGGATTCGGCGGACTTCGCCGAGGGAAGCGAGCAGCTTGACCTGAGTTTCGACCTCAGGAGTGGCGTTTCCGAGTTGGAAGACGTAGACTCGGCGCGACTCGCCCTCTCCGGCGGGAATGACGAGACCATCGAGGACGTCTTGAACGATCGGATACTGCTCTCGAGGAACCGCGAATCCGGTGGACTCTGGGTTCACGTTGAGCATGAATAGCTGCACTCCGTACCGCTCCATTGTCTCGTAAATGCTGGCTTCGAGAGTGCTGCGGTGAGCGAGCTCGCTTGACCCGAGGTCGAACTGCATGTAGACCAGTTTTCCGGTGTGCGTCACACCCGTAACCCGTCGGCCCGGGAATTTGTCTTTGCTGATGATCTCCGTGCCGGGATCGTCCGTGAACGTGTTTTTGACCCAGAGCGGGATGTTGTAGTTCATCGCGATCTCGGCGGCGCGAGGGTGAACAACCTTGGCTCCGAGGTGGGCGATTTCGGCGACTTCGTCGTAGGTCACTTGGCGAAGCGTCGGGGCGCCTTTTACGGCATCGGGATCGGCAGTTTTGACCCCGTCAACATCGGTGAAAATCTCAACTGCTTCGGCGCGAAGTGCGGCACCCAGCGCGGAGCCGGTGGTGTCCGAGCCGCCTCGACCGAGAGTTGTAAGTTCGCCGCCGGGGAGGGCGCGATCCTCGGAATAGACGCCTTGGAAGCCGCACACAACCGGAATTCCGCCGCCATCAATACATCGCACAAGGGCGGTGGGGTTGATGCTGACGATTCGAGCATTCCCAAAAACGCCATCCGTTCGGATACCAGCTTGACCCCCTCGGAATGCCATCGCTTTGTGACCAAGAGTCTTGAGAGTATGGGCAAAAATGACGCTGGAGAGGATCTCGCCGCAGGCGATGAGCAGGTCGAGCTCGCGGGCGTCGGGCTCAACCGATGGGTCGATCTCGCGGAGAAGATTGATGAAGGTGTCGGTCGCGTAGGGCTGGCCCTTCCGACCAATTGCGCTTACGACGACGACGGGCTGAATGCCTTTCTCCTTCGCGCTGATAACTCGGAGTGCGCTCGTGAGCCGAGCCTCGGGGGTGGCGACGCTGGTGCCACCAAACTTCATGACTCGGATGCGGTTAGGCATTTACGCGACCTCCTTTTCGATGATTTGCTTTAGCTTGGCGGCGTTCTCTTTACTGAGGACGATGAGCATCCGGTCGTGCATATCCGTAACGTGATCGATCGCGATTCCGGCGCTGATGGTGCGGCGCACAATTCCGGCCACCATGCCTTCTTCGTCGCGCATATTGACGGCGTGAACGAGGACGATGCTTCGACCTGTCGCCATCTGATGCTGGAAGTTTGCCTCACGGAGTGCTTTTTCGATGCTCTCGGTGGTCGCGGAGGGGACGACGAAACTTAAGCCGGTGGGTGTGAGCTTAAGGAAGTCGATACTGATGCCAGACTTCGCAGCTTGAGTCAAGACAGCGAGCCGGGTTTGCGCGATCGGCTCGGCTAGGCCCGTCACGTGGACTTGTGTAAAGCCGTCGCGCACTTCGATACGGCTAATGCCCCGACGTTTCTCGAAGTCGGTTTCAGCGATCTGGGCTTGGTTTCGCGCTCGAGAAGTCGGGTCCGGTGGCAGGTCTTCTTGGGTCATTTCGGGTTGGAAGTTGCTCGCCATTGAGACTAGCCTAGGTTACCCGCTGACGGCGGAGGCGATGGCATCGCCGAGCTTGCTCGTGCTCACCAATTGGCAGCCTGGCTCGAAGATGTCAGCGGTTCTCAGGCCGCTCTCAAGCACTTGGTTACATGCATCTTCGATGCGCTGCGCTCCGGCGAGATCGCCAAAGGTGTATTGGAGCATCATGGCGGCACTCAGAATTGTTGCGATCGGGTTGGCGCGGCCTTGTCCCGCGATATCCGGAGCGGAGCCGTGAACTGGCTCGTACAGCCCGAAGGGTTTGTCGCCTTTGACATCGCTCAGCGAGGCGGAAGGGAGGAGGCCGAGCGAACCCGTGATCATTGAGGCTTCATCCGAGATAATATCGCCGAACATGTTCTCGGTGAGGATCACATCGAACTGTCGGGGGTCGCGGATGAGTTGCATCGCGCAGTTATCGACCAGCATGTGGGTGACCTTAACGTCGGGGTTTTGGGCGGCGAGTTCAGTTACGACTTCGCGCCACAGCCGGCTGGTTTCGAGAACGTTGGCTTTATCGACGCTCACCACTTCTTTGCGGCGTGACCGAGCGACCTCGAAGGCGCGCAGGGTGATTCGCTCGATTTCGGATCGGGAGTAGATGCAGGTGTCGACGGCAACGGTTCCGTTTTCGCGCCGTTCGCGAGGAGTGCCAAAGTAGATTCCACCGGTGAGTTCGCGGATCACGCAAAGGTCAACCATTCCGTGATCGCCCTTTAATGGGGACGCAGTCAGGAGCGCCTTCATGGTTTTGGCGGGGCGGACGTTTGCGTAGAGGTTCAGCTCAGAGCGAAGAGCGAGGAGGGCGCCGACTTCGGGTCGAAGGGAGGTGGGCTGAATGTTGTCCCACTTGGGACCACCAACCGCACCCATCAAGGCAGCGTCAGCTTCGCGGCAAAGGTCTAGTGTCGCGGCTGGAAGCGGATGCCCGGTCTGGTCGTAAGCGATGCCTCCGATGAGGGCTTCTTCAAACTCGTAGTCACCCGAGACTGCCTTTACGACTTTGACGGCTTCGGCCACGACTTCGGGACCGATTCCATCACCTGGGAGCACTGCAACTTTGAACGCCATTGTGTCCTTGATTATGAACGACAAAGCCCCCCACTTTGATTGAGTGGAGGGCTTTTGTGAGCAGGGGTTTACTGGTTGTTTCCGCCGCTGCCCGATTGCTTGATTTCGCAGCGTCCGGCTGCGATTGCGCCGTCTCGAATCACTCCGTGGACCTTAACGACCGTTCCGGAAGCCCGGAGGGCTTCGAAGAAACCGGCCTTGGTCATCGAAGCACCGGTGGCGGACTTATAGGTCGTGATCGAGGACACTTTGACCGTCATCGTGGCGTTCGGAGGAGTGAATCCTTCGCTCTCTGAGATGGTGAGGCTGAACGAGCCTGCTTCGACGTTTGGTGCCGAAGCGGTTCCTTTTGCCTCGACTCCGCCAAGCTCCACTTCGTTTTCGATATGGACGCTCTTTGCGGTCAGGGTGTTGTTGGTCGAGGAGTACGCTCCTTCAACCTCAACAACGGCGTCGGCGCCGGCGTTGGTGAGGGCAGTGAAGAACTCAGCTTGCGTCAAAGTTGCACCTCGGCGTCCTCGGTATCGGGTGGTTCCGTTTGTGACCACCGAAACCTTTTCACCTTGCGGCACGAAGCCTCGGGTGAACTTCGGAAGCACGTCAAAAGTTCCGGCACCAGCCGCGATATTCGATGCCTTGCCGATGGCCTTCGCTTCATTCTCGAATTCGCTTTCGAAGCGAACAACTCGTGCAACAACAACGCGGGTCAGCGGATTGAACTCGCCGAAGACCTCAGCTTTCGCTCCATTCCCGAAGACAGCAGTACCGTCGCCAACGAAGCTCGTGTCGATCGATGTTTGCACGGTGACGTTGCCGCCGAATCGGAGTTGGAGGTTGAAGGTTTGGTCGGGTGCGGTCCCCACAAGGTTGCTTACGAGACCTTTGAACTCAAATCGCTCGTGACGAGTAGGATCGGTAAGGCCGCCGCCAGGGTGGACACCCACAACTGGGGTGATGACTCCTCCGGTGACGGTCCAGTTTTTGAGATCGAAGTCGACGGCAAGCCTCGGCGTGCCGGGAATCGTGACTGCAGGAGTCAGATTGACCTCGAGCTTGGATCGACCGGTGCCGTTGTCTAGGGCGTTCGGGAACGTTGCTGTGGAAGGCGCGCCGCCCACAGCCGCGACGAGGTTGACGGTTTTGCCAACATTGAATTGAACCTTGTTGTAGGTTCCATCGGGGAGTCGCCCCGGTGCGAGGAGCAAGAATCGCGATGCTCCGTCGTTCAACTGCCGTAGGTTGACAGGCAGACCCTCGGTGCTCTCGAAGAGAGTGGTCGAGGCTCCGGCGGTGTTGTAGATTTCTGCCTTGTAGAGGGTGACCCAGACTCCCGAGTAGTCGGCGCTCATGTCGTCGGTGATGAAAAGATCAACCGAGGAGGCGCCGCCCGAGGAACTGGATCCACCGCAGCCTATCAGTATCAACAGGCCCGTGATGATCGCCATTAAGGCTAAAGTTAGTTTTGTGAGTTTGAGCTTCATTCCTGACCTCGTAATTGTATTGTAGCGATTCATTGAGAGAAATCCGTGATTGGTTTTTCCATGTTTCGCAGTCAATGCTTCTATGAGGGCTTTTGACCCAGCCGTAATACATCAATCTCGAATATGCCGAGTTGTTTATAATGTGGAAATGTTTGCCTCGATTGCGATGGCAGGGGCGCTTTGGTTGCAGGCTGCTTCGGCTCCGAAACCAATTTGGCCTGGTTACGGGGTGAATATCCATTTCACGGCACCGGCTCTGGGGGAGATGGAGCTCCTTGGCAAGGCGGGATTCCAGTACGTCCGGATGGATTTCGTATGGTCGGCAACCGAGACCGCGCCCGGAGTCTACGATTTTTCTGCCTATGATGGGCTGTTAGCTCAGTGCAGAGTGCGCGGGATCAGACCGCTGTTCATCCTCAATTATGGGAACGACTTATATCAGGCAGGATCGCCCTCGATACCTGCTGCGAGGGACGCCTTTGCGAAGTGGGCTAAGAGTGCAGTTGAACACTTCCGGGGACAGGAGATTATCTGGGAGATTTGGAACGAACCGAATTTGGGGCAGTTTTGGAAGCCCGAACCTTCGGCGCGCGACTACACCGCGCTTGCGGTGGCGACGGCGCGGGGAATGCGTGAGGCCGATCCCGAGTGCCGCATCATCGCGCCGGGTGTCAGCGGAGTCGATATGAAGTTCCTCTCGGATTCGCTCACGCCAGAACTTCTTGGGCTCATCGATGGCGTTTCTCTCCATCCTTACCGTGAGAGTGGTCCTGAGAGCGTTTGGGAGGACATTGGGCAAGTGCGCGGTCTGATCCGCGAAGTTGCTCCGGAGGGGCGAAAGGATTTGCCCATCATCTGTTCGGAGTGGGGTTATTCTACGGCCAAGGGGGCGGTGAGCGAAGGGCGACAAGCGATGTACCTCTCCCGGATGTGGCTGATCAACCGGGCCGCTGGAGTGCCGATTTCAATTTTTTATGACTGGAAGGATGACGGTCCGAACCCTGAGGATCGCGAACATCGGTTTGGCGTGGTTCGGGAGAACTTCGACCTTAAGCCGGCGTTCATCGCCGCGAAGGAGCTGATTGCAAAGTTTAAGGGGTGCACGTCGTTCCGAAGGGTTCCTCAAGGCGATCCTCTCAGCTGGGTGATTGTAGGTGCGGGGAATGGGAGGCTCGTTCAGGCCAAGTGGTACCAAAAGGATGCAGGAATCTCTTTCTCCGATTTACCGCTATCTGTGAAGGCGAACAAAACACTTTACGCCTCGCTCACTAGCGTAGCGGCTAAGGCAACCGAATTGCCTCCGGTGAGTTTTTCGGCACTAAACATCGCGTTTGCTCCGCCCATTGACGATGGCGGGTGGTGCGCGGTGGTGGATAAGATGGTCGCTCAGCCGGTCAAAATGGAGTTTCGGTACCGGAGGTCGAGCAACGGCGCAAACGTAACGTGCTACTCGACGGTGGAGAAGTCGCGGTTCTTGGAGGCGTTGGCGACGAGTGATGACTCGACGACGCTAACTGCCGGAATGGCTGGAAAGACAGACCGCCCGCGTAAGGTGGAGATCGTAAAGTTCGCTCCGGCTGAGTGGTCTTCGGTGGCTTACGTCGAAAATATTGCTTCGAAAGCGGTGGAAGTTGCGGCGGCGGAGAAGGGATTCACGTTCGGCTACCAGTTCGGCAAGGGGTGGCAGTATGCCTGTCTAGCTCCGGTAGGGAGTGTCGCGATTCCTAGTGGCGCGACCAAACTCAACGTTTGGATCAAGCCAGATGGATCCGGCAACGCGCTCCGGGCGAGATTTCGAGACGAGTTGGGGCAGACGTTCCAGGTCGATCTCGGTGTGCTTGATTCGGCGACTGACCGGGCCGGATGGCGGCTCGTCTCTATCTCTCTGTCGGGCGAGAAGGCGAACTTTTGGGGTGGCGATGGAAGCGGGAAGCCGAAAGGGAAGCTGGAATGGGAGGCACTGCTTTTGGTGGATTCGACAAATCGAGAGAGCCCACGCTCCGGCAACATCGAGGTTGGGCCGGCGGCTTACGAATATTGATTATCAGTGATATGATTTTGCTATGTGGCTGATCGTTGTCATCTTGGTTGCGGGATTCTTGGGCTTCGTTTACACCCGTCCCAACGATTACCGCTACGAGCGCTCGAGGGTCGTCAACGCCTCGGCTGAGCAGATATTTGAGCAAGTCGGAGAGTTTCGGAACTGGGAAAAGTGGTCGCCATGGATCGAGATGGAGCCGACGGCCAAGCTGACCTATGGCGAAAAGACCTCGGGAGAGGGCGGCTTCTATCGGTGGGATGGTCAGAAGACGGGATCTGGCTCTTGCACGATTCTGCGCTCGGTGCCCGGGTCGGTGGTGGATGTCGCCCTGGAGTTTGAAAAGCCGATGAAGTCTTCGGCGCGAGCGGATTTTGTGATGGTGCCTTCGGGAGCGGGGACGAAGCTTACTTGGATCATGTCGGGCACGAACAACTTCATGGCGAAGCTGTTTGGCGTCCTCATGAACACTGAGAAGATGATCGGAAAGTCGTTTGACCGAGGACTCGAGCGGATCGCTGAACTGGTAGAGCAGAAATAAATCAGCCCTCCGACCGGAGGGCTGAGAATTGCCAGTTTTATCGAACTGGCCAGGTCGGAAGTACTCGCGAGATCGGCTTGTCCGCCCGATATCCAAGCTCATATTCAGCTTGCATAATCGTGTGGATTTCGTGGGTTCCTTCGTAGATCATCGCTCCGCGTGAGTTTCGGAAGTATCGCTCCACCGGGAACTCGTCGCAGAAGCCATACGCGCCGTGGATCTCGACCGCCTTGTTAGCGGCGTCGAATGCGGCTTCGCAGTTGACCCATTTCGCCATTGAGCACTCGCGGGTGTGACGGATTCCGTTGTTCTTCATCCAACCGACTTGGTAGTAGAGCAACCGACCGACGTCGCGTCCTTTGACCATGGAAGCGATCATTTGCTGAACGAGCTGCTTTTTGCCGATGACTTCGCCGCCGACTGACCGCTCATTGGCGTACTTGGTGCAGGCGTCGAGGCAGGCGGTGATGATTCCGACTGCGCCCGCGCCAACGGTGTAGCGACCATGGTCAAGAGCGGACATCGCAACTTTGAAGCCGTCGCCCTCTTCGCCCAGCATGCACGACTTGTCAACTCGGACGTTGTCAAAGAAGATTTGTCCGGTGTTACCCGCGCGCACTCCGAGCTTGCCTTTGATGGCTTTGCTCGAGAATCCGGGGGTGTTGCGGTCGACGATAAAGGCGGCATAGGGGGCCTTGGCGTCGGTGTTGGTCAAACGAGTGATGACCAAAAACTGGTGAGCATAATCCGCAAGGGAAATCCAAGTTTTCTCGCCATTGAGAATGTAGGAGTCCCCATCGCGGGTTGCGGTGGTGCGGAGGTTGGCGGCGTCGGAGCCGGCATTGGGCTCGGTGAGGCCGAATGCGCCCCATCGGTTGCCCTTGGCGAGGTCCGGGAGCCAGCGGTTCCTTTGCTCTTCGGTACCCCATTGGAGGAGGGTGAGCGAGTGGAGTCCGCTGTGGACAGACATGACGACGCGAGCGGTGGAGTCGGCTCTTTCGAGCTCTTCGCACACGATTCCGAGCGAGATGTAGTCGGTATCCGATCCGCCATATTTGGCTGGAATCGAGATTCCCATGATTCCACTTTCGGCCATTTTTTCGAGCATTTGGGCATCGCTTTTGTGTTCGCGATCGCGCTCGGCGAGGCCAGGCAGTACCTCGTTTTGGCCAAACTTGTAGGCCATTTCACGGATCAGTTCGTGCTCTTGCGTCAGGGCAAAGTCCATGCTTGAAGTTTACCGGGAGAAATAAAAACGCCCAGGTTCAAAATTGAACCTGGGCGAGTTTGATTTGCCGGAGTTACTTAATCTTCAGCTTGACCGTCGATTGCTCGCGGGTCTTGAGGTTCTGCGCCGTGATCTTTCGGAAGCCGGCGCTTGCTACCTTGACCGGGAACTTCCATCGTCCGTCGGGCTTGATGGTTCCTTTCATCGAAGGCTTCCCATCCACGAGGAGCATGACCTTGTCGCCAGGTTTGCCTTTTCCGCCGATCTGGATCACTCCGTGCGGCACAACGTTGAAGTTGCTGTGCGAGGAGATGACGAACTTCACACCGGGCTTATTCGGCGCCGAGCTTGGCTTCGTCGGCTTGGTAGGCTTAGCGTGAGCGTCGTGCTTCGGCGCCGGCTTCTTGGCTGCGTCCTTTTTCTTCAGATCTTCGGCGATGACATTGTCCTTTACGGGGACATTGTCGGTGCCGAGTCCGGGATCGGAAGGGTACTTGACATCGGACTGGTCGTCTTCAGGCAGCAGGTTTGTGGGCAATTCGTCGTCCGACTTTTTGGTCGGCTTGGCGGAGTGCTTGACGTCGTCGGTCTTGACTGCGACCCTCTCAGGTGCGGTGCCCTTTTCGACTTCGAATGCAAGCCTTTCTGTCTCGGAGTCTGAACCCTTCTCGCCTTCGATTGTGACTTCGAGGGCGTGGGAGCCAGGCTCCTTGATCTTGGCTTCGTAGCGATATGCGCCGTCGGCGTCGGTCTTCATCTTGACCGCTTCGCCGTCATCGAGGGTCACGCTCACACGCTTGCCTTTGCCGACTTGACCTTCGAACACGTAGGTTCCAGGACCGTAGTTATCGGGCTTGGAGGGGTGGGTGATCAGAATCTTTTCGGTTTTCGAGGCAACTTTTCCGCTCGACTTATTGCCGCTTTTAGGAGCTTCGGGAGAACCTGCACCCATGCTGGTCACGAGCGCGCCGACGATCAGGACGACGCCACCGATGCCCTTGAGAGCTTTGGACGTCACGACTTTTCACCTGCGGCGTAGAGAGCGGCCTCACGGCGCCACTTCATGACATCGATATGCTGCCAGTTTTGAGGTTCGATGATCTCCGTGATTCGGCTTGGAGATGCTGCCGCGAGCTGAGCGAAGGTCTTGATGCCTGCTTCGTAAAGCTTTTGTTGGTAGACGGGGCCGATTCCATCGATGTTTTCCAGCGGATCGCGATTGTCTGCGATCGCCACTGCGGGTTCGTTCACCTCGACGCGAAGGGGAGGTCGCTCTTCTTCGACGGCCTCGAGCCTTGCCGCAACTGCAGCGCCGCCGGTTGCCACGAGGGGCTGGACGGCCGGTGCGGTTGGCTCAGGTGTGGATTCAATAAGTTGAACAGTGGGAGCGGGTGCTTCGGCGGGAGCTGCTGGAGTCTCTACAACCGGTGCTGGAGCGGCGGCTTCCACTGGTGCGGGAACGGCAACTGGCTCAGCTTCGGCGAACACCGGAGCGGGCTCAGGCGCAGGTGCTGGCTCGGGTGCGACGGCCGCTGGTGCGGGCTCAGGCGCAGGTGCTGGCTCTGGTGCGGGAGCAGGCTTCTCGCCGACCATGGAATCAAACATCTCGGCTTTGGCCTTGTAGTCATCTCGCTCCTGAGTCATGACGGCAAGCTTGGATTCGAGTTCGGCCTTCTCGGAAAGTTGCTTTTCGAGCACCTTCACGCGCATTTCGTGCTCTTCACTGCCTGGTTCGGCATTCGCGGCTTCGAGCAGTTGGAGCTTGGCTTCAAGTTGACGCGTGTAGGAGTGGAGATCGGCAACCTTTTCGGCCTCTTCTCGGGCGGTTGCGAGCTCGGCTTTGAGCTTCTGAACCTCTTCGGGAGCCGCTGCTGCAGCAGTGCCGCCTGCCTTCGCTTTATCCGCGCCGCGCTTATCGAGGAGCGACCAAAGGATAGAAGCAAGCCCAGCGCCGACAAGCAGCGAAGGGATAGTGGTAAGTGATTCCAAGTTGAACATAGCCTTAATGCGAGCCTTTCTCTTTAACCATTTTCGTTGACTTTGCTTCAGAACTTTAGGTCTTTGAACTAAAAAAGCCAATAGTCGCAACTCAAAGAGGTCCAGTACCAGGTAAAAGCGAAGGATGTCTCATCGGCACATTCTTGCCCTCGGAGTTTGTTTTGCGTCGTTTTCGGCCGGTTTCTCCCAACAAGGGAAGCCATTTGGGCCCCCAAAGTCCGAAGGTGCGCTTGGCGCCCTACTCGATTTTCTTCCGAAGCGGCAGCTTGGGCCAACCAACATGGGCGGGCGGATCATGGACCTCGCGGTGCTCGAGTCCAATCCGGACACCTACTACGTTGCGACTGCCAGCTCGGGGTTGTGGCGAACGACGAACGGCGGGGATACGTTCGAGGCCATTTTTGACTACGGCAACTCGGTGAGCATGGGCGCGGTCGCGATCTGCCAGTCGAAGCCGAATGTGATCTATGTGGGCACCGGTGAGCAGAGCTCGCGCAACTCGGTCGCGTGGGGCGATGGCGTCTACAAATCGGTGGACGGCGGAAAGACTTGGGCGCATATCGGCCTCACCGAAACGCGGCACATCTCGGAGATCTACGTTGACCCCAAGAACCCGAACAACGTTTGGGTGGCGGCAGTCGGTCGCCTTTGGGGCCGCAGCAACGAGCGCGGCATCTACAAGTCGACGGACGGTGGAAAAACTTGGCGCATGGTGTTCACGAGCGGCGACCGGGCGGGGATCATCGACCTTGATGTTGACCCAAAGAATCCGCGAGTGATGTATGCCTGCGCCTGGGATCGACTGCGAAAGCCATACGTAATGGCGAGTGGCGGACTCGAAAGCGGGATATTTAAGTCCACGGACGGCGGAGAGACTTGGCGGCCACTCACCAAGGGGCTTCCGAATACCGTTCTGGGCCGCTGTTCGATCAGTATTCACGATCGAAACCCGAACATCTTGGTCGCAACGGTTGAGTACAAGCCGCTCCCCGACGCGAAGGATCCGTTCCAGCGCGAACAACAGGAAGAGGAAGAAATCGAAGCCTCTCAGGGCGGGCAGGCGAACCCTCCTGCCAAGGCCGAGCCTAAAAAGCAGGAGCCCAAGAAGAAAGAGGATCCAAACGCCTGGCGCAAAACAACACCTGATCTTTCGCAAATGAACGGCGGCGGGATGTTCATCAGCCGAAACGCGGGCGAAAGTTGGGAGTTTGTGAGGATGTTCAATCCTCGGCCGTTTTACTTCAGCAATCCGGCGATTGACCCAGTGAATCCAAACCGAATCTATTCGGGTGGATTGAACCTGGCTCGGACCGATGATCTCGGGAAGACGTGGGTGAATGCGGGTGCATCGACCCACGCGGATCACCACGTCATGTGGATCAACCCGAAGAACCCGAATCACATCATCACCGGATGCGATGGTGGTGTTTACTCCACTAAGGACGCGGGTAAGGCTTGGCGGCACCACAACCAGATGGCTCTGGGCCAGTTCTATGCGGTTGACGCAGACAACCAAGTGCCGTATTGGGTGTACGGCGGACTGCAGGATAACGGTTGCTGGGCGTTGCCCACTCAGACTGATAAAGGGTTTGTCGGTCCCTGGGACGCGCAAAGCCTCAACGGTGGCGACGGTTTTTATGTGCTTGTTGACCCGAAGGAGCCTGAGTACGTTTATGCGGAGAGCCAGGGCGGAAACGGCGTCCGCTTGAACCGCAAGACCGGTGAGCGCCGATCACTTGTTCGGGGCGATACGATTCCGGGTGAGACCCAGCGGCGCAACTGGAACACGCCAATGATGCTGAGTCCGCACGACAATAAGACGATTTACATCGGTACTCACCGGTTGCTGAAGTCGACCAACCGAGGTGATAGCTTCGTGGCGATTTCGCCTGACCTCACCACGATGTCGCCGCGAAAGATCAAGTCGGGAGAACTCAGCAAGCGAACTTCGATCAACATTGAATCAACGGGCGCTGAGAACCACTGCACAGTCGTGACTCTCGACGAATCTCGGTTGGTGCCGGGGCGATTGGCTACCGGATCGGATGATGGCTTGGTGAACATCTCTCTCGACGGAGGCGCGAACTGGACGGACATTACGGCCAACCTTCCTGGCCTCCCGGAGAACACTTGGATCAGCCGAGTGCTTTGGTCGAAATGGAGTAAGGATCGGCTTTATGTTACGGCCGATGGTCACCGAAACAACGACTTCCGCAGCTACGTGTATGTGAGCGAAGATGCGGGTAAGACGTTCCGCTCGCTGGCGGGTTCGTTGCCGGATTACGATTCGGTTTACGTAATTCGCGAGGGCGAGAAGAACTCGGATCTGCTCTTCCTGGGATCGGAGATGTCTCTTCGGGTCTCGACCGACCTTGGCAAGACTTGGCAACGAATTCGCAGCGACTTCCCCACGGTGGCAGTGCATGACCTCAAGATTCAGTCGACGATGAACGACCTCGTGGTCGGTACTCATGGCCGTTCGATCTGGACGATTGACATTGCGCCGCTAGAGGCCCTGCCGAAGGGATTTGAGGCGGACAGCACCGACCGGGCGCCGAAGGAAACCATTGGGCTTGGTACGAGTCCTGCGATTGCGATGCCAATGGTGTTCGGTACTCCGCTTGACGGGAACTCTTTTGGCGGATCGCTTAACAATCAGCCTGCGGCGCGCCTGTACTTCTGGAACCCCAAGCCGCTCGACGAGAAGGTCGACATTACGGCGACATTTGAGGGTGAGGGAATCCCTGAGCAGAGCCTCGCTCTGTTTGATAACGTGAAGACTCAGCTCCGTAAATCCGGTTTTGTTCGCTACACGTGGCAGCAGCGCGGAGGGGCAAACCGATTGAAGCCTGGAACCTACAAAGTCCGGTTCAAGTTTGGAGACAAAGTGGTGACCCAGGACGTGCAGGTCCTCGCTCCAAAGAGCTACTGACAAACCCAGATTCCCCCGCCATCAGCGGGGGAATCTTTTTTACGCCATGATTTCTTCGTAAATCTCGACGAGCCGCTTGGCGTGGTTCTCAGCGGTCGGCGGCTTCGCCCAGAAGCGATCATAGGCGGCTTTGCTCATCCGGTCGGCGGTTGCATCGTCCAGAAGCCGCTCCATTTTTTCGGCGAGATCGGCGGCGTTTTGGTGCTTGAATCCAAAGCCAGTTTCGCCTTCAACAATTTCGTAGAGAGTGGAGGTGCAGTCGCTGGCCAGAACCGGGATTCCTTTGCCGAGCGCCTCGATAGGTGCGAGGGGGTTCACCTCGTACCAGATCGAAGTGATTGCCATCGCCCGGGCTTGCTCCATCTCGCGGAGTATCTCATCACCCTTGATCCAACCGGCAAATGAGGCGTTCTTGTAGTTCATCGCCTTCAGGTCGGTCATCAGCGGTCCATCACCCAAAAACCTGACTTCGGCACCAATTTTTTCGGCCGCCTCGATCATCAGTTTCGGGTCTTTCTCAAGCGAGAGTCGGCCCGAAAAGATGAACCGCTTATTCTTTGTTACGTCAACACGCGGAGCGACCTCAGCCTGAATCGGATAGTGCATCATGTGCAGCTTTGCGTCGGCGGGCAGGTACTTGCCGAAGGCGTCGACGCTCTTTTGGCTGAACACTCCAAAGTGCTTCACCTTCGTGGGGAGTCCTGCTTTGCCCCGCTGCACGCTCCATCGGTAGACCTCAACCCACTTGGGCAAGATCGTTCGCGTGCGCGAGCAGTGGGTCATAACGCACTTCATCGATCCGGGTTCGAGGGTGCAAATCTTATGCGTCTGGTTGTTGAAAAACTGTCCGACTGGGCACGCGACGTGGTAGTCGTGGAACGAGCAGAGTAGGTGCGCTCCTCCATCAATGGCGGCGTTGACAAAGCTCGGCGAGGCACCCGTCTTCCATAGGTGCGAGTGAACGATCGTTTGATTAGGGTCACCTTCGGCAATCAATTTGCGGACAAGGTCGTACATATCGGGCAGGTAGGCAAGCTCGGCCAGTTTGCGCATCGACATCGGAGTGTCTGGGCGGCCCAAAGTGTGAAATTTGACGTTCTCGAGGCTGGCGAAGTACGGATCGACCCCTTCGAGGCCGCTCACGTAATGCACTTCGTGGCCCATATTAGCGAGATGCTCGGCGCTGAGGAGCGCGCACTTGGTGGCGCCACCCGTGATCACCGCGTTATCGTTGACGATGATGACGCGCATCAGACCCCAAGCTCCTGGCGTTTCAGCTCCCAGTTCCAGGCGGTGGTAAGGATGTTGTCCAGAGAGCTGTGCTCCGATTTCCAGCCGAGAACCGCTCGCGCCTTCGATGGATTTGCGTAAAGTGCAGGCGGATCGCCTTCCCGGCGGGGACCGTACTCGGTCGGAAGCTCACGACCCGTAATCCGCTTTGCCGCGTCAATCACTTGTTGAACCGAGAATGGCTCGCCCGAACCTAGGTTGATCCTCGTGCTCTCGCCGCCGTTCAGCAAGTACTTGAGCGCGGCAACATGGGCCGAACCAAGGTCGGTAACGTGAATGTAATCGCGCTCGCAAGTTCCGTCTTGGGTTGGGTAGTCAGTTCCAAAAACGCTGATCGCGTTGCGTTTGCCGAGTGCGGCCTGAAGAATGAGCGGGATGAGGTGAGTCTCGGGATCGTGGACTTCGCCGATCTCGCCGTCCGCGTCGGCTCCACTCGCGTTGAAGTAGCGAAGAGCGACGTGGCGAAGCGGATGAGCGTTGCTATACCAGTGCAGGAGCTTTTCACCAATGAGTTTGCTGTCGCCATATGGCGAGATCGGATTTTGTGCATCCGTCTCGACGATCGGAACCGTGGCGGGAATCCCATACGTGGCGCACGAGGAAGAGAAAATGACGTTGTTTACATTCTCGTCGATGCAGGTCGAGAGGAGGTTGTGCATCGCGACAACGTTGTTCTGGATGTATTTCCGGGGATTGCTGACGGACTCGCCCACATATGCATTCGCGGCAAAGTGGATGACTCCTACCGGCTGATGCTTGTTCATGACGCTGGTCATGAACACCTGATCACCAGCCTCGCCTCGCTCCAGGGGGCCAAACTTGACGGCCCACTCATGCCCTTCGCTGAGATTATCGACCGTTACTGGCACGAAACCAGATTGCTTCAGCGCTTTGCATGTGTGACTACCAATGTAGCCTGCTCCTCCGACGACCAGAACCGTATTTGACATGAGAACAAGGAAACCTTACCTTGATTAGTGTTGGCACATTGTAAGCTCTTAACCCTGTTATGGCTGTCAGTTTGGCGGAAGTTGCGCTGGCCCCCCGTGCGCCGGCACTGGATCGAATGTCATAATCTTCTATGGCTTCATTTAAGGAAGGATTGAGCTTCGACGACGTACTCCTGGTACCCCAGCACACCGAAGTTCTCCCCTCCGAAGTCGACCTTTCCACCCAATTTCTGCCCGGAATCCGGTTGCGAGTCCCGATTGCGTCGTCTCCGATGGACACCGTCACGGATGCCCGAATGGCGATAGCGATGGCCCGAGAGGGTGGCGTCGGAGTTCTTCACCGAACAATGCCCATTGAGGCTCAATGCGCGGCAGTCGATCGCGTCAAGCGGTCCGAAAGCGGCGTTATCACCAAGCCTTTTAAGCTCCTGGCCCAAGAGACGATTCAGGACGCGGTCAACCTGATGGAGCGCTATCACATCTCCGGCGTTCCGGTGGTGGATGAAGCGGGCCATTTGGTGGGGATCCTTACCAACCGCGATATCCGATTCGAGACGGACTACTCGCAGCCGATCGCGACACGGATGACCTCCAAGGGTCTGATCACGACCTCGCCCGGGACGTCGCTCCCCGAAGCGCAGAAAATTCTTGCCGAGCACCGGATTGAAAAGTTGCCCATCGTCGATTCAGACGGAATTCTCAAAGGGCTGATCACGATCAAGGACATCTTGAAAGTTCAACAGCACCCGCTTTCCACCAAGGACGAGAAGGGAAGGCTCGTCGTTGGCGCCGCGATTGGCGCTCTTCGCGAGCCGTACGAGCGGGCGAAGGCTCTGCACGAGGCGGGCGTGGATTTTGTGGTCATCGATGCCGCTCATGGGCACAGCAAGGGCGTGATGAGCTGTCTCAAGATGCTCAAGGAGAAGCTGCCAGATCTCAAGGTCATCGCGGGGAGTGTCGCGACACCACAAGGCGTTCGTGCTCTTGCCGAACTCGGCGCGGACGGCCTTCGGGTTGGAATCGGCGCTGGCTCGATCTGTACGACCCGGGTTGTGGCGGGTATCGGCGTGCCGCAGTTTACGGCGGTGCTTGAGTGCGCCGAGGCGGCAAATGAGCTTGGAATTCCGACCATTGCCGACGGCGGTATTCGCTCGTCGGGAGACATTGTGAAGTGCCTCGGAGCCGGAGCGAGCTGCGTCATGATGGGCAATATGTTTGCCGGCTGCGAAGAGAGCCCTGGTGAGGTCGAGATCTTCCGAAATCGAGCGTATAAGGTCTATCGCGGAATGGGGTCTGTGGGCGCGATGAAGTCGGGCTCGAGCGACCGGTACATGCAGATCAAGGACTCTGGCGCGGTCATCGTTCCCGAGGGCGTCGAGGGGCGCGTGCCGTTCAAGGGGCCTTTGCGCGATACGATGGCGCAACTGGTGGGTGGCCTCCGTTCGGGAATGGGCTACGTGGGCGCGGGAAGCTTGGTCGAGCTACGCGATCGGGCGGAGTTCCAGAAGATCACGAACGCGGGTCTGCGCGAGAGCCATCCGCACGACGTTCAGATCACGAAGGAACCACCGAACTACAGCTCGCCTTGGGGCGGCTCTGACGGAGAGTAGTGTTACTCTTGCCTCCGCCTCGCCAAATCGTCCGCAAAAGCCAAAGCCGTAAAGTGAATTGGTTTTGGAAGGCATTGGCTGTCAGCGGTGTAGGTGCCGGGTGCTTGTACTTTGCATCACAGATGATGTGGGTTGTTGACTCATCGCGGCGGTCCTCGTGTGTTTCCAACATTTTCCAGATTTCTAGGATGAGCCTGCTGTACGCCTCGGATCACGACGAGTTTCTGCCTCCGGTTTTTACGTTTCAGCCAGGAGCGGGCAACGGCGAAAAGCTTCTTAGTCTTCTCGCTCCATATGAGGGCGGGGAGGCGTTACACTGTCCCTCTGATGAGCCAGAGTTCCGGCGCAAAGAGTTGAGCCGGGTTGAAGGTACTGGCAAGCTAGGGTATGTGCATGATCAAGGTCTCTCGGCTTTCTTCCGATCCGCAGGTCAAGTCCAACTGATCAATCTCTCGAAAGTTCCGGATCCATCAAAAGTTCTCTTCTTCCGCGACCCCATCCGTAGCATCCAGACCAAGCAAGGTGGTGTTCAGGTCGGCTCGCCGCACGGTGAATACTTTGTGGGAAGTCATCTGGACGGCAGCTCGACGCCCGGGTTAAGGTATCGCCGCGGGAATTTTAGTAGATTTTCGGCCTCAACGCGACAGTCGGTGATCGGCTTCTTCCGAGGGCCAATCCAACTTAACGTTTGCCGCGAGTGCTCGCTCGACTTCGGCGAGTTCTCGGTTGGCAAACGAGCTGAGTGATGCTGAGTAGAAATCGGCTCCCGATTCGGCAAAGGCTGTTAGCTCGGCGACAACGGCTCCGCCGCCTACGCCCACGAACGGCACGAGCCGCCCCTCTTTGAATTTAGCGATGGCCCTTACCAGCGAGAGAGTGGCTTCGATGCCCTCCTCGTTGTTCGTCGAGATCAAGATGAGGTCGGGTTCGCTTTCGGCGACCTCTCGCACAAAGGATGTCTCGGGGACGTTCGCGCCTAAAAACTTGACTTGCCAACCCTTGTGCATGAGAAAGTCGGCGAGCATTCTGAGTCCGATAATGTGGTGGTTGCCTGGCGCACAGCCCACGAGCGCGATTTTGTCTGTCTGTCGATCGGGGGCAAATTGACCCGAAATCCGGCTCATCTGGCGAAGAGTAATTTCACTCGCCATGTGCTCTTGCGCTTCGTCGATTGCCTCGACGGCATACCAGGTGCCGACGCTGTGCATCGCTGGGCCGAGAAACCCTTCGTAAATCGCGACGAGTGAGTGTCCAGCGCGAATTGCCCGATCCACAAGGCGGTTGCATTCCGTTTCCGCGCCTCGGGTTGCCGCGCGGGCGTAATCTTTGCTTGCCTCGGCTAAATTTACGACTGCTGGCTCAACTTGCTGATTGGAAAGCACCGAGCGAAGTGCATCTTCGACGGTCTTTGAGGCGAGGGCGTAGTAGACCTGGCGGCCATTCTTGGAAGTCCTCACAAGCCCACGCGCTCGAAGCCGAGCAAGGTGGTTGGAGGCGTTTGGTTGTCTCAGACCGGTTGCCTCGACAAGCTCCGAGACGTTCTTAGCACCGTCAAGCAGCTCTTTGAGCAAATGCCTTCTTGATGGTTCAGAGATCTCCTCGAAGATGTCCATTGTTGTGTTCTACAATCATTTTGGGCTATTTATCAGCCCTTGCTGATATATCGCGATAAATTCACTGAAAATAGTGAAATGAAAGTCGGTTTGGTAAATCGGTCACAATTACGGAGGCGTAGAACACGGTGTTCCGCCAAGGATTAGGTCAACGAGGATTTATGGGATTTGCATTAAGCGCATCAGAATCAGAATTTATGAATCGAGTTCGGCAGTTTGTTGCCGATGAAGTGCTTCCAAACACGAGGGAGTGGGAAGCAAATACCGCTTTTCCGGATGAGATTTGGCCGAAATTGGGCGCCCTGGGTCTGCTGGGAATGACCCTGCCGAAAGAGCGCGGTGGCACCGGATTGAGCGTTATGGGTTACGTCGAGGCGTGCCGCGAACTCGCAAAGGGTGATCCGGCACTTTCGATGAACATCGCGGCAATCAACGCCCTGTGCGTTGCTCACTTCGACGCATTCTGCACCGAAGCGCAATTTGCAAAGTACATGCCAGGAATTTTGAGCGGCGAGATCAAGCTCGCTTGGGGACTCACCGAGCCAGATGCCGGTTCGGACGCGCGAAGGGTGAAGACCAAGGCTGAGCCATCGGGCGAAGAAGGGATGTACAAGATCAATGGCCGCAAAATGTTCATCACGAACGGCGGAAAGGCGGACTTGATCGTCCTGATCGCACGAACGAGCGATACGGAGCTTTCCGCATTCTTGGTGGAGACGAATCAGCCCGGCTTTAAGCTTGAAAAACGGATTCACACCGTCGGTGTCTCGGCTTCCAATACGGTTCAGTTCGCGCTGAACGACGCTGTGGGTTGGCACACGCCGTGTACGTTCGAGCAGGCGATTGGCTTGCTCTACCGAGGCCGACTTGGCATTGCAGCGATGGCAGTTGGAATCGCGGAGAAGGCATACGAACTGATGCTTGAGTACTCGAAGGGGCGCGAGCAGTTCAATCGTCGCCTGGCGGATATGCAGTCGGTTCAGAACATGATCGCAGATTCGGCGATGGAAGTCGAGGCCGCGCGGTTGCTTCTTCACAAGGGTGCCGAGATGATGGACAACGGTCAATCGGTGGTGCTTGAAAGCTCGTTCGCGAAGCTGTATGCCTCGGAGGCGGCAAACCGGGTGACGAACCGGGCGATCCAGGTGCATGGTGGTCGCGGCATGACCCGCGAGTTTCTGGTCGAGAAGTTGTGGCGCGACGCCAAGCTCACAGAAATTGGTGAAGGATGCTCCGAAATTCAGAGACTTGTGATCGCAAAACAAGTTCTTAAGTGATAATAATGGCATGGCTTTAGGTGCCTTTGTCCTCCTCGCCCTGAGTGCTCAGCCCGCTCAGGGCGGTTCTATTGAATTGGGTCGCAAATTTGTGGCAGGTGAGAAGCTCACGTACTTCACCAAGGCCTCATTCACCCAGGAAGAGCGAAGCGGCAATCTCCAGACCTTCATCCCGCAAGACGAAGAGTTCACCTACCGTCATACGCTTGACGTTCAGAAGCTAAAGGCAGATGGCATTGCGGAAGTTATGTACACACGTCCCTCGATGAAGATCACGATGGGCGATACCAGCGAGTCGGCGGCGAAGACGATGGAAGAGAAGCTGAATTGGAAGCTTCTGATGGACGTTAGCCCGGTAAACGACGTTCTTGAGATGAAGGATCTTACGCCAAAGAAGCCGGATTCCCCGAAGAAGGATGGCGGTCAGCTTCGGAAAATGACGAAAGCTGGACAAGCCGATGGAGTCGCCATCGGAATGCTGTTTGAGTTCGTCGGCGAAGTGCAACGCCTCGCTTTCTTTGTCGGCGGGTTCGACACCTCGCTCGACATTTCGCCACGAATGCCGTTCGACGAGGTTAAAGTCGGCGACACATGGCAGCGAACCGTGTCTGCGACACCGCAAAAGCTGAAGGGCAAGGGCGACAAGATGGGGGTACAGCGCCTCGACTACACCTACACATACCAAGGCGTTCAGAAGTCGAGCGATGGGAAGGATATCCACCGAATCCAAGCGAAGGTGAAGATGGATACGGATATGGCGGAATTTGCTCGCCAGCTCACCGGAAGCTCGAAGGCGGGAACAATGCTCAAAACGGTTCCGCTTCGCTTTGAAGCGACGGTGAATTACGATTTGGACCTCAAGACGATGCACCTTTTGAAGGCTTCGGCGGAGAGTAAGGGTGACTTCGCGATTGAGGTCAAGGGCGCACCGCAACCGATTCTAGAGAACCGATTTAGGGGTCGCACAGTTGTGAAGCTTGAAAAGTGGGAAAAGCCTGGTGACAAGCCGGCGACCGCGCCGAAGAAACCCGGTGGCAAGGGCGGCATTTAACCCTTGCTAGTCGTCTAGAATTTAGGCGACGAATGCAATCTGCATCGAAACGTGTTGCGAACGACGATGGTGCCCTCGAATGGGTGCTTTCGCTTGGCGTTTGCGTGTTGCTCGGGATCATTGGCTCGCAACTCGGCGGAGCTACCGGTGCGCTCATCGGTTCGCTCTTCATTGCGTTGGTCTTTTTGCAAGGGCGGCTCGTTGAGCGAAATTATGTCGCCCAGATTCCGCTTTACCTACTGGCGGCAAAGGTGTCGGTTCCGCTCGCGTTCGCGATGGTGGCGGGACATTGGATCGTGTTGCCATTGGCTGTACGGCACGGAATGCGCCGAGTGGCGGCACTGCTGATAGGAGAGACGGTGGCGGTGGGAGTCGGAGTCTGGCTCGCTTCTTTTCACCCGATTTTGGGGCTGGTGGGTTTTGTCGTTTCGCGACTGATTGCGTCGATGGTGATGGCGAAAGGCTCGGGAATGCCGCTCGATGTCGGAACGATTAGTGGCGCGCCCGCTTGGGCGGCGAGCATTGGATTTTTGCTAACCACGACGCTCCTGATCTCGCTTGGCGAGGAAACTTCGACCGTATTGGCGCAAGTGCTCATCCTCTCAATCGTTTGGTTAGGGGCGTTGCGCGCGTACCTCAAGGCAAGTCAGGAGTTTTCGGATAGTTTGATTGGGCTTGGCAATTTGTTGAGCCACGCGCATCCTTACACCGGTGGGCACTCGCGCAGAGTCGGTTACCTCGCAAGGGAGACGGGGCGGAAGGTCGGGATTCCGGAGTGGCGACTCGATGAAGTAGTTCAGGCGGCGCTTTTGCACGACATCGGCAAGTTGGCGGTCGACGAGAGAATTTTGGAGAAGCCGACAAAGTTGACGGATGAGGAGTTCGCGGTCATAAAAACCCATCCGGCGATTGGCGAATCCATCGTGAATGAGGTGTTGGAGCACAAGCCGATGGCGAAGTGGATTCGGCACCACCATGAGCGGATGGATGGTCGCGGATATCCGGACGCTTTGACGATGAAGGACATCCCGATGGAGAGTAGGCTGATCGCGGTTTTGGACGCTTATGATGCGATGACCGGAACGAGCGCGGATGGGCATCGTCGGCTATACCGAGATCCGGTTTCGTCCGAGAAGGCACTCGCGGAGCTCAAGCGGTGCGCCGGGACCCAGTTTGATCCTAAAGTGGTGAAGGCGTTTGAGACGGTTTTGACGCGAAGCAAAAGGGGGATGCTGTGATCAGCTGGCTGGTTTGCTTGGTGGGCTCTGTGGCGATGGTGGCGGTCACGTTCTGGCATTTGCCCGTTCTGAGGTCGGCTCGTCAACGAATGCTCGCCAAAGGAATTGCCTCGGCGATGGAGCATCGATCGCCGTTCCTTGGTGGTTCGACGCTCGCCCTCGAAAAGCTGGTGACGAACGTGGCTGGCGAACTTGGGCTCTCGGGCCGGAGTGAGCGAAATGCCCGGCTAGGAGCCTTGATTTGCGATGTCGGGCTTTGCGCGGTGCCCTCTGAGCTTCTCAGAAAGCCGATGGAATGGACGCCGAAGGAGCAGGCGGTTTTTGACCGGCATCCGGCGAGCGGAGGTGCGATTTTGAAGTCAATTCCGCTTCTGGCCGAGTTCGGCGGACTTGTGAGGCAGCACCATACACGGTTCGAGTCGGAGCGAAATGCGCCCTTCGAAAGCCGGATCATCTCTGCTTGCTCGGACTACCTACAACTGATTCGGCATGTAGGTAAAGATCGGGCGGTGATTGCCCTTGAGCGGCAATCGGGATTCCACTACGACCCGCAAGTGGTAGAGGCAATCAAGAAGGTGGTTTCACTTGAAAAGTAAGTTGAAGATTGATCTTCGGGATCCGATTTATCTCATCGTTTTGGCGGCGCTTGCTTACCGGCTGATCGGTGTGACTTGGGGGCTTCCGAACGAGATGCGCTCGGTTTCTCTGCACCCGGATGAGCAGGTGAATCTTTTGGTCGCCCGGCAAGGGATCATCCCCGGAAAGCTGGATTTCACGCCGGGATTCTATAACTACGGGACGCTGTACTTCACTTTTCTGCGGTTCCTTTCGGATGTCGTTGGAGTCTATGCGGGTGGCTTCGACGCGCAGGGGAACCTCACTCCTGCGGGGATGGCGTCCGTTCATTTGGCGGGGCGAGTATTTAATTGTCTTTTTGGGGCGATTACCTGCGGTCTGGTATTTGCGATCGGGCGACGATTTCTGTCCGGCTTGGGAGCCGCATTTGCAGCGGCGGCGTGCGTCGTTGCCCCAGCTTTGGTCGTGCATTCGCGTTTTCAGACGGTGGACGCTTTGGCGACGATGTTCGCGGTTGCCTCGCTTTATTGGTCGATCCGGGCGTTGGATGCCGAAGAGCCTTTGCGGAAGGCGGCGATCTGGGCGGGCGCGTTTGCCGGGCTGAGCGCGGGAACCAAGTACGTTGGGTTTGTTGCGGTGGCCCCGCTCGTGGTGGCGGTCATGCTTCGAGACCGAAAGGGCGGATTTTCGGCCGGAGCAATCGGGATGGTGGTGGCGGTGGTGGCGTTTGTGGTTTCCACTCCGGGTGCTTTGCTGGACCGAGAGGCATTCATGCGCGACTTCCTTTTCGAGCTGAATCATAGCCGCGAGGGGCACGGAATTGTCTTTTCCCAAACCTCGCCCGCCGCAATTTATCACCTCAGCAACTTGTGGCTCGGGTTCAGCCTGATCGGCCTTCTCGGCGGGCTTTACGGCTTCATCCGAGCAGGGATCATGAAGGTGCAGCCAATGTTGGTGATTGCGACCTTCTTCCTCGTGATGTACGCCGCCGTGAGCGGAGGGCAGATCAAGTTCATGCGCTACATTCTGCCGACGATTCCTGCGCTCGCCCTCAGCGTCGGTTGGTTCATGGATCAGCTAAGTAAGCAGTCCGAGCTTGGCAAAAAGATGGCCCTTCTCGTTGGTCTGGGCGTGGTCGGTGGATTGGATAAATCGGGGTTTGTTGGTTCGGCGACGATGACGGCGCAGATGTTGATGCCCGACACACGCGATGTCGCGGGGAAGTGGCTGAAAGAGAAAGGCGACGTGAGCGTTGGGCTTGTAAGCGATCCCTGGTTCTGGTCCGCCACGATTCAGCCCGAAGTTCCGATGACCCGTATGATGGGCCCGAATCGATTGATGGAGATGTGGGCGGGATGGAGCAATCCGCGCCTTGCTCGTTACCTACCGACGAATCCCGCCGAGAGATACGACTGGGATGTCCGCCTACTGACCGAATTGAAGCCGGACTACGTGAGCTTCTCGTCGTTTGAATACGGCCCGGTCGAGCGCATCCGGCAAAGCGGAAAGGGAACCGATGTCGAGAAACTGTTTGCCAGCCGCTACTCGGAATTAGTGACGCGACTTGGGCAAGAATATGACTTGGTGAACGGCCCCTGGGACGATGGCCCCGCGCACAAGGTGTTGGTCGAGGACATGGAATACATCCGTCCAAGGGTGACCATATGGAAGCGGAAAGCCCCCTAAACGAAGCCGTCGAGTGGTTCATCGATCACCTGAAAGTGGAGAAAGGTGCCTCGATGCACACGCTCGCCGCCTACTCACGCGATCTGAGCGAGGCCATGAGCTGTTTCGGGGGCCTCGCCGGATGGGAGCAACTTACTCCGGAGGAGATGCTTCGGTGGGATGCGCATCTTGCCGCTCAGTCCTCTCCTCGCACGGCGCAGCGGAAATCGTCGGCTTTGCGCTCACTGTTGAAGTTCCTGAAGCTAAACGGAGTGGCTATCCAAATTGACTTGCCATCCACGGGGGGCTTTCGCGCTCCGAAACGATTGCCGAAGGCGTTGCCGAATGCTGTCGTGCAGGATGTGATTCAGGGGGCGGAGACTGATTCGCGGCTGGCTCGCCGAAACGTTGTGCTGCTAGAACTTCTCTTTGGTTGCGGGCTGCGGGTGTCCGAGGTCGTCGCGCTTCGGACTTCGGAGGTGGACCTTGAGGCGGGAGTGTTGAGGGTAACAGGGAAGCGGGGCAAAATGCGAGTGATTCCGTTGCCTCGCGGCACGATGAGCGCCCTTTCGGATTGGCTGAAATCGGGTCGGGATGAGGTCTTGAAGAAGCCTTCTGGCCTCGTCTTCGTGTCAGCAAAGGGAGGGGCGCTTTCTAGGCAGGCGGTTTACGGGATCATCGCCGCCGCCGCACGGGCGAGCGGGGTAACGGGGCATATTGGTCCTCATACGATGAGGCACTCGTACGCTGTCTCATTATTAAAAGGCGGAGCGGATCTCCGCGCTGTGCAAGAGCTACTGGGCCATGAATCGGTTGCAACGACTCAGGTGTATACCGAGCTGGCAGACGATGAAGTCAAGAATCGGTACATGGCGGCCCACCCAAGGGGCTAGTCGAACAACGCGCTGTTCGGATACACCGTTATGTTTGTGGGTGTGATTGGGGCGTCTGAAGACGAACGCGCGGCGGCGGTAAGACCGATCATGGCCGCGTTATCAGTGCAGAGATCAAACGGCGGGATGTAGGCAGGAATGCCATTTCGCTCGGCGAGTCTCTCGACCCGGGCGCGAAGGTCGGGATTCGCCGCGACTCCGCCGCAGAGGGCGAGAGAAGCGGGATTGTGATCTTCGAGGGCGTTCGAGAGGCGCTTGAGGAGGGCGTCGTTAATCGCGGCTTGAAGCGAGGCAGCCGCATCGGGGATGTTAATGTTTGCCCCCTCTTTCTCAACGAGCCGAAGCACCGCGGTTTTAAGACCGCTGAAACTCATGTCGTACCGCTCCTTGGCAAGCCCACGCGGGAGTTCGTACCTTTTGGAGTTGCCATGAACGGCTTCTTCGGAGATGCGGCGACCGCCGGGATAACCCAAGCCCATCAGGCGCGCCCCTTTGTCATATGCCTCTCCGGCGGCATCGTCTCGGGTTTGTCCGAGCAACGTGTATTCGCCGATGGTTTTCATGAGGACGAGCTCGCTGTGTCCACCTGAGACGAGAAGCGAAAGGCAAGGGAATTTGATTTCGCCTGGCAAGGCGAGCATTGCCAGCAGGTGCCCTTCGAGGTGATCGACGCCGATGAGCGGCTTGTTGTGGGCAAAAGCAATCGCTTGGGCGGCGGTGACTCCAACGCTGAGGGCGCCGACAAGGCCCGGGCGGTTAGTAACAGCGATGGCATCTAGTTCGGAAACCTTGCAATTAGCCTTCGATAGCGCTTCGTCAATGACAGGCAAAATGGATTCGACATGCGCACGTGCGGCGGCTTCGGGAACAACGCCACCCCACTTCTGGTGCATCTCGATCTGGGTGGCAACGATGTTACTGAGCACCGCTCGGTCACGCACGACAGCGGCCGATGTCTCGTCGCACGAGGACTCTATTGCGAGGATTAGACTCAAGGCTTCCACTTCAGAAGGTCGTCGAGCATCATCACGACCGCGTCTTCTTGGTTGTCGGGGTAATAGTTTTTGCGCACCGTCGCCCGAACGAAACCCATTTTCTCATACAGCCCGAGCGCAGCTTCGTTCGATTTCCGAACCTCTAGCGTCGCGCAAACGGCTCCTTTTTCACGCGCCTTCAGCAGCATTTCGTTCATCAGTTTTCGCCCGATGCCTTGGCCTCGGTGGTCTTCGCGCACTACAACGTTGGTCACATGAGCCTCATCGACCAGCACCCAGGTGCCGCCGTAGCCGACCACCTTGCCCTCAATGAGGGCAACCTGAAAAACACCGTACTTGTGCTCGAGTTCGTTTTCAAACGAGCGGCGACTCCACGGGGCCGAGTGGGTGACGTTCTCGATGGCGAGAATTTCGTCGATGAGATCTCGGCTGAGGGGGACAAATCGGAGGGTCGCGAGCATGGAGTAGCGATATGAATGTTAGCACCGAAACCGACGGGAAACATCACTTGCATGCACTAGCTGAGATGACCAAGCTCTGAGAGCTCACAAATTATCGCAATTACGGACATACTGAATATTCTCGCCGTCCCGATCATTTGCGTTAGTGAAAGCGCTCCACGCTATTTTGTTGACCTCGGCGGCAATCATCGCGGGAAGCGTCTTCCTGCGACCTCGTGTCGTTTGTGGTTGTGCGAGCCGGGCTTCTGCTTGCATTGCAAATCTCAATCAGTTGCAGGCTGCAAAGGATCAGTGGGCACTGGATCACCCAGAGTTAGCCCGAAAAAGAGCTCCTAGCTTTCGCGATCTGGTCGGCGCAGGGAAGTACCTCAAAGCGATTCCCGTGTGCTCCGAGAACGGACACTACTACTTGAACACGATCGGAAAGCATCCTGAGTGTTTGGGCGCACGCTCGGACGAGCCTCACGCGCTTCCCGACTAATGCAGCAAGCTCAAAAAATGCCAAAATACTGGTCATGTCCCGACCGATTGTGACCGTTAAAGAGCTGCGTGAGAAGTATTTGCGCTTCTTCGCCTCGAAGGGTCACCTCATTCATGATTCCGGATCGCTGATTCCGTACGACGTAACGGGGCGATTGGATGAGAGTTTGCTATTCAACGGCGCGGGCATGGTTCAGTTCAAGCCGTACTTCAGGGGGATCGCAAATCCTCCGCAAAAGCGAATCACGACTGCGCAAAAGTGCGTTCGCACGGGCGACATCGACGAAGTGGGCGACGATAGCCACCTCACGTTCTTCGAGATGCTGGGCAACTTCTCGTTTGGCGACTATTTCAAGAAAGAAGCCATCGACTATTCGTGGGAGTTCCTCACTTCGCCCGAGTGGCTTGGGCTCGATCCCAAACGGCTTTCATTCACGGTTTTTGAGGAGGATCAAGAGGCGTACGACGCTTGGGCGGCGCACCTGACCTCGGTCGGCATTGATCCGGCGTCGCGAATCTTCAAGCTCGGAGATGAGACCAATTATTGGCCGGCGGGATCGTTCACCAAGGGCCCTCCTGGCCCATGCGGTCCGAATTCGGAAATGTTCTACTGGCAAGGCGCGGGCGACCCTCCTTCGGCGCCTTACACGGTGGATGACTGGCTCGCCGACGACGCGGCGAAGAACTGGCTCGAGATTTGGAACGACGTCTTTATTCAGTTTGAGTGGCAGGGAACCGAGTCGCCCGATGGATGGGTGAAGACGGGGATGCCATCACTTCCGTTCAAGTCAATCGATACCGGAATGGGCATCGAGCGAACGGTCGCTGTTCTGAATGGCTTCAAGTCGGTGTACGAAACCGACGCGTTCTCGGCGATTTTTGCGAAGCTCGATGAGCTTGGAACCCCAACCCCCCCGCCCCCTGCCCCTTCGAGCGAAGGGGTAGGGGGAGCAGCGACCGCCGCGCGGCGCATCATTGCCGACCACATTCGGACGGCGTGCTTCTGCATTGCCGACGGAATTCTGCCCGCGAACAATGGCCGGGGCTATGTTCTGCGGCGATTGATTCGCCGCGCGGTTCTCAAGGGTCAGCGAGTTCTCGGATTTGAGGACTTGTTCATGCACCTGGTGGCGGAGGCGGTGTTCGAGACGTTTGGCGACCACTACCGTGAGTTGTCGGAGCGTCGGGAGATCATCATTGAGACGCTGAAGAGCGAGGAGAATTTGTTCCGGAGGACTCTCAGGCACGGCGTCGAACGCCTTGAAGAGTGCTTTTTCGATATGATCGAGGAGACAATCTTTGTTGCTGACGGTGCGAAAGACGTGCTTGCGCGGCTCTCGCCAGAAGCGGTCATGTTGTTTACGCCGGAGGGTAGAGGTGCGTTACTCGATGCGGTATCGGGAAGATCGCCTGGGAGGAGCGTGCTCCGCAGATTGTTCCCTGATATTCGAAAGATTGGCGTAGTGCGTGATGAAGTAGGGCGTGCGTTTGCTGAAGCAAATCCTGACGGAATTGAAGAGTACTATCGGAATTGGAAGTTCAATGGCGACTGGGCATTCCAACTGTACGACACGTTCGGGTTTCCTCTCGAAGTCACCCAAGAGCTTTGCGCCGAAGCCGGTATCGAAGTTGACCTCGATAGATTCAACAAGGCCATGGCCGAAGCTCAAGAGCGGAGCCGTGGCGCGCAAGGCGAGAAGTCAGCCTACGGCGACCTGGAGGCCGCCGAGGAACTGAAGACCGACGACGCTCCCGAGGCGACTGAATTCCTTGGATACAGCGTCACCGAAGCGGTCGGACGCGTCACCCGCATCCGGCATATCGCGCCCGGAAAAGCCAAAGTCGCGCTTGATCGCACGCCTTTCTACGCCGAAAGCGGTGGACAGACAGGCGATACCGGTGTGATTGGAAGCTGTCGGGTGACGAACACCACTAAGAGTGCGGGCCTCTTCTGGCACGACGTCGAGGGCGACAACCTAGAAGCACTGCTCGGCACGGACGTAGAACTGCGAGTGGAGCAACCAAGGCGAAGCAAGATTCAGCGGCACCACACGGCGACCCACCTGCTTCAGGCGTCGCTCCGGCACCACCTGGGGAGCAGTGTGAACCAGGCGGGAAGCTACAACGGACCCGAAAATCTGCGTTTTGACTTCACGCACGGCAAGGCGCTATCGCCCGAAGAGATCGCGAAAGTGGAGCAGACGGTGAACGAGGAGATTTTGAAAAACACCGACGTGGTCACCTACGCGGATTTGCCGATCGACGAGGCAAGGGCGCGGGGAGCAATGGCGCTTTTTGGCGAGAAGTATGGCGACAAGGTGCGGATGGTCGAGATCGGCGCGTTCAGCCGTGAACTTTGCGGCGGAACCCACGTGCGAACCACGGGCGAAATCGGGCTGTTCAAGATCGTGAGCGAATCGTCGGCGGCGAGTGGCGTTCGGCGCATCGAGGCGGTTTGCGGCGAGGCGGCGATTGCGCTGGTGAATGAGAATCTGAGCGCGATCAAGGAAGCGGCGAGCCTCCTCAAAACGAATCCGAAGGAGCTCGTTCCGGCGGTCGAGAAGACGTTGGACGCCCTGAAGGACGAGCGCAAGAAGCGCGAAAAGGCGGAGATGGCGGCGATGTCGGGCGGATCAGCAACGGCGACCGCCGTTGAGGTCGCCGGCGTTTCGCTCTGGGTGCAGAACTTTGGCGATGTCGACCAAAAGGTCGCATCGGCGGCGATTGACAACGAGGCGAATGGCAAGCCGAATCAGGTGACTCTTGGCGCGGTGGTAGGCGAGAAGATCACTTTCATGTGCAAAGTCGGCCCTGATGCGATGGCAAAGGGAGCCCATGCGGGCAACATCCTTCGCGAGGTCGCGAAGATCGCGGGCGGCGGCGGAGGCGGTCAGGCCGCGTTTGCTACTGCTGGCGGTCGGGATGCCAGCAAGGTCGATGAAGCCCTCGGTGCAGCGAAATCGATACTGGTGAAAGTAGTCTCGGAGTAAGAAAATTCCCCCGAGATTCAGAGGTCTCGAGGGAACTGAAGTGCTTCGTTGCGCTTAAGTCGTTACTTTGACGAGCGGCGTCGCTTCAGTGCGATGAGTCCCACGGAAATGACGGCAAAAGTCGCCGGCTCGGGAACGGCTTGGACGGTAACATTGTCGATTGCCGGCCCAAACGCACCCGTGTTGGTGCTCGCAAACTTCAGAGTCGCGAATGCGTCATCCGCGGTGAACGTGAATGACTTTTTAACCCAGCCCATGTTGGCCCGCGTCTTGCCAGCAGTGCTAAATGTGTCGGTGAACGATGTGGCATCTGCGGAGACGCTTAGTGACTTGACGGTAGGTCCCCCATCCGGATTCCCGGCCAAGTAGAACTCGACCAGATAGTCTTGGCCAGCCACAGTTGAGAATGTCTGGGCGATTGAACCTGCCGAAGTTGCATTGAGATCAATGCTCTTGGTTCCATTTTGGGGTGTCCAATAGGTGTTGATCCAATCAACGTTACTGGCGGTCCATCCGGTGATCACGGTGGATCCTGAACCTAGAGTTTGAAAGTTGCTCCCCGAGAAGGATCCCGATTCAAAACTCCCGTTGACGATGTTGGCGTTTGCGGCTACCGAAAGCCCAGCCAGTGTTGCAAGCAATAAAGCACGATTAACAATCATGACCTCAACATGGTACTCGTTTGCGCTTAGGAACCGCTTTCACAATTACCAGGTTTTCACAAAAACTCACGCGAAGTGTCAGAGGTAAGCTTATCGTAGCTAACGTCCTTTCTGAACTTTCACGTTATGCCTCGGCGTATTCGCGGCGATCGTACACAAGGTCCGTCGCGAGTTTCCACACTTCTGGCTCGATCTTGTTCTCGGGCAAGATTTTGCTAGCGTGAACGATGGCGCTTGTTAGGCCAGCCTCGCGCGCGAAGTGGAGGAAGGTGCTGTTAATCACCTGGCGCAGCGCAGGGCGAAGGCCGAAGCTGACATTGCTGACGCCAAGGACCGTATTGACGGCAGGATAGTGCTTCTTCAGTAGAGCGATGGCGTCGATAGTGGCGATTGCCGAGTCGCGGAATTCCTCATCCCCAGAACCTAGCGTGAAGGTGAGGCAGTCGATGAAGAGATCATGGTCCGGCAGTCCGTGCCGACGGGTGGCGGCGATGATGCGCTCTGCGATCTTGAACTTATCCTCGGCGGTCTTGGCCATGCCTTTCTCGTCGATGGTGAGTCCGACGACGGCGGCGCCGTATTTGCGGCAAAGCGCGAGGACTTTCTCGGTGCGGGCATCGCCATCCTCAAAGTTGATGGAGTTGACAATCGGTTTTCCGGCGAGGGTTTGCAGGGCGGCCTCGATCACGTTGACTTCGGTGGAGTCGATCATGATCGGCACCTGGATGTGGCGGTTGTAGTAGCTGAGGAGCGTTCGCATATCCCGCTCTTCGTCACGCCCGACGTAGGCGGTGCAGACGTCGAGAACGTGTGAGCCCTCGGCCTCTAGCTCACGGGCAAGCTCGGTGAGCCCTTCCCAGTTTTCGGCGGCGAGCATCTCGCGAAAAGCCTTCGACCCGTTGGCGTTGGTCTTCTCACCGATGATGAGGAAGCTGTTGTCTTGCTCGTACGGCTGGAAGCCGTAGAGTGATGAGAGTCCCACGAGGGAAGCGTCGGGGTTGCTGAAATCAAATCCAGGGTATGACTTGCGCGACTTTATCCAGTGAGCGTCGGCGGTGTGCTTGTGCCCGCCGACTGTGTCGGCGATCGCTTTGATGTGGGCGGGGGTGGTGCCGCAGCAGCCGCCGCACATCGCGACCCCAAAGTTTTCGACGAATTCGAGGTGGTGCTGGGCGAGGGCCTCCGGAGTGAGTTTATAGACAGCTTTGCCTTTCTCCATGATCGGAAGTCCGGCGTTGGGTTGCACGGCGATCGGGCGGGTGGAGTGTTGGCAGAGGAAGCGGACATGAGGGGCCATCTCGACTGGGCCAGTGGCGCAGTTCATCCCGAATGCGACTACGCTCGGGAACGACTCGATCATGTTGAGCGCGGCACCGATTTCGGACCCGAGGAGCATGGTTCCGGTTTGCTCCATGGTGACCTGCACGAAAAGCGGTAGTCGCTTTTCGGTTACGGCGAGAGCACGTTCAGCGGCGACAATGGTCGCCTTGACCATTAAGAGATCTTGGGTGGTCTCAACGAGAAGGGCGTCGGCCCCGCCTTCGATCATGCCGATGTAGGCGTCGTAGAAGCTGTCCTCGACATCTTTGAAGGAGGTTTGACCGAGGCTGACGAGACGGGTGCCGGGGCCGATTCCGCCAACGACAAAGCGAGGCTTGTCGGCAGTTGAGTAAGCATCTGCTGCTCGGCGCGCGATCTGGGCTGACGCAAGCGCGAGGTCGTAGACGAGCTCGGGAATGTCGTATTCGCCTAGGACGTACGAGATGGTGCCAAATGCGTTGGTTTCAATGAGGTCGGCTCCGGCCTCAAGGTAAGCCCGGTGAACGCCTTCGACGACTTCGGGTCGGGTGAGATTAAGAATCTCGTTACAGCCGTCCAGGGAGGTGCCGTTCAGCCGAGCGATCGTGGATTCGAGGGTGGCTGAGGTGATTCCGTTGTTGCTGCGGAGGACGAAATCATCTGGCGAGAGTCCAGCGGCCTGAAGTTGCGTTCCCATCGCGCCGTCGTAGACAAGAACGCGATCGGCAAGGCAGTCCAGCAGCAAAGAGTTCATTCCTTATATTGTGGCGGATTTCTGGGGATGCTACTGGGTTCCGGGAGACGGGTGAATGGAAACACAAGCGTGGAGATAAAAATGCCTACGATTGTGACCCTCCTTGCAACATTGGCGATATTGATGGCTGGCGTGTGGTCAGTCGGAACTTTGGTTGAACAAGCCATTCGTGAACGAAAGATGCTGATGTAAGGCACATTCTGGGAAAATCTCCCACCAAGTCGGCTGTTTGATGGCCATCGACGCGAATTTGGGTATGAATTTTAGAGATCGACCGCTCCTGACGGGGTGGTCGATTTCATTTTATGTATCTTCATGTCTACATAAAATTACTAGAATAATAAGTAGACAGATAGTCTGCGTGCAGCTAAACGATTAAATGGGGATAACTTTTTCAAAAAAAGTGTTGTAAAGTGGTTGCAAAGTGGATGGTAGGTGTATATACTCATCCCACCAAAGCCAAGGAGTGGCGACGGGGCAGGAAAGGCTGGGGTGCCGATCTGAAGATTTAGAGCCGCTGAGCAAGAGGTGAGGCGGCTCTTCAAATTTCACCCATGAGGACAGAGCGCTATGAGCAAAAAGGAATCTGCAGTCGCTCGTTCTCGACCCAGCGTTAACCGAAATCGAGCTTGCAGTGTCGATTCCAAAGGGCGCGTCCTTTTGCCGGCGATCATTCGCGAGGCACTCGGGGAGAATGTTCAGTTCGTAAAAGACATTCAGCGTTACCTCCGCGTTTATACGTCCGAAGTCTTTGCTGAAGAAGAAGAGACTTTTGCCAAAACCTTCTCGCGCGGCAACCGGGCAGCGATGAAATACCGCATGGCGTTCTTGTCAAACGGCGAAGATGGGAAGATTGATTCTGCCGGCCGGCTCCTCATTCCTCAAGATTGCCGCGAGTGGGCGCAGCTCGGGAAAGAGTGTGTGGTCATTGCCAACGGCATCGAATTCCTCATCATGTCGGTTGAGGATTACAAGGTATGGGAGAAAGCTCCTTCCAAGTTTCGTGTCGAAGAGAATATCGAGCTCGAAGCGTTGCGCAAAGCGGCGTACGATGAAGAGAAGACATTGCGTGAACTGAGAAGCGGAGTGGGTGCGTGATGACAACGTACGCGCACGATCCGGTAATGCTCGACGAAATTCTTGGTGTGCTTGCTCTAAAACCGGGTGATATCGTAGTTGATGGCACGCTTGGGCTGGCCGGGCACTCGATGCGATTTTTGGACGCGGTTCGTCCGGGTGGAACGCTGGTCGGGCTGGATTGGGATGAATCGATGCTGGCGATTGCGCGCGAGCGTGTGGGTCGGCAGTCGGACGTAACCGTTCATTTGATTCACTCGGACTTCCGGCAGATGCGAGAGGTTCTGGTCGAGCTAGGCCTTCGCCCGAATGGAATTTTGCTCGATCTCGGTCTTAATTCGGCGCAGATTGAGGACCCGTCGCGAGGAATCACGTTTCGCGAAGATGGTCCGCTTGATATGCGCATGGATCGTTCGGTCGGAGAGCCAGCTGCGGCAATGCTCAATCGGATGTCTCCGCAGTCGATTCAGGACGCGCTTGAAGAGTACGGCGATGAGCGGTGGGCGCACCGAATTGCTCAGAAGATCGTCGAGCGTCGAAAGGGACAACCGCTCCGAACAACCAATGATTTGGTCGAGTGTGTGCTTGCTGCGATTCCGGTTCGGGCGCGTGAGAAGCGGATTCATCCCGCTACGAGGACGTTTCAGGCCGTGCGAATCCTTGTCAATGGCGAGTTTGACGGGCTGGAGGATGCAGTTCTGAGCGCGGCTCGAATGCTTGCGGCAGGCGGCACCCTTGCTATCCTAAGCTACCACAGCGGAGAGGATCGCATCGTGAAGCGGGCCTTTCAATCGCTCGTCGAAGAAGATTTTGTCCTCGTGGACAAAAAGCCCCGGGTGCCGACCGAGGGAGAAATCAGTAGAAATTCGCGAAGCCGTTCGGCTAAGCTTCGCACAATTCGAAAACTGGACAACAAGGATGGGGTCCGGTGAAAAGCATTGATCTAAGGAAGGAACATCATGAGTGCTACAACTGTTAGCCAACGTCAGGTTGGCGTTAAGAGTCGTTCGAAGTCGACTGTCAAACGGTCTCCACGCTATTGGGATCGAGTTTTTGGTGCGGTCGTTCAAGGAAGTTGGGTCTTCGGGCTTGTCTTCGTCGTCACTTATTTTGTTGCTTCGATGACAGGGCACTTGATGGGCGAATCCCAGCGCGTTTCGGCGAAGGTTTTGACTCCTCAGTTGCGCAAGGCTCGCGCGGCGGAGTCTGATCTCAAAACGCTGAGCGCAACGGTGGGTTCGTTGCAGCAAGTGGACGACTGGGCTCGGGCTCAGGGCTGGGTCAAGGGCAATTTGAAGCAAGTTGCACCGGGAACCTATGTCGCAAGTCGCTAAGAAGATTCGCAAGTTCAATACCGCCCCTCTGTGCATGTGCGGCATGCTCGGAGTGGCGGGGCTGTCGCAGGTGCGCCTTCAGGTCTTTGAGCAGGGAAGCACGATTGCGGAAGCGGATAATGTTCGAAAGTATTTCGTGACCAAGACCGACCGTGCGGGCCGGGGCACCATTTTTTCTTCCGATGGTAAGCCCTTGGCTCAGGACACCAAGGCTTGGCGGCTCCAGGTCAACCTCAGTAAAGTTCCCCATACGCCGGCCTTCGCGGTGGCGATGAGCGAGGCGACCGGGATTCCTGCGCATGAGTTTTTGGATGAATCGAAGGGCGGTCGCGATTGGCCGATGCGCCTTTCTGAAGCGCAATTCTTGGCGGTGAGCCGAGTGAAGAAAGACTTTGATGCCGCTGGAGTGTCGCTGATCGAGTTAGCTGCGCGCGAATATCCGCTTGGCGTTAATGCGAGTGGGATTGTGGGTCGCTTGGTCGTTCGAGGCAAAGACGACGAGCTCGTTGACCGATTCGGACTGGAGGCCCAGCTGGACAAGACTCTGAAAGGTGTGGATGGGAAGCAAACTGGCTTGCAGGATAAGAACGGCGAGTTTTTGCCCTTAAGGTCATTTGATCCGGTTTCGGTTCGGGAAGATGGCGCGAAAGTCGTTACGACCATTGACAGCGAGATTCAGACGGCGGCTTCGATGTCGGTTCGGCGGGCCGTCGAGCGAAACCACGCCGATCACGGAGTCGCAGTGGTTGTCGCGCCCGATTCGGGCGACGTCCTGGCGGTCGCAAGTTGGCCGGTCGTTGATCCGGCAACCCAAGGCTTGAATAAGCTAGATGCCCAGAATCCCGCCTACACAATGGTCTTTGAGCCGGGATCGACGTTCAAGATTCTGACCTTGGCGAAAGCGATCAGCGACGGAGTGGTCTCGGAAGGGCAGATCACCGAGTGCGCGGGCGTTTGGAATTTGGGCAAAGGAATGCGAGTGAGATGCGATGAGCACCATGGAAACCGCGCCCATGGCGCGATTGGGCCAGGCACGGCGATTGCAAAAAGCTGCAACGTGGCGGCCGCTCAGTGGGCGTCCCGCGTCGGTTACGAAGGCTTCTTCGACTTTTTGGGCGAACTGGGACTGCGAACCAAAACCGACCTCCAACTGACGGGTGAGATTCGATCTCGTGGCGACAAGCAGGAGTGGGGACACTCGCTTCAGCTTGCGAACCTTGGGTTTGGGCAAGCAATGGCCGTCACTCCGATTGGGCTTGCGGGGGCTTTTGCAACCCTTGGAAATGGAGGTATCAGGAAGCCACTTCGGCTTGTTCGAGCGGTGGATGGTGAGCTTGCTAGCGAGAAGCCCGGGGAGCAGGTTCTGTCGAAAGAAGCGTGCGACTTTGCGCTTGAGTGCATGGAACAAGTCATGGCTCCGGGTGGAACCGGTGCATCGCTCCGAATTCCGGGTTATCGTCTTGGCGGAAAGACGGGTACGGCGCAGAAATACAAGGGCGGAAAGTCGCTTGGATATGTCTCGAACTTCGTCGGGATGATCCCAGCTCGCGCTCCGAAGGCTGTCGTTCTTGTGATGGTTGATAACCCGAAGGGCGGAAAATTCTATGGCGCGGACGTTGCGGGGCCGGTCTTTATGGATGTTGCGAAGTCGGTCATTCGGCGACTTAACGTTCCGGCCGAAAACTGATTACATCGTTCCGTAGAGCCGATCGCCGAAATCGCCGAGACCCGGCACAATGTACTTTTTGTCATTAAGTCGCTCGTCGACTGAGGCAGTCGTAATTTCCACATCCGGGTGTTGGTGCTGCAAATGGGCGATCCCCTCCGGCGAGGCGATGACGCAGACCATTGCCACCTTTTTAGCTCCGCTCTTCTTGAGTTGACCAATAGCTTGGGCCGCGGAGCCGCCCGTGGCGAGCATGGGGTCGAGGCAGAGGCAGAAACGGCCTTCGAGCCCGGGAAGTTTCATGTAGTAGCTGCGGGCGACGGCGGTGTCTTCGTGGCGTTCAAGGCCAACGTATCCCACCGCGACGTCCGGGAAAAGCTCAAGAACCGGTTCGAGCATGGAGAGTCCGGCGCGGAGAATAGGGACGGCTGCAAGGCCCTCGCCGAGGACTTTGGCGGTGGTTGGCTGAATCGGGGTGATGATCTCAGCTTCGACCTGCGCGGCCCCTTTCGTGGCCTCAAGGGCGAGAATCGTAGTGAGGTGCCGGGAGATGCGTCGGAACCGCTCGGGTGGAGTGTTGACGTCGCGCAACTGAGCCAGATAGTGCTGGGCAAGCGGGTGGGAGACGACATTCACACTCATGCCAACAGTTTAGCTTGAGAGAGAGAAGTTGGAGGTGCCGAGCGGATTCGAACCGCTGAATATCGGTTTTGCAGACCGACCCCTTAGGCCACTTGGGCACGGCACCTCGCGGGAACCTTCATTATTGCATATCTTAGAATTTGATCGCGTATTGAAGAGCGAATTGGTCGCCTTGAAAACGAAGCAGAAGAGGCGAGTGGGACCGGAGTTCGGCTTTAGCGATGAGGTGCCCGACAATCGCTCCTGCGATCACATCAGGGAGGCGATGAGCCTCGGTTTGTACCCGTGACCACGCGATGAGCGATGCACCCGCATACCAATACGGTGCGCCTTTCGGGTCACGCTCAGACGCCATCGTCGCTATGCAGAAAGCTCCGGCAGAATGGCCAGAAGGGAAGGAATCGTTGTCTTGACCTTGGATTCTGGGAACCCGGAAAGCCCGCTTGAGGCCCGTATTCAAGATATACGTGGAGAGCAACGAATCGGCGGTTCGGATGGCGTACGGGCGGTCTCCTTTCAGCTCGGGAGTAAGGACACCTGCGGCAAGGAAGCCATAAAAGCCTTCATTGGATAGAAACTTTGCAAAATCGTCATCGGCGGCAGAGATCGTGGCGAGGAGTGCCGCGCTAACCACGAGGAATGGCTTCATGCCCGGGTTTTACCTCGGATAAAGAGTTGGTGGGCCCGGCCGGGATCGAACCGGCGACCAAACGGTTATGAGCCGTCCGCTCTAACCCCTGAGCTACAGGCCCTCGGAGGTGATACTAGGTTACCTCTTGGATGCTGACTGACCATCGGTTACTCGATAACTGGAAAGTCTAAGACCAGCCGCAAACCCCAAAGATAGAAACCCGCTGAAAGCAACCCATGACTGTTGAGACCAGCGATCGAGCGTTAACGCGACACCAGTTCGATAACCAAGTCCATAAAGCGAAGAGGCGGATAGAACAAAGAGTGACCAAGACAAAAGGATGCCTGAAAGGATTAATGTTCGGAACCGCTTCGCCATGCTCTCCATCATTGTACGAGCGGAATGCCCGATGAAGCATAGAATCGTTTCGCCATAATTATTGTCTAGGTACAACGATGTCCGATAACCTGATTCCTGGCGCCTCTTTTCTCAGCGGAACCCCTGCGCGATCATTCACGCCCGAAGATTTCAGCAGCGACGAAAAGCTGATGATCGACACCGCGGAGCAGTTTTGCCGCGCCGAGGTGATGCCCCATTTGGAGGCGATTGACCACCAGGAAGAGGGGCTTATGCCGGCGCTCATTCGGAAAGCTGGCGAGTTGGGGCTTTGCGGCATCGACTCGCCCGAAGCGTACGGCGGACTTGGGCTGGGTAAGAATGTTGCGGCGAGAATCTTAGAGTTTATGAGCCTAAACGGCTCGATGTCCGTCACCTACGGCATCACAAGCGGCATCAGCCAAGTCGGGTTGTCGCTTTTCGGCACAGAGGAGCAGAAGGCGAAGTTCTTGCCCGCGCTGACGAGCGGCGAATCGATCGGCGCATACGCACTCAGTGAGCCCAATTCGGGATCCGATGCACTCTCGGCGACCACGACCGCCGTTCAGAAGGGCGACAAGTGGGTGCTCAATGGCACCAAGATGTGGATCAGTAACGCCAAGTGGGCGGACCAATTCTTGGTGATGGCGAAGATCAACGGGACGGACTTTAGCGCGTTCATCGTTCCGCGCGACACGCCCGGCTTGAGTATTGCTCGAGAGGAGTACAAGATGGGCCTGAAGGGCTCTTCGACGGCGCGGATCGTGCTCGAGGATGCCGAGATTCCGCTCGAGAACCTGCTTTACGATGCTGGCAAAGGGCACCACGTCGCGTTCAATGCACTCAATATCGGGCGGTTCAAGCTGTCGTCGATGTCAATCGGTCCGGCTCGAAATGCCATGGAGCTTTCGGCGGCGTACGCCCGCGACCGAAAGCAGTTCGGGAAGTCGCTCTCGGAGTTTGGGTTGATCCAGAAAAAGCTGGCGCAGATGGCGGGGCTGTTCTTTGTCGCGGAGTCGATGATTTACCGGACCGGCGCGCTGATCGACGAAGCGTTCGATCTCTATGGCGGAACGGTGGACGGCAACCGAAAGGCGGCCGAGGAGTACGCCATCGAGTGCTCAGCGTGTAAGGTGTTCAGCACCGAGGCAGAGGCATGGATCATCGATGAGGCGCTTCAAATTTACGGCGGCTATGGCTTCACCGAAGAGTTTCCGATTGCCCGCCATTATCGCGACGCCCGGGTCAGCCGAATCTACGAAGGGACAAACGAGATCAACCGGATCTTCCTTGCCGACCGGTTCCAGCGCAAGCTCAAAGCAGGCACGATTCCGCCGCTAGAGGCCGATTCGTGGATCGCGGGACTCGCGATCAAGGCTCTTGGCCTGAACTTGGGCGACCAGATCTCGACCGGAGCGGCTTCCGACCTCATCTTGCTGGCTTATGCCGAGCAATCGTCGCGGCTACGTGCGGCGCGGCTTGGCGCCGAGGGCGAAATGCTTCATAACGCGGCTCTGCCGTACTTGCACCTGAAGGCGGCGGAAGCATGGCAGATCCTGGTCGATGAGGAAGTGACGCTTCCTCGCGTTCCGAGCGTGGATCATGCAGCCGTCGCGGAGTTGGTGCATCACCACAACGGTCCAGCCCGGTTCAACTGAGAGCGGTCTAGGCTTCGAGGGTTTTGCCGCGCGTCTCCGGAGCGAACGAGAGGCCGATGAGGCCGATGATGTAGATCATCGCGACGAGGCCAATTGTCGGTCCGACGCCTTGGGTTTTGGCATTGGCACCGATCCAGGCTTGCAGGGGCGCGATGAGGATTCGGGCGGTGTTGTAGGCGATGCCGCTCCCAGTGGCGCGAAACCGGGTGCTGAATAGCTCGGGGAAGTAGAGTCCGAAGCCAGCGGTGACGCCCAGTGCAAAGAAGCTGGTGAGGGGCGGGAGGATGAAGAGGAGCGGGATCGAAATGGCCCGGGTCGCGGTGATGTAAAGCATCAATCCGCTGGCGATGAAGAATCCGGCGAACAACAGTCTGCGACCGTAGCGGTCGGTGAGTGGCGGAAAGATAAGAACGCCGGCGAGGGTGCCGAGGTGCAGCACGATCATCGTCAGATTTTTGTAGTAAGCGACGGTTGCGTCGGTCGCGCCAGGGAGTGCGTCTTTGACAAGGTTTGGAAGCCAGAAGGGAAGAATTCCCCCTCCTGCGATCCCAACGACGCCGATGAGCACGGCAGCGAGGAGGCGCAAGTTGTAGGGCGAAGTGGATAAGAGGTCGAGGAGCGGGGTGAGCGGATTTGGCTTTGATTCGGACGCAGAACCCCAATCCCCCGAGCCCCTTGCCCCTTCTTGAAGGGGCAAGGGGGCACCGTCGGTACTTTTATGCTCTAGCCGGAAGCGAGCGACGAAGCAGAGGACGGCGGGCAGAATTCCGGCGATGTAGACCCATCGCCAATTCGCGTGTCCGGCTCCGATGGAAACAAAAACCCCGATAATGGAGCCGATTGCTGCCGCGGTTTGAAGGAAGGCCGCCGCCCGAGCCCGGACGTGGTTGGGAACGGTCTCGGCGATGAGCGCAGCCCCAGCCGCCCACTCTCCGCCAATGCCTAGCCCGGTGAGGAATCTCGCCCAGTACACCTGATCGGGCGTTTTACACAGCGAGGTGAGGCCGGTGAAGAAGCAGTAAAGGAAGATGGTGAGGAGGAGGGTTTTGCCGCGTCCCCATCGGTCGGCTACGATGCCAAACACAAGCCCGCCAAGGGCCCAGCCCAGGATCATTCCGCCGTGGATTTTGCCTTCCCACATGGTCCCGACGCGGGCGTACTCGGCCGCGCCAAGCATCTCCTTCATCATTGCCTGCTTGGTCAGCCCGAAAAAGGAGGCCTCCATGACATCGAAAACCCAGCCTAGCCAGGCGATGATCAGAACGAATTTCTGGTGCTTGTTGAGTTCGTTAAACATCGAGTCCGACCATTCTTCGGAGCTTATCGAGGTCTTGCTTTCCGACGAGGCGGCACTCGCCGGGTTTCAGGCCCTTCAGGACAAACGGACCCAGACGGATGCGAGTGAGCTTGACGACGGGGTGCCCGATTGCCTCGCACATCAGGCGGACTTGTCGCTTGCGACCTTCATGGATGGTGAGCCGAAAGGAGGTGGTTTCCTTGCGGTCGTCGGTGAATCCGATTTCGACTTTGGCGGGTTGCGTTTTGCCGCCCTCGATGTAAACGCCTTTGCGAAGTTTCTCGAAATCCTTGTCGTCTGGATAGCCATCCACGATGACCTGATACTCCTTTTCTAGCCCGTAGCGAGGGTGGGTTACGCGCAAAGCAAGATCGCCATCGTTGGTCACCAGTAGGAGTCCATCGGTGTCCTTATCGAGCCTTCCGACGGGTTTGAGCTGAACTCCGTAATCAGGGAGATACTTCTTGATCGTCGGGCGACCTTGGGGGTCGCTGAGGGTGGTTACGATTCCGGCGGGCTTGTGGAAAAGGAGCGTATAGAGTTTGGCTTCCTTGATGAGGTTGCCATCAACCCGCACTTCGTCATCTGGACCAACCTTGGTGCCGAGTTCGGTGATGACCTCACCGTTGACCTCCACTCGGGCTTCAAGAATCAGCTTTTCGGCCGCGCGCCGCGAGCATATGCCGGAGTGGGCGATGCGCACATGCAGTCGTTCAAGTTCAGGCGCATCGTTCGGCATTAACAATGAGTGTACTAGGTTGCGGGAAAGCGCTTGCGGAGCTTGAGTGCGGCAATGGTTCCGGCGCCAATGACCCCGCCCAATGAGGCGATAGCGAAAAAGTTTGGCTTCACATTGAAACCAACTGCTGCCGAGATTGTGATCGGCTCATCTCCAAAGGCATACGCCGGGATGCGTTGCACGAATTTATCCTTATCGGTGATCACGAGTTGGCCGACTTGATCTCCCGATTTGAACGGGCGGGAACCCGTGCCAAGCTCAAACTTAGCTTCGACAAGGTCGCCACTTTTGTGAATGCAAGCATATGCGTCTTGACGAATCTCGGCCGGGCATTTGAGGTCTGAACTCGAAGTATCGATTGGTCCCTTTGGTTGGACCAACTCAAGGCGATACTCGCTGAACGCCCAATCGAGCATCCGTTTGTGGTCGTCCTTCCATTTGGGGGCGAACATGATCGAGTCGATCAGGCGCATACCCTCGCGGGTGGCGCTGCCGACGTATGTGTGCCCAGCGGGATTGGTGAAACCAGTTTTGATGCCGTCGGCGGTGGGATCGTCCCAAAGAAACTTGTTCTTGCTCTTCATAAGGCGATCGCCAAGGTTCTTGCTTCGGTCAATCACCTTGGTGCGCGTCCTCGCGATTTCTTGAAAATCAGGGCGCTTCATCGCCTCTCGGGCGATGAGACAGAGGTCAAGAGGAGTGGTGTAGTGGTTCTTGTCGTGCAGGCCGTTTGGGGTCACGAAGTGGGTGTTTTTGCACCCGATTTGGCTTGCCCGGGCGTTGAGCATGTTGGCAAACTCGGTTGCGCTCCCGCCGATGTGCTTCGCTACGGCGTAGCATCCGTCGTTCGCAGACCGAAGCATGAGGGCGTAGGCCATGAACTTTGCCCGGACGCCTTCGCCAGGTTCCAGGTGCATACTTGCCTCGCGGATAGATTTGATCTCGGGCGGAGCGACGATTACGTCCTCAGGCTTTGTGTTCTCCAGAAGCAATAGCGTGGTGAGAATCTTGGTGGTGCTGGCGGGATAGCGGGGTGTATTGACGTCTCGACCCCATAGGAGTTTGCCAGTTTTTGCCTCGACGATCGCCGCGCCGTAGCACGTAGTGGTGCGAAGCGGGTGCGGGGCCTCGAGGTATCCGGGGGTGGCGGCCGCGACGGCGACGCCGGCGAGAAGTGGACTCATGCGACCTCCACGGGGAGGGTCGGGCTGATCTCGCTGGCGGTGGGTGGAAGGCTCGAAAGGTCGAGCTCAGGTAGATCGCTGAGGTCGGCTAAGTTGAATTGATGCAGAAATTGGTCGGTGACACCCCAGACGACAGGCCTTCCGGGCTTGTCGAGGCGACCGACTTCGCAAATGAGATTTCGTTCGGCGAGCGCCCGAATTCCGTAATCGCTTTGCACTCCGCGAATCTGCTCGATCTCGGCCGAAGTGACCTTTTTGCGATAGGCAACTATTGCGAGAACCTCCATGATCGAGCGACTGAGTTTCTGCTTTTGCGGTTGAAGAAATGCCCCAATCAGGGTCGCAAACTCGGGCTTGGTTGAGAACTGATATCCGCCCGCCAGTTTGACGAGTTTGAGCGCGCCGCTGTCTCGATGCCTCGCTTCGAGGAGTTCAAGGCCCTGCTCGACCGTTCCTTCCGGCACGCCGAGCGTGCGCACAAGGTCCTCGATGCGAACTGGCGCTTCGGTCACGAAGATGAGGGCTTCGAGTTGGTCAACGAGATTCATTTCTTAGCAAACAAAACATCTTCGCCTTGGAGCATCACCGCGGCTTTGCCGAGGCGAATGAGCTCAAGGAGCGAGAGGAACCAGTAGACGGCGTCTGTCCGCGTATATTCTCCCACAAAGAGCTCGTCGATGCGCTGGTAGTTGGGCGTGAGGGTGAGCAGTACGACGGCCATCTGCTCTTGAAGGGACCTTCTGGGCTTCGAGAGGAGCTCGACGGACTCGGGCTGCGCGCGCCGAAGGAGTCTTTCGAACGCCCGCGCGAGGTCTCCTGGCGTCGCTTCGCCAACCGAGAAAGGGATCTCGTACGAGCCCGCATCTGGGGCCGCGGTGCGGAAGAAGAGCTTCGACCGTTCCTCGTGATTCTCGACGAGTTTCTGGATAATGTCGGCGTACTCGTAGGCCGTTGGGTCGGGGAGAGCGGTCGCCTCTTCGAGTTCTGGTTCGTCGAGCTCAGGAGCCGGAAGCAGTTGCCAGGCTTTTCGCTCGAGCAGGAATGCCAAGACGGTCAATGCGGCGGCGGCCTCGTCGAGATTTGCGGCAGGGCTCTCCATCAAGTACTGGAAGTACGCCTCGCATATCGGCTCCATTGGGACCTCTAAGAGGTCGACTTTGTGCTCGCGAACGCATCGGAAAAGGGTTGCGAGGGTGCCCTCGAATGCCGGAGTCTGCACCAGAATAGGCGGCGGTGCGACAACTCCAATCGACGATATTTGTTCGGCAAGGGCGCGATTTGCCATGCGGTAAGGACGATTCTTCGCACAATTTTGGACCTTGAAAAGCAATGAACCGCACCCGAAACGGGTGCGGTTCGTAAGACTTCTTCGGCGGTGTTACTTGCGTCGTCGCTTTGCTACCAGACCGGCAATTCCAAGGCCGAGGGCCGCCATCGAAGCTGGCTCGGGCACAGGTGCAGTGGGTCCAGCGATGACAAGAGTTCCGTTGGTGATGTCGTCAGTGTCGCTGAAGGTGGTCGAGACGAACGTGTATTGTTGACCCGCCGTGAGTCCGAGGACGAAATTCGCGCTATTGAGATAGCCGAGATCACCATCATCGTCCCGCCCGATGATGTTGGACAGTGGACTCGACGGATTAAATGCACCTTGATATCCCAGCAGATATCCGTCGGTTCCGGCGGTGTGAAGGCCGATGATGAACGTGCCCGTGACTTGGGGGGTGAAGGTGGTGGCCACGTACCGGAATGAGCCCGCAGCGGTTCCTGTGAAAGAGTTCGGACGGCCCGTCATGGTCGACTGACCGGTCGTCGTGATGTTCACCGGGGCGATTGCGTCCGTGAAGAAGTTCACCCGAGCATTCACCAAGTTCGCAGAGAAACCCGCAGAATCTTGATAAAGATTGACTGTGAAGCTGCCACCCAGATTCCCTGCGTTAAGCCCGACAAGTGCCTCGGCATCCGTGCCCGTTGTGGGAGAGACGCCATCCCACGTCGGGTAAGCATGATTGAAGGTGAATGCCGAACTGTTGCTATCACCACCGACGTATCGATCAAGCAGACCCCCGCTTGCGTCGGATAGTCCTGCGATTCGACTCGTAAGTTCGCCAGAAAACGCTCCGCCTGCAGTGGTCCAATCACCGGTGATGGTATATCCGCGAATAGCTCCCGACGCGACAGTGGTGTTGACAACCAGAGCATTCGCTGCCGGGTTGTCCGTGATGAGACCCGGCGTCAGTGCATAACTGTAAACATCGGCGAAGCCAAACGTCGAAAGGGAACCCAGTGCGAGAAGAAGAACGGATTTGCTTTTTTGCATGTTGCCTCCAAGATAAAGAAATCTATGCCCGTATCTTAGAGCATTTCATTCAGTTTTTCAAGTCAATTGTGAGGTTTTGGGGTCAAAGACTTACCAGGATTTGCGTCTGTCTCGGGCACTCTGAGCGGTACCATCCTAGATACTTTGGAACCGATCATTGCTCAGGTTGACCTCAACGACGAAGAACACCAGCAAAACCGCGCCGCGTTGGACTCGGTGATGGCCGACTATCGCGATCGGATGGCCCGAGCGATGGAGGGAGGCGGAGCCAAAGCTGTGGAGCGGCACAAGTCACGCGGCAAACTGCTCGCTCGCGAGCGAATTGAAGGATGCATTGATCCCGGTTCTCCTTTCTTAGAATTCAGCACCCTGGCTGCGAACGGAATGTACAGCGACGGCGCTCCGGGAGCGGGGGTTGTTACCGGCATCGGGCGGGTTCATGGGCGTGAATGTATGTTCGTGGCAAACGACGCCACGGTGAAGGGCGGCAGTTACTTCCCGATGACGGTGAAGAAGCACCTTCGGGCCCAAGAGGTGGCGATGGAGAACCACCTGCCATGCATCTACCTGGTCGATTCTGGTGGAGCTAATTTGCCTTACCAAGCCGACGTTTTCCCCGACCGTGACCACTTTGGAAGGATTTTTTACAATCAGGCCCAGCTGAGTGCGCGCGGAATTCCGCAAATTGCCGCCGTTCTCGGCTCGTGCACGGCGGGCGGAGCGTATGTGCCGGCCATGAGCGACGAGAGCATCATCGTAAAAAATCAAGGCACGATTTTCCTCGGCGGTCCTCCGCTTGTGAAAGCGGCGACGGGCGAAGTCGTTTCGGATGAGGACCTGGGTGGTGGCGATGTACATACCCGCGTTTCGGGCGTTGCTGACCATCTGGCCGATAACGATGAGCACGCACTTGAGCTTGTGAGAAACATTGTTGAGAATCTTGGGGCTCCCAAGAAAGCGAACCGGTTGCAAGATGCGCCGGAGGATCCGCTCTTTTCGCCAGAGGAGCTTTATTCGCTAGTTCCCGCTGACTCCAGGCATCCGATGAACATGCGAGCTGTGCTCGCGCGGATTTTGGACGGAAGTAAGTTGCACGAGTTTAAAGCCCGGTACGGAACCACTTTGATCTGTGGCTTTGGGCGTATTTTCGGGCACCAGGTTGGGATCATCGCCAACGATGGAATCCTATTCTCCGAGAGTGCGCTGAAGGGCGCTCACTTCATCGAACTTTGCTGTCAACGCGGGATTCCGCTAGTGTTCATTCAGAACATCACGGGCTTCATGGTGGGTCGCAAATACGAGAACGAGGGGATCGCCAAGAATGGCGCGAAGCTGGTCACGGCGGTGAGCACGGCGACAGTGCCCAAGTTCACCGTGATCGTCGGCGGTAGCTATGGCGCAGGGAACTACGGAATGTGTGGGCGCGCATACTCGCCACGGCAGCTATGGATGTGGCCGAACGCGAAAATCAGCGTGATGGGCGGCGAGCAAGCAGCTAACGTTTTGCTCACGATTAAGCTGGATCAACTGGAGCGGGAAGGGAAGACTATGACTCCTGAAGATCAGGCGGCAGAAAAGGCTCCGATTTTGGCGAAGTATGCGGATGAGGGGTCTTGCTACTTCTCAACGGCTCGGCTTTGGGATGACGGCGTGATCGACCCGGTCGATACTCGTCGGGTCCTGGGGCTTGGGCTCGAAGCGGCGCTTAATGCTCCGGAGGAATCAGCTCGGTTCTCGCTCTTCCGAATGTAGACGCATCTTTTGGCATGGCTCATGCGTCAGGGTGATAAGTCGCCTTAACATTGGGGTGATGGAGGACTATGCTTAAAGAGTTCAAGGATTTTGTATCGAGGGGCAATATGCTCGATTTGGCTATCGGTGTTGTCATCGGAGCCGCATTTGGAAAAGTAACGGAGGGCTTCATGAACTTCATTGTGAATCCGCTGGTTGGATTGATCGGAGGAACCGACTTCAGTGACAAGTTCATCGTTCTGTCTACAGGGAAGGACGAGTTGACCAAGAAGGCAGTGCTCGCGGCGAATACGCTCGAGGAAGTTAAAAAGGCTGGCGGTAGCGCGCTGGGTTACGGAGCGTTTGTAAGTGCGTTCGTAAACTTCCTGATTGTCTCTTTTGTTATGTTCCTCATCATCAAGGCATACAACAAGGCTAGACCAGCTCCGGCTCCAGCCGCTCCGGCGGGACCATCGGACAACGAGTTGCTCGCAGAAATTCGCGACCTGCTCAAGAAGTAGGGCCATCTGGGGACGCCCGTTTGGCGTCCCCACCTACTGCCGCCTAAGCGGCCTCCCCGAGAACGGTAACGGTAAAAGATTGGTTGTGAAATCCTAGCTCGCCACTTTGGTGCGGACAGATTTCGCCATAGGAGTAGAAGCCCACGAGCCTCGTCGCGTTAGGCAACTCGGATCGGGCAAGACGCAGTTCATCTTCGGCTCGATCGCCTAACAGGAGCCTTCTACCGACACAAGATACGCCTAGGGCAAGTTTGCTTCCTGGCAGACCCATCCATGCTTGATCGCACGCAGCCCCTGCGGCATTGACGAGCGCGTCGCTATCTGCGCACATCAGTCTTACTATAGAACCTTCTGGAATGCTGCCCGCAAAAGTGAGACTTCCACGCTCATGGTCGACTCCTAAAACTGAACGGGTTTCATGAGGAGAGCCGTACCCGCCAGCGCTCACTTGGAGCGGGAACTTCAACCCGATGGCGGGGAGTTCGTCTGCATATTGACCGAGATACTCTTTGTAGATCGAGAGCGCGTTTTCTCCGTCAAATTCGTAAACGATATTCGCAGTACTTTTCGTGACGACGTGCTCATCCGAAAATGGAATCCAACCCCCGGAGGTGCCACTCTTGGCGACCAGTTTCGTGCCGTAGAGACCAACAGCGACGACTTCATGCTCAGAGATACCCGAGGACGTGATTACGAACGTTTTCTCAAATCGATCCGCGTCTCCGGCAAGCCCTCCGGTGACCCCAACCTTTTCGGGGAGCACCTCTCGGAGGCCACCTACAATTTCGGTTCCAACAACGTTTAGACCGTCAGCGAAAATCAGGACATGCCTTAGATCTGGTCTTCGGAGCCTTTTGCCAAGCTTTGCTCCAACTTTTCGGGAATCGCCGGGGAATTTGCATTGCTCGGATAAGACTTCAAAATTTGGGTAATCAAACTGGACAAGCGTCACTACGAACGACTCGTCTCGCAGAGAATCACCGACGATGTTGCCCGAAGTAGAGCAACCTGCTACTTTCAGGCCGGGGTAGATGTCGAGCAGCGACTGCAAAACTTCGGGGCGTTTTCGAAACTCGGGCGATGCGAACGCAATTGCAAGTGTTCTCTCTGGATTGATTGGTGGGAATTCACTTTCCTCCCAGCCAAGACTCAAATCGTAAACAAAAGACTTCGTGCGCATTAGAACAGTACCGTCTTGGGCTTTCCATGCTCCAAGTCAAAACTTATCTGTTTGCGCAAAAAAGCGCACGTAATCCAACACTTCCCCCGGTTTTTGGTGCCGAAGGAGGGTGTGGCAAGTTTCTTGCTAGAGCAACACTTCTTCGAAGATTCCCATCGCTCGGAACTTGTTGAAACGATGAGTTTTCACCTCATCCTTCGACATTTTCTCGAGCTCGGCGAGGTTTCGGGAGATGGCATCGCGAACGGTCGCGTAGACATCGACTGGCTTTCGATGAGCGCCGCCAACGGGTTCGGGGAGAATCTCGTCGATCACTCGGAACTGCAACGCGCTTTTCGCGGTGAGTTTCAACGCCTCGGCGGCCTTGTTGCCCAGTTCCGGCTTGCGCCAAAGAATCGCCGCGCACCCTTCGGGCGGAATCACTGAATACACCGAGTGCTCGAGCATCAATACTTTGGAAGATGCCGCAATGCCGATCGCGCCGCCCGACCCGCCTTCGCCAATCACGACGGCGATGGTGGGAACCGAGAGCGCGAACATCTTCATGATCGAGGCGGCGATGGCCTCGCTGATGCCTCGAGATTCACTCTCAACTCCAGGGTCAGCGGCCGGAGTATCGACGAATGAAATTACGGGCATGTTGAACCTTTCTGCCATTTCGAAAAGCCGAATCGCCTTGCGATAGCCTTCGGGCTTCGCCATTCCGAAGTTTCGGAACTGCCGATCCTGGATGTTTCGGCCCTTTTGGTGACCGATGACCATGACTGGTTTGCCTTCGAAAAGCGCGGGTCCACCGACGATTGCGTTATCTGTAAATCCGTTTCGGTCGCCTTGCAGCTCCGTGAAATCTTGGAAAAGCGCAGTGACGTAGTCGAGCGTGTACGGTCGCTTGGGTGCACGAGCAATGAGCGTCTTCTTCCAAGGATCGAGGTTGGCCTCGTCGTACAAAACGGCGACATACTTATCGCGGTTCTTCTCAAGATCGAGGATCTTTGATTCTCCGACCTCAATTTTCGTGGGATTGGTCTCTTTGCGAGCTTCTTGCTTGAACTTGTCGATAAACGTATCGATTTCAATTAGCTCTTTCTCGAACTCATTAAAGTTTGTTGGGACCTTCTCTTCACGCGCCATCATTTGACCTCCTCGGTGATTGCGGATTTGAGAAACAAATGCCCGCCGAGCGTCTTTACCAAAGACGTCAGCGTGCTTCGCATCTCCTTTCGGGGGACAATCGCGTCGATCATGCCGCATTTCAGCACGAATTCCGCAGTTTGGAAGTCATCGGGGACTTTGCCAACGCCAGCTTGCTTCGAAACCCTCGCACCCGCGAAGCCAACAAGCGCCTTCGGTTCGGCGATGATGACGTCCGCAATGGAGGCGTAAGAAGCCAAAACTCCGGCCATGGTGGGGTCGGTGAAGACGGAAATGTACGGAACCCCAACCTCACGGCAAAGCTGAACCGCCGCCGAAGTCTTCGCCATTTGCATCAGGCTCAAGATGCCCTCTTGCATCCGTGCGCCACCTGAAGAGCAGAAAATGATGGCGGGGATGCGCTGCTGCGCAGCTCGTTCGAGGGTTCGAGTGACTTTCTCTCCGGCGACCGAGCCCATGGAGCCGCCCATGAACGAGAAGTCGGCAACCGCCACGGAAACCGGCATGTCCTCGATGTTCGCTCTTCCGCTGACGATGCTGTCATGCATTCGGGTCTTTTCGACGCTCGCGGTTAATTTCTCGCTGTACTCGGGGAATTTGAGGGTATCGAGGGAGCGAAGATTGGTGTCTAGCTCTTCAAAAGTGCCTTCATCGAATGTCCATCGGATGCGGGTAAGGGCGGGAATCCGGTGGTGATGGCCGCAATAGCCGCACACGTGGAGGTTCTGCTCGAAGTCGATGCGGAAAAGGATCTTTTTGCAGCCTTGACACTGCAAAAATGCCTCGCCTTGTTTCAGTGATTTGGCACTCAAGGTGTTTGAAGATACCTCTTTACGCTGATTTTCGGTTGAGAATCTCCCGCCAATTGCGCGCAACGTAAACTACATGCGAATGGTGATTCAGTGGAGGATTCGGCTTGCGGAGCATTCGACGCAAAAAAGGGTCGTGCTTTGGTTCGCGGTTGTCGGTGTCGTCCTCTTTGGTCTGGCTCTGCGGATGCCGCTTTTGGGCTTCATGGGAGCCGGATTTTTGTCTCCGATCCTTTATGAATATCACTACGGTCGCAAGTTTGTTGTCAACGACGAAGGGGTTGTCGCCGGACTCAACAACTTGAATTGGTCTTCCATCAAATCCGTCCGGAGGGAAGAAAATGCGGTACAACTGTCCCCGTTTGAGGATGAATCGCTGCTTGACGCGACTCGGGGTGTGACGCTGATCTTTGATGATTCGGTTGACCGCGAGGCAGTTGAGCAGTTGATTCGTGAGAACGTGAACAAAGATGTTCGATTTTTGGGCTGAAGAGCCGAGCGCGGAAGAAACGGAGACTCTGTTGCATAAAGCGGCAGAGGAGATTCGGCGGCGTAAGCTTGAGGCACCTGCGATCCTGTTTTTCGAAATGCACAAGCCGATTTCGAACGTGATGGCCCACCTTACGGTGGCGTCGGCGCCGATGCTTGTGCCTTTTTTAGGATTCGATTTTGTAAATCAGTACAGCAATCTGTTGAGAAAACGGGATAATGTCGAACGTCTTATCTGTATGCTGGAAGAAAAACCGGCTACCGTGACGGAATCATTGGAGAATTCATGCCAGAAAAGAGTGTAGGAGCGTGGTCGATTCAGAACCCAGCTCTGGGGGCGAACTATTGGGATGTAGGGTGGTTTGGACTGCTCTTCACGCTCATGATCATCGTGTTCATCGTTTACAACGTGAAGCGCGCGGGGAAGAAGAACGATTTGTTCATCCGCCGCATCGCGGGTTTGAATGCTATTGACGAAGCCGTCGGACGCGCCACTGAGATGGGACGACCCGTCCTGATGGTGCCCGGTCTCTCGGATCCGGTTAATGCAATTGCGGTTCAGGCGATCAACATCTGCTCTCACGTTGCCAAAACTGCTGCGCGATTTTCGAACCCGATCATCATGTGCGCCTACTCGGCGTCGATGTACACGCTGGCGCAAGAGGTCATTCGAGACACCTACCAAAGCGAGGGGTATCCAGAGCGATTCGATCCCGACTCCGTTCGGTTTATTTCTGACCGTCAGTTTGCGTTCGCAGCCGGCGTCTCGGGAATCATCCACCGCGAACAGACAGCGGCCGCCTTCTTCCTTGGTGAGTTCTATGCTGAATCGCTCATTTTTGCGGAGACGGCGAACTCGATCGGCGCGATCCAGGTCGCTTCTTCGACGGAAGCAACTCAAACTCCGTTCTTCATCGCCGCTTGCGACTACGTGTTGATCGGCGACGAGTTCTATGCCGCTTCGGCGTACCTGACCCGCGACCCGATCATGGTTGGTTCGCTGATTGGTCAAGACTGGTCGAAGATGGCCGCCATTGCATTCATCGCGCTTGGATGTCTCAATCAATCGCAGATGCAATGCAATAAGGCGAAAGAAACTGCCGCCATCTATGAGGCAAACAAATCGAATCCAGAAGAGCTCGCTAAAAAGCTTGGAGAGCTCGATGAGGCTCAAAAGGCAACCTTCTCTTTGCCAAGGCTAATCAAGGCAGAGAAGCCGCCAAAGGACCTCAAGGTCGAACGGCAGAAGGTTGAAACGCCATCGAAGGGAGCTGCGGCGTCGGGGGCAGGGGAGTAATGGAAGAGAAACTGAATTTTTGGGCCCGATCGCCGGTGGATGGAGGCGACCTGAAGCTGTTCATCATCGGTGGCTTGATCGCCGGGCTCCTGTTGTTCTTCGGAATGATGAACGTGCCGGTTCAGGCTCGGCGACCGCTCGTCTGGCTGATCACTTTCCTCTCGGGCGGCTTTGTCGTTGCGTTCGCATTCTGGCCCAAGCCAGTCAATTTTGACGTCAAAACGGAGCTGCCGAACGGCCCAGTCGAGGGACTTGGATCGTTCTTGCAGGAATCGTTCGGAACCGTTTCCAGCTTCGTGCAAATCATTGCCGCGTTCCTGCTTGGATTGGGAATTTTCAGTTTGCTGAGGATTCACGTCATGCAAATCGCGAAACAACGAAAGGACTGGCAGTTCAGCGTCGTGCTGCTGATCTCGATGTTCAGCATGATCCTTTTTGGTTACTGGGACTTCTTGGTTCGGCAAGGCAACAAGAAGATCGATTTTGACGATCCCGCGAACTGGCAAATGCCAAACATGGTCCGCGACTTCTTATTCGATGGTTTGCTGCAGCAGATGGACGCGGCGATGTTCTCGATCATCGCATTCTTCATCCTGTCGGCGGCCTACCGAGCCTTCCGGGCGAGGTCAGTCGAAGCGACGATCCTGCTTGGGACGGCGCTGATCGTGATCTTGTCGCTGATGGGATTTGTCGCCGGACTGTGGGACGACAGCGTGACCGCACTCGCCGGTCAAGACAAAACGCTTCGGTCGGACATCGTGACTAACTTCAAGATCTCGGAGATTGCAAGCTGGCTCAAGAACACGTTCCAGACCCCAGCCATCACCGGCATTCGCTTCGGAATCGGTCTAGGAACGATTTCGATGGCGCTAAGAATTTGGCTTGGACTTGAGAAGGGAGGAAAATCGTGAAAAAGGGAATTCCAAAGTTCTTCATCTACGGATTGTTGATCCTTTGCACAACGATCCCGCTTTTCTTCAATATTCCGTTGCCCAACAAGCCTTCGGACGCTTCGGTGGACTTCTATAAGACTCTTAGCGACCTTAAAGAAGGCGACGTTGTTCTCGTCGGAAGCGACTGGACGGGATCGACGCGAGGCGAGAGTAAAGGCCATATGAAGGCCGTGCTTCGCACGTTGATGCGCAAAGGCGTCAAGTTTGTCATCTGGTCAACCGCCGATCCTCAAGCTCCGCGAGCGGCGCTTGACGTTGTCGCTGAGGTCAACAGCGAGCGCGAAAAGGCTGGCGAACCACGCTACAAGCGCTGGGAACAATGGGTGAGCGCAGGTTACTATCCGAACTCGGATGTTGCGATCAATGCTGTCGCCCAAGATATTCGCAACGCGTTCAGTGCGCGACGCGAGAACGATTCCGCCGGAAATCCGAAGTCGCTGTTTGAGAGCCCGGTGATGCAGAAGATCAAGACGATTTCGGACTTTGATCTTGTGCTCGACATCACCGCCTCGAAGACTACCGACTTCCACGTCCAGTTCATTTCGGCGAAGGGCGTTCCGCTCGCATTCGCGGTGACGGGCGTCATGGTTCCGGAGATCCAGGTGTACTACAACTCCAAGCAGATCAAGGGCTTCATAGGCGGCCTCAAGGGGGTCTTCGACATGGAGCAGATGATGGAGAACGGCATCAACAATCCAGGCAATGATGGCGGCGCTCCGGTAGTCAAAGTCGATAGCATCTCTGGTTCAGTTCCGGGCTTCCCCGGCAAGGAGAACATCGGCCAGGGAACCAAGTACTACCCAGCGCTTCATGTTGCACTTTTGCTGATGATCGTGCTGATCGTGATCGGCAACGTTGAAATGCTTCAAGCGAAGAAGCGCCAAGGAGGGAACTAAGAATGAATCTTGAGCTTTACCGAACAGTAGCTGCCGGAGCTGGCGTGGTTGCAACCATCGGCCTGTTCAGCGTCCTCTACAAAGAGAACAAGTTCTATCGCTTCTTCGAGCACATCTTCCTCGGTCTTGCCGCTGGATGGGCAGGAGTTGCGGTTTGGACAGAATCGCTTCGTGAAGGCTGGTGGGATAAGATGACGGGCGTCGTTGAGGCGAACGGAGTTGCTACCGAGCCGGGTCGATGGGCTTACATTTTGCTCGTGCCGATTGCCGCCATGGGCTACATGGTCTTCAGCAAGAAGCACAACTGGATGTCAAAGATTCCGTTGGGAGTTTTGCTCGGAGTGTGGTCTGGTCAGCAGATTCAGTCTTGGTACAACACCTACGCGCCGCAAATGAAGCAGGGAATGCTTCCGGTTGTCCCAACGACGTTCGATCTCATCGCACGCTCTGATCGACCGGCCGAGATCGCCGCCGCCAACGTGACCGTTTCGCAAGCGATTTCGAACTTCCTGTTCGTCTTCACCTTGCTCTCGGTGCTTAGCTACTTCTTGTTCAGCTTTGAAGTGAAGAACAAGGCGTTGAGGAGCTTCAATGTCGCGGGACGATACTTGCTGATGATCGGCTTCGGCGCGATCTTCGGTAGTACTGTTATGATGCGCTTTACGCTGGTTATCGACCGGATGTACTTCATCTGGGATGAGTTCATTCGCCAGCGCATCTTGCACATGTAGGAACCCAGATGGAGCACACCGTTGATGCGATTGTGCTGAGGAGACGAGACGCCGGTGAAAGTGACCGGCGTCTCGTCGTTTTTACGCGTGAGCTTGGCAAGATCGACCTCGTGGCGAGGGGGGCCAAGAAGCCGACTTCGCGGCTGCGATCCATCAGCGAGCCACTGAGCGTCGCTCGCGTAACCTTCGCGCTCGGTCGGCACCAAAAGTTTGTTCAGCAGGCGCAGCCGATAGCGGCGTTTCGGGGTCTTCGGTTGGACTACGAGCGGCTGACGTTGGCCCTCGCTTGGGCGGAGGTCGTCTCCTATGTCGTACCGTATGAGGAGCCGCTTGACGAAGCTTACGCGCTTTGCGAGCAAGTGCTGAGGGAGATTGAGAAGCACCCAAAGCCGAAGGTCGCGCTTGCCTGGGCCGAGGTTGCCTTGCTCTCTCAAACGGGCTTCTTGCCCTCGTTCAATGAGTGCGTTTCAACGGGTTGCGAGGTCAAAGAGGCAGAGGCATTTTTCTCCCCTGCGGCGGGAGGGTACGTCTGCCGAGACGAAGCCGGAGGGTACTCAGACCGCTTCGTGGTTCGGGCCGAAGTGCTGTACGGTTTAGCTGCACTTAGCCAGCTCGATGCCCCCCCGGCGGGCCTTCGATTTGTTGACGAAACCCTGGTCGCGCTTCATAAGGTTTGGCTCGGAATCGTCGAAGCTGCACTTCCGGCGAGAACCCATTTGCTTGAGACTCTGATGGAGGCTCGTTCAAGTACAATTCGAGATACGAATGGTTAAGATTAAGTTTGTCAATTCGTTGCTCCTCGGAGCGGTGGCGGTTGCTCTCGTCGGATGCTCCGGCGGAAAGGGTGGCGGCTTCAGCGAACGCGGCGTCGCCAAGAAGGCGGGCGTCTTCCGATATGCAATTCCCCAGAATCCAACTGCGCTCGATCCGGCGAAAGTTCAGGACGGCGATACGATCGACATTTGCCAGCAGGTTTTCGAAGGCTTGGTGAAGTGGGGCGAAGACAATACCGTTCAGCCGAACCTCGCCGAAAAATGGGAGATCAAGGACGGCGGTACGACCTACGTTTTCAGCCTGAAAAAGGGTGTTAAGTTCCACAACGGAAGAGAAGTCAAGGCCGAAGATTTTAAGTGGGCGTGGGAGCGCGTCACGACTCGCAGCTTCGGATCGGCAACGGCTGAGACCTACATGCAGGACATCGTCGGCGTGAAGGAGAAGCTCGCCGGAAAGTCGAACGAGGTGAGCGGCGTCAAGGTAATCGATGACTACACGCTGGAAGTCAAAATCGACAAGCCGCGCCCTTACTTCCTGGGCAAGCTCACTTACGCTTGCGCATTCGTTTATGCTAAGGAGGCCCTTCCAGACCCGATGAAGGATATGGCGACGGTCGAGCAAATGGTGGGCACCGGACCGTTCAAGTTTGAATCGTACTCGCCTGACGTTTCCGTGATTCTTGTCGCGAACAAGGGTTACCACGGCGGTGCGCCTGCACTAGAAAAGATCGAGCGGCCGGTGGTGAAGGATCGCCAGAGCCGATTGAATAAGTTCAAGACGGGCGAGGTTGATCTCGTCGCTCTCGAGCGAAGCGACCTTAAGGCTGTTGAAGGCGACCCCGCTCTCAAAGCCCAGCTCAAGTACTTTGATCGACCAGCGATGTACTATGTCGGACTGAACTGCGACGTGGTCCCGGCTCTCAAGGATCGCCGCGTGCGCCAGGCCATCGGCATGGCGATTGATCGCGATCGCATCGTGAAAGAAGTTCTGGGCGGAGTGAATCAGCGTGCGGATGCGATTCTTCCTCCGAGTGCTTTTGGCTTCCGCGAGAAGACAAACTTCTTGCCCTACGACGTTGCCAAGGCCAAGGCGCTTCTTGCCGAAGCGGGATTCGCCGATGGAAAAGGATTCCCCGAAGTAACGTTCAGCTACCGTGATGGTCGCGAAGACGTTGAGTTGGTCGCCCTCGCGGTGCAACAGCAGCTTCGGACGAATCTTGGCATCACCTTCAAGCCTCGTAAAGTCGAGTGGGGTGCTTACCTCAAGGAGCACAACAGCCGAAAGATGCCCGCTTTCCATATGCGATGGGCGGCGGACTATTTGGATGCAGAGAACTTCCTTTCGACTCTGCTGGCAAGCTACGGAAACGAGAATAAGGTCAATTACAAGAATCCCGAGTACGACAAGCTCTGCGCTGAGGCCGACGGGATTTTGGACGAGGCGAAGCGAAAGGAGCTTTATGCCAAGGCCGAGGACATCGTTCTTCAGGACGCTCCGTTCATCCCGATCTATTACCAAAAGGATGCCGAGTTGATCTCTGCCCGAGTGAGCGGGTTGCGCGAGTCAGCGTTTGGTCACTTGCCGCACACCACAACGGCCGTCAAGTAATGCTCGACGTCGATCGAGGGTCTGAATATGTTGTCGCGAGGTTTCCCCGAAACGGGGTGCCTCGCGATCTGCATTTAAGGCCACTCGCTGTCGATCTAGGTTCCGATCCGGGCTGGGAATCTCCGCCGCATCCGGCGACGATTTCTGTACCAGTTCCGACCGGAGCGCACCGGATGCACTTGGTCGGTATCTTTGCGTTAGGATCGCCTCGAAAAGGGATTGTTGAGGGTGCCGTCGTTGGGCTCCGAGGAGGAGCCGAGGTGTTTCGCGAGAGCCTTGTCGCCGGCCGGCACTATCGCGATGCCAGCGACACTGAATTGCTCGATTACGATTTCGGCCCGACGGGACACGTAACGACCTTAGGTTGTGCGCTAATGGGTCCGACACGGGTCAGGTTGGACGTCCTCACTTTAGGTCTAACGGAGGGGACGGAGTTGATCGTTGTTCAAACCTCGGGCGGAGCATCGAAGTTCATCCTTTTTGACATTTTGTTCGAGCGCGAGGCGAGCGCGCCCAAGTGTCCCTTTCACTCAAAGGGCGGCGGAGTTGCGCTTTCGGAGTTGGGTGGAATCGTGCGGATGCGCGATCGCGTACGCTTTACGCAGGCGTTGGAGCAAGTTCGTGCCGCGATGGGCCGCACTTCTGACCTCGAAGAGGCGCGGAGCGAGGCGTTGACCTTTTTGGCCGTTGTGACCGCGGGAATGCTAGAGGCGGGCGGAGATCGATCTCTTCACCGAGTTCAACTCGATGCGGCCCGGCTTTTTGATAAAGTGAAGTCTTCGGAGGCGCTCCAGGATGCTTGCAAGGAGATGGTCGATCGAGTCGTCGGGTCGTGGCTTTACACCGAAGAGGTCCAGCCTCAGGTCATCGATCGTGCGCTGAGTTTGGTTGACCGAAATTTTGCGAAAGACCTCACGGACGACTATGTTGCCGGAAAGGTCGGGATGAGCACCTCGCACTTCCGGTACCTCTTCAAGCAATCAGTAGGGCAGCCGTTCCACAAATTCCTGATTGCTACTCGGCTCGAAAAAGCCCGGATCATGCTGGAGCAGTCCGATCAGTCGGTGTCAGAGATTGGCTCTTTGGTCGGATTTAATTCGCTCGCGAGCTTCAGCCGAGCATTTGCGCAGCGATTCGGGATGTCTCCCAGCGATTTTCGGAAGGTGCGCGGACTATGATCGAAGTCAACAACCTTGTCCAGACGTTCGGGTCCAAACAGGTTCTTAAGGGCATTTCGCTGTCTGTCGGTAAGGGAGAAGTTGTCGCCGTGATGGGTTCGTCGGGCGGCGGTAAGACGACGCTCCTAAGATGTATTTCGGGATTGATTCGGCCCACTTCGGGGCAAGTTCTGGTGGATGGGATCGACGTTCAGAAGTCTCCGGAAGCCGCTCGGCTCAAGATGGGAATGGTTTTCCAGAGCGCGGCGCTGTTCGATTATCTCGATGTCGAGCAGAACATCCTCTTTGGAGTTCGTCGGCATTTGAACTTGAAATCTACTGAAGAAGCCGCACTCCTAAAAGACACGCTGTCGCGGGTCGGGCTGATCGGTAATGAAAAGCTGATGCCGGCCGAACTCAGCGGAGGAATGCGAAAGCGGGTAGGGATGGCGCGCGCAATTGCGCTCTCACCCAGCGTTTTGCTCTACGATGAGCCAACAACTGGGCTTGATCCGATCACGACATTCCAAATTGACGAGCTCATTTCGGAACTGCGGCGAGATCTCGGGGTGACGAGCCTGCTGGTTAGCCACGACCTCATGAGCGTTCGCCGCGTCAGCGACCGCGTTGCGTTTTTACACCAAGGCGAGCTGGTCTTCCTCGGGACGCCAGATGAATTCATGCAGAATGACCATCCGGCAATCGCTGAACTGGTTACAAAGACCCAGGCCGCCACGCTTCACTAAACATTTGCAAGAGACTTCCGTTTGGGCTGGCATGCGCCCAGATGGGCACTTGGGAAAGAAATGAAACGATCAATCTACACGCTTTTCGCCGGAATCTTGCTCATCGGAACCTCGATGACTGCGCTCGCCCAGGGTGCAGGCCCCCAAAACGGTGGCACGCCTCCGCCAAACGAAGGAAAGGCTCAGAAGGGCAAGCAAGGGAAGGCTGACCCGTTCTTGCTGCTCAAGCGCGACCAAGAGGTTTTGTCAAAGCTGAACCTCACCTCTGAGCAAGAGACGAGCGTGAAGAAGCTCAAATCCGAAACTGAAGCCAAGCTCAAAGAAGTCATGAAGGGCAAGGCGAAGAAGGAAGAGCGGGCTCAACTTCGTGAGAAGGTCAAGGAAGTTGTCGAAGGTTACAAGAAGGGCCTTGAAGGAATCCTTACGCCTGTCCAGTATGCAGACTACGAGAAGGGCATGAAGGCTCTGGCGAAGAAGACCAAAGACAAGAAAGACGGCGGCAACTAACCCGTAGCACAGTCTGCCCTCCCGGCAATTATGCTGGGAGGGCTTTTTGTTTTGTCTTGCCGCAGTAACCGGGCACCGCCAAAAGACCTAGGCTCAAATCATCACTGAACATTGCGAAAAGGTTCTCGTTTGAACTTACATCGATCCTAAATGAAGAGACGGGGAGATATCTGAGGAAACATGAAATACGTGATTCGAACATTCATCGCAACTGCCGTGATCTCGGTTCTGGCTGTTAGCTCGTTTGCCCAAGGCGCGGGTCCTGCCGGCGGAAAGGGCGCTGGACAAGGCGCTGGCAAGGGTCAAGGCAAAGGTCCTGGTGGCCCTGGCGGACCTGGTGGTCAGCGACGCGGTCCCGGAATGTTTATGAGTATGGACGCCGAAGTCTTGGCCAAGATCAAGCTCTCGGACAAGGAAAAGGCCGAAGTGAAGAAGGTCAAGGATGCCACTGCGAAGAAGGCAGAAGAGCTTCGAAAGAGCATCACCCCTGGCGGAGATCGCTCGGCAATGCGAGAGAAGTTCAAGGGCCTGATGGAAGGCTACCGAGATGGCATCAAGAAGGCTCTCACCGCTCCTCACTATGCTGAGTACGAGAAGGGCGTCAAGGAAATGATGCAGAAGATGCGCGAGAAGGGCGGCTTCGGCGGACGACCGGGCGGACCAGGAGGACCCGGTGGTCCTGGCGGTCCTGGCGCAGCTGGAGCCGGAAAGGGCAAAGGCAAAGGCGGCAACTAAGCTTACAGACTGATGATTCCAGAACAACCCCCAGAGATGGGGGTTGTTTTTTTGTTTACAGCTTGGCGCGAACGCGCTTGAAGGCTTCCAGGGCCTCTTCGAGGTCGGCTTGAGAGTGGGCAGCTGAGGGCATCGTGCGGATCCGTGCTTTGCCACGGGCGACGGTTGGATAGAGGATCGAAAGCGCGTAAACCCCTTCGTCCCAAAGCATTCGCTCCATTCGCTGAGCGTCGCCTTCGTCACCCACATAGACCGGGGTAATGGGGGTTTCGCTGCCCATCGTGTCGAACCCTTCGGCAGCGAGGGCGTCTTTCCACCACTTCGTGTTCGCCCAGAGGCGCTGCATCGGCTCGGGATCATTCTCCATGATGTCGAGCGCAGCAATGAGAGCGGCGGCGACCATCGGCGGGTGACCGGTGCTAAAGAGGTAAGGGCGTCCGCGATTGATCAGCCAGTCTTTCAGGATTGCCGATCCCGCGATGTATCCTCCCATCACGCCCAAGGCCTTACTCAACGTACCGAGCTGGATGTCGACCCGCCCGTAAAGGTCAAAGTGCGAAGTGGTGCCGGCGCCATTTTTGCCGAGAACTCCGCTCGCGTGGGCATCATCCACCATGACGATCGCGTCGTACTGCTCGGCCAAAGCGACAATTTCGGGGAGGGGAGCGATGTCGCCGTCCATCGAGAACACGCCGTCGGTGATAATCAGCTTCTTGGCGAATCCCTTCTCGTTAGCCTTTTTGAGGCACTCTTCGAGCTGGTTCATGTCCTTGTGGGCATAGACCCAACCTTCGGACTTCTTGTACGCCGCCGGAGAAAGGCGCACGCCATCGATGATGCTCGCGTGGTTGAGCTCGTCGCTGATGACCACGTCTTGGTTGGTGAGGACGGCAGGGATACATCCGCTGTTCGCAGTGAACCCGCCGGTAAATACGAGCACAGCTTCGGTGTGTTTGAAAGTCGCTAATCGCTCTTCGAGTTCTTGGTGGACCGACATCGTGCCACCGATCCAGCGGACCGCTCCCGCGCCGACGCCCCACTTTTCGATCGCCTCAAGTGCGGCTTGCTTCACTTTGGGGTGGTTTGCGAGTCCGAGATAGTTGTTTGAAGCGAGGTTGATGACCTCTTTTCCGTTCATGGTCACGCGCCCACCGGCCGGACTCTCAAGGATCTTCGGAACCTTATAAAGGTTGTCGGTCTTGAGTTGATCGAGTTGTCCGCCGAGCCATGACTGGAAGCCAGAGTTCATGATTACGAGTTTACTTGCTTGTCATACTGAAGGGACATGGCAACGCTTCTGACGAACTTCTTGTGGTGGGAAGACCTTTCGGCTCATTCGATGTTGGTGAGCAATGGAGAAGTGGTTGTTGCCCCGACCGAGACGGGTCTGAGCGGGGAGGAAGTCATTGACTGCGGCGGAAAGGTGCTTTTGCCGAAGTTTATCGACGGGCATTGTCACATTCTGCCCACGGGGCTGGATTTGATGAAGCTCAACCTAAGCTCGTGCTCTACGAGAGATGATGTCTTCGATGCCCTCCGAACCCGACTTGCCGACACCGACGGCTGGCTATTGGCGGTGCAATACGACCAAACCAAGTTTGCGGATAAGCAGCACATCACGCGCGACGAGCTCGATTCGATTTCCGCGTCGACTCCGATTTTGCTAAGGCACTACAACGGCCATGCGAGTGTATGTAACTCGGCCGCATTCGCGGCGGCGGGAATTGGCGAGGATGTTCAGAATTCTGCGGGAGGGGAGTTTGAGCGGGATTCGAGCGGGCGGCTGAACGGGGTGCTTTTGGAAACCGCCCATGAATTGATGTGGGAGCGGACGCCGAGCGTGAACCGAGAGGGAATGGTCGAAGCGATTCTTGCCGCCGGCGAGAAAATGGCCGATCTTGGGATCGGAATGGCCGCCGATATGATGACCGGGAGGTTTAACCTTGTTGATGAGGTTTGGGCCTACCAAGAGGCTGCCAAGCGAGGATGCCGAATCCGTACCCGCCTCTATGTCCAATGGCGCGACGTTTTTGGCCCGAGGGGGATCGGCTTTGAGGCGTTTCGCCAGTTGGAGCAAGAGTGTGCGGATCACGACCATACCAAGATTGCCGGGATCAAGTTGTTTGCCGATGGCGCAATTGGCTCCGCCACGGCGGCGATCTATGGGCAGTACACGGGTGCGGAAGCGAACGGACCGAAAGTGTCTCACCACGGACATTCCACTAAAGCCGAAGGCACGAGCGGGCAGCTGATTTACTCGCCAGAAAAGCTGAAAGAGATGACCCGCATCGCAAGCGACGCCGGATACCAAGTGGCGATTCACGCGATTGGCGACTACGCCACCGATCTCGTTCTGGATGCGTTTGAAGCGACAGGATGCCCGGAGCGGCACCGGCTGGAGCACGCCATGATTCTGAGCGACGCTCAGATCGAACGGATCCATAAATTGAACCCATTCGTCACCTTCCAGCCCGAGTTTCTAATGCGGTTTGGCCACGCATACTGTCACCAGCTTGGCGAAGAGAGAACCGCAAAGTTGAAGAGAGCCAGAAGCGTGATTGACGCTGGCATCCGGCTCAGTTTCAGCTCGGATCGTCCGATTGTGCCAGGTGATCCTCTTGACGGAATCAGGACGGCGGTTCATCGTCCCGAAGGCTTTGATCCATCAGAGAATGTAAGCCTCTCCGAGGCAATAAAGGCGTACACACAAGAAAGCGCCCTGGTGTGCGGGGACGACCAGGGCGCTTTGAAAGTGGGGCAATGGGCCGAATATCAGCTCATCGAGCGGCAGCAGTTTGAGACTCTCTGATTAGCTCGTTGAACCGCTCCTCGTCCTCTCGAATTTTCTGGTCCCAACGAACTTCATCATAGAAGTTCGTGAGCATTCGCTCAACGACGGGGCGGGCATCGGGGTGCATTGAGTATTCGAGCCATCGACCGGCCTGTTTGCAGACCAAGATGCGAGCCTCACGGAGCTTGAGAAGCCGGAGGTCGATGGTGTGGCGGTCGAGGTCCAGTACCTTTTGAAGGTCCTGAATCGTGACGTTGTGAGTCATCGCTACCTTCATGACTCGGATGGCAATAGGGTCGGCGAAGCACTTTCCAAAGGTCACGATTCTGTACATTACAATCAGAGTCTACGCAGAGGATTTTGTCAAGTTTCCCGATTTTTATGAAATCACTGATGTGTGAATGAAATTGGTACAAACCTCTGTGGGGTATCCTCTTTGTCGATCCGGGAGGTTGGTGCTGGTTAGCCGCCAAGCATGTTTTTCCGGAGTCATGTAAGGAATATCAAATGGCAGGAATTCGAGTACGAATCAGACTGCGCTCTTACGATCACCGATCGATCGACACCAGCGCAGAGAAAATTGTTGAGACCGCAAAGCGAACGGGCGCCCGAGTAAAGGGTCCGGTACCGCTCCCGACTCACCTCCGACGCTTCTGCGTCATCCGCGGGCCGCACATCGACAAGGAGTCGATGGAGCACTTCGAGCTTCGCACCCACAACCGACTCATCGATATCCACGAGCCGACCAACAAGACGATCGATGCGCTGATGCGCCTTGATCTTCCGAGCGGCGTAGATATCGAAATCAAGATGTAGTTCTGGCGTCCCCAGAACATTTAAGAGTCTCCCTTCGGGGGGACTTTTTTGTTGCATTTGGTAACCCTTCGCGGCCGGTCTGGGTAAAAAGTGTGAGTAATGGACGGTTTCATTATTTGCCCGAGTTGCCAAGCCCAAGTACCGGCGGGATTCGGTCAGTGTCAATTCTGCCAAGCCTCGCTGGCAAATGTAGCGCGTCCTATGCAAGACAAGCGAGGCATGTTCGCCTACGAGGACGACCACACCCAGAGTTACTTCGGAAAGCCAAAGTGGGTTGATTCGGCCTACATTGTTGTTTGTTGTTACTTCATTGTAATGGGATTGGTCAACATTGCTCAGGTTCTTGTTGCAGTAAGCAAGATCAAGGAGGGCGACGTCGCGAGTACTCTCATGTGGGTCGGTGTTGGCATATATTCGTTACAAATTCTGTTTGGCATTGCGCTGCTTGCAAAGGCGGAATGGGTACGGAACCTCACAACTTACATCTGCGGTATCCGGATTCTCTACGGACTCATGAACTTGTTACCGGCTCTTGCGATGACGGCAACGGGATTCTGGGGCTTTATGGGGTTCCTCGGCGTGCTTTTTGATTTGATCACCAACGCAATGATGATCTATCTCATCGGCGAGACAGATCGGAAGTGAGAACGGACGCTCCTCCGACGAGGCGCTGCCCGAAGTGCAACCAGACCGTGTTTGCTTCGTCGGTTCGTTGCCAGTTTTGTCAAGCACTGTTGGATCCGACCGTTCGGCTTCCCCACCAAGCAGATCAAGGTGCCAAGTTTGTAATGAACTTGAACGAGAAGCTTTTTCTGGCTTGTTCGGCGCTGCTGATGGTGATGGGCGTTGTTCGCGTGGTGGTTGGCACCGGATTGGGGAACTCGCCTAGTTGGGGCACGATGTTATTGGGAGTAGCTTGCATCGCCTTTGCGACCCTAATGACTTACCGCAACCAATTTATCCGTGATCACATCTGTTGGTTCGCCGGTTTTGGGTTGATTTTCGATGTGGTAGGCATCTTGAATTACCAAATCTTTCGAGTGTTTTTTCATCCCGGCGTGGCGTTAGGAGTTTTGATTATGTGTTTGATCGAAGGAAGCGCATTCACGTTCCTCATCGTCAAGCGCGACGAGTGGCTTTGAGGGGGTTGTGCCCGTTGCGCTGGGTGATATGCTTAGCATGTAATGTCAAATGTTGTGGACTCTGCGAAGGGTTTCTTCTCGGAAGACCTGGTGGGACGCTTGGTGCCGTTCTTGGGCGTTGGGCCAGAGCAGGTGCAGGCGTTGATCGATGCGGCGATTGGTGCTATCTCTCCCGAACTATCGAAAGAGGGTGCCGGGGCACACGTCGGTTTGACGACCGTGGCGGATTTCGATGCCAAATGGCGGCCGGATGGTGGACTCATCGCATTGGTCGAGGAAGGGAAGTCAGTCTTGAGCGCCGCGCTCGGTGATCGCCAGTCAGACGTTGTTGCGGAGGTCTCCGCCCACTCCGCGATCAAAGCCGAAGCGGTTGAAAAAGCACTCTGCATCGTAGCCCCGGCGCTTGTTATCGCCGCGGCTGGCATTGGCACCGAAAAGCCGGTCGAGGCACCGAGCGCTCCGCAAAAAAGACGGATTACGGTCGGCAAATTGGAAGAGGTTCAGGAGGCTGTTGTTGCCTCTGCGGATGCACCTGCGCCCGCACCGATGAATATCCCTTTGGCGCAGCCAGAGATGCCAATCGAATCGACTCCATCAGTTTCTTCGGCTCCGGCACCGTCCAAGGCTCAGAAGCGCTTGTTGCCTGCGTTAGCAGCCGTGGTTTGCGCGGTCGCGCTAGGAGCAACCGTCCTATTGAAGGGGTGCGACTCGGGTGCGGCTGCAACACAACCTACGCAATCATCGAGTGTTTCAGGCGAACCCAAGCTTGAAGATCCCGCGTTTCCGGTGAATCCGGATCAGAATGCAGTGAACAAGTAGGCTCATACAAAAGAATAGCTCCCCAATCGATAAGCTGGGGAGCTTCTCTTTTTTGGCCCTGGGCTTAAGCGTGTGCCAGTTCGACGATCATCTTTGCGGCTTCTTGAACGGTAGCGGCGGGGATGACTTGGGACCCTTCCAGGATCTTTCGGCCCTCTTCCACATTAGTACCTTCGATTCTGGCAACGACAGGAATCGTGACATTCATTTCGCCAAACGCGGTGAGAACGCCCTTTGCGACTTCGTCGACCTTGGTGATTCCGCCGAAGATGTTGATGAGCAGTCCTTTGACGTTCTTGTCCATCATGATCAGCTCGACGCAAGTCTTGACGCGCTCAGCATTTGCTCCGCCTCCTACATCAAGGAAGTTTGCGGGCCTGCCGCCAGCCGCATTGATCTCGTCAAGGCTTTGCATGGTCAGCCCCGCGCCATTTGCCATGATGCCGATTTCGCCACCAAGGTTGACGTACGCGATTCCACGGCGCATGGCTTCCGCTTCGATTGGGTCGTCGGCTGAGTCGGCTGAGGTCTCGCTGTAACCAGCATGGCGGAAGAGAGCGTTGTCATCGATCGAAACCTTTGCGTCGGCGGCGATCAACTTGCCGTCTGGCGTAAGCGCGCAGGGATTGATTTCGATGAGGTCGGCATCGTTCTCTTCGAACGCCTTAACCAACTTCTTGATCATCTGGACCATTTGACCGGCGGCTTCTTTAGGGATGTTAGCTTGCTTAACAGCAGCGCGGACCTCGAAATCGCTGAGGCCCCATGCCGGGTCAACAATTAGTTTGATGATCGCGTCTGGGTTGTGCTCGGCGACCTCTTCGATCTCCATTCCGCCTTCCTTCGAGATCATGACGACGTTCTTTTGGAGCGAACGGTCGAGCAGAACGGAAAGGTAATACTCCTGGGCGATGTCGATGGTCTCCGTCACCAAGACCTTCTCAACGATCATTCCGGCTGGGTTTTGGATCGAAATCAATCGCTTGCCGATGAGTTCTTTGGCAAAGGTTGAAGCCTCGGTGGCGTCAGTGAAGAGCTTTACGCCGCCAGCTTTCCCGCGACCGCCCATGAGTACCTGCGCTTTGACGACAACGTTGCCGCCCAATCGCTCCGCGATGGTCTTGACTTCGGCAGGATCGGACGTAACGTCTCCTGCCGCGACGGGTACGCCGTACTTAGCGAGAAGGTCTTTCGATTGATACTCGTGAAGCTTCATTGATCTTGCAAGTTTACCGGGAAAAGAAAAAGCCCCACCGTGTTTACGGTAGGGCTTTGTTCTGTGGTTGTTTCGCTTTAGGGAGCGAGGTCGGGGTCGTAGGTTCCGCCGAGGGTCAGTCGGTTGATCTTGACCTCGTACGGAGCTTGGTTGACTCGCTGAGGAGCAACCCATCGGATGAGTAGCCGAATCTCGTTGGCAGCGTTGAAGTATTGGCCCATCGTGAGCGGGTTGAGGCTGAACTCTAGGTTCTGCTCGACGCCTCGATTGGGGAACTGTCCGATCATCTGGTAAGCGCCAGCCGTGTTGCTGAATGCAAACACCATGGCGGTTGCCGGAGATGGCGCGGTAGCGCTGAGCTCTATTCGTGCTGTTTGAATAGACGTCAATGGTTGCGAAAGCTGGATCGAAGTTTCAACGCCAGCCACCATTCCGACCTTGTTCAGCATTCGCGACCGGATGCCGTAGTAGGCAGTGTCGTTCAGCTTGGTCGCATTTGCAGCTTCTTCCGGAGTTCCGAAACCGGTGGTCTGGGTTCCCTGGTTGAGTCCGCCTGCGGTCGAAACCTTGGTGGTGATGGGGTCGGCGACGAAGTTGGGCAGCGGCTTTGCTTTGGCCACGGCGGCGTTTGCATCGATCAGGCCCTTAGTTACCCATGGAAGAGGGCGAGCAGTGCTGAACAGGATGTCTCGTACGTCCGTATTCTTGAGGCTGGGGTTTCGTCCCCACACAAGGCCTGCCACACTCGCCGCGAATGGGCACGCCATGGACGTTCCGCTCATTTTGACGTAGTCGCTGTTCGAAGACGTACCCATCGAGAGGATCTCGTCTCCAGGTGCTGCGATTTGAACTCGCGGCCCGAAGTTAGAGAAACTGGCTTTGCCACCCGAAGCGTCGGTTGCGCCGACGATCACGACGTTTGGCAGTAGCGCAGGATATCCGATATCGGCATCAGAATTAGAATCATCGTTCCCTGCCGCGACGAGCAGGAGAGCGCCTTTGCCCCAAGCGTAAGCAGCGGCATCGGCCTCCACTTGGCTCTTCACTCCGCGCCCGTAGGACATGGAGATGATCTTTGCGCCATTGTCGGCGGCGAAAACGAGTCCTTTTGCCGAGGCATCCGCACCAGGCGAGTTTCCGAGTTTGACACCGATTAGCTTAGGATTGAACGCAACGCTGGCGATACCCTTGCCGTTGTTCGAAGTCCCGGCTGCGATACCCATGCAGTGGGTTCCGTGCCCAACTGGATCGCTCATATCGTTGTTATCGAGCTCGGTGTTTCGGGTCAAAAAGATTCGGTCGACGATGTCTTCGTGCGTGATGTTCAGACCGGAGTCGAGGACTCCGATGATCATGTTGGAGTTACCCTTAAAGATGTCCCAGGCTTGAGGTGCGTTGACCTGCGGGATTCCGTACTGTTCACCGAGTCTCGGGTCGTTCGGAGTGAAGCTCCAGTACCGACGGTAGTTTGGCTCGGAGTACACGACGCCGGAGTCTTGGCGAAGCATTTGCATCGCTTGCCGGTTGTTGCGCTTCGAGAACTTGAGTTTGACAACTCCCAGTTGCGGGATCGCCGGCTCAACGGTTGCCCCGAGAGCCATTCGCAAAATGGGCGAAATCGAATTCGACCTCATTTTGACGAGAAGTTCGCCTTCCGGAGCGATTTGGTTCTGAGCGAACGCGGTCGCCCCGAAAACGCTGAGAGCAAGCACAGTTGCGTAGCGCGATAATGCCATGATCTCTCTATATTACGGGATAACGGGCGAAAATGAGTTCTTCTTGTGCTTTTTTTGGGATTGAAGATTACAAATTGAAACACAATCGCTCCCTAAGAAAATTACCGGGTCTGCCGATACCCCATATAGGTTATGTCTGCAGCAATCGAAGTGCGCGATTTGTTTGTCCAGTACCGCACCAAAAAGGGTGAGCTACTGGATGCCGTCAAAGGACTCAGTTTTGCCGTTCAGTCGGGAGAAATCGTCGGATTTCTTGGCCCCAACGGAGCAGGGAAGTCCTCGACGCTGAAAGCCCTCATGGGCTTTGTCGAGGCAAAGTCTGGCGAGGCGACGATCTTTGGCGAAAAGGCGGGAACGCCGGAGGCAAGAAAGCGGATCGGCTACTTGCCCGAAGTCGCGATGTACTACCCGTTTCTGACTCCGATCGAAACTCTCACCATGTACGGAGAGTTGCAGGGGCTCAAAGGCAAGTCGCTTCGCATCGAGATTGAACTGCTTTTGGAGCAAGTCGGAATCGCTCATGCCGCAAAGAAACAGAACCGAAGCATGAGTAAAGGAATGTTGCAACGGGTTGGCATCGCTCAGGCATTGCTTGGTTCCCCGGAACTGTTGGTGTTGGATGAAGTTACGAGCGGGCTTGACCCGGTTGGTCGCAAGGAGCTTCGGAACCTTCTCAAGTCGCGACAAGAGCAAGGCGCAACACTGTTCTTTAGCAGTCACGAACTCGCCGAGGTCGATATGTTGTGCGACCGGATTCTCCTGATCCACAAAGGAAAGTTTGTCGAGGAGCGAGAGATCGGCGAACTGAAGGCTTCTTTACGCAATTTTTACATCACTTACAACGGAGATGTGTCCATGCTCGGATTAACTGAAAACTGGAACGAAAATCAAGACGGCTCAAAAACGGCTCATTTTGACAACAAGTCGGCACTGGTCGACGCCCTCGGAAGGGTGCAGGCAAAGGGGGGAGCAGTACTGGACGTCGTAAGTCAAGAAGGATCGCTAGAGGACTACTTCATCGACACGGTTCAGCATGCAACGGAGGTGGCAGCGTGAACTTCATGGCCTACCGCGCGCTGGCTCGCTGCGTGATCCTCGAATCTCTCCGCCGAAAGGACCTTTGGGTGGTTGCGATTCTAGGTTTTGTTATCCTCTTGGCTTCGAGTGCATTGGGCTTCTTTGGCTTTGATGGTCTCGAGCTCTTCGCCAAGGATATGGGCGTGACCGTCGTCGGTATGTTCTCAACGATCATTGCCGTTCTTACGTCGAGCCGATTGATTCCCGACGAGATCAAGAACCGCACGCTCTATCCGCTTTTGGCGAGGCCGATCACACGCTTCGATCTCCTGGTCGGAAAGCTGCTGGGGGCAATCGTTGTCACTTGGATTTCGTTCCTCCTTTTGGCTTCACTCACCGCGATTGCGCTGATGATTTTCCACGTCAAGTTTGAGCCGATTATGCTTCAGTACCTCGTCGCCAAGATGATTGGGTTAACGCTGGTTTGCGGTATGTCCATGATGCTGAGCAGCTTCATGACGCCTAGCGCAGGTGCGACAATGTCGTTCATCTTCGCATTTGGCGCGCCGATGATCTCGCGCGGATTGGTGATGGCATACAGCGGGAATCCCGCATTGAAGCCCCTTTGCCAAGTGGTCAACGCGTTCTTGCCGCAGGTCAACTTGTTCGATCTCGGCGGAAGGGTGACGTACATCGGGTGGAGCCTCGTTCCGCTCTGGGTTATCGGGTTCTTGGTGGTGTACGGACTCTGCTACACGGGTTCGATGCTTACGCTGAGTTATCTGAAATTTAGGAAGCAAGCGGTATGAAGCTAGGCGGACTTTTTGGTGGCTTGTCCCTACTGGGGGCGGTAGGGTTCGGGTATTCGAGCTCCTCGATTCGGGAGACGGTTAATCCTCCGGTGAAGGTGGTTGGCCTCGAGGCTCACGACTCCCACGCAGCGGCATCGCTTCTCGGTCAGTTTCGCTCAAGTGCATCGTCATGGCTGTTCCTGCACGCTGATTTGTACTTGCACAATGGCGTTGAGATGCGCCCGCTTACGGATGCCGAATTGAAGTCTGGCAAGCTAGGCGTGGGAAGTAACCCGAATGAGCAGAAGATTCACGATGACTCCAAGATCGTGACTATCGTGCCGTCGGCATCCGAAGACTTTCGGGGCATTTTCGGCGATGTCGAGCGGCAGATCGCCAGCTACAAGGACATGAAGGGGCACTCTCACAACAACCCGACATCCTCTTTACCATTGTTTAGGCTGATGACCGCGCTCGATCCTCAGTTTGTCCAAGGTTGGACCACCGCGGGATTCATCATGCTCTGGGATAACCGAAAGGACGGATTGCCAAAAACGATCGCGTTCCTCAAAGAAGGTCTGGCGGCGAACCCAAAGAGCATCGATATTATCACCCAGATCGCGTATTGCTACCTGAAGGAGCATGATGGCAAGCGAGACTACGCGGCGGCTTGGCCCTATTTGGTTCAAGCTAGGAACGTCGGCGTCGAGAACCTTGAACACCTCTCAGATCAAGAAAAAGAAGCCCTACTCCTTAACTACCGACGGTTGTGCGTTGCTGCGCGTGAACTGAAGATGTTTGATCAAGAGCAGAAGGCACTGGAAGAGGGGTTGAAGGTTTTCCCTGACGATAAGCCGTTGTTGAAGCTCATGTCCGAATTGCCGCAAGCCCGGTAGCGAATTCTAGTAAACTTTGGGGCGATGGACGTCAACGGTCGGCTGATTCGCGCGGTTCAGTTGGCAACCCATAAGCTCTCGTCTCACGGCGAATTCGACACGTTGCTTCGTGACGTTTTGAAGATTTGCGTTGAGGCAGTAGGAGCAAGCGGCGGGACTATTTATCTGCATGACCCCGCTTCCAATCGCTTGGCGTTTCAGCACGTGCTTCCGCCCGAGGTGGAACCGAAGTTGCCGATGAAGGACATTCCCGACGATTTCGGGATGGCCGGGCAGGCATTCCAGGAGCAACGAACTCTCCTTCGAGAGATCCCGGAACGGCAGGAAAGTGAGCTGAACCCCTTTGAGCGCGCCACGGGAATTGTGGTGAGGAGCATGGTTGCGACCCCGCTAATGATGTCCGACGAGACTCCGATCGGCGTTGTGCAACTGCTCAATAAGCACGGTGAGCCGTTTAACGAAACCGACGGGGCGGTCCTCGACACGATCGCCTCGGTTGCGACGATGGCGTACCTCAACTACCGCCTTCAAGAAGAATCATCGCGCGCGTCCACGCTCCTCGGAATGGGCAAAGTGTCGCATGACATCGGCAATTTGGCGGCGAGCCTTTACGCGTCGTTGAGCTTTGGCGAAATGGCGATTGACGAGCTCAAGGGCTCCCTTGAGCCGATAGAGCTACCGGATCAAGCCTCGATGAGTATCGAGACGCTTGACCCGTTGGTGACGGATTTACGACAATCTGTCGACCGGATCGTCGGCTATTCGAGACTTATCAGCGATATGTCGGCCGGCCGCTCGCTTCGGCCGAACATGCAGGTCGGAAGCATGGCGGCAACCATTTCAAATGCCGCTTCTTACCTCGAAACCGAAGGCCGGGCGAAACACGTCGAGTTGGTTTATGACATCCAAGGCGATGCTCCGCAAACCGCATTTGACGACCTGTACCTGTTCAGGATTGTTCAAAACTTGGTCGGTAACTCGATCAAGGCAGTCTTCGAAACGATCTCGGAAGAGGCACTTGCGCGTGCGGACGAAGATGAGTTTTTGGGCACCGTAACGGTCGTTTACCGATTTTTCGATAACGAGCACGTCTTCGAAGTCAAAGATTCGGGGCCGGGAATGCCGGAGATCGTCGCCAAACGAATCCTGAGCGGAAACGCGAGGAGCCAATGGTCAAAGGCCGGCGGCAGTGGATGGGGTACAAAAATCGTGCTGGAACTGGCAAATAGCCACGACGGCGTTGTGGAAATCGATAGTGAGCTCGGGCAAGGAAGCACGTTTAGAGTTCGATTTCCGCACCGAGAGCAGGTTGAGAATTAGGAACTACGGATGGTTTATTTGCGTTGAAAAACAACATCGACCCGACACCACAAACCGAACCGCGCATCCCCGTGCGGCAACGCGCCAAGATGCGCCCTTCTCCGATTCGGAGGGTGTTGGGCACGGTCGGTTGGCTCGCGTGGGTTGGTTTGTTTGCGGCGGGCGGATCGGCGGCAGGCTGGCTCGGTCGCAACGAGGTCGCGCGAGAGGTGATCACAAACATTAGCGCCGACCCGAAAGAGACCTTTACGAAGGACTCAATGAACATTCTTTTGCTCGGGTGCGACGAGGACCTGGCGCCGGGTGGACAGAAGGTTTTGAAGCAGGCGGGACGGGCAGACATGATCCTCATCGCTCACCTCGATTTTGCCAAAAAGACGATCAGCGGGGTTTCGATCCCTCGGGATACAAGGGTTCAACTGCCCGGTGGTCCGCCGCATAAGGTCAATGCATTTCACGCTTTGGCGAAGCCGGAAAAGGCAAACGCTTTTCAGCAACAGGCGGTTGAGCACTTGACAGGCGTGAAGATTGACCGAACGGTGCAAATCGATTACCCGGCTTTTCAGGAGCTCATCGATTCGGTAGGCGGGGTCGAGGTGATGGTCAAGCACCGGATGGATTACCAGGATAAGGCGGGCGGTCTTTACGTTGACTTCAAGCCTGGGCGGCGCAAACTGGACGGATACGACGCGATGTGTTACGTCCGTTATCGGAAAACGACACCGAAGACCAAGCTGAATCCGAAGGGCGGCGAGGGTGATCCCAAAGCAGAAGGCGATTTTGCGCGAACTGAACGCCAACGGCAGTTGTTACTTGCTTTCAAGGGGCAGGTCATCAAGAACTGGACATCTTTGCCGGAGATCATTGAAAAGGGAGTTGATGTGCTTGGCGGCGCGTTGACGCCGAAAGAAATCGCGGCTCTCTCGTCGTTCTCGCGCGGAGTGTCGCAGTCTTCGATCAAGATGATGCGGCTACCGACCAAGCCCGGACGAGGGACGTTTGAGGAACTTGACCGGAAACCGGCACTTGCGATGTTGAAGCAGTTTGGATTCATTTCTGCCGGGGCAAAGACATCAGCTAACGAAGAGGACGAGCAATGAGCGGAAGCGCGTACGATGTGGATGCACCAGAGGGTGCCAAGTCTCCGGGGTCGCAGTACCTCTCGCGAAAGGATGCGAAATGGATCCTTGGCGTGACCGCGATTGTGATTGTTGGACTCATACCGGTTTACTTTTCGATGCGCGAAAAGGCGTTTAAGAGCACGTGTGTTAAGAACATGGGCGCAATCATGGAAGCGATTGACCTTTATGCTTCGCAGCACGATGATCGCTTGCCGCCGGTGTACGAAGCGCAAGCCAACGGCGAGCCCCAAGTTGATGATCGTGGCTACCCAGTGACCTGGGTCAGCGAAGTCGCGCCGCTCCTTTCCGCCCGGGCATCCTTTGTGTGTCCGAGCGCTGATCCGAGTGAGTATTCGTATTCGCTCAACATGACGGGCGGTGACCCCATCGCGTCCACCTACGGCTACTACGGCGCATATTCGGGCCATCCTGCGAAGGAAATTGACAGTCCCGAAAATGTGGTGCTCCTGGCGGAAACAAGCAATGGTGGGGCAAAAGGGACCTTTGATCCTCTGCCGTTCGAGAATTGCAAGTACGACGGATTTGTGATCGGCTGGAATAATTCGAATGAGGAGCCGACGGAGGACACGTCGTCGGTGACCCGGCTCGCGTTCGCTGGCACGAGCAAAGGAGATTTCTCTTTAGGCCAACCGCGTCACGGTCAGGTGATTCACGCGATCACGGCGAATCGCGGCAAGCGAAACCTGACTTCAAGCGATGCGGTGACCAGGTACGACCGATCCAAATACGCCCTTGGCGGACTCTGGCGACAACCAATCACCACCCGAAACTGATAAGCCCTTGACTTTTGGGCTTAACTCCGTCATAATCATAGACTGTTCCGCGGGGTGGAGCAGTCTGGTAGCTCGTCGGGCTCATAACCCGGAGGTCATAGGTTCAAATCCTATCCCCGCACCCAAACTTTTAGTTTGGTTCCTCCTTTCTCTCAGGCTCTACTTGGCAAGCACCTTCGCAAGCAAGGGTCGCAGTTGAGAAAGTTCGACCCTCGGCGCCATTTGCTGAGTCGTGAGGTCGGCAAGCCCATGCACAAACGCCCAAAGCGCGAGCCCGCCTGCGCGTGCTTCCGATTCACTGAGTTCGGGATGGTGATGCGTAATGGCAGTAATTAGGTGGGTCAATGAACCATCGATCTCCTCGCACTCCTCGCACTCCTGCAGGAGGGAAAACGAGAATCGAAGTTACCTGCGAGCCAAAGCTCGCGGGGAGCGAGATGCTCAGCCCTAGTTGGCTGCCCACATGAGGGAGTAGACATACCAGCGCGCGCCATCGGTGTACAGCTGCAGCGAGTTGGTGCCTTTGTCAAACGGCTTTTTGTCTTCGAGGGCATGGCGGGATTCGTACTCGCTAAGTACCATCGAAATCTTCCCGTTGCGGAGGGCATTGCGCTTCACTTCGCACTCGTAGAAGGCATTCTTATCGAAGTACGGCTCGTTGCCTTTCGCGTATTGATCGGGAGTCATGATCGCGAGAACGGTTTGCCCCTCTCGGTTTTTGACGATCGCCGAGAGGGTGCCTTTGGGAGCGAAGAGGGATCGCATACGGTCCCAATTTCGCTTCTGACCCGCAGGGCCGGAGATGACGTCGTAGACGGCCTTGATAATCGCGTCCTCGGATTTCACGTCTTCGGGTGCGGCTTGATAAGTTGGAGTCTGGAGGGCGACGAAGAGAACTGCGGTTGCGATCATGGCTTTACTTTAGCCCGGATCGCAACCAAATGTATTGCAATTTGTAACTCAGATTTTGCGGATACTCCACATGTTGTCTTGGGCCGAGCGATAGGTGGCGGCAAAGGGAAGTGCCTTGACGTGAGAGTCCGAAAAGGCGACGAGTTGGACTTTTCCGTAGCGACCATCGCCGCGCTGAGTCCTTGGTAGGCCATGAAGGTTCTGATTCCATTCGCCTTCGAGCTGACCGTTCCAATCCACGCAGTTTGGGTCAGCCGGGAACAGAGAGCACGGGGGAGCGGCGCGCTCGTTTGCAAAGTGGTAAGGATGCGCCGTGTTGTTGCGGTCTTCGGCCCACGGGTCAAAGCAGATGTCGAAGAACTCCGAACTCCAAAATGGATCGGCTGCGTTGGAGATCGGGAGCGGTGCGGGGATCGTGACTCCAACGGCGCGCGCCCAGTTTCCGATTCGGAGCGCGGAGTAGATCGTGCCCGCGGGGTCTTCGATGGTTGATCCGTTCCGGTTCATTCCGGTCATAAATCCGTTGTTCGCATAGGAGCCCCACATCAGCGGGATATCTTTATCGGGATCGGCCGGATCGAACCAGATGCTTTGCTTCGAGGGAGCGAGGCCGTTTGAGTTGATACCTCCTTTGCCATTTTTGATGTAGGGGTTGAGCGCCTCTTGGTAGCTGTGAACGGCCCACCAGCTGATGGTTTCGGGGATCCCGGTTGATGTATCCATCGTGCGCGGATACACATCGTCGTTATCCCCGGCGTACATCAACACAGCCGTCTTGATCTGCCTCAAATTGCTAAGGCTAAGAGACTTCTTTGCCGCCAGTTTTGCCTGGGCGAAGACCGGAAACAAGATTGCAGCGAGGATTGCGATGATGGCAATCACCACGAGCAGTTCGATGAGAGCGAATCCGCGGAGTTTCATAGCTAAGACTATTATAGCTAATGCTATAAATTTCTTGAGTTGGTGCGGATAAAATGAGTAAGAATCGTGAAGCTCAACGCTTTTGCCAAGACGCGCCAAGACCACTCGGACGAAACGTTAGAAGACGTTACCGAGCTAATTTATCGTCTCAGTGGTGCTGCTCCGGGCGCTTTGCCCGATGAAGTAAAGGTGAGAACGGCGGCTCTGGTGGAGGCGCTGGGAGTGGCTCAGCCGACGGTCACCAAGATTTTGAACCGGCTCGAAAAGGAGGGGGTGGTGCATATCCACCGTCGGCAATTCGTGCACCTCACCGAGGTCGGATTGGAAGTTGCGCTCAAGAGCGCGGCACGGCACGAGCTGGTGGTTCGCTTTTTGGTCGCGCTCGGTGTGAGCGAAATCCAAGCTGAACTTGACGCCGAGGGGATCGAGCACCATCTGAGCCCGGAAACGCTGGATCGAATTCGGATCTTTACGGAGGCTCGAGTATGACGCCGCTCCCAAAGCTTTCGGCTCCGGCGCGGAGGGCACTTGATTCGGTCGGAATTAAATGGCTTGAGGACGTCGCCAAGTTCACGCGCGAGCAGCTTTTGGATCTCCATGGCGTCGGTAACAACACGATCTTGCCGCTCGATGAAGCACTCAAGGCGGCGGGATTGGAGTATAAAGCGTGAGTCGAGCAGTCGCCCTCACGGTCGTTGCATCGATTTTCGGGTGGTGGCTGAAGGATCGTTATGGCGCGAGTCTGCTCGAGTTTTTCGGCTTTGTGACTGGGATTCTGGGCGTCTATTTGGTTTCTCAGGAGAGCGTTTGGAACTGGCCCGTCGGCATTGTCAACGTGTCCATCTACGCCGTTTTTTTCTTCACAGGAGGTTTTCCCGCCGACGCTGGGCTCCAGATTTTCTTCTTGGTGCTGAGCGTCTTAGGTTGGTATTCATGGGTTCGGGGTGGAGAAGGGAAGTCCAACCTTGAGGTGACTCGGATCGCAAAAAGCCGATGGTTAGTCATCGCGATTGCATGGGTATTCGGGACGGCTTGCTTGTATCCAGTTGCGATGCGCTTAGAGGGGAAGTGGCCGTTTTGGGACTCATTCCTGACAATGGGCTCGGTACTTGCTCAAGTGCTCGTGAACCGGAAAAAGATCGAGAACTGGCTCTTGTGGATTGCCGTGAACTCGATTTACGTGCCCATCTTCATTTTGCGAGGGTGGTACTTGTCCGCGATCCTCTATGGGGTGTTTTGGTGCTTGGCGATCAATGGCTGGCGGAACTGGAATTCGAAGCTACTTGGTAAAGTAGGGAATGCGTAAGGCGGCCCATGGGCTCGGGGTTAGCAAGAAGGTTGAAGTTTCGCTTGACGTTCTCGATGCGTGGTTTGCCCCTCCCGCAAGTGTGATCTCAGCCGCAACGGCGACCGGCGAACTCCTCAGATGCAGCCCGCCGCTACATGCTGAAACATTGGTGGAGTGTTTAGCGGGTCATTACGGTATCTCAGCCAATTGCATCGGTATCGGTGCTGGGTCCTCCGAAATCATTCACCGAGTCTTTGGCGGGGCGATTGGACGTCGCGTACTCCTGCTCGATCCAACTTACTCGGAGTACCGGTTCGTAGCCGAAGCGCGAGGTGCAGAGGTCGTGGGCGTACGGTTGGAGCCGTCCGACGGATTTCGCGTTGACATTGATCAGGTTTTGAACAGCGCCAAGGGTTGCTCCGACGCCGTCATCGTCAATCCGAACAATCCGACAGGGCAGTTCTTGACTCGGACCCAGCTGCTCGAACTGCGTGCAGCGTTGTCGGAAGAAACCCACCTCTGGATCGACGAGGCGTACGCGGATTACTGCCCGGAGGGGACGAGCGTTATCAGGGATGCTGCGGAGCAGAGAGGAATCACGGTTGTCAAGTCGCTCTCAAAGTGTTTTGCGTTAAGTGGCTTGAGGGTGGCATTTTGGGTTGGCCAAGGAGCGGAGATTGTTCTCACGCCACCTTGGGTCGTTTCAAACATTTCGATCCAGTCAGTTAAGGCAGCCATCAAAGAGACCGAGTACTACAATAAACATTGGACGGCGACGGTCGAGAGGGTTGCCAGCTATGCCGAACGTATCCAATCCTTTGGACTCGATGTCCATTACGGGCACTTGAATTGCGTTTTGATCCGTTGTCCAGATGGTCAGACGAGCGCGATGGCATCGACATTCTTCCTCAAAAACGGCATTTCGATTCGAACCCCAGAAGGAATGGGTCCTTGCTTGAGTGACGAGTGGGTGCGTATCAGTCTCCCCTCCACCCACGACGAGGAACTCGTGCTTGCGGTCGCGGAAAAGTGGGCACAAAAAAGACCGCTCTGAGCGAGCGGTCTTTCTAATGTCGAAGTGGCTCAGCCCTTCTTGTTTGCGGGAGGAGCCATGGCGGCGGGGTCCATCTTCTTGCCGTCCATCAACATGTCCATGGTCTTCCACTCCATCGAAGCGATCTTCCATGACTTTCCGACCTTCACGTACTTCTCTTCGGTGTTGCCTTTGAATGACATCGTGTGCTTCTTCTTGTCGGGGCCAGTCATGGTTCCTGCCATTTCGTTCGATGCGGTGACATTAGCTTTGTTGCCTTGCACCTGAACGGTCAAGAGGCGGCTCTTAAACTTCGTGACCTTTTGGAACTGGCCGACGCTGGTCTTCATCATGTCGAGCATTTGCTTGGCGTTCATCGATTGACCGTTCTCGATGTGCTTGAAGTCCTTGGTCGAGTTCGCCATGAAGAGCTTGCTGAAGGTCTTGATGTCCTTCTTGAGCATTGCTCGCTCGTACTTCGCGTTCATGGCTTTCGCCTGGTAGCGGAAGTCGTCCTCAGGTGTTGCGGCCGCGAGAGCTACAAGCGCGATTCCAGCGAGAGTTAGGTTTAGTCGTCTCATCACTGATTATTCTAAGGTCAACTTGACGCAAAAGTAAACATTCGTTAAGAAATTAGCAACCTAAGTCGTTTGACAACCGTCTAATTAGATGTTCATCGAATTATGACCGACGTGCTTAAAGCCTTGAGCGATCCCACCCGGAGGGAAATTTTGTTTGCGCTACGCGGACAGGATCTGACGGCGGGTGAGATCGCCGCCAAGTTCAGTCAGCGCGATGCGACAATCAGCCACCATCTCGCGGTGTTGCGCGAGGCTGATCTTGTGCGCTCGCGGAAGAATGGCACGCAGATCATTTATTCGATAAGCACTTCGGTTTTGCAGGACGTCTTGACTCATCTCATGACGCTCACCAAGCCGAACGAGGAAGAAGTTCAATGAAACTCAACCGTATAGCCCTGATTGGCGGTGCGATGACCGCGGTCACGTTTGCTTACTCTTTTTTCCGGATTAATCAGTTGCCCGATCGTATCCCGATGCACTTCAATGCGGCGGGCCAAGTGGATCGATATGGGTCGAAGACGGAAGCCCTGCTGTTTACTCCGCTCATGATGCTCGGACTGTTGCTCCTGTTTGCATGGATTCCGGGTCGCCTTCCAAAAGAGCAACGATCCCCTCAATTTGATAAGGTTTGGGAGCCGATCACGCTGGTTGTGGTCGGGTTCATGGCGTGTGTTCAGTTCATGATCCTCAACCCAGGCGCGCTTGGGACCGGTCAAGGGCAAGTCAAGTTCATGATGGTCGCGATGAGCGTGCTGTTTATCGTTTTGGGCAATCTGATGGGCAAAACGGAGCGGAACTATGTGATGGGGATCCGCACGCCATGGACTCTGGCATCCGACGAAGTCTGGCACCGGACCCACCGTTTGGCGGGTCAGATGATGGTCGGAACCGGAATCGCGTGCTTGCTCATGGCGCTGATCGGCATGAATGTGCTGATTATCACGGCGGTGATCCTGATCGGGACACTCTATCCGGTTTGGTACTCCTACGCGCTTTACCGGAAGTTGAACCCTCAGTAAAGAAGGTAGGGTGCGCGCTTGGCGCGAAACGCCGCCGCACCCTGGTTCCATTTCTGCCATAATGCCGACGCCGATTGACCGGCCTCGAACATCTGTCGTACTGAGCCGGTGCCGCACACTTTGTCGAACATGCTTGCGGTCGAGGGCTTGAAAAAAGCGAATCGGGGCTTCAGTTTGCGGACTGCATCCATGAGTTCAAAGTTGAGCCTCGAGAGTTCGGCGGTCTTCTCGTCGGTGATGTGAATCTGCACTCCACCGCAACTTTGACCCTTGAAGGCGGCATAAAATGGCGTCCAAGTCATTGGTCGGAAGGTAAATCCTTTCAGGTTCCTTCGGTTCATTTCATTGGCGAGGGCTTCGGACGAGATTCCTGGCGCGCCAGACAGCTCGAACGGGAGGGTGTAGCCAACACCAATCGAAACTGAATCGAGTTCGCCGAAGATGCCAGTCGCGGCATAAAAGGCAGCCGATTCGGCGTGCGGCACATGTGGGCTAGTGAGGACCCACGGTAGTCTGGTCTGTTGCCAAGTCATCGACCGGTTCCAGCCCTTTAGCTTCGCGACTCTTAAGTCACATTTCTTGCCACCCACCCAGCCCTCGCCGTTTGCCATTCGGGCAAACTCGCCTACAGTGAGTCCGTGGCAGTAAGGAACGGGGTAGGCCGAAACGAAGGATCGGTACGTCGACTCGGTGATGATGCCTTCCACCCGGTCTCCGCCGATGGGGTTTGGCCGGTCGAGGACGAGGAGCGGGATGTTGTTCTCCGCGGCGGCTTCCATACACACGCCGAGGGTCGAGATGTATGTGTAACTCCGCGAGCCAATGTCCTGGATATCGAAAACCAACAGATCGACGTTTTTGAGCATCTCTTTAGTCGGCTTCCGGGTCTTGCCGTACAGCGAAAATTCAGGGACGCCGGTTTTGGGATCGCGACCATTTTCTCCATAGACACCAGCCGGAACTGATCCCCGAACCCCGTGTTCGGGACCATAGAGGGCGGTGACTTTAACGCCGGCTTGGATCATGAAATCGATGTTTGAGCGGAGGTTCGAATCCACGCCAGTGGGATTGGTGATGAGGCCGATTCGCTTGCCTTTGAGTTCGGCAAAGCCCGACGCCTTCAGAATTTCGAGCCCGGTTTGCACAGCCGGACCTAAAGCGAGGGAGGCAACGAGGGCGGCGATCATGAGTCTAGAATAACCTATGCCTACACTCAAGGTGCTGATTGTCGATCCGCCTGCAGAGTTCGCTCCATACGGCAAGATCTGGCACCAGGTGCAACTCAAGAAGGGTTATCTGGACCCCGTGGCGCCAAACGAATATCAGTTGCATTTTGACCTGGTTGACGGCGTTCCGAAGGGAGATATTGTGCATTACCACGGAGACAAGCGCCGCTTCATTTACATCCAGTGGTATGGCGCGAGAGGCGAAAAGTTTCGGCGCATCAAGCTATTTTTTGAGCATTTCCTACGGGATGGAGTGGACAGCTATGAAGTTCGGATTGCAGGCAGCATGAAGGACGGATCGCCAGCGTGTTCAACCGCGCGGGTTCTGCCTGTAGAATAAGTACCATGCGGCTGGATGAGATCGAGGAGAGTTCAAATGTGGAGGATCGCCGGGGGGCGAGCCTGCCGAAAGGCGCGGTATTGGGCGGCGGTGGTATTGGCATCGTCGTGATCGCGATTATCGTCTCGCTGCTCGGCGGCGACCCGCAACAGGTGATCAATGCCAGCCAGCAAATGCAAAGCGGCTCTCCGCAAACCCGAACCGAAGGAGCGGGGTTGGACGACGAGTCGAAGCGATTCGTGAGTAAGGTCCTTAAGGAGACGGAAGACGTCTGGACTCAGATCTTTCGCGAGAACGGGCAACGATATCAAGCTCCAAAGCTCGTCATTTTCTCTGACCGCGTTGAAAGCGGCTGCGGGATCGCAGATTCGGGAGTCGGACCGTTTTACTGCCCGGCAGACAATCAGGTCTACATCGATCCCACCTTTTACAACACGATGCGCGATCAACTAGGGGCAGATGGCGACTTTGCGCAGGCGTACGTTATTGCCCACGAGGTTGGCCACCACATTCAAAACTTGATGGGCACCTCGATGAAGGTGGACGCGGCTAGGCGTCGGATGAGTGAGCGCGAAGCGAACGCGCTCTCGGTGCGCATGGAACTGCAGGCGGACTTTTATGCAGGAGTGTGGGCGCACCACGCGAAGCGGCTGAAGATTGATCGTCAGGACGTGGAAGAGGCAATGAATGCGGCGACCCAGATTGGCGATGACACCCTCCAAAAGCGCGGACAAGGGTATGTCGAGCCCGAAAAGTTCACCCACGGCACCTCGGCTCAGCGTGTGAAGTGGTTCATGAAGGGACTTGAGTCGGGCGATATCCGCGATGGAGACACCTTTAAGGCGCGAAACCTATGACCGCCGAGCGCGCAGGACCAATTTTGTCATCGCCCAAAGCATCGCTATCGCCAGTGTGAGGATGGCACCTGACCTCAACGGGGCGAGCCAAGCTGGCTCGAAAGTGATGTATCCGTCCTCCTTTGAGTCGACGGCAAAGGGAAGTTTCTCGTAGGCAGTGAGTTGGTTGAGCCCAGTGAGCTTGCCGGACGGCAGCTTGAGGGCGGTTTCGAGCTCGGCGAGCTTTTCGGGTGGAATAGAGTTCTGCCAACGCTCTCCGAGGTAACTCACCTCGGCGGCGTTTTGGTTCGCAGGAGTTTCGCCGATGATGTAGAGGTCAAGGCTCGCCGAGTTCGTTTGATTCGAAGGGGGGACCATGTAGGGAAAGAACGGCTTCTCGGTTCGGAACTCCATCATAATGGGGCTAAATCCGAACCTGGCCAGCTCCTCATCTGAGCGTTGCTGATTGACCCGAAACGCAGTTAAGAGCCACTTCTTGTCGGTGTAGAACTTGATCCAGCTTTGGATGTCGCTGGAGGCGACGAACTTGTTCTCTTTGAGATATCGCGCCAGAGCGGCGGGATCGTCCGAGCGCAAAGTTTGGGCGTTGAACTCCCCGACTTGGACATCCTGCAAGACTTCGACGGAGGCGGCGGCAGCTGGTACGGCCGTGTACATCGCGGCGTCATCGGGAGCGGAGCAACCGGGGCCGTGAGGCTTCAAGCTCTTGACAATCGTGAATGCGTTCCAATCGACCTCAGAGAGCAATGGAACCGTCGGCGAAGGGGCGATAAAGCCAAATGCTTTTCCTTTGGCGGTCGAGGTGAACGCCGCGGATCGCACGAAGTACTCGGTTTGCGTCTTGTGATCGAAGATCACAAGATCTTGCTGATTGCCAAACTGAACTGGCATTCCATTTGGTCCGACTCCGCAACAAGCCCAGGCTTCGTAACAAATGAGCAATGCGAGGACGGAGGCGAGCCGCTTCATGCCAGTCATTGTAACAGCCTTGGTAAGCTATTTCAATGCGGATTTGGGTACTTGCGGCACTGTTGCTGGTAGGGTGCAATGGTGGCTTCAGCGAGCGCGGAAATCGTGCACCAGGCGAGTACCGTTGGCTCCTGAGATACGACGTGAAGACCCTCGATCCGGCGGCAATCAACGACTGGACCACTGGCGAAGTTCTCCACTATTTGTATCCAACAATCGGCGAAGCTTGCGACATCGAGACCGCGGACAATCAGAGCTTTGCCCTTAAGCCCAATGAACGGAAGTTTAGTAACGGCGACCCACTCTCGGCCGAGGACGTCGCGCATACGCTGAAGCGGTGCCTGGTCCCCGAAGTGCAAAGCGGCCTAGGCTCACTCTTTGCCGAGCAGATCGACGGAGAGATCGCGACGGCTGGCGGCGCTGTGCAGTTTAAGCTCAAAAAGCCAGATGTTGCATTCAGAGAGAAGCTCGCGAATCGATCCTTAGGCGTTGTGAATCATAAGTTGGTCGGTCTGAAGGAGCCGATCAAGGATTGGAAGCCAGGCTACGGACTGAGCGAATGGGCATTGAAGTCGGCGGTACCCAACCGGGAGTGGATCATCACGAGGGACGATCAGAGCATCAAGTTTCAGTTTGTGGGCGACTCATCCAACCGGAAAACCATGTTCGATGTCGACAAAGCCGATCAGGCGATGTTCGCGGCGCACGAAATCAGCGCGGTCAAGGGGCACCCGAACCTAACCAATGGCGGACCGACGACGCTGGTATATCTGCAGTTCAACCAGAAGAAGGCTCCGTTTAATAACGCGGAGAACCGCCGGACGATTGCTGGGTTGGTGCAACTTGGCGATCTGGGGAGGATCCTCGATAACAAAGTGATCATGCCGCAGGGGTGGGGGACACTAAGTAGTCTCGGTCGGTCTTCGGGGGTGCCGGCTCCCAAGGACGTCAAGCCGTTCGAGTTTGAACTTGTTTATGCGGATATTGGCCACGCGAACCCGGTTGTCGAGGGGCTCATCACCCAGCTTCTGAGGAAGGGAGTGAAGGCGAAGGCACGGCCGATGACCTCGGGCGGGCTGATTGCCGCGAACAATCGGGGTGACCTGCAGGCTTTGTTTACGGGTTGGCAACCCGATTTTCCAGGGCCGCTGAATACGGTTCCGTACTTGTTTCACTCTAAGAGCCCTGAGAACCACTCCGGTTACGCTGATCCCGAGACCGACAAACTCATCGACCTGGCCCAGAACGGTCAAGAACCGGAGATGAACATCTCGATGGCGATCAAGAGGATCGAGGCTAACGTTCCCGGCGTGCCGCTTTACGTTCAGCGCGATTTGGTGCTCAAACGGCGAAATCCGCCGTTGCCTTAAACAATCCTGACGATGGCTTGTCGCTCGTGATGGAGCGGCAAGTTGAACCTGAAACGAGTCAAGTCATCGTCAGATTTGCAAACAACGCCTTTTCGCGAAACGCCATTCTCTTGGTATGCGAAAGGCGTTTACCCTGATCGAGCTCCTCGTTGTCATCGCGATCATCGCGATTCTGGCGGCTATCCTCTTCCCGGTCTTCGCCCAGGCAAAACTTGCCGCCAAGAAGGCGACCAGCATCAGCAACATGAAGCAAATCGGGCTGGGAACCACGATGTACATCGCCGATTGCGACGACGTTCTGCCTCCACTTCGCTGGTACAATCCGGCTGATCTTTCGATCCCCAGCACGTACGGTTTCTACTTCTATCCGGTGTTGATGCAGCCGTACATCAAGAGCACAGCGCTATTCTTGGACGCTAACGACAGGTCCGACGATCCGGCAATGCGCTTCTCAGCTTGCCCATCTGCTGGACGCTTTGATACCACGGGTTGTGCCTACTGGTATCTGATGGGCTCATTCCCGAGCTACGGATACAACCGCCGGTATCTCAACACATCCCAGGCGGGGGCGTTTGGGGCGTTGACTTACTTCGGAGTCTCGGCGACCTCGCTGGGTGCGCCTGCGGAGACGGTTCTGTTTGCCGAAGCCACGGGCAAGGATATCGTTTCGCCATCGCAGCCAATCGTTCGCCAGCCGGTAGGTTACCACCGGGTTGACGCGCCGTCATTCTGGCTGAATCCGGCCTCTGCGGACCCGAATGCAGTCGGGCGAGATGCCCGCACCCAAGGTCAGCTTTGGGGCCGATACGATCCGAACAAGGTGATTGTGAACTGGCTTGACGGACACACCAAGTACGTCGCGATCAACTCGTTGGTCGGGCAGGGAACCACGGTCGCCGAGCGCGACCGGTTCTGGAACGGAAACGGTTCTAACTAATTTCTTTGCCGAGAACGGTTTCGACCCAAGTTGACTGATCTTCGGGCGGATTTTCGACCAAATCGCGAATCCGCTCGAGCCACTCGATCCTTGCTTTGGTTTCGAGCACGGAAGAGAGCCCGGCGATGACCGAGAAATAGTGCCCGTCCTCGGCATTCAGGCGGGTGTTTTTCTCTACGAGCTTGAGGCGATCTTTGCAAGCCTTGAGGGCGTCGTCCACGAAGTCAAGGCGGGCTTGCTTGTCGATGACGCTGAAGAAGTAGGTGCGCAGGCGGAGAAGGTCGGCGGTATGGGCGACGTCTTGTATGGGAATCGGGGGCTCCATCCACTCTTGGAGGGCCTTAATCCCCTTATCTGTGATCTTAACGTGGTCTTCGGAGTCGCTCTTGGGGTTCGGAGTGTTAGTTAGGAAGCCATTTTCGAGGAGTCGCTTCGTCACCGAATACGCGGTTCCCGCGCGAGACTTGTAAAAGGAAGAGCCCGAAATCGAGAGCATCTTCATCAAAGTGTAGGTGGAGCATGGGCCAACTTCCCAGGCGAAACCGAGCATCATGAGCTCGATTGTCGAAAGCTTTCGTGGGCGTTTCACGCGGAAAAATTCTCCATTTTCTTGCTCTTGCAACTAACCACGCGACCTCGAATGTATTACACTTCGGAATACCATGTTGGCAGTCGCAATCTTATCAACCGTTGTTATCACTCATTTTAACCGACAGTGGCAGCCCGAAGGCGAACCATTGCCCCGCAAAGCGGCCTTTGGAGTGGCTACGGAGCCGCTTCCAGCGTCAAAGGCGAAGGAACTTGGGATCCCGGAGGGGAGTGGCCTGCTGGTCAAAGAGATCGTTCCGGGTCTGACGTTCGACAAGTTCAAATTGCAAAAGGGTGACGTTCTCGCCACCATTCGATCTTCAAAAGCTTCGGTTTCGGGGGAGTTGAACACGCAACGACTTTTGGAGGCGGCATCTAAAACTCGCTACGGAGACCCGGTCTCGGTTGACTTTTTCCGTGACGGGAAGAAGCAAAGCGCGACCGGTCAAGCTGTGGAAAAGCCGCGCGATCCGGGCACGGACATGTACGAAGTCGTCTATTCGCACATTGTCAGTCACGGCAAGCGAATGAGAACCATCATTACGAAGCCCAAGAAGCCGGGCGTCTATCCGGGTTGGTTCTTTATCCAAGGATTCTCGCCGATCTCGTACGATTACACACTCTCCACAGCTACCGGGGACGTCAAGACGATCGATGGTCCGCTCCTCCACCAGTACGCGACCGAGGGGTTTGTGACGATCCGGGTCGAAAAGCCAGGAGTGGGTGACAGCGAAGGGGGACCATTTGCCGAAATGGACTACACCACCGAGCTCGACATTTATCGGCAAACCCTGAAGCAGCTCAAAGCGATCCCGATGGTCGACAAGAACAATATCTTCATCTTCGGGCACTCGATGGGTGGCGCCTTCGGCCCGATGATTGCCGCCGAAAGCCCTGTCAAAGGCATTGTCACCTACGGTACTGCGGCAAGAACTTGGTTTGAGTATCTGATGGATACCGTCCGCTACCAGGGTCTGGTTGGGGGGCAGACTCTGGAAGGCGCGGACGACGAGATGCGCCAGGCACTTCCGCTGTTCGCCCAGATTTTCCTCGAGAAGAAGTCGGTTGAAGAGGTCAAAAAATCGCACCCACACCTAGCTCAAATTGCGGATGCGACGTTCCCGGGTGGTTTGTTCAACCAAAAGAGCCTCGACTTCTGGCGGCAGCTTCACGAAACCAATTTCCCGAAATACTGGAAGCAGGCCAATTGCCGGGTGCTTGCCGTACGGGGCGAGAGCGACTTTGTGACCTACGATGCAGACCACAAGGTCATTGCCGATGTCGTGAACGCGAATCACCCTGGCTGGGGCAAGTTCGAAATCTGCCCAAGCTCGGACCACCTGATTCACGACTGGCCAACCGAGAAAGCCTCGATGCAAGGTTGGACCAAAGGGAAGTTCAACATGAACCTTGGCAACATGATGCTCAAGTGGATCCGGGAGGTCATGGCGGAAAAGTAAAGCTGCAAAAACGTTTGATTTCTCAAAAGAGCCCTCATTTGGAGGGCTTTTTTCGGTTTGCGAGCGTAATGCTTTATGATGTTTGGCATGAGAAAGTTTGGGGGAGCCGCTTTGCTTGCGGCGATGGCGTTGGGCTGCGGTGGCTCGGGAGTAAGCACCACAGCATTAACTGGTTCGGTGACCTTCAGTTCGGCGACGACTTCGCCGGCTTACGGGGGATCGACGGCCGCATTCGCCAGTCCCGCGACTAACTCTTCGTCGGGCAACGTGTACCTAGCGGATGACATCACCCGGAAAGTAACGATCACGTTTCCAGCGGGAACGCTTTATCAGGGCATGGTATTGCCGGTGTCTCCTACCAACGCGGCTCTGGATTATTTCGATCCAAATGCCTTCACATACTCGGCTATTTCGGGCCGCATCACGCTTTCCTCTTCAAACGGATACACGCTAAACACCGTCCGGGTTGATGACGGAACTGGCCGCGCCGTCACGCTCAACGGAGGGTTTTCTGGATTCACGACTCCGTTTTCCGCAGTGGGCGGCGTGAACGGGACGTTTAACTACCCGACCACCAAGAACTACACGGTCGCGTCGGGCACTTGGCCGACGTTCACCTTTACCGAGGATGGAACTGCCAATGCTGACATCGTGACGATTACCTTGGCGGGGTCAGCTCCAGGGACTGGAAATGTTTTGAAGACGACGGCGACGATCTCGCACAAGGATGACGCCACGGCAACCGCCACGACTCCGACGGCGTCGTACGTTTCGGTTTATCAGAGCGGTACCTCGAGTTACACGATTACGCTTCTGGGTAGCCCCGGAACTAGCGGAGTATTCTTCCGTTAGTGAAGACCCCTCTCGAACTCGCATCCAGCGCGCTTCAATCGGCTTATGGAATGTTCCGAACCGACCTTGAGGCGCTGCCCGTCGAGGCGTTTGATCGACATTTTGGAGGCAAATCGCGGACCGTAGCGGACATCGTCCACGAGGTTGTGCTTGTTAATGATCACATCTGTCTTTCCATCGAGCAAAGGCCGCTGTGGGAGTTTTCAAATGGTTGGATCACCGCGCCGGAGGGTTTGCGGTCTAAAGGCGCCGTGCTAGAGGCATTGGACAAATCTCGGATTCAGGTCATGCAGACCGTGCACGGACTAGATGAAGGCGATCTCGCTCGGGATGTCGTTACGGAATGGGGACCGACCGACGTTTATGAGCGGTGCCGGTTCATGGCTTGGCACGTGACCTATCACTGCGGCCAGTTGAACTTCATTCAGACTCTTTTGGGTGATGACCAGTGGCATTGGAATTGAGTATGGCCAAGCTGCACGACGGTCAGTTGATCGTTGATGGAAAGCCCTTCTTGATTCTCGGAGGCGAGCTTGGGAACTCGTCGGCGAGCCATCTGCCACTTTTAGAAGAGCAATTCGAAAAGCTGAAGTCGATGCACCTGAACACGGTTTTGGTGCCCGTGTGCTGGGATCGGCTGGAGCCCAACGAAGGAGAATTCGATTATTCGTTGGTTCGCGGAGCCATCGACCTGGCACGCCAGGTGGGTCTGCGTCTGGTTTTACTTTGGTTCGGAACTTGGAAGAACTCCATGTCGTGCTACGCGCCGAGCTGGGTAAAGCGAGAACAGGAACGTTTCTTCCGTGTACTGACCTCCGACGGACGGCCGCAGGAGATCGTGAGTCCGTTTTGCAAAGAAGCGCAAAAAGCAGATGCAACAGCTTTTGCAACCTTGATGCGGTGGCTCGAGGGATATGATGGCTCAGTCGGCACGGTGCTCATGGTTCAAGTCGAAAATGAGAGCGGCATGATTCCCGAATCACGTGATTTCTCACCGGCGGCGAATCGAGCCTTCGCGGGGGGTGTGCCCGATGAACTGATGAATACTCTGGCCTCTGGGACAGCGGACCCAGCAGTAACTTCGCTCTGGAAGGCAGCGGGAGAGATACCTTCGGGCTCCTGGAATCAGGTGTTTGGTGACTCGAAAGAATCGAACGAAGTCTTTTCGGCGTGGTTTTTTGCTCGGTTTACGGAAGCAGTTACCTCCGCCGGAAAGGCAGAGTACGGCTTGCCAATGTTTACCAACGCGGCACTCATTCGCGACGGGTACGAGCCCGGCAGGTACCCGGCGGGCGGACCCTTGCCACACTTGGCGAAGCTTTGGCATGTCGCCGCTCCATCGCTTGACTTCCTTGCGCCTGATATCTACTTTCCTAACTTTACAAAATGGATCGACGCATATGTAATCACCCAAGCGACGGTGTTTGTTCCCGAAATGGCCCCCACAGAGCGCGTGGCGGCGAATGCACTGTATGCGCTCTCGGCGTGCCGATCAGTGGGAACGTGTCCGTTCGCCATCGAAAGCATGGCGGATGAACAGCGACGAGAAATCACTCGACTCTATGGGCAGCTATCGCAGGCAGGGACGATGGTGCTGGATGCTCAGCGTAACGGATCAATCTTTGGCGCGACACCGAGGCTCAGTTTCGACTGGGTGCTCGAGTCAGAGTCGGAGGTGATCGAAATAGGATCACTCCGGATGCACGTAAGGTTCGATCGCGCACAGACCCCGGGGAATGATGCCGAAAGCGAACTTCCAACGCATGGATCGGGGCGCTGGAATGCGCCCCAAGGCACCCCGCTTGGAGGGGTGATGATCATTCAGGTGGCGGACGAAGAGTTCCTCGCGTTTGGGCGGGGAGTTGTCATCACATTTTCCGAACCCAGCTCCACGATTGGGATCGATTGGGTGCGAGAAGGGGAGTTTGTAAAGGGTGATTGGCAGCCGACGCGGTGGTTGAATGGCGATCAAACCCATCAGGGTCGCCATATCCACTTGTCCGATTCCGACTGGACCTGGCAACGGTTCAGTCTGTACAGATACTAAGCCGTATGGAACTAGTTTTTGAATCCGCTTTGATTGAATGGCGCGGACCAGCGCCATTCGTTTTCGCGCCGATTCCAGCGGACGAGTCTGAAGCCATCAAGGCGTTCGCAAAGCAACTTTCTTACGGCTGGGGTGTGATCCCCGCAACCGTGACGATTGGAGAGACGCAGTTCACAACCAGCCTGTTCCCAAAGGATGGTCGGTTTCTCGTTCCAGTCAAGCTGGCCGTCCAGCGAAGTGAAAAAATTGAGGTTGGTTCCACAATTCGGATTAACGTGGAACTCAACCTCAGGAGCTTTTAGCTTCCGCGCAAGACCAGTTTAAAATCGACTTGGGTGAACCTGAAGTTTGCCCTCTCAAAGAGCTTTACCGGCGGCTCAGCCGGACCCCTTCCCCAAACCTCGACTTTGTTCAGAGTCCAGTTGTCGTTACCGTTTCGGTTTGTCTCGAATTCAATTCGGAGAATATCTTCCGGACGTACAGCGGCGGGCAGCCACAAAGTGACATCCGAACGGTGATCGTTGGGCCACGAAACCGCCTGATTGACAGTTGGGAACTCGTGATTGCCGCCTCCCCGGGTGAACACCTTGACCATCAAGTTATCATTGCCGCCACGCAGATCATCGCCTCCGGTATCAAAGATCAAATGCAGCATTTGCACCCGATTCGCTGGGATTACTTGGAGCGGCCGGATCAGCGAGGAGTTCGTGACCCCGGTGAACCGGTGCTGACCAGAAATCCCATACAGCCGCCGTTGTCGATTGACGTTAAGAAACGCCCAGCACGAGTTCATCGTCCAGTTATCGCCGCCGGCACCTCCTCCGGAGTTCGTGCGTAGGCGGATTTGGCGAATTCGTGACTCGCCATCGATGCTGACGTCGCGGTTGAGACGCAACGCAATGGTGTTTGATGACCAGTTATTCCATTGGACGCCGCGGTTGACATTTGTAAATGTCTGAGAGCGGCCATCGGCGTAGTCCACGATCACGTCCAAGTTATCGTTTCCTCCCCGCAGATCATCATTTCCGGTTCCGAAATCGAGTAAGAGTTCGCGGGTTCGCCCCGAGGTTGTGGGAAGATCTGGCTCGACTCGCAAGCTGGGTCGAGATCCGTCAAATCGAGCTTGCCCATGCTCAATCAGAGGGTTCGCAAAAAAGGTTCCGTCAGCATTGCGGCCCGTCTCCTTAACGATCATCCGTTTCATAGTCCAGTTATCGCGGCTTATTCCCCCGATGCTGGTCTGCGTGATCGTCAAGCTTGCAAGTTGCGGGGACCTCATGTCTGAGGGGAACGGTATAAAGACCGACTGCGAATATCCGTTGATCCAACGTGCGGTTCGGCTAATGTTATCAAAAGTCACGCTTCGTCCCCCGGTAAATCCGAGCCTAGCCGAAATGAAACTCCGTGCCCCAGCTTCTTTATCGCCTCGAAGATCGTCCTCGCCCGTCTCGAACTCAATGAGGATTCCTTGCGGGCTTCCATCTCGGGGAAAGTCGTTCATCGGGAGGCCCGCAGGAATGCGTGCAGCGGAGTACTTGGTATCGACGAACCATGTCCTGTAGAACTTGTCCGATTCTCCACCCGACCGGGCGTGGGGACTGTCGTAAACGAACAGCTTTCTTGCCGGATCGGGGCGAATGATCGTTGTTCGACCCGGATAGTTCGGATCGTAGCAGAACATGCGAAAGTCTGAAATCGGTCCCGTTCCGTCTCCTCGGTAGGCGCCCATGTCGTAGCCGATGACAACGACTTGGTGGCTACCGTTGACGTGACCTTGCAGGCCAATAATTGCCGGAACCCCGGCGTCGATTTTGCGCCGAAGCTCGGGGATGCGATCTTTGATGCCCCAGGTGAAGAATTCGCTATCTCGTGCTCCATCCGGATTAAAACCGATCTCGCCCCACCGGTCAAGATTCATCAGTGTGCTTGTGGTCTGGCAACGGTAGATGTATTCTTCCATCTCAGAGCCAGTGGCCGGTCGCCACCACTGCTGAGGGATTCTTCGCCGGCCAGCATTGAAATGATCCATCGCGGCGTAACACATTCCGCCGCATAGCCCCCCTGTCTTCCAATCAACGGCGGGAAAGAAGTCGTTATCGAACGTGTTGGCAAAGTTGAAGCCGTGAACCGCCGGGTCGAAACTGGTCATCACGGGGACGGCAAGGGAAGTTGAGGCGGCGATAGCCGCCGAAATCACTAAAACTAAACGCGCTCTCATTGTGAATAAAATACACGTGCGCACACAGGTGGTCAAGTTTGGGAAAAGAAATAGGGAAAAAGACGGTTGATGCCTACTTGCAGGATGGCTGCGGGAGGTGTTCCCGTTACCTCACACCCGACTGTTCAGTTCACTTTTGGGGTCCCGAGTTGGCCCTTTTGAGACAACTCGCGCTCGAAGCGGGACTCAAGGAGGAGATCAAGTGGAGCCACCCCTGCTACACGCTTGAGGGCAAGAACATTGTTATTCTAGGGGCATTCCGCGAGTACTGTGTCATGACATTCTTCAAGGGTTCGATCATGAAAGACCCGGCGGGATTGTTGGTATTTCAAGGCGAGAACTCTCGGATTGCGAAGTCGCTTCACGTGCGAGCTCGGGAGCAACTCGATCGTGTGATTGACCTAGTTCGGGAGTATCTACAAGAGGCGATTGAGATCGAGCGCCAGGGCCTCAAAGTCGAGCGCACCGAGGCGGAGGACTTCCCGATTCCCGAGGAACTCGCGGCCGCGTTTGACGAGAGCCCAGAGTTTCGCGCAGCCTTCGAGGCGCTGACGCCGGGGCGTCAGAGAAGCTGGCTCATTCATTTTTCGGCGGCGAAGCAAGCCAAGACTCGGGAATCGAGGATCGAGAAAGCGATGGACTTGATCTTCGTTGGGAAGGGGCACAACGAGTACTGACCACCAATTGAGTAGGGCTCCGAGTCTCCAGATTGAAATGAGGAATACTTAGTACCGAACTTCTCCCATGATCTCGATGGATCTGATCACGGCAAACCTGCTTTCACCGATCGTGTTGTCGTTTGTGCTCGGATTCGTTGCAGTATTGGTTAAAAGCGACCTCAAACTGCCAGAGGGTCTGTATGCCTCGCTCTCGATTTATCTGTTGTTTGCAATCGGTCTTAAAGGTGGCGTCGCTCTCAAGGAGGCAACCCTCAAGGACTTAGGGCTGCCAATTTTGGCGACTCTGGCCATCAGCTTTTTGACTCCTTTGCTGGCTTACAATGTGTGTCGCCGATTCGGAAAATTCGACCGGACGAACTCGGCTGCGATGGCCGCTCACTACGGGTCAGTTTCCGCCGTCACCTTCATCGCCGCGACGACTTTTGCCCAGACCCACGATATGAAGCCCGAGGGATTTATGCCCGCTCTGGTCGCGGTTTTGGAGGTGCCAGCGATCCTCATGGCGCTTTGGTTTGCGATGAGAAAGGAGGGAGGGAAGTCGCTGGGTCCTCTGATTCACGAGCTCGTGACGGGGCGTGCGATTATGCTTCTGATTGGCGGACTATTGATTGGATTGGTCGCAACTCCCTCGGGAATGAAACAAGTTGAGCCGCTTTTTGGCGAACTGTTCAAAGGCGCTTTGACCCTCTTCTTGCTGGAAATGGGATTGGTGGCGGCAAGCAAGCTGCCGGATTTGAAGCAGCACGCCGTTTTTCTGTTGCTCTTCGGGACGCTCGTCCCGCTTGTGAACGGAGCAATTGGCGTCGCGTTTGGTGAGTTCGCGGGACTCTCGCCGGGAGGTGCTGGGGTGCTTGGTGCGATGGCGGCGAGTGCGTCGTACATCGCCGCACCGGCGGCGGTTAGAATCATGTTGCCTGACGCAAAGCCGAGCCTGTATCTCACTGGAGCCATCGTCGTTACGTTTCCCTTCAACTTGGTGATCGGAATTCCGATCTACGCCGAGCTGGCCAACCTTTTCGCTAGAATGCGCTGAAGTCGCATGTTTTTTGCAACCAGAAATTCGGGCAATCGGCTAAAGTTTCGGTATGTGCGAACAAGGGCAATTTGAGAAAGATCGGCAGGAGTTTGAGGCGCGCGGCCAAGTAACAAGAAGACAATTTGGCATCTTACTTGGCGCGGGAGTGGCGATGGTTTTGCCAGGCGTTGCTAACGCTGCCGAAGTTACTGAATCAGACGTTTCGATCCCCACTCCGGATGGAATTGCAGATTGCTACTTCGTCCACCCCGCGTCGAGAAGTGCGCCCGCCGTAATCATCTGGCCCGACATTTTCGGCCTTCGCCCTGCATTCAAAAAAATGGCGAGGCGCCTAGCGGAGTCGGGTTACGCCGTTTTGGTTGTGAACCCATACTATCGCACCAAGAAGGCCGCCGATATGGTGGGCGGGACGACGGTGCCGATTTCGGAACTCCGACCGTTGGCCAGCACTTTGAGCGAGACCACGGCGACCACAGATGCGAAAGCCCTGATCACCTGGCTCGATGGGCATAAAAGCGTGTCGAAGAAGCACCGAATCGGCACCCAGGGGTACTGCATGGGTGGCTCTATCGCCTTCCGAACGGCGGCGGCGGTTCCCGAACTAGTCGGCGCGGTTGCCAGCTTCCACGGAGGCGGATTGGTGAACGACAAGCCAACCAGCCCTCACCAGATCGCGTTGACCACAAAGGCGAGCTACCTCATCGCCATCGCGGAGAATGATGACAAGCGCTCACCGAAGGACAAAGACGTCCTGAAGGAAACGTTCGAGAAGGCGGGAATGAAAGCCGAAATCGAAGTCTATACGGGCGCGGCTCATGGCTGGTGCCCGCCCGACTCGGCGGTTTACAACGAGCCTCTGGCGGAGAAGGCTTGGGCACGGCTGTTGGATTTGTACAAAACGTCGCTTTAGGTACAGCGACACACAGTTTTTGGCACTCTAGAACGGATATCGAGTAATTGTCCGCGAAGTTTTGTTACGAATCCATCATTCCTTGCGTTCGGATTCTCGATGGGTTCAAAAACAGAACCGCCCCGTCAAAAGACGAGGCTAAACAGCTGGTACTCCGGACGGGATTCGAACCCGCGATCTTCGCCGTGAGAGGGCGATGTCCTGAACCGCTAGACGACCGGAGCGTAGGGAGAAAGTATTATACCCCGGGCAATAGCGGGGCAATTGGCTTATGATAGGGGTATGAAGCCATTTGCTCCACTCGCCATTTGCTCGCTCGCTCTCGTCGGAGTTGTTGCCGTCAACGCCCAAGGCGGGCTGAGGCCGAAGCCAGCCCTCATGACCGCAAGCTTCGATTACCACTTGGTGCATAGCGCAAAGTACACCTACCGATATGACTCGAAGACCGGCGCGACTCAGCGGTTCGTGATCGACAGTGTTCCGGGTGCCGTCAAGTACAGCTGGGCGGGGATTTTGGACACCGCTGCAACTCCGACTCCGGGCGACGCTGGTCGCTACGAGGTCGTCGAAGGCAGTGGCGATACTGGGCAACTGGTTCGGATTGATACCGCGACTGGTCGGACGTGGATGATGGTTTCCGCCCCGCTGGCAAGTTGGCAAGAAGTAGCAAAGTAGCTACTCGATCACCATCGGCTTGAAGGAAAACCTCCGGGCGAGCTCGGCTTGATCGGAGGCGTGAACTCCGGTCGTCGCGACGCCCGGAGTGACGATGTTCATCCCCGATTTACCCACCTCCACGATCTGAAGATACGTCCCCCGGGTACGATAGGAAACTGGCTCGATCCCAGCCGGAACCGGGAGTGTCGACGGTTTCAATCTTCGATCCCCAACTTTGGAGATTGCGGTTTTCATTGCCGAGTCGATCACCTCGGACGCCTTTCGCCCAGCCAAGTAATCGAATTTTGTTTCGCCTCTCAGCGCCTTGAGGACCACATCGGGCTGAACAACGAGTTGGAAGTTCTCTTTGGAACCTAAGTTGCCGATCGTCGGCGCGAAAAGGTCGTCGCGAAGTTCGTCGATAAATGTATCGAACAGCAAACTCCCCTGGCCCTCTTCGAGGCTCCCGTTCCACCATTTGAGCTCGGTTTGAGCGAGGATCGACTTAAAGACCGGGTAGAGATCCTCGACGGTCGCAAGTTTGACGACTGCATTCTGTAGGGACTCGACTGACAGTTTCTTCTCGGTGAGCTGGTCGAGAAGGTGCTGGTTTCGAAAAGCCTCGCCCCAGACCGGCGTGTCGAAGTTGGGCCACCATTCGGCCGGCTTGTTATTCCAGTTTGCGAGGTAGCCGCGCTTCGGGTTCCAGGCTTGCGGGCGCTGAAATTCGGGAAGAAACGGCTCTAGGGTCGTAACACTTTGCTCATAGAGGAGCGGGAACCGGGCATCTCGGTTGACGGCGTGAGTCGGTAACAGACCAAGGTATTTCCAGCCGATATCGCCGTTTTTGAGCGCGACGAAGCAGTTGAAGTTCATCGTCGCGCGCTCGGTGGCGCGGTCGTAGTCCTTCCGATTTTTGGTGAACCATAGACCGCTAACGGCCTCGTAAGACTGCAACTCTCGCCCCTCATAAGCTCGCAACCTTGCGAATGCCGTCTTCTTAATCTTCACCTGGAAGACAATCTGCCCGTGACGAGTGTCGAGCCGCTCGAAAATCCTCGGCTCTCCGCCCTTCACCTTGATCTCGAATTTCGTGCGCTGCAGGACGTTGTGGATGGTAGGGGAACCGACCGGCGACCAACTAAATTCATCCATGCTCTCGAGCGGCAAAAGGGTGATGTCCTCGGTATCGGCGACGCCGGTGGTCAGCCCCCATGCGGCATCAGGAGTTGCCCCGATCATCACGCCCGGGACGCCGGGGATCGCCATTCCGGCAAGATCAAACTTTGGCGCATGAAGGCTAACTTCGTGTACGATGCTGGGAACGGTGAAGCCCATTTGCGGTCCACTCAGCAGCAAAGCCTTTCCGGTTTTCGATTTACTCCCCCGCACGGCCACACAGTAGCTTCCGCTTTTGAACGGCGTCTTCAGTTGCTCTGCGACCCGCTTGACTTCCTCGCGGGCCACGACCCGAACGCCAGGGAGCAGATCGAACACCCCAAGGTCCGGATACTGCTTGAGTAGCGCCTCCGTCGATACGCGATCGGGCTTGCGGAACTGATACTTCACCTTGATCGGGTCGTCTTCGGGAGCAACGGTCGGAACCGATTTCGGGTCGTTGTCCCATGCGAGATCGTCAAAGATGTCCAGTGCCCGATCCCGAATCTTTGGCTGGCTTTGGAGGAACTTAAGCAGGGCGAGGTTCCTCAGCTCTCCGGCTCCACCGCGTCCGAAGGTTTGCAAAAGTTTGATGGTGATTGCGGCGGAGTCAAGCTCGGTCCAAGGCTCGGGTTGGTAGCCGTTCTTGGCGAATTCTTCGGGCAAGTTGCCCTCTTGGATGAAGCGATTGACCCCGCGCGAATAGGCCTGAAACCAGCCCTGAGTCGAGAGGGGAAGCTTTGTGAATTGGGCGCGGAGTTCAGCGTCGGTATAGAACGACTTCGCCTGTTCCATATCGGCGTTCACGTACTTCTCGCCAAGCACCTCGGCAAGCTTTGACCGTGCACCCCGGCGCGACATCTCCATTTGCCAGAAGCGGTCTTGGGCGGTTGCGTAGCCCTGTAACTCCATTGCTTGGGCAAGGTCTCGCCCACGGATGATCGGCACTCCGTAATCGCCTCGGACGAGGCTACTTTGGAACGCGAGGGCAACAAGGGTGACGATCATGTCACCCGTATTGTAACCCGAACTTTAGGCGCGCTTCAGGCCGAGTTCCGCCCATTGTTGTGAATCGATTGGACTCGGTGCGTTCATCAGCGGATCGAAGCCAGGACCAGTCTTGGGGAAGGCGATGACTTCACGAATGTTCTCGGTATCCGCCAGCAGCATGATGAGGCGATCCATGCCCCACGCGATGCCGCCGTGAGGAGGAGCGCCGTAGCTGAACGCCTCCAAAAGGTGCCCAAAACGTTCTTGCTGAGTGGCGTCGTCAATGCCGAGGAGACCGAACATTCGGGCCTGGATGTCGCTTCGATTGATCCGAATCGATCCTCCACCACACTCACTGCCATTACACACAAGGTCGTACGCTTGCGCGCGGGCTTTACCCGGAGCAGAATCGAGGAGGTGGATGTCCTCGTTCTTGGGCGCGGTGAATGGGTGGTGCATCGCCGACCATCGTTGGCCATCGGCGTCCCACTCGAAGAGCGGGAAGTCGAGAACCCACATGTAGGCCAGCTTGCGCGGATCGCGCAGGCCAAGCCGGTCGCCGATTTCCAATCGGAGGCGGTAAAGAACGTTGTTGCCGGCTTCGTAACCGTCGGCGATGAAGCAGAACAGGTCACCCGCTTCGGCCTGACCGGCGTCGGCGATGGCTTGCAACTGCTCGGGCGTGAAGAACTTCGTGATAGAGGACTTTGCGATGAGTCCGCCCGGGAGCGCGACTCCTTCGCCTTCGGCGAGGAATGCGATGGATGCCATGCCCTTTGCGCCAAACTCTCGGGAGAACTCCTCGAGCACTCCGACTTCTTTTCGCGAGAGCGAAGCACCCGTTGGATAACGGACGCCGCGAATGACTCCGCCGGCCTCGATCGTGTTTTCGAACACTCCGAATTCGGAGCCCTTGACGTGCGCGGTGACGTCAAAGAGTTCGAGTCCGAATCGGATGTCGGGCTTATCGCAACCGTACTTGTCCATCGCCTCGGCGTAGGTCATGCGCGTGAACGATTCGACTGGGTCCTTGGCAAGTTCAAATTCGGAGATAAGCCCGTTTACGACCTCTTTGACCATCGCCTCGTTGAGGCTCAGAATGTCTTCCTCGGTAATGAAGGACATCTCGATGTCGAGCTGAGTGAATTCGGGCTGACGATCTGCGCGCGAGGATTCGTCGCGGAAGCACCGGGCGATCTGGAAGTAACGCTCGACGCCGCTGACCATGAGGAGCTGCTTGTACTGCTGCGGCGACTGAGGGAGGGCGTACCAGAGTCCGGATTCTTGGCGATAGGGAACAAGGTAGTCGCGCGCACCTTCGGGGGTGGATTTTGTGATGATCGGAGTCTCGACTTCAAGGAATCCGCGCTCCGTCAAGAAGCGGCGAAGGCGTTGGTTTGCGCTTGAACGCATCGCAAGCGAGCGGTACATGTTTGCGCGGCGAAGGTCGAGGTAGCGGTGCTTGATGCGCAGTTCCTCGCTGACGCTGGCCATTTGTTGCTCGTCGCTGACCGGGAAGGGCAGCGGCTTGGCCGGGCTAAGCACGCTGTAACTGGTGAGGACGACCTCGATGTCTCCCGTTGCCATCTCAGCGTTGCGGGTCTTTTCGTCGCGCAGCGTGACTACACCCGTGACTTCGAGACAACATTCCGTCCGAATCTCGGCTCGATCGGGAAACTTCTCGGGATCGAGAGCAATTTGAACCAATCCGGTTCTGTCTCGCATATCCGCAAACCAGAGTCCCCCAAGGTCTCGGATCCGATGGATCCAGCCATTGAGAGTTACGGTCTCGCCCGCATGAGATGCGCGCAATTGACCGCAAGTATGGGTTCGCGGTTGGAAGCTCATTTTGAACCTGAGAGGATACCTCGTTAGCTTTGAACTCCGTTCTGAAAGAGCTTGTCTTCAATCAACCACGCGAGCACCATCCCTAATGGCGGAGCGATTAAATAGACCCAGACGGTCCCTAGCGCTTGGGACCCTGCAAACAGGTCCGGTCCCAGAGAGCGGGCGGGATTCATCGATCCTCCCGTGATGTTGCCGCCCATCATGACCAGAAGCACAACAGTGAGTCCGATGATAAGCGGAGCCAAAGGAGTCTCCTTACGAATCACGGCGAAGATGACCGCCATCAGGATCGCCGAGAGCACGATTTCGGTGCCGACATTTCGTAGGGCAGCCTCAGGCGCAGAGGGAACATGGGTTCCGAATGCCGCGCCAAACATGAGCATCCCTAAGGCTGCCGCGGTAATCCCACCAGCAAACTGCGCGAGCATATAAGGAACCGCGTCCTTCTTCTGATGCTTCCCGCTCAGAGTAAGCGCAAGCGTTACAGCCGGGTTGAACTGCGCTCCCGAAGCGGGTCCGAAGATGTAGATCATCGCCGTAACGGCGAGTCCCGAAACCCAAGCCGCGATGGCAAGATCGGTTTTTGCCGCCGAAGCCATCAGTGGGGCGAACACGATCCCGAATGTGCCTAGGAACTCGGCGATAAGCTTTTTACTCACGCCATTTCCTCGAGGAGTTTGATCACGCGCTCACGGATTTGGTCGCGAATGATCCTTACAGTTTCGATTCCTAGACCGGCCGGATCATCCAGTCCCCAGTCTTCGGTGAGAATGAAATTAGCCGGACAAGCGGCGGCATCGACTCCGCAGCCCATTGAAATAATTTTGGCGGCTTCGTCGACCATTTCTTGCGTCATTAGCTTCGGATGCTGACCTTCCATACTGATGCCCAATTCCGCCATTGCTTCGACCGCGACAGGGTTGAGCTGCTTTCCGCCAACCGTTCCGGCGGATGCCCCGCGAATGTCCAGCCCACGGGCTTTCGCCTCGTGGTTGACGAACGCCTCTGCCATTTGTGAACGCCCCGCATTGTGGACGCAGAGGAAGATAACGGTTCTCATTTACAGCACTCCGTTCCACAGCATGCACCCTCTTTGGGCTTGGTTGCGCGGATGAAAGCACCCATGATTCGACCGTCGAGGGACGCCTTTTCTTCGGCGGAAAGGGCGCTTACTTCGGCCGATGTACAAGTTGTTGCTTCGAGATCGGCAAATGTGTAGCGGCGAGTTGGTTCGATGGAAGCGTCCACAAAGCCCGCCGATGCAAGCTTTCCGAGGTACTCGCTGTTCTCCATTGCGCCCGCCACGCAACCCACATAAGCTTCCATATCCGCCCGAACGGCTGCGGGGATCTCGCCTTCAACCACGACGTCGCTCACGGCAAACCTTCCGCCTGGTTTGAGCACCCGGAATGCCTCGCGCAGTACGGCGTCTTTGTCGCTCGATAGGTTGATCACGCAGTTGGAGATGATCACGTCGACGGAGTTGTTTGGAAGTGGGATTGACTCGATATGACCCTTCAAGAACGAGACATTCGTCGCCCCGCTCTCGGCTTTGTTTCGCTCAGCGAGAGCGAGCATTTCGTCGGTCATATCAAGCCCAAATGCGAAGCCCGTCGGTCCGACGCGCCGGGCGGAGAGAAGAACGTCAATTCCGCCTCCAGAGCCGAGGTCGAGGACGGTTTCGCCTTCGTTCAATGCTGCCAATGCAGTTGGGTTTCCGCATCCGAGCGAGGCAAGTAGAGCGGCTTCCGGGATATCTCCTGCCTCGGATTCGCTGTACAGGTTTCCAGTGATGACATCTCCGCCGCAGCAGTTCGAGTTGCCGCCGCCAGTGTTCCCGCCACAGCAAGCCGCTCCTTGTCCGTTTAGAACGGTGAGCGCCGCAGCGCCATATTTTTCGCGGACGACTTCGCGGACATCTTCTCGGTCGATAAGTTTTGGTGTTTTGTTCATGGGTTTAGCAACAGTTGGTTTGGTCGTTTGTATTGGCAAGGGTGACGAGGAATTCGGCGAGTTGGCGAAGAGCATCGTGGCGAAGAGAACACACCATGCGCTTGCCCCGCCGCTCGATCTGAATGAGACCGGCATCTTCGAGCTCGTGGAGGTGGTGCGAAATAGTCGAACTGATTTTCTGCTCGCCGGTGATGTGGCAGCATATCTCTCCGGCAGTGGGACCCTCGACTCCGCCTTCGTCGTCCAACGAGGCTCGCCCACAGCACATTGACGCTAGGAACGTGACGATGTGAAGCCGCGTCGGGTCGCCGAGTGCACGAAAGGCGTTTCGGCTCGTTTCGATCTCCATCGAAATGATTCTACGTCAAAATTTCGACGAAAAGCGAAATGTCGTGTGAAAGCCAAGAAATTTTCGCCGGTGACACCGGTGGGTAAACTATCCCGCACAAATGTCAGTCCTCGTCGATAAGAACACAAAGGTCATCGTCTGCGGAATCACCGGAAAAGAAGGTGGATTCCACACCGAGCAGATGATCAACTACGGTACGAACATCGTCGGTGGCGTGACCCCCGGCAAGGGCGGACAGGAGTTTCTCGGAAAGCCAGTCTTTAACACCGTTGAAGAGGCAGTAAGTGCAACTGGGGCCAATGCGTCGATCATTTTCGTTCCGCCCCCATTCGCGGCGGACTCGGTGCTGGAGTGCGAAGCGGCCGGACTCCCGTTCGTGACACTGATCACGGAGGGAATCCCGATTGCCGACATGACCCGGGTTGTGAATCGACTTCGAGCAAATGGCGTAACCCGCCTCCTTGGTGGCAACTGCGCTGGAATCATTACTCCCGGCGAGTGCAAGATGGGCATCATGCCTGGTCACATCTTTACTCCCGGTAACGTGGGAATGGTGAGCCGATCGGGAACGCTTACCTACGAAATCGTTTGGGAAATGACCCGAGCAGGATTTGGTCAAACCACCTGCGTCGGAATCGGCGGCGACCCGCTCCCTGGCACTCGCTTTGTCGAGGTCATGGAGATGTTCCACAACGATCCGAAGACTGACGCTGTGGTTTTGGTTGGCGAGATTGGCGGCTCGGACGAAGAAATGGCCTGCGAGTGGGTGAAGGCGAACATGAAGAAGCCCGTCATCGGCTTCATCTCGGGACGAACGGCACCTCCTGGAAAGCGAATGGGTCACGCTGGTGCCATCATCAGCGGCAAGACTGGAACCCCTCAATCGAAGGTGGACGCACTCATCGATTGCGGCGCGCTGGTTGCAGACAAGACGAGCGACGTGCCCGGGCTGCTCAAGCAAGCTCTGGGTGGCTAACTATTTTCCGGCCCGCTTGGTGTGATACACCAAGTGGGCTTCGGTGATTTTTAGTGCCTCATTGATGTTTAGCGGTCCCGCAACGGGGTGATTCATGACCAGAAGATTTTCGTCGACGCCTTCGGTGACGCGCTTGACGAGCTTTTCGTGCAGTTTCCGGAAATCCTGGGCAAAAGTCTCAAAATCTTCGTCGGCGGGGCACGACGGGAGCGCCCCTTTTGCTGGAACGGTAATTGCGTTTGACAAAATGAACGCGACCATGTTTCGCCGAATCGTGAAGTAAAACGGCCGCTTAGGGAGAGTCTCTTTCGTTCGGAGTCCGAGCAAAAGCCCTCGGTGAACCTGGATGAGGTGGTCGAGCGTTTGAGCTGAACTCCAGGTTCCCGCCTTTGGGACCGTGCTCGAGTGAGCTTGCAGGGCGGCAATGACCTCTTCTACGCGCTGACCGACAGTTTCGATGGTTGTGACGCTCACGGATGCAGATTACTCGCTCCAGTAAACTCAGCTCATGCACGAGAGGTACTTCGATAACGCCGCAACAACGCCGGTTGACCCTCGTGTGATTGAGGCAATGCTGCCTTGGATGTACGAGTCGCCCGGGAATGCGCATTCGATACATCATTACGGGCTGAAGGCGCACGACGCGGTAGAAAAGGCTCGGGCGCAGGTGGCGGCTATGATTGGGGCGGAAGATCCCTCACAAATCACGTTCACGAGCGGAGCGACGGAGGCGAACAACTGGGTTTTGCACTCAATGGCTCCGTTCTTCTCGGTAAGTCCATTCGAGCATGCATCATTGAGAGAAACGGCACTCTGGAAGAGAGTTCCAATCGTCGACTCACTATCCGGTGAATACTCTTCGGTGCCGCGTGAGTACTTTGCCCATATGTGGGTGAACAACGAAACGGGAACGATCTTTCCGTACGGACAGGCGGCACTCGTGGACGCCACGCAAGGTTTGGGAAAGCTCAGTTTCGACCTAGGGGAAACTCATTTTGTTTCGGGCTCGGCGCACAAGTTTTTCGGACCTAAGGGGATCGGATTTCTCTATCAACGGACTCCTGGAACGTTGACACCTCTGATATACGGCGGAGGTCAGGAGGCCGCAAACCGGGGCGGAACCCTTAACGTCCCGGCGATTATCGGACTCGGTATGGCTGCAGAGATCGCTGCCGATGAGCTTCATGGGCGGCAAGACCACGCATCACGGCTGAACCAACTCTTGTTGTCCGAATTAAGGTCGGGCGACTTCATCATCAACGGCGGCGATCACCGGTCTCCCTACATCCTCTCTCTCTCTTTCGCCGGAATCGAAGGTGAAACCCTACTCATCGAACTCGATCAGGCCGGGTTCTGTTGCTCGGCTGGAGCGGCTTGTAGCAGCCAAAACACCGAACCTTCACCAGTATTGAAGGCGTTCGGAGTGCCCGATGAATACATTCGTGGAACGATTCGGATCAGCTTCAGCCATCATAACACCGAAGAGTCCACCTACCAACTCGCAACAAAAATTCGGGAAATCGTCGAGCGATTGCGCCGGATGTGAGCGAATATTTTTGTACACTTAAAGGAACCTGAAACCTTTTGAGGGTTTCAGGTCGTCAGAAACCTTTGCGTTCCTGAATCAGATTTTCATTCAGCGTCGAAATATTTGACGCATTTACGAATTCTGGCACAAGAATCGCTTGAAACAATTTGGAGCAAGGTTTACCATGAATCATCCATTAGTGATGCGAAGGTGAATCAAGCCTTTTCTGTGTCAAGCAACAGGCTCAAGGAGTCCGAGTTGCGAATCAAGCAGAAAGAAACGGAGTAGAAGAAGAATCATATGGCAATCGAGAACGGACTTCCCACCCAGCCGAAACGAGGACGAGCAATTACTGTGCGAACCCCGGGTCGGACAAATGGCTTCATGGAACCAAACATGACGAGCCTGGATGAGCCGTCCGCAGACCTCGATGATGATGACGCTTCAGATGAGGAGTTAGAGGAGCTTGAGGCGGAAAACGCTGCCGCTCCTGATGACTCCGAAGAGCTTGAAATGTGGATGCGGCAAACTCGCCGCGCCCAACTTCTTACCCCAGAGCAAGAAGTTCACTTGGCCGTGCTCGTCATGGCGAAGGAACTCGCTGAGAAAGGGAAGGAGAAAGAGCTTCTCAAGCTTTTGCAGCGAAAGGACATCACTCACCCCGTCGGAAAGCCGACTGAACTGAACCAGTTCATCATTACGCGGGTCGTGAACGAGGGAATCGAGGCGAAGCGCCATCTCATCGAATCAAACCTCCGACTTGTTGTTTCGATCGCGAAGAAGTACAACGCACGCGGCATTCCGCTCGCTGACTTGATTCAGGAAGGAAACCTCGGTCTTATTCGGGCGGTTGAAAAGTTCGACTGGTCGAAGGGCTTCCGCTTCTCGACCTACGCGACTTGGTGGATTCGCCGAGCAATCGCTCGGGCGATCATCAACCAAGGCCGAACGATTCGAATTCCGGTTTACGTCGCGGAACTGATCAACAAAGTTGTCAAGACCGCTTCGAGGCTCCAGCAAGAGCTTCAACGCGAGGCAACCGAAGAGGAGATCAGCCGGGAAGTTGGACTTTCGGTCGACCGTGTGCGCGAGATGATGCGAGTGGCAGTCGAGCCGATTTCGCTCGAAACTCCGGTTGGTGAGAAGGATAACTCCTCGATCGGTGACTTCGTGCAGAGCACGAACATGCCGACTCCGGGTGATGTCACCTGGTCGCTGATCCGCCGAGAAGAGATCGACGGGATTCTAGGCCGGCTCACCTCGCGGGAACGAGATGTTGTGCGCCTTCGATTCGGACTCGATGATGGTCGAGCACGAACTCTGGAAGAGGTCGGGAGTGAGCTCAACGTAACCCGCGAGCGCGTCCGACAGATCGAGCTTCGCGCGATGAAGAAGCTGCGCCACATCGGTGCCGAGTTGACCGCGCAAGGCTTCTCGATCACGCCTTCGCCACACCAGGCTTAAGGCGCCAAGTCAAATCACAAACCCCGCTTGAGTAATTCTCCGGCGGGGTTTTTCTTTGGGGTCGGGTTTACTTGAACCGTGATCAACGAACCAAGGCTTGTTCAGCTTTTTCTTGACCTTTGTCACTTCAATTCTCCGTCGTTGAAGGAGACCGAAATCGTGGCATGGACAAAGAAACTCCTGATCGAAAATGGCCTCGAGGTTGTGGAGGATGAAGCGGGATCGCTCATCGGCGGGAACGCGAACAACCTGATCGCGAAGCTCCCCGCGAACTGTGAGGGAGCAAAATCAATCTTTTTCAGCGCCCACTTCGATACCGTCGAGCCCACCGAGGGATTAGTCATTGAGGAAATTGACGGTGTGTTCCGGAGCAAGAGCGACACGATATTGGGTGCGGATGATAAGGGCGGTATGGCTCCAGCGATTGAAGCCGTGCTTGCGATCAAGGAAAGCGGCGAACCCCACGGAGACATCTATCTTCTCCTGAGCGTTGCTGAGGAAATCGGGCTTCTGGGTGCGGAGGCGCTACGGATCGAGGATCTTTACCTCGATTATGGATTCGTTCTTGATACCGGGCCCCCAGTTGGAACGTACGTTACTCGGACGGCAACTCACGACAAGCTAGACATCACAGTTCACGGCGTTCCCGCCCACGCGGGTAAGGACCCAGAAAAGGGGATCAACGCGATCCAAGTCGCGGCAGACGCGATTGTTGGCATGACGCTTGGACGCATTGATGCCGAGACGACGGCTAACCTGGGAGTGATCCATGGCGGAACCGGGACGAATGTCGTTTGCGCCGAGGTCACGATCAAGGCGGAGGCACGTTCGACGAACCAGGCGACTTTGGACGCTCAAATCAAACACATGCGCGAGTGCTTTGAGGCCAGCGCGCAAAAGTCGGGTGCGCGCGTCGAGTTCAACTATAAGCGGCATTACCACTCCTACATCATCGATCCCGAATCCGAGGTAGTGCAGGTTGCTCAGGCAGCAAGTCGGAATTTGGGTCTGGAGCCGACGTTGCGGACGACGCTTGGCGGAAGTGATGCGAACCGCTACAATGCCAAAGGCGTTCCCACGATCGTCGTGGCGACGGGAATGGACAAGATTCACACCCACGATGAGCACATTTCGCGAGCGGACCTCGTCAAAACCGCAGAATTGTGTGTAGAACTCATTCGGGTAGTCGCCAAAAATGCGCAATAAGGTGTATGATCGTGATGCCCTAAGCTATAGGGAGATTTACTAGGATAGTCATGAAGAAGCTTTTGGCGATTTCGGTTCTCGGCGGTGCAAGCGTTGCAGCTTTTGGTATGGAGGACGAGTCTCTCGCCTTCCGATTGGGTGTTGGCTTCCCGATCGCATCGGCGACCCGCGACACATACAACCAGGTTGCTGCCTTCGGTTTTTCTTACGATCTTTCGGCTCCGACCTACGGAAAGAATGCCCGGCCTGGTTCGGCGATCACTATGGACTACGTTGGTCGCGGTGACTTCCGAAGCATCCCGATCAACTACAACTTCGTTTGGAAAGATCAGAACAGCGACATCTCGTTCTCCGCTGGTGCTGGTCTGACCTTCCTCGGATTCAAGGATGGTACCAACGATGAGAGCGTTGCTCGATTTTCGTATCGCTTCGCCGCTTCGCTTGACCTCTCGAAGGGTGTCAATGCGTCGTTCGTCGAGCTCGCGTTCAACGGCGTCTCGAAGTCTGATTTCAACACCATCGGGCTGTACCTCGGCGTCCGATTCTAACCTTTACCAAGACCCGGCGGGACTTTCGCCGGGTCTTTTTGTATCTCATTGAACTTAGCGCGGCAATTTGCGTTTTCCAGTTCATAGAGAGATGAAAGGCATTGTTACTACACTTGGATCTGGACCAATGGAATTGCTAAAACGACGCGAAAGCGAAAAGGCAAATGCCAATCACAGCGTCGAGGCCTTTTCCAAAGTTGTAGATGAGTACCAGCACCGGGTGTATGGTTTCGTTCGGCGCATGGTGCCTACCGGCGAAGATGCAGAAGACGTGACGCAAGAAGTCTTCATTCGCGCCTTTCAGAACTTCGAGCGATTCGATGCCCGTGCATCAGTTAGGACTTGGTTGTTCCGGATTGCGTACAACCTCTGCGTCGACCGCGCCAGAAAGGCGGGTCGGAGCATCCAGCAGGTCTCAATGACGATCTCAAGTGAGATCGAAGAAGAGTATGAGGTTGCGGATTCACGGTGGCAACCCGATACAATCTTAGAGGACTCGGAAATGATGAGCCGGGTCGAGGCGGCAATCGCAAATATGAGCGAGAAACTTCGCTCGGTGTTGCTTTTGCACGACAAGGAAGATTTGAGTTATGAAGAGATTTCGGAATCTTTAGGGATTCCGATCGGTACGGTGAAAAGCCGATTATTCTTGGCGCGAAATCAGCTGCAACAAGCTGTGCGCGATCTTGTGGAGGAAACACGATGAAAGAGAGAGAAGTAGTGGTCACGGAGGAGATGCTTCAGCGTCAATCCGAAGTGCGGCAAGTTGTTGCGGGTCTTCGCGATGAGACTCCGAGCATGGCGTGGCGCAGCGAGCTGAATCTTAAGCTGTTGGCGGTTTCGGATGCGAAGCAGAAGAAGCACCGCACTCGCCGTTGGACCGCTTGGGGCTCTTCTTTTGGTGCCACGGCGGCTCTTGCCTGCGCCGCGACCTTCGTCTTCCTCGGTTCGCCCAAAGGCGCTGAGCCTCGGTCCGGTGGTACCGCTTCTTCGATGACCAGGGAACTTCTTGAGGTTCACCAAGAGTCGGCAATCTTGGCGAGCGTTTCGGCGGCTGGTCCGGGTGCTCGAGAGTCGGATATCGTGTTTGATCCCCTAGATTACGGCGACGTTTTATGAAGTTACTGTCCTCTCTGCTAGTCCTTCCATTCGCCGCGCTTTGCGCTGCGCAGGATGGATCCAAGGGAGATGAGGCGCAAAATTTCCTTCGCACGGCTTCTGAGAAGGCCAAGCGCATTCGGTTTGTTGGTACGCGGCGAGTGACGATCAGCCGCGGCGGAAAAACTGAGACCTTTCTTGAGTACATCACCAAAGACGGCTCCTACTCCCGAGTTGAGTTTGAGAAGGGCACTAAGTTTGAGGGGCAGATAATCGTTGAGTCACCCACTCTGCGAAAGCACTTTTTCCCGGATCGCAACGAGGTCCGCGAGGCTCCTTTCTTCAGCCGCAGGCAGTTCGAAGGCATGAGAATGAGCCGGGGCGAAAAGCCGGTTCTGGCCGACGGAGGCGAGATTGCGGGCCTACCCACCACAAAGGCAACGTTCTTCGGACCTGGCCGCAAGCCAGTCTATGAGGTTTATATCCACCAAGATTCGGGTCTGACCTTGAAGCGGGTGATGTTTGCACCCGGCGGCGAGGCTACCGGAACATTTGAGTTTCAGAAAGTCGTTCTGAATCCGAAGATTTCCAAGCGAGCCTTCGAATTGAACTCACCTGGAGCGACCGTGGTTCGTCCCATTGATGACCTACGGCGTGCAGCGAAGGAACTAAAGATTCCTCTGATTGGTTTCTCTAACGGAGATAAGTTGAAGTTGGATTTTGCCGGGTCACGCGAGATTAGGGGTCAGAAGGTGCTCGTGCAGAATTACGCGAGTGCCGACTCCCGCATTACGCTCTTTGTGATGAGCGATAGCGTGAACCCGTCAGAACTCGCTCGAACAGGCAGGCGACCTGGCGGCGTCTACGCATGGAAGGCGTTCGGTCAAACCCTGATGCTTGCGGGTGAATTGCCTGCGGGATCGCTTGAAGAGCTATCGAAGCGAGTTAGCCAACTCGGCAACTGAACTATAATTACCAGTATGGGTGTACGTTCGCGGACAAGTCGACGTAAAGGGCAAGCGACACCCTGGGTCAAGGCACTTAAGCGAGTCTTCGTTGCCTTTTTCATGGTGCTCCTCATTGGCGTTCCATGTGTGCTGGCGTACGTGATGTCGACGGTGCGGGCGGTTGAACCCCTCGTCGAAAACGTTAGTGAAAAGATTCAGACCTACAACTCGAAGTCTTCCCAGATTTTGGCTGCCGACGGGAAGCTGCTCTACGAAGTCAAGCCCGTAATTCGCGAGTCGATTTCGCTGAGCGAGGTTCCCAAACAGGTTCAGCAGGCGTTCCTCGCCGCGGAAGATAAGCGGTTTTGGGAGCATAGCGGGGTTGACCCGATTGGTCTCATGCGGGCTTCGTTGAACCTAGTCAAGGCGGGAGGCGTGAATGGCGGCGGAAGCACAATCACGATGCAGCTTGCCAAACGTCTTTTTTCGGCCTCGCAGGTGACGATGCAGCGGAAGGTGCAAGATATTTCGATTGCGATTCAGCTCGAGAAGAAGTACACCAAAGAGCAGATTCTTGAGCTGTACTTGAATCAGGTGTTTTATGGCGAGCAAGCATACGGAATTGCGGCCGCTTGTCAGATCTATTTCGGCAAGAAAGTCTCAGAGTTGACCCTGGCCGAGGCGGCCATGCTCGCGCGGTGCGTCCGGTTGCCAAGTACCGAGAATCCGGTCAAGAACTACCAGAAGGCAAACGAGAACAAGATTATCGTGCTTCGGACGATGCTTGAAGAAGGCTGGATCACCCAATCCGAGTTTGATGAGGCCAAGGCGGAGAAGCCAAAGGTTCGCAAGCGCGCGCCGTTGGGTGGAGGACGTATTTATGCCGCTCCCTACTTCACGGCCATGGTTCTCCAGGAACTTCGACAGAAGGGAATAGAACTCAACGAAGGGGGTTACCTTGTCACCACGACGCTCGATTCTCAACTTCAAGCCGAGGCGGAAAAAGCGGTCGAAAATCGGATCCGATGGAATCGCGGACGAGGCGTGAACACGGCTGCCTTCCTAGCAATCGATAGTGAGGGGCGTATTCTCGTTGATGTTGGCGGGGTGAACTATCGCCAAAACCGTTTGAGCCGAACATCGCAGGGTGATGGGTTGCAGCCGGGCTCTGCGTTCAAGCCATTTGTGTACGCGGAAGCGATCAAAGAGGGGCTGCTCGGAGAGTACTCAACGGTCTCGAACGAGAAGTTGACCATCAACGGCTACGGAGCTGGCGGCAAGGGGTACACCCCTCGCAACAGCCACGGCGGGTACGGCGGACGGTATAGCCTCAGGACTGCGCTGGCGCAATCGCTGAATGTCCCCGCGGTTCGGACTTTCCAAGAGCTTGGATTCAAGCGCGGTGCCGACTTGATCTCCGAAGATTTCGGCTTTGAACGCGATGACATTCAAGGGGTGCCTTCGACCGCACTTGGTACGTGCCAGGTCAAGATGACGGAGGTCGCCGAGGCGTACTCGGTGTTCATGCTGAACGGCAAGCGGGTAACGCCTTATCGGATCAAAGAGGTTGTATCGCCGGATGGCTCGATTCTCATGACCGGACGGATGCAGTATGTTTCGACGCGACTCGGATCAGAAGTTTGCCAGTCGATCGACAACCTTCTGCAAGCGGTGGTGACCGAAGGAACCGGAACCGGCGCAAGAGGAATTGAGGAAGCGCGCGGAAAGACGGGAACGACTCAAGAAGGAAAGTCGGTCTGGTTCTGCGGATACGCCAAGGGGATCGTTGGCATCTGCTGGGCGGGCAATGAGCGATTTGTGAAGAAGCGCAACTGGTGGGTGCTCAGCCCGATGCCAGACTCCTTCGGCGGTGATGTTTGCGCACCTTTGTGGGCGGACGCTATGGGCCCGATCATCAACAAATTCGGATCGGACGTTAAGCCAGACTTCTCAGTTGTTTCCGAATCCCGAGAGCCTCGCCGCAAGAAGCAAGAGGAGGAACCAGCTCCCGAAGACGATCAGAGTCCGACCTTGCGAGACGAGGGAGATCCCGTTTCTCCCGACGATACATCTAAGCCAACTCGAGATCCGGCATCTACCCCTGGGGAGACGCCAGTGGAGCTCGATCCGGGCGAAAGCAAACCACCGATAGAGTCGGAGCCGCCAAAAACAACGCCCGAGAAGAAGAAACGCGATAAACCGGAAACCGATGACTCCGAAGTCACGGTTGAAGTGTGTGCCGACTCGGGGCAATTGGCAGGAACATATTGTCCGGTCACGGTTCCGAGGAAGTACAAGAACTCAAAACGCCCTCGTTCCAAGTGCCGTTTGCATAAGGCACCGAACGAAGGCGGCGACGGTACTCGATGAGCGTTCTTCATGCCCCCCGAAAGCCCGAAGTTGACCGGAGACTGATTTGGTTTCCGGTGATCATCATTCCGCTTTTCTTCATGATCGTTTTACGGCTTTGGTATCTCCAAGTTGTTCGTGCGCCTGAATTGGTGGATGAGGCGGCGCGAAGTCGTCGTGTGAGCATCAACGTTTTGGCTCCAAGGGGGATGATCTATGATCGCCGAGGCAAGGTGTTGGCGGGGGTTAAGCCAGAGTTTGTGGTGACACTTTTGCCCTCGGTGTTGCGGAAGAACAAGGAAGTCGTCGGAAAGCTTGCTGGCCTTCTGGAAATGCCGGTTGAGGAAGTCGAGCGTCGCGTAAAGCTGGGTGCTTGGCGCAATGCCCCTGCTCCGATTAAGGCGGGAGTAAGCGTTGAAACCGCAACCATGATTGCGGAGGCGACCGATCTGCCAGGAGTCGCCATCGAAGAAAAGCCGATGCGCGTCTACACGGATCAGACGAATTTTACGCACGTCATGGGCTATGTCGGGGCTCTCACTGGACGAGATGAAAAGCGGCTCAAGGAGATGGATATTCAGCCCGCCGAGTTTATCGGGCGGGGGGGAATTGAGCAAGCCTATGAGCCTCAGTTGATGGGTGTTCCGGGAGCGCAGAACATGGAATCTCGTGGAAGTGCCAAGCTCGCGAGCCGAGAACTCGCGACTCCCGGCAAACAGCTTTTTTTAACCCTTGACGCGGATTTGCAGGCGTATGCGCAGACGGTTCTCAGTAGCCGAGGGTGGAAGGGTTCTATTGTCGCAATCGAGCCGTCGACCGGTGAGGTGCTCGCGATGGTTTCGAACCCAAGCTACAGCCTGGGAGTGTACGAGAACGGGTTGAGCTCCGAGGAGTACTCAAGCCTTCTCAGCAAAGCGAATGGGCTCCCATTGTTGAACCGTCCCATCCAAGGTGCCTATGCACCGGGCTCAACCTACAAAATTGTCACGGCGATTGCGGCGTACAAGGCAGGGAAGCTGGATCGCGGGACTTACGCTTATTGCAATGGTGCGTTTTCTTTTGGAAAAGGGCGGCCACTGAAGTGCATGGGGACTCATGGCTCAGTCGGGTTTGGAGAAGCGATGTCGCGGTCGTGTAATACCTATTTTTGTACGCTTGGCACCCGAACTGGCTCGGACATGCTTATGAAGATTTCGCATGAGTGCGGAGTCGGGGAACCAACTGGAGTCGAACTGCGCGGCGAAAGCAAAGGGATTTTGCCGGATGCAGAATGGCGCGAAAAGCGTCCGAAAGAGCGCACCTGGAACCTAGGTCAGCTTGCCAACATGTCCATCGGCCAGGGGTATCTCAACACGACTCCGATCCAGATGGCAAACATTGCGGCGATGGTGGCAAATGATGGCGTGCGGTATCGCCCGCACTTGGTGCGAGCTTTCCGCGATCCCATTACCGGTGAAGATAGCTACGTAAAGCCGGAGCAGATCGGCAAAATCGACGCGGAACCATGGTTTTGGGACATGCTCAAGGATGGACTCGTCGGGGTTATCTCGCATGGAACCGCGACTCGGTACGCCGCCATTAATGGCTTGCAATGGGGTGGCAAAACTGGTTCCGCTGAGCATGGTCGCAAGGGAGCCAACAACACCCACGCTTGGTTTGTGGGCTTTGCGCCGCGAACCAATCCAAAGATCGCGATTTGCGCCATGGCGGAAGATGCGGGTCACGGTGGAGACGCCGCGGCTCCTCTGGCGGCTGAGGTTGTTCGGCACTACTTGATGAGACCCGACGCGGCTTCTTCAAACCGAGTTGCTTCCACGGCTGGATCAAAGTCACCACGGCGAGGCTGAAGCTTCGCGAGTTCTCGGCTCGCCTCAGCGGCCTTGGTTAAATTGTCGATCACGGTCGATGCATCTTCTCCAGCGACGTTCGCGTTGGGATCGGCTTTGAGGGCGCGCTTCACAACCGGGACCGTCGTGTCTCGGTATTGCGCGAACCCTTTGATTGCTTCCTCTAGCAGCTTGGGCTTGTCTTGTTCGGGCTGGGTCGCCAAGAACAGACGTGCGTGAAACGTTTGGGTTGGAATGAACTCGGGCTGGCTCCGAACCGTGTAGTAGGTCGAACTCTCGGTCGCAATGAGTCGCTGGGCGACTTCGATAGCGCGAGGAATTTGGTTGTTATCGATCGCGGCTTTCATCAAAGAGAAGAGCGCCAACGCATTGTTCGGGTCGCGCCGGAGTGCTTTGAAGTAAGCAGATTCCGCTTCCGGGTATTTGCCCTCGCGCAGGAGCATCGAAGCAAGCGCACGATAATTCTTTGGCGACGGGGCAAGGCTAACCGCAGTTTGCATCGATGTGGTTGAACCAGTGCTGCGAGCAAGCAAAGCGTACGCCGAGCCATCAATCGGATTGAGCGAGATCGCGGATTGCGCGGAGTCTTTTGCGGCTAATTGATTTCCGGCGGCGAGAGCCGACCGAGAGCCAAGACGCAGCATCTCACTGGCCCCAACTACCACACTCAAAACACCAAAGAGCACAAGCGCGGATGCCGTGGCGATCTTCGGAACTCGAAAAATGACTTCGGGTGACTGCGAGTCTGCGCTGGAGGCACAGATCACGCCGCAAAGCGTGAAGACCAGGAGGCCGAGATTTGCCACGTACAAGTCGGAGTCGATGGCGTTGTGAGCAAGCTGGACGGCGATTGCCGCTACCGCACCGGCGATGCTGAGCCGACTCGCGAGAGGGAGCTGACACGCACCTTTTAGGCCCCGGGCAACAACCATCATGATGAAGCCGAGAAAGGCGATCGGGGCAAACCAAGTCGCTTCTGCGGCGAGTTGGAGATAACTCTGGTGCGCGAGCACGGTCTGGGTCACTCGCCCTGGGCGAGTTGATTCGTACTGGAATGTGCCGAGGCCCCACCCCTGGACCCGCTCTTTTGAGAGCTCGAGCGCGGAAATCCAGAGCAATTTGCGGAATCCGGCGGACTGAACTGCAGATTCGGAGGCGTTCGCGAAGCGGGACATCGGTGCGGCGCCGGTTGGACTTTGCGCTTGGATTTTGCCGGCGGTTTGGGCAGCAAACGCCAGCCCGGCCAGGAGAACAAGTGAAGCTCCGATCACGACGATCACGGTTCCGGGCTCAGAACTTTTTAGGGCCAGCAAGAGAACCGCGAGGACGATGATGCCAATCGGAAGGCAGACAAGCGCGCCTTTTGACTGAGTCAGGAAGAGCGCGAGGCCTTGGAGGAGGATTCCGAGGGCGATCAACAGGCGCGGCAGACGGTCAGCGCCGAAGGCGAGCGCGATTCCGAGCACGATGCCGCTAGCAAAGAGCGAGCCAGCTTGGTTCGGGCTGAGTTGGTCGGCAAAAATCCGCCAGGAAGGATCGATCAGCTTCATCTCGCTGTACTCACGAAGACCGAGCATCGCACCGACCGCGATCCCGGTGAACCAGCCGTAGAGAATCACCACGCCCTGCTTCTTGCCAGAGTTGCCCGTCACGGCGTAGAAGCTCCCTATCATCATTGCAAATTCGAGGAAGTAGACCAGCGAGACCGAGAGGAACGAACTCCAGACGAGCGACAGCCCAAGAAAGCCAGCCAGCGCAGCCAGAAAGGCCGAGATGCGAACGTTGGGAACGTGCACAACCTTCCGGCCGAAGATCGCCGCGATCATCGGGACCAGAAAGAAGAGGAAGATGAGCACATGACCCGTAAAGGGCGCAGAACTGAAAAGTGATCCGGCGAGCGATTCTTCCTTCCCCAAAACCGCCGTATCAGTAGGCAGCCTGCCACCGAGCACGGCGCTTAGAAAAGCACCAACTGCTAAGGAGAGAACGGCGAGGGGAGGTCGGTTCATCGATTTCCTATCTTTCGCTTCAGAATGTCAATTTTATTCCCAACGATAAACACGCCTGCGCGAAGGCTAAGCGCGGAGGCCGCCATGGCCAGCGCAAATGGCCGGGCGACCAGAGGCATACTCGGCACCATATTCTTGCGATAGAACCGAAACATGGACTTGTGGAAGCGGCCGATCATGCGGTTCGGGGCTTTGTCGGTGCTTCGGCCAATTGCGTGGGTGATCTCTAGCTCGGGCAGATAAACGACTTTCTTCCCGGCCTTCCAAGTTTGGAAGCACATATCGACGTCTTCGCAATACATGATGTACTCGGGGTCAAAGTAGCCGATTTGCGCGAGGAGTTCGCCTCGGACCAGGAATGCAGCGCCGCTCACCCAATCGACCTCTCGGGGAGCGTTGTGCTCCCAATCTTGCATCAAGTACTCACGAGTAAAGCGGTTGTTGGGGAACAGCTTTCCGAGCGGAGTATTGCGAAAGAGGGCAGCAACTGGGTTCGGAAATCGGCGGCAAGAGAACTGGAGCGAGCCATCGGGATTGAGGAGCTTGGGAGCAACGATTCCCACTTCGGGATTGGATTCGAGATATTCGGAAAGGCCCTTGATTGCGCCTGGGTGAACAATGGTGTCGCTGTTGAGTGGCATCGCGTGGCGCCCCTTTCGGTTCGACATCGCGTAGTTTTGCCCGCCGACAAACCCGAGGTTCTGGGTCATCTTGACCAATCTGACCCAAGGATGCTCAGTTTCGACCATCTGCGGCGAGCCATCTTCTGAGTTGTTATCGACGACGATGACCTCGAAGTTTGCCTCTTCCCGCACTTGGGCCAGCGACTGGAGGCATAGACGGAGGTCGTCGATCGTGTTCCAACTACAGATGGTGATGCTAAGGTCGAAATCCGGCACTAAACCCCCTTGCTCGAATGAATGCGCCGAGCCAAATGAAGACACTCGCTGGATAAAGCGGAATTCGCGCCAAACCGTGGGTGTGCTTAAAGAGATAACGGATGAGAGAGCGGTGCGACTCCCAAATCATCGGCTTTCGGGTTTGCCGGGTCGACGCTCCGCCAAGGTGCTGGATGCTGAGCGACGCCTCGTACCATGTTTTGCCTTTGAGGCGTTTGAGGAGGTCGACCTCGTTAAAAAAGATCGGGAAGTTCTCGTCAAACGGCTTCATGGGGTCCGGAAGGGCAGACCTTCGGAAGAGAAGAAAAGTTCCCATCGGCTGGGGGGCGTCTTGGCTCTTTTCGTAGTCAAAGCTTCGCAGGCGGTACGAGTCCCAAAACGGGAGTTTGAGAATGTCTCCGGCGATGCCGGTGAGAGTGGGGAACCCCCTGACTGAGGATTGCACTTTTCCATCCATTCCGATGAACTTGAGGGAGAGCGCTCCGTAAGCTTCGCCTTTCGCTCGGAGCGTTTCGACCGCGTTTCGGAGCACATCGGGGCCGATAATGGTATCGGGATTGAGAGTCAAAACGCATTCGCCCGTGCTTCGAGCGATGCCTAAGTTGTTTCCTTTGGCGTAGCCATGATTGGTCTTTTCGGCCACGAGCGTGACATTCGGGAACAATGCCTCGACTTTTGACGCCGAATCATCATGTGACGCATTATCGACGACGATGACTTCGTGGGTGCCAGGAAAGGGGTTTTTCGCGATGGACTCAAGGCATTGAATCAGCAATTCGGATGTGTTCCAATTCACAATCACGATGCTGAGATCCACGGCAGATGAGTTTACCGGGAACTCAATCTTCATAATTTTCTTTAGGTTTCCCCCTATTTTTACTGGGTCGGAACTCCAATTATGTTAATCTGGTATCCTCAATGGCGTTGGGAATTCGTTTCCGACACCCGTTGAGGAGAGGAAGCATGACAACACGCGTACTCGCAATCGCCCTTTCGGTACTGGTCGCTACGACTGGTTTTGCAGCACCGAAGAAAAAGGCAAAGCAATCATCTAAATCCAAGTCTGCATATTCCCGTTCGAGCAAGCGAACTGCTTCCAAGTCGAAGTCTAAGTCTCGAAAGTCAGTCGAGAAGTCGTCTTCCAAGAAATCATCGTCCTACGTCGCTAAGAAACCAGCTACCTCACGAAGCAACGGACCTGCGCCCCTCGGCAGGGCGACTCTGAGCGGAAAGAACGTCGCCGTCCGACAATCGCCATCCTCCGAGTCGGCTCTCGTTACCCGGGTAACGGGTGGCAACGTTGCGGTCATCGCAAAGAGCGGCGATTGGTACAAACTCCGCTTCCAGTACGGTTCGGTTGGCTGGGTTAAAGAAAATTTTGTTGTCATGCCGGATAAAGTTGCCTCGAAGTCGAGCAAGCCGGCTGAGAAGGTCGCGAAATCGACCGAGCCAGAGCGAGTTACCGTTTCGAACGTCAGTGAGCCAAAAACGGAAGTTGCAGCGTTGGGCGCGCAGTACACCTACATCCGGGCGATGAACACGAATGTTCGCCGAGGTCCATCTTCAACGAACTCGGTCATCACCAAGGTCAGCGGTGGAAAGGCCGAGATCTTGGATAAGTGGGGCGATTGGTACAAGCTCAAGTTCCAGTACGGAACTGTAGGTTGGGTGCGATCCGATATGCTCACAAACAACCCCAAGGCGAAGGTTGAAGGAACCAACTACACGGTTGCTTCGGTGCCTGCTACCGAGACGGTTGAACGAGTTCTTAAGAGTGCAGACACCTTCCGGGGCGTGCGCTACAACTACGGCTCAGCTTCGCGATCGGCTACCGATTGCTCCGGCTTCACTCTCCAAGTGTTCCGACAGAACGGAATTTCCCTCCCACGGACCGCTCGTGAGCAAGTCCACGCAGGGGTGCCCGTCAAGCGGACTGACCTCCAACCCGGTGATCTCGTTTTCTTCAACACCCGCGGCTACGTCAGCCACGTGGGAATCTATACCGGTAACGGAAAGTTCATCCACGCATCAAGCGGGAAGGGTCGAGTTATCGAGAGTCCGCTGTCTGGTTACTACTCGTCGCGATACATTACGGCTCGCCGAGTGATTAAGGGCGGAGTCAAGAAGATCGAGCTTCCGAAGGTGGATGTCGTCGAGAAAGAGCGACCCGTCACCTCCGATGACGACGGTGGCGAGTACAAGATCGACATCGCTTCTGGCAGCGCCGCTATCGGAAATTAAAACCCCAAAGCCTTGAGATTATGACCGAACCTCGGTCATAATCTTATGTCGCTTGCTCCGGTCGTCTAGCGGTTAGGACATCGCCCTTTCACGGCGAAGGTCGCGGGTTCGAATCCCGTCCGGAGTACCAGCAATTTAGCCTCGCCTTTCGGCGGGGCTAATTTGTTTTTACACCTGATGAGAACCCGAGTTCACGAAGTGCGGGTTCGTTAGCGTAGCGCCGTGAACGAAGTGAGCGGCATCCCGTCCGGAGAACCACCTCCTCTTTCCATCTCGAACGGCTTGGGCTAGACTTACGCCTGTGAATGCGTCCGTCGCCGAGAGTACCAAGCAGAAAATCAATCGGCGGCTGATGCCGTTCTTGCTACTTCTGTTTCTTTTGGCTTTTATCGACCGTTCCAACGTATCTATCGCTTCGCTGGACATGAAGAAAGAGCTGGGCTTCGATGACAAGATCATCGGGACGGGAGCGGGAATTTTCTTTCTCGGCTACTTCCTTCTTGAGATTCCGGGCACTTTGATCGTCGAGAAGTGGAGCGCGCGCAAATGGATCGCGCGGATCATGGTGAGTTGGGGCATCGTTGCCACGCTCATGGGATTCATCGGGCATCCGCTGCTAGGCGCGAGTGATCCAAAGTCGCAATTCTATAGTTTGAGGTTTATCTTGGGATTGGCTGAGGCGGGCTTCTTTCCAGGGGTGATTGTCTATCTCACGCACTGGTTCCGGTACGAGGATCGCGCGCGCACGAAATCGCTTTTCCTGATCGGAATTCCGCTGGCCACGATCATTGCCACTCCGATATCCCAATGGATCATGCACACGGTCAACTGGTCAGGTTTGGCTGGTTGGCGGTGGGTTTACATTCTCGAGGGGGTTCCGTCGGTAGTGATGGGTTTCGTTACTTGGTGGTACTTGACCGACCGACCAAGCGAGGCGAAATGGCTCTCGGAGGAAGAGCGGGAGTGGATCGTCAGGGAGCTGGCAAAGGAAAAGAGCCAGAAACTGACTCTGAGCAAAGACACCATAGGATCTGCGCTGGCATCCGGACAGATGTGGCTCTTGGCGGCGATCTATATGCTCGCCGTGACGGGTATGTACGGCTTCACGTTCTTCCTTCCCGCCATCAATGAGCAGCTAACGGGTGCCTCGGTAGCCGTCAAGACGCTTGTTACCACAGTGCCGTATGTTCTCGGATTCGGAGCCATTTTGTGGAACGGCACGCACTCGGACCGGACGCTGGAACGGCGTTGGCACACCGCAGTTCCGTTGTTGCTTGGTGGAGTATCGATGGGCTTTGCCTCGGTATTCGCGGGAAATCCGTGGATTTCGGCCGGGTTTATGTGCCTGCTTGGCCTCACGCTTTATGCGTACATTCCTGTCTTCTGGACTCATCCGACATCCCGACTCGCCGGAGCATCGGCGGCGTTTGCGGTTGGACTCATCAATTCTGTCGGAAACTTGGGAGGGTTTTTCGGACCAACCTTGGTCGGCGCGATCAAAAAAAGCACCGATTCATTCAGCGGGGGGTTGTGGTTTCTCACCGCTTGTCTTTTGCTGGCGGGCGGGCTTGCGTGCCTTTTGAAGCCGTTACCAGCGAAGCCGGATGTCGCAGAAGCCTGATCTCGGACTTCGGCGTTCCGAGCGCGACGGCGGTCGCGACAAAATCGGCATAGGGCTGAATCACTAATCCCTTGCTAAGGCAATTGTGGATGACAAATGTGCCGTCGAGGCGTTGCCAAACCACCCCGCAATGCCCAGCCGCTTGATTCGTCTTTTTGCTAAAGTAGCGGTAGTTGATGACGTCGCCAGCCTTGGGTTTCGAGGCATCTTCGAAGCCATGATCGCTGATGTAGATGCTGTCGAAGCCGGCGGTGGTGAACCGCTGCTTGATCGCGGGAATGCGTTTGATAAGGTAGTCGCTCACAAAGACAGAGCAGTCGTTGGTGCCCCAGATATACCGTCCGCCCCGCTCGAAATATCTCTCGGCCGCATAGGTCAGGGCGGGGGACAGTTTGACCTCTTCAAGCGTGAGGGGACGGAGCGAGGAACTGCCTCCGGGACGTCGCCTAAGCATCGGAGGAATCGACGTCAGCAGGACGATGACCACGATGAAGACCGCCGCCCCGATGCCCCACTTCTTCACGGTTTGATTGTATCAGGGTGCAACCGCGGCCCGATGGGATAGGTAATGTTAGTGAATGGTAAATGTTCAGACGCTGACGCTTGGTCCGACCAAATTGGTCCTCATTCGTCACCGGGGGGATTACGAGCAAATCGGCGCGAAGTTTGATGCGCTGTGGCAGTGGATTGAGGCGAACGACATCCCGGCACTCCGCACGATTGGCATCTACTACGACAATCCCGACCACACCCCGACCGCTCAACTGCGATCGGCGGCTTGCGCGGAAATTCCTTACAACTACCAAGTCTCCCTCTCGGGCTCACCCGGAGTCGAGATCGACGAGTTAAGGCCGGGGCAGTATGCCGTTGCCCGTCACGTGGGTCCCTATGAGCAACTCGGAAGGGCGTGGCAGATGTTAATCGAGGAGATTGAAGGGCGCATGAACCGGCAGATCAGCGAGAATGATCCCGCATTTGAGGTCTACGTGAACGATCCCTCGGATACCGAACCGGTATCGCTGATTACCGAGCTTTACATGCCGCTCGTCTAAGATGAAAGTTTCGACTCCGTGGATCTACTCCGCGAAGTTTGACGCCTTCGCGATCTTGGGACCCTCAATCGTGGTGACCTCGATTGTGGCTGTCTGGGGCCGAAGTATCGCGACCCTGAGCGAGGCCCCGTGGTGGCTGTGGGTACTGTTGGTTCTCGGAATCGACGTGGCTCACGTCTACAGTTCGCTGTTCCGCACTTACTTTGATAAAGAGGAGTTTCAGCGGCGAAAGAAGCTCTATTTGTTTGCCCCATTAGTGTGCTGGGTGGGCGGAATTGCGCTTTACGAAGGCGCAAGCCCGGGGGCGTTCTGGGCCGTCGTCACGTACATGGCGATCTACCACTTCGTGCGCCAGCAGTACGGATTTATGATGCTCTACCGCCGAGGCGAGGCCAGAGATTGGCGATACCGCATCGATCAGGTTGCGATCTACCTTGCCACGCTTTATCCTCTCCTGTTTTGGCACACTTACGGCCGGGAGTTCACGTGGTTCGCCGGATTCGAGATTCCAAAGCTTCCGATTACGTGGCCCGAACTTGTTGTTCGGTATATCTACATCGGTGTTTTGGCTCTGTTCTTCGTCAAGGAAGCCTTGGGCTGGCGAACGGAGCAGAAAATCAACTCAGGCAAGATCGCTTTGCTTGTGACAACGGCTGTCTCTTGGGCAATGGGCATCATCGTCTTCAACGGCGATCTGACTTTCACCTTAATCAACGTCGTCTCGCACGGGATTCCTTATCTGGCGCTCGTTTGGATTTACCAATTCCGGAAAGGGGAGCGGCTTGTGCCTTCGCTGCGACGCTTCTTTCGGGCCAAGTACATTCCCGTGTACCTCGGCGTGCTTCTTTTGCTTGCGTGGGTCGAGGAAGGGATGTGGGATTGGTTTGTGCACAAAGAGCATCCTGGAATCTTCGGGGCACTATCGCTCGAAGTGTCCCCGATCGTATTGGGACTGCTGGTCCCCTTGCTGACCGTCCCTCAATTGACCCATTACGTACTTGACGCCTACATCTGGCGGGTGGGAAAGCCCAATCAGAACGAAGTCAGGGCGGTCATCGGCTGAGCATTGGACAAATAGTCCCGATTTTGCCAATCCTAGTGAACAAAACCTACGAACCCACTCGAGGTTTGTGTGCATTCCAGGGCGTACTCTGCTGGGAGTCCATTTGGTTGACTATGAGAGTTTCTTGTCGAGCTTTGGCATTTGCGTTGTTGGGATCCTCCGCCGCTATCGGTACCGCTCAAACTCTGGCCGTTCCGGCGCTGAACAGTAATCCCGGTGCCCGCTACACCGTGTACTTGAACTTTAGGGGAATTCAGTACCCTGGGACTTGGGGATTTACAGGCAAGTCCCCAGGAAACGTTCCGGCTTACACGCTCGACGGCGACGCGAATAACTTTTCGACGGCCGAGATCAACAACATGAAGGAGATCTGGGCGCGGACTTCGCAAAAGTACATCGGGTTCAACATTAACGTCACGACGGTGGATCCAGCTCCTTCGGGGCTCACCGACGCACAGCGAATCGCGTGGTACGACAGCACACAGTATCTAACTCATGCGATGATCGGTGGCTCCAATTCGTGGTACGGATCGGCGGGTGGGGTGTCTTATCTCAACGTTGCCCAGCAGTCAAGCACAACGAACGGACGACGGACGAACTGGACCTTCCCGGCGGGTGGCTCAGGCACGTCTCCTCACACCTGCACGGCCGCGTGCGCACATGAAATCGGGCACCATCTCGGTTTGCCTCACCAAAAGGACGAAGCGACAGGGGCGGAATACAGCACAAACAATGGCGCATCTGGGAACGGAAGTTACGCACCCCTCATGGGCGTCACTTACAGTTCACAACGGGGTACTTGGCGACAAGGTTCGGCGTTCGGCAACATCAACGATGTTGCGACAATTCAGCAGAATCTGAACATTGGACCGCTCCTCGATAGCGGTAACGGACACACCAAGGAGACGGCTACTCTCCTGCCGGTCAAGAGCGATGGCACCGTGGATGCGACTCTTGCGAAAGGTTGGATCATGCCAAAGGCTTCGACTGGGTATAGCGCGGTTGGCGAATCGAGCTATACAACGGACTTTTTCGTTTTTGGTTCGACAGGCGGCATGGCGACCCTGAATGTCCATGACGGAACGCAGTTCCTTACTCCGGGAGTCGCCGATCCCGGCGCGACCGGACGCAGCCTGTTGAGAATCTACAACTCCTCCGGCGGTCTGGTTGGCAGCGGCCTAGAAGATGTGACCACGCTGAAACGAACATGGAGTGGGAACCTCGCGGCAGGAACGTATTACGCTCAGATCGTGAGCTATGGTGATTACACGTCATCTTACGAGCCGAACGCCAAGTACTTCAATATGGGTGCGTACTTCATCTCGGGATCGGGAGTTGTTCCGGTACCGGAGCCAGCAACGATCGCCGCACTCAGCCTTGGCATCGCTGCACTCGCTCGTCGCTGCCGCCGGGCGAACTAGCCCAAATTGGCGCACCAATGGCTTCTGCCGTTGGTGCGTTAAAGTGTTTCGGTGATCGTGTCGCTTAGGTAGGCGTCGAAGTCCGGTTTGCCGACCTCGTTGTAGACATGCTTTATCCAAGCGGCTCGCTCGTGGGCTTGAACCGCAAGCTCCCAAACGCAAACCGAGATTCCGGCAACGGAAAGCGGCTGCCAGCGAGGCTCCTGATCGAGTGGTGAACACCAGACCGTATGCCGGAGCATATTCTCCCCGATCCAAACGTCAAGCAGGAGAAAGTTTGCATCTGCTCCCCGGTTGATCATCGCGAACCCTACATTGTAGGTCTCTAGCCGATTCCAATCGATGCCAGCCGCAACAAATGGCGAGCGCTCCTTTGTGAGATCACGCGCCAGCACGGGGAGCGCGGCTCGCCAGACTGCCTCGTTAATCTCTTCACCCCGAGAAAGATCGTAGAGCTTGATCCGCCAATCCTCGATCTCCTCGACCCTCCGAAACTCTATGGATCTTGGTCGATATGGTGTCACAAGCAACCTCCAGCTTTCAGAACTCGAACGGACGAAGCTGGGTGCTTGGCTAACTCGCTCTGGGGTCGGACCGGTCTGCGGACAAGTTCGCCGCCGCAGTTAGGGCATTCGTGCCCCATTCGTGAGGCGCAATCGAGGCAGAAGGTGCATTCAAACGTGCAGATCATCGCCCGCTCGCTCGAAGGTGCAAGATCAACATCGCAGCACTCGCAGTTCGGTCTCAACTCGAGCATTGTTCGTCTCGCTCCAACTCTTCCATGAGGCTCTCTAGGCGTTTGTCCGGTACGAGCCAGATCACGGCGACCGTGAAATAGCACAGCACCGAAATGATGGGCATCACCCAGGCCGCCGGCAGGGCGATAAAGTAAATCGCCATGGATGCTTTCTCCTTCTTTCCGTCGCCAATGGCCTGAGCCAGCACGCCGCACTCTTTCTCATAGGCTATGATCGACTTTTCCAGAATGGTGAAGGCGACCGCCGCACCGAAGAGAACCAATCCGAAGACGAAAGTGGGTAACTTCTCAAACTTGGTTTGGCCCATCCACGCGTTGCAGAACGGAACGAGTGAGAGCCAAAAGAGAAGATGAAGATTGGACCAAAGGATGCGCCCGTTTACCGTTCGGGTCGTTTGGAGGAGGTGGTGGTGGTTGTTCCAGTAGATCCCGATCATCACGAAGCAGAGCAGGTAGCTCACTAACTTTTGCCCGAGAGGAGCGATATCGGCAAGAGCGGTTCCGCTCGGCACCTTGAATTCCAGCACCATGATCGTGATGATGATGGCAAGGACGCCGTCACTAAAGGCCTCGAGCCGGTTGCTGGTCATTGTGAGTTATCTTACACGGTTGTTACTTGCTCGGCGAATGACGCGCCCGCTCCGGTTACCGGTAAGTTGTCCATTTTCCAATGCAAGAACCCCGTTGACGACCACCGAATGGACACCGGAACTCAGAGTGGTTGACTTTTCGGGCGTTGCGTGATCTTGAATTGTTGATGCATCGAAAACGGTGATGTCCGCCTGATATCCAGGTTTTAATCGCCCGATTTTGCCAAGCTGGAAAGTCTTCGCGGTCAGGCTCGTCATCTTTCGGATTGCTTCGGCAAGACTGAGCGTTTTTCGCTCCCGGACATACGTCGCCAGGACTCTAGGAAACGAGCCCGCCCCGCGCGGATGGCTTCCTCCGATGCTGCCATCGGAGCAGAACATGACCATGGGATGGCGAGCAAATGCCTCTAGATCGACGTCTTGCATCGCGGTTACGACCACGCTTTGGCGACCTTCTTCGTTGGTCGTTCGTAGGATCTCTTGGATGAGCTTGATCGGCGTCTTACCCATTTGCTCGCTCAGCTGTTGTAGCGTTTTGCCTTGCCACGACGGGTTCGGGGTGTAGGTCGTGAGCCTTACATTTGCGGGTCCGCCAACATCGTCGAGAGCCTTCACCCAGATGTTGTCGTTCTCCCAATCTCGGCTCGGGCTGAGAGCGGCGATGGTGGATTGCCAATACGGGTAGGGATAAAAGTCGGCGGTGAGTCCTTTCTGATCGAGGAGCTTCAGCGCGCGCTTTGCCTGGCCCCAAACCGCTTTGCTCCCCAGCTTGATATGGCTGATTTGCGCCGGAAGTTTGGCTTTCGATTTAATCGTTGCGGCTTCCTCAAAAGCCTCGAAAGACTTGTCGGCTTCATCTCGGACGTGGCTGATGTAGAGCCCTGGACGGGCAGCTTTTGCGATCGCTATGAGTTCGTTAGTATTGCTGTAGTAGCCGGGGTCGTATTCGAGGCCGGAACTGAGGCCGAGCGCGCCCGCTTTCATATCGGCGGCGACAAGAGCGGTCATTTTGCGAATCTCTTCCTTGGTGGCGAGGCGCTTGTAGTTGTCGCCCATGATCGCCTTTCGAATGCCGCCGTGGCCGCTGAAGAGGGCGAAGTTGATTGTCGGTTTGATCCGCTCGATGTCGGCGAACTCTTTGGCGACGGGTTGACTCCAGCCGCCATCCTGGCCGCCGACGGCGGTGGTGATGCCTTGGGTGAGCTGGCTGATGGTGGTGGGGTCTTTCTCGATGCCGCCGAGGGCGTGGCTGTGGGCGTCGATGAAACCGGGGGCGACGATGAGGCCTTTGGCGTTGATCACCTTTTCGCCGGGAGTTGGCTTGAGGTGACCGATGGATTTGATGCGATCGCTTTCGATGCGGAGGTCGGCGTAGTAGCCGGGGCGGCCGGTTCCGTCGATGATTTTTCCGCCTTGGATGAGGATGGTGTTTGGCAAGACGAGGGCGGCGAGGATCATGCCGTTAGGTTACTCGTGTGTTGGGCAAGTTGGGCAGTCTAGGTTCTATGAGGTGGAGTTTTGGCGAGTTTTTGGGCGGGGTTTGGCAGTAGGGTTGAGCTATCTTTTGAGATTTTGGACATCAAACACTAGGCGACTTGTAGGCGCGTTTGTCAACCTGTGAAAGCGGGATTGCCCTCACCCCTAAATCCCCTCTCCCATCAGATAGATAGGAGAGGGGACTTCCCAGTTACGAACCTGGAACGAGTTGGTAAAGTAGTTTGGTGGACCCATCTTCGATGACCCCGGAGGAGCAAAGGGCAGAGATTCGGCGGCGAATGCCGGGCTGCTGGTCGGCCCTGCCGTGGACCTTCGTCTATGCGATGTACGTCTCGATGTCGGGGTCGTACCGGAAACAGGATTGGCTCAGGTTTGGGGTCGGGTGCTTGTTCTGGGTGTACATCGTCCTGCAGGGGGTGCTCACGGCTCCCAGCCAAAAGAACGAGCCCGTTGCCCGTCCGTGGGGCTGGGCGGGAATCGCGGTGACGGCGCTTGCGGCGGCGTACTGCCACTTGTGGCACTAGAACGGGGTCAACAGACGAAAAGAATCAAACTCATTTTGTTACCTTAACACCAGTAAATGTGCCGTGATTTACTTTGTGTGTAGGTTGAATTGAACTTGACAGGTAGTATGACAGCCTGGGAAATTTCCCAGGGAATCTTGCTATGAATTTACGGAGAACTCTTATCTGGCTTACCGCATTGGGAACGGTGTCAGCTTCGAACGCACAGACCTTCAACACTAGTGTTGACTTTCGGTCGAACATTTTCGGCTACGGTGTTTCGACTCCCGGCACCTTCGGTGGAACAGGAATCTTGGCACCAGTCATGACTCTGAACCCAGGAGTTGGGCGGACGATGACGGTCAGCGCATCAGGCACGGCGAATTCTGGACCCGGCTGGGCTGATCACGGAGTCGATGGTGGCACGCATCAGTTCCCCGGTGGGCCGGCTGTTAATACTAACATCTCCGGGGTCGGTCCGATTTCTGGTTACGTCGGGCCTGGATTCGGCTATTTGGTGGGTCTCTTCATCGAAGATGGCGATATCTCGGGTCTTTCGGCTCCGGGTGAAATGAGCTACCCTTCGGCTTCTTCGTACCTTGCGACCAGCTTCGCACCAGGGCTCCGTCAGGTGTTCTTCATTGGTGATGGTAAAGCCGGTTCGGTGTCGCAGACGTTTGCGATTCCGGACGGAGCAGGCAAGCTCGTTCTTGGGGTTGCAGACGCTGGTGGCTACAATGGCGAACCGAGTTGGTACGGCGATAACACGGGTTCATTCTCGGCGACGGTGGCTGCCGTGCCTGAGCCAGCTACGATGGCGGCACTCGGACTTGGGGTCGCTGGACTTCTGCGACGACGCGCGAAGAGGGCCTAACTACCTTTGTTGCCTCTACAGTCGAACTGTGGAGGCAACATTACTCTTTCAGGACGACCTTGTTCTCGAACGTTTCGATGCGCTCGCGCATGAACCGTCGGAACGGGTTAAGGCTAAACGAGCCAACATGCGCGCCGAGTTCGCCGGTGATCTGGCTTTCGATCCATTGCTTTCCTCGGTATCGAGCTTGGACCGCTGATGCTCCGGTCAGAAGATTTTTGACGACTTCGACTGCGGTCTCGGGTGGTACGTACCGTTCGAAGTGGGTGTGGAAGTGGGCAACATCGATCCAAAGGGTTGCCTCATTACCGTCATCCTCAATTTCGATATCAAAAGTCTGACCTGGCGCGCCTGAGATTTTGAGAAGGAATTCTTCTTGGGTCATGTAGTCGGACAGTCCCCAACCTCGGCAGGCGAGCGCAACCGTCCTCAGAATCAGGGTGCCGTGATCCACGTCGAGGAGTTTACTGAGGCGCGTGGTTTTCGTGTAATTTGCGCCCGGAAATGAAGCGATTGCCACCTATCGTTTGGGATCCAGAAGCGCAGGCTCCGGCGAAAGAAGAAGAGCGGCCCGGGGCGACGGAGTGGGCGATTGTGGTGATGCTTTACGTCTGTATTGCCCAATCGATGATTCTGCATGGACTGGCAGCCATGAGTCGGGGTGATTATGCTCGGGTGGCGGTTGCGCTGGCGGTGATCGTTTACGGAGTCTTTGACCTAGTGCGACTTTTCTTTGGGCTTTACCGCCGCGAAAAGTTTAGCGGCGACTTCCCGAAGTTCACTCCCTGGATCGTGTTGGGCCTCATCATTTACGTCTGGCTCTAGGCTCTAGGCTCTTGGATGCCGGTGCCGATGCACTGACAAGCAGGTTGGTCGGAGAGCTATCGGTCCGGGTGGTTGTCGCTTGTCAGTGCCACCCGAGCCTTATCCAGGTTACGAATTGGCTCGTCGCTGTATGCCTTATGAGGCCCTTCATAAGGTGGCGGACGGTTCCGAGCTCAGCTTTTGGTCGACTGAGCAACTTCGACTGCTATGTTTTGTGGGCTTAATTCTGGATAGTTGACGAACACTGGCGAACCACTTATCGCATTCAGGGCCAAAGTTGAAAGGGTGTCTTCTAACTGCCGACTGATTGTATCTCTGACGTTTGATGGAAGTTCAAATGTCAAGGAACTTCTAAGTGTCCGTTCTTTGCGCCATCGATTTGCCATCCGTCCTTGATACTTAACAATCGCAACAAATCGATACTTTCCTGGTTCAATCTGGACCTTGTCCATTAAGAGTTTCGTGTAAGTCGATACTAGCCCAGGCACAACGGTTTCTTCAGCTTCCGACGACTTGGACACCTCGTTCATAAACGTGTCAACGAGAGTTTGTATTTCATCGTCATATCCAGCAAGAATGCTTCGAAAGACGTTTCTGTCGACGGATGAAGCTGAAACGTAGTTAATTGGACTTGAAGAATAGAAATTGTGCTCACCGAACGGGACACCGGAGGATGCGAGCAGATTTCCGAGGTTGTGGAATTCCACCGAGAAAGTTTTACTGTTCTTTTCTCCAAGCATTTGCAGTTCAAATTGGACATCGTTGATTCGACAGTCGCCGTTTAAAGCGTACGAAACTGACTGCACAAAGAAAGATTCCCCTTCAAACGACATTCTCCAAAAAAAGCCTCGGGTCAGGCGAAAATCCAACTCTGATTTTCGGAGCGTAGAGAAAATGAATGAGACCAGTTGAAACAGAGTCCAAGTCGTAGTTGCGACAAACGCGAACCAAAGTGCTGCCATGGGCAGTTGGGATGTGGTCGCAGCTATCATTGACGAGTAAATGGTCATTCTACAATTAAGTCCCCTGGCACAACCTTTGAACTGATCGCTTCCAATTTGTCTGAACTATCCAACCTTGCAGATCTGACTTCCGTTTGAGGGACCAAACTGGCTCGCTCTCGAAAATACTCCGCCAAGCCACCTTTCCCTGCGAGCCCTTGACCAGCGAGTCCCGAGTAAGGAATCCGACTCTCGACAAATGACTCAAACAGATACAGGCTCCCGGGCTGAGATTGGTAGGCCCGTAGCGACCCTTTCGGAAGGTAAATGGTTGTCCCGTCAGGAAGTTCAGAAGGGGCAACTACGGTATACACGGCCCCCTTTTTGACTCGCCCTTCGTCGACCTCAAGGACCGCGAGTACCAGCGAACTCGATATTATTTTATCGATTGTGGCTATTGTCTTCATTTTACAATGCTCCTACGAACAGCCACTTGTTTCACCGCAACTATTGCACTTTAAGCATACACCATTTCGTACTAGCGTAAACGCTCCGCAGTTGCCGCAGGGGTCGCCTTCGTACCCTTTGAGCCTTGCTTCGCGGACCTTGGCGGCGGTGGCGTCGGCGGCGGAGGGGGCGAGGTATGCAACGTTGGTCGCTTGTCGTTTTTCGTTTGTCGCAGGGGATTCTGCTACCTCGAACAGTCCTAGTCCGTTGGAGCCATTGCCGCTGACGACGCGCTCTTCGTAGACCGCGACGTTATTGGCTTGGTTGCGGATGAGGGCGTCGGTGGGCGAACCGAGGGCTCGCCCGCCTTCAAAAGGGAGCGGATCTTGGGCACCTCCGGCGGCGGTGTAGCCCGCCGAGGTGTGATCGTTCCGAGCGAAGCCGGGCGCGTTGTCTTCGAACTCGCCTTGATCTTCTTCCTCATCGAAGTCGATGACCTGGTTGGGGTTGCCCATGGTGTCGCTTCGGAGGTCTTCGGGCTTGACTTGCACGAGGTCGGTTCGGCCCAGGTAGGACATGCTGAGCTCGCGGAAGATGTAGTCGATGACCGACGTGGACATCTTGATGTTGTCGTGGCCGTGGACGGAGCCGTTTGGCTCGAAGCGGGTGAAGACGAACGCCTCGGTGAACTCCTCGAGTGGGACTCCGTATTGGAGGCCGAGGGAGACGGCGATGGCGAAGCAGTTCATGAGCGACCGGAAGGCGGCGCCTTCGCGGTGCATATCGATGAAGATTTCGCCAAGGGTTCCGTCTTCAAACTCACCGGTTCGGAGGTAGACCTTGTGTCCGCCGACGCGGGCTTTTTGGGTGTAACCGCGCCTTCGGCCGGGCATGACTCGTCGCTTGCTGATGTAGCGGTAGACGAGTTTGGTGGCGATGCGCTCGATCTGCTCGTGCTGGCTGAGGGGGGCGCTTTGGTCCCCCTCCCCAACCCCTCCCCCTATAGCTTCGCGATAAGGGGAGGGGCTTTCGAGATCGAGGGTTGCCTCCAGGATGGCGGCGGCGGAGTCGGAGCTGCTGCTGTTGAGCGGCTGGCTGAGCTTACTGCCGTCGCGGTAGAGGGCGTTGGCCTTGATTCCGAGCTGCCAAGAGAGCCAGTAGGCGTTGTGGACGTCTTGGACGGATGCCTCGGAGGGGAGGTTGATGGTCTTGCTGATCGCTCCCGAGAGGAACGGCTGGGCGGCGGCCATCATGCGGATGTGGCCTTCGGCGCTGATGAAGCGCTGACCCTTCTTGCCGCAGCGGTTGGCGCAGTCGAACACGGCGAGGTGCTCGGCCTTGAGGTGCGGGGCACCTTCGACGGTCATCGAGCCGCAGACGAACTCGTTTGCTTCTTCGATCTGGGCTTTGGTGAAGCCGAGAGCGGTGAGCATGTTGAACGACCAGTCGTTGATCTGCTCTTCGGTGAAGCCGAGGACCTTGGTGCAAAACTCGTCGCCGAAGGTGTATTTGTTGAACACGAACTGGAGTTCAAAGGCGGATTCGAGGCCGGCTTCGAGCTTCTGGAGTTCGACTTCGGTGAAGCCCTTGGCTCTTAGGGTTTCGTGGTTGATGTGCGGTGCGCCGTTGAGGGTTTTGTATCCGACGGTGTAGCCGATGATGTCGTCGATCTGCTTGCCATCGTAGCCGAGCTTGGTGAGGGCGGGTGGGATCGACTGGTTGATGATCTTGAAGTACCCGCCGCCGGAGAGCTTTTTGAACTTAACGAGGGCGAAGTCGGGCTCGACACCGGTAGTGTCGCAGTCCATGATGAGCCCGATGGTGCCGGTGGGCGCAAGAACCGTCACCTGGGCGTTGCGGTAGCCGTACTTCTCTCCGAGTTCGAGGGCTTTGTCCCAGCTCTTGTGGGCGGCGTGAAGGAGGTCTGCGGGGCAGAGAAGTTGGTCGATGCCGAGCGGCAGGATGCTGAGGCCTTCGTATTCCGACTTGGCAGCGTTGTAGGCGGCGCGTCGGTGGTTGCGAATGACGCGGAGCATGTTCTCGCGGTTCGGCTGGTAGGAGGGGAAGGGGCCGTGCTGCTTCGCCATTTCGGCGCTGGTGGCGTAGCTTTCGCCGCCGAGGACGGCGGTAAGAGCTCCGGCGATGGCGAACCCTTCGGGGCTGTCGTAAGGGATTCCCATCTGCATCAGCAGAGCGCCGAGGTTGGCGTAACCCAGGCCGAGGGTGCGGAAGTCGTAGCTGAGCTGGGCTACTTCTTTGGACGGGAACTGCGCCATAAGGACGCTGATTTCCAGAACGACGGTCCAGAGCTGGATGGCGTGGATGTAGCCTTCGACGTCGAACTTGCCGGTTTCGCGGTTGTAGAGGCTGGCTAGGTTAATCGACGCCAGGTTGCAAGCGGTGTCGTCGAGGAACATGTACTCCGAGCAGGGGTTGGACGCGTTGATGCGGCCATGCGCGGGGCAGGTGTGCCACTCGTTAATGGTGGTGTCGTACTGAAGGCCAGGGTCGGCGGAGTTCCAAGCGGCTTCGCAGATATCCTCCCAGAGTTTCTTGGCGTTGACGGATTTAACGGCTTTGCCAGTGGTTCGGGCGGTCAGATTCCACTCAGAGTTGGTTTCGACGGCCTTGAAGAAGTCGTTGCTAACGCGTACCGAGTTATTCGAGTTTTGACCCGAAACGGTGACGTAGGCTTCGGACTCGTAGCCGGTGTCGAAGGTGGGGAACTCGATGCTCGTGTAACCCTGCTCGGCGAACTGGATTGCGCGCTGGATGTAGTTGGTCGGGATTTCGTCGAGCTTTGCTTCGGCGATGGCGGTCCAGAGACCTCGGTTGGTGCGGGGGTTAGCATCCAGCTTTCCGTCGACGTAGCACGCCTTCATCACGTTGTTGATGTGGCGCTCGTTGAGCTTGGAACCCGTGACGAGGGAGGCAACCTTTTGCTCCTCCTTCACCTTCCAGTTGATGAACTCCTCGATGTCGGGGTGGTTGATGTCGAGGCAGACCATCTTTGCGGCCCGGCGGGTTGTACCGCCGGACTTGATGGCTCCGGCAGATCGGTCGCCGACTCGAAGGAAGCTCATGAGGCCGGAAGACTTTCCGCCGCCGCTCAGCTTTTCGTTCTCGCCGCGAATACGAGAGAAGTTGGTTCCGACTCCGGAACCGTACTTGAAGATTCGTGCCTCGCGGGTCCACAGGTCCATGATTCCGCCCTCGTTGACGAGGTCATCTTTGACCGAAAGGATGAAGCAGGCGTGGGGCTGAGGTCGCTCGTAGGCGTTGGTTGACTTTTTCAGTTCGCCGTTATGAGGGTCGACGTAGTAGTGACCTTGGGCGGAGCCGGTGATGCCGTAGGCAAAGTGCATTCCGGTGTTGAACCACTGCGGGCTATTGGGAGCGGCAACCTGCCGTGCGAGCATGTTGACCATCTCGTCATAGAAGGATTGAGCGTCTTCGGCGGAATCGAAGTAGTGGAACTTCTCGCCCCAATGTCGCCAGCATCCGGCGAGGCGGTGGAAAACCTGGCGGGAATCGGTTTCGCACTCTTTTTCGGGGGTTACGTGGGCGACATTTTCGCCGGCGTATTCGACTCCGCCGACTTTGCCTGGGGTGAGACCGGCCTTTCGGAAATACTTTTGCGCGAGGATATCGGTCGCTACTTGGCTCCAAGAGGAGGGAACCATCACGTTTTCCATCAGGAAGACGGTTGAGCCATCCGGGTTCCGGATCTCACTCTTTCGCGGCTCGAAATTGATGCCAGCGTAAGGGTTTTGACCAGATTGCGTAAAGTAGCGTCGAATTTTCATTATTTCTCTTCCTGAGTTGTGATGAGTTCTTGTTGAAGGTGCCGGAAAGGGATGAGAGCTTCTTCCCGTTGGACGCTCTCGACCATTTCGGCAAAATCGGCGACGGTCTCGAACTCTTGGTAGACCGACGCAAAACGGACATAGGCAACGGTATCGATCGTGGATAGCTCGCGCATGACTGCGCGACCGATCTCCTTGGTCGGTACCTCGGTTTCAAACTTCTTTTGCAGATGCTCTTCGATCCGCTGGGCGGTGGCCTGAAGGGTCTCGATGGAGACCGGGCGCTTGCCACAAGCTAGTCTCATGCTCTCGAAGACTTTCTCGCGGCTGAAATCGCAACGAGTGCCGTCGCGCTTGATGACGAAGAGGCGTTGCTTCTCGATGCGCTCTACGGTGCTGAAGCGGCGGCTGCAGGCCGGGCACTCACGGCGACGGCGAATCGACTCCCCGTCCGTACCTGGACGAGAGTCGAGCACCTTGAGGTCGTCGTGATTGCAAGAAGGGCAGCGCATCGAGTGATTGGCTTTCCACTAGATATAGTGGCTTGAGTATTGTGCCACCACTATATACGGATGTCAAGAAGAAATTTTACAAATATTTTGCGCATCCTTTTCCACAGGTTATCCGTCTCTGCTGCCGTTTGAACTTGCAGATATATGTAGACGAACATTTAGTGATGTTTTTCGTTTAGAATGGTTGACAAAAATGCAGGGGGAGAAGCGACTCGGGACGGTGGTTTTGACGGACGCCGTCGGTTTTACGGCGCGAATGCAAGCCGATGAGCCGGGCGCATTACGGTCGCTTGCAAATGATCACTTGGCTTTTCGGACGGTGGTCGAGGCCCATGATGGCCGGGTTGTGAAGTCCACAGGCGACGGTCTGCTTTGCCTTTTCGAGAGTCCGGCCCAGGCGGTTCGCGCCTGCCTTGCCGCTCTGCCGATGATGAACGAGCTTGAGCATCGCATCGGAATCCATACCGGCGAAGTGACCATCGTGGAAGGCGATGTGTACGGGGACGCCGTGAACGTGTGCGCGCGGCTTGAGCGAGAGGCGGTGCCGGGTTCGGTGGTGGCTTCACGGATGGTTTTAGATTTGGTCCGTGCTCAGGCACTGCCTTCGGCGCGAAAGATCGGTAAGGTGGCGGTGAAAGGGATTTCAGAGCCAATTGAACTCTATGGTTGGGGGCGGCCGGTGCGCCGAAAGGCGTTCCAACCCTGGCAAGCGACGCGGGCGGGTGCTTTTGTTGGTTTAGTTTTAATCGGTGGGGTCTTCGTGAAAGATCGGCTGGAGCGGAAGGATGTGGAGGCCGAGATCGGGCAGAAGGTAGTTGCCCAGCTCGCCGGCAAGAAGTCTGATTCCGGCGAAGTGGATGCACTGCTGGAGGAGGCTTACCTTCAGGTGATGGATGAGATGGCGGAGTACGACGCCCTCAAGTCGGCGGCTCGGGCGAGCGGCAAAGTGGGGCCGGTTTTGGAATGGCTCAAATCGTCGCCAATGGGGAAACGAGAGCGCGGTCAACGAGAGATCGAGCACTGGTCGCTGGTTGAGATGGCGATTTCTAAAGCAGGCACGGCCGATGTCGCGGCGGTTACGAAGAGATTTGATGGCGCCACAGGCGTTGAGAAGCTTGCGCTAGATGCTTACCTGGAGGAGTTTGCCTTGGCTCCATCAGACAAAAAAATGTGAGGTGGCGGATAGAGAGCTATGCTGGCCAACCTCACTAAGGCTTGCACGAATTGGCTTCGTCCCGCAGATCACTCCCCCGTGGGTATCCCGCCAATCGGTTCCCGGTATTATTGCGGGGAAGTTACAATTTTTGCAAGTGGTTTCATGTTTTTTTGAAAATCGGAACTTCTGGCGCAAGATTTGTGTCTGTCTGGGCGTGTTGTCGGGGTTCAGCGTTCCCCGATGACGGTATTCTAAGCGCTGAATCAATTATAGGGAGGTGCGCGACCCTTGGCCGCCGCCATAGAAACAAAGCAGTTAACGAAGACCTACAAGAGCAAGAGCCGAAACCTGACCGTTGTAGACAAACTCGACCTTCACGTTGAAGAGGGCGAGATTTTCGGATTTTTGGGACCGAACGGTGCCGGAAAGACGACAACGATCAAGATGCTTCTCAGCATCATCGAGGCAAGTTCTGGTGAGGGATACGTTCTGGGGAAAGAGCTCGGAGACTTCGATGTCCACAAGCTCATCAGCTACGTTCCAGAGCGCCCTTACTACTATGAGTACATGACGGGACTTGAGATCCTCAAGTTCTACGGATCGCTGTTTGGCATCACCGATGTGGCTCATATGAATCGCCTTTTGGAGCGAGTTGGCCTTGCCGATCCTCGAAACACCAACAAGACGATCAACCAGTACTCGAAGGGTATGCAACAGCGAATTGGACTCGCGCAGGCACTGCTGAACGATCCGAAGCTTTTGTTCCTTGACGAGCCTACGGGTGGTTTGGACCCGATCGCTCACCGCGAAATCCGCGACCTCATTCTCGGTTTCCGAGAAGAAGGTCGAACGGTCTTCATTTCCTCGCACGAGCTTTCGGAAGTTGAGCTTATCTGCGACCGCGTCGCGATCATCAACCACGGTGTGATTGTTGCCCAAGGCAAGCTCACCGACCTTCTGGCTGGCGGACGCGTCGAAATCTTGGTTGGCAAGCTCGATCGCGGCGTCTTTAGCGACATGAAGATTGAAGACGGGAACATCCATGACACGCCCGCCGGTGTGCTGTTCGATGTTCCTGAGACTGTTGACGTCAACGCGATCATCGATGGTGCCCGAGCCAAGGGTGGCCAGATCGTGAGCATTGTTCCGCGCAAAAAGCGCCTCGAAGACCTGTTTGTGGAGGCGGTTCGAAACAAATGAGACCAGTATTTGCTATCGCACGAGCAACCGTTGGCGAAGCGATTCGCCGCCGCGTTCTGCTCATCATTCTCTTCATCGCGACCCTGTTGCTGTTCATCGCTCCGCTCCTCGGAGTGTTGTCGGCACGTGCAGAGCAGACCGTTTTGACGGGCTTTGTTCTTGGTATCGTGCAGCTTTCGAGCGCGGTGATCGCAATTACCCTCACCGTTTACATGCTTCCAAACGAAGTCGAGCGGCGAACGATCTACACCATTTTGAGTAAGCCGGTTCAGCGCTGGCAGTTCTTGATTGGTAAGTATCTCGGCGCGGTTTCGGCATTGGCGCTGATGATGGGATTGATGTCGGTCGTTACCATCTTGGAGTTCGGCCTTCAGGGTAACTGGGGCAAGGGCTTCTCAATGCTTCAAGCAATCGGCATGTTCTTCGTTCAGATGAGCCTGCTCGCGTCGGTCGCGATCTGCCTTTCGACCTTTGTGGCACCGTTGGTGAACTTCTTCCTTTCGGGTGGAATTTATCTCATCGGTACGTTGGGCTACGCGTTCTTTGACTCGTTCAATAAGAATCCGAACGCGCCCGTGCTCGGAAAAGCAATGGCTTACTTCGTTTCGACGATCCTGCCGAACTTTGCCAGCTACAACGTCCAGAACCCCCTCATCAACCCTGAGACTCAGATTCAGAACCCGCTCATGTACGCGATTAACGCAGTCCTTTACGGAGTGTTCTACATCGCCATCATGCTGATCGTGGGAATGTTGATGTTCGATCGCAAGGAGGTCTAAGCACAATGGGACACCAAGCAACCAAGGCGAAATTTCGGTCGAAGTTGATGGCAATCGGTGCCGCTGCCTTTATCGGGCAGGGTGTCATCGGAAATCTCGGCGTCTATCCACTTTGGAGTAAAAACTACAGTCCGGTTAAAGCCGGACGCGACCTGATCTCAGGATCACTTTCGGCTGACCAGATGCTGTTTGCCCTCGCTGGATTCCGCGAAATGATCGCAGGAATCCTCTGGGTTCGTGCTGACTCGTTCTTCGATACTGGCAACTACGATGCGATTTTGCCGATCATCAGATTGGTAACGTTGCTCGACCCGCACCAGATCGACGTCTTCTCGACGGGTATGTGGCACATTGGCTACAACTTCACCGACGAGGATCAGCGGTCTGACCGACGGTATCTGCCGTCCGCGATTGCCCTTGGAGCCGAAGGCGCACGGGAGAACTCGACGACGTACGAACTGTTCTTCGAGACCTCGTGGCTTTGGTATCACAAGATTGAGGACAACTATCCAAAGGCGGTGGAGTGGATGGAGCAAGCGCACAAGCGCCCAGACATCCTTCCCGCTCGACGAAACCTGATCTCGCGTCTGTACGAGCGAAACGGGGAAGTCGAGAAGTCGCTGGAGAACTGGTACAAACTGTACGACGAGGCTCAAAAGGAGTACGAGAAGGACACGCAAAAGCGAAACTATCAGCTTCGAACGAACCGCGATACCATCGAGGGCAACCTCGACACGCTTTTGGTTCGAATGTCGCAACGCGGGTACTTTGCCTCTAAAGCCGGTCAGCCGCTGACAGACTATGACGTGACGCCTCCCTTTAATGTTGGCTTCACGGCGAAAGTGACGGTTGTCGACGAGAAAGTCCTCCGCATTCAGGGCACATGGAACGTTCTTCCGGTCGGATCGCGCATCCGCTGCGTGCTTCGAGATAAGGACTATCCAGATGCGATCCTCGGATCGGTTGATTGGGATACCCAGTCCAAGCAAACCGGTGTTAAGCTCGACCCACCTCGGGATCGAACTTACATGCAAGAAGGTCTCTTCGTGCGGAACCAGCGGTTCGACAAGCGAATTGACATGAGTCGCGACCCAACGATGTATCCGATGCTTGGCAAGGAGTACTTGGTGGAGTTTTACTACAACCCCCGCTCGGCTCCTGCTCACATTCAGGATAAGTTTGGATGGAATGGAGAGGGAATGACCGACACCACCACCCCGAGCAATATGAATACAGAAGCTCGGCCAGGTATGAAGGTCATGTATTCCTCCGTGACTCTGACTCGCGATCAACTCCTGTTGAGAGGCGAGTGGGCAGACAAGGTTCCGGTCGTCAAGACGGCGAACTACGTTGAAACCGAAAAGAGTTACAACAAACCCCAAAACGCTCCGGATATTCCTTCTCTTCGATCCGGAAACTGAAGCAAAACATGCCCCGGCGGTGCTACAATTCACCGCCGGGAACTGCGCGGCAGCAGTTCGGCGAACCCCGTCAGGGCCGGAAGGCAGCAGCGGTAAGTCGATTCTCTGGGTGATGCAGCCCTCCCGGTATTTCTTTTCTCGTGGCGCAACTCGCTCTTTACCGCAAGTACCGAAGCCAGACCTTTGAGGATCTGATCGGTCAGGAGCACATCGTTCGTACACTCCAGTCGGCGCTCTCGACCGGACGAATCGCCCAAACATTTCTCTTTACGGGACCTCGAGGGACGGGTAAGACGTCTTCGGCGCGGTTGCTGGCCAAGGCGCTGAACTGCGAAAATGGTCCGACCGCGACTCCTTGTAACGAATGCGAGGCTTGCCGAATGATCACTTCGGGGCACCATCCAGATGTCATCGAGATGGACGCGGCATCGGACTCGGGCGTCGATGATGTTCGCGAGAAGATCGTGGATGTCGTCAGCTACGCGCCGATGATGGGCAAGTACAAGGTTTTCATTATCGACGAGGTCCACGATCTCTCGGCCAAGGCATTTGACGCTCTACTCAAGACGGTTGAGGAGCCGCCAGCTCACCTCGTGTTCGTGCTCGCGACGACCGAATTCAACAAGGTTCCGGCGACGATTCGCTCGCGGTGCCAGAAGTACGAGTTCCACCGGGCCACCATCAAAAATCTTGTTGATCGGCTTTCGTTTGTTTGCGAGTCGGAAGGCGTTACTGCGGAGCCGGCGGCGGTTGCCGCGATTGCGAGAATGGCCGATGGCGGCTTCCGGGATGCCTTGACGCTGCTCGAGCAAGCGATCCTGGTCTCGGATGGGGCCATCACGACGGATGTCGTTTATGACCAGTTGGGTCTGGTCAACGAACAATCTGTTGACTCACTACTGGCCGCAATTTCAGCCGGCGAGATTCCTCAGATTCTGGAAATCCTTCAGGAGGTCGCGAGGTCGGGACGAGATCCAAGATCGCTGCTCGAGTCGATGCTGCACCGCCTGGCGGATCTGACGCGGGTTTCGTACCAAGTGTCCTCGGACGAGTTTGATGCGACCCGCGAATCGTCGATGCACGAGCTAACCACGCGGCTCGGTCGACCATTTTTGATCTCGATTCGGTCGTCTCTGGCGGAGGCGCACAAGGTGATTCGAGATATCTCGTTGCCCAGGTTGTGGCTTGAAAGTGAACTGATCAGGCTGAGTCAGGTGGGAGTTGTCGTTGCTGCAAGAGTCGCTCCCCAGGTTCAGACGCGGGAGGGAAGTAGTCCCAGAATGGGTGCATCGGCGACCGGAAGCCAAAGCTCGGATGCACTCTCGCACTCGAAATCATCGGAATCCCCCACCCCCACCCCTCCCCCTTTGCACCAGAGTGAAAAAGGGGAGGGGCGTTCGGAAGGGGACATTTGGCAGCAGCTGCTGGCGGCGATCCCGAACCATCCGACTACGGGGATGCCTGCGCCTCACAAGATGAGGCTGGCCTCGAGCGCGCTGATCGAGGATACGGGTGAGAAGCTGAAAGTGAGCATCGAAAACCAGATGCACTACGAGTGGTTCAACGATGATATCAAGCGGCTGAAGTACCTGAACGACCTGTTAAAGCAGGTCGGAAGGGAAGGCTCAAGCATCGAATTGGTGCTTCAAAAAAAAAATGAGCCGCGAGTAGTTGAGAGCGAAACGGTAGAATTGCCTGTAGACGGCGCGCGATTGGAACGAATTGTGCGCGAAGTATTTAACGTCCCAGTTCCGGAATCGGAAGAGGGCGACAAGAGTTAGCAATTATGAAACTTCCAAAGGGATTAGGATTCGGTGGCGACGGCGGCGGCCTCATGGCAAACGTGCAGAATGCAATGGCACGGGCACAGAACCTTGAGGGCGAGCTTGAGGGCGAAACCATTTCGATCGACAAAGGTCCGGTCAAGGCAACTTTTGACGGCACCGGGCGCATCAAGGCGATCAAGATCGATGCAAGCGTGGTGGATCCTGCAGACGTCGAGGCACTAGAAGACCTCATCGTTGGCGCGATGCGCGACGGATTCGAGAAGGCTGTCGAACTGCGCGCTGAGCGCGTGGGCGAAATCACGAAGGGCCTGCCTCCGATTCCCGGACTCGGGCTTTAATCGAAATTGCTTTTCGCAAAGCCGCTTGCGGAGCTGATTGCGGAGCTTGAGAAACTGCCAGGCGTTGGGCCAAAGAGTGCCCAACGCCTGGCTTATCATTTGTTGAGGGTGCCGGATCACGAGGCATCGGCCCTCGCCTCGGCGATTACGTCGGCAAAGGAAAAGCTTCGGTTTTGCGGACGATGCCAGAACATCTCGGAGCTGGAAGAGTGCGAAATCTGCCGAGATGTTCGGCGGGACAAGACCCTGCTTTGCGTGGTCGCAGAGCCGCGCGACATTGTGGCTTTGGAGCGGATCAATGATTACCGTGGGCGGTACCACGTTTTGCACGGTCTGCTGTCGCCGGTGGATGGAATCGGCCCGGAGCAGTTGCGGATCAAGGCACTGATCGAGCGGCTTCACGAGGAGCCCGTGGAAGAGATCATTGTGGCGACGAATCCGACGATCGAGGGGGATGCTACGGCTTTGTATTTAGCCAAGCTTCTGAAGCCAGTCGGGTTGAGAATTACAAGGATTGCGCACGGGATGCCGGTCGGCGGTGAGCTTGATTATGCTGACTCGGCGACACTTCTCTCGGCGATGGAATACCGCCGAGAGATGTAGCGTTTATGCCGCGATTTGGCCAATAAACTCGACCTCGGCTTTGGCGGAGATTTCGCTATAGGCCAGAACCGGAAGGTTTGGTACGTGCCGGTCCAGGAACCTCTTGAGGGCGAGCCGGAGTTGGGCGCCGCAAAGCAGCACGGGTTGGTTGCCCGACATCGTCGCTCGGTCGTACTCAATCTTGAGTGACTGGATGACTTTTCCTTGAAGCTCGGGTTCGAGAACAAGGCTGGTGCCGCCGCTCGTGAGGCTGACTTTCTCAGAAAGCTGGCGCTCGAGAGCAGGCTCAAGTGTGAGGCACATGAGCTTGTTCGCGGGGTCAAGATACTGGCGCGTAATGGTTCGCGCAATCGAGGAGCGAACGATTTCGGCAAGCTGCTCAACGTCTTTGGTCTTTCGGCCGAAATCGGCAAGAGTTTCGATGATCGTGACCATGTCGCGAATCGGAATTCGTTCACCAAGGAGGTGCACGAGCACCTTCTGGACGTCGGAAATGGTCAACATATCCGGCATCAGTTCGTCAACTGCGGTCGGGTTGTGCTTTCGAACTTCATCGACGAGGGTCTGGACGTCTTGGCGGTTGAGAAGCTCGGGGCAGTACTGCTTGACGACTTCGCAAAGGTGAGTTGAGATGACCGCCGAAGGTTCGATGACTGTGTAACCAACCGTCTCGGCAAGTTCGGCTTGGTCGGGTTCGATCCAAAGGGCATCGAGGCCAAAGACGGGGTCCTTGCCCGGGATGCCGGGGATCGACTCCAGGGCCGAGCCGCTGTTGACCGCGAGCATGAGGTTGGGCATGACGGTTGCGGTTGCCACCTCCTCGCCTCGAATCTTGAGCACGTAGTCGGTCGAGTTGAGTTGAATCGAATCGCGGATGCGGACCGAAGGCATGACGTAGCCGAGTTCAGAGGCGATTTGTCGCCGGGTCGCGCCGATGCGCTCACTGAGATCGCCTCCCGCCTTCGGATCAGCAAGTTTGGTGAGTCCGTAGCCGATTTCGATCTCAATTGGGTCGACGTGGAGGAGCGGGAGAACGGCTTCCGGTCCGGTAGGCGCGGGAGCAGGTGCTGGAGCCGGCTTCTCTTCCTTTGGTGGCTCGAAAACTTGCGTAATGGACGGATTCTTTTTGAGCAGGTAGCTAAGGCCGAACAGGAATCCACCAGCCCCGATGAAAATGGATGCAGGGAAGCCGGGAATGAGACCAAACGCGGCAAGCGCGCCTCCGCTTACGGCAAGCGCCTTTGGCTGCGCAAAGAATTGCGCGGCGACTTGGCCGCCCATGGTTCGCTCTTGCCCGGCACGAGTTACGAGAAGGGCGCTTGCGGACGAGATGAGGAGAGCAGGGATCTGGGAAGTAAGGCCCTCACCTACAGAAAGCAGTGCGTACGTCTTGAGGATCGTCATTGCGTCGGATTGACCTTTGAAGAGTCCAACTCCGAATCCACCGATGATATTGATCGCAATTATAAGCAGGGATGCGATGGCATCGCCTTTTACGAACTTGGAGGCACCATCCATCGCGCCGTAGAAGTCGGCTTCTTGCTTGACTCCTTTCCGGCGGAGCTTTGCCGTGTCCTCGTCGATCAACCCTGCGGCGAGGTCAGCGTCGATCGCCATCTGCTTTCCGGGCATCGCGTCCAAAGTGAACCTAGCAACGACTTCGGAGACTCGTCCGGCACCATTGGTGATGACAACGAACTGGACAATCATGAGGATGAGAAAGACGACGAATCCGACGACGAAATCGCCACCCATCACGAAGTTTCCAAACGTCTCAATGACGTGTCCGGCTTGACCAGAACCGAGAATCAGCTTGGTTGCTCCAACCGAAAGCGCGAGCCGGAAAAGAGTAGTGATGACCAGCAAAGGCGGGAACGAACTGAACTGCAAAGGATCCGTGATGTTAACCGCCGTTAATAGCACCATAACGGCCGATCCCAGGGCGATGACGAGACCCAAGTCGAGCGCGAATGCGGGAAGGGGAAGAATAAGCATCGCAACGATGGCCAGGAGGCCGATTCCGGCGAGGATGTCGGTGTGCTTTAGAATCTTTGCGAAGGAGCCCATATTGCTGTGGCAAACGGCGGCCACATTGGGTTTATCGGAGGGTGACGACAGTTTATGTAGGGCAATCCGGTAGGTTTGCCGTAGGTTCACCTGTGGAAGTAATTTGCCCCTGTTGATATTTATTCTTTAGCCCGAATATGGAAAAAGGAAAACGGGCGAATTAATACGCCGCCTGCATTTGCGATGAGAGGGAAACTAGGCCGGGGGAAGAACGAAGTTCAACCTAAGCCTGTTCGCGTGCCTGACTTGGCTCCGAAATCGGGAGTCTCGGGTGCGGCGTTCAGGTTTGGCCTTATTGTGTTTGCCGTCTCGCTGGCAAGCGGGTTCATTGCTGGTGTATCGATCAAGAAAGCGGCAAAAGCGCGCGTGGTGGCGGGTCACAACGAAATGCGGACAATCTTGGTCTCTCAATTGGCTAAGTCCATAAGCCCCGCCAAGCTGAACAAGATTTGGAAGCCGAAAGATAAAGCTGGTGCTCCTTTCCAGCTAACGTACAAAGCCTTCCGGGCATACCTTTCGCACGACCCCAGGTTGGCGGATGCGTACGCATATCGATTCGTAAACGGCAAAGCGCTCTATGTGATCGATGCGGGCAATATCAAGAAGAGCTCGGACGGACGCACTATCCTCCGCGCTGATGTTGGGGAGGAAGTGCGACGGCCTTCAACCGAACTTATTCAGGCCTTTAAGAGCAAACAACCGATTCTTGAGACTCAGCCGCTGTTGCGTACCGAGCGCGACGTGGTGCGAGCGTATGCGCCACTCCTTTCGGCTTCCGGAAAGATTGTCGGAGTAGTGGGTCTCGATGTGCTTTACGCTCCTATGGCGCGGGATCTTGAGGATTTGGATGCCGCATTCCGAACGGGGCTGTTGGGCGCCTTCGGATTTTCTTTCTTCTTGGGGCTTGTTTCGGGTTGGATCGTCCGCCGGCTGAGAGCTACCATGTCCGCGCAGAGTTCGGCACTAGGGATGACGCAAGAAAACTTGACCGCCACGCTTGCTGAGGTCAACGAACTCAACAACTCCCTCGTGAAGACACTGAACTCAGCTGGTTGCCTTATCTGGACAGGAACCGCAAAACAACTTGAGGGCAAGCTGGTATGGACCGGCGTGTTAAAGCATCAGTCGCCTTTCGGTTGGGTCGATCACCACATCTCAAATGGCGAGGCATTCGATGAGATTTGGGATTCTTTGCGGGACCCCGAGGACCAGCACCTTTGGGAGCGGACGGTACGCGACGCAATGTCGAAGCACGCCGAATCGGCGAGTTGTGAGTACCGCATTTGTCGAGAGAATGGGGAGTCGTATTGGTTCGCGGAGCAGTTAAGCTTCGAGTATCTTCCCGATGGCCGCGTGGTGATGGAGGCATTCGTCAGTGACATTTCGGAAACTCGTGAGCGAGGGGAAGAGGTCAGGCGGCTTGCATTCTTTGATTCAGTGACGGGTCTGATCAACCGAACAAAGATTCACGAAGTACTCGGGCTTTTGCTTTCGGAAAACCCACGAGTTTCGGTTATAGGAATCGAAATCAGCAATTTTCGGAATATCAACGAGTCCTGGGGAGCCGAAATAGGGGATAAGTTGCTCAAGGCTTTTGGTCAAGCTCTGGCCGAGGGCGTTGGCGGAAGCGGAATCGTCGGCCGCCTCGCTGGCGATGACTTCGTCGTCATCGTGCCTGATTTTCATGCGATGTCGTGGTTGGTGGGCAAGATTGATGAGCTTTGTCAGAAGCCGATCTATGTCGACGGCGTCGAGATCATGAAGACTTGTCGTATCGGTTATGTGACAGCCGAGGAGGCGGAGACGGCGACTGGAATCCTGCGCAAGGTGAACCTAGCGCTTGAGAACGCTCGCAAGAACTTGTCCATCTACCCGGTGACATATAAGCCCGAGATGAGCTTCCGAGCAAAGATGCGAGTCGAACTCGAGACGGCGATGCGCCAAGCACTTACGGACGGCGAATTCCACCTGATGTTCCAGCCGATCTACGATAATCGCTCCAAGAAATTGGTGAAAGCCGAGGCACTACTCCGTTGGAACTCGAGTCGGTTTGGGCAGGTCTCGCCCGCGACATTCATTCCGATTGCGGAAGAATCCGACATTATCAATGACCTTGGCAACTACGTTTTGGATGAGACGGCTAAAGCGATTCGCAAGTTGATCGACATGACGGGGAACCAATCGTTTGCGATCAGCATGAACCTCTCATTGCGCCAGTTGAAAAATAACGCCACGCTAAATGCTTTTAGCACCGCTGTAGATCGCTGGGGAATCACTCCAAAGAACCTCATTATTGAAGTCACCGAGTCGTCGATCATGCACGATGCCGGAGAGTGTCATGCGATGCTCAATCAGTTGCAAGATCGAGGCTTTAGTTTGGCAATTGACGATTTTGGAACCGGATACTCGTCGTTGGCAACGCTTGCGAGCTTGCCTTTTGATATCTTGAAAATCGACAAGCGCTTTGTCGATGGAATTGCTATTGATCGCAAACAGGAAGAGGTCTTGGCTACGATCATCCGACTTGCGCGGGCGCTTAATCTCCAAATAGTTGCAGAAGGGATTGAGAAGGTGGAGCAATTTGAGTTCCTCCGGGCGAAAGAAGTTGAATATAGCCAGGGCTACTATTTCAGTCGACCGCTCGGAATCGAAGATTTCGTGTTGCTCTCCACGGACGGAAACGACCTCGCGGCTTGAGGTATTCTCTTTTCTCACGAGCGCGCTCGTAGCTCAGTGGATAGAGCATCAGCTTGCGGAGCTGGGGGTCGGAGGTTCGAGTCCTCTCGAGCGCGCCAATTACCCCTATGGGGTATACTGATCGAGTGAATCGCCCAAACGTTGATCAAGTGGGTTCATTTGCGAGCATTGCTTGCGCGATTCATTGTGCTGCCACCGGATTACTTCTCGGAGTGCTTAGCTCTGCGGGATTTGGCTTCCTGCATGAACCTGTCGTTGAGTTTGGATTTGTTGGGTTCGCATTGCTGGCCGGAATTTGGGGTGGAATCTCCGGGTTTAAAAAGCACGGAAACGCGCGAATCATCGTGTTCCTCGTGATTGGATTGTCGGCGATTTTGGCCGCACACCAGTTCGAGCGAGCATGGATTCTCTCCGTGGTCGGTGGAGCGTCGCTGGTTACGTTTCACGTTTTGAACCAGCGACTCACCCGTCAGTGCTCAAGTGCTTACATCGAGAAATCGCCGTAAAGTGTCTGGATGTAGCTCACTTGGCCCATGTGATACGTAGCGTTCCATCCTGCGAATGTCATGGTTTGAAGGAAGGTGTACTTACCCCAAGGGAATTCGACTTCGGTTTGGTAGTCAGCCTCCGGGAATGCTTTGACCGCGTCAACGAACTTCTTCATGTTCTCTCTGGCGGTTGCTTCGCAAGCATCTAGGTCAGGAAGGGACGCCTTCGATGCTTCGAAGTCTCCGAATACACCAGGATCGAACCCTCGTGCGGCCAGAAGTCCTGGTACCCAAAGTGGGCAAAGGGCAACTTCTTGAGCCTGGTCGAGCACGGAGCGTCCTCCATCGAGAGGCTTCCAGTTGAGCTTTTCGGCGGGGACTTTGCGGCACGTGTAGAAGAAGTTGTCGAGGTTCCGTTCCGTGTCTTGGATGATGAAGTCGATGACGTTCATAGCAAAAATAGTATATCAATGTCTACCAGAGATTTCAACTGTCCAAAGGAAATCTAATGAAAGCATGGGCAAGTATTGTGCTTGCCCACGATGAGTTGTTGAAGTATGTCCATGAATCATCACCATATGCGCTGCGTTGGAACTAAACTATTCGGATGGCTCTCTCTGTAGGCTCGATTGCACCCGATTTCACACTCAAGACCAAGTCATCCGAAGGACTTGTTGACATAACGTTATCCGCTCACCAGGGTAATGACGCGGTCGTTCTCCTATGGTTCCCCGCAGCCTTCACCGGAGTTTGTACCAAAGAGTTCTGCGATCTCAGCGGTGGCGTTCACGACCTTCCGGGGTCTGTCGTTTACGGGATCTCGTGCGACACGGCGTTTGCTCAGGAAGCGTGGGCTAAGTCGTCGGGAATCACCGTTACCCTGTTGAGCGATTACGCGCACAAGGTCACGGAAGCCTACGATGTGGAGTTGCCCGATCTGGCTGGACTCGGACCAGCATCCAAGCGTGCGGCATTTGTGATCGATAAAGCCGGAGTGATTCGCTATTCCGAGGAGACCCCGACGCCGGGCGATCTGCCAGACTTTGCGGCAATCGCTCAAGTTTTGAAATCTCTCTGAAATGAGGGGACATCTGCGCGGTCGAAGGAATAAACTTCGAGGCGCAGATGAAAATTGGACTCTTTATTGCGCTTTTTGGGGACAAGTCGCTCGATGACGCACTTGATACATGCGTTGCCGAGGGCATTCAGTCGGTCGAGATTGGTTGCGGTGCCTATCCAGGCGCGGCTCACCTTGACGTCGAGAAATTGCTCGAGAGCAAAGCCGAGCGCGACGCGCTCCTGAAGAAGATCGAGAGCCGCGGCTTGATTCTCTCAGCGCTCAGCTGCCACGGAAACGCACTTCACCCTGTGAAGAGCATTGCAGACGATCACCACAATGCATTTGTGAATGGTGTCAAGCTCGCTTCGATGCTGGGGGTACCGGTCGTCAATGGCTTCAGCGGCTGCCCAGGCGATGCACCGGGTTCTAAGAACCCCAACTGGGTCACCTGCGCCTGGCCGGATGAATTCCGCGACATTCTTGAGTATCAATGGAATGAGGTGGTGTTCCCATACTGGAAGGAGCAAGCGAAGTTCCTAAAGCAACACAACGTCAAGTTTGCTATTGAGATGCACCCTGGATTCGTTTGCTACTCAAACGACACGCTCTTAAAGCTGCGAAACGGAATTGGTGCCGACGGAGATGCGATTGGGGCGAACTTTGACCCAAGTCACCTTTGGTGGCAAGGCATCGATCCTATCGCCGCGGTTCGCCAACTTGGCCAAGAGGGCGCGCTCTATCACGTTCACGCCAAGGACACCAAGATCAACGATTACACTTCCTCATTGAACGGCAATCTAGATGCGAAGTCTTACGGCGACATCAACGGTCGAAGCTGGGTGTTCCGCTCGGTTGGGTACGGGCACGGCGTCGAGTGGTGGAAGCAGTTCTGCTCCGAGCTCCGCATGGCTGGCTACGACTACGTGCTTTCGATTGAGCACGAAGACGGCCTCATGTCGCCGATGGAAGGCTTGCGAAAGGCTCTGGACGTGCTCAAGCAGTCTGTGATTCAAGAACAAGCCGGCGAAATGTTCTGGGCTCGGGACTAACCCGGCTGCCACGGGGCGCGGCCCTTGGGGCGCGCTCCTAAAATCCAATTCGAGGGGTCACGGTCTTGCCAGTTCGTGACCTCTCCTTCATTCCGGCTTGCAAAGAGTGCATCAATGTCGAGGTTTGCCACAACGAGCGCGTCTTCATTCAGTGCAGTTTCGGCGAGGATTGCCTCCATCGGGAAGGGAGCCATGCTCGGCGCGATAATCGCGCTGGAGCCATAGCTTTCAGGGACGGGCTCTCGGCCGATATCGCCGACGAGAGAGGCGTGCAATACGAAAACTTGATTTTCGATTGCCCTCGCTTGGCAGGACCAGCGCACTCTTTGGAAGCCACGGCGAGTTTCTGTCCAAGCGGGAACCGCGTGAATGAGCATCCCATCTTCGGCAAGTAATCGGGGACCTTCGGGAAATTCTGAGTCATAGCAAACGCTTACGCCCAGATTTCCGGGAAGAGGTTGAATGCCCTCGCCAGGCTCGATGTGCCAGTCACTGCGCTCGTACACTGTGAGCTTGTTCTTTTGTTGAAAGTAGAGGTTGCCGTCGGGATAGGCGATTGCGCAGATGTTGCGAATCCGCCCTTCATGCTCGCGGAAGTGGCTTCCCCCGACGATCACCATGCCGCTATTCACAGCCATTCTGGTAAGCCAATCTTCGATGGCATCCGCGAATTGGACAAGATATTTGGGAGCGTCCTCGGCTCTGACGGTTGGCGCGAGGGGGAGAAGTTCGAGGCAGAATAGTTCGGGCAGAACGACGATCTGCGCATTGCGGTCGTCGGCCTCGATCAGGAATTTCTGAGCGTGACTCCAAAATTCGGAGTCCGACCGGATCTTTTCTATTTTCCAGTTTGCGACGGCGGCGCGGATTGTGCTCATAGTTTGTTTTTCGGGTTATCGTGGACTAGGACGCAGGCGGCGTTACCAGACTCGGGGTCGTCCATGTGATCCTCGACTACTTTGATCAGTCGAAGGCCCATTTTCAGGAGCGGAGTGAGTGTGCGATCTACGCGCTCGCCTCGCTCGACTGCCGCGACGTATTCACCCACCTGCAGGTCGGACAGATGCCAATCCGGTATTCGGCAAGCTGTTCCGTAGCGAGTCAGCTCAAGCTGCTGTACCAGGTCGAATCTGGCTTTGTAGAGTGCCTTAGCAATCCCCTGGCCGCGCCACTCGGGATGGACCGAGATATCGAGTCCGAAGAGCGTCGAGCCGTTGGGGGCAAGAGTTTCCAGGATGTACCCTCCCACGGTCTCATCCCAATTCGAATGAGACTGCCAGTTTTCTTCGCTGATGATCGTATTGCTACAACTCGCAATGACGGTTTCATCGTGTAGACGGGCGACAAACTGTCCGCGAGGAAACACCGCGAGGTGATGATCCAAATGCTCAGCTTTCCAGAGGAGTTCTGGATCGAACGGTGGAGGGAAGCAAAGAGATTGAAGGGCAACCACGCCGGCAATATCGGCGTTCTGCATTTGGGCAACGGACCAGTTCACAGTTGAATTCCGAGGAGATCGAGGATACGCTGGAGGTCGTCGTCGTTAAAAAACTCGATCGTGAGCTTGCCCTTTTCTCCGTCCCGGCTGAGACGGGTCGGAAGTGCGGTGCGCTCACTGAGTGCAGATTCAAGTTGTTTGAGGTGAATATCCTTGGTTGGAGGCTTCGGCTTGGGTTCGGGGCGCTCGGAAGCGGATTTCGCGAGCTTTTCGACATCTCGAACGCTAAGTCCTTTGGTCAGGATCAGTTCATAAGCCTCAAGTTGAAGTTCGCGACTCGGGAGAGTCAACAAGGCGCGCGCATGTCCCTCGGAGATCGTGCCCTCTTGGAGCCCGCCGAGAATCTCCTCGGGCAACCGGAGCAGACGAAGAGTGTTGCTGATGCTTGTCCGGGTTTTCCCGACTCGCATTGCGATCTCTTCCTGATTGAGTCCGAATTCATCAGAGAGGGCTTTATATGCGAGCGCAGCTTCGAAGGCGGAGATATTTTCGCGCTGAACGTTTTCGATGATCGCGAGCTCAAGAGACTCTTGACCTGCCGCCGATCTGATGATCGCGGGGACCTCTTTGAGGCCAGCAAGTTGGCTTGCTCGCCAGCGCCGCTCGCCGGCGATGAGTTCGTACTTGTCCTTGCCGAATGGGCGAACGATAATCGGCGAAATCACCCCGTGCGTCCGGATGGAATCGGCTAATTCTTCGAGCGCGTCTTCGTCAAAATGCTTTCGGGGCTGACGTTGGTTGGGAACGATGTTTGCGACCGGGATCGGTCGCGTGGAGGCGTCCGGATTGCTTGCGCCCGATACCTGACTTAGTCCTTTTCCAACTCCTCGTGCCATGGTGTGCGTTAAGGATTATGGCTCGTTGATGGCGTTCTGAGCGCGCTCAAGGCCCTGAGTCACCAGGATTTCGATTCCGGCGACGCACTTTTTGATCAGCCGCTCGACATCAACGCGCTCTTCGGGATGAAACTTCGAGAGGACGAAATCAATGGTTTCGTCTCGCTTGGGCGAGCTGATTCCGAACCGAAGGCGCGGATACTCCTCGGTTCCGATAAGGGCTTTGACGCTTTTGTGTCCGTTATGCCCGGCAGCGCCGCCCTTGGGTTTGAGTTGCACTTTGCCTAAGGGGAGGTCCAGTTCATCGGCGATGATGAGTAGGTTCGCCGTGGTGAGTTTGAATTCTTTCAGTAGAGGCGCGACGGCTTGACCCGAAAGGTTCATAAACGTCATCGGCTTTGCCAGGCAGACGCCTGTCCCATCAATGTTTGCGATGCCGTATCTCGCCTTATGCTTTGCTTTGTCGAGCTTCGCGTTGTACGTGTGCGCCACGGCATCCACGACATCGAAGCCAATATTGTGCCTCGTACCGGAATACTCTGGCCCAGGATTCCCAAGACCGACAATGAGCCATTCGACCTTGGCGGGCTCGGGCGGCCTTTTACGGAACATTGGTCACGTTCTCAGACTTGGGACTTTGACCCTCGACGGTCGGATTTGGATTCCATTTGCCCGAGGCGCACATAAAGATGAGCAGCGCGCCAAGGGCGAATCGGTACCACACAAATGGCGCGATGCCTCGGCGCTGGATGAAACCGAGGAGCCACTTGATGCAGGCGTAGCCCACGATAAAGCTGACGATGGTGGCGACAACGGTCGGCATCATCACATTTTCGGATTTCAAATGCTTGAACTCTTTTGCCCCCTCATAAAGCCCCGCAAGTGTGATCGCGGGAACTGACATGAGGAAGGAAAGCCGGGCCGCCGAGGCGCGGTCAAAACCTCCAAAGAGAGCACCTGAAATAGACGAACCGGATCGGCTCATTCCCGGAATGAGCGCGATGCACTGCCACAGCCCGATCTTTACGCCGTCGCTCATGTTGATGTCGCTAAGTGAGCGCGTCTGCTTGGCCAATTTCTCCGCAATCAGCATCAGGACGCCCATGACAAACATTGAGCCCGCGACCACGTAAAGGGATCGAAATGGACCTTCGATGTATTTGTGGAGCGCCAGTCCGATGACCGAGATGATGATCGTAGCAACGAATACCGCCCAGCCGGTTTTCACTTCCGGAGTGTCCTTTGGTCCGCCAGTGAAGGACTTGACCCAGGCCATGAACGCCTTGGAGAGATCGCTCCAAAAGTAAAGGAGGACTGAAAAGATTGCCCCGAGTTGAATGATCGCGGTAAAAGCGGTCGAAGGATCTTCCCAACCGAATACCTTGGGCGTGATGATGAGGTGGGCGGTGGAGGAGATGGGTAGGAATTCGGTCACGCCTTCGACGATGCCGTACACGACCGCTTGAAGAATTGTCATTTCGAACCAAAAACGCGGATCATCAGCAGACCCGCCGTACAGAGTACCGCCGCGGCGATGTAAAGCACCCAAACCGTTTGGCGCTGGGTGAGTCCGCGCGCAAGGAGTTCGTGGTGCATGTGCCGCTTATCGGCCTGAGTGATCGGAACTTTGTTTTTCACCCGTCGAATAACCACATTCATCGCGTCGATAAGCGGGAGTCCGAAGATGAGCAGCGGCATGAAGATCGCGGCGGCGGCAGCAGTTTTCAGGGTGCCAACCACGCTAAGACAGGCGAGAGTGAAGCCGAGGACGTACGCTCCGCCCGTGCCCATAAAGATCTTTGCTGGATTGTAGTTGTGCCTCAGGAAGCCTAGCGAGGAGCCAGCGACGGCGGCGGCGAGGATCGCGACCCGAGGTTGCGCCCCGAAGACGGCGATGAGCGAGAGAGTGGCACCGGCGATGGTGGCAATTCCGGCCGTGAGCCCATCGATCCCGTCGATCGTGTCCATCGTTTTGGTGATGATGAATATGTAGATCGCGGTGAGCGGAATTGCTGCCCATGCGAGCCACACATAGTCGCCGGTGAATGGCATATCGAAGCCATAGATGTGGACCCGGGAGAGCTTCCAATCTTCGGGGTTTTTGTAGAAGAACTGGATTGCAATTCCAGCAAGGAAGAGAATGCCGGCTTGGATCTTGGCCTTGTATTGGTAAAGGTCGTCGAGCGCGCCCGCGAGCATCAGCACGCCACCAATCAGCAGAATTCCGATGACGTAAGGCTTCAGCGGTTGACCGCTGATAATGAACGTGGCAATGACTGAGACGATGATTCCTGCATAAATCGCCAGCCCTCCCCACCGAGGAATCGGTTCTGTATGGACGCGGCGATCATCACGAGTCGGGTCATCCACCACGCCCTTGTGGATTGCCAGTTTTCGTACGTACGGAGTAAGTATGTAGCTGACCGCCAACGCGATTAATCCGGCGATGAAGGGCTGCTTCATCCCCTTAAAGGAGTCTTGGATGGCGGCGAACCAAGTCAAAGTTGAACCTCTTGTAAGGAACCATCGACATACCGAAAGAGTTCCATCTTGGATTCGCGGAAGAGTTCGAGGGAGAAATCGTCGGGGTAGTCGCCTTCGTAAATGACCCGCTCAATGCCCGCATTGATAATCATCTTCGCGCACATGTTGCAGGGCTGGCAGGTCACGTAGATCGTGCTTCCAGCGCAAGGGACGCCGATCATTGCCGCGCTGAGAAGAGCGTTTTGCTCTGCATGAAGCGCCCGAATGCAGTGTCCTGCGCGAAGACACCCTTGAGGCCACTCCGTCGAGCCGCCTTGATCTGGACAGTGCGAAATTCCGCGCGGCGCACCGTTATAGCCGGTGGCGAGAATTCGGCGATCCCTGACCAATACCGCGCCAACGCTACGCCGAGGGCAGGTGGCTCTGGTCGCCACGAGGTGGGCAATCTCCATAAAGTAGGTGTCCCAACTCGGTCGCTCCTGCATCTGACTCACTTATTATGAAACATACAACGGATAGAATGGAGCCATGCTGACGCTGCCCATTGCCGCAATGATTTTTGCTCAATCGAGTGCTCCAATCAAGGTTTCGATTCTAAAGACGGCGAGCGGTTATCAGCTGATGCGAGGATCTCAGAAGTATTTCATCAAAGGTGCCGGTGGGAGCGGTCGAATGAAGCAATTACGTGAATGCGGCGGTAATTCGATGCGAATCTGGGGTGCTGATCAAGCTCCAAACATAATGGAAGAAGCTCGCCAGAAAGGGGTCTCGGTGATGTTTGGGCACTGGCTCGGGCATAAGGAGTACTTTGACTACAAGAACCCCAAGCAAGTGGCGGAGCAGTACGCAAAGGTTAAAGCCGAAATTCTCAAATACAAAGATCATCCCTCGGTGCTGATGTGGGCGATGGGCAACGAAATGGAGATCGGCAACGACATTCCTGAGACTTGGATGGCGATTGAGGAGCTGGCCAAGATGGCAAAGCGAATCGATCCGAATCACCCCGTGATAACCGTGGTGGCGGAGGTGAGTCCGCAAAAGATCGCGAATATCAAGAAGTATTGCCCGTCGCTTGATGCCTTGGGCATCAATAGCTACGGAGGGCTACCGACGCTTCCGAAACGCCTCAAGGAAGCTGGGTGGACCAAGCCTTACATCGTCACCGAGTTCGGCCCGCTTGGCCCTTGGGAGATGCCCAAGACGCCTTGGGGAGCGGCTTATGAGCCGACCTCGACTGAGAAGGCGAAGAAGTACGCCTCGGACTACCAGAAATCAATTTCGAGTCAAGCGGGGTGGTGTTTGGGTTCCTATGCGTTTCTGTGGGGCGATAAGCAAGAGGAAACGCCGACCTGGTTTGGTATGTACTTACCCACCGGTGAGCGGACAGAGGCGGTTGACGTGATGATTCGCGCTTGGAGTGGACATCTGCCCCATAACTGCTGCCCGGAGATTGTGTCTTTCTCGCTTGATATTCGCGGCAAGGAAGTTGAGGTCGGATCGATGATGCAGGCCAAGGTTGTCTATCGCGATCCAGACTCGAAAGATCTGAAGGTTCGGTGGGAGGTCCGCGACGAAACTCCGGAGCGGAAGCATGACGGGCAGGGGGAGAAAACCGGCGGGATAGTTCCGGGTGCTTGGCAGGCAGTAGAGGGCGGCACTATGGAAGTTCGGGTTCCTGACTCACCCGGGCGGTACCGGCTGTACATTTACATTACGGATGGAAAGGGAAGCGCAGCGGTCGCGAATCATCCGTTTAAGGTGAAGTGATGATTTCTGTACTCGCGCTCCTCGTGCCAGCGTTTCCTAGGTTTTCGCTCAAGTTTGTTCCGCTTGAAAATGCTTATAGCCGGCCTTCGGTGGTGGACGCCAGAGCCGATCTTTCTGCCTCCGGAAGCACCTATGTCGATATGATCGACTCTCATCCGAAGCAGCCATTGCTTGTGTGGAAAGGGAAGCAACGGACGCTTCCACTCTGGAGAGAGGAGCAGGTGTTTTCGGGAGCTTTTACAGACGAAAGCAGTTCGGACGGAGACGTTTTGGTGGGCGATAAGGTCACTTTCCTTCGACTCGACCTTAGCGGAAAGGGTGTGAAGGTCGCGAAAACCAATGTGAAACCATCGCTCACCAAGGGCGGGCTTGAGGCGACTTGGTCTCAGGGTGACCAAGAGGCAGATCGCCTCGTGGCTGCCTATGCTTCATCGGCTAAGTTGAAGGTTTTCGAGGGGTACTGTTCGTGGCTGAGTTACCCTTCAAAGGGGGCTTGGCAACTCAGGAGCGTGAAGTATTTCCCAGTGGTTGAGGGTTACGAGGACATACAATTACACGACACCGAACGCTTCTTGCCCATCGTCAAAGTCGGTCGAGTGAACCGATTGCTGAGTGAGTGTGTTGAGGATACAGGACGTGATGACTATCAAGACATTGCGTGGGTGCCGCGACACGGCGATTGGTTTGTGACCATGGGTTCCCGAGATCGAAAGTTTGGGATGTTTTGGTTCTTTCCGCACCCGACTGGTTCCAAGTAAACTAGGGCGGTGGAGAGGCTTAACCCCGAAGGTATTCCGAGGAATCAGCTTCTTTACGCGCTTGGAAATCGCGAAATGGTGCGATTCCATCGGCGCATGGATTCTTGTTTGCTGTGTTGCCGATCGGCGGTGAATGAAGCGGCGCTTTGCCAGTTCTGTTACGGCGCTCTGGATCAGCCAGAGCTTACGGCGGCGGTGAAATGGACGCAGGGAGTCGGACCCTGAATCCAATTTTTCTCTTTGTTGGGATTCTCCTTGGCTTCGGGGCCGGATTTGGGTTCTCGCGTTGGAATCGGCTTCGCCGGGGCCGCTATCTCGCTCACCTTGAGTACTGGGTGCTGGGGAATGCCGAGCAACTCCCGGATTTGACCAAGACAATGGAGGCGGTGGTTGGTGCAAATCCTTACGGACCGGGCGTGATCGGTCCGGCGGAAGGCCTTCTGTTTTCAGATATTCGGTTTAAGATTTCGATCATTTTGGCGGCAAAAAATCCTTCGGCGGCGTGGCTCGTTCGGGATGAACTTTCGGCGGCGTCGGGGTGCAAGAGCGCGTTGCGCGTACAGTACTCGAGCGAGAGCAAGCTAGACGAGAAGAAGCACCTGCAATTCTGCGTTCACGTGGCGGACGCTTTGGCGAGGCAGGTCGGGGCGCCGTTTGTTTACGACGTCGTCGCGGATCGGCTGTGGGATGTGGCGTCGTTTCAGGCTTTTTTGGGGCGAGAAAAGAAGGCGATCGGGTTTGATGACCATGTCGTCATTTCGGAGACAGAAGATCACGAGATTTCGGTGAAGGGGTTAGTTAAAGTTGGAGTTCCCGACCTGCAAACCCTTCCGCTCGAAAAGGACAAATTGATGCTTGGACGGCATATTGTGGAAGGGTACGCGAGGGCGTCTTGGGACCAGATGGCTCCATCGGATGAGATGATTGAGGCTTACGGAGATGAGTTTTTCTTGGTTCGCGAATCAGTCCGGCCGGGTCTGCAGACCGCTCGCTTGATGCGGCGGAGGGCGGTTTAGGTGCCGGGAGTTCGCCTGATTCCATGCCTTGATATCCGCGATGGACGGGTGGTGAAGGGCGTCAACTTTGTGGGCATTCGCGATGCGGGTGACCCGGTCGAGCTTGCGCGTGCATACGACGCGCAAGGCGCCGATGAACTCGTTTTCCTGGATATCACTGCCTCTTCCGATGACCGGCCAACGGTAATTTCGCTCGCTGAGCGGGTGGCGGAGCAGGTGTTCATTCCGTTCACGGTGGGCGGCGGAATCCGAACTGTCGAAACCATTCGAGATTGCCTTTTGGCGGGGGCGGATAAAGTTAGCCTCAACACCGCGGCGATCAAAGATCCGACGCTCATCGCGCGCGGTGCCGAAAAGTTCGGGAATCAGTGCATCGTCATCGCCATTGATGCTCGCCGCCGATCGAATGGCTCCGGCTGGGAGGTTTTCACCCACGGCGGCAGGCAACCGGCGGGACTAGATGTAATCGAGTGGGCGGTAGAAGCCACACGACTTGGAGCCGGGGAAATCTTGCTGACTTCCATGGACGGCGACGGAACCCAGTCAGGCTACGACAATGAACTCAACCGAGCAGTCGCGGAGGCAACAGGGGTTCCTTTGATCGCGAGCGGAGGGGCCGGAAATGCCCAGCATATGATCGACGCGGTGAATGTCGGCAAAGCCGACGCAGTTCTGCTTGCGTCCATTTTGCACGACGGGCTGACCACCGTCGGGTCACTGAAAGCGGAAATGAAAAAGGCGAACCTAAAGGTTCGCCTCTAAAGGTTTGTCTTTCGTAGCTTTAGCGTTGTGCCTTTGCTGCTTTGATTCGAGCCATGGCTCGCTCAATTTCCTCGATAGCATCCTCAGAGTTGATCGATGATGCTTCGCCTCGGAGAGCCTTACGGGCCTCTTCAAGTGCCTTCTCAGCTTCGCTGATGTCGAGGTCGGATGCCATTCGAGCTTCGTCGGCCAGAACCGTAACCTTGGTTGCATCGACTTGCACAAAGCCACCACCGACGTAAACGTGGTTCCGGTTGTTCGATTCGTCGATGTATTCGAGAATTCCGGGTCGTAGCGCGGAGACGACGGGCACGTGTCCGGCCCAAACGCCAAAGTAACCATCGACGCCCGGCGAAACAACGCTGGTCGCTCTGACCGAGGCGATTTCTCGGTCAGGCGCAACGATTGAGAGTTCGAAGGAGGTTGCCATGCTTTCTTAGCCAGCAGCCATGAGCTTCTTGGCTTTCTCGTGGACGTCGTCCAGGCCACCGCAGTACAGGAATGCCTGCTCTGGGTAGTGGTCGAGGTTTCCATCGACGATTTCCTTGAACGATGCGACAGTCTCTTGGATCGAGACGTAGCGCCCTGCGTTTCCGGTGAACTGCTCGGCAACGAAGAACGGCTGCGAGAGGAATCGCTCAAGCTTTCGAGCGCGACCTACGAGCTGCTTATCGTCGTCGGAAAGTTCGTCGATTCCAAGAATCGCGATGATGTCTTGCAGTTCCTTGTATCGCTGAAGCGTTCGCTGAACTCGCTGAGCCACTTCGTAGTGCTCTTCGCCAACAACTCGAGGATCGAGGTTCTTGGAGGTCGATGCGAGCGGGTCAACCGCCGGGAAGAGACCCTTGGAAGCGATGGATCGCTCAAGGTAGACGTATGCGTCAAGGTGCGAGAACGTGGTTGCCGGAGCAGGGTCGGATGGGTCGTCTGCAGGAACGTAGACCGCCTGGACCGAGGTAACTGATCCCTTGGTGGTCGAGGTAATTCGCTCTTGTAGGAGTCCCATTTCGGTAGCCAGCGTCGGCTGGTAACCAACAGCGGAGGGCATTCGGCCGAGAAGTGCCGAAACCTCAGAACCCGCTTGGACGAATCGGAAGATGTTGTCGACGAAGATAAGAACGTCGGATCCGACTTCGTCTCGGAAGTACTCAGCCATGGTGAGTGCGGTCAAAGCAACTCGAAGTCGTGCTCCGGGTGGCTCGTTCATCTGACCGAAGACCATTGCAGTCTTGTCAAGAACGGACTTTTCGGTTCCGTCCTTGTCCTTGAACTTGGCTTCCTTCATTTCGAGCCAAAGGTCATTTCCTTCACGAGTTCGCTCACCAACGCCAGCGAACATCGAAACGCCCGATGCTTCAACGGCGATGTTTCGGATGAGTTCTTGGATGGTAACCGTCTTTCCGAGACCAGCACCACCGAAGAGTCCGATCTTTCCACCCTTGTTGAACGGAATCAGGAGGTCAACAACTTTGAGTCCAGTAGGAAGAAGCTCAACCTTGGTCGATTGCTCTTCGAATGTCGGAGGCTTGCGGTGAATAGGGAGCTTTGGAGCGTGATCGACGGATGCGCCGTTATCGATCGGCTTACCAAGAAGGTTGAAGACTCTACCGAGCGTGTCGTTGCCGACCGGAACCTGAATGGCCGCGCCGGTGTCGACGACTTCCATTCCGCGGACGAGACCGTCGGTGGACGCCAGAGCAACGGTTCGGACGAGGTCGTCACCGAGGTGCTGAGCGACTTCGCACGTGATATCGATTCCTCGAGCCGCATCGCGGATGGTGACCGCGTTGTAAATCTTGGGGAGGTCGGCGGACGAGAATCGGCAGTCCACAACCGGACCTAAAACTTGGATAACTTTTCCTGTGCCAGGCATTCGCTCTTGATTCCTTTGTCTAACAAGACAAACTGGCGGTATCGCCGATGAGCAAGTATACCTTTGTGTTGGTGCTGGTTTTGTGATCGTCCAGCGGAAAACAGAGGATGAATATTTACAAGATTGAGGTTGTGAGTCGCGAGGCGTTCCAGGGGTTGGACGTGGTCTTGCGCCGGGCAGAAGACTTACTGAACATTCGGGCGGCTGATGGATGGGAGCTGGACAAATTGATGCCCCTGGAATCCAATGGATTTAGCACAGGGGCGATTCTGGTGTTCAGAAAGCCGGCTAAAGCCTAGCTTTTTAGCGGTTCGCCCTTGAGCTTCTTCAGAGTTTCCTTTTGGGTGGCATCCAAGACGTCCTCGATCGAATTCAGAGTGGACTTCTTCAGTTTGTTGCGCTTGACCGCCAGTTCATCGGGATCGGTTGCCGATTGCTGAAGCTCTGCGGATTGCTCAAGAAAACCTTCGTGAAGTGCTTTGATCTTTGTCCTTTGGGCTTCCGTGAGGTTGAGGGCACCGTACCGAGAGTTCAGGATGGTGTTGGGTGGTCCGACCTGGAGTTCCAATTGGATGAGGCGTTCGCGCTGCGATTCGGTCAAGATTTCGAGAGCCTTCCTTTCAAGCTTGCCAGATTCCGCATCAAGTTGGGCTTGAAGATCCTCTTGGCTTCCGCCAGAGAAGCCGCCCGACATCATTTCCGTTGACGGTGGAGCGAAAGTCGTCCTGGATCTTTTTTATTCCGGCTACTTGATCGTCGGATAAGTTGAGGTCCTTTTGGACCGCCTTCATGGTGAGGACGCCGGTTGGGCTCTTTGCGAAGATCTTCACCTGGGCGTTTGCCAAGACGATGAGCGCGAGCATTGATACTACGAGAACGAGTCGAAAGGCATTCATCACAAAGACTGAGGCAGATCGACTTCGAGAAGTTGAAAGAAAAATCGCCCCGAAACAAAAGTCTCGAAGCGAAGTTTTGGTTTGTGATTGGCGAAGGTTTAGAACTTGCCCCAGAGATACTGGTTCGTCACTTCGTGGTGGTAGATGATCTCGCCAGTCTTGACGCGTGTCCCGAGTTCCTTCGGGCTTCGCTCAGCAGCTGCGAGCTTGCGATCAACGTACTTCTCCTTGTTGTCCTCACCCAGAAGCTGAGTGATGAAGTCCGAGGATTTGAAGTGCCGGATTGCATCGTAGATATTGTCAGGCAGGAACCGGGTTCGAGTTCGCCGAGTTTCGCTCGTGATCTTCTCAGTCATCGGTCCTTCGAGACCCGTGCGAAGCAGGGTGAAGAAGGCGAGGTAGGGGTTTGCATCGGGGGCAACCGTTCGGCACTCAACGCGAGCCGACTTTGCATTGCCAAGCGGAATTCGGATCATCGACGTTCGGTCAACCGCGCTCGACTTGATCTGGTTTGGAGCCTCGTAGTGAGGGTCCAATCGGCGGTACGAGTTGACGCTTGAGTTGAGAATCAAGCAGATATCGTTCGCGCTGTTGAGGATGCGGTCGACGAAGTCAATCGCTAGCGGGCTGAGTCCGTCCTCTCCGTCTTTGTCGAAGAAGATGTTCTTGCCACTCTTATCAGAGATCGACATGTTAGTGTGCATTCCGCTTCCGTTGATTCCAACCATCGGCTTCGGAAGGAAGCTTGCCGTGCAGTCCATGTTGCTGGCGATCTGGCGAGCGGTGAGCTTATAGAGCTGAATCTGGTCAGCGGCGATCAGGGCGTCGCTGTACTTGTAGTTCAGCTCGAACTGGCTGGGCGCAACTTCCGGGTGATCCTTCTCGTTCTCGAATCCGAGGGCTCGCTGAGCTTCGGCGAGGCGGTCGATGAAGATTCGAAGGGTGTCGTTTGGTAGCGAGTGGTAGTAACCGCCGCTCGAGACGATCTCAAAACCTTCGGCGGAGGTGAAACTCTGCTCGGCGTTGAGACCCTCAAAAAGGAAGCCTTCTACTTCAACGGCAACGTTGAACTGGTATCCGTTCTTAGCGAGTTGCTCATCGGAGTACTCCTTGAGCAGTCCTCGGAAGTCAGAAGAGTATGGCTTGCCTTCGCGGTCTTGAATGAGACCGAAAACGATGACCTTTCCAGGTCCAAAAACGTCGGATGGGAGCCATCGGAAGGAGCCCCAATCGATTGCTAGGCGAAGATCCGACTCGCTGACGACGCTGAAGCCCCGGATAGAGGAGCCGTCGAAAGTGAGGTTATCGTGGCTCGACAAGAGGAATTTCTTGTCGTAATCCAGCATGTGGAATCGTCCTTCGAGGTCGCTGAAGCAGACCGTGACGGCCTTGATCGCCTTTTCCTTCTCCAGGTACGCGATGTAGTGCTTCTCGAGGTCCGCCATCGGGACGCGGTCGAGTTGCTTCTTTTTTGCCTCTAGGTTGAGTTCTTCGAGCTGATCGTAAGGGATCTCAAGAAATGTTCGGAGTTCCGCCATTGCGTAGTCATTTTAATCTTATCTGGCGGAAATTAACAATAGTAGAAATGCGATTAGAGTCTAAAATGATCAGCGAGCAAATGAGGTCTGTTCGGATTGACCATTCGTAACTCGGCTCGCACCGACAGATCGGGGTCAATCGCCATCCAAGGGAACGAGCGAACGCTCTCTAACGCATTCTCGAACCGCTCGGGCGACTCATCCTCGCTTGCGACGATGAACTCTGAACCTGAGAAGCGTGCAACGAGGGCATTCTTGCCAAACGCGACAGTAAGGGCTGAAGCGACTCTGGCGAGAACTTCATCACCAACTTTGCGCCCAAAGCGACCGTTGATGATGTCGAGGTTCCGAAGGTCGAACACCCCAACGCTGGGATTGTTCATCTCCGTGATTCGGGATGAGAACTCTGATCGGTTGAGCACGCCGGTGGTCTGGTCCGTATTCGCGATGAGCGAGAGGAATCCGAGATGCGATTTCACTTGATCCTCGGTGTAGGTCCATCCTGCTTCGTGGAGCATCAGCTGACTGTCGTCCAGGAGCGTCTCGTTGAGGCCAATCGTGAAGTCGTGCATGTGGGCCCAGCAGTCGGAGCGCTGATTTTGAATCCGCAGATCGTATTCCAGCACCTTCCAAAGCGCTCTCATCCCTCCATCGGCGTCACCCGAAGCGTGAAGAACTTCGGCGAGCCAACGGTGGATCATTCCCAAATCTTGGTAGCTGGTCGTTTCAGGCGCGTGAATGATTGTCCCGAGGAGGCGGTCGACCGCTTCTTGAGTGCGACCCTGATGATGCAGGCAGTAGCTGATGAGTCCTTGGGTGCGAGCCTCGGTTCGGAATCCACCAATGCGGGCTGCGGCTTCTGACGCGAGCTTAAAGTTCGGAAGTGCCTCGTCAAAGCGACCCTGGAGAATGAACGCTTCGCCCAACGCTCGGAAGGCAACTTCATAGCTTTGAGGAGAAAGACTCGACGAGCGTTCGTTGACGATTTTGAGCAGGATTGAAGTTGCGATTTGAGCATCAACTGTTGCGTAGCCCGGCTCCTGAAGAAACTTGCTGTTCCAGGCTCGTTGTACGTAGACGTTCGCGAGAGACACCCGTAAGTCGTCTTCTGCCTCGCGATCCCCGAGCTGATCGACGATTTCCAAAGCACTAACGCGACATCGGATGGCATGGTCAAGCAGTCCGAGTGTCGAATAGGACTCTGCGTAGTGCATCAGAATCCAGCTGATCCCGCGCAAATCGCGAACTTGTCGGAAATATTCGAGGGCACTTTGCCAATCTCCGAACGCCTCGACGGGGCGACCCTCTTCAAGGGCGAGCCATCCGCGGGCCTGATGAATTCGGCCCATGACGTGGGTGAGCCGAAGCTCGAACGCGATGCCCATCGCCTCATGGAGGTGCTTAAGGGCATCCTCTTTTCGGCCAAGCGACGCGTACGCCGAACCAAGCGCGGCAACCGAGTAGGCCGAGGTGTGGTAATCACCAGGGCTTGAGAACTCGATCGCAGATCGGGCGAGTTCTATGGCGCGATGCGGCACTCGGCTACTAATTTCCAGTGCGAGTTTCGCGTCGGCAAGGGCTTGTTCGTGCTGTTCGGGCATCCACGAGTGATTTGCCACGGCAATTGGAGGGGACGGCTAAGGAGCCTTACCGGGTTTCGAGCGCCTTTCTTCGCAACGAAAGAATGTAAGTGATCGTGGAAACGACGACCATCAGGTCATCCATCCACCCAATGACTGGCATCATATCGGGCAGAAAATCGAAAGGGAAGATGAGGTACGCAACCCCAAGCGCCGCCGCGATGCGGATGAGCTTGGGGTATTTCGGATTACGAGCGGCTTGGGCGAGCCGGACGCCTTGGTTCACACTTTCTTTGACGTGCCGCTTGCTTTGGGGGTTCCAGACGATGGGGCTTTAGCCTTTTTCATCGCCTCGGTTTCAAAAGGTAGCGGGCGCAGGGCAGGGTAGGCCTTCATTTTCTTTGCCTTCAGATAATCTGCCGACCACTTGCGGATATTGCTGATTCGGTTCTTGTCGTCCGGGTGGGTCGAGAGGAATTCCGGGTTGCCTCCTGCGCCTTTCATCGCGCGGAACATTTCGAACACCTTGGCCATGCCTTCAGGGTTGTAGCCAGCGGCAACAGTCATTCGGAAGCCGTAATCGTCCGATTCGCGCTCTTGTCCGCGCCCGTTGGAGAGATCAAACCCAACTGTCTTGATAATCTGGGCAATCTCCATCGTTTCGCGGTTGAAACCAAAGATGGAGCCGAGAATAAGGAGGCCAGCTTGCTTTTCCTGCTGACTGTTGACGGCTGATGCCCAGTGCTCGCGGCGAATATGGATCAGCTCGTGCCCAAGAACGCCGGCGAGTTCGTCTACGGTGGTCATCCGGTCAATCAGGCCGGTAAAGAAGAAGATTGGGCCGCCAGGAACCGCGAACGCATTGACTTCTTTGGACTCAATCACATCGAAAGTGAACTGCCAAGGCTCTTTCTTCTTTTCGGCGTCGGTTCGGGTGTCGAGGAGTTGTTTGCCAAGCTGCCGGAGAAGTTGAACACGCGGATCGGAATCCGGGAGGATCTTCTCCTTTTTGCGAATCTGATCGGTGTACTCCTTGCCCGCTTGAAGTTGATCATTCGATGACGGCTTGAACATCTGCGCATTGGCAGAGATCGCGGTCGCGGCAATAAGCGTGCAGGTGATCGATCGATTCATACCAAAGATGATACGAGCGAAGTTTGGCTAAAGCAACGGAATCGGATCGCAATTGCTAGGTTTTGTGACAATTGACTGAGGATGAGATTCACATTTTCCAATGATTCATGTATCGCAAAGATGACGTTCGTTGCTCGAAGGAAATTGTGGAAAAGCAGGTAATTGCACCTAGCCCTACAGACCAGATAGTAAGGAACCAACACTTTGCTTGGGAGCATCCCGGATCAGACCTGGGAGGATACACACCAACTATGAAGCGAAACATGCAACGAAATCGAGCTTTCACGCTCGTCGAAATTATGATCGTCGTCCTGATCATCGGGATCCTTATGGCGATCGCAGTCCCTAACTTTGTGAAGGCCCGAGAAAGTGCTCGAAAGAACACCTGTATTGCTAACCTCAAGCAAATCGACTCCGCAAAAGAGCAGTGGGCGATGGACAACAAGAAGAACAGCGGCGACGCAACTGCAATGACCGACCTTACGGCTGGTTACCTCAAGGCTGCTCCTGCATGTCCTTCTGGCGGTACTTACACCACCGGAAACGTTGGTACGAACCCGAGCTGCACCATCGCAGGCCACGCGCTCTAAGATAGCTAGGTTGCTCTTACAGCAGGTCGTCAGTGTCTGACGACCTGCTTCTGCATTTCCTTTTTCTCAGATTCTTGATTCTAGGTTGGTTCACGAAGATATGTGAATTCGTACCAAATTGTGAGGATGAGCACAACCCTTACCGATCATTAAGATATAGCCGCTCGGGCGAAGGGTGCTTGATCGGGTGAAGAACGAAACCAGGCAAGGTTGCCGTGGGTGTTCGCTGCGGATGACGGAATAGATCATTCGCTTGGGAGCATCCCGGATCAGACCTGGGAGGATGTAAAACCTACTATGAAGCGAAACATGCAACGAAATCGAGCTTTCACGCTCGTCGAAATTATGATCGTCGTCCTGATCATTGGGATCCTTATGGCGATCGCAGTTCCCAACTTTGTGAAGGCCCGAGAAAGTGCTCGAAAGAACACCTGTATCGCTAACCTCAAGCAAATCGACTCTGCGAAAGAGCAGTGGGCGATGGACAACAAGAAGAACAGCGGCGACGCCACCACCATGACTAACCTCACCACTGGTTACCTCAAGGCGGCCCCGCTTTGCCCATCCGGTGGTACGTACACCACAGGTAACGTCGGCACGAACCCAAGCTGCACCATTTCGGGACACACGCTTTAAAGCTGAAACAAACGGATAAAAAGCTGGTCACCATTTGATGGTGATCGGCTTTTTTGTTGTTGATTGTCCGAGATTTTGCCGATGATGAATCATGCGCCGAGGATTTACTCTTGTGGAGGTGATGATCACGATTCTGATCATTGGCATCCTTTCGGCGATTGCGATTCCGAATTTCCTCTCCGCGCGAACCCGTGCTAGGCGAAATATCTGCATGACGAACCTCAAGCGCATCGACTCTGCCAAAGAGCAGTGGGCGATGGATTTCAAAAAATCTGTCGGCGATGCATGTGCAAACACCGACATCGCAGGAACAGGTTCGTACCTAAACTACTTCCCGGCTTGTCCCCTTGGCGGCACGTACACGACGCAAGTCGTTGGGACGAAGCCGACATGCTCATTTGCTGCATCGCCCGACCTGCACGTTTGCCCGTAAGGTTTAGCCGCCCAAGTAGGCTTCTTTGACCTTAGGGTCGTGAAGAAGGTCTTGCCCGGAACCCTGAAGCACCATTTCCCCGGTCTCAAGCACGTACGCTCGGTGCGCGATTTCGAGAGCCCGGTTGGCGTTCTGCTCAACGATCAGGATCGTCTTGCCATCAGCATTGAGGTCCTTCACAATATTGAAAATCTCGGTGATGAGGAACGGCGCGAGTCCCAATGAAGGTTCGTCGAGCAAAAGAATGTCTGGGCGAGACATGAGCGCCCGGCCTACCGCCAGCATCTGCTGCTCACCACCGGACATCGTTCCGCTGTTCTGCTTAAACCGCTCTCGGAGGCGTGGGAATCGGTTGAGAACCATCTCCATGTCCTCTTCAATCCCGGCTGCGTCTTTGCGAAGATAGGCGCCGAGCTGAAGGTTCTCCTGAACCGTCATATTTGTGAAGATGCGCCGGCCTTCGGGCGAATGGGCAATGCCGAGTCGCACGATGTCATGAGGCTGCATCGAGGTCAGCTCTTTGCCCTGGTAGGTAACCGAACCAGACCGGGGGCGCAACAGACCCGAAATCGTTCTCAAAAGTGTGCTCTTTCCGGCACCGTTGGAGCCGATGATGGCGACGATTTCTCCCGGCTGAACCGTAATCGAGACGTTGTTCAGAGCCTGGATCGCGCCGTAAAACACGTTGAGGTTTTGGATTTCGAGCATGAGATTTCTCAATGGTTCTACCTTAACCGGGAACTCAAACCTGATTTTGGCGCGGCAGATACCCTAGAATAATTACCTGGATTATGAAGAATCCCAAGTTCACACGTTCATTCGAGGTTGTAACGGCGCTTCCTCAGCCCCTTCTGCCGCTTAAACGCCTCGCGACCAACTTACTTTGGACGTGGGACCACGAGATTCGCGACTTGTTCCGTTCGATCGATAAAGACCTTTGGAACGAATGCGAGCACAATTCGATTTTGTTCTTGAATCGTGTGCCTGCCGCCCGGTGGGAGCAGCTTCTTGCCGATCCGCTCTTCGTCAACCGAGTGAAAGGGTGCGAAGAAAAGCTGGACAAGTATCTTTCCGCGCCAACTTGGTTTGAGCAGACCTACCCAGAAGATAAGAGTCAGTTTGCCTACTTCTGCTTCGAATTTGGACTCACCGAAGGTCTGCCGATCTACTCTGGCGGTCTCGGAATCCTTGCCGGTGACCACCTCAAATCCGCTTCGGACCTCGGCCTACCGCTGGTCGCTGTCGGCCTGCTTTACAACCGCGGCTACTTCCGGCAGCGGCTGAACAAGGACGGTTGGCAGGAAGAGGTTTATCCCCAATACGACTTCTATCAAATGCCGCTCACGCTAATGCGGGACGACAAGGGCGATCCGATTCGAATCCCGGTCAACTTCCCCGATCGCGTAGTTACTTGCCAGATCTGGCGCGCCGACGTAGGGCGGATACCGCTTTACCTGCTTGATAGCAACATTCTTGAGAACGCCCAGGCCGATCAGTCAATCACCGACTCGCTCTATTCGGGCGACGAGGAGATGCGAATTCGCCAAGAGATGATCCTCGGTATTGGCGGCATGAAGGCTCTCCAAGCGCTGGGAATCAAGCCCACGGTATGCCACATGAACGAGGGTCACGCCGCGTTCATGTCGATCGAGCGCATTCGGCAGTACATCGCCGACCAAGGCGTGGACTTCCGCACCGCCCGAGCGGCGACCGTCCACGGAAACGTTTTCACCACCCACACCCCAGTTCCCGCCGGATTCGATTTGTTCCCCGAGCCGCTTTTGCGGCGATACATGAACAACACCGTTGAGGCCTCGGGCATTCCGTTCAACGAGTTTGTGAAACTGGGCCGATTCGACCCCGAAAACACCGCCGAGAACTTTAACATGGCGCTACTCGCGATGGAGACCGCGAACCACGTCAATGGCGTTGCACGGTTGCATGGACAGGTTTCGCGAGGAATGTTTGCCGGCCGCTGGGCGGATTATCCCGAAAACGAGGTTCCGATTGATCACGTGACCAACGGCATCCACACCATGACCTGGGTCGGACGACCGATGGCGAAGCTCTTCGACGAGTATTGCGGGACGCAATGGCGCAGAAATCCTTCTGATCCGGCGAACTGGGCAGGAGTGGCGGAGATTCCCGACGAAGAACTTTGGTCAGTAATGGAAGATCAACGCGGCGCTCTCATTCGGGTCGTGCGAAAACGCTTGGCGAATAGCCTCGCTCGGCGCAACATGAGCTCGCGCCCGGATTACGACTTTGTTTCCAACATTCTGGATCCTCGCGTTCTGACGATTGGTTTTGCGCGGCGGTTTGCAACTTACAAGCGCGGCTCGCTCATGCTCACCGATGTGGAGCGGCTGAAGTCGATTCTCTTCCATCCCGAGCGTCCAGTTCAGATCGTCATTTCTGGCAAATCGCACCCTCGCGACGACGCCGGAAAGAAGCTCATTCAGGACCTTTACAACTTCGTAAATCATGGCGGGGCAAGAGCGCGCATGGTGTTCCTTGAGGACTACGATATGGGCGTCGCTCGGTCGCTGGTCCAAGGCGTTGACGTGTGGCTCAACAACCCTCGGCGGCCGTACGAGGCATCTGGTACGAGCGGAATGAAGGTCGTCCCGAACGCGGGTCTTAACTGCTCGATTCTCGACGGTTGGTGGGACGAAGGGTACGCACCGGGACTTGGCTTTGTCATCGGAGACCGCTCCGAGGGCGGCGACAATGGCCACCAAGATTGGCTCGATTCGCGGTCGCTGTACGATGTTATCGAAAACCAGATGGCTCCAATTTTTTATCACCGTGTCGAAAAGGGAATTCCGGTTGGCTGGCTTCAGATGGTTCGCGAGTCGATCATGGCCCACGCGCCGTTCTTCTCCACCCACCGAATGGTGCAGGACTACGCCCGCAAGTTCTATGTGCCTGCTTCGGATGCGTTTCAGAAGGTTTCGGCGGCGAATTCGGCGCTTGCGAAAGATGGTCTGGCGTGGCGGGATAAGGTTCAGGCGAATTGGGCGGCAGTTCGAGTCGTTTCGGTTTCGGATTCAGCGGCCCTATCCAACGCGATTGGAGCTGATTTCGAGGTCACTGCGCGGGTTGAGCTGGGCGGACTGACGCCGGGCGAAGTGAAGGTGCAGGCAGTCAGCGGTAAAGTCGCCGCGAACCGAGAGCTGGTGAACACTTCGGTTTCGGACCTCGAGTTCGTGGAGGCAGAGGGTGGCAACTTCGTATTCCGAGGCGGACTCAAATGCGACCAAGCCGGCCACCAAGGCTACACCGTCCGCGTGGTGCCGTACTACCCGACGGTTTCGATTCCCGCCGAGCTGAACTTGGTTCGCTGGCAGTGATCGCGTTAGGTTCGGGCAAGCTGAAGTAAACTTGTGGCTTGCTACGAACCTACCTTGCCTCCGTTTTTCGTGCCGCTCTGACCGCAATGGTGGAGGATGGGCGGCTGCCTCGCGAGGTTTTGGACGTTCGGATCGAGATCGCGGACCCGAAGAACCCGGAGCACGGGGACTTCGCGTGTAACTTCGCTATGACCGCCTCGAAGGTGGCAGGCAAGAATCCGCGCGAGCTTGCGCAGATGTTGGTTGATGCGTTGAACTCGCGACCTCTCGCTGGCGAGAGGTCGGTGAGCGATAGCGAATCGGGAGAGTGGGCTAAGGATCGCACTCCCACCAGTTCGCCAAGGCTCACAGACTCCCTCGCCCGCGAGGGAGATCGAGTCTTCGATTCCATCGAGATTGCGGGGCCGGGCTTCATCAATCTGACTTTGAATCCAGTTTTCGTCGCATCGTTTGTAGGTCGGGTGAATTCGCTGGAGGAAGGCGAGCTTGCGAAGCAAAGCCCGGTAAGTGCTCCCCAGAAAATCAACGTCGAGTTCGTCTCGGTCAACCCCAACGGCCCGATCACGATCGGCTCGGGTCGCGGTGCAGCGTACGGGTCAACGCTTTGTAACGTGCTGGAAGCGGCGGGGAACACGGTACACCGCGAGTACTACATCAACGACGGCGTCAACTCGGAGCAGATGCGGTTGTTCGCGGAGTCGGTGCGGGCGATAGTTCGAGACCTTCCCGTTCCGTCGAACGGTTACCACGGTGACTATGTCCGGGAAGTGGCGAATGAGGCACAACTTGATAGCGACCTATGGGACAGGCTTACGAGGGAATCCCGTAGGGAGCTTTCGATTCTACAGGACTTGAACTCCTCGATTGTGAACGAGGTTCACGAACGACTGAAATCATGGTCATCGGAGGCTGCTTCGATCGTGGATGATACAGAGCGAGAAGCTCGGGCGGAAGCACTCAGACTCGAACTGGTTGCCGATCTCGAACTGGCGCTGAAACATGAGGATTTGGCCGAGGTTAAGTGGCAAATTGCCGAAAGCGATCATGGTATTGCTTCTGAACTATTCAGACAAATCGTGATGAACGCTGCAGTAACGTTTGGTAGTCTGCGGGGCCATCTGCCAACCAGTGCATTCCAAGCCTTTGCGCAAACGAAAATGATTGCGGCTCAACGAACTGCACTCGCTGCTTTCGATGTCAACTACGACACGTGGTTCTCAGAACAGTCGCTCCACGACGCCGGCATGGTCGCGGCAGAGATTGAGGCCCTGCACTCGAAGGGAATCGCCGATACTGAGCTCGCCCGGACGAAGTTGAAGCTGGCCAAGGGCGGAAAGCTCGAAGATGTCATCGTGGAGTCGCAGACGGCGGAGGTAAACGACGAAGGGGAAGTTGACGTCCCCCCTACCCCTTCTGCGGAAGGGGCAGGGGGCCAGGGGGTTGGGGATGATGCAGCCTTGGAATCAGAATCAACCTCCGTCGGTGGCGAGGAACCCCAATCCATAACCCTTGCCCCTTCGGAAAGGGGTAAGGGAATCGGAGAAACCCTCTGGCTCCGTTCGACCAAGCTGGGCGACGACATGGACCGGGTGCTGCGCCGAAAGGACGGCCGCCTCACCTACATCGCGAGCGACGTTGCGTATCACAAGGATAAGTTCAACCGCCCCGCTGGCGCGGACAAGCTCATCACGATTCTTGGTCCCGATCACCACGGATACATCGGTCGCTTGACTGCGGTTGTGGCGGCGATGCTGATGCAACCAACCGAACCCGGCGCACCATGCGAGGATCCGCTCGACGCAAAGCTGTACCGCGACGTCAACGAGAAAGCCGAGTGCGCGCGCGCGCTTGCCGAGGCGAAGAAGCGGCTGGAAGTTCAGATTTATCAGCTCGTTCGGTTCATGAAGGACGGCAAGCCCGCGCCGATGCGAAAGCGCGACGGAAACATCTACGCGCTCATCGACCTGATGCGTGAGATCGGAGTGAAGCTTAAGCCGGAAGGATCTGAGGCAAAACAGCTGGAGGCGGGCAAGGACGTCGCGCGCTTCTTCTATTTGATGCGGTCGCACGATACGACATTTGACTTCGACCTCGACCTTGCCGAGAAGCAGAGCGACGAGAACCCGGTGTTTTATGTGCAGTACGCCCATGCGCGCATCTGCTCGATTCTCGACAAGGCGGAAGGAACCGCTCTTTCGCGCAAGGGAGATCTGACCCTGCTCACTCACCCGAAGGAGAAGGCGCTGATTAAGCGGGTGGTGGATCTGCCCAACGAGGTTGCCAGAGCGGCGGAAGACTACGGCGTTCACCGATTGGCGACCTACGCGATCGAACTTGCTCGGGCGTTCCACGGCTTTTACGGCGACTGCAAAGTGATCTCCGACGACGCGGCTTTGACGGCGGCGCGGCTTGATCTCTGTCGCGCCACCAAGCGAGCGCTTCAGGAAACTCTCAACTTGCTCGGAGTAAGCGCGCCGACGAAGATGTAGGGACTTTATCTTCCCCGAAACGAACGGATGGGGTTGTGCGTCCTGTATGGCAGGAATATTCATGTCAGAAGCAGCTCCAACTCGTAATCTCATCGGAACCGGAATCATCGCCTTCGCCGTCATCGCGTCGGCGGCAACACTTGGCAACGCGGTCGTGCGCGCCCGAGGGGGGAGCGAGATCAAGGTCACCGGCTCGGCTCGAAAGGACATCGACAGCGATATGATCGCCTGGACCGGGCGGATCACGTACCGATCGGACACGATGGGCAACGGATATTCGGCGACCAAAACCGCGATTAACAAGCTGGTTGACTATCTCAAGGCGAAGGGGCTGAGCGATCAGGAAATCGTGATCGGCGCAGTGCAAACCACGCCGCTGTACGAAGAGCGGAAGGACGGCCAATACGACAATGGCGGCTATCGTTCGATCAAGGGGTACGACGTTGGGCAGTCGGTGACTGTGCGCTCGACGAAGGTGAACGAAGTCGAAAAGATCAGCCGAGAATCGACGGATTTGATCGCCCAAGGCGTCCCGCTTGAATCTGGATCGCCGCAGTTCTTCTACACAAAAATTGGTGACGTAAAGCGCGAAATTCTTGGTTTGGCCGCAGAAGATGCACGCAAACGAGCCGAAGAGATCGCCAGTAAGAGCGGGTCGGCAGTTGGAGATGTGCGCGGCGCGCGCATGGCTCCGCTGCAGATCACGCCGCGCTACGACTTCGAGATTTACGACTCGGGCTTCAATGATTTGAGCAGCAAGGAGAAGTCGATCACGGCGGTGGTGACGGTTACCTTCGGCGTCAAGTAATCTTTGGGGGATGTCGAATCCCTCCGAAGTTTTAAATGCCTGGCTCAAGGCGCATGAGCAAGAACTGCTTGAGGAGACTCAGGCAGTTTTGCGCATTAATTCGATCGAGGCTCCTGCGGAGCCGAATGCTCCTTATGGCCTCGGAAATCGCGAGGCGCTAGATTTCGTTCTCGGTCTGGCCGAGTCGTACGGGATGAAGACGACCGACCTTGAAGGGCATCTGGGCTATGCCGATTTTGGCTCCGGCGAACGCCTCGTAATGACGTTGGGGCACCTTGACGTGGTTCCGGTGGGTCCGGGCTGGAAGCACGAGCCGTTCGGAGCTGAACTCGATGGCGGCTACATCTACGCGCGAGGTGCGATCGACGATAAGGGTCCGACCATGGCGTCCCTCTTTGCATTGAGGGCGATCAAGGAGTGTTTTCCGGATTTAGGCGTTCGCTTCCGAGCCGCCTTTGGCTGCGATGAGGAGAGCGGATTTGGTTGCGTCGAGCGGTATGTGAAGACGGAGGAGGCACCAACCTACGGAATTGCGCCCGACTCGGGCTGGCCTTGCTACCATGGCGAGAAGGGAATTGGGGACTTGCTGGTTTCCGTCAGGACTCCCGGTGCGCCGTTTGCACTCACCGCCTTCGAGGGCGGTCAACGGCCGAACATCGTCATCGACTCCGCTCGCGCAGTGGTTGAAGTCGGCGAGGAGGTGCGGGCGCATGTCGAGGGCAAGTTGGCCGACAACTGGGATCGAAACATCACCTACGCTTGGGATGGTTCGAACTTGATCATCGAGGCCGTCGGAAAGGCCGCGCACGGCTCGACTCCGTTCTTCGGTGACAACGCCGCGACCCGCATCGCCCGGTTGCTGCTCGCGATTGCGCCGCTGTCGCATCAAGAGTTTTACGAAAGTTTCTTGGAGGCGTTCCAGCCTAGCGGGGTCGGACTCGGAATCCATGGTCGGGACGACGCCACTGGTGATCTTACTTGCAACATCGGAGTAGTGTCGTTTGCTGACGGAACTGCGAAGCTCCTCGCAAATGTCCGCTATCCGGCCACTTGGAAGGGAAGCGAATTGCTCGCTTTGGCGGAAGCCAAAATGAGTGCGCTCGGGCCGGAATGGTCCGTCGAGGTCGAACGCGATTCGCCATCGCTTTACTTCCCTAAGGATCACCCACTCGTCCGAACCATCGTCGATGTGTACCAGGAGCAAACCGGCGACATGAAGGAGCCAAAGACGATGGGCGGCGGAACCTATGCTCGGGCGGTACCGAACACGATTTCGGTCGGGACCGGTTGGCTCGGTGATGGTGAGGCGCACCAAACCGATGAGCGCCTGGCGGTCGAATCGCTCTTTAAGATGAGCCGCATCTATGCCGCCATTTTGTATCGCCTTGCAACGGTGGAGTGATGAACGTATTTCTGAGTTCTGGCGGGGCTTACTTTTTGTTGGGCTTTACTTGGCTGAGCTCTGCGATCGGCTTCTACTTGTACGCCCAGAAGCTGGGCCGAGCGGTCGAATCAGAGACTGACGGTTGCTTCCTCGGCTTTGGTTGCGTTCTCACGGCGCTGGTCGGAGGGGCGGTGGGATTGCTCGCCGGGAAGTACCCGACCTTCATTTTTACTTCGTTCTTTGGAGCCGTAGGGTTTCCTGGTTTTCTCTGCTGGCTCTTCGTGAAGAAATCAAATCGGAAAGTGTGACAGAATGAGGTCAATGAATCGACGCTCTGCCCGACTTGCCGCTATCCCGCTTTTCCTCACGCTGTTCGCTTGCGGAGGAAGCACGCTGGAGAGTTTGATTCCGCCGACGATCATCACTCAGCCGCAAAATGTCGTGGTTGGCGTGGGTTCTCCGGTGGCATTTACCGTGATTACGACTGGTTCCGGGCTGAACTTTCAATGGCAAAAGTTGAATGGTTCGACCTGGCAGAACATCTCTGGCGCGACTGGAAGCACCTACTCAATTGCGGTCACCGTCGCCGGAGATTCTGGTAGTTACAGAGTAATTGTGTCTAATAGCGGCGGAACCGCCACCAGCAACGCTGCAATGCTAAATTTCTCCGCGTAAGGGGGTGATTTATCGCCAAAACCTGCTAATCTGAGAGGCTTTGGCAACTGCAATGCTTTCTCAGACCGAGCGATGGTACGCCTTTGAGCGTTCGGTCACTGGATTCTACCGCTGGTACATCGCTCGGTCGCAGGAACTTCGGAATTGGAACGCCGATTTGTCGGTGAACTGGCGCGAACTTCGCCAGGATCTTTCGGAATCCACGATGAGGATCGTCGAGGGATACTACGCGGTTGAGCAGTTCATTCCGGACTACGTCAGCAAAGTCCTCAACGTGATTCGTGAGTCCTACGGTCGCTCGCAGTTCTATATCCGTTGGGGAAGCGAAGAGGAGCGGCACGCTGACCTTTGGCGCAATGTGCTCTTGTTTAGTGGTCGTCGGTCCGAAAAGTGGCTACACGAATACAACAATCGGTTGCGCGGTCAAGAGTGGCACTTGCCCTGGGACGAGCCCTTTCGGATGGTGTTCTACACCGTTTTTCAGGAGCGAGCAACGCAGGTCAATTATCTCAACCTGGGTTTGGTGGCAAAGGGTGAGAAGCAAATTGATGGTGCCGATGACACTGATCCCGTGCTTGGTCAGGCTTGTCGCCTGATCGCCATCGATGAGGCCGCGCACTACAACTTTTTCCTCGAACTGTCCCGCTTGATTCTGTATTACTTCCCGGAAGAGGGCGTGGCCGCGCTTTACGACATCGTGAAGCACTTTATGATGCCAGCCCACGACATCATTCCCGACTACGAGGAATTCACCCTCACGTTGCACAGGGCCGGAGTATTTGGGCTGAGGCAACACAGTCGTGATGTAGTGCAAATCGTGTTAAGCCAGTTTGGAATTGAGGGAATGAAAGCCCTTGAAGCGGGAATTCGGCGCTCGCGAGATGTCCCTGACTTCAAGGGAGACTTCCGCCCTGGTGCGTATCTTGATTCGCTTGATTACACCCTTGTCGAGAAGAAGGTGACCCAACTTCACGCCCGAGTCACCCACTTTGAGGAGTCATTTGGAAGGCATGAGTTCGATCAATTCGAGTTCGTCGAGAATCCGGAGTTGACGGAGATGGCCGAATATCAGCGGAAATTAAACGAGGCACACATTGCTCCAATCGTAGAACCAGAAGACGCTCCTTCAGTCTGATTGACCTGTCCATCGAAAACATGACAAAAATGTCGAGTTTGGAATGCTGGACAAAACAGTCTAGTATTCTCTTCATGTGAAATCGAAGCAGGCATTCACGCTCATCGAACTCTTGGTTGTCATTGCGATCATCGCAATCCTGGCGGCGATTCTGTTTCCGGTGTTCGCCCAAGCGAAGTTGAGCGCGAAACGGACTGTCGATCTCTCGAACCTGAAGCAGCTCGGACTCGGAATCACGATGTACGTCTCGGATAACGAGTCGTATCCGATGATGAGTAGCCCTGCGACTCAAGTGCCAAGGACTCGTTGGCCCGACGCGATCTTTGCATATGTGAAGAGTGAGCAGATGTTTGTTGGCCCTTTAGCGGGCCGGGAAATGTTTACGAGAGCCTTCGCCCATGCTCCACTCATGCTGTATGGCGGGTACGGATACAACTATCAATATCTGGGGAATTCTCGCTTCGTCGCTGGAAATCCTGCTTTTCCGTTCACGATTTCGGACACCGCAGTAGCTGCGCCGGCCGAGACAGTGGCTTTGGCGGGCACTAAGGGAGTTCGGCGAAATGATGGTTCCCTAGGCGGTGGAGAGTACGTCGTGGATCCTCCGGTACCGAGTCAGAAGGGAAGCGGAAGACCTAGCGGATTCTATGGTCAAGGCGCGGAGTGCGGCACGAGCTGCCGCTCTCTCCCATTTGCTTCCGCGAATAACCGCGTGACGGTGGCTTGGTGTGATGGACATGCTTCTACGAAGCATGAAAGGCAATTAGACGACATGTCGGGAGATGGAATTCTCGACAACGGGTGGTTCAACACGCTTGGCGACGGTCGCCTGCCTTTCTGAGGCTGGCTCCCCCGTACTCGTTACGAGTACGGGGGAGCATTTGTTTAGTTAGCTCTTCTTGCAGCAGCTAGCGCCAGTGCCACAGCACTTTTCGCCGCCTTTGCAATCCTTGCACTTGCTGTCTTTGCATGCCGCTCCGCACTTGCAGTCGGCACAGCCGTTCTTGCAGCAATTAGCCTTCGACTTTGCTTTGGTTGCGCAGGCGCCACCTTTGCACTTCGAACCGCAGGTGCAGTTCTTGCAACCGCTCTTCTTGCATGCTGCGCTTGAGCAAGCTGCAGGCTTCGCCTTGGTCTTGGTGCCTTGGGCAAATCCGAGGCTGGAAACGGCGAGTACGAGGGCGATGGTGCCCAGTTTGATTGTGTTCAACATTTGTGAATGATTTCCTTAAGTCTTGTCGCGAACGATGCGCGACGAAATGGCGAGTGGGTGACTCAGGAAATGGGGGGAGCCCGGGAAGGGGGCAGGGAGCAAGGAGTGTCCTTTGGCGGACCGTTTGCCGTAGCTGACGGAATCTTGATGGGCTCGAGTGTCTCTGCTTCCGCCACGACGATCTTGTGTGTAGGAAGAAGCGCGGTCTCGAGTTCAATCTGGATCGTGGGTGAAAGGGACGCCGGATGCTCAGCGTGATGTTTTACTTCGACGGTGGTGCAACAGCAATTGTCCTCGACGGCAAGCTGGTTCGACTCTTTAGCCTCCGACTTGCAGCACTCCATCTCGCAGGTCCCAACGAGCACGACCCGACCCGGCACTTGGCAGATTGCCAAGGCGAGCATCAGAACCATACTCAGGAGCTTGCGGAGCTTCACCTTTAACATAATTGTACAACAGTTAGTGACGGTATTCTTATTCCATGACACGCGAGATCGTTTCGACGTCGAACGCCCCCGCCGCAATTGGCCCCTACAGCCAAGCCGTTAAGGCATCTGGCAACTTCTTGTTTATGAGCGGATCGATTCCGCTTCGGCCGGACGGAACGCAGGTTGATGGCGACGTCGCTGCGCAAACCGCGCAGGTTCTGGCGAACATGGAAGCGATCTTGACTGAAGCCGGTCTTGGTTGGTCGAACATCGTAAAGACGACGATTTTCCTCTCGTCGATGGATCACTTCGCGACCGTCAATGAGCTTTACGGGCAGAAGTTCGAGTCCGAGCCTCCGGCGCGCTCCACGGTAGCCGTGCTGAAACTGCCCCGCGGCGTTGATGTCGAAATCGAAGCCATCGCTGTATTTTGAAGCGCGTCGTCTCCATTAGCCTCGGCACCAGTAAACGCGACAAAGTCGCGGAAGTCGAACTGTTAGGTGAGTTTTATCGGCTGGAGCGGGTAGGCACTGACGGAGACATGGCGCGTTACGCCCAGCTCTTCATCGAACTCGACGGAATGGTGGACTGCCTAGGGGTCGGGGGAGCCGATATCTGGCTTCAGATCGAGGATCGCAAGTACGCATTCAAGGAGATCGAACGTTTGATTTCCGGAGCTAAGGTCACACCGGTGGTTGATGGGGGCGGGCTCAAGCACACATTGGAGAGGAAGGCGATCGAGCGGCTGACCACGGACGGGATTTTCCCCCTCCCGGGGAAGAAGGTCTTGCTCGTGAGTGCGGTTGACCGCTTCGGCATGGCCCAGGCTCTGTCAGTTTCCGGCGCGTCGGTGGTCTACGGCGATTTCCTTTTCGGGATTGGGATTCCGGTTCCAGTTCGATCCTATGCCGCGGTTCGCAATCTCGGTGCGGTCCTGCTCCCGATCATCACGCGGTTGCCGTTCAAATGGTTCTATCCAACCGGCGAAAAGCAGGAGAAGCGAACACCCAAGTTCGCATCGTACTTCTTGGAGGCCGATCTTATCTGCGGCGACTGGCACTACATCCGGCGGTTCATGCCCGAGTCCTTGCCAGGAAAGACCATTCTCACGCAAACTTTGAGAAAGGCCGACTTGGAGTTTCTGAAAGCCGCGGGAGTTCGCGCGGCGATCACCACGACTCCGGTGGTGGGAGGAGAGACGTTTGCAACGAATGTCATGCAAGGCGTGGTTGTCGCTCATCTCGGCAAGCGGCCAGAGGAGATCACCGAGGCCGAGTATTTGTCGGTTCTGGAACAGCTTGACTGGAAGCCGAACATCCTCGAATTCCCTGAGTATTAGTGCTTTCACGTAGAATTAAATAGTTGGGGTTGTCTGCCTTCCCAGTACTTGGATTATGTAAGTGAGTGGGTCAACTGGGGTTGTTGGTTCTATCTAAAGGTAGCAAACTTTTTGGGGCTCAGAAAATCCAGGGATTCGTTGCTACGTTCGCGGTCTAGCCCTTTGGCATCATTTTTGGACGGTCTGAGTCTCGATCCGTGTCTAGCGACGGGCGGAGTTGCATGCAAAGTCCCGTCATCCATTCCTGACCAACTGAATTAGAAGATTGAGTTCATCAATCGCCGAAACGACACCTTATCCTGAATTTCGAGATAGTAGAACGGAATGCTGCTTGAAATGCCTTCTCAGTCGAGGTGATTCATCATGGGCTTTCACAGTTCCCAAACACCTTCCTTTGTTGCAAGATTGGATAGCACCCAACACTCTCAAAAAAACTTGACACCTGACGAACAAGCTGTATAGAATACGTCTGTGAAGGCTAGCTGGGACTACGAGAAGACTATAACCTACCACAAGGGTGAGACGGTAAGTGCAAGTGGTCAAGTCGTCACACCCGGAGTTTATTACGCGCTCGAAGTGGGATTGTATTGTCCGGTTAAGGTTGGTACATCACAAGTATGGAATCGCAAAGGAGAAAACAACTTAACGGCTCCGACTCGGCACAAGGACGCACAAAAGGTTGTTCCGATAGTGCGTACTGTGCAAATTGGTGGCGGCGGCGGTAGCGGCTCGATAGGCGGCTGATGAGAGTCTTCACTGTGTCTCTGCTATTGATCTCTTCTGCAACGGTGGTTGCAGAAGGGACTGGTCCCATCAGCTTTCTTGGGAGCTATGACGTAAACGGATTCCTACCATACGATTCCATGGGTGAGGTTCCGAGTGAGGGCGTAATTCGAGCGAGCAAAATGCTCGCCTCGGGAGCAGCCCGGGAAGCGCATGAATTAGCCAAAGCGGAGTTGCGAAAGGGTTTCAGCTATTCTGCCATGCATCTATTCAGTTGTACCGCGATACGCTTAGGAATCCGAAAAAGTGCATTTGACTTTTTGATGAGCGGGGAAATCCCGGGCAAAAATAGATCTGACTGGAATTTTCAGAAAGCGTTGGCTTATGGCTTTGCACTGCTAACATTTACTGAGTGGGGGAACAGTGTCCAGCTGAAGAAAAAGGCATCGCTATTTAGCGAATTAGGCGCAAAAAAGTCAAAGGCAATTCAAGAAGCAGTTCGCTCGCTTTATAGTGTGAATGGCGGGGACGCTCCGATTCGACTTCTTGCTGCATACTATGCCGGCGAGGAATCAAGATTAGGTGAGAGAAGAAGAATTCTACAGTCACTGGTAGCTGAGTTCCCCAGGAACCCATCTCTTAAGGTTCAACTGGCTGGTGCGTACTTCGCGGGTGTCGAACGGGCTTGGGATCAGAATGGGAAGCCAATGAGGTTATCTCCGGACGAAATGCCAGACTCCAGAAAGGCGTTCGACATTCTGGAGAGCGTGTTGCAGGTTAAGCCCAAGCAAATAAACGCGCTAGTCCTAAAAGGTCAAGAACTCCTGGCAAGAGGAGAAGAATCAAAGGCTCGCGCGACCATTGCCTTGGCACGAAGTCAGTACATCCAAAATCGGAACTTTGCTCAATACGTCGGTGACTTGTATAATTGCAAACCTGGTTACCCCGTTAGATTACTTGGCCTTGCGGTCAACAAAAAGGGCTACGACTCTTTGAACTGGTGACGTAATGAATTCCCGGGCACCGAAACCGCCGCCTTAGCCGTTCAAAGCTTCGGCACCGCCGACGACTTCCAAGATTTCCTTGGTGATCGCGGCTTGTCGCTCTCGGTTTGCCTTGAGCGTAAGGGTTTGGATCATCTTACCTGCCGAGTCGGTTGCCGCCGTCATCGCGCTCATTCGAGCACCAAACTCGGACGCTGTTGATTCGAGCATCGACTGCCAAACGAGGGTTTGGAAGTAGCGGGGAAGGAGCGTGTCGAGAACGACTTCCGCCGACGGCTCGAAAGCAACTTCGCCGCCAACTGACGCCGATCCTCCATCTGTTTCTGGCTCAATCGGGAGCAGCTGAACCGTCGTTGGGATCTGCTTTACAGCCGATACAAACTTGGAGTAGATGACGTAGACGGCATCGACCTCACCAGATTCGAAGAGCGCACGAGCTTTCTTGGTGATCGCGACTGCGTCTTCGAGTCTTGCGCCTGCGGACGGCGCCGAGAAGGTGTCAACCATGTCAAAGCCGCGCTTGGCGAAGAAGAGATTAGCCTTCTTTCCGTAGCCGAGGATTTTGAGACCCTTGCCCTCGCTTTGCTTCGCGAACTCGGTTCCTTTTCGCAGGATGCTGGTGTTAAATCCACCCGCAAGACCCCGATCGGAGGTCATCACGATCAGGAGGATGTTGTTGACTTCGCGCTTAGTGAGCAGTGGGTGAGCAGGCAGGGAACCGGACGCCGACATGCTAGTCATGATGTCCTTGAGCTTGTCGGCGTATGGTCGTGCTTCGAGCACGCGATCGGTTGCCTTCTTGAGGCGAGCCGCAGCAACCAGCTTCATCGCTTTCGTGATTTGCTGGATGTTCTTTGCGGCGCGAATGCGCTGTCGAATCTGCTTTAGGGTTGCCATTTATTTTCCAAAGGTAGCGGCGAACTCGTGGATACCGGCCTTCAGTTGCTCTTCGGTTTCCTTCGAGATTGCCTTGGAGGTTCGGATGGACTCGATCACCTGGCTGTACTTCTCGTGCATGAACTTGAGAAGTCCGGCTTCGAACGGCTTGACTTGCTCGTTGCTGAGCTCGTCGAGAACGCCTTGCGAACCAGCGTAGATGGCGACGATTTGATCGACAACATCAACTGGCGAAACCAGGTCTTGCTTCAGAAGCTCGGTGAGGCGCTGACCTCGGATGAGCTGAAGCTGGGTCGAGCGGTCGAGGTCCGAAGCGAACTGCGCGAAGGCAGCAACGTCTCGGTACTGGGCCATTTCGAGCTTGAGCTTTCCTGCAACCGATTTCATCGCCTTGATTTGAGCGTTTCCACCAACACGGCTAACCGAGATACCAACGTTGATTGCAGGTCGAACACCAGCAAAGAAGAGGTCGGGCTCAAGGTAGATCTGTCCGTCGGTGATCGAAATAACGTTGGTCGGAATGTAAGCGGAAACGTCGCCCGATTGGGTTTCGATGATCGGAAGCGCAGTAAGCGATCCGCCGCCCTTGGCATCGGAGACCTTCGCAGCTCTCTCCAGAAGGCGCGAGTGAAGATAGAAAACGTCTCCAGGATAAGCTTCTCGTCCGGGCGGTCGTCGCAGAAGGAGCGAAACGGCTCGGTAGGCTTGTGCCTGCTTGGTAAGGTCGTCGTAGATGACCAGCGCGTGCATGCCGTTGTCTCGGTAGAACTCACCGATAGCAGCACCGGCGAACGGTGCGAGATACTGCTCAGCGTTGGAATCCGAGGCGGAAGCCAGAACGATGGTGGTGTACTCCAGCGCGCCGTTCTCTTCGAGGGTCTTTACAACTCGAGCAACGTTCGAAGCCTTTTGTCCGCAAGCGACGTAGATGCAGTAAACCGGCGAGCCACCTGGCTCGTGAGTCGACTTTTGATTGATGATCGTATCGATGCAGATCGCAGTCTTTCCGGTTTGTCGGTCGCCGATAACCAGCTCGCGCTGACCTCGTCCGACGGGAATCATGGCGTCAATTGCCTTGATACCAGTTTGAAGAGGCTCGGTAACGGGTTGTCGGTCGACAACGCCGGGAGCCATCGTCTCAAGTCGCTGATAGGTGTCGGTTACGATTGGTCCCTTGTTATCGATTGGCTGACCAAGAGCGTTTACAACTCGACCAAGAAGAGCCTTACCGGTAGGAACCTGGATGATCTTTCCGGTTTCCTTAACGGGGTCGCCTTCCACGATGGATGTATCGTCGCCGATAAGAACTGCGCCGACGGAATCCTCTTCGAGGTTGAGTGCAAGACCGACGACTCCGTTGGGGAACTCAAGAAGCTCACCCATTTGGCAGTCCGGCAGACCGTGTACTCGTGCGATACCGTCTCCAACTTGGATAACGGTTCCGACGTGGTCGGTCTTCGCAGATTTGTCGAATGACTCAAGCTGCTTACGGAGGATATCTGTAATCTCTTCTGGTCGAATGGCCATGTTCTTTATGCCTGGTTTGTGTTGTCTTGTCGAAGGGTCTCGCGGAGCCGCTTAAGCGTTCCTCGGACACTGCCGTCAATGACGAAATTGTCGTATGCCACCTTAACGCCACCCAATAGGGCTGCGTCAACGGCAAATTCTGCTTCGGACTTTCGCCCAAGTTTTGCGCTCACGTTGCTGACGATCTGGGTCTTCTCAGCATCCGACAGCTCGACGGCGCTGGTCACGACAATGTGTAAGATGCCCTCGTCTGCGCGGCGAAGTTGGATGAACTCGTCGCTGATCGTGAGAAGTTCCTCTTCACGGCGCTTCTCCAGCATCAGCTTCACGAGGTTGCTCGTGAGTGCAGTGACCTTCTCACCAAGAGCTTTTTCGAAGAGTGCGAGCTTTTCATCTCGGCTTCGATTCGGGCTGATAAGGAAAGATCGGAGGTCGCCGTTGGTCGTCAACGCTAGTTGAAGACCGGCCAGATCTGCGCCGACGATTTCGACGGAGTTACTCGCTTTGGCAGCCTCAAAAGCTGCCTGAGCGTACCGCTTTCCGACGCGATCTGATGCCATGTTAAGCCTTCACCTCAAGGTCGGCGACGAAGTCAGCGATGAGCTTTCGGTTCGTTGCCGTATCCATGTTTGCACCCACAACTTTCTCGGCTGCGGTGAGCGCGAGATCAGTCACGTGCGTTCGGAGCTCGCCGAGGACTTTTGCCTTTTCGGCAGCGATTTCCTCTTGAGCTTGCTTAATCAAAGCGTCCGACTTCGATGCGGCTTCTGCCATCAGGCTTTGTCGCAACGATTGAGCTTCCTTGATCTGCGCGTTGATCTTCTCTCGAGCGTCTGCTTCGGTCGCGGCTAGCCGCTTCTCGTAGTCGCTCTTCATCGTGGTCATCTCGTTTCGGAGGGACTCGACTTCGGAGAATGTTGCTTCGAGGTTGTGATTTCGCTCGTCGATAGCGTTCTTGAGAGGTGTCGTGTAGAAGTACTTCACGACGGGCATGACGATCAGCAAAACGCCAAGCGTCGCTACCGTGATTCCCGGATTAAGGGGCAGGCCCATCTCATCGAGTTTGTTGAGGATAGGAACTGTCCACTGTCCGGCGTGTTCGCCGGTTGCGTGTTCAGCTGATCCCGCTTCGTGAGCGACATGCAGAACCTTATCGAGATAGACGCCGCCGAACATCAGGATTGCTCCGATGATGATCCCCGGCAGGGCACTTCCTTTCGATGATGATTGCTGTTCAGCCATTGGTTGGTTTAGGTCATGGTGCCCATGAATCTTTCATGGGCACGAAAAAACGTATCGCTTACTTAACGAATCCGCTGGTGGCGAAGATGGTCAAGAAGCCCATCAGCTCGACGAATGCAAGGGCGATCAGCATTTGGACCTGCAGTTTGCCGATTGCTTCTGGCTGTCGGGACATTCCCTGCAGCGCAGCATTTCCAATCAGACCGAGGCCCAGGCCGATGCCTAGGATCGCGATACCGAGACCGATCATGTTCATGTTTTGTTCGTGTTTCTCCTGGTGTTTTGTGTAGGTGGTTGAAAATCTTTAGTGCGCGTGAGAGGTCTCGTGGTCGTCGCCGTGATGCGACGTGACGAGCCCTAAGTAGACGCAAGTGAGCAAGGTAAAGATGAGTGCCTGGACGAGGCATGTGAGAACCTTGAGAGGGAGCAGAAATTCTCCAATGGGAACTCCGATACCCAACCCAAGTTGATTCATGGACTCGACCGCTTGGTGACCGCCGCTCATGTTCGCAAAAATGCGGATCGAGAGCGAAACGTTCTTCATGATCTCAGAGAAGATTTCGATCAGGAAGATCATCGCGGTGATCGGCAGGAGTGCCAGTCCGAGCTTTGGCCCGGCGAAGTGGCTGATGTGACCGAGAACTCCGTTCGCTCTCATTCCCTCGTACTGTACGTATCCGATTGAGCAGAGCGCGAGCCCGAGGTTGAAGCCAAGGATCGTCGTCGGGGATGCAGGCGAAAACAAAGCGAGGACGTTGCTCGTGAAAATCAGCATCCAAAACGTCGCAAGCATCGGCACATATTTGCGTCCGTGGGAACCGATAGCGCCAACGGCCATGTTTTCTAAGAACAGGTAAAGCTGCTCAGCGACCTTAGCTGGACCTGTCGTGAATACTTTGGAGCTGTAACCCTTGCGGGCACTGAAGATGAACGCGATCACTACGGTCAAGACAAGAAGAAGGTAAAAAGCCCAACCAATGAACGATACTTGCGCGTTCGCGATGTGCATCCCACCAAGCTGTCTCAGGTCCATCATTGTTCTTCGCGATTTTGGTGGCGCCCGTACATGGATGCCCCAGCAACGGTGAGAAAGTATACCAAGACAATCGCGATCATTGCGACAGTGCGCTCGTTGCGCGGTGCAACTTTAGCGATGTTAAGGCCGACGATCAGGGCTGGGAATTTTAATGCGAGTCCAACAACAGCATACAATCCAGCAGTGGTGTAGTTGCCCTCGTTTCCTGCGCCCAGAGCCCGAACAATCAGTACAGTGCCCGATACAAAAAGCACTGTGATAAGCATCACCATCAGAAAGGTTGCAATCATGGTCAGAGGCGGTCGTTGGTTCTCGAGCCGATCATTGCTACCCAACATACAGCGATCACGCTGAAAATGAGAGTGGTCCAAATGTGCCATCCGGGATTTCCGGTGAGCTTGTTGAGTAGGAGTCCGAGACCATATCCGACGAGTGGAGCACCGATGATGGTGTACGCCATCGACAGTCCGAGTCCCATTCCGAGACTCGTTTTCTGGTCGAGACCTCCAGAGACCGAATTCGCTTTTGGTTTTGTTTGCTCGTAGGTGTTTTTTGCGGACTCGAGTCGTTGTTGCATCGAAGCCAATTTCTCATCTAACTCCGGATGGACGGAGTCGGAGGAGATCTCGCTATTCTCCGCTTGGCGACCAAAAAACTCCGACACCTTAGCATCAAGTTCGGGGTTATGGGCGATCGGATCGAGCTTAGCCTTGATCGCCTCAAATCGTTCTTCGATCTCTGCTTCCGACGGCATCGGATGGAGGTCGTCGTTTTCGTTCATAACCAAAACTGTACCTAGCTGATGCGGTCGAGCAGTTTTGCCTTGACCTCGGGCCAGTCTTCGGCGAAGATCGCAAACCAGGCGGTGTCCCGAAATTCGCCCCATGGGGTGCGTCGGTGTTGCTTGAAAACTCCCTCCGGTTTGGCGCCTAGCTTGAGGATCGCTGCTTTGCTATGAGCATTTCGATCGTCGGCCTTGAGGGTGACTTTGATGCAACCGAGGGTCTCGAATGCGTGGGTGAGTAGGAGTAGTTTCGCTTCGGGGTTGAGCGTGGTGCCGCGCATTGACTCGATGTACCAGGTCATGCCGATCTCGACCTGGCGATCGATCTCGCGGATATCGAGGTAGTTCGACATTCCAAGGATCTGCCCGGTTTTGAGGTCCTCAATCACCTGGCCCTGGATCGTCGGAGTATCAAGCATATAATCGACGAACGGCTGCCAGCCCTCGGGCTCATCGCTAGTCGGGACGCTGGTGACGTAATACTTAAATGTCTCGAGACTGGTGATCCCCGCGAGTTTGGCCGCGTCCTCGCGCTCCAGCGGTCGGATGCGGATCGATGGTCCAGTGAGGGTTGGGAAGTGGAAAGACACCAGGCAAAGTTTTACCTGGTGTCTTAAGTCGAGGAGTTACGGCAATCGATTTGGATCGAAGCACTTACCCGCACCGACAAGGGCGGTCTCTTGTGCCAGAGGACGGCAATCACCCGTGCAATCCGCCCAATCCATGCTCCATGGTGCGACGTTATCGCCCTTTCGCTCCAGCACCTTCGACCAATGCTGAGGCTTAACGTGCCCATCGACAAAGGTCATAATCGTCATCTTTCTGTACCGAAAGGCGTTTTCTCGAGAGTAGCCCCCGGTCCATTGATTAGAGCCGCATGACAAATTGACGTCGAGGGACTCAAGTAGATTCGTAAAATTGTTCGTTCCGGGCACGAGGTCCGGGTCGCCGCCCGTGAAGAACGCAAAGGTTTCGGCAGGCAGTTCAAGCGCGGTCGCAACTTGAGCCGGAATATTCGTTGCCTTCGTGAGCCCATCGTAGTTGTAGCTGTAATTTCCATCGTTGCCCCAATTTGTGTTGGTCAATTGTTCAGGACCGTCTGGACTGAGTGGACAATCGAAAATGTTGACGTTCTTGGCATACGGACCATAGAACCATGGCCAGTTGGTCCAGGCTCGCATATTCGTGTTGGCGCCAAAGCCGTTACTTGCAGGTACGTTTTGTCCTGCGAGGTTCTTGTGGAATGTATCATCGTTGTCACCCAAGTAAAGAACCATAGCGGTGGAGATATTTCGCATGTTGCTAAGCGATTGGGTCCCTTTGGCTGATTCCTTGGCTTGGGCGAAAACCGGGAAAAGGATAGCGGCGAGAATCGCGATGATGGCGATAACTACGAGGAGTTCTATCAGGGTGAACGCGCGTTTCATGGTTGTCCGGGCGAATGCTCGCCCGGACAACGTTACTCCTCTGGTGTTAATTTCACGATAATAACGAAATTAAACAGAAATCTGACTCTACATCAACGACATCGGCATGATGACGCAGAAGTAACTGGACTCTTCATCGCCAGACTTGAACACCGCCGGGCGGGAGGGTTCGGTCATTTCGACCTTCACTCCGGGTCCGCTGATCGGTTCAAGCGCATCAAGCACGTACTTGCCGTTGAAAGCGATCTCAATCTCGCCGTTGGACGAGATGATTGGAAGCTCTTCCTTTGCATCGCCTTTCTCTTCGGAGCGAGCAACGATGGTGAGCGTCTCTTCGCCGCCTTTGAACCGGATTCGGTTTGCGCTGTCGCGAGCGACGATCATCGCACGCTTGACTTTGCTGCCAAGTTGATCGGCTTCGATCGACCAGCTTCGGGTTGTCTCGGCAGGAACAACGCGCTCCCAGTTGGGATACGTGCCCTGAAGGAGCTGAGTGACGACCTTAGCTGAGCCTGCATCGACGCCGACGCGACCCGCGCCGAATTCGAGCCTGACTTCGACATCATCCGAAACCGGAAGTCCCTTGATCGCCTTCAGAGCCTTTTCGGGAACGACCGCATTAACTTCGCCACCAAGCCCGGGCTTGGTGATCTGCCGGACGGCGAGGCGGTGAGTATCGGTGGCAACCAAAAGCAGGCGGTCGCCCGTGTAGTTGAGCATCACGCCGGTAAGAAGCTGCCGGTGAGGGTCGGTTGAGACTGCAAAGATGACCGAATCAACGGCCGAGCGGAGCTCGCCGGCCGGAATCTTGAAGTCACTTTCGCCGCCGAAGGTCGGCGCATCGGGAAAATCAACGGGATCGAGCGAGTGAAGCCGGTACTCGGATGCTCCGTGGGTGAGGAGAACATTGGTTCCGTCCGAAGTGGACAAGTTCACGTCTCCATCCGGCAAGGACGAGACGATATCGACGAGGAGCCGAGCGGGAACGCAGATCGCGCCAGGCTCTTCGACCACCACCGGAAGAGAGCGCTCCACCCACATTTCTCCATCGCATCCGACAACGCGGATGGTGGAATCGGTCGCTTCGACCTTCAGGGTCTGAAGGATGTTGACCGACGTGCGGGTCGAAGCCGCTTGACCAGCGGCGCTGACGGCTTCGAAGAACTCTTTTCGTGGACAGGTGATTTTCATCTTAGGTTGGGGTGCCTTATGGGAATCAGTTTACTAGCCAGACATTGGCAGTTGGTATTGAAGGTAAATCGGTTCGGGGGTGCCTCGCTCGATTTCGCCAGCCCGGGCGTAGATCTTCATCAGAATGCGGGCGTGGGTTTCGTCGGTGTACGGGTTTTCGGAATCGGATTGGAGCCGGTTCACTGTCGAGCGAAGAGAAGCCATATCGGCCTTGAGGGTTGGGTTGGATGCGGCTGCTGCTTCGAGCTCGGCATTCAGGTCTTCGGCGAGTTCTTGCCCCGCGTACATGTCGACGAGTTTGTCGTAGATGGTGTTCATTCTTGTGTGCCTCCTAGCTTGTCGCGGAGCGCCCTACGTCCTCTGTATAGGCGAGATTTCAGTGCCGGAACACTGATTTTCAGAACCTCCGCTGCTTCCCGGGCGGCCATCTCTTCGAGATCACAAAGCACTAATGGCTCCCGGTATTCGGTCGGGAGTTCCGACAAGGCTTGCTGCACGGTGATGCGCAGGGTCGACTTGTCTTCGGTTCCCGAGATCGATGCGTCTGGGGGCAGCTCCATGAGTTTGTGCTGCCGCATTTTGTCGATACATAAGTTCCGAGCGATCCGGAAGAGCCAGGTGCGAAACGCTCCATCGGCGCGCAGTTCGCCAGATCGGCGAAGGACGCGGAGGAAGGTCTCGGCCGTGATGTCTTCGGCGTCGGAACGGTTGCCCAGCATTCGGAACGTGTAGCGGAAAATCCTTTCTCCATACAGTTCGTAGATGCCGCCCAAAGCGCGAGTGTCGCCCTCGTTGAGGGCGGTAAGCCAGCGCTTTTCCTGGAGGGAATCGTGATTGGTTTCACCGGGCATGATACAGACGTGGCGGCGTGTTGGAACGTCGCAAAAGAACTTCCTATTGTATCACTTCCGGTAGTGTTGCGGGGGAGTTGTTAGGCGACTTTGGCGACAGTGCCTCGGGCGAGAAGTTGATTTCCTGCGCAATAGTTGAACTCCGCTCCGACTCGGATCAGATGCTTCACATGACTTGTGTAAAAATCAAGATTGAGCGGTGCGAAACCATAGAGGTCATTCTTTGTCTGGACAACCCATATCATCAAACCGCCCTCTAGTCCATCAATGAAGAAATCGCCCCGGAAAGCAGGGAAATCGGGAGTTGACGGAAGTTCCCTGTCGAGCGTCGCCCAGAAAAGTGCCTCCATGATCACTTCTTGAACGTAGCTTCGTCGCAAATCTGATCGAGGGTCAGTGGGACTCCATCGAGTGTCCATGTCGCATCGGCGAAAGTCGCGTTGCATTCGAACCAGGCACTCCATATGTACAACTTGCTGGGTTCGCCTGATGTCAGAGTCGACTCGTAAACGTCAAATTTGTTTCCTGGAGTCAGACGGCCCGAGAGGCCGCTTACGGATTCAGCCCAGCATGGATAACTCCCCGAAAGGCTGACGCTCAGAGTCGACGTTAGAAGCCCCTCAAGAGTTAGCACGAGGTTTCTTCCAAGGCCCCCTGCGATGTATTCAAACTCAAATATCACGCGCTCAAGGTCGCGGTCCTCATCAGCGCTGACCACAGACGCGTCATGCAAAAACCACAAGCGGAACTCAGATGAGCTCATACCGAGTATTCCGCCGCTTGGCTTCGTAACCCGCGTCCTGAATCAACCGCTCAAACTCCGCCGCATTCAAAATGAACTTGTTGCCGGCCGCGGAGACAACGTTCTCCTCGATCATCACCGAGCCGAAGTCGTTTGCGCCGTATCCGAGGCCCATCTGAGCGATCTTGGGGCCCTGAGTAAGGATCGAGAGCTGAATGTTGTCGAAGTTGTCGAGGAAGATCCGCGAGACTGCGAGCGTCCGTAGATAGTCGGCCGAGGTCGCCTTGGCGGGAATCTGGAGCATCGTCTCTTCGGGCTGGAACGACCAAGTGACAAACGCGCGGAACGGCTGACACTCGTCTTGGAGGTCGCGAATTCGACCCAAGTGCTCGACTCGGTCTTCGATGGTTTCCACGTGTCCAAACATCATCGAGGCCGTGCTGCGGATGCCCAGCTTAGATGCCGCGCGCATGCACGCCAGCCACTCGTCAGTGGTGTCTTTGTAGGGCGCGATGATCTTTCGGACGCGATCAACAAGAATCTCGCCCCCCGCACCAGGGATCGAGTGCAGACCCGCCGCCTTGAGTCGCGTCAAACACTCTTCAAGCGTAATTTTGCTGATGTGCGCGATGTAAATGATCTCGGCGGGACTCAGCGCGTGGAGGATGACTTCTGGGTACTCGCGCTTGATGAGCGAGAAGATATGCTCGAAATACTCGATCTTTAGCTTCGGGTTGAGGCCGCCTTGGAAAAGGATTTCGACTCCGCCCTTATCCACGGTGTCCTTGACCTTGGCGAGAATGTCTTCGTCGGAGTGGAGGTATCCCTCCTCATGACCCGGTGTACGGTAGAAAGCGCAGAATTTACACCGAACCCAGCACACGTTTGTGTAGTTCAGGATTCGCCCGACGATATAGGTCACGACTTTCGGGTCGGTGCGCTGTTGACGGCGATAACTGGCGAGAGCCGCCAGTTCGAGCGGGTTGTTGTGGTTGAAAAGGAAAAGCGCGTCATCGGGGGTGATGCGCTCGTTGGCGTACACCTTCTCGGAGATGGATTCGATGGTGGGATGTTCGAGAAGTGGCACAGATAAATTCTACTCCGTAGCTTTCAAGAAAGTTTGAAAGTTCATCGGTTTGGGGATAATAGAAGTGTCATGCAGTTCGTGGTTCGTGCCTATTACAAGTTCGTCGAAGTGACCGACGGCGAGGCCCTTCGGGATGAAATCTTTGCCGTCGCCGAAGCGAATGACCTGAAAGGCATCATTTTGGTCGCGCCCGAGGGAATCAACAGCACGATCAGCGGGACAAAGGAAGGCATTGACGCCTACTGGTCATTTTTGACGGCCGACCCACGATTTGCCGATATCGAATTCAAGGATTCGCAGCACGAGGAGGTTCCCTTCAAGAAGCTCAAAGTGAAATTCAAGAAGGAGATCATCACGATGCGCAATCCGCTGGCGAATCCCGGCGAAATGGTCGGTCGGTACGTGGAGCCAAAGGACTGGAACGCTCTCATTTCGGATCCAGAAGTGATGGTGCTCGACACCAGAAACGTGTACGAGTACATCGAAGGTACATTCAAGGGCGCGGTTGACCCGCGACTCGTCTCGTTTGGCGAGTTTCCTGAGTGGGTCGAAAACAATCTTGATCCGTCGAAGCACAAGAAAGTCGCAATGTTCTGCACGGGCGGAATCCGCTGCGAAAAGACGACGGCCTACATGCTCGCCAAGGGCTTCGAAGAGGTGTATCACCTCAAGGGCGGCATCCTGAAGTATCTCGAAGAGATTCCGGAAGAGGAGTCGCTTTGGGAGGGTGGATGCTTCATTTTTGATAACCGCGACTGCCTCGTGGCGGGATTAAAGCCGGTTCCGCGCCAGTACGATCAGGATGAAATCGTTGACCAGCTTCTGGCTGGCACGTTGCCCTGATTTGTCGCAACTTTGGCGGACATAATGCTTGCCCGGTGAATTCGCCGGGTTCGCTGTGCGAAAATTGACGCATGCCGTTGATCGCCTCGTTGCTTGCGCTCACTTTAAGCCCCGGACGAATTCAATCCGACCTGGTGGTCAAAAACGTCCCGCCCAGGGACGTGTGGGTGTTCCGTTCGGTTCTTGACGACCGAGCGCGGATTGCGACAGTGGCGCTCGCAAAGGATTTCTGGATCTCGTACGACGCCACTAACTGCGGCCTTTACAAGTTCTGGAAAGGCGACGTGAACTTCGAGGGAGCGGTTTACACCACGGTTCACGGCCCAAACCCCACGAGCAAAGGCGGAGAAATCCTGGGCGGCAAGGTAGACGCAACCGTCTGGCGAGTCGGCGGGAGAGACGTGAAGCCTCGCTACCGAGGTCACCGGATGCTTGGTGCCAATCGCGTGCAATTTGTCTACGAGATCCCGGTGAACGGCAAAGTCGCAACCGTGACCGAAGAGCCTGGACTCTTGCGGCGTGGAGACCGGCCAGCGGGTCTTTCGCGGACGTTCACATCGTCGATTCCTACCGCAGATATCCAGGTCTTGATGTATGGTCGGGGCGCACCAAAGAATACGTTCTTTGTCAATGGGCGCGAGATGCCCGAGGGTGATCGAGAGGCCTGGCACGGCATCGGAGCGAAAACGACTTGGAGCGTGGTTTTTGATCCTGTCCTCGGCTTCCCGCCGAGCGATGACGACGGCGGCGAGGATCAGCTGCAGGCGGTGGTCGGCGAGCCGCAAGGGCAAGGGAACACCCAGCAGGGTGATGTACACGAGCCGGGACTGTCTTACCGGGCTTACCAAATTGAGTTTCCGTTCGAAAAGATTCCGACCCTCGTCCCGAACCAGACTCCGAACGTCAACAAGCACATTCCAAACGTTGACCTGAAGGGCGATCAGTTCGGCCTCAAAGAGCACTTCTTGGTCTCGATCACGGGTTGGCTCAAAGTCGAAGAAGGAGCCCTATACGAATTCAAAATGCACGTCGATGACGGCGCGCGATTGTTCATCAATGGTGAGCGAATCATCAACTTCGACGGGATGCATCTTGGCGAGCAAGCAACCGGCTCAATGGACCTTGAGCCAGGGCTCTATCCGATTCGCATCGACTACTTCCAAAACGAAGGTCCGTCTCTCCTCACGCTTGACTGGAAGCTGGCAGAAGAGACTGAATGGAAGCGGATCACGAGTAAGAACTTCGAGACGGTTGCCGATGAAGTTGGCGTCGTCGCTCCCGGTTTCAAGAAGGTTATGGATGCGATCTTCCCTCAGCGACCAGGTGACGGTCGGCCGGAAACATCGGTCCATCCGTCGTTCGATCTCACCACACCGAGGCCGAAGGACTTCAATCCGAGGGTCGGCGGCATCGCGTTTCGTCCGAACGGGCACCTTGTTCTTTGCACATGGGACCCTGATGGCGCGGTCTACGACATTGAGGGCGTGCAAACGGGCGATCCGACCAAAGTAAAGGTCAAGCGGATCGCGCAAGGGCTTTCGGAACCATTGGGTATCGAGGTTGTGGGCAAAGACATCTTCGTTGCCCAGAAGCAGGAGATCACCCGGCTTCGGGACACAAACAAGGACGGCATCATCGACGAGTATTACGCCCTCTCCAGCGGCTTCGGAGTGACGTCGAACTTCCACGAGTTCACGTTCGGTTTCAACCGCCAAGGCGACTATCTTTACAGCAACCTAGCTTTGGGGATCAATACTGGCGGGCGCTCGACCGACAAGCAGAACATCGATCGCGGTCGGGTGATGAAAACCAACATCAAGACCGGCGAGTACGAGTTCATCGCGAGGGGACTTCGCACCCCGAATGGCACGGGCAAGAACGGCAAAGGCGAGTTGTTTATCACCGATAATCAAGGCGACTGGCTGCCCTCGTGCAAACTTCTGGAAGTCGTTCCCGGCGCTTTCTACGGCAACCGCTCGGTGGAGTTTGATGCTCTGAAGGGCGTCAAGGAAATGCAACCGGCGGTCTGGTTCCCGCAAGGCGAAATCGGTAATTCGGTCTCTCAGCCCGGGCCCTTCGATTTTGGTCCCTATCAAGGTCAGATGATGGCGGGAGACGTGACTTACGGTGGACTCCGGCGCATCTTCCTCGAAAAAGTCAATGGTCGGTATCAGGGGGTCGTTTTCCGAATGACTCAGGGCCTCGAGGCCGGAATCAACCGGGCAATCATCGGACCTGATAAGGCGATCTACGTGGGGGGAATTGGCTCTACGGGTAACTGGGGACAAGAAGGGAAGGAGCGCTACGGCTTGCAACGGCTCGCTTACAACGGCAAGCTCACATTCGAGATGCTGAAGCTCCTGCCGATGAAGAACGGAGCCGAAATCGAGTTCACTGAGCCCGTGCAGGACAACCTTCTGCCCGAGATTCTGGCGGAATGGGAAGTACGCCAATGGAGGTACGAACCAACCATCGAATACGGCGGGCCAAAGGTCGACGAGACGAGGCTCCCGGTGAAGACGGTTTCTTGGAACAAGACCCGAACGAAGGTGTTCTTGGAGTTCGATGGAATCAAGCCCGAGCACGTGCTCTATTTCCGATTACCGATGTCGCTTCGCGGAGCAGACGGACAGATGATGTGGGCGAACGAGGCGTGGGCGACCGTCAACGTGGTTCCGGATCGAACCGGAAAGGTGACTGCTTATGAAGCCGCCGAAAAGGTGAATACTCTGTCCGCCGAGGAGAAGGCGGCGGGATTCGAGCTGCTGTTTGACGGAAAGTCGATGGATAAGTGGCGTAAGTATCGTGGCGAAGGGATTCCAAAGGCTTGGCAAGTGGCGGATGAGGCCCTTGTGTTCATTCCGGGCCTTGATGGCGGCGATTTGGCCACCAAAGAGCAATACGGCGACTTTGAGCTGAGGCTCGACTGGAGAGTTCAGGCAGGTGGAAACAGCGGTATCATGCTCCGCTCTCGAGAGACGCGCGGTGCGTCATACGAAACGGCGATTAAGTGTCAGGTTCTTGATGATGCGAAGCATCCGGACGGCAAGAATCCGCTGACCTCAGCGGGATCGGCATACGGGCTCTTTGCGCCGATCAAGTCGATGGTCAATCCGGCCAACACTTGGAACCACGTTCGGATCATCTACAAGGGCAAGCACGTCGAGCACTGGATGAACGGGGTGAAGGTCGTTGAATTCGAGATTGATTCGCCCGATTTCCTCGAGAGACTCAAGAAGAGCAAGTTCAACGGCTGGCCCGAGTACGCCAAGTATCCATCGGGGCACATCGTGCTCCAAGATCACGGCAATCTGGTTGCCTTCAAGAACATCCGCATCCGAAAGCTCTGATGATTGAGTCTCTGGCGTTATCGATTTCGGCCGACCGAAAGGTGGCCGAGATCGACTATGTCGAGGCGCTTCGCCGGCACCGCGAGCAAGCTGGGGTCACTTGGATTCACCTTTTTGATAGCGACGCGCAGGTAACCAGTGACCTCTTGACCAGAGACTTCGGATTTCACCCTGTTGCAATCGAGGATGCCGTTGGTCGGGACGAGCGCCCCGAATTGAAGGAGTTCGACGATCACATCTTTTTGGTCGCACCGGCGGTTCAGAGCAAGTCCAAGGACGGAGAAATCTTCGATGAGATCGGCTTTTTTGTAAAGGGCGATACCTTGGTGACGGTGTCCCACTCGGAGATTCCTTGCGTCAGCAGCCTTGCGCAAAGGTGGCGAACTCGGCTTCAGTTAGGTCATCCCGAGGTCGGCTACCTACTCTTTGCAATGCTCGACTCGATCTTGGACGACTATTTCCCCAGGCTTGATGAAATGGAAGATGAAGTCGACCGAATCTCCGATGAAATCTACACTGGACGCACGGACAAGCTGCAAGAACTGCTTTTGATAAAGCGGCGGATGCTCCATATGCGCCGCCAACTTGGCCCGTTTCGGGATGTGATGAACTCCCTCTTAAGGCGCGATCTCGATTTCGTTACCCCTGGGCTGGAGCCGTACTACCACGACCTTTTCGACAATACTCTCCGTCTAACAGAGCTTGTCGATACGAACCGTGAGGCACTGACGGGTCTGCTGGATATCCACCTATCAACGGTGTCGAACAACCTGAACATGGTGATGAAAAAGATGACGGTCATCTCGACCGTCCTGATGACTGGGGCCCTGGTGGCGGGCATCTACGGCATGAACTTCAAGTACATGCCCGAGCTGGAGTGGTACTTCGGTTACCCACTCGCGCTCGGGCTGATGGCTCTGCTTGGGTTCGTGATCCTTTGGCTGTTCAAGCGCAAAGGGTGGATTTAGCCGCGCTCGGCGATCGCTTGGAGATCATCGAGGCCTACGACCGCACTGTTGTGACGGATCGCGTCTTTCAGCGTTCCTCGAAGCTCCTCGGACAGAGGGGTCGGGTTGAAATTCGGCACACCTACGATTCGCTGAGCGTATTCGACCATCATGGATCGGATCTTGGTCTGGTCGGCCAGATACAGTTCCAGTTTGCTGCGCACACGCCAAAGGACGCCAACGCAAACAACGCAGAATCCGGCCGAAACATACTCCCAAATCTGGAGACCAGCTTTGATCTTCGCAGGAACGGCTGGTGTCGCCGCGACAAACGTAAAGATGAGTGCAAGGCAACCGAAGATGAAGACCAAGTTTCGGAAAAGGCTGAGCCGTCCGCGACGCTCGATCTGTTCGGCTCCGATGCGGAGAATGGCGGAGAGAGCCCTCATATTGGGGTCACGTACCAGCTTGCTATAAGCCGATTCGATTTCGCTGATGGTCATGATCTTGGACGCCATGTTTCCTCGTGAAAGATGTTACTGTGTTTATTCGTAGCAAATCGTGAACCAAATGTCAAGAAAAGCGAGAAGTTTTTACGCTCAAGGCCTTTTTGAGTTCAATCTCGTATTGCTCGGCGGTAGTCGTAAACGCCCCGAGCGACAGCAAATGGGGGTTCATGATTTGCGCATCGAAAAGGACGAATCCGGCTGATCGGCAAGTTTCGATCATGTGATAGAGTGCGACTTTTGACGCATCAGTGATGCGGTGAAACATGGATTCGGCAAAGAACGCGCCGCCGATCGCCAGCCCGTAGGTACCACCTACGAGCGAGCCTTGGTGCCAAACCTCACATGAGTGAGCCCATCCCTCACGGTGCGCCTCGGTGTACACGCGAATGAAGTCTTCGCTGATCCAGTTTTCCGTTGGTCGGCGGCAGCTACGGATTACATCTTCAAAGGCTTGATCAAACATAACCTCGAAGGTTCCTGAGCTAAGCGTCTTGCGCAAGGAGCGACTAACTCTAATTCCCGAGATTGGGAAGAGACATCTGTCGTAGGGCTGGTACCACTCGACCTCGTTGGTCGCTTCGTCCACCGTCATGGGAAACCAGCCTTGCGAATAGGCGTTGAAAAGGTGTCGGGTGGTGAGGTCTTTGCCGTTCACGATTGCTTCGGGTGGCACTTACAGATCGCCGGGAGCAAAACTGCGACGGCGATGCAGACGGCGGCGGCAAAGACGTAGGGCGCGGCATGGTTGACATCAAAAAGTGCGCCTCCGAGAATCGGACCAATGATAAATCCGAACGTTCGCGCCGCCTGAAGATTGCCAAACAGTTCGCCTTGGGACTCCTCTGGGACCGCGCTACTGCTGAGCGCGCTCAGTGTGGGTCCCACAACGCCTGATCCAATTGCATACAGTGTGGATGCCACGAGGAGCCACACCATCCCTGGTGCAACTGGGAGAAGCAAAACAGCGAACGGATTGAGCAACAGTCCGAGGCCCTGAAGCACGTACCCGCTCCGGAGTAGCGACGTCTCGCAAACGCGTTTGGCGAACCACCCCAATAGGAATGCCGAGACCAATATTCCAAGAATTCCCTCGTAGCTAAAAATGATCCCAAACTCTCTTTCGCCGTAGCCGAGGGTGGTCTTGATCAGGCGACCAAACGTGCCTTCAAGTGTTGCCAGCGCAAAGCTCGCGCTCACCGCGATCCAGAAGAAGGGTTTCACCTGCGGGTTCTTCGCGAAGAAGCTGAGGTCCAGCCAACGAAACTTCGAGTACTCCTTTGGGGCAGGCTTGATGTTCGGAACAAAAAGTAAAACTGCAAGACCCCCGAGCGCGGAAATCGCGGCACCGACCAGCCCAATCGCTTGGTTGCCAAAGTAGTGCCCGCTGAAGCCGCCAATAGCGGGACCAAAGATGGATCCGGCTGAAATCGCCGCGCTCATTCGGCCGAGGGCGACCTTACGGTGGATTTCTTCCGTGCCGGCGACCATCATCGCTTGTCCCACCGCTACGTTTGCGGCTCCAAATCCAGCGAGGATTCTGCTCAGAAACAGCATCGGAATGTTGCCCGCGAATGCATAGATGAGCATTGCCAGCGCACTCAACCACTGGCAAGAGATGAAAATCGACTTTCCGCCTTTCTGGTCAGCTAGGCGACCCCACTGAGGCGACGCCAAGAGCTGGATGATAAACGTTGATTGGAGCAGAAGCCCAATGATGGGCCCCTTCAGAGCAGTCGTGCCCAAAAGGCTGTCCGCGCGCAGCTGAATGTTGGGGATCAGCATGGTGAAACCCACCATGTCGAAAAAGATTGCGACGAGGAGGGCTACCTCGGGCAATCGCTTCTGCATCTCTACAGTGTATCCGGTGGAGCGCAAATGCCCCGGTGAACGTAGTGGTATCTTAGGAGCCACATTGCATAGATTTGCGTTCGTCATCCACCCGTTGAAAGCCAAAGACGCGGCTCGAAAATTCCCCATCGCGAAGTATTTTCCAGAGTGGGTGATCAAGAAGGTTTACGGTTCTCGCAAGCCGTTCATTGGCTCGTTTGTCGATGGAATTGAATCCAAAACGGGTGCGAAAACGGAAGGTTGGTTCATCATTTGTCCGCTGACACCCGACATGATGATGAAGGAGCTGCCGCTGGAGCGCGTCTACGAGCGGCTTGAACAGTGCGCCGAACTTGCGAAAGCTGAAGGCGCCGAAGTGATGGGCCTTGGCGCATTTACATCGGTAGTGGGAGACGGCGGCGTCACCGTGCAAAAGCGAACTGGATTCCCGATCACCACGGGAAATAGCTACACAACGGCAACCGCGGTTCAAGGGGCATTGAAGGCCGCCGGGCTGGTTGGAATCGATCCTGCGAATGCGACGCTAGGAGTGGTCGGGGCGACGGGCTCGATTGGCAAGACTTGTGCGCGAATGCTTGCGCCGCAATTCGGATCAACCATCGTGGTTGGACGCGATGTGGAGCGAACCCAGCTCATCGCCGATGAACTCGACCGCGCGAAGGCAACCGTCAGCGTCGCCGATATCCGCGATGCGGACGTGATCATTACGGTCACATCGGCGGGCGCCGACCTCATCTACCCCGAACACCTGAAGCAAGGTGCGGTTGTCTGTGATGTATCTCGGCCAAGGGACGTGAGCGGAAAGGTCGCCGCCGAGAGGCCCGACGTGCTCGTGATTGAGGGCGGAGTTGTGAAGGTTCCGGGGCAGCCCAACTTTAGAATCCAGTTCGGTTTTCCTGAGGGAACGGCGTATGCCTGCATGAGCGAAACTATGATGCTTGCTCTAGAAGGCAGAATCGAGAGTTTCACGCTCGGAAAAGAAGTGAGCGTTGCGCAGGCAGAAGAGACTATCGGCTGGGCAAACAAGCACGGTTTTGAGCTCGCTGGCTTCCGCTCATTTGAAAAGGCGGTTCCGCAGGAAGCGATCGATCGGGCGCGAGCCGCTCGTGGTCTCAAAGACTGAGTTGCCGGGCTCCGTCTTCGATGGAGCAGACGATTGCCTCACCCTCTTTGCCGGTTATTGTTCGGTAACCGCTCAAAGTTGACTCGATAAATTCGTCAACTTCCGTTCGGTTGACGAGCGCCACACATGCGCCGCCGAAGCCGGCTCCGGTCATGCGTGCTCCGAATACTCCCGGAGCGAGCCAGGCGGCTTCAGCCATCGCATCGAGCTCGGGACAGGAGACTTCGTAGTCGTCTCGCAGCGAATCATGACTGCCCTTCATCAGCGCGAAAATGCCGTTTCGGTCCGCATTTGCTAGGGCTTGTTTAAATGCCTCTGAGCGAGCGTCCTCGGTGACGACGTGCCGAGCTCGGCGGAAAGTGACGTCATCGATGCTCGACTTTTGCGAAAGAAGTTGCTCTAAAGTTGCATCACGTAGTTGTGGAACGCCCATTGCCGCGGCTGCGGCTTCGCACTGCGATCTACGCTCATTGTAAGCCGACGCCGTTAGCGCACGTGGCTTCTTTGTGTCGAGCAGAACGACGGCAAGCTCCGGCGGAACTGGAGCGTATTCTATGTCTAAACTCCGCGTATCGATGCAGATTGCCTGATCTTTGCGTCCGCATGCGGACGCCATCTGATCCATGATGCCGCAGTTGACCCCCACGTACTGGTTCTCGCATTTCTGACCGAGTTTGGCAAGCTCGACAGCGCTGATCGATGCTCCCAACAGAGATTCGTAGATCCGCCCAAATGCCATCTCGATGGCGGCGCTGCTGCTTACACCGCTTCCCATTGGCAGATTGCTTACCACCGTAGCTTCAATGTTGGGAACTGCTCCCAAGGCCTCGCTCAGCACCCATGCCATGCCGGCGGAGTACTTTGTCCAGCCCGATGGCTTTATGTCCAGGTTTCCCGCGTCAAAGGGCTTTCCAGGACCCGCGCTGTCCGACATCAGGCGCGACTCTCCGTCGACCTTTCGAGCGACTACCCAGATGCCCCTGTCGATCGCGCATGGCATGACGAACCCCCCGTTGTAGTCCGTATGCTCTCCGATCAGGTTGATCCGCCCCGGTGCAAAAGCGGTGCATGATGCCTCAACACCAAAATAGTTCTTATGGAGTTCAAGTGCGCGCTGGAGTGACATGGCTGTATTTAATACCAGGTTGTGCCTGCCCCGGCATCCTTACCAGGTGGTAGGTTTATCGGGGCTGGAATGATTACTGTGGACGGTGCGGGTGCGTTTTCAACCGCCTGCACCTCGCACTGTCCGCCAATCTTGCTCAGTTGAATCCAGGCAAGAATTGAGCCTCGGCCTCGAAAAGCCGCTTTGTGAGTTCTCGGATCTCGGCCGGACAACAGACCGCGCTAGTCAGCGGATCCATCATCAGGGCCCATTCAGCATACTGCATCGACTTGTGAACGGCCGCATCCGCCGCGAGGTCGAAGTAACGCATATTTGAATTACAAATCGCCGCCATCTGTTGCGGAAGGCGTCCAAACTTTGTCGGCTGGACTCCGTTCGAGTTGATCAAACAAGCGACCTCGACGCAGCCATCATCGGGGAGATTTGGAATCAAACCCTTGTTCGCGGCGACGTTTCCGTACACCACGATCGGCGCATTCTTTTCAATGGATTCGATGATCCAAGCTCCATATTCGAACGATCGCTTGAGATCAAGTTCCTTTTCGCCCGAAATCATCTTGTCACGGTTCTCGTCGGCATTCTTACGCCAAGTTGGCCAGTTGTTCGCGTAGAACGACTCTTCGCCCCGATAACCAGTGTCGGTGTACTTCTCCAGCAAGTCTTTGCGCTTGCGGTAGTAGGGAAGGTACTCGGAAAGGTGTCCACTAGACTCGGTGATGAATGCGCCAAAGTGAAGCATCATATCCGATCGGACTGGCTCAGCCTTGGCAAACTCGCTTTCGCGGTCAGCGGCTTGCTCCATCAGAATCGGATAGAGGGATTTCCCATCAGGTCCGTTGAACTCCGTGAACCATGCCAGGTGATTAATGCCGGCGCACTTCCACTGGATGCTTTCGTAATCAACGCCGGTGTATTTGGCAAGCATTCGCGAGGTGCCTTGCACGGAGTGGCAAAGGCCGATCTGCGGCACTTCGGGCACGGCGCGGTGACCCGCGAGTATCATCATGCTCATTGGGTTCGTGTAATTGAGCATGGTGGCTCCGGGCGCGAGCTCCCGCATGTCGCGCAGGATATCGAGGTAAACGGGGATGGTTCGCATCCCCTTCATCAGGCCGCCCGGGCCAAGGGTGTCGCCGATGTTTTGGCTGATGCCGAACTCCAGAGGAATGTCGTTATCGAAGCGAACGCATTCGGTTCCGCTGACTTCGATCGAGTTGATCACATAGTGAGCGCCGGGAAGTAGATCGCGCCGGTTGGTGCTCGCTTTAATGACCCACTTGTCCGTTTGACCGAGCGAAGCGAGAATCTTCTCAAATAGCTTGACCTGAAGGTTCAGTCGGGTCTCGTCGATATCGCAAAGCCTTAGTTCTCCGCCTTGGTGGTTGGGGATCAGGACCACATCGCGCAAGACGGAGTTCGTGAAGAAGCTCCCTGCGCCCATCATGACGACATTGATCTTGCGAGGCATTGCGCCCGGAAGGCCATTTCGTTCATCGGGCTTACTGTGATCGAGGTGTGACTCGGCGGCGGCAGACATGCCGCAAGTTTAGTTTATTGACGCGAGTCAGTGCAAGTTCCCGCCAAGGAATTGGCGGGAACTTGATGCCGTTTAGGCTGAGTTGCGAATCTGCAACTCGACATTGCCGGTGACGGCGCTGACATCGATGGAGCCAGTCCCTTCGCCGAGCCGACCAGTGACTCGCTGGTCGCTTTGAGCGCGGTCCGTGAGTTCGACATCGGTCGCGGTTACCCCACGTAGAGTAGTAAGCGAAACCCGCGCATCTGAGCCATCCGGAATCTGCACGTGAGCGTTGCCGCTTACGGTGCGGATGTTCAAAGTGCCACTCACTGGCTCCTTGAGATCGGCGGTGACATTTCCAGACACGGCTTCGGCCGCAATGGTTTTACCGGTGCTGGCGAGGATCGCGATGTTTCCACTGGATGACCGGAGATTCATGTTGCCCGAACACTCCCGAACCGACACGTTTCCGCTCTTGTTTTCAACAAAGATGCTCGTTGCCGAGGACTCTTGAATGTGAACGTCGCCCGCTGAGACATTGATCTCAACGACACCGGCCACATTTTTGAGGTCGACCAAACCGTCGGTACTTTTGATGCGGCAATTATTCTTCGTATCGCGAACAACCACGTCGCCGGACTCGCTCTTGATATCCAAGGCAGGAGTCGCGGCGAGGTGAATCTCAAGATCAACCTCGAGTCCGCTGACCTGAGGCTGGCGAATGACAACGCCATGATCCGATGACTCGACGACGAGGGTGTAGGTGTCAGCTTTTGCCTTTGCGTCTTCCATCGTCGCGCCGCGAACCTTGGCTTTGGCGATCACATACGACTCCACACTATCGGGAACGATGTTGATGTCGCCACAACCGTTCTCGATGGTAAGTGCTTGACCCTCGCTCAGCGCAAAGGGAAGTCTTAGCTCGCGTGTCGCGGTGCTGAAGAGCCAGCCGATATCGAACTTGCCCTTGCTGACGTCCTTGAGGCCGGCTTTGAGGGCTTCTAGTCCCTTTTTGGCTGAGGTGCGCGCACCCTCGGTGACCTCATTCCAATCGACCTTGTCGGTTACCTCTTTGCCAAGCTTTTCGATCGAATCAATGATGGTTTGGAAAGCGTCTCGCGGGCGAGATTCGGTAGCGTACTCGGTCGCTCCAGCATTCTCGTAAGCCTCTCGAGGTGGGGGAGGCGGAATCGATCCTTCTTCGGTCGCCGAGTTATAGAACGCGTCAATCAGATCGGCGGCGTCCTCGGGAGAGAGTTTGCCTTCAGCGACGAGTTTGTTAATGCGCTTGATTTCTTCTTTCAATTCAGTACCCCCAGTTTCTTCTTAGCTTCGTCGGCTGTGATTTCGCCTTTTTCGAGTTGTTCCAAAATGCGTTTGCGCTTATCCGCGTTCTTGTCGGTCCGCTCCTTCGCTTCGATCGGCGAGAGGTGGAGCGAGCCGAGCAGGGCGTCCAGGCGGGCCCTTGCCGTCGGATAGCTGATGCCGAGCTCTCGCTCGACGCCATTGAGCATTCCACGGCACCGCAGGAAGACCTCGAGAAACTCCATCTGGTCGTTATCCAACTTTGCGTAACGCGGAATTTCGAAGTTGCCCCGGATCGTGATGCCCGTTTCTTCGCTGGTAAGCTCACTGATGTAAAGCTCGCCGCCGCTAACGGGATCCTTGTGGGGAATTCGGTGCAGTCGATTTCGCTCCATATTTTTATTCTCTTACTCGTTAAGTTTCGGTCGGGTTGCGCCTAACTGAATTGTTGGACAGCAGAAATTTTACAAAGTTCGCTCGGTAGACTAAGAATTATGAAATCTTCCCTTGAAATTTTGAAGCAGCGAATGGGCGATGTCAATGCCCTCGGTTGCGCGATGGCCCTGATGGACTGGGACCAACAGACCTACATGCCGCGCGGCGGTGCCGAGGCTCGGGCGACTCATCTGGAGTGCCTCTCCAAGATGCGCCATGAGCTTTTTACTGCCGATGAGACACTCAAGGCGCTTGAGGGCGCTGAGGCTCGCACCGAAGACGAGCAAGCGCTGTTGCGCGTCATTAAGCGAGACCTTGATCTCGCGACAAAGCTGCCTGCCGAATTGGTGGGCCGAAAGACCAAGCTCTCGGCGATTGCACACGAGGAGTGGGTGAAGGCTCGATCCCAAGACGATTTCAACTCCTTTGAGCCGACGCTCTCTGAAATGTTCGAGATCGTGAAGGAAGAGGCCCACTGCCTCGGATTCACCGATCACATCTACGATGCAGTGACGGACCAGTACGAGGAGGGCGCAACGGCCGCCGACTGGCGAAAGATGTTCGAGGCGATCAAGGGTCCACAAGTGGAACTCGTCGCCGCAATTAAGGAAGCAGGCCCCGTTGATGACTCGCGCCTTTACGGAGAATGGGACCGCGCCAAGCAATCGTCCTTCACTGAAAGGATTGTCCAAGCAATCGGTTTTGACTTTGGTCGGGGTCGCCAAGATACCGCTCCGCACCCATTCTGCACCGGCTGGTCGGTGGGTGATATCCGGCTCACTACGCGTTACAAGCCGTACCTCGGGTCGGCGATCTTCGGTTCGCTTCACGAAGCCGGTCACGGAATGTACGAGCAAGGTTCTCCCGCCGAGTGGGATCTGACCGCTCTTTGTGGCGGCGTTTCGTTGGGCGTCCACGAGAGCCAAAGCCGAACTTGGGAGAATATCGTGGGTCGGTCGAAGGCGTTTTGGTCGCACTTCTTGCCTGAGCTTCAATCGAGTTTCCCTCAAATCGGCGATCTCGGCCTGGATCAGTTCTACAAGATGATCAATAAGGTTGAGCCGTCTCTGATTCGCGTTGAGGCGGATGAACTCACCTACAACCTCCACGTTTTGGTTCGATTCGAAATCGAGTGCGCAGTGCTTGAAGGGTCACTCGCCGTGAAGGATATGCCCGCCGCTTGGAATGCCAAGTACGAAGAGTATCTCGGCATTACGCCTCCCAACGACGCCCAAGGGTGCCTTCAAGATGTTCACTGGTCGATGGGTTCGATCGGTTACTTCCCGACCTACTCGATGGGCAATATACTCAGCTATCAGATTTGGAATGCGCTTGAGAAAGACGTCAAGAATCCGTTTGACCTCATTGCCAAGGGCGAATTCGAGCCGATTTTGGGTTGGTTGCAACGGCACATCTACTCGAAGGGTCGAAAGTTCACTCCGAAGGAGCTGATCAAGAACGCGACCGGAGAGGACATGAACCCGAGCTACTACCTCAACGGTCTCGGGGCCAAGTACCGAGACCTGTACGGACTATAAGCCGTCGACATGAATGGTTCGCTCGTGGGTGTAAACCACGGTGCCCTTGGGCGAACCTTTGATTCTCCGCACGTATTTCTTAAGCGTGATATCGACCGGGACGTAACCCGCATGCTTTTGCGGTGAGTTCTGAACCGCGACCTTTGCCGCGAAGTCAAAGAGTGCCTTTGGCGTTAGATCCGGCTTGTTTTGGGTGGGGATAATGACGTGAGCCGAAGTGTGCCCACGCACGTGCAACCACCAGTCATTGCTCTTTGCAATCCGAAGCGTCAGAAAGTCGTTTGCCTCGGCGTTCTCGCCGTAAAGTACCCGCGCATTTCCGGGGCCGATGAGCTCTCGAATTCGGTGACCATCAAACGGCCGCTCGGCTTTTCCATCCTTGCTCGGGCGCTGTTGCGTTTGCAGTAGCCTGCGTGCACGGACCTCGGATTCAAGTGCCTGAAGCTCATCCAGTCGGCTCGCTTCGAGAACTTTGAACAGGAAGCCTTCAAGCTCGGCTTTGATCCCCTGGAGCCGCTCGGCCTGGTCGCGTAGTATTCTAAGTCGGGATTTTGCCTTCTTTGCCTTCTCAAAGAACTTCAGCGCGTTCTCTTTGCCCGAGAGGTCGGAATCGAGCTTGATTTCGAGTTCTGTCCCATCGTAATCGGGGAGTTTGATGCGCGCGCTTCCCCCAGGCAGGTTCGCGGCGTACGCCATGAGCAATTCTCCGTAGCGCTGCCAGATTGACGCCTTTCCACCCAGCTCAATGTTCTCGGTCACTTCCTGGAGGGCAACTTCACGTCCCAAAAGGGCGCGCTCAAGTTGAGAGGATAAGTTTTGCTGGAGGGAGTTGAAGGCGTGAAAGCGGATGCGCTCCGTGTAGGCTTGCTCGCAGGCGATGCTGAAGGTTGGCTTATCGAGCCACGCCGGGTACTCGGCGGCAAGCGAAACCGGATAGGCGCCGTGCTCGAGGCTGAGACCAGGCGAGCGCGGCTGATCGGACTTCCCAAACTTTGAATGAACATTTGCTCGCTTGAAGCTGTCAAGGGTCGGTTTTGAACTATCGAGAACTGGCGGCCATGAATATGCACGGTTGGGCAAAATCGGTCGGCTCGATTGGCTCTCCGGAACCCATTTCGCCGCCGAAATCACTCGCTTCTGTGCGTCGATGAGGATCAGGTTTGAGTGCTTCCCCATTAGCTCGGCAATGACCAAGTGGTGGTCAAAGTCGAGAACAAGCACCCGATCCGAGTGCTGCATCCTTACTCCTTGCAGAGTCGCCCCATCGAGCCGCGCGCGAAGCGTGGCGCAGAACACTGGCAACTCGCCGCTTGAACCCGGCTTTCGGGTGACGAAGTGCGCCCGGAAAAACTCGGGATGAGAACTTAGCAGAAGTTGATGTACGCCGCCCCGATGATACAACTCGATGACGACGGTGGAAGCGTCCGGCTGGCGAACCCCTTGAACCTTGGCGCTAACGATCTCGTGGATTTCGTTAGCGATCGCGGCAACGCAAAGCGCATCGAAGGGAATCCGGCCGTTCTTGGTCATAGCGGAATATGCCGAAAAACGTTCTCACGTCCAGAATTTCGCTCCATGAGCAATGCCTCGGGTGTGAGGCCCTCGAGGCTCACTTCCACTTCGCCGCCGTTGCTCGATAGCTCCATCCAAAGTGTCGCCAGCTCGCGCGCGGCGTCCTCGGGTTTCGTTTTGAGCGGAATCTGTTCGCGGAGATTGATGCTTGGGTGCTCGCGGCCCGAAAGAGTGGCGACATGCCGATGCAAGTGGTAGTCACCGTCGAAGTCGAGCACGTAAAACTCATCCTGGTCAGGGGTCTTGCCCAGCTCCGCAAACAACGAGATCGCAATTGCGGGAGCGGAGGAGAAGTCACCAAAGGCGTTTTTGATGGGCGCGGATACGGCGGTCACGACGCGCTGAATCGTCACATCCTGCTCGCTCCGGTTGTAACCCTCGCGGTGCGCAAATTCCATCGCTGAATTGCGAATTGCCTCGATATCTGACTGCTGACCGAGCCCCGCGTAGGCTAACTTGTCATAAATCTCGAAAATCTTTGGCGACTGGCGACGATAAGTGAAGATCAAAATGCCCGCGTCAAGCGAAATCGCAAGCACGGCCGCGCCGCGCTCGATCCGGTTGAGGATGTACCCAACCCGGTTATTCATTCCTTCTTGCCAATCGTAAGGGCTCAACATGATGTTTTTCTACGCGCCGATGTCGCTTCGCGCTTGCATTCCATCGAAATTGATCAATTTGAGAGCTTCGTATGCCGCTGTTCGTGCATGAGCGTGGGTTTCTGCCGTTGCCGTGACAGCGAGTACTCGCCCACCGCTGGTCACGAGGGTTCCGTCCTGCATTTTGGTGCCCGCATGGAAGACCTTGGCGTTGGGCGGCAAGTCGCCGATCCTGATCGGCTTACCTTTGGAGTAGTCACCTGGATAGCCGTCGCTCGCGGCAACCACGGTCACCGCCGCATTGTTCAACACCTCAATTTGTGGGATTGGCTCTCCGGCGGCACACGCTCGCAGAGCTTCGGCAAACCCCGCACCGAGGCGGCTCAAGACGCTTTGCGTCTCGGGATCGCCAAACCGGACATTGTATTCAAGGCACATCGGCCCGCGCTCGGTTTGCATCAGCCCGGAAAAGAGCACGCCGCGGTACTCGATGCCGTCTTCCGAGAGAGTTTTGAGGATTGGGAGAACAACCTCGGCCTCGGTCTGAGCAATGATGTCGGTCGTGACCCAATCCACTGGCGAATAGGTCCCCATTCCGCCCGTATTCGGTCCTTGATCGCCATCAAAGATGCGTTTGTAGTCTTGCGCGACGGGCAGAGAGAAGATGTCTTTCCCATTGGTTAATGTCAGCAAACTGAATTCTCGCCCCTCTAACTTCTCCTCCAAGACTAAAGTCTTTCCAGCCTCTCCGAGTGCCTTCAGGGTATCGATTCCCGATTCAGCTTCCTCAATCGACTCGGCGACGATGACGCCCTTTCCAAGCGCATTGCCGCTCGCTTTGATGGCCAATTTGCGCCCCGATGAGTACACATCCCGGGCATAGGACTTTGCGCTCTCGGTGTCAATGAAAACTCGGTATTCCGCCGTTGGAACTCCGGCGCGCTGCATCATCGCCTTACAGAACGCCTTTGAACCTTCAAGTTGGGCGCCAGCGCGCCCAGGACCAAAGCAGAGCACACCTGCCTCGCGCACGGCATCGGCAAGACCGGCAATCAGTGGATCCTCGGGTCCGACAACGACGAGATCGATACTTCGCTCCTTGATGAGCGCCAAGAGGGAGTGAAAGTCGTGTGGGGGAATGTTGATGCATTCAACTTCCTGCGCGATCCCGGCATTGCCTGGCGCACAGATCACGTCCGCTTCTTGCGCTAGTTTCCAGCACAGGGCGTGCTCACGTCCTCCGCTTCCGATCACCAGGATTCTCATTGCCAGCTAGTTTGACATGAATCCAATGCTCATGGCGCTTCGTACCTATTAGTGATGAATCTCTTCTTCGCGCAAGCAGAGGCAGCGGCCGGTTTTGGGGTCGTAGGGCTGATCTGCTTTGGCCTGTTTGGTTTGTTCTTGTTCTTCAGCGGAATCTTCGTGGTCGGGCAGCAGGACGCGCTCATCATCCAGAAACTCGGAAAATTCTCCCGGGTCGCTCGAGCGGGCTTGAACTTCAAAATTCCGGTGATCGAGACAACGGCAGGGAAGCTCTCTCTCCGAATCCGGGAACTCGATATTCCGGGGCAGTTTAAGACGAATGACAACGTGTTTGTCACGATGATTCTGCGGGTCCAATACTCAGTCATTCCCGAAAGGGCGGCGGATGCTTTCTACAAACTGCAATCGCCCGAGCAGCAGATCACGGCATTTGTTCTCAACGTGGTTCGGGGCGAAGTCGCTAAGATGCAACTACGGGACGTGTTCGAGCATCAGGATACGATCGGCACAGCCGTCAACGAGCAGCTTTCGATCTCGATGGCGGAGTTCGGATTCTTGATTCGCAATGCGCTCGTCAACGAAGTTCGCCCCGCTGAAGAAGTCGTCACGGCAATGAACCGCGTGGTGGCGTCCGAAAACGAGAAGACGGCGGCAAAGAACCAAGGTGAAGCTCAAAAGCTCCGAACCGTTCTTCATGCCGAGGCAGAAGCTGAATCGAAGCGACTACAAGGTGAAGGCATCGCCGCTCAACGTGAGGCGATCGTTCGAGGATTGTCCCAGAGCGTTGAGAGCCTTCGCGCCGCGATGCCGAATGCCGATCCGCAAACCTTGATGCATCTGGTCTTGATCAACCAGTACTTCGACGCAATGCGAGACATCTCGGCGGGCGATAAGGCCAAGGTGATCTTCGTTCCCAGTGGCGCTGGCGCGACGAAAGAAATCTCCGAGCAGCTGTTTACGACCTTCGTGAACGCCGCTGAGACAGCCAGCACTCCGGTTCCGGCGGCCCCAAATAAGAAGCGCACGTCCGAAGAAGTAACGCCTCCACCAGCAGCTGGCTAATGGCTGTCAGAAGTCACTTTAGGTTTGAAGCGTACAAACCTAAAGTGACCTTGATTGGACTGAAAATAGGTTCAAAAACTCCTCAGTTTTGGGGTTCCGGTAAGCCAATAACTTTCTATGTAGCAATGTGCCCCGTAATGTTTGGGGGCGGATTGTAGGAGAGAATTCGCGATGCCGTTGTACGCATATAAAGCAATTGAGCCAAGTTCCGGTCGAACCGTTTCCAACACGATGGAAGGGGAGTCGGAGCAGTCGGTCGCGGCGAAGCTGCGCGAACAGTCGCTCCACGTCACCGAGATCAAGCCTGCAAAGGCGGCTGGTGGTGCAAAGAGCTTTGGCAAGAAGAAGTTCAAGCCAAAGTCGCTCGTTCTTTTCTCACGACAGTTCGCGACGATGATCGATGCCGGTATCCCAATTCTTCGCTGCCTCGAAATCCTGCAAGATCAATGTAAAGATCCGGCCCTAAAAGAGGCAATCGAGGTCGTGACCGTGGACGTCAAGGGCGGTATGACCCTTAACGAGGCGATCGCAAAGCACCCCGATATCTTCAGCAAGCTCTACATCAACATGATCAAGGCGGCTGAACTCGGCGGTATTTTGGACATCATCCTCGACCGCTTGGCGGGCTTCCTTGAGTACGAGGCTGAAGTCAAAGGCAAGATCAAGAGCGCCATGACCTACCCGGTCCTGGTTTTGGTCTTCTCCCAAGTGATGCTGTTTGCAATGTTCACCTTCGTTCTGCCGAAGTTCAAAGAAATTTTTAGCGGCATGAACGTCGAAATGCCCTTCATAACCAAGTTCTTGTTCGGCATCGGCGACTTCATGTCAGCCTATTGGTGGACGATGATCCTGGGCGGCATCATCGGCTTCATTGTTTTCAAGAAATGGTCGAAGACTCCGAAAGGGCGCTACCAAGTTGACTTTTGGAAGCTCCGCATCCCGGTCATTGGGGAATTGTCGCTCAAGATGAGCGTCGCTCGATTCTCGCGAACATTCGGAACGCTGATCAACTCTGGCGTCCCGATGATGCGCTCATTGGAGATCGTGGGTGAAACCTTGGGTAATGAGGTACTCGGTCAAGCCATAGACGGCACTCGGGCAAGCCTCCGCGAAGGAAACAAGCTTTCGGTGCCGCTTACGGCATGTGGACTCTTCCCGAGCCTGGTCACAACGATGATCGACGTCGGCGAAGAGACAGGTCGACTGCCCGAAATGCTCGTGAAAGTCGGTGACTTCTACGATATGGAAGTCGAGGCCGCCGTGAAGGGATTGACCTCATTGATTGAGCCACTCCTCATCATGTTCCTCGGCGGTGTAGTTGGCTTTATCGCCATCTCGATCATGGTTCCGATGTTCAGCATCGTGAACAACATCAAGTAAGGATTTTGGAGAACGCACAGGAAGTGCAACGACTTAAGGATCAAAGGAAGGAAATGCAAGCACAGAACATGAATCAGGACTCCGAGGCACTGGTTCTCCGCTATTTGGAGAATCCACGGCCGGAGCTGAAGGACTTGATAATGGTCACCTACACCGGACTGGTGGAGCGCACCGCCCGCAAGTTCGCGGGAATCGAGGCCTTCGAAGACCTGGTTCAGGTTGGCTACATTGGTCTTCTCAACGCGCTTTCCAAGTTTGATCCGACGGCCGGAGTGCGATTCAATACCTACGCGACCTACCTTGTCGCAGGTGAGATCAAGCACTACCTGCGCGATAAGTCTCAAACGATTCGGCAACCAGCTTGGCTTCAAGAGCTGCGACACAAAGTGAACCGCGCCGCGGCGCAACTGCAAACCGACCTCAACCGTGTTCCAACTGAGCGCGAGATTGCTGATGCAATTGGCATCAGCGAGAGCTCAGTTCACGAGGTAATCGTAACTCAAGATCTTTTGCGCGTCGGATCGCTCGATTCTATGCACGATTCGGAAGACGACGGCGAGAGCGAGATTGATAAGATTGATGCCTCGGCGTTCTCTCCGGAGCAGATTTCTGTAGAGGATCGTGTGGTGCTAGAGCACGCAATGAGCCAACTGCGCGATCTGGAAAAGCAGGTGCTTACCATGTTCCACTTTGATGCGATGAACCAAACGGAGATCGCGACAAAGCTCGACATTTCCTGCAACTACGTTTCACACATTCTGCGGCAGAGCCTATCGAAGCTTCGCAAGATTTTGACGACCGAAGAGACGAAGGACCGGATGTTGCGGCGACATGAGTCGTCCGTTGAAAATGACGTGATCGACTCCGTGAGCGGCGCCTATACCGAGGCGTATTTCAAGACTCGCATTGAGGAAGAGCTTCACAGAGCCTCCTATGAGAAGACCGTGGTCGCGCTGATGCTCGTCGAGTTCCAAGGCCTGGAGGGCTTGCGACGGTTCTACGGCGAGCAGTCCGTAATCGACTTTATGTGCGATGCAGCAGACTTCTTCCGCGACAACGTTCGGCGACTGGATGTCGTTGCTCGCTTCGGAGAGACCGGCTTTGCGATCATCTTGCCAAGCGGCGGAAAGAACATTCAGATTGTGAAAGATCGATTGCATGCCCGCTTAACTGACTGGGTTTCGGGTCGCTATGGTTCGACAGGGGCTGTTCGGCTCCTCATCGGTGAAGCGGTCTCCCCCGTCGATGGACGAGGCGGAGTCGAGCTTACAACCAAGGCCCAGGAACACCTGGCTCAAGCAGGAAAGCTCGCCGCTTAATTCGTTGCCGTTGCGACAGCTGTCCAGCGGACTGGCTCGTACAGGTACGCATTGGTGCGGTTTTCGCGCGTCCACACGAGGACGTAGTTTTCCAACGGAGTCACGAATGCTTGTCCTGCAGTCGTGATTTGACCTCCGGTTTTGAGGTTCTTGACGATCGTCGAACCGTTCGCTCGAACTACGGCAACAGAAGAGCCGTCTTTGAGGTCAACCATCTTGGACCTAGTCTCGAAAAGATTCTTTCTCAGCCCGCTTCCGAGATCGATTTGCCCAACAATGTAAGTGTTGTAGGTTGTTGATTCCAGGAAGTAACCGCCCCGGAAGTACGAGATCAGATTCGTTCCGAGTGGCGAGAAATCGAATGAGCCCGAGTCATCTTTGTACGAGCCAAGCCCCCAGGTTCCCCCATCGCTCGAAACCACGCTGAGCCGGTTTTTCACGAGGAAGAGCCGATCGTCGATAGGTTTGATTGCCGAAGAGAACCCCTTGTACCGGCCAAGGAACTTAGGCCTTGGGTTTGGCTGACTAAGGTCAACCTCAACCAGGGCTTCAAGCCAAGTCTTTCCGTCGGTGCCCGTCCAGCGGGGTAAGAAGTAGCACTTGTTTCCGAGGCGCATCGAACCGCTGAGGCTGTCCGAGTCCTTCTTGCGCTTCATTTTGTCGAAAAGGTCGAGGTTCTTGACGATCTCGTCCCGCGCGAATGCACGCGGCGAAACAGCGATGTCGCCAAGCTTGGTCGAGAGGGCGTTTTTGCCATCTCGAACGGTCAGGCCTCGGTCATCCCACACCGCCCATCGATCCCCTTTGCGAAACGCAATGTGGGGAATGACCTGTTCGACAGTCGGATCGGTGTCAGAATCGTATGCGTACGACTTCCCCGAGATCTCGACGTTGATCTTCTTGCCTTCGATCTTGAGAACCGGAAGGGTGGGCTTCTGCGTCTGTAACACTACTGCGCTAAGGATGACTTCAAGCATTTGAACTGATGGAACTCCGAATCAATGGAATGTAAGGATTGCCCCCGTTTTGATCCTGAACACGAACGGTGTAAGGACGGAAAGTTAAATCCCCTGAGTAAAGGGACGGCAATCGAAGTCGTTCAGATTCACGGAATTAGGTCGATTTGCACATTTAATCGCTTTCGTGAAGAGCTGATCCATGCACGGCTCCTCACTGACGGCGCCCGAAAGGCGAATCGGATCAAACCTTGACGGCTTTCCAGTGGCCCTTTCGCCAGGAGAATCCGCAAAGCAATCCCTGGACACCCTGAGTGAGTGACATCGAAATCCATGCTCCTTTCGCGCCCATTGCCAGTCCGAGCGGGAGTTTCAACCCGAGAAGGATTGGCGAACCGGCGCTGAGAGCCAAAATCGCCGCGATTGGAACCCGCATGAACCACAGCGCGATGATGCTGATCCAAAGCGGGTGCTTCGTCTCGCCGGCTCCCTGAAGTCCGCCATTGAGCACCATTGCGAGGCAGAACAGCGGCTCGGTGACACACAGGAATCTTACGATTGACACAAGCTCAGCTTGCACATCGGGCTTGTTTCCGACTAATGCGTGGGCGAAATCGGGCACTAAGATGTAGATCGGAGAAGCAACCGCCGCCGCAATAAAGAACGCTACCAACGCACCGATCCACCCAATCGATTCGGCCCGCTCTGGTTGCTTGGCTCCCAACGACTGACCGACGAGCGCGGAAACGGCTGCGCTGATTCCAAAGGCGGGGGCAAACATGATCATTTCGATTGCAAATCCCGTGGTCATTGCGGCAATCGCCGCTTCTCCGTTCGAGAGGCTGCTCAGAACGAGGGTGAATACGAGCAGCGAAAGCGTGCGAAGCACCGCTTGCGCGGCCGAAGGAATTGAGATGTTAAGAATTCGTTTGAACCAATCGAGGCTCGACGGACGAATCGAAACATGCGCCTGAAGAACAGAGTGCCGGGCATAGGCAAAGTAACAGAAGAAGGAAACGATTACACTTGAGGACAAGGCGATTCCTGCCCCGAGCAAGCCCATTTTGAACTGCACGATCAGCAAAAAATTCAAAGCGATATGGATCGGAACCTGGATTCCGGCCAGGAACATCGGCGCGACCGAGTTGCCGATGCTTCGCAAAGATGCCGCCAGAGTCTGGTTGATGCACATTGCGGGGAGTCCTGCGGCATACGCGAGTAGGAACTGAACCATCATCCGCTTTGCGTCAACTGAGGTCTGCGGGAGGATGATGTTTGCAGCAAGCGGCGCTGTCACTGCTGCGATGATCGCCAGTCCGAGCCCGATGTACACGGAAGTGCGGACGGCTTGATCTGCGCCCTCTTTGACTTCTTCGTACTCTTTCGCACCGTAAGCGCGAGAGATGATCGCTCCGGCACCGATTCCCACCGAGAACGCCAATGAGAAGAGCATGAAGATCACGCTGACAGCCGCTCCATGGGCCGTTAATGCGGCGCGAGGAAGAGTGCCGATGAAGAAACGGTCAAGCAGCGAGTTGATGACGTTGAGCAGGTTAAGCGTGACGACCGGCCAACTGAGCGCCCAGAGAGCTTTGGCTAGGCTTTCGGGCGGCTGGGCAACTTCTTTCATCGGCTAAAATGTGTTGGCATGAAGTTCTACGCGATCCCATTGATGATGGTGCTAATGGCGGGTTGCGCGCCCGAGCGCGGTCCGGTCGTGGACTTCAAAGCAAGCCCAATCAAGCCTGCCGGGGATGTTACCTTCTCGAAAGAGTACGCCGGAAAGCCCGCTCTCATTTACGTTTGGGCCACATGGTGCGGTCCATGCCGCGAGCTGGCCCCGAAGATCGCAGAGCTGAAAGACAAGTATGCGTCTAAAGGTATCGCGTTCATCGCGCTCGCGCAGGATAAGGCTGCTGACGTTCGAGCGTTCGAGAAGACGAGTCCGCACCCAATGGATGTCTTCATCGATTCGTCGTTTACGTTCTCGCAAGCGGTAGATACGAGTTCGATCCCGGTCGTCGCAGTTGTGGACGCTGACCATCGGACCGTCGTCGTCGAGCGCGGGTCATCGGGCGACACGATCGCAAGTTTGGAACTTGCCCTCGAAGCTGTCGCCAAAAAGTAATGCTTTGGCGTGAACGCTATGATCCAGTTGTGATTCGTGATCCCTCGCTACGGCTCGAGATAAAGGGTCCATCCTTCGTATTAGGGTGCCCATCTGATGCAGATCTGGGTGATTTGGCGCTATGGCTGAGACTTCGAGAGGGCGAGGGTTTGCCAACAGACGAACTAATCATTTGTTTCCCAAATGATAATGTTGAGGCTTCCGCGCGGGCTTTTCTTCCGCCATCGCAATTGGCGAAGACATCGGTTCTGAAATTCGAGAAGTGGCCCGAGCGCACGTTCTGTGCACTGCTTGATCAACACAAGGCTCGACTCATGGTTGTCGGTCCTCCCACTGAAGACGTCTGGGAAGAGGTGTGCACTACCTGGGCGACGATCAGAAGTTGCGTGGAGAAGCGATCACCCGCGCCCGAGCCGGGGGAGTAAATACAAAGTCGGGTGACGCCGGCGTTTGCGTCATCAGGTTTCCAAGGGAGTCTAGCGGGAAGGTGATGACCGAATCGGTAACGCGAGGCAAACCAGCGACGGTTTCTGACTTGTAGATTCTGATTTGCTGGATCACCCAGCCCAATGTTGCGCTCGCGGTGAGGTCAAAGCGGACGTACCGCGAATTATTCCCGGTCGCTTGCCAAACGGTCCGCTGGGTACCAGTCGCATTCTCTTCGCCTTGCCATGGCAGGCCGCCGATCCAATCCTTCAGCGAGACGTTGCCCGTCATACCGGATTGCATGGCCAGAGTGAGCAAAGGGCTGGTTACGCTTTGGCTTGGACTGCGAAGGAAGTTAAGGAAGTCTTTGCGATAGTCAGCGTTCCGGGGTGCTCGCTCGGTGTCGTATGCCGAAACACTGTATTCGTTTCGCTGCGGGCTGTACGCCCAAACTCGCCGTCCGTCTGCCACTACGCGCTGGGTGAGAACGCCGCCTTGATAAGCCGTGAGTTCGGCCTTGTGAAGGAAGTTTGTTGACGACTCGTCGCTGAAGTAGCGCAACACGCCGATCGAGGTCGAAGTCAAGCTTCCGACCGTCTCGGTGGTATCTACTCGGGCGACGTACGAGACCCAGTTGGGGTTTGTGCCGTCGACGATGTTGACGGTATTGAGCGCGGTTAGCAGCGTTTGGCGGGATTCGAGGTCATCCATTGGCCTCGGCGATTGCGCGCAGGCAAATGCCGCGAAAAACAAGGTTCCAAGTGCGAATCCAGTCCTCATCCCAATCCTTACAGACTTCTTTCAATCGATTATGTTCCAGGTTTCGGGATAAACTATGGGTCTACAGCATCAATCCCTTGGTCAGGGAGGGTTTTTCTCATGGCAGAACGTTACGAAGATTCTTACCTCTATCGCTTGCGGCACTCCGCCGCCCACCTGCTCGCTCAGGCCGTCACTGAGCTCTATCCCGGCGCAAAGCTCTCCATTGGTCCCCCAATCGAAAACGGCTTTTACTACGACATCGAGTTTGCCACGCCGCTGAAGGAAGAAGATCTGCCTGCGCTCGAGGCGAAGATGAAGGAGCTGGCAAAGCTCGATCAGCGCATCGAGCGGATGGAAGTTTCGCGCGACGAAGCCCGAGCCTTGATCCTCGACGAATCCATCCCCTGCATGGGAGAGGCGGTAGCTGAGTATAAATTGCAGCTTCTCGACGCGGTTCCAGATGGGCAGACAATTAGCTTTTACAACCAGCAGCGAACCGACCGTGATGGCGTTACCCACCGATTCTTGGACCTTTGCCGAGGACCTCACGTTGATTCAACCAAAGAGATCAAGGCGTTCAAGCTCATGTCCATCGCCGGCGCATACTGGCGCGGAGATGTCAAGAATAAACAGCTGACCCGAATCTACGGAACCGCCTTTGAGACGAAAGAGGAGCTTGAAGCACACCTCGCCATGATCGAGGAGGCGAAGCGCCGAGATCACCGCGTACTTGGCCGCGAGCTTGGATTGTTCATGTTTTCTCCGCGGGTTGGTGTTGGTCTGCCGTTGTGGCTGCCGAAGGGTGCCCAACTGCGCATGACGATGATCGACTTCATGAATAAGGAGCAGATGCGCCGCGGCTACTTGCCGGTTGTGACACCGCACCTTGGGAACTCGAAATTGTGGGACATCTCGGGGCACACGATCAATTACAAGGACAAGATGTTCCCGTTCATGACGGACGACGAGAAAGAGACCTTCATCTTGAAACCGATGAATTGTCCTTTCCATATCGAGATTTACCGCTCGCAACTGCGATCTTATCGTGATTTACCAGTTCGCTTGGCCGAGATGGGGACGGTTTATCGGTACGAGCAAAGCGGCGAAGTCGCGGGAATCATGCGCGCGCGAGGCTTTACCCAGGACGATGCGCACCTCTTCGTACGGCCCGACCAGCTCGTCGAGGAGTTCACTCTCGTTGTTGACCTCATTCAGTCGGTACTAGGGAAGTTGGGCCTCACACAGTTCCAGGCCCGAGTGGGTACCAAGGATCCTGCATCTGATAAGTACATCGGCGACGAAGAGAACTGGAACCTTGCGACCCAGGCGATCTTGGATGCCTGCGATGCGAAAGGTCTTGAGTACGTCGTTTCACCCGGAGATGCGGCGTTCTACGGACCGAAGCTGGACATCGTCATCAAAGATGCTCTCGGACGCGATTGGCAGATGGGCACCGTTCAAGTGGACTACAACTTGCCCGAGCGATTCGAGCTTGAGTACATCGGCGAGGATAGCAAGCCGCACCGACCGATCATGATTCACCGAGCGCCGTTCGGCTCGCTGGAGCGAATGATCGGGCTCCTCACCGAGCAGTATGCCGGTGCATTCCCGTTCTGGCTCTCGCCTGTTCAGATCGCAATTCTCCCAATTGCCGACCGGCACAACGAGGCCGCTTATGAGTTGCACAAGAAACTGCGAGATGAGTACGGCTATCGATGCGAAGTAGACGATCGCCGCGAGACGCTAGGCAAAAAGATCCGCGAAAATCAGATGCAGAAGGTGCCGTACATGTTGATCCTTGGCGACAAAGATATCGAGAACGGTACGGTTGGCGTCAGGAGTCGAGAAGACGGCGATCTTGGTGCGATGAGCTTGGAAGATTTTATTGGTATATGCGGCTAGAAAAAAGGCTCATGCCTTTCAAAAAAGTGGAAATGCAAGAGTTTGAGTAAACTCTCAAGTAATGACACCACGAACTTTACTGGTTGGGGCATTGGCTGTGCTTCTTTACGGATGCAAAGGTGATTCCCAACCAAAGATGACTTTACTGGAGGCTGCGGAGGCTAACAACAAAGATGAAATCGTCCGACTCGTAAACAGCGGAGCAGATGTCAACGCTGTTGACAAAGCAACCGGTTCAACTCCTCTTTTGCTCGTCGCAGGACGCGGAAATGTGGAGTTGGCTAACTTGTTAATTGAAAAGGGGGCAAAGCTCGACTCCGTGAACAAGCGCGGATACAATGCAGTTCTGATAGCTGTCGGAAACAACGATGTCGAAATGACAAAGACGCTCAAGGAGAAAGGCGCAGACCTGAATGCCAAGTCAAAGCAAGGCTATACGGCATTCTACATTGCAAAAATGTATAAGCATAAGGAGATGATGGAGTACCTAAAAACTCAGGGCGTCGACACATCCGATCCAAAACTGAACATCACCCGTAAAGCACCAACACGTGGCTAACAAAAATAGGGGATCGCTCTGTTAAGAGAGATCCCCTATTGAGTGGAAATTAGATTCCTGCCGCTCCATCAGGTCCAACGGGAGGCATGGAATTGTTTGCCTTGCCGCCCTTTGGAGCCTTTTGTCCATCTGCAGGTGCCTTTGGCAACTGATCTGGAGGCGTACCTTCAGGAGTTCCCTCGCCGCATCCGGCGAGGGACATTGCGAGTATCCCTATGAATAGAAGGACACTCAGCTTTCTCATTGGCACAGACCGTTGTTCGTGAAGTTCGTGATGTTCTCGAGATCCGGTCGGAAGAACGAGAGGTAGAACGGCGCCGCAGTAGATGACTGGCATCGAAGTCCTGCAGAGAACGTACCGTTTGCATTGAAAGAACCTGGCGTGTTATTCGTAAATCCAGCGCTGTTGCGGATGAACTTAGCGGACGTATCGGTGTACGAGTAGACCATTCCACCACTGTAGATATTGAATCCTCGACCGAAGTTAGCGATGGCGTCTCCGCGGTTGGATGAAGGAAGTGCTGAGCCTGGCTGAGGCGCACCTGTCGGGTTGAAGCGGCAAGCAACCGGGTTTGGCGCAGTGTTTCCGCAGAACAGTGCGGGGCTTGGGAAAGTTCCACCCGTAAAGTTTTGCTTTCCTGATCCCGGCCAGTACAGAGGCACTCGCGAAGGTGAAGCAACCGCAGTGGTGCTGTAAGTACTGAGCAGTCCGTTCATCGTTATGTTTGCAGGAGCAGGAGTTCGAACGTAAGGAACACCGCCACCGTAGACGTCAACGACTGGCATACCCGTCATTTGCAGCATGTCGAAGTTCTTTCGATATGGTTGCGTAGAATTGTGTACTCCTTGTGAGTCGATGTTGGCGTAACCAGGATCATCGGCACCAGCTGGAAGAGTCGTTACCCACCAGAATCCAGAAGGGATAACGCCCCCAACGGAGAGAGCTTGTCCCGGGAGACCGTATCCAAACGAGGAACCATCGTCTACCGAGTAAGCGGATGGGAAGTTGTCATCCGCATCAGCCGTGTAAATGATGGTTGCCGTCGCGTTCTGCTTGATGTTCGAAATTGACGAGGCCTTCTTCGCGGCTTCTTTTGCCTGAGCAAAGACCGGGAAGAGAATGGCGGCGAGAATTGCGATGATGGCGATGACCACCAGCAACTCGATAAGTGTGAATGCACGATTTCGCATTTATATGACTCCGCGTCCCAACAAATTGCGGGACGACGCTGAATTATAACAACAGATTGCGCATTTTGTTAACGGTTTTTTATAAAATTCACTTTGAGGAACTTTTCGTCCGAACCGGATGAAATTCAGTTCAGTCGACTTCTTCAAGCGAATGCGGCATCGTGAAAAACGGGTCTCAAGGAGAGCAGTTTTGAGTTTAAAGCTGAAGGATGAACTCGGTTTGCCAGAAGAACTGCTAGGTTTCCACTCTCGGGGTCGATCCAGATTGATGTCCCGGTGAATCCAGTATGCCCATAGGACTTTGGACCCATGACCGTTCCTGCGGAGGATCCAATGGGTGACTTCGTGTCCCAACCAAGGGCTCGAGAGCTTTGCTGTGACTGCTTGACCACAAACAGATCTCTCACGTCGTGTGGGATGATTTTGGGACTTGAAACGCACAAATTCTTGCAGAACGCCACCAGACACGACAGGTTAGAGAAGAGTCCAGCATGTCCTGCTACACCGCCCATCGCAGTCGCAGTTGGGTCGTGCACCTCGCCGTGGATGTATTCGGGATCGTGACCATACAACCGAATTGACTCTAGGTCGCCGTGCCGTTGCCGCCGCATTGACCGTCGCCACGGCTCTGTACGCTCGGTTGGAGCGCAGTGATTTCTGCTCATCTCTTTTGCTGAAGTTGACTTGCCAAGGAAAAAGTAGCCGATCTGAGGCAACGAGAGCGGCCTTGCGACCTCTTCGAGGAACTGCTGATCAAGCGGGCGCCCATTGATTCGGGTTAAGATTTCGTCGACCAGAATCATGCTAAGGTCGCTGTAGACCATCTTCGATCCGGTGGGATAAATCAACTTTTCGGCGTAGATACTCGTAAGCACCTCGGCCCGAGTTGAGCAAGTCTTGTAATACGGCCGAAATGCGACCAACCCCGAGTTGTGAACCATCAGGTTCCGGATCGTGATCGATCCCTTATCCTCCACGCCGAACTCAGGGATAACATTCGAAATGGGCCAGTCGATGTCGAGTCTGCCTCGCTGTACGGCCAACATCACCAGAGTCGTGGTGGAGACAACCTTGCTCAGGCTTGCCAAATCCCATAGTGTCGTAGCGTCTACCGGCGAGGAATCGGGGCAGTATGTCTGCCGTCCGACATAGCCAGTCTCCTCGACTCCGTTCTTGCGTACGTAATAGGCGGCACCGGGAAAAGCGCCGTCCAGAATCGCATCTTCAAGCAGACGTTGTCGCTTCGTCATGAGGAATGAATTTGAGGGTTAGAACGCCAGGAATTCCAAGAAGCAACGCCGCCGCAAACGTGTTCGCGAAGCCAAAGTTAGCTTGCAGAACCCCGGATAGGATTCCCGCGACCGAAATAATTGTCGCCCCGATACCCGTCCCGATGGCGTAATGCCCGGTTGCGTAGTTGCCGCGCTGAGCAACCCGCATGAGATACACCGAGTAACCGGCATAACCAAGTCCATAGCCAAACTGGTCGGCGAATTCGATCACTGAGATCACTCCGATGTTGGCCGGCCTCGTGATGGCGGCGATCAAGTAGAGCGTGATCGGGAGGTGCATGAGCACCGCAATCAGCCAAAACCCCTTCTTCAAGCCGACCTTGCTCACGACAATCCCGCCAACAATGCCGCCGATAATGATTCCGATAACTCCGATGGTCCCCTTGATGAGCCCGATCTGCTGGTTGTCATACGCCAGTCCGCCACTCTCGAGGGAGTCTTTCAGGAACAAAGGAACAATCTTATTCACCATCGCCTCGGCGAAGCGGTAGAAGAACATGAAGAAGATGATCGGAACGATGCCCGATTGCCGGAAGAACGTGCTGAGCGCGGTTCCCATCTCCGAGCCCTTGAGCGAGTTTCGGATGTAGATGAGGAGTGCGATGGCGACGGGAACACAAACCGAGACCTGGAAAAGCTCGGCCTGAACTCCGGTGAGTCCAATGTCAAAGTTAAAGAACTTGACCTCGTCTTTGAGGGTCCATCCTTTCAAAGCCGGGTTGGTACCCGAAAGGGTATTTGCAATTAGGCGCCAAACGCCACTGATCGCAAAGTATGTGCTTCCGTAGAACCCAAGAATGGCGAGCGTCCGTTGGATATTCTTGCCGAACTCGCTTGTTTGCTGCTCGGTTGGAGCGGTATCTGCGTCGGGCGAAGGGAGAGATCTTCTGCCGCTGAACGCAAGCGCGCCGTAAACCAATGTGACGCCGAACATCGCTAGTCCCCAAGCATACGGAGCCGGGAGTTTGCGGGTCATCGAGACCGCGGCGAATGTGTCGCCTGCGTTCGGCGTCGGGAACTCGGCCTTCGCCCAAGCTCCGTCTTCGGCAAGATTCGAAACTGCGCGCCGCGCGTCGAGTGTGTAAAGTCCAAGCGGGAATTTTTTGTCGCCAAGGGTGACAACTCCGTTTGAAATTTGCACATTAGTGTGCATCCCTTCAATCGTGATTGGCTTGTCACCCGAATCGACGAGGACCTTGCCATCAAGAGTCTTCAACTCTCCTTGCTCGACCTTCAGCGAAGCCGTCCGCAGGTATTCGGCTCTTTTATCTTTGCCCGACAAGACTTTGAAGTGTAGATTTCCGCCCGTGGTGATGGATCCCGCGTTGAAATTCATTAGCATTCCTGCGATGAACGGCAGTAGCGCGGACACGAAAAGGCGGCCCACCCGGTAGCAAGCAGACTGAATGCCTGCAAAGCGAGCTTGAATCTCCTTGGTGAAACAAAGGAGGTAGAAGCCATCAGTCGCGATGTTCGTAAGCGCCGAGCAAATCGCCGCGCAGGCCATGAACATCAGCGAAACCGCAAACGCGGTCGCACCGGGAAAGATCAAAAAGGGAAGGATCGCGAGCAACAGCGTCAATGTGAGCTGCCCGCCTAAAACCCATCTCCGCTTTTGGGCGCTGAGGTCGACCAATGGGCCAAGAAGGAACTGCAAACCCCATGGTAGAGCAATAAGCGATGTCCAGGTTGTTATCGTGTCATTCGGGATTCCAAAGTCTTTGTAGAAAAGCGTTGCTGTCTCTTGAATCAGAGTGACCGGGATCGCCTGAAGGACGTACAGAACCGGAATAAAGCGCCAAGGGTTCGGACCTTCATCTTTGGCGATAGGCTGGATAACGGCTTCGGTATCGGCGCTCATCGAACTGGAAGAATCTTACATGAAAACGCCCAGCATTAACTGGGCGATTCATCCTTCCAAGCCACCGGGCCCTGTGAAGAAGCCAAAGTGATGTTAAACAATCTCGTCGCGGGCAGTCTCTCCCTTGCTGAGACACTTCGATTGTAAGCGGATTCCCGTGCCAATCGACCAATTCTCGCCTCGATCTAACAAAGACACCGGGACAAACCGGAGTTATTGCCAGGACTCGTCTTTGGCGGTGTAATCCGCGTAATCGATCGTTTCGTAAAGCTCCTTTCGGGTTCGCATCTTGTCGATCCAGGCCGCTTGGGTACCCGTCGCCAGAAGATCTGAATAGAACTCTTCAACTGCTTTGAGCATCACCCGAAGGGCAGTGACCGGGAAAATCACCATCTCGTATCCGAGCTCTTCAAACCGGTTCGCCGGGATAAGCGGAGTCTTGCCGAATTCGGTCATGTTTGCGAGCAACGGAACGGATACAGCCTTTCGGAAGGCTTCAAACTCCGATTCGGATGTCAGACCCTCAGGGAAGATCGCATCCGCGCCCGCTTGCACGTAAGCTTTGGCGCGTTCGATCGCGCCGTCGAGTCCTTCGATGCCGTAAGCGTCCGTTCGGGCGATGATCATGAACGATTTATCGCGCTTGGATTCAACCGCCGCGCGCAATTTGCTAACCATCTGGCTCGTCGGGATCACGGACTTACCGTCGAGGTGCCCGCACCGCTTCGGGCTAACTTGATCTTCCAAGTGGATTCCCGCTAGTCCGGCTCGCTCCATCTCGATGACGGTGCGGACAGCATTCCAAGTTTCGCCAAAGCCGGTATCGGCATCGGCAATCATAGGTACCGGGGCGACTTGGCAAGCCTGCGCGGCCGTGTTCGCAAACTCGTTGAGCGATGCAAGCGCGATGTCCGGAACTCCGAGCAGGTTATTGGTGATCGCTCCGCCGCTGAGGTAAACCGCCTTCGCGCCCTGTTTATAAGCAGCCAAAGCGGTTAGTGCGGAGAAAGCGCCCGGCATCACCACGATTCCTTGCTTCATTTGGTCGCGAAGCATCTGTCCAGGGGACTGCAATGGCGGTTGAATCATGCCCTTAAGGTTACCGCTACCCAAAAAAGCGACTTAGCGAGCGGCTTATCGCGTCTGCGGTGTAGTTCACCAGCGGAATGCTTGATCCATAGTCCATTCGCGTTGGTCCCACCAAGGCAACAACGCCGACCTGGTTCTGACCAACCAGATACGCTTTGCGAATGACAGAAAACTTGTGAAGCTGTTCGGCTCGGTTCTCTTTGCCGATCGTGACCACGTCGGCCTGGGGGCTGACGGCTTCATAAAGCAAATCAGTTTCGTCGAGCTCGCGGAACAGCTCAGCCAACGAGGCGGCGTCTCTTTGAAACTCGGGCTTAGAGAAGAGGAATTCTTCGCCTTCGGTGATGAGCTTGCCTCGGGTGAGTTGCCGTGCAATCGCTCTTACATGAGTCCAAATGAGTCCGGTGAGCTTATCGGAAGGTTGATTCTCGGTTGCTTGAGGCGTTTTGGATTTTGTCAGGCTCTTGAGGTCTTGACCAAGCACGCCGAGGCTGAGCGCCTGATTCGCGCGACCGATGTCTTCGAGCGTAAGGTTTTGCGGGCACTCGATCATCCGGTTTTCGATGTGACCGTTGCTAAAGGCAAGCACGAGCAGGGCTTGGCTCGGACCGAGGGCGCTGATAATTGCGGTTCGGACGGTGATTCCGAGGTCGCGGGTGGTGGTGGCGACGCCAAGCTGCATGGTTGCGCGGCTGAGGACCTTGACGGTCTCGCGAAGCATTTCGACTAGTGCCTCGGGGTCTTCGGAGGCGTCGCGAATGGTTCGCTGGCGAGTCTCGTCGATGGTTTGCTCGATGACGAGGCGGTCGACGAAGAACCGATAGCCTCGGTCGGACGGGATTCGTCCGGCGGAGGTGTGAGGTTGCTCGAGGTAGCCGAGGTCTGCCATTTCGGCGAGCTCGTTACGAACGGTGGCTGATTTGACCCCCAAATCGTATTTCTGGGTGAGCATTTCGGAGCCGATTGGCTCGGCGTTTTGGATGTATTCGACGACGATTGCTCGGAGAAGGGATTGCTTTCGGGCGTCGAGGTCTTGCATCCTGCCTCTTATTATACGGTGACGATTTGCGGTTGGCGGTGTAGGCGGGTTTGAGTTCGGTGAGGTTTGGTTTTAGGTCGTATGTTGGCGGGAATGGCGGGAGGTTTTGGATTGGTGAAGTCGGTGCATCTAAGTTCAACGATATCAGCGGAAGCGTGAAAGATCGCTGAAGTCGGTGTGTTTGTTGAACCTGAGTTTGTGGACTTCGGTGTGCGCTCAGAGTCAGGGGTTGAGGATTGGTTGCGGTTTATGCGAGTTGTCATCTTCACCTGCTAGGCGAATATTGGGGTTTTTGTCAACCGCTTCGTTGGGTTTTTGGTCGTGCGGCCATTTGGGCGGGCGGCTTGAGCGAGGCTGCCCTAGTTACCCGCCACAGTTCGACTGTGGAGGGCTGGAAACGGGAGCCAAGGGATACGGCGTACAATCTGTTGCCAGTTGACACAGTTCAACTGAGAAAACGAGGGTTTGAATTTGTGCGAGTTTCAATTGAGCACGAGAACGTAACGCTTTATCCGAATCATTCAGGAGCGAGTGACACTCGGTTTGCTACCTTCCTTGCCCTTGGGGCAGGTGGCGTTTGCCTTTGTTTAGCTCTTGCACAGCAGCTAAGACCGATCGATGGAACCGTTAGTGTGGCGATGTGCCTTTTCATCGCCTGGCTAGCCGAAAGGTGGAGAGAGGCAGTCGATTACCCTGTCTCTCTGTATCTCTCCAACGACAAACTCACAGTCGTTAACGCAACCGGTAAACGAGATTTCCCTCTCGATTCAGTCATTGGCTTGGTTGAAGAGAGTTCCGCGTATCAAGCCGATTACTGGTTGCAATTGAAAGACGAAAGACTGATGCACTTAGGAACGGGACAGCAGGAGTCGCGAGAATTCTTGTACGAGCTTAGCCGAATTACTGGTGTAACTGTGGACAAGACGACCCGCGCACGAATCCGTTTAGTCATCTGATCTCGGTTTTGACCATATTAGCCAGATCAAGAATCCCAAGAACATGGGAACGTACATGAGAAGGTTACTTGTTCGATACCATCCGATTTGAGATGATCCCTTAACTGGTCCGAGTGCCCAAAGATAGACAACGATCGCGCCCGAGACTAATAAGGTAGCAATCAGCTTAAAGACACGCTCGCTGGACCAGGGGGTCGTGGAGGCTTTCTCACACTCTACCGAGAGGCAGGTTCGAGGAGCATTTCCTTGGTGTAGATAAAGTCCTCGCGGTGGTAGTTCGCGAGTTCGAAGTCCTTCCGGAGAACAATCGCGCCGGTAGGGCAGGCGTCTTGGCAGTAGCCGCAAAAGATGCATCGGATCATGTTGATTTCGTAGCGGGTGGCGTACCGCTCGCCCGGTGAGTAGCGCTCTTGGTCGGTGTTTTCGGCGGCCTCGACGTAGATGCACTTGGCGGGACACGCTCCGGCGCAGAGCGAGCATCCGATGCAACGCTCCAGCCCGCTTTCGTAGCGGGTGAGGACATGACGCCAGCGAGTGCGCGGGAACTGCTCGCGCTTCTCTTCGGGATAGAAAACGGTGGGGCGGTCGTGTCCGAGGCGGCGGGACGTGATCCCCAGACCGGAGAGCATCGGTTTGACGACTTTATCGAGAATTGCCATTAGGCGGTCACCTCTTGGATGTCGCGCGAGTTGAGCTCGACCAGGCGAAGATCGGAGAGCGTATTGGCTCGGCCGCGCTTGATCTTTTCTTGGAGCTTCATGATGCCGTAGATGAGGGCGTCAGGCGATGGCGGGCAACCCGGCACGTACACGTCAACCGGAACGATTTGATCCGCGCCTTGCACGATCGCGTAGTTGTTGTAGACGCCACCCGAGGATGCGCATGCGCCCATGCTGATAACCCATTTGGGTTCAGGCATTTGATCGTAGATCTGCCGTAGAACCGGTGCCATCTTTTTGCTAACGCGACCAGCGATGATCATCACGTCGCCTTGGCGAGGGGTAGCGCGGAAGGCTTCGGAACCGAATCGGGCGATATCGAACTTGGGTCCGGCGGCGCCCATCATTTCGATAGCGCAGCAAGCAAGGCCGAAGGTGACGGGCCAAAGGCTGTGGGCCCGCGCCTGCGAGATGAGGCTTTCGAGTGAGGTGACCACAACTCCGCCGGCTTTTTGCACATCGCCGATGACGGGGGTGGAGCTATCGTGAAGAACGACCGATTCGACTCGCTTTGGCATTGCTTTGTAGATTCTACCGAAGCCGCGTTAGGTTCGTCGCATGATTGGTCAAGTATTCTGATTGTTGGCCATGCAACGCATTGATCTGCTCAAGGATATCTCGATCATTGTCGCGGGCATAATCGCGTTTTTGACGCTGTGGCAAGGTCTTTTTCAGTATGCGCGGCAGAACCACGCGGCGCGCGCGAATCAGTTTATTCAGATGCGGCGGAGGTTCTTGGAAGACCCGATCTTTCGTAAATTGTTGACGATGATCTTTGAGGGGGACGCCTCGATTTCGGAGGAGCCGATTCAGGATCGGCGGAACTTCATCGCGTTTTTTGAGGAGGTGGCACTTTTGGTGAATTCGGGGCTGATTAAGCCGGAGGTCGCGCACTATATGTTCGGGTTTTACGCGATCCAAATCGACGAGTTTGAGCCGCTTTGGGATGGGCTGAATAAGAGCGGTGAGTTCTGGCGGCTCTTCCGGGACTTCGTGGCGGAGATGCGGAAGCTTCCGCCTCCGACCGGCAAGCCGGTCCGGATATGAGACTGTTCACACGGAATGAATGGTTGATCATTCTGGTGGCGAGTTTGCTCGCTATTTCGGCGGGTTGGGTGTTGCGAGATGTGATCGCGATTCAAGGGCTCTATTGTTGTGGTCTGCTGAGTTTCATGGTGGCAGTGCCTTTGATTGTCCTCGAGAAATGGAGCTTGGTGAGAGTTCGGAGTGGGTTTCAGTTTTATGCCGGTTGCTTCTCTGGCTTAGCGAGCACGGCGAGTCTGTACTACTTCAGTTGGAACCGGCCGGGCATCCATGACGAGCGGGCGTATGAGGAGCTTCTGTACATTCCGGCATTGGCTTTGTGGGTTGTGCTGATGGTTATCAGCGCGGTGATGTTTGAAAAAGCGAAGAATCGAAAGGGTGAGTGACTCGTCTTAACCTTCGATGTCAAATCGATGGATTGCGGCGGTTTTTGTAGCGGGATTGTTGGCGATTGGAGTTTCTCAGCAGGGAAGTGACCCCGGACTCACCCGGGCAAAAGAATCGGACGTGAAGGCGGTGCCGATTCCGGTTCCGAGCCAATTGCCAACTCCGAAGTCGAACGAGATTGTGGTCGTGTTCGAGACCGGGCACTTCGTGACGCTGACCACCGGGCAGATGTTCTCGACACCGAAGGGGACTAAGTTCTGGACGGTTTGGGGTACCAAGGCGACGTACAGTTTGGACTCTACCGGCCAAAACTCGGGGAATCAGAACTGGACCGTGGTCAGCCGGTAAGTTTCAAAGCTGATCTTTAAGCGCCTCGAGTTGACCCCGGCGGGGTGATCCTGGCGGGGAGACTTCGAGCATCTTGTAAACGACTCGGCGGAGTTCGCGGTTGGGGGCACCGCTTTCTTGGAGTTCGTTATAGGCCAGCAAGTAGGCCCGGTAGGCGCTTTCGGAGTCGTCGCGTTTAGCGAAGGCGTCGCCAGCTTCGATGTATTTATCCGCCCGGGCCTCTGGAGTTGACCTTTGGCGAGCATCTTCGAGGAGGTCGCGGGGCGAGGGTCCCTCGTAGGCGGGCTTGGTTGTCTCGGGCGAGGCAGTTGGGGAGTTGGATTGGCGGGTCTCCGCGGCGGGAGTTTGGGTCTCAACCGATGCGGTACCCGCCGAAGCGGGCAATGCTTTTGGGTCGTTTTTCGCTACTCGTTCGACTTTGACTTTTGCGTTAGCCTGACTGCTCTGGATGGAATTGTTGATCGTGATGATCGCGACAACAATGATTGCCGCAAACAAGCCAAAAACGATGAGCGCAACCATAAATTGGCGCATGCGTTCGCGTGTTTGAGCACTGATGAGCGGCGGTCCTGGAGGGGGCGGATAGAACTGACCGGGAGGCGGCACATATTGACCCGGAAGAGGTTGTTGGTAAGGATTGTAGGCTCCGTACTGGACTGGCTGAGGCTGGATGACTGGCGGAGCGACCGGCGCACCGTAGGGATTGTACGAGCCGCTTTGGGCACTATAGGGAGTGGTGTATGGAGTTTGGGCGGTTTGCCCTGGCGCGTAGTACGGATTTGGAGTTCCGTAAGGCGTGTAGGGCTGGCTGTAGGGATCAATCACCGGTTGTTGAACCAATGATTGCGGCGGCTGGGCGTACGGGTCGAACGCCGGAATTTGGGGCGGAGCGGGCGCGCTGACCACCGGATTTGGAGCTACGGCATCCAGAAGCGCGAGGCGCATCTCGTTCGCGTTATGGTAGCGCATTGCGGGCGTCTTTTCGAGCGCGCGCTGAATCACGTTCCAAAGAGGAAGGTTGATGTTGTGCGGTGTTGGCGGCGTACCGTTGACGATCGCATGAGTGATCGCAATGACGTTGTCGCCAGTGAACGGCTTGTTGCCCGTCACCATCTCGTACAGCATCACGCCGACGCTAAAAAGGTCGGTTCGTTGGTCAATGTCCTTGCCGACCACTTGCTCGGGGGACATGTAAGAAGGTGTTCCGAACACCTGACCATCCATTGTGAGGTTGGGTTGAAAGGTGAGCCGCGCGATACCGAAATCAGTGATCTTCACAACCGAGGCGGAGGTGAGCTGGATGTTGTCGGGTTTGATGTCGCGGTGGACAACGCCCCCTTCGTGGGCGACGGCGAGGCCGCTGAGCACATCGGCGGCGATTTCGACCGCGCGCTCGACGGGAAGAAATCCCTTGTTATCGATCTCTTTGCGTAGAGTAATGCCGTCGAGATACTCCATCGCCATGAAGTAGCGACCGCTATCCTCGCTGAAGCTGTAGACCGTCATGATGTTGACGTGGTTCAGGCTTCCTACCGCCTGGGCCTCTCGCCGGAATCGGCTGACGCGGTCTTCGAGCTGTTGCGGCGTCGATCCCGCGGGCATCGAGAGTTCTTTGATGGCGACCCGGCGGTTCATCAGTGGGTCATAAGCCTCATAGACAATATCATTCGACCGGGCAATTTCCCGGATGATTTGGTACTGTCCTAGTGTTTGGGGCGCTGAACTCACGAAAGGCTTAGGGGGTTCCTTAATTGTAGGGCATTTTGCCTATTTGTACAGTGGTTTTGTACGAACCAGTTGGGCGAAAAACATCGTAAAATTACGTGAGGGGGTTCATTTGATTTCGGTAGCGGCGGCTTTGGTCTTTGCAAAAGGGGATACGGTTCGTATCTCGATGCTTGGACACGGCCCAAAGGACGAGGTTCTGGTCCGGAATGTTTCATTTGTTTGGCAGGTATGGCCGGAGAACGGAAACCTAATTAGCGCGGCCTCGCTTAGCCTGAATGGCAAGAAGCAGAAGGCGATTTACGACAAGGAGCGAAGAACGCTTGAGTTCACGCCGCCGGAGCCTCTCAGCAGCGGGGAATACAAAGTTTCAGCCCAAGTGATCGTTAATGGTTGGGCGAAATTCAATAAGGACTGGGTTCTGCGCGTCTCGTCAGAGGCATTCGACAAAATCCCTGAGCCTTCGGCAGAGGCGAAGCAAGCTATCGAAGCGCTGAACTCGGTGCGTTCGAGCGCCGGACTTCCCGCTACAAAGACTGACGAGCGCCTTTGTTATGCATCGTTTGCCCACGCAAGGTATTTGAGTCAGAACAGTTCGACCTCGCACCTTCAGTCCCCTTCCGGGAAAGGCTTCTTTGGCGCCGAGCCAGCGGATCGCCTCGCCCGCATGGGCTTCGGAAAAGGCTCTTGGGAGATTCTGGCCCCGGTCCTCACCGACCCTGAGACGGGCATCAAGCGCCTCTTTGACGCTCCTTACCACCGAATCTCAATGCTCAATCCGGGCGCAATCGAGGTAGGTGCGGGCTGGGACGGAGGGAACTTGGTCGTTGACGGGGCTTCGAGTTCAGACGAGGAGACCGTCCTTTCGCCTGGTGATGGTCAGAAGGACGTTCAACCGTTCTGGAAAGACACAGAGTGGCCAAATCCGTACCGGCTGCACGGAATCTCGGAACAACTTGTTGGTTACCCGATCATGTTCGTCCGGTTCGGTACGAATCAGATTTCGGTTTCGCGCTTCGAAGTTCGAGACGAGAGAGGTCGCCAGGTTGATTGCTTCCAGAACCTGCCAGGAAGAGACGACCACCTAACGAATGCGGCTTTCGTGATGCCTAAATCCCCTCTTGAATCAGGTCGCACTTACCGCGTTTCGGTAGCTGCAAAAGATGCAAGCGGAAAGGACATCAGCCGCGCTTGGAGCTTTACAACCGCCAGTGACGGCGGGGTTTTGGCAGGAATTCTCGCATCGCGGCAAGGTGCTCTCGGAATGTCTCAAGCTCCGATGGCGTCGCGGCTCCGTCGGCGGTAATCACCCCATAAGCGATCATTTCGAGCGCGTTCACCAGCATCGGACCGTAGTGCGTACCCATGCGCTCGTCGTGGTCGAGTGCGAGCTGAATGAGATTTGGAATCTTGTTGATGCCTCGCGAGGAGGGCTCCTTCTCGTCGACCTGAAGGTAGGCATTCCGCAGCCACTCATAACGGCCGATCATGTTGAGCAGGTGTTGCGATTCAGCGCGGCTGAGTTCTCCGTCGCTCCAAGCGAGGTTGTCAAAGACGATTTTGATCGCGCGAGCGGTCTCGAGGGAGAGGTCGGTGTTCAACGGCAAATCGTCATCTTGCCGGAGCACGTTCACAATCTCGACGAGCGAATCGACGCTTCGAATCGAGAAACCGACTTGATCTTTCATGACGAGTGCAGTCATGTCGATTCCTACGCCAGGCGTGAATGAAACGACGAATGCTTGTGGTTTTGTCGTGAATCACTCTGAATTTCCCGATAGAATGATCGGGAAAATGGATTTTCGGGAGCGCGCAAAGGCGATATTGAAGGACCATCGGGCGGCCTCGGTTCACGATTGGCTCACCGTAATGGGCGGTGCAGAAGAGGTGGCTCGCGACATGTTCGAGGTGTTTCCGACCCCGATTTTTTGTGGGCAGTTTAACGCAGAGCGGATGAAATGGGCGCAGAATGCCGAGGTTCATCCGCACTGGATTTCCAACCTCCCTTATTCAAAAACGAAGCATTACTACTATGCGCCCGTGCTAGCGGATGTGTACCGCTCGATCGATCTGCGTGAATTTGATTTAGTCGCAACGGCGTCCCATACGTTTGCGCACAACGTCAGTGTGCGCGAGGATGCGGTGCATTGTGGCTACTACCATTCCGTCGCTCGGTCGCTGTGGCTTCCCGAGATTGATGGCCGGGCGGGATCTGGGTTCGTGCGCTCGATGATTGTAAAACGCCTCAAGCGGCTCGATCTTATCGGCGCGAAGAACTTCACCTATATCGCCGTGAATTCGGAAACGACCAAGGCGCGGGTGGAGAAGTTCTACCGCCGGCCAGTAGATCGAGTTGTATATCCGGGCGTGAACGTGGGCAAATTTGCCGATGTAAGTCGCAAGTCGGATCAAGCGGGTTTCACAATGTGGAGCCGATTGATTCCGTACAAGAAGTTCGATTTGGCAATCGCGGCGGCGATCCAAGGGGGATTCAAGCTGAACATTGTCGGGGCTGGTCCCGAAGAGTCGAAGCTCAAGGAATTGGCAGCGGGTCATGCCAATATCAAGTTCCACGGACGTCTGCCCGATGACGAATTGAAGCGGCTTCTTTCCGAGTCACAAGGGGTGCTTTTTCCCGCGTACGAAGATTTCGGGATTGTCCCCGTCGAGGCGATGGCGGCAGGTCTTCCGGTGATCGTTTACCGCGAAGGCGGCGCGGCCGAGACAGTCCGGCCGGAGTTCGGGGAGCACATTTCAGCCCAAAACCCGGAAGAAATCGTCGCGGCGGTGAATAGAATCGAAAGTCGAACTTTCGATGAGAGCGTACTCAAGGCTCATGCTTCCGGATTCTCAACGGAGCGATTTCAGCGTGAATGGGTCGAATGCATCGAGGCGGCTTTGGAGAGGGGTCCAAAGCGGCATTTTATCGAGTAGGGTATACACCTTGGTGTGCTGATTGACCGCACTTTGATCGCGGCGTTTGAGGCTGAACTCGAACGGGCGGAGAATATACTGATTGGCACGCACCTGAACCCCGACGGTGATGCGCTCGGCTCCGCGCTTGGTTTGGCGGAGTTTTTGGAACAGCGCGGCAAGAAGGTCGAGGTTCTGTGTCACCACAACGCGCCCCGAAACCTTAGGTGGCTGCCGAATGTCGGACGGGTTCGCCAAGAGCCGTGGGATAAGGATCATACGCTCGGGATCATCGTTGACCTCGATTCGATAGAACGGCTCGGTTCGGTTGGCCAGTTTTTCGAGAATTTAGACCGCTTGGTGGTGATTGACCACCACGTGCCGCATCAGGCTCCCGGCGATGTTCGGATCATCGACACAACGGCAGCGGCAACCGCGCTGATTCTGACGCACCTCGTTCGTGAGATGGGCGGAACATTGACGCCTTCGATGTCGACTTGCTTCTATACAGGCATCACGACCGATACGGGCTCGTTCCGTTTCAGAAATACATCTCCAGACGCCTTGGCGACCTCGGCCATTTTGCTTGAGAATGGGGCCGATCTGGAAAAGGTTTCCGAGCAAGTGTTCCAATCCAAGCAACTTTCATCAGCGCGTCTATTGGGTCACGCTCTTGAGACGATGAAGCTCGACCTCGACGAGCGGCTCGCTTGGTCGTGCCTCTCTTACCGCGATTTTGAGTGGGCGAAGGCAACCGACGAGGACACCGAGGGGTTTGTCAACGAGCTACTCAGCATCGAAACCGTGCAAGTGGCGGCGATATTCCGAGAAGCTAAGCCGGGCAAGATTCGGGTTTCGATTCGCTCTCGGGCAGGTTTTGACGTTGCTGCAGTCGCGAGGGAATTTGGCGGGGGCGGTCACAAGAATGCTGCGGGATGCACATTTGACGGCAGCCTCGAAGACGCCGAGCATGAAGTCGTGGAAGGGATGAGACGTTGTTTGGAATCATCCTGATCAACAAGCCGCTGAAGATGACATCGCATGATGTTGTCGCGATTTTGCGTAAGCGCTTCAACACCAAGCGCATTGGCCATTCCGGGACGCTTGATCCGATGGCGACCGGTTTATTGGTCATCGCGGTTGGTCCCGCCACTCGCTTTTTGCAGTACCTACCCTTGGAGCCCAAGGTTTATCGCGCGGTTTTGGAGTTTGGGAAAACCACGACGAGCTTTGACCAAGAGGGCGATGTGACGAGCGAAAGCGATGTCCCTGCCGATCTTGAGGCGAAGCTTACGGCGGCTATCCCGCAGTTTTTGGGCACTCAGGAGCAGATGCCGCCGATGTTTAGCGCGGTCAAGGTGAACGGTCAGCCGCTCTACAAGTCGGCCCGTGCGGGGGTGGAAGTCGAACGGAAGTCGCGTGAGATTCACATCGGCCGGATCGATCTTATATCCGTTGAAGGGAATTTTGCGACCATAGAAGTCGAGTGCTCAGGAGGTACTTATGTGCGAACGCTTGCGCACGACATCGGGCAGGCGGTTGGATGTGGGGCTTACTTAGCGGGGCTGGAAAGAACCCGAGTGGGTGAGTTCGTGGTTGATGGGGCGTCCGATCCCAAAGAAGCGGAACTGAGCGAACTCATTCCGCTGTCGGAGGCCCTTCAGCCGATGATCACAAGGCAACTCACTGAGATGGAGCTCTACCGGGTTAGGAACGGAAATCCGGTGGCGAACACCGACATCGAGCATGATGAGCTTGTGATGCTGACCGACCCGAAAGGAAATGTGGTGTCGGTTGGGTATGTCGATGGAAACCTGATCCAGCCCGAATGCGTTCTACCTACTGAGGCATTTGATGCGGCTATTTGAACCGGATGACCGGTGGATGATTCGGGCTCAGCTCGCGTGGTTTTTCTTGTGGCTAGGCGTAACCGGCGTTGGGTTGTTTCTGAAGGCCGATCCGCACTTGCACGGAACGCATCAGCAACTTGGGCTCCCTCCCTGTCCGAGCGTGTTGCTTTTCAATCGGCCATGCCCCGGTTGTGGGCTCACCACCTCTTGGACATCCCTTTTGCACGGCGACTTCGCAACGTCGTGGCGAGCCCATCCGATCGGGATTCCGATGTACCTCGGCTTTACATTCGTCGCCCTTGGGACACTGTACGGAAACATAAAGAATCTGCGGATGCTCATCGATAGCAACTGGGCAAATCGGGTTTTCGTTGGGTTTGTGGGAATCTTCTTTGCGTTTGGTTTGATCCGAATGGCACTTACGCCAAACTTCCAAACTCCGAAGGAAAAGTTCTGGAGTGCGGCGATGCGGGGTCAGAAGTGAGTTCGATCCGCGCGCTTCCACGAATCTTCATTCCGGGGCAGGATATGACCGCACCTTTCGAGGTTCCGCGACCAGAGTTTGAGAAACTGCATAACGTGCTTCGGTTGCGGTCCGGTGCCCGCATCGGAGTGGTGCCGGACGACGGCACTTTCTGGGAATGCGAGCTGGATGGACGTTACGCAAAGCCGCTTGAAAAGCATACGCCAGCCACCGAGCCAGCGCAGTTTGTGACGCTTGCCCAGGGACTCCCTAAGGGCGACAAACTCGACGATGTCATCCGTGCTTGTACCGAAATCGGGGTTAGTCGATTTCTGATTTTTCCGTCGGACAGGAGCGTGGTCAAATGGGAGCCGAAGAAGCTTGACGATAAGATGCGCCGTCTGGGGGCATTGGCACGAGAGGCGGCGGAGACCGCGTTTCGGATGCGGATTCCGACCGTCGAATATGTGAATTCGCTTGGCGAGGTGCTGAAAGAGCCGAATGTTCAGGTGCTGAGTGAACAAGAGAATGTGACATCGACATTGCGGGTGCTCGACGCTACCACGATAGTCGTTGGCCCTGAGGGCGGCTGGTCGCCGAGGGAGGTCACGCTGATTACCGCCAACTCGGTTACGCTTGGCCCTCGCGTTTTACGGACTGAGCACGCAGGTTTTGCCGCGTGCTCGGCCCTTCTTCTACCTCGCTGAGCGCAGTTTCGCCCCGAAGTCTTTGGGGTTGTCAACGAACGGCCACGAGGAGACGACTGTTTCGCCGTCGGGCTTGACGATGGCGTACGTTGGCAACGTCGCCGTCTTGACCAGCCGTTGCTGCAGCTCAGAGTTCTTCTTGTCGAGGTCCTTATGCTTCGCATCCTTGATTCGGTCCGTGTAAAGCGATACCGGAACGAAATTCTCAAGCTCCTTTTGAATCTCAGGATCAGTGAAAACCAGTTGCTCCACTAGGCGGCAGTTGGTGCAATAAAGTCCGGTGAAGTCGATGAAGATTGGCTTACCTGTCTCTTTGGCCTTGGCGACGGCTTCGTCCCAGTTCTCGCCGAAGAGCTTTTTCCAGCCGACCTTCGCATCTTGCGACACTCCTGGATAAGGGGACGGCGGCAAGAACCCTTCCAGCTGCCCAAGCTGGCCAAACTTCGATCCGGTGAAGGCAAACAGAACCTTGATCGCCAGTACTGTGGTCGCTAAGGCGACACCACGGCGGAACCAGCCAATCTTTCCGTCATCTACCTTGGGTAGCTTGATCGCCCCGAAAAGATACAGTGTGGCGCCGACAAGGAGCGTGAACCAGAGCGCGAGCATTGCTTCGCGGGTGAGAACTCCGAGCGAGAATCCGATCTCAAAATTGCTAAAGAACTTGGTCGCGGCGATCAGCTCGATGAAGCCCATGTACGCCTTGATCACGACCATCCACGCGCCCGAACGGGGGAGCTTGGCGATGGCGGAAGGGAAGAGGGCCAACAGGAAGAACGGAATGCAGAATGTGGTCGAGAAGGCGAGCATTCCGAGGGCGGGCCAGAAGTAGCTCCCTCCCGCGGCAGAAAACAGTACAGCACCGACAAAAGGGAGCGTACAGGTAAAGGAGGTCAGGCTGAAGGTGAGACCCATTAATACAGGGGCGATCCAACCGGACTTGCCTGTCGCATCGAATTTGTTGACGAACTTGCTGGGAAGTCCGATCTCGAAAACTCCAAACAGGGAAAACGCGAGGACCACAAAGAGGACTCCGAGGCCAAGGTTGAGCCAAGGATCAGTCGCGAGCGTGTTTAGACCAGTCGCACCGAAGATCACCGAAACAAGAACTCCGAGGCCAGTGAACGTGCCGATAATGCCCGCGCAGTACCATAGCGCCTGCTTGAGCCCGCTTCCTTCGGCTTTGCGCTTGCTAAAGAAGCTGACGGTAATCGGGATCATCGGGAAGACGCAGGGCGTGAGGAGAGCGGTGGCTCCCGCGGAGATGGCAAGCACGATAAATGGGAGGATTCCGGCCTCCTGAGCTTTCTTGACTTGCTCGGCCTCCGAGCTTCCGACGGCCTTTGGTTCAGTCCTTTCGGCCGGTTTCGGTTCAGTTTTGGTTGCGGTAACTTCGACACCGCTGAGTGGAAGATCTGCCGGTGCAGGCGGGATGCAAACGCCGTCCTTACACACTTGGTAGGTGACGGTGAACTTGGTTTTTGCGGCTTCGCCCTTGAGCGTTAGCGGCACCCAAAAAGTGCCCTTCTCTTTGAACGAAGGGACGTTTTTATTGAATCCCTTGTCAAACTCGGTTTCGAGTCCCTCTTCGAGAATGGGGGTACCAATCGTTGCCCCTTCGGCCTCGAAGAGCGTCGGGAACGGTCCGTCGGGGACTTCGACGGTGCTGTAAAGGTGCCATCCGGGCTGTAGAGTCGCCTCAACCACAGCGGTGAGGTTGGGAGCCGTGCCCTCAAGCCGGAGAACTTTCCAAGCGACCTCTCCTGCGGCCGCGCTGAACGACGCCAAAATGGTGATGAGGATCGCGAAGAATATTCTCATGAGATGAGTAAACATTATGAATAGTTTTTTTGAGCATTGAAAGTTCCGATCGATGCAACGTAACTAGGAGTGAGCTCGTTATCGAGGTCAATGACCCGAAGACAACGCACGAAATGGTTCGGATGGATCAGCGCGATTCTGTTTGCGATATCGGCTATTCTCGCATTTCTTGTCGGATTTGACAAGGACATACTGCTCGGCGAGTTTCAAATGAGCATGATCGCGGCAGTGATTATCAATTTCTCGTTTAGCGTCTTCGCTGGTTCCTTTCCACGGATTTGAGCTAGCGATGCTGATTTTCGAGCCGATCTACTGGACGTACGAAATCGCCAGCGCAGTGAGCGATTACCGAACGAACAGACGCAAGGCTAGGGATCGAGACTGGATCGATCGCCAACGGCGCGATTAGGCCAAGAGCGCGTGCGGGCGGGACTCGGGTTCATTCTCGATAACCTCGAGCCGCTGGAGGGGCTTCTTGCGGCGATCCTGCTTAGGCCAAAGCACCGGAAGCGAGAATGCCAAAGCCGAGTCTTCACCAAACACTCCAAGGACAACCTGACGGTACTGAACTGCACGGTCGATGAGTGCTTGGTGTTGGCGGCGGCGGAGGGCGCGGAGGTGACGATCGCTTGCGAATGCCTTGTCACGGGCCTTGAATGCCTGTCGAAGCACAACGACGCCTGCGGCAAACGCCTCGACATCGGTTCCATCGGGCAGGATAAGTGGTTGAACCGCATTGGCTTGGCGCCAAACGAGGAGCGTGCGCTCGACGGGAGCCATGAACTTTGCCTCGTTCGACCGAGTATCGGGAAGAGCAGGGAGGCTCTTTGAAAAATCGCTATCGGGATAAAGACCTCGAACCAAGAAGGCAAAGCGCTGGAGTGTCGAGCGCATGTTCTCCTTGTACAGGATCAGCTGAGCCGAGGCTTTATCACGCTGAATGGTGACCTTCTCGATCTCTTCGGTGAGGTGGTCGAACTCCACCGCCGCGTTGAGAAAAGCGGTGCGATCGAAGTTCCCTTTGAGGACGATTCCTTGTCCTACTAATCCTTGATTGGCGGTTGTCCAGTGGGCGAGAATGCGGTCAAAAATGCTCCTTGCATCGCTCAAATCCAGAATCGTATGTCTCATCCTTGCGGGATAAACGATACCGCCTGTTGGGTTTGGAATTCCTGATGTTTTTTGGATTGTTCTTATTGTTTCGACAGCGATTCAGGCTTAGCGAAAGACGTAGACTCAGGTTCAAATGAAGCTGTGGTTGATGAAGTCGGAGCCGGACGTTTATTCGATCGATGATCTTACGAAAGCGACCGAACCAGCGATGTGGGAGGGGTGTCGGAACTACACCGTACGTAACTTCTTCCGCGATTCGATGAGCGATGGCGACCTAGCTTTCTTTTATCATTCGAACGCCGATCCGAGCGGGATCGTGGGAACGATGCGTATACGAGGGGAGGCTTACCCTGACCCGACTCAGTTTGATCCTTCGAGCGACTACTACGACCCAAAGTCACCCCGCGAGAACCCGCGATGGCTATGCCGCAATGTTGAGTTGGTGGAGAAATTCAGGCGAGTCATTCCTCTGGCTGAGCTACGGACAGTCGCAGGATTAGAGGGGATGTTAGTACTCGCAAGAGGCCAGAGGCTTTCGGTCATGCCGGTCACTCAGGATGAGTGGGACATTATCCTCCAACTCGACGGAATCTAGGCTTTCGGCTCTTCGGGGTGAAACGTGCAGTGCTCGCCTCGGGCTTTGAAGAACGGGGCGAAATGCTCCTTGTGCTTGGATGCCACGAATAGCGAGAGCAGCCCGAGAACGGCGATGACGGGGAGCCCTTTGGGATCCATGGTGAGGTCAAAAAGGGCGATGACAACGATGATCGGCCCAAGGATGAGCAGCCCGAGCGGAGCAAGACGACCCGAAAGAATGAGCAGAGCACCGAAGATCTCCAAGCCTTTGACTGCATACATAAATCCGGATGCGACCAGTGCGCCGAGAAACGACTTTGCGTTCTCTCCCTCGACAGGGGGGACGGGCAGGAAGCTAAAGAATCCATTCAGACCGAAGATCAGGAAGGCAAGTCCTAGCAAGAGCTTGGCAAGGCGAAAAGGGATTTCTTGTTTCATGACCGGATTATGACTGTTTGCTCACTCGCAGGCGGATACCGCTCGGAATTGACATTACTTACTAACTGGTTGTAAAAAGTCCTTGCCTCTGCTACGCTTAAGCGCGTGGATTCGGCGGCACTTCAACAGGCTCGGGATTTTTTGGCGGCAAAGGATTATCCGGCTCTCGTAGCCGCTACTTCCGACTGGAAGAATGAGGCGACAGGTGAGGGAGCGAAGCTGCACGCACTAGGTCTACTGGGAGCCGGTCGGGCCCAAGAGGCACTTTTGGTGTTCCCGACCGCGGCTAGGCAATTGCCAAATGACGGCGTGGTTGCGTTTGCCTACGGGCAAGCGAACCTGCAGATCGGGCAACTGGAGGGTGCGAAGGAGTGCTTTGAACAGCTTCTCCGCCTTGTCCCCTCGCACCCAAGCGTCAAAAAGTCGATTGAGGAGGTTTGCCTCAAGTTAGCAACGAGGGACGAATAGTCGAACCCTATGCAAGCTATCACCTGGCTTTATAGGGCATGGGAGTTAGTGCCGAATGATGCGAACCTGAGTTTCCGGATTTTGCACTTGTACAACCAAAACGGCTGGCAAGACCCGGCCAAGCAGTTTGCAGGTCAGCTTTCGCCCCAGGTACTCCAGAACGCCAAGATTCAGGGGCTTATGGGCACGATGTCGAGCCAAACGGCGGCACCAGCACCCCAGACTCCGGTTGCTCATAATCCGGCCTTCGAGGCTTGTCCGTTTTGCAAACAGCAAGTGATGGCGGGAATCGCGACCTGCCCTCATTGCAAGATGCAGATTCGGGCGTCGGTGTTTCAAGACGTAAAGCCAATCCGAGAGTGGCAAGCGGTCACGCTTAACATTATCTGCGGGATCAGCATCGTGCTGAACGCGTTAACAATGATCTTGACGTTGGCCAGCGGCGGTCAAGATACCAAGGAAGGCGGTTGGAACTTACTTACTAGTTCGATCTCAGTTCTCACCAGTATCCTCGTCATCATGCGCGTCGAGTGGGTGATGATGGTCTCAAAGTATTGGTACATGATGCAAGCCGTGACCCTCGGATTCTGCGGTTGCATGTCCATCGGTCTTGCAGGAGCTCTCGGCGCAAAGGGGATCGGAATGGTCGTGATTCTGTTCCTGGGTTGCGCGCTGAACGGATTCTTGGCTTACCTAATCAGCTACGAGGATCAGTAATCAGATCAGCTCGCCGCTGAGGCCCCATTGGTGACCACCGGTGGCACGGACTTTGGCGAGGCGACCGACCCGGTCCGGCGATGCGGGGAAGTGCATCATCTGGAATTCGCGCGAATAGCCTTGCATCAGCTCGGGATTTCGGGGCGAAGGACCCTCGATCAGGACTTCGTAATCTTGCCCGGCGCGCTCGACGTTTACTTCTTTGGTAATCGCGTTCTGAGTTGCAATCAGCTCATTTAGGCGAGCCTTCTTGATCGGTTCGGGGATTTGATTTTCCCATTCGGCGGCGGGGGTTCCGGGCCGAGGGGAATAGGCGAACATGAATGCCCAATCGAAGCGGAAACGCCGGACGGCGTCAAGCGTTGCCTGGTACTCCTCGTCAGTCTCGTCGGGGAAACCGACGATAAGGTCTGTGGTGATTCCAACGCGAGGGATCATCGAGCGAATCTCATCGACGATCTCGCCAAAGCTCTCGATGGTGTAAAGCCGGCGCATCCGCTTAAGCTCCGTGTTTGAACCCGCCTGAAGTGGCATGTGGACGTGCTCCATCACTTGGGGCACGTCGCGAATGACCTCGATGAGATCGCGCTTAAAGTCGCGGGGATAGGGCGAAGTGAAACGAATCCGCTCAATCCCCGGAACCTGAGCCACCTGCACAAGAAGTTCCGAAAACGGAATCTTGCCCTCGGCGAGGTTCTTGCCGTATGAATTGACGGTTTGTCCGAGCAGGCAAACCTCCTTTGTGCCAAGGTCAGCAAGGCGCTTGACCTCATCTAGTATTTCGGCGGTTGGGCGAGAGCGCTCCCGGCCACGCGTGGTGGGCACGATGCAGAACGTGCAGAACTTGTCGCACCCGTATTGGATAGGGACGTGAGCCTTGAGCTTGCCGTTACGCCCGACGTGGCGAGTGGGGAGATCGGTCACCACAGCACCGGTGCGAGCAGGGAGGTCGACCCGTTTGGTGAACCTTGCCCCATCCATGGCCTCTTGAACGAGGGCGGGGATCTCCGCTAGATTTCCAGTTCCGACGACAAAATCGACCTGAGGGGCGCGGCGACGAATCTCGTCTGCCCTAAGCTGCGCCATGCATCCGCACACCCCGATGATGAGGTCTGGATTGGATCTCTTGTGGAGTCCCAATTCTCCCAGCAACGAGAAAGCCTTGTCCTCGGGCTTTTGCCGCACCGAGCACGTGTTGAGGAGAACAACTTGGGCCTCAAGTACGGAATCGACAGGTGTGAATCCGATCTGCTCGAGGTAGAGCCCCATTTGCTCGCTATCTTCTTCGTTCATTTGGCAACCCCAGGTCTGCACAAAGTAAGTCCCCTTGCGCATGGTTGGACGTACGGTTTTGGTCAGGGACTGCGGCGAAAGAAGGGTGGTCATGAGCGGGGAATGGGAACTTCTAGGATACCTGCCAGGTTCACATGGGCATGGATGTTGCGCCGAAACCGTATACTCTAGGAGTGAATTCATCAAAGCTCAATCGAGCGACCATAATTCTGTCTGCGGTGGGCTTCTTCATCGCGGCGGTGTTGTCTCTGCAACACATCTGGCAGAAAGAAATTCCGTGCGGCGGATCAAATGACTGTACGGCCGTTGCAGCCCACCCCAGCTCTTATTTCATGGGGGTCCCGGTGGCAATTTTCGGGGCTGCAGGATATCTGGCGCTCTTGGCGATTGGGATGATTCGCGCTTTGACCGGAAAGACGGACTCAAGCCAGTTTGTCCTTCCTGGCTACATCATGTCGATCATTGGCTTTTTCACGAGCTGGTACCTGCAATATGTTGCCTATTTCCAGGTTCGCGCCACGTGCAAATGGTGTGTAGGCTCGGCAATCGTGATGACGATTATGTTCGCGGTGTACTCCAAGTACTACAGCGTTGCCGGTCGGTCTTCCGCTGGTGAAAATGAAGCGGCAGCATCCCCAGTAAAGACAGATTTGGTGATCGGCACCGTCGGACTCTTGGCGGCTTCGCTCTTTGCAGTTGGCATTGTTCAAAATGGCAACAAGGTTTCAATGATGATCGAGGAAGTCGATTCGAAGGCCGCTTCTTCGTTGGTAGCGACTCCGGGCAACATTCTTGGAGACGAATCGGCAAAAGTGACCCTTGTTGAGTTCGCCGATCTTTGCTGTCCGACCTGCCGAAAGGGCTTCCCGAAGCTTCAGGGGTTGAAAACGAAGTTTGGAGACAAGATTCGTATCGTTTACCGTCACTTCCCGCTTTTCCGAATTCCTGGTCACGAGATGACCACCATCGCTTCGGTCGCCTCCGAAGTTGCCGCTGAGCGAGGAAAGTTCTGGGCATTTGCGGCGGCCTATACGAGCGTAGAGGACGTCCAGAAGACTCCGGAAGAGGTGTTCGCTGCGGCCGAGTCGGTTGGAATTGACAAGGCATTGATCGAGAAGGCGATCAATGACGAGAACTCGCCAGCGATGCAACGGATGTTGCGCGACTACAAAGCCGGACTCGAAGTCTTCAAAGTCGGTGGAACGCCGACCTACTTCCTCAGCTACAACGGCAAAACGAAGAAGTTGAACGGAGAGGCCCTGAACGCTGAGCTCTCAAGTCCCGAGGTTCAAGCTCTACTGAAATAATGGGAAAGAAACCGACCGTTCTGGTTGCGATGTCGGGCGGGGTTGATAGCTCCGTCGCCGCTGCGCTAATGAAAAAGCGCGGCTATGACGTGGTGGGTTTGACCATGCAGATTTGGCAAGAGAGCCAGACTGACCCTCGCCATGCCGGATGTTGCTCTCTGGGAGCCGTCGAGGACGCTCGCCGGGTCGCCCGGGTGCTGGATATCCCCCATTACGTCCTCAACTTCCGCGAGGAGTTCCGAAAGTCGGTGATCGATAACTTTGTCGATGAGTACTCCCGCGGTCGGACTCCTAACCCATGTGTGCAGTGCAATCGCCACGTCAAGTTCGAGATATTGATGCAGAAGATGGTCGAGCTGGGCTGCGACAAACTCGTGACCGGGCACTATGCGCGCATCCGCAAGCGCAACGATCGGTACCGACTGCTGAAGGCGCGCGGAACCGAAAAGGACCAGAGCTACGTGCTTTATATGCTGGGTCACGAGCAACTTCAGCACGTGATGTTCCCGATGGGTGAGGTTGCCTCTAAGGCCGAAGTCCGCGACATGGCTCGTTCGCTCGGGTTGCACCTCGCCGACAAGCCCGATTCGCAAGAGATTTGCTTTGTTTCGGAGGCCGGAGGATACAAAGAGTTCTTACGCAAGCAGAGGCCGGAGCTATTTGGTCCCGGAGCCATCGTGATGAATGATGGATCAAAGCTTGGCGTCCACGACGGCACCGCTGACTTCACAATCGGTCAGCGGCGCGGAGTTAAGGTCGCGTCACGCGACGGCAAGCCGCTCTACGTGATTGATCTTCAGCCGAAGACGAATACGGTTGTTCTGGGTCAGGAACAAGATTTGCTTCGCTCCGAGGTGCAGTGCGAAGACATGTACTGGCCAGAACCGATTGGCGAGCCTATCGAAGTAAAGGCGAAGATCCGCTACAACATGGTGCCCGTGTCGGCGACGCTCTATCCCGATGGAAAGCTCGTCTTCAAGAAGCCGGTCAAGGCGGTGACGCCAGGGCAGATGATGGTCGCTTACCGTGGGATGACGGTGGTGGGAGGCGGTCTCATTACCGACGATAATCGTCCTTCAGCTGCTGCAGAGCGAGTTGCTCCGGAACTTGTAACAGTTTAAGGGAACCAAATTGTGTCAGCGTGCATTGGCAGTTTGATGCTGACGTTTCTTGCCGCCACTCTTCTCGGTCAATCCGGTCAACTGCCGTTTGATAAAGTCGTTCCCGAGCTTAAAGGGACTCAATGGCTGAACACCGAAAAGCCGATCACGCTCGAGAGTCGACGCGGCAAAGTCACACTCGTTCATTTCTGGACGTTCGCCTGTTACAACTGCAAAAACAACCTTCCGGCGGTCAAGAGGCTGACGGAAAAGTTCAAGAAAGATGGTCTGGTCACGATCGGCGTTCATACGCCCGAGATTGAAATCGAGAAAGACTTCAAGAAAGTCACCGAGCAAACCAAAAGGCTCGGCATTGAGTATCCGGTGCTGTTTGATGGCGAACTGGAGAATTGGAAGCTTGATTGCTGGCCAACTCTCTTCGTGATTGACAAGAAGGGGCGCTTCCGGGCGGGTTGGCGCGGCGAGCTGAATTACAACGATCAAGGTGGCGAAGAGAAAATCGCCAAAGTTGTCGCAAAGTTACTCGACGAGAAGTAAAAGATCGTAACCACCCCCTGTGCTTAGGCGTAAAATAAGCCTACAAGGAGTAGTGATGAGCAACAACAACGATAGCGATTCCAGTTCAGTTCTTTACCTTTTGGCCGGCGTTGGCCTTGGAGCCATCATCGGCGCAGCGGCGGGCATGCTGTTTGCTCCCAAAGCCGGAACCGAGACTCGCGAGGATCTCAATGAGAAGCTGAACGAGCTCAAGGCGAAGACCGACGAGTGGATCAAAGAGCAAAAGGCAAAGCGGGCCGTCACCGACGCTCCCGAAGAGCTAGGCGTATAATCGTTTCTTGATGAACTCCGGGCAAGCAGGCTGGAGAATTGCGCTTTGGGCCGCGATTGCAATCGCGGCTCTTGCGTTTTTGTATGCGGTGAGGGGCATTTTATCTCCATTCATCCTGGCGTTCCTTATTTCGGCCATCTTGGCGCCGGGAGTTGAAAAGCTTGTGAGCAAAGGTTGGAAGCGCGGCCGTGCTTCGCTTGCCCTGATGACGGTCTTCTTTGGTTCGATCATTGCCCTCGTCGTGCTGCTCACTCCGGTAGTCACGCAACAGGTGGGCGGATTCAAAGACCGGGCCGAGCTGCTCGCGCGTACGCTTTCTCAGCCGAACCCGAATGACAACTTCTTTATTCGCGGAAATCCTCAGGTTCGAATCTCGAACCAGACGCGACAAGACCCGGTTGATAGCTTTTTGGGCCGCTATTCTGACGTTCTGACTCAGGCAAACCTGCCCACCACAAAGCGCGCACTCGTGGCCCAGTATATCGAGCCTCAACGCGGACAGATCAATAAGGCCCTCCAGAATGCGCTGAAGGCGAGTGTTGGAGCAGCAAGCGGATTGGTTTCGCAGGGGCTGATGCTGATCTTTGTGCCGCTCCTGGTAGCGCTGATTCTGCCCAACACCTCTGAGATTAAGACCAAGCTGTTTGGGCTGATCCCGCCTCAGCTTCGCAAGTCGGCCGAAGGAATCTCTGATGACATCGGCGATGTTTTCTCAAACTACCTGCGCGGAGTTGCGATTGCCGTTTTCGGCTACATGGCCTTCATGGCGATTCTGCTTTCGTTGCTCGGGGCCCCGTACGGCTTGCTACTGGGCGTGCTTTTTGGCGCGTTGTACTTGGTGCCTTACCTCAACGTCGCAATTGCGGCGACGACCCTGTTTGTTCTGACCGGGCTAAGCGGCAAGAGCGACTGGCTGATGATTCACTTCAGCTCGTCATGGGTTTATGCCGGGGTTCTGGTGGGCATCTATGCCGTGTGCCACTTTGTTTTCGATTCCGCGGTCTATCCGCGGTTTGTTGGTAATGCCGTAGGGCTGCATCCGATTCTCTCCATGTTCGTGATTTTCTCCGGTGGCGCCCTGTTTGGGCTGCCGGGCATGATCCTCGCGTTTCCCGTTGCGGGATCGATTAAGGTCCTGCTCGATCGCGTGTTTACGGTCACGAATAAGACGGACCGGGAACTAGAGCTCCCTGAAGTGCCGTTGAGGCATAGAGAAGTGACCCCATGATGGCCCTCGCTCTTGCCTACGTTTTTGCGTCGCCCGCGACGCTCGATGTGAATGTTCAATTCGATGGGTACATCCCGATCTTTGGGGGCAAGACGGGGAAGGCGAATGTCGACCTGACGGTGATCGCGAACCCAAAGTCCGCGGATACCGTCGAGTGTTCGATCTCGGAAATCAAGGCGATTGCATTTGGTGCCGAACTGCCTTTGAATGCGAGCAATGTCGAGCAGTTTTTTCCGAAGTCGGAGGTTCAGTTCAGACCCGATGGAACTGTGATCAAGAACTCGGCTCCGGCGATCAAGATGCCGGCGCGATTGCCCGGGCTGGATTCGCAACGGCTCCCTGAGATCAGCTTTCTTCCGCTGATTCTCCCACCAGAAAATCAAGAGAAGTACTCGTTCAAGCGAGCCTTTTCTGGAAGAGAAGTTGAGTACACGGTAACCTCGGTTCAGCCCGTCGGTGCGAATCTCTCCTTGAAGTTCCAGCTGAAATCGGAGTCAAACGGCTTTGAGGGTGCCTTTGGGCGCGAACTCGAAAACGAAAAGGGCGCCAAGGCAAGAACCAATAGCATGCTCGTAGGAAACGGAAGTGCGACTTTCAACGTAAAAGCGGGACAGTTCGATTACGTCGAAGTCTCCAGCATCGAAACCACAACCGTCACCCCAATTGGAAAGGGCGAACCCACCAAACGAGAGCTTAAAACCAAACTCACTATCAAAAGACGAACACCATGATCCTTGCCTCACTCATTCTCACCGCTACTCTGCCCGCCATCAATGAGGCCGAACTCCGCCGGCACGTGACATATCTCGCGTCGGATGAACTGAAGGGTCGAGGAACGCCATCGCCAGAACTGATTAAGGCGAGCGAGTACATCGCCGCCGAGTTGGGCAAGTTGGGCGTGAAGCCCGGCAACGGGAAGTCGTTCTTCCAAGAAACGAAATGGGAGCGGGGTAGAGGGCAAGGTGAGCTTGTCCGAAACGTGATCGGGGTTATTCCTGGCTCGGATCCTGCCTTGGCAGGCGAGTACGTGGTTCTTTCCGCGCACTATGACCACCTGGGCGAAGCCAAAGAAGGTGATGATAAGATCTTCAATGGGGCGAACGACGACGCCAGTGGCGTGGCCGGAGTGATTGGAATTGCAAGCTCGCTAGTCGGCGCGAAGGCGAAGCGAACCATCGTGTTCATAGCGTTCTACGGCGAAGAGCGAGGTCTGGTGGGTTCGAGCTACTACGTAAAGAACCCAATTTTGCCGCTCAAGAAGACGGTGGCAGTGCTCAACATTGAGCAGATCGGACGGACAGACGACTCCGAGGGTCCTCGGGTTGGGGCGTGCAACCTTACGGGCTTCGACTTCTCGACGATTGGCCCCACCAGCGCAAAAGTTGGTAAGAGCGTTGGCGTGCCGGTGATCGAGCATCCACAGTTCTCGGCGCCATTTTTTGCCGCGAGCGACAACTTGCCGTTTGCAATGGCAGGAGTCCCGGCTCACACCTTCAGCGTGGCATATGAGTTCCCCGACTACCACCGAGTTGGCGATCATGCGGACAAGCTTGACTACGCAAATATGGCGAAAGTGACGGGAATGATCGCGGCGACCGCGCTCGAAATTGCGAACCAGCAATCGCCCCCTGCTTGGAATAAATATCAAAAGAAGGCCGAACGCTACCGCCTTGCTTACGAAAAGTTGCAGGCAGGCGCCTGATCCTGCCAAACTTCTAAGGGTCTATGGCCCACCAGAAAGTCCTCGTTGTTGATTTCGGAGGGCAATACACGCAGCTGATTGTTCGCCGTGTGCGCGAAGCTGGCGTCTACAGCGAAATGGTCCCTTGGACGAGTGCTTTTGAACGCATCTCGTTTGAGAAGCCGGCGGCGGTTATTCTGAGTGGCGGTCCGCGATCTGTGTTCGAAGCGGATGCCCCAACGCTTGATTTCTCGTGCCTCGACGGCATCCCGGTTCTCGGTATCTGCTACGGCCAGCAACTGATGGCGCACCAACTCGGGGGAAGGGTTGTCGAGACTGCGCACAAAGAGTATGGCCAACGTGCTCTCACCCAGCGCGATGGCCTCGTCTCGGTGATGGAGAATCCTCAGGTTTGGATGTCTCACGGAACCCAGATCGAGGATGTCCCACCGGGATTCGTTGTGACTGCCAAAACTGACTCCTGTCCGGTCGCGGGGATGGAGAACATCGCCCAGCTTCGGTTTGGCGTGCAGTTCCACCCGGAAGTCACCCACTCCCCTTCAGGGAAAGACCTATTACGAGCGTTTCTCGATCGGGCCGGACTGGTCGGCGATTGGACCACTGAGAACTTTGTTGAAGAGGAAATCGCCAAGATTCGGGCGATGGTTGGCCCCGAAGAAAAGGTTCTTTGCGCGGTATCGGGCGGTGTGGACTCCTCGGTGATGGCGGCGCTCTTGATACGAGCAATCGGCGACCGAGCGGTGTGCGTTTTCGTGGATCATGGCTTGCTTCGGCACCGGGAGGCTGACCAAGTGATAGAAACCTTTGGGGATCACTTCCGGGCAAACCTCAAAGCTTTTCGGGAGCATGATCGGTTCTTCGGCGCTCTGGCGGGTCAAAAGGATCCTGAGGCAAAACGAAAAACTATCGGCGAGCAGTTCGTGCGTGTGTTCGAGGATCACGCCAACGAGCTTCAGGGATGCGATTGGCTCGCCCAGGGAACGCTTTATCCGGACGTGATTGAGAGCGGCTCGCCCACTGCAGCAAAGATCAAGACGCACCACAACGTCGGCGGTTTGCCGGATTGGATGCGGATGAAGCTGATCGAGCCTTTGCGATGGTTGTTTAAGGACGAAGTTCGAGCAGTGGGTCGGCTTTTGGGTCTACCTGACGAAATGGTTGATAGGGAACCTTTCCCTGGGCCTGGGCTTGGTGTGAGAATTTTGGGCGAGGTAACCCCAGATCGGGTGCGCATGGTCCAAGAGGCGGATTGGATTTTCCGGTCGGAGCTGCGCAAACGGGATTTGCACAAAGGCATTTGGCAATCGTATGCCGCATTGCTTGATGTGAAAAGCGTCGGCGTGATGGGCGACGAACGTACTTACGAACAGCCAATCGTGCTTCGCGCCGTCGAGAGCGAGGACGCGATGACGGCACGGGCGGTGAACATTCCGTTCGACGTACTTGAACTGATCGCGAGCCGCATCGTAAACGAAGTCAACGGTGTCAACCGCGTGTTCTACGACCTCACGAGCAAGCCGCCCGCAACCATTGAGCTCGAGTAGTTACTCTTCAAATCCGGCGAGCTGTTTGAGTTCGCCGGTGACCATGTAGTGCACTCGCTCTGCGATATTGACGCTGTGATCGGCGATACGCTCGAGGTGGTGGATCGCCAAGAAGAGCCAACCGTGCGCGACGACTGACTCGGGATCACGGGTCATCAGCAGGAAAACCTGAGCGCGTAGCTCGCGGTAAATCTTGTCCGCCTCATTCTCGAGACGACCTACTTCTTCGACCCGGTCGAGATCGCGCCGGACGAATGCTTCGATCGAGTCGTGGAGCATCTTTCGGCATAGATTAGCGAACTTGCCCAGGTCGATGATGTCGCTTCTTCCCGCCTCGTTATCGATTTTCAAGGCAGATTTAGCAAGGTCTACGGCTAGGTCGGCACAGCGCTCAAGGTCGGTGATGATCTTGAGTGTCGCGCCAACGTGCCGTAGGTCAGCTCCCATCGGGTTTTGCAAGCCTATGATGCGCATGCACATTGTCTCAATTTCGAGTTCTTTTTGGTCGATGAAGTCGTCCTGACGGATCGCTTCCAGAGCAAGATTCCGATCCAGCTTTATCAGCGAGTTCGCCGAATCGGCGACCATTTTCTCGACGCCGCTCGCCATTTCGAGTAGCTCATGTTCGAGTTGCTCGAGTTCGCGATCAAAATTTTGCCTTGCGTAGCCGGGAGATTCCATTTCTTAGAATGGATTGTGGCAGAAATAGGTCCGCTCGCCCTCGGTGGTCGCATCGGGCTTAACATTTAGGCACACCTCTTGCCGATGCACGCATCGATCCGAAAAGCGGCATCCGGGCTTGATATCCCTCGGGTCGGGGAGTTCGCCTTCCAGGGGATCGGGAAGGTGCATCAGCTTGTCCAACGTGGGTGCCGACTCCAATAGTGCCTTGGTATATGGGTGCTTCGGGTTGGCGAAAATCTCTTCGGTCGGACCAGTTTCGACGATTCGCCCGAGGTACATGACCGCGATTCGGTCAGCAAGGAAGCGCACCGTCATTAGGTCGTGCGAGATGTAGAGGAAAGCGCATCCGAGCTCGGTGCGGATGTCTTTGAGGAGGTTCAGAATCTGAGCGCGGATTGAGAGGTCGAGCGCGGACGTGGGCTCGTCGCAAATCACGAGCGGAGGGCGAAGAGCCAGGGCACGGCCGATTGCGACTCGCTGCCGCTGACCACCCGAAAGTTCATGCGGGTATCGGTCCGTAAATCGCTCATCAAGACCGACCATGGTCATGACCTGAGCGACATCGACTTCGCGTTTCATGAGGTTGCCAGGCTCTGCAATGGAGCGTGAAATGCTCCAGCGAGGGTTGAGCGAGGCGTAGGGGTCTTGCCACACCATTCCGACCCGCGCGCCCATGTCGCGGGTGGTGCCAGTCACTTCCTGCCCACCGAGACTGATCGTTCCTCCGCTTGTTGGTTGGAGGCCCAGAACCGCCTTCGCGAGCGTGGTTTTACCGCATCCAGATTCGCCGACAACGGCGACGATCTCTCCCTCATTTACCTGAAGCGAAACTCCGTCGAGAGCGTGGACAACGCCCTTGTTGACGGGATAGGTGACTTTGAGGTCATGGACGGCAAGTACGACGTTACTCATCTTGGGCTAACAGGCTTTGGCTCCAGAACAAGCGGTTTCTTAACTTGTAAAGGAAGTCTTCATTTTGGATGGTCACGAGGTTGGTTATGCGCTCAGATCGGCAAATTTCTACATGATCTCCGGGCAAAAGATGAAGACGAGTTTGACCGTCGCCACTGAGGACGGCATCACCGCCGCTGTTGAGTCGGAGCTTGACCACGCAGTCCGCGCCAAGAACAAGTGGCCGAGCCGAGAGAGTATGGGGTGCCAGAGCCGAAACGATGAGCGCCGAGAGGGACGGATCGACAACCGGGCCGCCCGCTGAGAGGTTGTAGCCGGTTGATCCGGTCGGGGTCGCGACCATCACGCCATCGGCGGGGTAGCTAGTAAGCATTTGGTTGTTGACCTCTACATCGAACGTCAACATTCGATCGGTGACTGTGCGCTGCAGGACCGACTCGTTGAGCGTATGGACGCTAGCAACCACTGATCCTGCCCGGACTAGGTCCGTCTTGAGCATCATTCGCGGCTCAGTGCGGTGCTCTCCGTCCAAAAAGGCCGACAGAGCAGGGCCGAGGTCGTTTGGCTCACATTGTGTGACAAATCCGAACCGCCCGAAATGGACGCCAAGAATAGGGGTGCCCTTTTCGGAGCAAAGGTGAGCGGCGCGAATGATCGTTCCGTCGCCGCCGAAGGCAATCACCAGGTCGCAGTCGGCAACTTGGTTAGCGGGAATGTGATTGATATCGATGCGACCAGCCGCGCGATCCTCGGCGACGACGTCACATTGATGGTCCAAAAGCCATCGAGCCGCCCCTCGGGCGGCTTCGACTGCGTCCTCACGGTGGAGGTTCAGGACGAGGGCGACTCTCAATTAACCAGCAGCGCGCATTCGCTTGAGGTTCTTCGAGACATCAGCATTTTCTGGTTCGATCTTAAGTGCCTTTTCGAGCAGGGCGATCGCCTCAGAGCGCTTATTCATCTTCTCAAGCACAACGGCTAGGTTATTGTACGCCGGAACAAACTTCGCGTCAGCAGAAATTGCACTTCGGAGGGCAAGTTCAGCGCCCGAGTAGTTGGCATTTCGCAGGTGGCAGCGACCAACTCCGTCGAGGGCCATCGCGCTGGTTGACTTCCTAGCGAGGACAGCTTTGTACTGAGACATCGCATCGGCAGTGTTGCCCATCTCGTAGGCCGCATCGGCGACGAGAAGTCGAACATCAATATCTGCGGGGTTAGCCGCGAGAATTGCGTTCCAGATAGGAAGAGCAGCCTTGACGTCGCCCGACCTTGCCGCGGCGGCGGCGAAATTCTTCTTGTTTCGAGCCGAAGGATCGATACCCATCAGCTTCTCAAAGATCTCCCGAGCTTCTGCATACTCGCCCTTATTGAACAGAATTACTCCGAGGTTTGACAGAGTGTCCTTGTCGGCATCGCGGAGTGCATACGCCTTTCGGAAGGACTCTTCAGCACCAACCATGTCGCCCTTCTTCTTTCGGATGACGCCCATGTTGTAGTGGAACGTCGCGTCCGAATCGAACATCGCGTTGTAGTTGGTGTAAAGCGTCTCGAGATCGGTGTTTCGGCCAGATCGCGAGTAGCAATCGCCAAGTGCGAGCACGATTTGCTTTTCGGCGGTGCCGTTGTTCAGGGCTCGCTCAAGATACTTGCTTGCGAGGTCGTACCTATTACCGGTTCGGTAATACATCGCGCCGGCATTTCGAGCGAAAGTTGGCTTCTTCGGCTCCATGTCCGAGGACTTTGCATACGTCGCGGCGGCCAGCTCGTACTTCTTTGCGCCTTCGTAAGCAACGCCAAGATTGTTATTGACGTCGGCGACGTTTCGAGGCTGCTTTTCGAGAGCCTTGGTAAACATCAGCGCGGCCTTGTCGAAGTCCTTGCTTTGCAGATAGATATTGCCGAGATTGTAGTACGGCTCGAACCGGGATTGATCAACGACGATGAGCTCGTTGTAGCGAAGAAGCGCCTTGTCCCTCTGCCCATCGATCATGTAGGCATTGCCGAGGTTGTTCAGAACTTCAAGGTCCTTCTTGTTTGCGTTGTAGGCAAACTCAAGGAAAGGAATCGCTTTCTTCGCGTCGTTGTTCTTCAGGTGCAAAAACCCGAGCCAGCCTTGAGCCGAAGGATTTTGGGGAAACTCTTTGACGATGCCCTCGAAGGTTGCGATCATGTCGCCGAGCGGAGTCTTGCTGTACTTGCCCGCCGCTTCAGCGACCTTTGCATTGCCCGGAACATCGGCGGTTGCTGTTTGAGCAAATGCCGAGGCAATCGCAAGTGCGCACAGCGCGGAAACCAGAAAACGCATTGACTTCATGAGTGAAAAACCCTTCTTCATATTGTATGCCAATCTCATCCAAGCATGATCTTTGGGATCGCGCCTTCGAATGCTTCCCTAAGTTCCGAGACGGACCATTTGAGGCTCTTATCGCTTAGTTTTAGGTGCAAATCACCGGATGCCGATGTCTCACCCAGTATTCCTGCCGGGATTCCATGAGCCTTACAAATTTCAAGCACTTTGGCGGGGTCGTGAGTTGCGACGACCGTATCTCCTTGAAGCTCACCAAATAGCAATGCGGGTTCAAACGAGCAATCCGGCATCGTGACCTCAAGCCCGATGTTGCCCGCGATTGCCATCTCGGCAAGGCAGACGGCAAGTCCGCCGTCGCTGACGTCCTGCGCGGCCCCCAAAACGCCGTGATTCGCCATGTCTACGAGTGCATTGCAAAGCGCTTTTTCGCCCTCAAGCGACGGAGCCTCGGGGTAGCCATCTTCGATTCCGTAAATTACTTTGAGGAAGGCACTCGCGCCAAGACCCTTTTGGCTAGAGATTTCCGCGTCAGTACCCATCAGAACCAGCGTGTCGCCAAGTTTGGGAGCGGTACCTGCGGACTTCGACGGATCATCGAGCACGCCAACCATGCCGATCATGGGAGTTGGAGGAATTTCTCCGAGTTCGCTCTCGTTATAGAAGCTCACATTGCCGCTAATGACCGGAGTCTCTAGGGCTTCGCTTGCTTCTGCGATCCCGTTGACTGCTTCGGCGAATTGCCAATAGACCTCCGGATAGGTCGGATTTCCGAAATTCAATCCGTCTGTAACCGCAACAGGGCGGGCGCCAGTACAAGCAACGTTTCGGGCGGATTCGACCACCGCGAGTTGGCCACCTCGGCGCGGGTGCGCTTTCGTCCATCTGGCGTTACCGTCCAGCTTTACGGAGAAGGCCTTCTTCGCGCCGTTCGGCGCGATCACGGCGGCGTTCGCCACTCCAGCTTTTTTCACGGTTTGGGTTTGAACCTGTTGGTCGAACTGTTGGTACACGTACCGCTTGGAGGCGATATCGGGATCAGCGAGGAGCTTGAGCAACGCCGCATGATGATCGACGGCAGGAAGCTGAGTGGGATCGAAAGATGCGGCCTTTCGGAAGCTCTCTGGCTCGGCTTGCTCGCTGTGATAAACCGGGCAATGGTCGGTAAGAAGCTTCGGATCGAGTTCAGCGATGACCTCTCCGTGGCGGGAGACCCGGAGGATTTCGCCTTCGGTGACATAGCCAACCACCACCGCGTGAACACCCCATTTGTGGAAGATGTCGATAACCTCTTGCTCGCGCCCCTTGTGCGCCACTGCCATCATCCGCTCCTGGCTTTCGCTGAGCATTAGCTCGTAGCCACTCATATCGTTTTCGCGCATCGGAACAAGGTCAAGGTTGATGTCCATTCCGACGCCGCCTTTGCTCGCCATCTCGACGGTCGAACACGTTAGGCCCGCCGCGCCCATGTCTTGGATCGCGACGATGGCGCCCGTCTGGAGGGCTTCGAGGGTCGCCTCAATGACCTGCTTCTCGGCGAATGGGTCGCCAATTTGGACGTTGGGTCGCTTGGCGTCGCTATCCTCGCCGAAGGCCTCTGAGGCAAACGTTGCTCCGTGAATGCCGTCCCGACCCGTGGAAGAGCCGAGGTAGATGACTGGGTTACCGACTCCGCTTGCGGCGGCAGTGGTGACCTCATCGAGAGGAAGCACGCCAACGCACATCGCGTTGACCAACGGATTACCTGAGTAGTTGGGATGGAAATTGACCTCTCCCGCCACCGTCGGAACGCCGACGCAGTTCCCGTATCCCGCGATGCCCTCGACAACGTGCTCGAACAGGTAACGGTTCTTTTTGACAATGTGATCGGGAGCCTTGCCATCCTCGATAGGACCGAATCGAAGCGAGTTCAGCAAAGCGACCGGGCGCGCACCCATTGTGAGGATGTCGCGAATGATTCCGCCGACGCCAGTTGCCGCACCCTGGTACGGCTCCACATAGGAGGGGTGGTTGTGCGACTCAACCTTCATCGTGATACCGAGTCCGTCGCCGATGGGCACGACGCCCGCATTCTCGAGCCCTTCGCCCTCCATCGCCTCTTTGTATTTGCTAAATCGATTAAGGACAGGTCGGGAGTATTTGTAGCCGCAGTGCTCACTCCACATGACCGCGAACATGCCGAGTTCGGTATAGCTGGGATCTCGTCCGAGAAGCTCGTTGAGAAGTGCGTACTCGGATTCGTTGAGTCCCATTGACGAGTAAACTTCTGACGTGAAAGCGGCCATCTTGCTAAGTATATCTGCCGCGATCATCGTGGGATGCGCGCCGAGTCCGGACATCTACGGACATTGGGAAGGGAACCGCGACTGGAAGGCACTCGGTACCGCCGACGAGAACGTGGCTAGGGCGCTCGCGGCTGTGAATCTTGACCTCAAACCCTACGGAAACTTTGTCCTCACCGAAGGCGGAGTACCCTTTGAAGGCACGTTCGTGGTGAGCGGGAGCGAGATTCGGTTGGACGTCAAGACGATCCTACGAAAACCGATCTCCGTTCAGCCGAGTGCAACTCAACAAGCGGCTTTGTACGAGGTCAAGTTCGAAAATGGGTCGATCCTCCTCCGGGCGGAGAAGGATCGAGATTGGCTCAAGATGACCAAGGTCAAGCTTAAGGAGTAGGGATCAACTCGACATTGGCGGACGTGATGGTATCGCCAACCTGAATCGCGTCGACAACCGATTGCCCTGCCGACACGCTACCGAACACGACGTAGTTTCCGTCCAGGGAAGGCGCCGGATCGAGAGTGATGTAAATCTGGCTTCCCGCTGTGTTGAGACCCGTTGAGCGGGCCATGCCAAGTGCATACTTCACGTGGGTGAGGTCATTTGGCTCGAAGTCGATGGTGTAACCGGGGCCGCCGGTTCCGATTTGGGGATTAGTAAGCGGTAGCGTCTTCGTGAATGGGCATCCCCACTGAACCACAAAACCAGCTTCGCGACGGTGGAGCTTGATTCCTGTGTAAAAGCCTTCGTTCACCAGGGCGACCAGATTGGCGCAATGGTTCGGGGCCTTATCGGGGCGAAGGGCGAGTAGGATCCGTCCGGCGGTCTGGAAGTTGAAAGCCACGTTCAAATTGCTCCGAACACTCGCGGTTGTCGCCGCCGTCTTTGTCGTGTCGCTGGTGAGGGTCGCGGTGATCGCAACATTCCCGAGCGTGGTGGCGTTGGGGGTCCAAGTGCCGTCGGAAGCCACGGTTCCGGATGCCGCGCTCCAGTTAACGCCTGAAGTGGCGATGACGCCAGCGACTTTAGCGACGTACTTCAGCCGGGCTTTGGGGATCGTATACCGCACCGTATCGGCGGCAACAATCTCGATCGGAGGGGCGACTTTGAGGGTGAAGGTCGCGGACTTGCCGGGATCGGCGACACTTGTCGCGGTGACGACGACATCGAAGGTCGACGGATCGCCAGTGGCAGGGGCACTGGGCGCGGTGTAGGTTCCGTCCGCGCTGATGCTGCCCTTGTCGACACTCCAGGTCACGGCGTTTGAGGCCGCACCGGTTACGTTCGCAGTGAGCGTTTTGGAGCCGGAGTAGGGAACGAAGACCGAGCTCGGAGCCGGGATGTTGACCGTGAAACCAGAGTCAACCACGATGCCAATATCAGCGAATTTTGTTGGATCGTCCGTCAGCGCAACTCGGACGCCAATGTTTGCCGAGCGTGCCGGAGCCTTAAACTTGCCCGGCTCTGTGAACAAACCCGGTTCAAAAGTGTAAAGGCCTGGGATCGACCAAGTAACCGCCCTTGGAGTCCCATCCACCACTGCCGTCAGCTGAATTGACTCGTTCGGTTTGATCCTGACCGTGCTCGGCTCGATCCGGATTGTTTTGAACGATACCGACCCCGATCCGCCACTACCGCCGCAGCCAAAGAGGGCCAACAGGCACAAGACGAAACAAAGCGCTCGAAGCATCGGATTCATTCTATCTCTTGCTGAGTACGAACCTGAAAAAACCCGCTTGATTACGGGTCAAGGGGCTTTGTTCGAAGTGCGACCGGCTTGAGGAGCCTCGTGATTGGGTGCAAGGTATCGACGGTGAAGTCATCATCAATAAATCCCCAGGCGGTCGCGCCGTCTTGAGCCGAAGGCTCCAGGAGTTCGAACGCGAGCAGCCCGAGTGGCTGCGCGGTCTTCACCAAGTAGCCGGACGGGACACGGTTGTAACTCCGCCAGCTGCCCTCGAGGCTGATGAGTTTGTGTCCTTGGAACGGCTGACTCGCTTGAGTTTTTTTTGAGATCTTAAACGCCTCAAGTGGGCTCGGATTCAGCTTCTCTTCAAACCCTTCGAGCTTTTCGACTTTGATCCCGTGAAGCAGCAATAAATCAACCACTTTACGATCAACTTCGCTAATGATGTACGCATAGGGAAGCTCGCTGAACTCCGCACCCTCGAAGCGATCGAACATCTCCATTTTGATGCTATGTATCTGCCGCACGGGCCCTACTTTGGCATCGGACTTGTCCATCAGGATCTCTTCGATCCCGCGAGTTTTGAGCTTAAATCTGGTCGCGAGCTTGGGAGCCTTCTCTGGGTTAGCGCCCCAAGCAACGATGTCCGCTTCGGATTGCTGATGAATCTGCTTGATCGTCTTGGCGTCTTTGATAATCTTGTCGAGGCAAAGGGTGACGAACCGCTCAGTATCGCGAACGCGAATGTCGAATGGTTCGTAAACGATCGCCTCGCTCAGGATCGGCAATGCGCCACGGAGTCCAGCGTAGTTCGTCACAAATCGGCCATCACCAGCGAAAGTTTCAAACCGCCAATTGCCGTCCTTATCCTTGAACGCGTTTCCATAGTCATTGAGTTCAAGCTTGAACTTCTTCTTGGCGGTCGCTCGGACTTCGGGAAAAAACTTGTTGAACGCATAGTCAAGCAAAGCGGGATGGGTATTCGGATTTCCGGGGCCACCAAAGGTGACGGGGTATCCGTGCCGGGTGCCGTCCGTCGTGTGCAGATCAAAGACGACGTCGGGATTCCAAGAGTAGATGTTCTTGAGCGCACCCTGCATTTCGGGCGACTCCGCTTTCATGCAGTCGCGGTTCAGGTCGAGCCCCATTCCGTTGGGTCGGAGGCCCACGGACTCAGGACCGTTCTGCCCTGGACGGTTCTTGACCTGTGGGCCGAACTTCTCATTTCCGTCGCAGTTATAGATTGGCTGGACGAGGAAGATTGCCTTTTTTAACAGGTTCCGATCGCGCACCCATTTCCGCATCAGGTGCATCGCGGCTTCTTTGCCCTCGACTTCGCCAGCGTGGATGTTTGCCTGAACGTAGATCAGCAACTTGCCGCTCTTGGCCGCCTCATCGGTGTTCTTGACCATCGGCTCAGCCACCGTAACCAGCGGAATCTTGCGCCCCTCGGCCGAGGTTCCACTGAAACTCAGCGCGGAGTTCTTGGGGTTTCGCTTGACCAACTCTTCGCAAAAACTGATGACATCGGCGTAAGTGGATGTCTCCGCGTACTTCGTCCGTTCGGCGCGGGTGAGCAGGGTTGTATCAGGAGCGACGATTGGCAAAAACATGTCAGCAACTTTACCGGGTCTACGCGTCTGGAATCAGCTTTCTGAGTTCTGAATCGAGCTCGTAAAGATAAGGCATTCCCGTTTGCGCGCCGACATGTTGAACGCTGTGGCTTGCCGCACCGACCGCGAACTTGGTGGCTTGCCGAAGCTCCAAACCGTGTCCGAGTGCAAACGCGAGAGCACCGTTGAAGCAATCTCCCGCGCCGACGGTATCGACAGCAGGCACCAAAGGAGCCCGGACCAGCCCCTCGTCGTCATGGCTTTGGAAATACGCGCCTTTTGCCCCCAGAGTGATCACAACCGACTGACACCCTCGTTGCCTTATTTCTTTGGCGGCCTTCTCCGCCGAATTTTCGTCGTGAACATGGTGACCCACAAGGTACGACGCTTCGTGTTCGTTCGGGGTGAGTACATCGATATGCGGATACATCGAAAGCGGTGGAGCGATGGGCGGGGCGGGGTTAAAGATCACGAGCCCCTGCGAAACCTCAGCGGCTGCCCGCGACGCCTCCAGAGGAATCTCGCCCTGGAGGAGTAACACGTCGTGCGGCACCTCATGAGTCGCCTTGAGGGATTGTTCCGGCTCGACATCCATGTTCGCTCCGAGGGCAACGACGATCGTATTCTGGCCGAGGTCGTTGAGGGTGATCCCCGCCGTTCCGGTTGCCGAAGGATAAATTGCAACGCGCGAACAGTCAACTTCGTCGGCCCGAAGTTTCATCGTCATCTCAACGCCATCCGGGTCAGAACCGATGCCACCACAAAAGCTCGTGACCGCGCCCAATCGGGCCGCACAAACCGCCTGATTTGCACCTTTGCCCCCAGGGAAGACGCCCACAACGGTGCCTCGCACGCTTTGACCTGGTTCGGGAAACTCCTCGACCCGCAGAACCCGGTCGAGTACAATGCTTCCCACAACCAAGACCCGAACGGTTTTCATCGGAAGTAGCTTAACGTATGCTCGCCATCATTGCAGCCATCGCACTTCAAAATCCGCCGAGCTACTACTTGGTGTCCGAAACCGCCGGTGCTGCGCTCCCAAACGCTCCTGGACGCTACGTCGCAATCTGTGAAGCGAGAGTGATTGGCCGGGAAGCGGTCGTTCTGCTCGACACCGTCAAGCGCGGCCTCAAAATGAAGATTGAGCAAACCGCAACCCCGCAGAGCATTTTGGATTTCGCGGTTGCGGGCCTCGGCGAAGGCGGCTCGCGGGCGGTCAGTGAGCCTGAATCGGGCTATTTCGCTTGGGTCACCGTGAAGTCAATCCGGAGGATTGATCCTTGATCAAGGACTTGAAGGAGCTTTGGAACTACCGCGAACTTCTGTTCGTCATGGTTCAGCGCGAGCTCCGGATTCGGTACAAAAACTCAGCTTTGGGGGTCATTTGGTCGTTCCTAAACCCTCTCGCGCAAGTTGCGGTGATGAGCTTTGTTTTCAGCAACTTCTTGCGGCAAGAAATCCCTAGCTTCACCGTTTACATGCTCGCGGCGTATATGCCGTTCATCTTTTTTCAGTCGTCCGTGCTTGATGCCGCTCAGAGCGTTTTGAACCAGTACGGTCTGATCAAAAAAATCTATTTCCCGCGCGAGATATTGCCTCTGGCGGCGGTGATTTCAAACTTGATCCACTTCGCCATTGGGATGCTGATCATGTTTGGAATCATGTTTTTGGGCTATGTTCGCGATCCACGCGTGATTCCGTTCCAACCCGGAACGCTCTTCTTGCCGCTCATGCTGGTGATTTCGTTCCTCTTCACCAGCGGAATGGCGTTCATCGTTTCTGCGCTCAACACGTTTTACGAGGACGTGAAGTACGTCGTGCAGATCGGACTTTATCTGCTCATGTACCTTTGCCCGATTGTCTACTTCGTTGAGCAGGTGGCGAACTCGAATCGAAACCGGGCGAGCGGCGGCCTGGTGTACAAGCTCTACATGATGAACCCGCTCGCGGTGCAGTCCGTTGCGTACCGCAAGGTGCTTGTGGCTCCGGTTCCCACGGTCTCGGCGGCAGGAACGGGAAATCCAATCGAGATGCCGTGGCTCTACTTGGGAATCCACTCGGCGGGAGCAATATTCACCTTCTTCTTCGGCTACTGGCTGTTCAACCGACTGAAGTGGAAGTTTGTGGAGCGACCATGAGCGTGAAGGTTAGCATCTCGGAACTTCGCAAGACGTTCATCGTCTCCCATTCGGGCATCGCCTCGATCAAGTCCCTTTTGCTGTTCTGGCGCAAGCGGTCCTTCGTGACTCTAGAAGTGCTCAAAGGAGTCTCGTTTGAGGTCAATGGCGGTGAATGCGTTGCGGTGATCGGCAAGAATGGAGCAGGGAAGTCGACATTGCTTTCGCTTCTTGCCAAGATTTACCTGCCGACGAGCGGAAAGGTAGAAGTTTTGGGCCGCGTCGCGCCGCTGTTAGAACTCGGCGCAGGATTCCACAACGACCTCACCGGCCTCGAAAACATCTATTTCAACGCCGTCATTCTCGGGCTGACGAGGGAGCAAGTCAAAGAGCGGATTCAGTCGATCATCGACTTTTCCGAGCTTGGTGAGGCGATCGAGGCCCCGGTGCGAACCTACTCCAGCGGAATGATGGCACGGCTCGGCTTCGCGATTGCCATCCACGTGGATGCCGAAGTGTTGATCGTCGACGAGGTGCTCGCAGTTGGCGACCAAAGATTTGAACAAAAGTGTTTAGAGCGGGTCGAAGAGTTCCGCCGAAATGGCGGCGCGATTCTGCTTGTATCGCACCAACTGCCCACGGTTGAGAAGTTCGCGGACCGCGTTGTCTGGCTCAAAGACGGCAAAATCGAGATGATCGGCAAGCCTGCCGAGGTGATCGCAGAGTACGTGGCGCGGGGTTAACCGATCACGCTGAACGGCGTCATGTCGCGCACAATCTCGTTGTTTTCGCCCAGAAGAATCACTTTGGGGATGATCGCTTCATCAGAAAGATCAAACGCGGCGATGATGACCTTTTCGCCGGACGAGAAGAAGTGCGCGGCTCCGCCATTGATGCCGATGGTGCCCTTTGGTCCGCCAAAGGCATAGGTGGTGATGCGCGACGTACCCGGAACCGACCAGATGTGGACGAGTTCGCCGTCTTGGATTCCGACCGCGTCCATCAGTTCCTGACCGATTTCGATTGAACCCACGTAGTCGGGGTTGCAATACGTGATCCGGGCGTGATGGAGTTTAGCTTTCAGGAGCTGGGACAGGCGCATTCAAATCCTCTGATGATATTTTGGCAGATTCGGTTCTGCCCTCTACTTGTCTTACGTTGCGAGAGCGCCGATAGAACGCACTCATGAGGCCTCCAATTGTAAAAATTCCGGTTCCGAGCCAAACGAGCGAGGTTAGCGGCTTATAGAACATCTGAATCCCATAGAGCGGCGGATTCACGTAGAGCTGCACGTTCACGGATCGGTCACCCGCGTTCATCGAATCGAGCGCGCAAATGAACTCGCCGATCGGTGTCATGCTCGGTTTCAGTCCTCCCTCCGCTAGCTCAAGCGTCGGACTCACTTTGTAGGTATTGCCGTCGTAGGCTACTTCGAGCTCGGCACCAAACTTGGTTCCGGGTTGACCAGGCTGACCAAACATGATCGGCTTCAGGAACTTGACAGTCACGCCGGAGGCGGTCTTGGTTTCACCAGGTTTGACGTTCAAGGGTGTCTCGAAGAACTCGAACATCGGGGGCGTCATCGCGAAGTAAAGATCGTGGGTCAAGCTAGGGATAACGTAAGGCCAAACCTGCGGCTGCTCCTTTTCGCCCATCATCGTGTAGTACAGAGTGGGTGCGATCTCGAACTTCTTCCCGTGGGGATCGGTGACTTCAAATTTGACGGTGTTTGAGCGGTCGTTCCAGCGCTTGGGGTCGAACTCTTTGAAGGCGATGCTGTAGTCCATCGCCATCGCCGGGCGGCCATCTTGGATTCGGAACTCTGCTTTCCGCTCAAAACCGCGCGAGATAAGAAGCCCGCCCATCAGCACAGCGATGCCGAAGTGAGCAATGAATGATCCAATTCCGAGCTTGGAGCGTTTCGCAAGCTCAATCGCCCGCCATAGGTTTGTCACCGCCGGGAAGATCGCAAGGAGCATCAAAACCGCCATTGCGGGAACGAGCGGCAGTTTGCCGCTCCCGAATGGACTGTTGACAGTTGCCCCTGGCTCGATTCCGACGCCGTAGGTCGGATTCTTGAAGATGAGCAATAGCCCGCCAGTCACCGCAACGCTGATGCTGAGTAGCGTGACCAGTCGCGATGCAAATGCACCAAGCTTTTCGCGCTTCCAGCCGATGAGCGGCCCGGCGCCGAGCGCCACCATGATCGGGATGAAGAACCAAATGACCGCCTTGTGATAGACATCCTCCTTCACCGCTGAGCCTTGTCCGCCTCGCAGCGCGGTGATGACGGGCCAAGACATACCGAGAGCAACCACAAACGCTAACAGCGAAATGCTGAGAACTCCGAGTTGATAGAATGACTCTCGGTTGACGCCAGGGGCTTCTTGCTTTGCCTCTTGCTTTGGCTCAGACTTCGCGGCGATTACAACGAGGATCGCATAGATAGCGATGAATGCGTACATGGCCGCGCGCATGATCTGAAGCGCGCCGCGCTCCATCGATGCAAACGAGTGATTACTGACTCCGTCCAGCAGACCGGATCGGGTGAGGAAGGTGCCGTAAACAAAAGTCAGGAACGGCAAACCACCCATCAACAGATTCGCTAGCTGCCACTTTCTCCGCGTTGCCTGAACGATGAGTCCGTGCGAAAACGCGACCAAAAGAAGCCAAGGGACTAGAGAGACATTCTCAACTGGATCCCAAGCCCAAAAGCCGCCCCAGCCTTGGGTTTCATACGCCCAAAGTCCGCCCATGCTGATGCCCAGACCGAGGACCGAAAGGCCAAAAAGCGTCGCGCCACGGGCGAGCTTGGTCCACTCGGTGTAGTCCTTGACCAGCATCGCCGCGCAAGCGTAGGCAAACGGGACCGTGAGTGAGCCGAATCCAACGAACATGGTTGGCGGGTGGATGATGTTCCAGTAGTTCTGGAGGAGCGGCGTCATTCCACGTCCGTCCGGCGGCATCTTTACCACCCCAGATTTTAAGATCGCGTCCGGAATAAGATTGAAAGGTGTCTCTCGAACCAGAATCGCGGCAAGAACTCCTAGGAATAGCGCGTACGTCCCGGTGAAGGCGCGCTCGAGGTGCTTCGTCCGTGAAACGGCAAACGCGCCAAGAAGCGAGCTGAACAGTGCCCAAAGCATAAACGAGCCCTGCTGAGCAGTCCAAACCGAAGAGATTTTGTATGCAATCGGATTGATCTTTTCGCTATGCCCGAAAACGTATTCGAACTGGAATTGATCCTTGACGAACATCATTGTCAGGGCCGAGAACGCAGAGACGAAGGCGGCGGTAGCGAAGTAAAAACACCAGCGTCTGATCGAAGTACGGTTGGTGAAACTTAGAAGTAACGCAAGAACGCACCCCGTCAGCGCGATCCAGACCGAAACCTTGCCAATCGTCCCCAGCGCATTGCCCCACGCAGGCGCATCCGGGAAGGAGTCAATCGGATTGGGCTCCATTTACTTCTTTTCGGCCTCGTACTTGCTGGGGCACTTTACAAGCATCTGGTCGGCCACAAAAACCTCGCCATCCAACTTGCCGATAGCGGTAACTCGGTCGGCTTGATCCAAATTGACAGGATCTCCGGTGTACCGAACCTTTACTTTCTCGCCGTTCTTGTCTTTGCCCACAAACTCAATATCGCCTGACTTCACGCTCTTCGTCAGCGTTGCCTTGTCGATCTCAACACCCAGGCTGAGGTGATCACCGCTCAGCTTTCTGGCCTCTGAGACGGTGATGTATGGGCTTGCGCCCTGCTGAAACACCGCGACCACGACGCCAATGGCGAGAGCCGAAACGAGAACGGGGATAATCGTTGAACCGCGCATTTCTGGAACTAATGGTACCGGAGAGTTGTCCGATACATTTGATTCTACGTGCAGGAATGTGGGGTGTTCTGCCCACACCGGCACCAAATTTGCCATACTTACATCAAAGCTCTTATGAACCGCAATCTTGTTTTGCCCGCACTGCTGATCGTCAGCTCGATTTCGATCGCCCAGGCACCCTCGCCGCAGACTGGCGAAGTCGTGATGAAGACTGCCGTCGGTAGCTTTAAAATGGTAAGCCCAGGCGACCAAAAGGCTTTCGGCAAGCTCGAAATGAACTTCAAAGGGACCGTTCTGCTGGTCGGCTTGGATGCCAGTGCTCCTGTTGTTGCCGAAGGCAATTTGCGAAAGGAGTACGACAACAAAGACCGAGCTCGGGTGCTTTACCACGGATCAGGACGAATGGTCGTCAATGGCAAATTCAAGTCAATTCAGTGGTTTGGCCGAGATTTAAGCTGCCGATTCAATGGCATGTCGATCGTCCGTGTCTACGGTGAATTCGATCAGAACGGGCAGACTGGAACCTATCAAATTACCGGCGACAAGGAGCGTTACTGGCAGCAGGGGGGACTCACCTTCACCGTTCCCAAGCCTGACTTGAACAAGACGGTTGCCCCACCGAAGGTCAGAATCGGCAACTAATCTTGCTCGAGAATACGTTCATTCACATCCCCGGAGTCGGAGCGCAAATGGAACAGTCGCTCTGGCGACGGGGGTGTCTCACTTGGTCGACGGCTCTTGAGAATCTCTCTGACCTGTCGTTCGGGGCGGCCGAGCGCGACAAGGTCGAACGGGTTCTCAACTTATCAGTTCAAGCCGTCGAAGATGGTAACCACCAGTTTTTCACGCCGCTCCTGGGATTGAAGGAAGCTTGGCGCGCATTTCCGACCTTTCGTGACCGGTGCGCCTATGTTGATATCGAAACCGACGGCGGCAAGGGCGGACAATCGATCACGATGATCGGGCTGTATGGCTCTGGCGAGTTTGAATGCTTCGTCCGGAAGCAATCGCTCGAAAGATTTCGAGATCGAATCTCGCACTTTTCGATGATCGTCACGTTTTTCGGGGCGTCGTTCGATTTGCCGATCATCCTCAAGCGGTTCCCAGATCTCACCCTCGATCAGATCCATATCGACCTTTGTCCGACCCTCAAGTCTGTCGGCGTCGGCGGAGGACTCAAGAAGATCGAAAAGTTCTTTGGTATAGACCGGGGAGAAGACACCGATGGACTGACTGGCTACGACGCCGTCCTCCTCTGGCGGCGCTGGGAAATGACCAGGTCTCAATCTGCGCTCGACAAACTCATCGCTTACAACCGCGAAGACGTAGTGAACATGGAACGCCTCGCCGAGATCGCTTACGAGATGAAGAGGTCGGCGACCTTTGATGCCGTGCTGGCCGAACCTACTAACACCTAAAACGGGTATTCGTGCGTTAGATATCGCCACTCCGATACCGGCTGATCATCGATATACAAGGTTGGCTTCGGGAGGAAACCGTCGAACAATGGCTCGATTCCCAGTTCTTCGGCCACCGTTTTGGCGTACTCACCGCCACCCGAACTCCAAAGATACATTTCATCGGCGCTTTCGCGCATGGTCTTGATGCGTTCAATTGCACGCGGCATCGGAATCCTTTTTGAGCCCACGGTTCGAACCAGCGTATCGTCCACGTCAACAAAGACGATCCTCCTCATGGCAAATGAACAGATCGAAATGCTGACAGTGTGTGCGCCAGATGCTCATCCGTGAAGTCGGCGTGTGTCACCAATCTTAATCGGTTTGCAGCCGCCGGCATCGCCCAGACACCTTTCTGCTTCAGTACCTCGGCCCATTCGGCGGCCGGGCGATCGGTGTTGAGCATCACAAGATTGGTCGGGTTGGCATCGGGATTGGTAGAAATGCCCTTCAGCTCCCCAAGCTCAACCGCCAGCCGGCGCGCCCTCGCGTGATCCTCAGCGAGGCGGTCGACCATCTTAGTGAGCGACACAATTCCGCAAGCTGCCAGAATCCCCGCTTGGCGCATTCCGCCCCCAAGGCGCTTTCGCCAGAAGCGCGCCTGGTCAATGAAGTCCGCCGATCCGGCAAGAATCGATCCCACGGGCGAGCAAAGACCCTTGGAAAGGCAGAAATTGACGGTATCGACGTGCATGGTGATCTCCGAGACTGGCACACTCTGCGCCACGGCCGCGTTAAAGATCCTCGCCCCGTCAACGTGAATTTTCAACCCGAACTCATCGGCCACGCTTCTGTATTCAGCCAATGTTTCGAGCGGAATGATCGTTCCTCCGGCTCGGTTATGGGTGTCCTCGATGCAAATGAGACTTGTGCCCGGAGTATGGATATTACGCTTCGTGATTCGGCGGCGAATCTCATCCGGATCCATCACGCCATCGGTGGATGGCAGCGTCCAAGTCAGGACGTTGGCAAACATCGCCGGGGCACCGACCTCGTAATAGATCACGTGCGCCTCTTCCTCGACAATGATCGCGTCACCTGGCTTGGTGTGCGTCGCAATCGCCATCTGGTTGCCCATCGTGCCGCTCGGAACAAATACCGCCGCCTTTTTACCGACCATCTCCGCTGCCAGCCGCTCAAGCTCCAGCACGGTCGGGTCGTCTCCAAGCACATCGTCGCCTAGCGTAGCCCGTTGCATCGCCTCGAACATCTCGGGCGTTGGTTTGGTCACGGTGTCGCTGCGGAGGTCGGCGATAAGCATCGCCTCTAGGTTACACTTTGCAACCATGAAACGTGCAATTCTGGTCGGGGCGGGCGGAATGGGCGTCGCTTGGGCAAAAAATCTTTTGAGCCAATCGGAGGTCGAGATTGCCGCTTGGGTCGATGTGAAGCCGGGGCAAGCCAAGAGGGCGGCAGATGCACTTGAAATCAACGTTCCATGCTTTGAGAATCTTTCTGAAGCCATCCGCGAAGGAGTCGACTTCGTTGTCGATGTTTCCATCCCCGAAGCGCACGAATCTGTGACTCTTGAATCCCTCGCCGCAGGTCTTCCAGTATTGGGCGAAAAGCCGATGTCGACGTCGATGGAATCGGCGAAGCGAATGATTGCGGCGTCCGAGGAAGCAGGGAAGCTATACATGGTGTCGCAAAGCCGCCGCTACGACGGTCGGCAAAGCGCATTCAAATCGCTAGTCGAACAGTTAGGCTCGCTAGGGATTATCAACGTCGACTTCTTCATCGGCGCACACTTTGGCGGATTTCGCGATGAGATGGAAAACGTTCTGATCCTCGATATGGCGATCCACACGTTTGATCAAGCAAGACACATTTCGGGCTCGGACCCGGTGAGCGTTTACGCCGAGGAGTTCAACCCGAACTGGAGCTGGTATCGGCACGGCTCGTCCGCCAATTGCCTTTTTGAGATGGAGAACGGCGTGAAATTCAACTACCGAGGCTCTTGGTGCGCAGACGGCCTCCACACCTCTTGGGAGGGAGAATGGCGGGTCGTTGGCGAGCGGGGGACCGCAAAATGGGATGGCCACGGCGAGATCCGCGCCGACCTCATCGAGCGGAAAGAGGGTTTCCACTGGCCCGTGAACCGACTCACGGTCGAACCGTTCGATGAACCGCACGGCATCGCGGGGTCACTGAACGAGTTCCTTTGGGCGCTCGAAACGGGCGGAACGCCGAAGGGTGAGTGTCACGACAATATCAAGTCACTCGCGATGGTTTTCGGGGCGATCGAAAGCGCGAAGCGCGGCCAGCGGGTTCAAATCGCAGAGCTTCTTGATTAAAAAGGCGGCACCCGATTGAGTGCCGCCTTTCGCTTCAAAAGTCGATTACTTCGACTTGATCTTCTTCGCGTTCTTCTTGATCGCTCGGTTCTTCGCCTTGACCTTCTTGACCGAGGATTGCGACTTGAGCTTAATGAGTGACTTTGCCATTCCTGAATTGTACCCAGCTTAACGACCGTACAGTCCGCGCACGAATCCGAGGCATTGCGCGACCTCGGGCGTGTTGGTTTGCCAGTTGTATTCGTACTCCACGCTCACGGAGCCGCTCATCTTGATTTTGTCGTAATGAGCGAGGATTCCGACGATATCGGAGACGCCTTGGCCGTAAGGCATATCGTGCCCGCTGGGGGTGAATTCGTGCAGATCCTTCAGGTGGCTACTCACCACGCGCCCCTTAAGGATGTTGAGCGCATCGGTGGGTTTGATTCCCGACCGCACCCAGTGGCCGGTGTCGGCGCAGGCACCGATGCGCTTGTCGTAATCCTTCACGAGGTTGTACACAAAGTTGGGATCCCAGATGACGTATTTGGGGTTGTTTGGCTGCTTGGGGTGGTTATGGAAGCCCACCTTGAGGTCGAACTCTTTCACAAGCTGATCGATAACCCGGATCGACTCGGAAGATTCGGTGTTGATGATTTCGATTCCGAGGCTCTTTGCCCATTGGAAGAGCGGCTTCGCCTTGGCGTAATCATTGTCGATTCCGGTGACTCCGTAGGCCACGGCCTTGATGCCGTATTTGCTCAGCTGCTGCTCAAGGGCGGTTTTATCCGGAGCCGACATCCAGGGGCCAACCGTGCCGTCAAAGCCGTTTCGGAGTTTCTGACCAGGGAAAAGCTCCATGTACTTGGCGCCAGCAGACGCGGCCTTTTCGATAGCCTCAAAGGCGGTGAATTCGTGAAACGTCCAAGCTTGAACGCTCAGCTTGAATGGCATCGGACGGGCAAATGCGGCAAGCGCAATCGCGGTGGCTAACATCAGAACGGATATTAGCATTTTTGGTCGGGGCGACACGATTCGAACGTGCGACCTCATGCTCCCAAAGCACGCGCGCTACCAACTGCGCCACGCCCCGACAACGAGAGAAGCAAAATGATACCTTTTTCGAAACCGAATGAACAATCCATGCGTCCATAGGCACAGAAGGATTGTATGTTGAGCACACTTGTTGCCGCCGCCACCCTCGCCGCTCCGACCTCGACCGAGGTGACCGTTTACAACCAGGGCATGGGCTTTATCAAAGAAGTTCGGGCCGCAAAGCTCAAAAAGGGAAGTCAGACGATGCTGGTCGAGAACGTCGCCCAGTTGATCGATCCGACCTCCGTTGGGTTCAAATGCCTCAATAACCCCGGCTCGGTTGGGATCTTGGAGCAGAACTATCAATACGACCTCATTTCGCCCGAAGCGATCTTGGCGAAGTCGGTCGGGAAGAAGATTCGGCTGACGCGAACGGTGGGGATGCAAAAGGAGGTCGTGACGGGAACGCTTTTAAGTTCGCCGATGTCGGAAGTGAATTCTGGGAACGGCCAAGAGTATTCCTATAACGGACTCGTGATTAAAGCCGATGATGGGCGGATCATTCTTTCGCCGCAAGGCGAAATCGATGTGATGGAGATGCCCGAGGGGCTGATCTCCACACCCTCGCTCATCTGGGAGCTGGATAGCGAAAAGGATCAGGACGCTCAGATCGAGCTGAGTTACATCACTCAGGGCATGAGCTGGAACGCCAACTACGTTCTGACGCTTGATAAAGAGGCAACCGCCGATCTGCAGGGGTGGGTTTCGCTCACGAATAACAGCGGCATGTCGTTCAAGGATGCGACATTGAAACTGCTCGCGGGAGAGGTGAACACGGTCCAGCCACCAAAGGCGGAATTCGCGACGATGGCCTCTATGCCGGACGTTCGATTGGCCAAGCGAGGCAGTCCCGTTAGCGAGGAATCTCTTTTCGAATATCACCTCTACACCCTTCAACGGCCCGCTACCGTGCGCAACAAAGAGAACAAGCAGCTCAGCCTTATGAGCGGAGACAATATTCCGGTCAAAAAGCAGATCATCTTTGATTCGATGGCGGGCTTTGGCGACTATTATCCCGACGAGGGACAGGTCGGCACTGGACAACTCTCGCCGATGGTGAAGCTCAAGTTCACCAATGACGAGAAATCGCATCTCGGGATGCCCCTACCGGCCGGAAAAGTGCGCATCTACGCACGGGACAGTAAAGGCTCCGTCCAGCTTCTCGGCGAAGATATGATTAAGCACACGCCCAAGGACGAAAAAATTGCTCTGAATGTCGGCCGCTCGTTCGATATCCGGGCTGATCGTAAGCGAACGGCGTTTGTCCGCCTCAGTCCCACACGAGTGCGAGAAGCGTTTGAGATCGAGGTTCGCAACCGCAAGTCCGTCGCCGAGACGGTTTACCTTTACGAGCGCCACTGGGGCGATTGGAAGGTCACCGACAAGTCAGACGCATTCGTAAAGGAAGACGCGACGACCATGGTCTTTGAGCTCAAGCTGAAGCCAGGCGAAGTGAAGACGGTGAGCTACACCGTCGAAACGAAGTGGTGATTAGTTTTTCTGGTCGTGAGACTTCACGACCAGTTCACTTTTCCTCGAACTTAATGCTCACGCTGTTGATGCAGTAGCGCATCCCGGTCGGCGTTCCGAATCCGTCCGGAAACACGTGGCCGAGGTGACCTCCGCATCGTGCGCAGGTCACCTCGACTCGGCGCATCCCGAACGAGTTATCTTCGTGTTCATTGATCTTCGAGGGATCGATTCCTTCATAAAACGAGGGCCAGCCGCACCCGGAATCAAACTTGGTGGTGCTTTCGAACAGCACTTCGCCGCAACCTGCGCAACGATAGATTCCATCGCCCTTGTGGTCCCAATACTCACCGGTAAACGCCCGCTCCGTTCCTTTCTCCCGCAGAACGTGATACTGCTCGGGCGTAAGGATTCCTCGCCACTCTTGCTCGTTTGCCGGAAGCTCTTCCATTCGATCCATCTTGGCATTCTAACGCGCAAAACGAGCATGATGTTGCCAAAATCTCGTAGAACGATTCCGTGAACCAATTTCGCACCTACGACCTGACTTCGATGCCCTCGGCGGAGGTGTATGGATTGCTCACAAACTGGGTCGTACCCCGCCCAATTGCCTTGGTGAGCAGCGTCTCTGCTTCGGGAAGCCCGAATCTCGCGCCGTTCTCCTTCTTCATGATCGGCGGAGCGAGCCCCGCAAGCCTCATGGTCTCACCGGTACTGGACTCCACTGGGTCCGAAAAGGACACCTTAAGGAACATTCGCGAAACGGGCGAGTTCGTTGTCAACCTCGTCCATCGCGAAGTCAGCGAAAGCATGAACCAGGCAAGCCTCAGCTTGCCCCGTGAGGTGAGCGAGTGGGAGTACACCAACTTCACGCCGATATCTTCAACCGTCGTGAAACCTCAAAGGGTCTCGGAGGCGTTGGTTCAGCTCGAATGCTGTCTCTTCAACGTCGTTGAGCACGGTTCAGGACCAGGTGCGGCGCGCTACGTCATCGGCGAAATCGTCGCTGCTCATACAGCAGAACGGGCAACCGAGTGGAACCCGATTGCCCGTTTAGGCGGAGCCGATTATCTCGACTTGCAGACTCGCGAGGCGTTCAGCCTCACGAGACCTTCGCTAACTTAATAGCGTCCGCGTCCGCCGCCGCCGCCACCGCGATTGTCGCGACCGCCACCACCGTAGCCACCGCCGCCACCGCTTCGACCGCCGCCGTAGCCGCCGCCACCACCGCTTCGACCGCCGCCGCCACCACCGTAGCCGCCACCGCCGCCGCCGGAAGGTCGTGGGCGATCTTCACGGGGCTGAGCCTCGTTCACGCGGAGGGTGCGTCCACCGAGGGAGTAGCCGTCAAGCTTTGCGATTGCCGCTTCCAGCTGATCCGCTTCGACGTCGATGAAGCCGAAGCCTCGATTTTCCATCACGCGGGGGTTGCTGGGTTGAAATTCCCCTGCGGCTTCGAGGAGTTGATCCTCCGTTGCCGAGTAAGGAAGGTTACCGATATACAGACGTTTCGTTGCCATTTGTTCTCCTGTTGAGGCTTTGATGAGTCAAGGAGAACGGAACAAACGGGTCTTCGAGAATCGGTCTTAAGCTGTCAACTCCAAGAGTATAGCCGAATTCCGGAATTGACCATAAACTTGACCGTTCAGTTTGCCGAAGATTTAAAGGGCGGAAGCGGATTCTGCGTTTGTTGATATGGTTCTCACGGGCGAGCATTTTTTGAAGGAAGGTCTAATCAGTCCGGAGCAGCTCAATGATGCCATGACCAAACAGCGAGAGCTGGACGGAAAAGAGTCAATCGCCAAAATCCTTGTCCAGCTTGGCTACGTTACCGAACGAGACCGGGTGAAGTGCCAGGGCAAAGTGTGGGGTGTCCCATTCGCCGATGTCACCGAAATCATTCCTCGGCCCGAAGCGCTTTCGATGCTGAACTCGGCCAACGCGCGCAAATTCAAAGCTCTCCCGATGGAACGGCAAGGAAATCGCCTGCTCGTGGCGATGGTCAACCCCCTCGATATCTTTGCGATTGACGAAATTCGCCTCACCACTGGACTCGAGGTCGAGCCGCTCATCGCCGTAGAAGACGACCTCGTCCACGCCCTTGTCCAGTTTTATCGTAACGAGAGCGAGGCACTCGCTGGCGTTCTCAAGGATTTCAACGACGACGACATCGACATCAAAAAGCGTATCGAAGAAGTCGAAGAAGAAGGCGACGCCGACGACGCGCCGATTATTCGCCTTGCTAACTTGATCATCAACCAAGCGATCATCGACAAAGCCTCGGACATTCACATTGAACCGCTCAAGGACGGAATGCGGGTCCGTTACCGCATCGATGGCGTGATGCTCGAGGGAATGCAGTTCCCCAAGAAGCTTGCCGCTCCGCTCACCAGCCGATTTAAGATCATCTCCAACATGGATATCGCCGAAAAGCGGGCTCCACAGGACAACCGAATCTCGATGTCAATCAGCGGAAAGGACTACGATTTCCGCGTCAGCACATTGCCCATGATCTTCGGCGAAAAGATCGTTATGCGGGTTCTGGATAAAGGCGGAATCAACGTTGGATTATCTAAACTCGGCTTCCTTGAGCATAACTTGATGATGCTGGAGGATATGTGCTCCAAAACTTACGGCATTATCCTCGTCACGGGCCCAACTGGTTCTGGTAAGTCGACCACGCTATACTCGATCCTAAACGAGCTCAACACCGGCGACAATAACATCATCACCATAGAGGATCCCGTCGAATACGAGCTGAGCGGTATCAACCAGTGCGGCGTCAACGTTCGCGCAGGAATGACCTTTGCCGCTGGACTCCGGGCCATGCTTCGGCAAGACCCCGACATCATCATGGTCGGTGAAATGCGAGACGGCGAAACTGCGACGATTGCAATGGAAGCGGCACTTACCGGACACTTGGTTCTTTCGACCCTGCACACCAACGACGCTCCTGCCGCTCCGACTCGATTGATGGACATGGGCGTCGAGCCGTTCCTCATATCTTCATCAGTCATTGGAATCCTTGCCCAGCGGCTATGCCGCGTGACCTGCGCGAACTGCAAACAGCCTTATGAGGTTCGCAAAGAGGACATTCTGCGCTACGGATTCGAGCTCCCTTACGGAGTGGCAAACGACGGAAAGGACACTGTTACTCTTTATCGCGGCGTCGGATGCGACAAGTGCAAAAAGACGGGCTACAAGGGCCGAACTGGCATCCATGAGTTGATGGTTGTGACCGACGAACTGCGCGACATGATCATGAAAGAGGCCGCCGCCCACGATTTGCGGCACAAGGCGATTGAAGTTGGAATGCGACCGCTTCAGGCCGATGCGCTCGCGAAGGTGTTGCTCGGAGTTACGACGCTTGATGAGGTCGTGCGGGTCATTTACGCTTAGTGATTTTTACGAGGATATGTGGAATTAGGTTAGGTAGACATGGCAGAAGAGTTTAATTGGAAGAGTTTCTTGAGCGCGGAGCAGAACGTGACTCCGCTTCAAGAAGAGGGCGCGATTTTTCACCCCATCACTGGCGAACCCGTGTTGGCAAGCGATCCGTCGATCCCCTCGACTCAAATGCCGAGTGCGGTTTCACAGGAAGTTTTAAACGCGGAAGTCGAGGCTCCAAAGTTCAAAATCGAGTCAGAATCGACCGTCCCTGGCTATGCCGCCGCAGAACTTAAGAGCGCCGTTGACTATCATATCGACGACATCTTGCGCCTTGCCATGGAGCGCAAGGCATCGGACGTTCACATCACTGTTGGGCTGCCGCCAATGATCCGTTTGGATGGTGAAATCTGCCCGCTACCTTTCCACCCGCTTACCCCGCGGGATGCTCGTCGCCTAATTTACGACGTTCTAAGTAACGAGCAACTAGAAAGATTTGAAACCACCCACGAACTGGACTTCGGTTACTCCGTCAAAGATCTTGCCCGGTTCCGCTTTAACGTTTACATGCAGCGCGGGTCGGTTGCGGGCGCGCTTCGTGCGATCCCAACCAAGATTCCCGCCTTTGAGACGCTTGGCCTGCCTCAGGTCATCCGCGAGATGTGCAAGCGCACCTCCGGTTTGATCCTCGTTACCGGACCCACCGGCTCCGGAAAGACCACGACGATCGCCTCGATGATCGACGACCTTAATGAGAACTTTGCCGGTCACATTCTCACCATCGAAGACCCGGTCGAGTACATCCACAAGCACAAGCGATGTATGGTCAACCAGCGAGAGCTGCACCACGACACCTATTCGTTCCACGGTGCTCTGCGCGCGGTTCTGCGTGAAGACCCGGACATCGTTCTCGTTGGTGAGCTTCGCGATCTTGAGACAATCGAAGCCGCGCTTACGCTTTCGGAAACGGGTCACCTTGTCTTCGGAACTCTTCACACCCGAAACGCCCCGGCAACGGTCGACCGAATCATTGACGTTTTCCCCGCCGATCAACAAGACCAGATCCGGGTTCTTCTCGGTAATACGCTTGAGGGCGTCGTTGCTCAGCAGCTTCTACCCAAGCTTGGTGGCGGCCGATGTGCAGCGATCGAGGTCATGCTAGGAACTCCGGCAATCAAGAACCTCATCCGCGAAGGGAAGACCCACCAGATGTACTCGATCATCGAAATGTCCGGTGGAAACGGAATGCAAACCATGGATAAGGCTCTCTGCGACCTTTACCGAGCGGGCTTTGTCTCATTTGAAGAGTGCCTTACCCGCGCGATTGATAAGGATAACTTCGCAAGGCTCGCCAAGGGTCAAGCCGCTTAAGCTCGGGTTCCCGGTTTGGTGGTCGGAATGGCGCTTAGCCACTCCGGAACCTCCTCGGGTGCATAGCTCGTCGCCTCGACGGTGTACGCGCTGAACAGGTTCGGGAGGTCAATTTCGCCCTGAGCGCGGTTGATTAGCACTCCGTAGGCAACTGACTCTCCGCCTGCTTTGGCGATTGCGTCCCGGCTCTCAAAGAGTGAACGACCGGTCGTCAGTACATCATCCACGATCAGCACCTTTGCTCCGGCAGGCAAAGTCTTTCCTCTTCGCAGAGTCTTTTCGCCGTTCTCGGATTCGATGTAGACGGCCTGGAGTCCCATCTGCCGGGCGACTTCAAACGCGATGATAATCCCGCCGGTGGTGGGTCCGGCCACGAATTCAATCCCCTGATCCCGGAAGTTCTCGGCGATTTCGCGGCAAAGAGCAACGAGCACTTCGGGCTGCTCAAGAACCCGAAACTTCTCGAAGTAGGTGTCGCTGTGGCGGCCGCTGGTGAGGACAAAGTGACCTTTGAGAATCGCCCCCGACTGTTCGAGGATTAAACCGAGGTCAGTTTTCATCTTCGCTCTGCTCCTTCTCGGGGCGCATGAACGGGAACATGAGGCATTCTCGGATGGTGCCGGAGCCAGTGAGGAGCATCGCCATTCGGTCCATTCCGATTCCGCAACCGCCCGTGGGAGGCATTCCGCACTCGAGCGCGTAGAGGAACTCTTCGTCCATCGGGTGAGCCTCGTCGTCTCCGGCTTTTGCCTCTTCAACTTGGAACTCGAACCGCTCGCGCTGATCGATCGGGTCGTTGATCTCGCTGAAGGAGTTGCACACCTCGCTTCCCAGCACGTAACCCTCAAACCGGCGCGTAAAGCGTGAGTCGTTCGGATCTTTTTTGGCCAGCGGGGAAGTTTCGAGCGGATATCCAACCACAAATGCGGGCTGAATCAGCGTTGGCTCAACGTACACTTCGAGGAGCTTCTCAAGGAGTCCGCCGAGGTTTCGCTCATCTCCGGGAAGAACCTTTTTGCCGGTGACGGGGTTGACCCGAACTCCGGTTCCGAGAGCCGCGACCGCCGTATCCAAGTCAAGAAGCTGCTCGCGCTGAACACCGGTGTGCTTTGCGATCTCATCAAGCATATCGACTCGTTGCCAGGGCAACCCAAAATCAACGGTCACGTACCCATCCTGGTGCGGCAGATCGACCTTGGTATCTCCAAAAACTCGTAACGCCACGTACTTGAAGCACTCTTCGACGTGGTGCATCATGTCCTCGAGGTTGGCGTACGCCTCATAAAACTCAAGCAACGTGAAATCGGGGTTGTGCTTGTAGCTCACGCCTTCGTTTCGGAAGACCCGCCCGATTTCGTAAACCTTCGGCACATCCCCGCAGATGATCCGCTTGAGATACAACTCAAGCGAAATTCGGAGCTTGACGTCAACATCGTAAGCGTTGAGGTGCGTGTTGAAGGGCCTTGCGGCAGCGCCGCCCGCCTCCATCTGAAGCACGGGAGTTTCGACTTCGAGGTATCCCTGTCCGTCGAAGTAAGAACGCACCGCCGAAACGATCCGAGCTCGGTTGAGGAGCTTCGCGCGGCTCTCCTTGCTCGACATGAGGTCGAGGTGACGATGCCGAAGCTTCGTTTCGACGTCCTGAAGCCCGTAGAAAACGTGACCGTCCTTCTCCTTGCCCAGCGGCAGAGGGTGAAGAGCTTTGCTTAGCGGGTGGAAGGAAGTGACATGAATCGACTGCTCGCCGGTCTTGGTCACGAATAGCTTTCCGTGGATGCCGACATGGTCACCGATATCGAGGAGCTTGTAGACCTCGTACGCATCATCTCCAAGTTCGTCTTTACGAAAATAACCTTGGATTTTGCCTTCGCCGTCGCTGAGGTGAGCGAACCCGGCCTTACCCATGTCGCGGTAAGAGACGATGCGTCCGGCAAAGGCGACCTCGCGGCCATCCTCAAAATGATCGAGCAGGGCTTGCGCAGAATCAGTGACGCTCCATTTCTCGACTTTGTAAGGGTCGAAGCCAAGCTCGCGCATTCGGGCAAGCTTCTGCAGGCGGATTTCGCGTATCGATTCTTCTGCGCTCATTTTTGGAGTGTCTAGTTTACTTGAGGCACAAACACAAACGCCCTCTCCAGGCGGGGAGGGCGTCGTGCTGAGAACTCAGTCTCGATTAGGGGTTTGGCTCGGCGATCGTTCCAGGAATTCCGCTTACGTCGTAAGGGAAGTTGTAGGTTGGAACGAGAACTCCTGCACCGCCGAAACCGGGAAGCACACCGTTATCCGGAGCGAGAAGCTGCGGGAATCGGGCATTTCGCTTCCACGCCTTTGCATGGCTGTCGGCGTAGCTAACAATGATCGACTCGCTGTGGCGAGCGATACCAGAGAATCGCTGTGCGTTCAAGCCAGGATTTGGCGTGCGGTAAAGGTTGACGATTGCAGCCTGGACTCCAGCAGTGTTGGACTGACCCAAAGCAGTGGTTGCGTCAAGATCGATATTGGTTGCGGTTGAAACGTACTTACCAGTAGCAAACTCAATGGTATCCGCTGGAAACTCGAACGATGTTGCACTTCGAGTAGCTTCGCCAAATGTAGGAGCTACGCCCGGATCTTCGAAAACCGCAAAGTTTGGCACCATACCGGCGGATGTGATGAATTGCAGTCCAGCAAACACTGGGTTGGTCACATCTGCGGAGTTTGGTCGAACACCAAAGCCCGTCAAAATGGCTGGCCAGTTGATTGCCTTAGGTTCAGCAACGTCAGTAAAGATGTCCCGGTTTTTCGTGTATGGAAGAATCGCATCATACACAGAAATGACTCGGCATCCCGAACCAGGAACCACGACTCCGTTCGGAGTGGCACCCGATCCATCAGGCATCGTTGTGCAGTAAGCCGACTGAGCATATGTGTCGTCAGCATCTGCAAGGTAGATCTGAACAGCGGTTCCGTTTTGCTTCAAGTTGCTCAGCGTTGCCGACTTCTTTGCGGCAGCCTTGGCTTGGGCGAAAACAGGGAAGAGGATAGCGGCGAGGATCGCGATGATAGCGATAACCACGAGCAGCTCGATGAGCGTAAATGCCTTGTTGCGAGTCATTTGTAAGTTGATGTTCTCCTAATGGATTCCAGATGATTTCGGATCGACAACACTGTCAGCCGTTTTTTCGACCCGCAGTGCATGGTAGCTCAAACTGCAATTGTTATGCCAGTTTTAAGAAAGTTCATTTTCTGTTAGTAGAAAACTCTGATCGAAGACTGGGATAATTGCTTGGTAAACTTGAACCGCATGTCACCGAGCGTCGCCCCCGAACGAGTGAACGTTCTTGGCTTTCCGGTTGACCGTGTGACGATGTCTGAGACGACGGAACTCCTTACCAGGTTCCTCGAAAGTGAAGGCACCAAGCTCGTCCTGACCGCCGACGCGAATGCGTTTGTTTGCGCGCAAACGGACCCGAACTTCCAACGCATCTTTTCTCAGGCTTCTTTGATCACTCCCGATTCCGCGGGGCCAGTGTGGGCGCTGGAGCGGTACGGGAAACCGGTGCCAAAACGAGTGAGTGGAGTCGATATTGTTGAGGAGCTATGCAAAATCTCGGAGGCAAAGGGGGCGCGCTTGTTTTTCCTCGGGGCTGGGCCAGGCGTCGCTGATCAAGCTGCTAGCAACTTGAAGGCGAAGTTTCCAAAGTGCCAGATTGTTGGTGTTCGCGACGGCTTTTTTGGCGAACTAACCGACGAGCAGGTCGCGCGTCAGATTGCGGAGCTCGAGCCCGATGTTCTCCTTGTTGGAATGGGAATGCCGAGGCAAGAGCTGTTCATTTTGAACACCGCCGACATCATCAAAGCCAAGATTGGGATCGGTGTTGGAGGCTCATTCGACGTTCACTCCGGAACCGTCAAACGTGCCCCGATGATCTTCCAAAAGCTAAGACTTGAGTGGCTCTGGAGAATCCTCCTCAACCCCAAAAAGATCGCGAAAGTGAAGAACTTGCCGATCTTCTACTGGCAAGTGCGTAGAGCCACGAAGTGAAGATTTACACCAAAACCGGAGATTCTGGGGAGACTGGACTGCTCGGAGGAGATCGGATCGCAAAGAGTTCGCTTCGCATCGATGCGATCGGAACCGCAGATGAAGTCAATGCGTGGATTGGAGTCTGTCTGCTCGAAAATGGACCCGATATCGTTGTGAGCCGCCTGACAGGACTTCAATCCGTCATGTTCGACATCGGCGCGGAGTTAGCATGCCCTCCGGATGGCAAGTTTAATCTCACAAGCGTCACGCACCAGGACACGGAAGAACTCGAACTCGAGATTGACGAAATGTCGTCCGCTTTACCGGAATTGAAGAACTTCATCTTGCCTGGCGGCAACCGGCTGAGCGCCAAACTTCACTATCTTCGGACCCTTGTTCGCCGACTCGAACGTGCTTTGTTTGCACTACATGCCGCAGATCCGCTGAAAAGTGAACCCTTGGTGTATGTGAATCGTCTTTCAGATTGGATATTCTGTGCAAGTCGGTTTGTGAATCACCAAGCCGGAATATCTGACGTACACTGGAAGAAGAGAGAACGATGATTACCGCTACGCTCGCACTCATCACCATGGCCACCCAAGACGGACAGGCTGCACAGCTCAATGCTGGCGACATCCTTACGTCCGTCATCAAGAAGTATCAAGAGGCGGAGACGTTTACGGCAAGTGTCACCATGACGCAAACCGTTGCTGACGCCAAGCGCGTGGTGACCACCAACCTCCAGGCTCAGCGACCAAGCAAACTCTTCCTCACCCAAGAGTGGCTTGATCCGAAGCCAAAGGAAAAGAGCAAATGGACCGTTGTTTCTGATGGCGTGAACTGGCGATACGATGCGCCCCAAGACGGCAAGTTTATTGACACCGCTCCGCTCGTCGAGCCGGTCGCAGTTGTCGAGTCCGGTTCGGGTGACAAGCGAATGCTCAAGCTCAACGACTTCCTCATCGGCGCTCGCCGAAGCCTTGGCGACCAGGTGAATCCGTACCTCGAGTTCCTCATGCAGGGTCAAGGAGAGGGTAACGCCAAGTCTCTTCGCGTGTTCTTGAACCGCCTCCAAAAGCTCTCTGCAGTTCCTCGAAAGCTGAAGGACGGAACCGAAGGCTACGCCGTCAAAGGCATCATCCAGTGGGGAATTCTTGCCGCAGGTCAGGTCAAGAACATCGGTGTTTCCGAAGATTTCGATCGACCCGCTCGATTTGAGATGCAGCTGACCAAGGACTACGATATTCGCCGCATTCAAACCGTCGAGACGGTTCGGATTGTTCCTGAAGGAAGCAACGTTCCAACCGACTTGAACATTTCCACGATTTGGGAAGGCGAAGTGAAGCTGAACGCTCAGCCAAACCAATCTTTGTTCAACGTTCGCTGACGAAACAAGACTTTTTTGGGTAGATTAAAGAAAGGAAGCAATGATCACCTTTGCGGAACTGAAGAAGGGAATGGAAGCGAAGATCGTTTCTGCGCCAACCGACGATGCCTCGCGCAGGCTTCTCGAAATGGGCCTCGTTCCCGACACTCAGTTCCGCGTAGTCAAGGTGGCTCCGCTCGGCGATCCAATCGAGATTGATCTACGCGGATATCGGTTGTGCCTCCGAAAGCAGGAAATGACCGGTTTTGCAGTCGAAGTCCTTTAAGCGCGTTGCCTTTGTAGGCAACCCCAACGCCGGAAAAACCACTATTTTTAACTCCCTCACTGGCTCGCGTCAGAAGGTGGGCAATTATGCTGGTGTCACGGTCGAACGGGTATCGGCGAACCGGACGGTCGGTGAATTCGAGTGCGAGTTCATCGACGTTCCCGGCCTCTACTCACTGACACCCGCCTCGGAAGATGAGGCAGTCGCGGTCAGGGTTCTCGAAGAAGAAACCAACCTTATCGTCTGCGTCATTGATGCCTCCAATCTTGAGCGTAATCTCTTCCTCTACTCTCAAATTGCGGAGCAAGCAAGGCCAGTAGTGGTCGCTCTAACCATGACGGACCGCGTCGAGGCGGCTGGCTCAAAACTTAAGCTTGACCGGCTGAGAAGGCTCCTCGGTTGCCCGGTCGTGGCGCTCGTTGGGCATAAAGAAAAGGGAATCAAGGAACTGGTCGACACGATCGAACGGGCCCTGAGGAGTCCATCGGTTCCTTCAATCGATAAGGGAACCAATGCCCTGACCGAACTTCAGGTGGAACTCGCGCGAAGAGGTTACGACTACTCACTTTCGGACCTCCAGCGCGAAGTTTCGGCGGAGCCTTCCGAGTTGATTGCCCCCTTTCCCGAGCTTCTGCCGGTTTGGACCAAGGCGAAGGAATCCCTTGCCACTCAAGGATTCCTAGACCCAGCAGCGCGGTACGCCTGGACCGCCAAAGTCCAGCGCGAGGCGGTCGTCGTTGCCGCTCCCGCTCGGCCCGTGACGCTCACCGACAAGATCGATAAGATTCTCACCCACCGGGTGTTCGGTCTCGGAATCTTTGTCGCCGTCATGTACTGCGTTTTCTTTTCGATCTATAAGCTCGCTCAACCGTTTATGGATCTGATCGAAAGCGGTTTTGGCTGGGTTGGCTCGGTCGTCTCGCCTCGTCTTGAGGGCATCCCCGTTTTACAAAGTTTTGTGGTTGACGGCCTAATTGCCGGAGTGGGAGGAGTGGTCGTTTTCCTTCCGCAAATCCTGATTCTCTTCTTCTTCATCGCGATGCTCGAAGGAACGGGTTACCTTGCTCGCGCCGCGTTCCTCATGGACCGCTTATTGGGTTGGTGCGGGCTCAACGGTCGGGCATTTATACCGCTTCTCTCATCGTTTGCCTGCGCAATTCCCGGCGTCATGGCGGCCAGAGTAATGCCCGACCCCAAAGCAAGGCTGGCGACGATCTTGGTCGCACCGCTCATGTCTTGTTCCGCCCGATTGCCCGTCTACATGCTGGTGATCGGCACGTTCATCGAGCCTCAATACGGCGCATTTTGGGCCGGTTTTGCTCTTTTTGCGATGCATCTGCTGGGGCTTGCGGTCGCAATTCCGGTCGTTTTTGTCCTCAATAAGGGCGTTCTTAAGGGAAATCGATTGCCGTTTATGCTCGAACTGCCCCCCTATCAAATGCCCCGCTGGAAGGATGTTTTCTTGGGCATGGCCAACCGGGCGAAGGTCTTCCTGACCACGGCTGGCACGACGATCGTTGTGATGTCGGTGATCATTTGGGCCGCGTCTTACTTCCCCCGCCGACCAGATTCGGGCCTCCCCGAAAATGAAGCGGCGCTCGCCCAGCTTGAGTATTCGGTCATGGGACGAGTAGGGAAGTCCGTGGAGCCCGCTTTCGCTCCGCTTGGCTTCGATTGGCGGATTTCTACCGCAATCCTCAGCGCCTTTCCGGCGCGCGAGACGGTCGTTCCGTCCCTTGGAATCCTCTTTTCACTCGGCTCGGGCGACGAAGCTGAAGCCAAGCTTGGCGAGAAAATTCGGGACGCAAAATGGCCCGATGGTCGGCCCCTGTTTACGCTACCAACCTCAATCGGTCTAATGGTGTTTTTCGCACTTTGCGCCCAATGCCTTTCCACGCTCGCCGTCGTCAAACGCGAGACCAACTCGCGGAAGTGGCCATTGTTCATGTTCACATACATGACCGCCCTCGCGTACCTCGGAGCCCTGATGGTGCAATGGATCGGAAGCCGCCTTTAGAGTCAAACTACCCCCGCGAGAACGTCGAAGTTCCGGTGCAGGTCGCCCGCGAAGGTACGCCGGTGTTTACTCCGATTTTCATTGGCGGCATGATCTACGGCGCTTGGCAAAAGTTTCCGCACAACCGGGAGTTTTGGATCTTCGTCGGGGTTCTTTCGGCACTGATCGTGGGACTCGTTATCAAGATTGTCTTCTTCGACAAGCCCTTCGTTGTTAGTCGTAATCGCCCAGAAAAGTGAATTACGGTTCGATCATCTGCGCGATAACGTCGTCCTCTTCTGCCTCTGGCGAACTCGTGAGCGTGTGACGTGGCATCGGCCGAGCGACGGCCTGAACCGCCTCGGCTTTCTCTTTGAGTGCCATCTTTTGGTATCGCTCTTCGGCACCTGGCGAGACCGGCCAAACCGTATTCTCCGCCCAATAGCTATCCAGAAACTCTCGCCAAACTCGGTCATAAACCGCGATTGTCTGGTCCGCCAGGTTCGCCCAGTGGAAGTCTGTCTGGAGCCGCTCGCGCGCCTTCGCTGCCATCTCCCGCGTGTGTGCGGCATCGCCCAAAGCGTGCCGGATCGCCCATGCAAGCGAAGCCGGATCATTGGTGTAGCTCGTTGTGCCCGTTACGCCGTGCTGAACGATCTCCTTGAGACCGCCCGCATCGGACGAAACAACCGGAACTCCCGCCGCCATTCCTTCCAGGGCGACGATCCCGAACGGCTCGTAAAGAGAAGGGAAGACCGCCACATCGGCGCATCGATAAAGCTCATGCAGTTGCCGGCCCGACATAAAGCCGGTGAACTTCACGCTATCGCCGAGCCCCGCCCAGCGCGTAAAGTTCTCAAACTTATCGCGAACGCCCCCGCCCACGATCAGGAACTTCGTTTTGGGCTCATCGGCAAGCACCGAATGGACCGCATTGAGCAAAACCTGAATCCCTTTCTCCCGAACGAATCGCCCGACGTAAATCACGATCTTCTCGTCATCTTGGGCATACTTGCGGCGGGTGGTGAGTCGTTCGGATTCCGACCAATCAAACTCAAACTTTGAGGCATCAACTCCATTGAAAATCACGTCGATCTTATCGGCCGGAGTATTAAACAGCCGTACCGCTTCGCCCTTCATAAACTCAGAACACACGATCAGCCGCCAAGCCTCGTAGGTCAGCCAATACTCTTGCTCGGCGATGTACTTACTGATGTCGCTGAAGATGCCGCCGTGACGGCCCCATTCGGTGGCGTGGAGCGTCGCGATAATCGGAAGTTTGTATTCGTACTTCAGGTTGCGCGCGGCATCGAGCGAGAGCCAGTCATGGGCATGAAAAACGGTCGGCTGACCGCCTGGCCGCCAATCCTCAAGCATCGTCCGCACGCGGCGGTCGGTCGCCTGGTTCAGTAGTTGAATCTCGTGAACAAAGTCCTTCGGGTCTTCATCGAGGTGTACCCGGTGAACGTGGACACCGCTTTCCTCGATCTCTTCATCGGGTGCCTTCGGGGTCGCCTTGGTGATGACGTGAACCTCGATATCCTTCTTGACCAGCTCCTGCGAGAGCTCATGCACGTGCGGACTAATCCCCCCAACGATTCGGGGCGGGTATTCCCAGGAAAGCATCATCACGCGCATGGGGCTATTTTATCAATCTTCGCCGGGTCGCATGCCGTAAATCAGCTTGACTCGCATAATTTCCTCATCAAGATCGATGTCCGTCACGAACTCGTCGACAAGCGGGATCATGATTTCGCCGACGATGACGATCTGATGCGCAGGGTAGTCCTCGATATCATCGACAACTCCCAGTTCCTCACCCTGCTCAGTGACGACTTTGAGTCCAATTAGATCTTCGATGAGGAACTCATCATCTTCGAGATCTGGCTCCCCCTCGGCGTCCATGTATTTCCACTGCAACGCCTCGGCCTGAGTCATGGTTTCGACCCCTTTTAGTTTCACCAACGGGCGATTCTTGTGAATCTGAAACTTCTGGATCACGAATGGTTTATCGTCGATAAACACGGTGTTGCCCGGCTGGAAGCGGCTCTCAAAGTTAGTAAGGGGCTCAACTTTGACTTGGCCTTTGATGCCAAATGCGCCTACGATCTGCCCGATCCTGACGCGCGGCTCGCTCATCGACCCTCCAAATACAGAAACGACCAGGTCTCAAAAACCTGGTCGTTTTGAACCATGGAAAACTCCATTACTCGGTAACGATTTTGACGTACGCTTTTTCTTTGCTCTTCGAGGCAATTGCCGAGACAACTTGGCGGATTGCCGAGATAACTCGTCCGCTCTTGCCGATGACCTTGCCTACGTCCTCTTGAGCAACTCGAACATTGAACGTTCGGGTGTTGCCTTCGAGCACTTCGTCGACTTCCACACTTTCGGGGAATCCGACCATTTGCTTGACTAATTCTTCAACGAAAGGGGAGTAGCTCATAGGAATTATTCAGCGGAAGGAGCAGCTTCGACGGCGGTCTTCTTGCTAATAGCAGCCGTTCGCTTGTCGAGGAACTTATACTTTGCCTTGTGAGCAGGTCGCTCTTCCAGGAACTTGGGAAGAATGCCTTGGTTGTTGAGAAGGTAAGCGGCAGTCTCGGTAGGAACCGCGCCAACTCGGAGCCAGTGCAGAGCGCGCTCCTCGTCGATTCGGATTTCCTTTGGCTGGGAAATCGGGTTATAGATTCCGATGTTCTCGACGAAAGCAGAGTTTCGGCCTGCTTCGCACTTGCTAACGACGACGCGATAGAATGGTCGTCCTTTGTTTCCGAGTCTTTGAAGTCGAATTTTTACCATGGTTCTCGTTTGGTTTTAGCGTCGGCGTTGGAGTTTGCTCATCCGGCTCTGCATCTTGGACATTTGCTTCATGCCTCGACGCATTTCGTACATCTGCTTGATCAAGTGGTTGACCTCTTCGACCGATGTACCCGAACCCGCAGCAATGCGTTTCCTTCGCGAACCGTTTATTATATCCGGGTTTCCGCGCTCTTTGCTCGTCATGCTCAGGATGATCGCCTCGGTGCGGTTGATTTGCTTATCGTTGATGTGCTCCATCGCGTCCTCGGGCAGGGAAGCGGCGAGTCCGGGAATCAGTTTCAGCATCGATTTCATCGAGCCCATCTTCTTCATCATCGAAAAGCTCTGGAGCATCATATTGAAGTCCATTTGGCCTTTGCCAAAGCTGGCTTCCATCGCCGCCGCGTCGCTGGCGTCAAACGCTTTCTCGACTTTTTCGATCAGACCGAGCACGTCGCCCATGCCCAAGATTCGCTGGGCCATTCGGTCGGGGTGGAACAGTTCAAGCGCATCGACTTGCTCGCCGACACCAGTAAATCTAACAGGTACGCCGGTTGCTTGCCGAACACTCAAAATAGCTCCGCCGCGGGTGTCTCCATCGAGTTTGGTAAAGATTGCTCCGGTGACGTTGACTCGGGCATGGAACGCCTCGGCGACACTCACCGCCTCTTGGCCCGTTGTCGCATCCAAAACGAGGAACGACTCTTGAGGATTAACCGCCTTGTAGATCGCCTCAAGCTCATCCATCAGCTCGCCGTCAATCGTTGTTCGGCCGGCTGTGTCGACGATAAGAACGTCGTTGAAAAGATATTTACAGCGCGCCAGCGCCTCCGCTGCGATCACCGGCGGCTTGGTGCCGTCCATCTTGGTGAACACCGGAACTCCGACTGATTCACCCAGAATCTCAAGTTGCTTCACTGCAGCTGGGCGCTGGATGTCGCATGCTGCGAGCATCGGCTTCTTGCCTTGATCAATTAGCCATTTCGCGAGTTTAGCCGTCGTGGTGGTCTTTCCGGAGCCCTGAAGGCCGCACATCAAGATAACCGTTGGTGGCGCCGAGCCCCAGTTGAACTTGATGGCCTCGCCTCCTAGCATCTCCTCAAGCTCGTCTTTGACAATCTTGATAATCGTCTGATCGGCGTTGAGAGAGGAGAAAAGCTGCTCGCCAACCGCCTTCTCCTTGACGCGCGCCATGAACTGCTTGGCAACACCGAAATTAACGTCGGCCTCAAGGAGAGCCACCCGCACTTCGCGGAGCATTTCGTTGACGTCATCCTCGTTTAATTTGCCTTTTCCGCGCAAACCCGCAAAAACACCCGAAAGTCTGCGCGTTAAGTTGTCAAACATATAGTTAAGAGTGTACCGACGCTGCAACGAAACCGTTTCAGGGAACGAATAGTTAAGTATCGGCTTCAAAGAAGAAGGAATTGCTCTTGAGGCAACAAAAATGAAGAAATCTGCAATTTGGGTGCTTGGACTCGCAGCTACCGGCGCGCTTGCTTTTGCCGTAGCCAAGAAGCTCCAAGAACGAGCCAGCAACGAAGCTGGAAACGACTGGATCGCCGCATGTGACGAGGCGTCAAAGAAACTTCAGCTCCGCATCGAATCTTTTCAGAAAGCGAGCTGAACAGAGAAGCGTTATCTAACTTTCAAAGCCCTGTTCCGGACATTCCGCGAGCAGGGCCTTTTCGTTATGGAAGCCTTAAAAACAAGATCACATATCGTTTCCGATAATCATTATTATGACTTTGGAGAATCCGACGCGGTTAGCGAATGCGCTTTTCGGCTAATGCGATCAGATATTGCCCGTAGTGCGTCTTTTGGAGCGGCTGACTGATCCGAATGAGGTCCTCGGTTGATATCCAGCCTTTTCGAAATGCGATTTCCTCGGGACAACACACCATTAGGCCTTGTCGTTGCTCCACGGATTCAACAAACTGCGCGGCCTGCAGCATCGATTCGTGCGATCCAGTGTCTAGCCAGGCATAGCCCCGCCCCATAACCTCGACGCTCATCGAGCCCTCCTCAAGGTAAAGGCGATTGAGGTCTGTAATTTCAAGCTCCCCTCGGGCGGAAGGCTTTAAGGACAGTGCCTTGCTCACGACGCTCGAATCGTAAAAATACAGCCCGGTCACGGCAAAATTGGATTTTGGTACTTTTGGCTTTTCCTCCAGTCCGACTGCGCGACCAGTCTCATCAAATTCAACAACCCCATATTGACTTGCATCTCGAACCGGATACGCAAAAACCGTCGCCCCTTTTTCCCGACCATCGGCGTGAGCGAGCAGATCCTCGATTCCATGGCCGTAAAAGATATTGTCTCCAAGCACCAGCACCGATGGGTCCGAACCGATGAACTCGGCTCCGATGTGAAATGCCTGAGCCAGCCCCTCTGGCTTTGGCTGAATGGCGTACTGGAGAGAAATTCCCCACTGACTCCCGTCGCCAAGTAGCCTCATAAACGCCGCCTGATCTTCTGGAGTCGTGATAATCAGAGTCTCTCTCACCCCCGCCAGCATTAGTACGCTGAGCGGATAGTAGATCATCGGCTTGTTGTATATCGGGCAAAGCTGCTTGCTCGTCCCGAGAGTCACCGGATACAGGCGCGTTCCCGACCCGCCCGCCAAGATGATCCCCTTACGCGCCATCAGACACGCCCCCCGTAGTTTGAGTCAAGCCATTTCTGATAATCACCAGATTTCACATCGGCGACCCACTGGTCGTTCTCCAGATACCACTGGATGGTCTTGCAAATTCCCGTTTCAAATGTCTCGGTTGGCTCCCAGCCCAATTCAGTCCGGAGTTTTGAGGCATCAATCGCATATCGCCAGTCGTGCCCCGGACGGTCGGCAACATACGTGATCAAGTGCGATAGGTCCCCCTTCCCTGTCGCTTCGCCCATCAGGCGGCAGATCGTCTTCACGACGTCAATATTCTTTTGCTCGGCGTTCCCACCGATGTTGTAGGTTTCACCGACCCGTCCGCGCTCCAAAACCGCCATGATCGCGGAATTATGGTCATCCACATAGAGCCAATCTCGCGTGTTCAACCCCTGTCCATAAACCGGAAGTGGCTTCCCTTCTAGGCAATTCAAAATCATCAGCGGGATCAGCTTCTCGGGAAACTGGCGAGGTCCGTAGTTGTTCGAGCAGTTGGTGATCGTGATGGGCATCCGGTAAGTCCGATGGTACGCCCTCACCAAGTGGTCCGATGCCGCCTTCGAAGCGGAATAGGGCGAGGACGGGTCATATGGGGTCGTTTCAACGAAGAATCCGTCTTCGCCAAGCGAGCCATAAACTTCATCAGTCGAAACGTGGTGAAACCGCTCGACTCCCGTTTTTCGAGCAGCTTCAAGTAGATTAAAGGTCCCTACAATGTTTGACTGAATGAACTCCGCCGGACCAGATATGGACCGATCCACGTGCGATTCAGCCGCGAAATGGACAACCACGTCCGGCTTAAAGGTTTCAACAAGCTCAGACACTGCGGGTGCATCAACCAAGTCAACGCGCCGAAACTGGTAATTGTCATTGCCCGAGACACTGGCCAGCGAGCCGAGATTGCTCGCGTATGACAGCTTATCCACGTTCAAAAACGTGTCATTCGGACGCTCGGCAACAAACTTCACAAGGAAGTTCGAACCGATGAATCCCGCACCGCCAGTGACCAAGTACCGCATTAATCTCCCAGTTTGGCAGATTAGCCGCCCGGATTCAACTCAACCGAAAACGGTAGACTACTATCTATGTTCCTCGACGAGGCGATTGTTGAATTCACCTCAGGGAGAGGCGGCAGCGGAGCGGTATCGTTCCACACCGAAAAACACGTCCCGCGCGGAGGTCCAGATGGCGCGGATGGTGGTCGCGGTGGCGATGTTGTCCTGATCGCCGATCGAGGCCGACGCACCCTTTACGATTTCCGCCTGCTGGACCATTACGAGGCCGATAGCGGCTCGCACGGGTACAGCAACAAGCGCGGCAAAAACGGCAAAGACATCATCATCAAACTGCCCGTCGGAACGGTTGTCACTGATACCGAAACCGGACAAATGCTGGTCGATATGACCAAGCACGGGATGAAGTTCGTGATCGCAAAAGGCGGTCGCGGCGGACACGGGAATCAGCATTACGTTAACTCCGTGCGTCAGGCACCAAACTTTGCCGAGAAAGGTGGACCCTCCGAAAAGGTCAAAGTCAAACTTGAACTCAAGCTACTCGCCGATGTTGGATTGGTGGGAATGCCCAACGCCGGTAAGTCAACGCTCATCAGTTCGATCAGCGCCGCCAAGCCGAAAATTGCCGATTACCCATTCACGACCATCGTGCCCAACCTCGGAGTGGTCAGCTTCCGCGATACAACGTTCACTGTAGCAGACATGCCGGGGCTCATCGAAGGTGCCTCAGAGGGAATCGGTCTGGGCCACCAGTTCCTCAAACACGTCGAGAGAACGCGCGTCCTTGTCCACGTTGTCGATATTCTGCCTATCGACGAAAGCGATCCGGTCCAAAACTTTGAGACTATTGAGCGGGAGCTGAAACTCTACAACGAAGAGATTTACAGCCGCCCCCGGATAATCGCTCTGAACAAAATTGACATGGTTCCCGCCGATACGATCGAGCTGGTGACCGAAAAGTTTGCTCAATTTGGCTTCCCGGTATTCGCGATTTCGGGTTACACCAATCGCGGCCTCACCGACCTCCTCAACGCGATGACCGACGCCGTCGAGCAAATCGGACCCGAAGAAGAGATTCCGGTGTTCATGCCAGCGCTTGAAAAGCAAGGTGAGGACCACTGGGAGATTGTAGAGGAAGAGGATTGCTTCCGCGTGGTGGGCAAGCGCCTTGAGCGCATGATTGCCATGACCGATCTCGAGCAAAAAGACGCCGTGAGGTATCTCCAACGCCGCCTCGACCGCATCGGAGTTTTGGAGAAGCTCCGGCTATGCGGCGCTCAAGAAGGCGACACCGTCGTCATCGGCGACTTTGAATTTTCCTACATTGACGAATCATGAGAATTGGAATCCTTGGCGGCACCTTTGACCCGCCCCACTTTGGTCACCTGTCGCTCATCGAGGCCGCAATCGAAGCGCTCGCTCTCGACGAAGTCATAGTTTTGCCGGCAAACAAGAACCCATTCAAGCAGGGTTCTCGCGGAAGCTCCGCTCAGCAACGGCTCGAAATGGCAAACCTCTTGGCAAAGCGCAACCTCAAGATCGCTACGAGCGACATGGAGATCACCCGAGGCGGACTGAGCTACACCGTCGATACCGTAGGCGAACTCCAGATGGTGCATCCCGGCGAATACTGGTTCATCATGGGCGCGGATTCGCTCAAAGGATTTGCCGAGTGGAAGAACCCACAACGGATCCTCCGTCTTTGTCGCCTCGCCGTCGCCGCAAGGCCACCGCTTAACCGTGAGGACGTGCTCGTCGGACTCGAAGAGTGGGTCAGGGAGAAGGTCGATTTCGTCGAAATGCCTCCTCATGAGGCGTCATCAACCAGCATTCGCGACAAGGTTTTGCGCGGGCTGCCTATCAATTCCCTCACCACGCCCGAAATCGTGGACTATATTAAGAAGAACAAGCTTTACAAATGAACTCAGAAGACAAATTGAACCTGATCCGCGATGCTGCGGATGACATGAAGGCCGAACGGATCGAAGTGCTTGATGTCCGCGCCAAAACTTCCGTGGCTGACTACTTTTTGGTCTGCTCCGGAACATCAGATCGGCACGTCGACGCCATCGCCGATCGCGTCGCCGAGAAACTCGCTGTACAAAAGATCAAGCCCTTCCGAAGCGAAGGCGAGCGCAGCGGCTGGATTCTCCAGGATTACGGCGACGTGATTCTGCACGTGATGAAGGAAGAGCAACGCCAGTTTTATGATCTTGAATCATTGTGGCAATCGGCTCAAGTGAATCCTGATTTGGTGTAACGGATGGACCTCCAGGCCCGACGAGACGAACTGAAAGCCGAAATTCTCCGGATCTCGGCTAAGCTCCAGGCGACCTCCGACCAGGATGTCGCCGAGGCACTTAGGTTCAAGCTTGAAGCCCTCAACACCGAACTTCAAGAACTAGAAAAGGCGATTGAAGACGAAGCGGCCGCCGCAATCAAAGAGGTACAGCCCAAGCGCGAAGCCACCTCCGCCGAGATCGAAACGCTGATTCGTCACGCCCGGGCGCACTTTTCCGCCGACCGCAAGCCTGCCCTTCGCCAAGCCCTCGCCGAGCTCGACGAAGTTGCCCCCAATCACCCCGACGTGCTTGAGCTTAAAGCCGACCAAATGATCGCCGCCAAGGACTTTGTCCACGCAAAACCGATTCTTCAGCAGGCGCTCAAGCTCGCTCCGAAGAGCAAGTCGATTGAAGAGAAACTCGCCCTAGTGAGCCTCAAGTCAACCTTCGCCGGATCGCTCGAAGACCAGCTCCGCATGGGCCTCTCCGACACTCCCCTGCTCGCGGATGGCGATATCAAGGCATCTCCAACCGCCGCCACCATCGCGTCGGCTCTCATTCCTGGCGCTGGACACCTCTTCCTTGGCATGAGTTCCAAAGCCGCTGCCTACATGGTTTTCTGGTTCGGCTCAATGATCCCGTTGATCCTTTTGATCAAATCGACCACCGATCGCCTCAAGGGATTCGAACTCACCATGCCGATGATTTTTCTCGCCTTCATCGGACTCATGACCTACATGCTCGCCCTCTTCGAGTGCGCCAGCGTCGGCAAGCGTCAAGGCAAACGCAAAGCAATCGAACGACCAAAGCCGCCCGTCGATTTACCCTTCGAGTGAGCTGCGACCGCGCCTCAGTTCCTCGATCAACTGCTGCTGAGTCGCCGTTAGGGTGAGATCGCTTCGCGTCCGCTCCAAAACTGCGCGCAGGGCATCAACCGCCCGTCGGAGCCCATTGGTCAGCGAATCCGGAAAGTCAAACGTGACAAGCTCCTCGTAAATCGCATCCATTTCGGCAAGAATTCGCTCCGCCTCTTGCATCTTCCCTTCCCGAATCAAATCTAGGACGAATCTCCGCACCTCGCTTGCCGCCTCACACGCCCCATGCAAGTACGCCATCACTTGAGCGCCAAGTTCAGCTGCCGCTGGGAGCGGTTGACCTTGCACAATCGCGAGCACACACGCCGCCTCCACCATCTCCTTCTCGGTGTCATGCAAATACGATGGGTTCAGTGTTGGGTGCTGAGCCAGCAATTCCCGAACCGAGGCCGCCTCTGCTTGAGCATCTTGTAACAGCCGCTTCGCCTCGCCGAACTGATGACGATGAACATGCCGAATCGACTTTGCGCTGAGTTGCCCCAGCTTCCGGCATCGCACCAGCACCTGCTCGCGCGCCTCATGCATCTGCTGTACAGAGTCCCGAAGATCGCTCCAATCCATAAACGTCCTCAGCTTACATGAGCCGCTGGCGATTCAGACTCACGAACCTCTTTTCGCCGATGATCACATGGTCCAGAAGCTCGATATCGAGCAAGATCCCGGCTTCTTTGATTTTCGCCGTGACTTCGATGTCTTCCGTCGATGGCTCGGGATCGCCACTCGGGTGGTTATGGGCCACGATGAGGCTCACTGCTCCTTCGCGAACCGCCTCGCGGAAAATTTCACGAATCCCGACAATCGATGCATTCGCGGTCCCGATGTGAATCGTAGCCACTCGCAAAATCACGCCTTTAGAATCAAGATAGATCGCGACGAAGTGCTCTTGCCGCTCATGCCGAAGGTCATCCAGAAGGTCCGCAACGTCCTGCGGATCGCTGATAGTCTCGATTTCGGTTTCGCCTTTTCCAGCCACTCCGACTTTCCGGCCGAGAGTGAACATCGCGACTAGCCGCTTCGCGGTCGGCTCATCGAGTTCAAACGAGCGCATAAGCTCATCGGCAGAGAGATCGGCGAACTTCCGTAGTTTCCGCCCCGCAAGCATCATCTCCCGAGCAACTCCCAGCCAACGATCAACCTCGTCGTCGCTCTTGCTCACTGCAAACGCCAAAAGCTCCATCGGCAGGGCCGCACCCATGCCAAGGTTTCGCAAGCGAGTCAGGGTTTCAGAGGGCATACAAAAGAATAGCCCCAGAAGCTATCTGGCGAGCAACGACTCCCCCTGTGCCTATGCCCATTTTGTGCTGCATCCGAAGACCGATGCAGCGTAGCGAGTGATCAATAGAGGATCTTTAAAGGCTGAATCAGCTTCAATTCGCCTTCTGGTTCGCTCCATTTTCCGTCCGATTTCAGAAGGTCGATCAACTCCGAAACACCGTTCTCTTGAGGAATTCCCGTCTTCACGACGTCTCGCCGTCGATAAAGGGTGATCTTTCCACCCGCCGCGCCGACGTAGCCATAATCTGCGTCCGCCATCTCGCCGGGACCATTGACGATGCATCCCATCACCGCGATATCCAGACCCACGAGGTGCTTGGTCGCCTCTCGAACCTGGTTCAAAACAATCGGAAGGTTGAACTTCGTCCTTCCGCACGACGGGCAAGCGATGTACTCGACCTTCGTCTTCCTCAGCCCCAGCGACTGCAAAATGTCGTAGCAAACCGGAATTTCGTTCTTCGGGTCCTCGCTCAGCGAGACGCGGATCGTATCGCCGATCCCCTCCATTAGGAGCGTGGCGATTCCCGCCGTTGACTTGATCCGGGCATATTCGCCGTCGCCCGCCTCGGTGACGCCCAGGTGCATCGGATAGTGCATCCCTTCCTCGGCCATTCTTTTGACCATCAGGCGGTTCGCCGCAACCATGATCGGCACCCGAGAGGCTTTGCAAGAAATATTCAGGTTCGTGTAGCCGTGCTTTTCGCAAAGGCGGAGGTACTCGAGCGCGGACTCCACCATCCCGTCCGGCGTATCGCCGTACGTCACCAGCAATCGCTCCGAAAGCGAACCATGATTAACTCCGATCCGCATCGCCCGGTCGTGCTTCTTACACGCTTCGATGACCGGCACAAAACTCTCCTCAATCGCGGCAAGCTCTTCGGCGGTTTCATCGGAGGAAAACGCGAGTTCCTCGCGCAAACGGGCAACTTCGTCCTCTTCCCTCCCGCGCACGTCGACCGCCTCACCAACTGACTGCTTTGCGCGCGATCCATGCCGCTTAAAGACGAACAAACCAGGATTCACGCGCACTTCGTCGACGTGCTTTGCAGCTTCGACCGCGATGTCCGTCCCCTGGTGATGAACGTCCGCCGTCAGGGGCACGTATTGATACTGCTCCGTCACTTTCGCCCGGATCGCTTCAAGGCACTCGGCCTCCCCAAGCGAAGGCGTCGTCACCCGAACCAACTCGCAACCCGACTTGTGAAGGTCGATAATCTGCTCGACACACGCCTCGATGTTCCGAGTCTCTTCGGTAATCATCGACTGAACCATCACCGGATTCCCGGCCCCGATCGTAATCGGCCCCATCCGACAAGGGGTTGTTTTCCGGCGCGGATAGGTGGTGTCCAGATTCATCATTCCTATTTTGACATACGGCAGGCACTAAGGCTGGCTCAGCGTCCAAGTGACGGTTTGAGACAGAATCTCCTTTCCGCCTACTCTCACCAATGGCGAGAGTTGCTCCATCTCTACATATTGGTCCGGGTCGCCGTTGGTATAGACCTGCTGAGCCGTATCGCCGTCTGGATATCTCGAGCGTAAGCTGCTCGCCATGGTCATCCGGAACGTTACTCCGCCCACCACCGACTCAATCACGCCCTCTCGGCTCTTCGAGCCGAACTTAAATCCCTGCTTCGGGTGCCTTGTCACCACCAAGCTCTTGCCGTTGTACTGGTGATACTTCGAGTCCAGTTTCTCGCCCATCAAAATCTTGTAAGGAACGTTCATTGAGGCCGCCAACGCCACCCGGCTCGGGTTATTCACCTGCGTCACCTGCCAAACCGATAGGTCGCGGTCCGGTCCCCAATTTGAGAGTTGGTTGACGAACTTTACATCTGTACCGATATCTCGCATCGTGATCTCCCTTACGAACTTGACCGGAATCGTCTTCCCCAGGGGCGACTTGAGGCGGATTCCGTTCGGAATCATTTCCGCCTCCCATGGCTTCCCGTCCAAGGCTGCATCGGGTGGCCAGTTCCAATCCTTTTGCGGAGCGGGCCACAGCTTGTCGCCGCCAAAGTTCCGGTAACTCATCGCGTCATAAAGGCCAAGCTTGAGGCGGGGATTAACCCAAAGCACGTTCGCCTTGCCGACAAGGCCGTAATGCATCACCCGGCCAAGCTTGGGAACCACCACAATCTCTGCGTTTCCATTCGAGATGCGGTAGCTGTCCTCAAACCCATTCCAGCTCTCCTTCACCACCGAGACCGAAGCCGGCATCAAAACGATCGACGCAAGTGCACTGATCACATTGGGTTAGACGGTATGTCCGCGAAGGTTGTGTCAACCAAACTGCCTACTTTCATCAGAAAAATCTTGTGCCCACCAAAGAAGTGTCGTATAGTGCAACTAAGACGACGCCGTCCCCGAGGTTCCCAGCATGGGAAACCACGACGGGCACCCCGGTCTCGACGCCGCCCTAACGAACAATCCTTGCAAAAAGGGGGAAAACTAGGTGCAGCGATACACACCCGAAAACATTAGAAACATCGCCGTTGTTGGCCATGGTGGCTCTGGAAAAACGATGCTGGTGGAGCACATGCTCTACACAGCCGGAGCCGCCGACCGAGTTGGAAGCGTAGAAGCGGGAAACACCCAAAGCGACTACGATTCATTGGAAATCAGACGCAAAATCTCATTGTCGTCGTCGGTTTTGCCCCTAGAGTGGCAGGGCACCAAAGTCAACCTCATCGATGTTCCCGGCTATCCCGACTTCATCGGCGAACTCCACTGCGTCGCCAGAGCCGTCGAAGCGTTCATTTTCGTCGTCGATGCCAAACGCGATCTCGACGTCGGTTTTGAACTCGCTTGGGAAGTCGCCGACCAGTACGGACTCGCGAAGTGCATCTTTGTCAATAAGCTTGAGCGCGACAACGCTGATTACGACGGATTGATGGACACTCTGCACGAGCGTTACGGACGTGCCGTGGTGGGCGTTCAACTCCCCATCGGGCATCAGGTCGCCTTCTCCGGAGTGCTCGATCTCCTGCGCATGAAGGTCTACAAAGGCAAAGACCGCGGAATTGAAATTGAGGACATCCCGCCCGGATATGCCGAAGAGGCCGCTTATCGCCGTGAAAAGATGATGGACGCCGCCGCCGAAGGCGACGACGCCCTCGCCATGAAGTACCTCGAGGGTGAGGAGCTAACCGAGGATGAAGTCGAACATGGACTTCTGGTTGGCGTTGAACGCGGAAAAGTCGTCCCGGTGATGCTTGGCTCGGCCATCAGCGGCATCGGAGTCGCGACTTTGCTCGATCACATCGTTCACGAGCTTCCCTCTCCAGTGGAAGCGCCGAAGGACCTCGAAGGTGTTTCGATGCATAAATCCGGCGCCGAGCCGATTGCGAGCAACGAGATTGACGGTCCGGTTGCGGCACTATGCTTCAAAACCACCGCTGACCCATTCGTCGGAAAGATCAACTTCCTCAGGGTCTTCAACGGAACGGTCCGCCAGGACGATCACCTCGCCAACGTCAGCCGCGAAACAGACGAGCGGATGCACAACCTCTTCTTCCCGCACGGGAAAACCCAAGAGGTGGCGGCCATCGTGGGTCCCGGAGACATCTGCGCGATTGCCAAGCTGGCGAACACCCACACCGGCGATACCTTAGCTTCGAGCAAATCAAAAATCCTGCTCGAGCCGATTCACTTCCCCGAGCCGATCTACCAGATCGCAATTCACCCTGTGAACAAAGCGGACGAGGATAAACTTCCTGGCGCGCTTGATAGGCTTATGGATGAAGATCCGACCTTCCGGGCTTTCCGAGATTCGACAGCTCATCAGGAGATCGTGGAGGGAATGGGCGATATCCACCTCGATACGATCATCGAACGGCTAAAGGCCAAGTTTGGCGTCAATGTCACCATCGAGGATGCCAAGATCGCTTACCGCGAAACAATTCGTGCAAAAGCAAAGGCCCAAGGCCGGCACAAGCGGCAAACTGGCGGCAAGGGCCAGTTCGGCGATTGCCATATCGAAATCGAACCGCTTGAGCGCGGACATGGATTCATTTTCGAGAACAAAGTGGTCGGTGGAGCCATCCCCAAGAACTTCATCCCCGCGATCGAGAAAGGCATCCGAGAGGCGATGGAGCATGGGTTCGTGAGCGGAAACCCCGCCACCGACTTCAAGGTCACCGTCTACGACGGATCCTACCACGATGTCGACTCGAGCGAAATGGCATTCAAAGCCGCCGGCGCATTAGCGATCAAAGCGGCATTCGAGTCTGCCCAACCGGTTGTCCTTGAACCAATCTTGGAAGTCGAAGTCGACGTTAATGACGATCACGTCGGGGATGTCGTGGGCGATCTCAACGGTCGCCGAGGTCACCTGCTGGGAATGGATCAGATCGCGGCTGGTAAAACCCGCATCCGCGCGATGGTGCCGATGGCAACAATGACCCGATACGCGCTTGACCTACGGTCAATCACAAAAGGTCGGGGCCGATTCCGGCAACACTTCGCCCACTACGCCGAGATGCCGCACCCCGAAATGCAAGCGATGATCGCTGATTATGCCAAGCGGCGATCCGAGGGCGCCGAGCTGCACTAACGCGAACGAAACGTCACGCCGCGCGATTGGAACCCATGGTTTCATCCGCGGCGTCAACCTCGACCATGATCTGAGTCGAAACCGCGTCGATCTTCACTTGCTCGAGCCCAAGGCTTGAGAGGTACTGCTCGCCATTCGGATTTCCAGGAACGCCTGGCATCGCCGGAAATCCGCAATGGTACGCCAAGTAGTTTGCCGCCGCTGCGACCATGGTCGCTTTAGGGGTTTGCAAATCCTGCGAAGGATCATCGTGATACTTGATCACGTTCGTCATCATTGGCGTGAGCTTCCACTTCTCGGCCAAGAAGCCACCGATTTGGCAATGGTCAAAACCGTTGAGCATCATCTCCGCTTGGTTCAGGGGAATTCGCTTCGCGTTTGCACCTTGAACGGCCTTTACGAGTTCCGCCTGAGCAAATTTGTCCATCGTCAGAACACCGATGTCGTGCATCAGGCCAGCAACGTACATTTCCTCTGCCAGCCCGACATTCACGTAACGCATCAGGCCACGCGCACCGATTCCAACTGCCAGCGAGTGCCGCCAAAAGGCTAAGTGGTCAAAAGCCGGCCTTTGGCCCCGACCAGCAAGAATCTGTTGGTATGCCAGCGAAATCGCAATAGATCGCAGGGTGTTCATCCCGAGCACGCTGAGAGCGCGGTTAACCGAAGTTACCGACTTCAGACCGTACATCGACGAACCCGCGACACGGATAACCTTCGCCGCCATCGCAGGGTCCTGCTCGATTAGGTGCTCTAGAGTCCGCGACGAGATGTTGGGATCTTCATACAGCTTGAGAATTTGCACAACAACAGTTGGCAAGACGGGCAAATTCTCGCTCCGGGCAATTTTTAGGGTGAGCAGCTGCAGATCCACTTCTATTCAATATCGGTTAAGTGATCGGTAAATCTCAGGCGGCGCGACGACTTCCGAACTCACAGTCTGCGGCATCTACTTCGGCTTTCACACATTTGCGGATCCGATCTAGTGACGATTCGGAAATTCCGAGCTTGGAAGTGAGATCCATCAACTCCTCCGAGCCAGGAACGCACGCCACCGAGGGGTAACCCATTTCATAAGCCATTTGGTTCCCGGCGGCAACCGCCAGGCTCATTTCAGGAGTCTCTTTGTCCTCGTAAGGATTGTCATGGAACTCGACCGAATTCGCGATTTGCTTCGAAAGCTTCCAGGACTTAGCAAGCACCCCACCTACTTGCGCGTGGGTAAAGCCATGCAGGCGCATCTCGATTTCCGCCAACGGGCGCGCCTTACTTGCCGCGGTCCGGATGCTCTGATCCAGCTGGATGGGCGAAAAACGTTCCAAAGCCAGGATTCCGATGTCGTGCGTTAGACCGGCGATATAGGCGTCATCCGAGTTCACATCGTTGATGTAACGCATAATTTCGCGGCTCGCAACCGCCGAAGCCAAACAGTGCTGCCAAAAGATGATACGATCAAAACTCGCTACGCTGCCGCGAGTCGTCATGAACTCCTGGTACGCCAAGCTGATCGTGATTTGCTTGAGCTGATTGAGCCCAATCACCGAGATCGCTCGCTGAACATCGGTGCAAGGATTTCCGCCGTACAGGGCCGAACTCGCAACCCGAAGCACCTTCGCCGCGAACCCTGCGTCGTGAATAATGACTTGCTCCAGGGCCTTCGGCGTCGCGACTTCCTCGCCGTACATCTTCAAGATCTTCAGCACGACCGTCGGCAAAACTGGCACATTCTCGCTCCGAGAAATGCGAATCGAGAGCGTACGGAAGTCCATCACTAGTTAATGGGCAACTCGCTCCCGATTCTTTACAGGCTCATCTATAAATACGGAGAAATGCGCAACGAACCCTATGACTTGAGCGTCATATACTCATATAATTGAATATAAGAGCATCATGGCCGACTACTATCAAATTCTAGGAATTCCCAAAGGCTCTGACGACAAAGAGATTAAATCCGCCTACCGAAAACTCGCGCGGAAATACCACCCCGACGTCAATCCCGGCGATGCCAGCGCCGAAGCAAAGTTTAAGCAAGCCAGCGAAGCCTACGAAGTCCTCAGCGATCCCCAAAAGCGCAAGCTGTACGACCAGTACGGCTCCAACTGGGAAGCTATCCACAACAACCCCGGCGCCGCCGATTTTGGCGGGTTCAACAACGTCAACTTTGGTGACATGGGTGGATTCGGGTCAATCTTCGAGCAGTTCTTTGGCGGCGGTGGAGGGGGCGGAGGTTTCCGCATCCAGGACACCGAGGTCACCCAAGCTCGAGATATCGAGCGTGAGGTCGAACTGTCGCTCGAGGAGCTCGATCAAGGCACGACAAGAACTCTTACCTACCAAACGATGGATGCCCAGCGAACGCGAGGCGACATCGCCACCGTGCCCACCACCAAGAAGGTTGAAGTCAAAATCCCAGCCGGAATCCCTGACGGCAAAAAGCTCCGGGTGCCCTCAAAGGGTCACGCAGGCATCAACGGCCGCGCCGGCGACCTTTATGTCGTTGTCCGCTGGGCAAAGCACGACACCTTCCGGCTAGCCGGCGAGAACATCGAAACAGACGTACCGGTTTCGTACCTAACTGCCGCGCTGGGCGGAGAGATTCGGGTCCCGACCCTTCGAGGGTCGGTCACCATGAAAATCCCCGCCGGAACCCAATCTGGTCAAGCTTTTAGGCTCTCCTCGCAAGGCATCTCCCGAATGAACGCTGGTCGGTGCGACCTCATGGCCCGCATCAAAATCACCGTTCCAAAGTCGCTCAGTGAGCAAGAGAGGCAGCTGCTCGTCCAGTTGCAAACCTTGGAGGCAGCCAAATGAAGCACGAAAACCAACCCGTCTACATGATCGGGGTCGCCGCCCAACTTTGCAATGTCCACCCCCAAACCCTCCGGCAATACGAGCGCCTTGGGCTCGTAGTGCCAAGCCGCGCCGGAGCGAAAAATCGCCTCTATTCTGAAAGCGACATCCTCCGCGTACGTCGCATCCAACGCCTTACCCAAGAGCTCGGCGTCAATCTTGCCGGAGTTGAAATCATCCTCCGCCTCCTCGATGACATGGAGGATATGCGCCTCGACATGGAGCAGCAGATGAACGACTACGTGGCCGAGGCCGAGCGGCGAATTACGGCAATGTTCACGAATTCCAACATGCCCATCCGCCGCGATGAGTCGCTCCTTCCCGTTCCGAATGTCGTTGTCCGCAAGCGTAGCGACCTCTAAACAGTCGACACTGAAAGCGAAATACCCCACCCGATTGGGTGGGGCTTTTTCGCTAATCTGAGCTTAGATCTCGTCGCCGAGTTCCAAGTCTTCGTCACTCGCCATGTCGGAGAGCGACGGGAAGTTCAGACCTTCAAACTCGTCATCATCGAAGTCCATGTCGTCCGACTCGACCAAGGCTTGGAGCGATTGCTCGGCCCACGAGCCGCGTTGAACGTTGACATCGATCTCTCGGTACTCTTTGACGCCCGTTCCGGAAGGAATCAAGCGACCAAGAATGACGTTCTCCTTTAGGCCAACGAGGTGATCTCGCTTTCCTCGGACGGCGGCCTCGGTGAGGACACGGGTCGTCTTTTGGAACGATGCAGCCGAGAGGAACGAATCCGTTGCGAGCGATGCTTCGGTGATTCCGAGGAGGATCCAGGTCGCAGTTGCTTCCTTCGGATCGCGCTCCACGTTCTCGCCTGTGATCGGATCAACGTATTTGATCTTCTTACCGGCTCGAATCGCTTCGCGAACTGCCTCGTTTGCCTTGGCAAACGCAAATCGGTCGACGATCTGACCAGGGAGGTAAGGCGTGTCGCCCGGCTCCTTGACCTGTCGCTTTCGCATCATCTGGCGAATGATGACTTCAACGTGCTTGTCGTTGATGTCAACACCCTGGCTCTTATAAACGCTCTGCAGGTTCTCGACGAAGTACTCGTGAACAGCTGCCGCGCCTGCAAGCTCCAGAACCTCGTGCGGATCGCGAGGACCTTCGGTGAGCGGGTCGCCCTTGATGATTCGCATTCCCTTTTCGACCGGAAGCTTTCCGAGCGGTGGAACGAGGATCGCGTAGATGACGTTGACTTCGGTCACTTCCGCCTTTCGGAGGATCGCGAGAATCGCCGTCGTGAGCTTCTGGCCAACTGCCTTGTGCAGGCCGCCCGCGTAGCTACCATTGCTGTCCGTCGGCCAGTTCTGGTTGTCGCTTACGTAAGCATCCTTCAGCGGGCCCGTCACCGGAACGGTTGCATTGATGACCACGAATCGACCGAACGAGGACTCTCGAATATCTTCGACCAGACCCGAGACCGGGCAGATGATCGCCTTACCTCGGGGTTGTCGTCGTGCCTCGAAAATCTCTTCAACGCGGACGATACCGGAGGATTCACCCGTCCAAGAGTAGAAGAACGTCTTTCGTGACTTCTCCCAGAGCTTTCGGCTATCGCTGTCGCTCTTGTCGGCAGCCTTAGCGGCGGCCTTGCTCAAGCGCTCAGCCTTTCGCTTCGCCTTCGGATCTTCAATCTCCTCAATCGGAGTTTGGTTGATCGTGATCGGCGCCGCCTCAGGGTTTTGGAACAGAGACTTAACGATCGACTCTTGCGTCGCCAACAGCTTAGTTGGGTCAAACGCCTTCATGTCGGTATCCGTTGCCGAAGCAAAGTCCTCCATGAACTGTCGGATGAACTTACCGGTCTTATACTGGTTCGTTCGAGCAATCGTCGCCGAACCTGCAACACCACCGGTGTGGAACGTACGCATCGTAAGCTGCGTTCCGGGCTCACCAATCGACTGAGCAGCGATGATTCCTACCGAGACACCAACCTCAACGAGTTTGTTGGTCGAAAGGTCAACACCGTAGCACTTCGAGCAGACACCCTGGACGAGGTCGCAATATAGCGGCGAGCGAACTCGGCCGGCCAGCAGGCCGTGATCGGTGATTTCGAAACCGTAGTCTGTGTACTTCTTGTACAGCTTCTCGGTTGCCTTCTCGTCCTTTGCCGCCGCGATGTCAGCGTAGTACTTCTTCTCGATGGCATCAAGTCGCTTTGCGATTTCCTTCGAAATCGGCTCTTGATACTGAGTCAATGCTTCGCCTGTCTCGGGATCGGTAATGACCGAAAGCGCAAGTCGCGCAACCATTCGGTCGCCAATCGACTCGATCTGCTCACCCATCGAAACAATTCGGTGGGCGACCATTCCGTTCGTGGTTCCGCAGTCCTCGGCCTTGACGATGACATCCTGTGCGACGTCGCAAAGTCGTCGAGTGAGGTAACCAGCGTCTGCCGTTCGGAGAGCGGTGTCGGCAAGTCCCTTACGTGCACCGTGGGTGGTCACGAAGTACTCAAGCATCGACAGTCCGCGGTGGAACGAGTTCTTAACCGGAAGCTCGTAAATGGTTTCGTTGAACTGGTTCAACATCAGACCTCGCATACCGGAGAGCTGCGCAAGCTGCTTGATCGAACCACGAGCACCAGAAACGGTAACGATGCTGAGCGGGTTGAACTGGGTCAGACCCTGAACGATCTCCTTACCGATAACGTCGTACGTTTCCTGCCACAGCTTAACGAGGGTGCCTTGCATTTCGTTAAACGCGAGCATTCCGCGTCGGAACTGACCAAGAATCTTGTTCGATCGGTCGTCTGCGTCCTTGATGATCTCATCTCGTCGTGCAGGCGGGTCCATGTCGGTAATCGCAACCGTGAGACCGTACTTAGTCGCCCACTTAAAGCCAAGATCCTTCATGTCATCGAGGAACTTGATCGTCGATCCCATTCCAGCTCGCTTGTGGATCACCAAAATGATGTCGGCGAGAGCCTTCTTGCTGAGTTCAACGTTCAGGTGGCTGTCGGCATACCGGAGCGGCCAAGGCAGAACGCTGTGGAAGATCACCTGACCAGGGGTCATGGTGCGCACCACTCGCTCGGTCTCCATCTCAAGAGCTTCGAGTTCGGTGTATTCCTTACCGTCATCGTCGGTCTTGGTGACCTTCGTGTACTCCTGACCAGTCGCCGGGTCGCGGAATGCGACTTCGGAGTCGGGACGGAAGACAGGGCGAGTCAGCTGAACCAGAACTGGTCCGTTGAGCTGCAATCGCTTCTCAACCGATGGCGATTCAAGGTTGAAGATCACCTCTTCCGGGTTTGCAAAGGTGTACGGAGCCGGATTCTTTTCTGGCTTCGACTTGTGATCCGCAATCTGCTTCTCGATCTTCGCCTTGCCCTCTTCAGACATGAACGTCAGAGCGTAGTTACCCAGAACGATGTCCTGCACCGGCGCACAAGTTGCACGTCCGTCCGAAGGCGTGAACAGGTTCTGCGTCGAGAGCATAAGCACTCGCGCTTCGGCCTGCGCCTCGGCCGAAAGCGGCACGTGGACAGCCATCTGGTCGCCGTCGAAGTCGGCGTTGTACATGTTACAAACCAGCGGGTGAAGCTGAATTGCCTTTCCGTCAACCAGGATCGGCTCGAAAGCCTGGATACCGAGTCGGTGCAGGGTTGGAGCGCGGTTAAGAAGAACCGGATGCTCCTTGATCACCTCTTCCAAACCGTCCCAAACCGCCGGGTGCATTCGGTCGATCATTCGCTTCGCAGTCTTGATGTTCTGAGTAATACGCTTCTCGACCAGCGTCTTCATGACGAACGGCTTGAACAGCTCAAGCGCCATTTCCTTCGGAAGACCGCATTGGTGAAGCTTGAGGTGAGGACCAACGACGATAACCGATCGCCCGGAGTAGTCAACGCGCTTACCAAGGAGGTTCTTTCGGAATCGTCCTTCCTTACCCTTGAGCATGTCGCTGAGCGACTTGAGCGGGCGAGCGTTTGAACCCACAACCGGGCGTGCTCGTCGACCGTTATCGATGAGAGCATCCACAGCCTCTTGGAGAAGCCGCTTTTCGTGGTTAATGATCGATTCTGGAGCGTGAATCTCGATGATCTTCTTCAACCGGTTGTTTCGGTTGATGATTCGTCGGTAAAGATCGTTGAGGTCCGACGTCGCAAATCGACCACCGTCGAGCTGAACCATCGGTCGAAGCTCGGGCGAGATGACCGGAATCACGTCCTGGATCATCCACTCGGGTCGGCTCTTGGAACCGATCAGAGCTTCAACAACTTCGAGTCGCTTAATCGCGCGGGCTCGACGTTGCGAGGTGGTCATGACGATCTCTTGGCGAAGAGATCGAGCCAGCGACTCAAGGTCGACCTTGTGAAGTAGTTCCTTCACCGCGTCAGCACCAATGTTGGCGCGAACGAGCGGGCGCAGATCGCGCTCCATGCGCATTCCGACGCCGTCCAGAAGCTTCGAAACCGCTCGGTACTTGTCTTCGTCGATCAGCTGGTTTCGCTCCAGTTTGCCGAGAATCTCAACCGCGATATCGAGGTCCTTGATGCGGTCATCGCAGTCGCGGTACTCAGCCTTGATTCGGTCATTGACGGCCTTGGATCGCTCGCGGACATAAACCTCGTCATACTCGTCGCCATTGTTCTTCATGTCCTCGGCGAGGCGTCCCAGGGACTCCTCTTCGAGCTCACGAAGGCCGAGTTGCATATGCATCTTCTCGACTTCGACAGCCTTTCGAATCTCGGGAAGAAGCTCTTGAATCTGCTCGGTTTCGATATCGATGATGATAAAGCTGGCGAAGTAAATGACCTTCTCAAGTAGCCTCGGCGAAATATCGAGGATCAGCGAGAGGGGCGAAGGAACGCCCTTGAGGTACCAAATGTGACAGATCGGAGCCGCAAGCTCAACGTGACCCATGCGCTCACGTCGGACCTTGCTTCGCGTCACTTCGACGCCGCAGCGCTCGCAGACGATGCCCTTGTACTTAATCTTCTTATATCGGCCGCAGGAGCATTCCCAGTCCTTTACCGGACCAAAAATCTTCTCACAGAAAAGCCCATCGCGCTCGGGCTTAAACGTTCGATAGTTGATGGTTTCCGGCTTCTTGACTTCTCCATGCGTCCATGCAAGGATGTCTTCCGGACTTGCGATTCCGATTTTGATTTTGTCGAACAGACTAACGGCGGCCATAATTTCCTTTTCTTGTTCCTGTGAATAAAAGCTCTGTTGTTGGGTTCTGCCCGGTGCGTTGACCGGGCAGATTGAATGGTTTAGTTGAAGAATCCGACCGAGCGGGCGAGGCGCATATCGTCGCCACCACTCAGCTCATCGAGATCCTTTAGCGGAAGCTCCTTGTTGTTCGAATCCTCGACACTGACCTTAAGTCCGAGCGAGCGGAGCTCGTTGACCAGAATCTTGAACGATTCGGGAATGCCCGGCTCGGCGATGCTCTCGCCCTTGACGATGCTCTCGTAAGCGCGAACTCGGCCCACGACGTCGTCAGACTTGATGGTCAGAAGCTCTTGGAGGGTGTAAGCCGCGCCGTATGCTTCCAGCGCCCAGACTTCCATTTCTCCAAATCGCTGTCCACCGAACTGCGCCTTACCACCCAGCGGCTGCTGCGTAACGAGCGAGTACGGTCCAATCGATCGAGCGTGAATCTTTTCATCGACCAAGTGCTCAAGTTTGAGGATGTAAATGACGCCGACCGTAATCGGGTTCGGCAAGGTGTCTCCGGTCAAACCATCTCGAACCGTCGACTTACAAGTCTTCGGATCAAGTCCGGCTCGGGTGAACACGTTCTTCTCAAGGTTCGCAAGCATGGTTGCGTAGTGGTCGTCCTTCGCCTTGTGCGGTTTTTCACCGGCTTCGGCCTCAAGATCTTCGAACTCGAAGTTCTCGATATCGACTTCCATCAGCTCGCTCACTGCCTTAACAGGAGGTGCCGCCAGAATTCGCGAAACGCGCTCAAGTCCGTTCTCACCAAGGGTTCGGAACTTAGCCTCAACCTTCGCCATCATCGCCTCGAGCGATTCGCCCTTCTCGAAGTTGACGTCGAGCTGCAGCTCGGATTTCACGTATGCACCCAGAGTTTGCGTTCGGAAGTGCTCGGCAAGCCGATCCATTTCGTGCAGAACTTCATGCTCGGTTGCGCCTTGGAATGCGGGGCACTTGTACTCGATTCCGAGGTGCTTTCCGACGTACCCAAGGTGCGTTTCAAGAATCTGACCGATGTTCATTCGCGAAGGAACACCAAGCGGGTTCAACACGATGTCGACCGGAGTTCCGTCGGCAAGGAACGGCATATCCTCAGCCGCCATAACTCGGGAAACAACTCCCTTGTTACCGTGCCGTCCCGCCATCTTGTCACCCACCATCAGCTTTCGCTTTTGGGCGATGTAGACCTGGACAGTCATGTTGGTACCAGCCGGAAGCTCGTCGCCAGGAATTTGGAGGAGCGGCTCTTCGGTTCGGTCGCAGATGAGGCGGTCGCGCTTCTTCGATTCCTTATAAACGTAGTTGATCGAAGGTGAAAGGTACTTGTACCGGCTGAAGACCTTTACGTCGACAATCGTTCCCTTCTCACCGTGCGGCACCCTCAGCGAGACGTCGCGAGTCTCTTCGGCCTTCTTACCAAAGATCGCGATGATTAGTCGCTCTTCAGCGGTCATTTCAACCTGACCCTTCGGAGCAACCTTTCCAACCAGAATGTCTTCCGGCCGGACTTCAGCACCGATGCGGATGATTCCGTTCTCGTCGAGATCCTTCAGTGCATCTTCGCCGACGTTTGGAATGTCGCGCGTGATCTCTTCCGGCCCAAGCTTGGTGTCAACCGCTTCGGTCTCGTATCGCTCGATGTGGATCGACGTATAAACGTCGTCCTTCACCACTCGGTCACTGATAAGGATCGCGTCTTCGTAGTTGTAACCGTTCCACGGCATAAACGCGACAACCACGTTCTTACCAAGAGCAAGTTCACCTTTATCAACGCAAGGACCATCGGCAAGAGCATCGCCCTTCAGTACGTACTGGCCAAGGTCAACCACTGGTCGCTGAGTGAAACAGGTCGACTTGTTCGACTGCACCATGTGCATCAGCGAGTAGGTATCAAGCTCGCCATCATCCTTTCGGACTCGAATCTCGGTAGCCGAAACATACTCAACTCGGCCTGCATTGTGCGCAACAACCGCCGCACCCGAGTCAACTGCCGCCACGCTCTCGTAGCCCGTCCCAACCAGCGGCTTGTCGCCACGAAGGCAAGGCACCGCCTGGCGTTGCATGTTCGCGCCCATCAGAGCACGGTTAGCGTCGTCGTTCTCAAGGAACGGAATCAGCGCGGTTGCAACCGAGATGATCTGTGCCGGCGAAACGTCGATGTAGTCGATCTTCTCTCGAGGAACCGTCGGATATGAAGCACCTTGGAGAACGCCACCAGCGCAGCGAACCTGAATTCGCTCATCAAGGAACAAACCATTCTCGTCGGTCTTGATGTCCGCCGGAGCGACCAAGATTCCGTCCTCTTGCTGGGCCGTGAGGTAAACGACTTCATCAGTAATGTGACCCTCAACAACCTTTCGGTAAGGGGTCATGATGAAGCCGAACTCATCGACACGGGCGTGCGAGGTCAACTGCGAGATAAGACCGATGTTCGGACCTTCTGGCGTCTCAATCGGGCAGATTCGCCCATAGTGAGATCGGTGAACGTCGCGGACCTCTAGCTTCGCACTGGACCGCTGAAGACCACCCGGTCCAAGCGAGGAGAGACGCCGCTTATTCGTGATTTCCGAAAGCGGGTTCGTCTGATCCATGAATGTCGAGAGCTGGTTTGAACTAAAGAAGCTCTTAATCGACGCCGAAATCGGCTTCACCGAGAGGATAATTCCCGGAAGGAGGTTCTCCTGGTCTTGCGAGGTCATTCGCTCCCGAGCAACCTTCTCCATTCGGACAAATCCGAGTCGAAGCTGCGACTGGAGAAGCTCACCGACGGATCGGACTCGCTTGTTCTTAAGGTCGTCGATATCGTCTCGATCCTTTTCACGATTGACGTAAGGCGTCATCGCGAGGATGATGTTTACCAAATCTTCTGCGGTCAGGTTTCGAACGTTCAGCGGAATGTCGAGACCAAGCTTCTGGTTCAAGAAGCGTCGACCAACTCGGCCAAGGTCATACCTTCGGATATCGAAGAACAGACCGTAAACGAGCTGCTTTGCCGCATCTTCGTTTGCCGCCTCACCCGGTCGCATTCGCTTGTAGATATCGAGCAATGCATCGCGCGAGTTCGCGGTCGTATCGGCCTCGAGCGTCGCATCCACCAACGGCGGGACATCTCGCAAGGTGATCGAAGCAAGCTCAAGCGAAGCGATTCGCTTGGCAACGGCGGAATCAATCTTTCCGCCCGCAGCGATGATCAAATCATTACCGTCAACGATGTCGGCAACCGCTCGCTTTCCAACCAAGTCCTCTTCGGACGGCTTTTCAAGCGTGACGATCTTCGACATTGCGTTAAAGATTTCCTCGTTGGTCCCGAGAGGAGTCGAGGAGAACACTTCGATCTCGAGCTGATCCTTATCGAGACCCTTCAAGGTCTCTTCGGTGATCGTGGTGTTAATGTCAACCACCACTTCACCCGTCGAAGGGTCAATTGCCTTCTCAACCGTTCGCTTCCCAAGCGAATTCTTCAGGGCGCGCTTGCAAGCACCCCGACCGTCGGTCTTCATCTTGCCCTGGTCATCGACCATGTAGAAGCCGTAAAGCGCCTTGACAAGTTGGGTGATCGGAAGCTTCTTGGTCTGGGAAATCTGAGTTCGGACGACGAAATTCGCATCGGACTCAACCTCAAGCCACGGACCCTCACTGGGGATCACACGAGCCGAGATAATGACCTGCATTGCAGAGTCAACGCCTTCTTCAAAGTACAGACCAGGAGATCGAGAAAGCTGAGAAACGATGACTCGCTCGCGGCCGTTGATGATGAACGTTCCGCGATCCGTCATGAGCGGAAGATCGCCGAGGTAAACCTCAGACTCAATTACTTCGCGATCCTTGCCGCCAAAGCGAACGATGGCCTTAATCGGAGCCTCGAACGTGATGTCGCGATCGCGGCAATCTTGGATTGAGTACTTTGGCTCACCGAGCGAGAACGAGACTAGTTCGATGAAGTTCGACTGAGTAAAGTCGTAAATCGGGGAGAACGTCTTGAAGAGCTCCGAGAGACCCTCTTCCAAAAACCAGCGGTAAGAGTTAAGCTGTAGTTCGATCAGGTTGGGGACTTCGATGCGGCGGTCAATACGTTTGGAAGCAGCTTGGATTACTCTCATCAATACTCCGGGGATAGTCCGAGGAACGTACAGTCTATCCGCAAGGAGTCACGCAGGTCAACGCTAACCTTAAAATTGTAACGTATTTATTGAGATTCTGACACGCGATCTTGCAAATTTCGGTTTTGACTTCGCAAATCATCCAGAAGGATCGATTGCTGGTTCAATTGCTCCCTCAGTAAACGCATTTCCTCTCGCATTTGCGCAGATTCATACGACTGTTGCGACAAAGGCTGTTGCTGCTGGGTCATCAGAAGCGCCATCTCACGCTGATGCTTGGTCAGAATTTTCACAACCGGGATCATCAGCGCGACGATCGGGATCATCAACGCAATTACGCCTTCAATCGACATCGCCTACTATTCTCCCACCTTCAAACGGTCTTGAACCGTGGATTGAGACCGAATTTCTGACTTTAACGAGTCGACATTTAGCGCCAAGCTATTGACGCTATCGCGAAGATTCTTGAGCTCATGGTAAATCGGCGCAAGATCTTGGTTAGGGGTCTGTTGGCGATTGCCATGAATCAGTTCCGCCATTTTCCGTTGGTGGGTCGTCAGGATTGCCACAATCGGAATCCCGAATATCATCGCGACCGCGACCAGCGGAATGAACATCTCTAAATCTCTCATTTCCGAAATCTTACAGCGAACCGGCACTTGTCGTTGCAAACAATTCGGCGAGCGAGACCCTACCATCGTAAATCGCTTTGCCAACGATCAGCCCTTCGGCAGCAGAAAGGCTCGCCGCACGAACGTCCTGTATCGAGCCGACTCCGCCACTGATGATGTACTTTGCCGCCGATAATCGCGCCATGAACGCCTCTGCAAGCGCCAAATTTGGACCCGCCAACGTTCCGTCGGTCGAAATATCCGTCACGATGAATCGCTCGCAGCCCAGGCCCATCAGCCACTCCGCCATCTCAAAAAGGCTCCTTCCGCTCTGCTCTTGCCAGCCCGAGATTGCGATATCTTCGCCCCGAACATCCAGCCCCGCAACCACACCACCGCCAAACCGAGAAAACGCCGCCTCGGCAAACGAGGGATCCTTGATGATCTGCGAACCCAAAATCGCCCGCTCAATCCCCGCGTCGAGCAACTGCGCAACCGTATCCAGCGACCGCACACCCCCACCCCACTCGATCCTGAGTCCCGTCGCGACCAAGCCCGCGATGACGTGCCCATTGATCAATTGCCCCGCCTTCGCTCCATCGAGGTCAACCACGTGTAACCACTCCGCGCCCGCATCGCGAAACGACTGCGCCATCGCCACCGGATCAGCGCCATAAACCGTCTCCTGAGCGTAATCGCCCTGATGCAAGCGGACGCAATTGCCCCCGCGAATGTCGATTGCCGGAAGAATAATCATGCGTTTAACCAGTTCCTCAAGATTTGAAGTCCAACCTTGCTGGACTTCTCGGGGTGGAACTGCGCCCCCCAAACATTGCCCGACCGAACAGCGGCGGCAAACTTGCCCCCGTACTCAGCCCAGGCAGCGACATCGCCCTCGCGCTCACACTCGGTAATCAGCGAGTGAACGAAGTACACCTCGTCACCATCGGTCAGCCCGGCCCCAAAGGCGCCATCCTGGAACTCTAATCCCGTCCAACCGATGTGCGGCACCTTCAGTCCATCGCCCTTCAGGTACTTCACGCGGCCAGGAATCAATTCAAGGCCCACGTGTTCCCCATGCTCCTCACTTGAATCGAAGAGCAGCTGTTGACCCAGGCAAATCCCAAGCAACGGTTGCCCGGACGAAGCGAACCTTTGAATCTCAGTTTTTAGGGGAGAAAGACGCTCCATCGCCGCACCGAACGCCCCTACGCCGGGAATCACCAACCGCTCCGCGCCCACAACTTCCGTGGAAACCCGAACTGACTCGCCCAAAAACTCGAACGCCTTCTGAACGGAACGGAGATTCCCCATTCCGTAATCCAAAATCGTGACCACTTAACCGATGCGCCCTTTCGTCGAAGTACTTCCCTGTCGGTCGCTTCGAGTGGTCGCGATCCGCAACGCCCGACCAACCG